>CAVTIB010000001.1:0-1310060 GCA_963734715.1 uncultured Solirubrobacterales bacterium
ACCCACCGTTTCCCGCTCGGCGAGACGATGGCCGCCTACGACACATTTGCCGACGCGGCCAACTCGGGCGCCCTGAAGGTCGTACTACAAGGCTCCAACGTCAGCATGCCGACCGCGCAGACGGAGCAGAGCGTGGCCATCGCGTGAGAACGAGACCCGGGAGATCAGTGCTTTTCCACAGCCAATCGGAGTGCTTTACCCGATAGATAGCACTCCCCACAAGGGCTAGCTTGAAACTATGTCCACACATCTGCACCTAGCGCCCACCCCTGGAACCGGATCGGCCGTCTACGCCGCGTCGCCGATCCGAGTGGTCCTGGCAGACGACCACACGATGATGCGCCGCACTCTGCGGCTGCTGCTCGACGGCGAGGACGGTGTGGAGGTGATCGCCGAAGCCGATGACCTGGCGTCCGTTATGCGCAACGTTCATGCTCACCAGCCGCATGTGCTCGTGCTCGATCTCAACATGCCCGACGGGTCTGGCGATCGAAGCCCCTCAGCCAGTTGCGCGAACGGGTGCCAGAGACACAGATCGTCGTGATGACAATGCAGGACAGCCCGGCATTCGCGCAGCGCGCGTTCGCTGCCGGCGCAATAGGGTTTGTGGTGAAGGCGCTCGCCGATGAGGAGCTGCCTCAGGCGGTACGCGCTGCCGCGCGTGGCGAGGAGTACGTCAGCCCACGGGATCACCGCCGGGTTGGACGCGCTGCACCAGGCGCTCACCGAGGACAAGCTGACCGCGCGCGAGGTCGAGGTTCTGCGCCTGATCGCGCTCGGCCACACCAGCGTTGGATAGCCCGGCAAGCTGCACCTCTCCCCGCGTACGGTGGAGACCCACCGCGCGCGCATCCATGGGAAGCTCGGGCTCACCACGCGGGCCGAACTGGTGCGCTATGCGCTGGACGCGGCCTGCTCAGAACCTGACCGTTGCACAGGACCACCAGCCTGGCCGCGGTGGCGTGCCGGTAGGCAGGCCCTGACAAGGGTGCCCTGCCTCGCCGAGTCGACGCTCAACGTGCCGTCGGCGAGATCCACTCGCTCGTGCATCCCCGCCAGCCCGAATCCGTGGCTCCCAGCGTCGGGGTCAAAGCCGGCGCCGTCGTCGCTGGCGACCTCGACCAGCAGATCGCGCGGTGCGGACTCGCTGACAGCCACGCGCACCCTGTTCGCCCCGGCGTGCTTGGCGACGTTCGTGAGCGCCTCCTGAACCAGCCGGTAGACGGTGGTTTCGAGGTCCTCATCCAGGCGTTCTTCTCCCGCCGAGGGGCCGGGCAGCGCGAGCTCGCTGTCGATCTGAAACCCGCTCTGCTCCCGGTGGCGGTCGAGCAGCCCCTCGATCGCGGTTCGCAAGCCCAGCTCATCCAGCGCTGCGGGGCGCAGCTCGGTGATGATCGCTCGCAGGTTCTCGATCTCATGCTCGACCTGCTCCACTCCCTTGCGCATCGCCTCTTGCGCCCGCGGCAGGTCATCTTGGCGCAGCGCGGAGGAGAGCAGCAGACGCAGGCCCCCGAGGCCCTGCAACGTCTCGTCGTGGAGCTCCCGTGCCCAGCGGCGCCGCTCGGCGTCGGCGGCAGACAGCGTGCTACGTAGACGGTCGGCCTGCACGCTCTGTGCCAAAGCAACGGCAGTCGCTGCGCTTGCCGCGAACGTGCGCAGCATCTGCTCGTCATCCTCGCCGAACACGTCGCCGTCCTGGCCGCGGTCGAACGCCGCCAGCACGCCCACGGCCTCCCCGCGGTGGACCATCGGCACCAGCAGCGCCGTCTGCGCGTCGGGCACGCCAAACTCGCTGGGGGCGATTCGCAGCCTCGCCGCGACATCGGTGATCCGCTCGGGCCGCCGGTGCTGCAGCACTTGCTCCCGACGTGGAGTCGGCGATCGGCAGGCGCACGCCGCGCATCTCCCGTACGTGACCGGCGCTCGTGTGTACGACGAGCTCCTCGCCATCGCGCAGCATGATCACGAGACTCCGAGCGCCGACGAGCGCGCGTCCCCGCTTGACGATCAGCTCGAGCACATGCTCGAGTGCGATCTCTCCGCCGATCGCGATCGCCACGTCACGGGTTGCCTCCAGTCCCCGAAACGCCTTCTCGGCCTCCTTGCGGCGGCGCTCACTGGACTCGTACAACTTTGCGTTACCGATCGCGATCGCCGCCCAATCGGCGAGGATCACCGTCGCCTCTTCGTCCTGCTCTGAGAACTCATCGTCGCCCTGCTTCTCGGTCAGGTAGAGGTTGCCCCACACCTGCCCGCGAATCACGATCGGCACGCCCAGGAAGCTACGCATCGGCGGGTGCCCGGCAGGGAACCCGTAGCTCGACGGATGCTGACCGACATCGGCGAGGCGCAACGGCTGCGGATGCTCGATCAGCGCGCCGAGAACCCCCCGTCCGCGTGGCAGGTCCCCGATCGCCCGGTACGTAGCGTCATCCACGCCCGCGGTCAAGAACTGCTCCAGCGCGCTGTGCTGGTCGTTCAAGATCCCCAGGGCCGCGTAACGCGCCCCGGTGATTTCACGCGCTGTCTCGAGGACACGATCCAGCAGAACCCGCTGGTCGAGCTCCGTTGTCAAAGCCCGACCCACATCCAGCAGGCGGCGAATCCACGGCTCCTCAGACGATGCGCTCATTCGCCACGGAGCTTAGTCGCGAACGACAGCCGGATGGGGGCTTGTTAGTACGTAGAAATCCCTGAACCTGCTCGCTGTGGATGGTCTGTGCGCTCCGAGGGCGCTCAGCTGCTGCGGTCGGTAGTTGGCCCCCACCTAGATTGTGGGTTTGCACCGATGGGGGGCTCTGCACCCGACCTTATCCTCAGAGTACATCAGCGTCATCAACGCGCGCCTACTCATTCGCATGCAGCGGGCGCGCGTCCCAAGGAAAAACATCTTGCCGTTCGGGAGGCATCGTGATGGACAGGAGATGGAGGTGCCAATGCGGGGATGTGATCGGAGTGTACGAGCCGATGATCGTGCTCACCGACGGACAGGCACGCATCACTTCGAGAGCCGCCGAGCAAGACGACCGGGAGCCTGTGGGCGAGTGCTATCACGACGCCTGCTACACGCGGATTCACGGCGAGCACGAAGTTCTTGGGTAGCCCGAATCCGAGGAAACCCGCACCTTGTCCCCGGTCTATCGCGGATGGCGCACCAGGACGCGAGTGGGAGACTCAATAGACGGAATGGGCTCAGCGAGTACTCACGTGAGTTCTGCGGTTATCAGCCATCTCGAGACATCTATCCCAGAAGGAGAAGCCATGGCACCCCCATCAAGCCCCACTTCGAGAACCATCGCGGTCAGCGACCTGATGCACTCCGGCGTCATCAGCTGTCCTCCCGAGACCCCTTTTCGCGAGGTGGCGTCGCTAATGGCCGAGAACACCGCTCACTGCGTGGTCGTGGATGGGTTGGCACGGGGTCCCCATCACAGCGGGCACCTGGTGTGGGGGACCGTCTCCGACGTTGAGCTCATGCGAGCCGTGGCATCGGGACAGTTGGACGGTGCGGCCGGCGAGGCAGCGATCGGCGAGCTCGTCACGGTCAGCCCCGACGAGAGCATGGAGCGCGCGGCCCAGATCATGGGCGAGCAGGACTGCTCACACCTGATCGTCGTCGCGCCCGACTCAGGAAAGCCCCAAGGGGTGATCTCGAGCCTCGATATCGCGAGAGGCGTAGCGTGGGGATCGCGCAAGTGAGCCCGCTCGAGAAGCTGCGAGTGATCATCGTTGGCGGCGGAGTTGCGGCGCTGGAGGCCGCACTGGCCCTGCGCGAGCTCGCGCCCGAGCAGGCCGACGTGAGCGTCATAGCCCCCAACACCGAGTTCATCTACCGCCCAATGACGGTCCGCGAGCCGTTTGCTTACGGCCAAGCACATCGCTACCCGCTGGCACCGATCGTCGAGGATGCCGGCGCCAAGCTGTTGAGCGACAAGCTGGCTTGGGTCGAGCCCGCCGGGCAGATCGTCCACACCGAGGCCGGCGAGGAGATCGCATACGACGCGCTCGTGCTGGCCCTCGGGGCGAAGGCTGTTCCCCTGTATCGACATGCGATCACGATCGACGATCGTCGCCTGGACGAGATCCTGCACGGGCTGATCCAGGACATCGAGGGGGGTTACGTCCACAGTCTCGCGTTCGTGGCGCCTGGGCGGATGCCGTGGCAGCTGCCGCTGTATGAGATCGCGCTGATGACCGCTGGCCGCGCCTATGACATGCAGGTGGAGCTCGACGTGACGATCGTCTCCCCGGAGGACGCACCGCTGGCGATCTTCGGCTCCGGCGCTAGCGACGGCGTCAGCAAACTGCTCGAGCGGGCGAAAATCAAGACGATCAACTCCGCCTACGCCGAGATCCCCAAGCCGGGAGAAGTCGTGATCAACCCGGGCGATCGGCGGCTGCAGGTCGACCGCGTGGTCGCGCTGCCCGAGCTCTACGGCCCTCCAGTTCGTGGCATCCCGCTAGGAGAGAACGGCTTCATTCGCGTGAACCCCTACGGGCAGGTCCCGGACGTGGGGCCGATCTATGCCGCCGGTGACGCGACCGACTTCGCGATCAAGCATGGCGGGATCGGCTCTCAGCAGGCCGACGCCGCCGCACAGTCGATCGCGGCGCTCGCCGGCGCACCGGTCACACCGGAGCCATTCAATCCCGTGATCCACGGCATGCTGCTCACCGACGCAAAGCCCGTCTACCTCAGCGCACACATCGCCGGCGGTCATGGGTTCAGCTCAGAGATCACCGACACTCCCACCTGGTCGCCCCCCACGAAGATCGCCGCGAAGTATCTCGCGCCGTACCTCGACACGCTCGACCGCGAGAGCACACCGACGTGAAGTCCACTCAGGATGCCGGCGGGCCGTGCCTAGTGCTCGGCTATGACCGAACCGACAGCTCCCGCCGGGCGGCGAGGTGGGCCGCGGGGGAGCTCGCTCCCAACGGGAAGCTCGTGATCGTGCACGCCTGCCGGCCCCTGCACGCCCCGCCGCCACCCCTCTCAACGCCAGAGGAACGAGAGCGCCTCGGCCGGGCCGTGATCGACGAGCTCCTGCTGGAGGGCGAGGACTCGCTGTTCGACGTGGAAATCGTCACCGAGGTCTCAGACGACGATCCCGTAACCGCGCTTACCGAGGCCGCACTGCGTCACGGCGCCCGCGCGATCGTCGTCGGCTGCGAGCAGCACTCCCGCCTGCACAAGGCTCTCGGCACGGTCACCAGCGAGCTGCTGAAGAGCTCACCGGTACCCGTCACCGTCGTGCCCTTTCCGAATCCCTCGGACACCGCGCGCGCAGTTACGAAGTCCGCCGACGCAGGGTAAGTGCCCCCAGCGCGAGCGCCACGAGCGTCGCGCCGAGGACGCTCCGGCTCAGTGCGCTTACAATCGTATGGAGTGCAGTCCTGGGAGCTAGATCGGTTGCGTGTCGCGGCTCACCAGCCGCAGATCCTTCGTTCCGATAACGAGGCCAACCGCGTGATTGCTCTGCTGCTGCCCCAAGGCGAGTGCCTGCAGGAGCATCAGGTTCACGAGCACGCCCTCGTGTTCGTCACGCGTGGGCAGCTGCTCGTAAGCGCTGGGGCAAGCGAGCGGACGCTCTCCGCGCCAAGCCTGATCCACTTCGAGCCGGGCGAGCGCCATGAGGTACGTGCGATCAGCGAGTGCCACCTGATTCTGTGCCTGGCTCCGTGGCCGGGTGTTGGGCACCCGAGCCAACCCGTCGCCGCATAGCCCGCCCGCGACATGAGAGCGATTTCCCGGGATCGGCTTCCGCAGTGAGGACGCCGCGCAGCCGGACGGGACCACACGACGCGACGGCGATACGATCTCGGGCCGTGCCGACGTAGCTCAGCTGGTAGAGCACCGCCATGGTAAGGCGGGGGTCAAGGGTTCGAGTCCCTTCGTCGGCTCTCTTTTTGTACCGCTAGCTCACCAGCAGTTCGATACACTTTTTGTCCAAGGTTGTCCTCTCCTGTCCATCGGGCGAGGGCAACGAATCATCAGCATAGGAGTCAAAAATGGCGCTCTACCTAGAGATAGGGCGCTCCCGGGGTCCCAGCATGGTAAGGAGGGGGTCCGGGGTTCGAGTCCCCGCGTCGGCTTCGCGTCTCGCGTCGGCTTCGCGTCCCGCGCAGGCTTTGCGTCTCGCGCAGGCTTTGCGTCCCGCGCAGGCTTCGCGCCTTGATCCTCAGTCGATTCCCTCGAGCAGCTCTCCCGGCGAGGACAGCCCCAGTCCGTGGGCGAGGATCACGATCGTCTCGAGTCTTGGCGAGCGCTTGCAGCGCTCCAGCAGGCTGATCTCCGTGCGGTGCAGATTGCAGATCTTCGCGAGCGCCTCCTGCGAGAGGCCGACTTTTTCCCGGTGATGACGGAGGTTGAAGGCGAACTGCTTGCGCGCTGATTCCATGGCCCCAACTGTCGCACCGTGCAGACGACGAGTCTACAGACAAGAGCCCGCCAGACAGTTGTCTGCGATCACACTCCCTTTTCAACCAGATGCTGAGTTGGTTGCGTCCTCCTCGGGCGTGACGGTGCTCACGGGCAGGCCCGTGCCGGAGATCTTGCTCGGCAGGTCGAGCTTCAGCCAGCGCGAGAGCCTGGTTGGGAGCGTCGAGACGATCACCTCGTCGAAGCCGCGCAGGTTGATCGCATCGTGCACCGCCACCACCGGGTCAGGGGCGCCGACGATCCCTTCTACCGCTGTCCCCGCGGCAGCTTCCAGCAACGGGACCGCCTCGGCGATCACGGCGCTTGCCTCATCCGCTCCCTGGTCCTCGGGATCGACGACCTTGTGCAGGCCGTGGGCGGCGTTGGGAACGAGCAGCGTAAACACACACGGTCCCTGCTGTGAGCGTGCCCTGACTGCATAGAGCAGCGGTTGCGTGGCGGCTGTCTTGTGTGCCACCACCAGAACGCGGACGGGAACGGAGGACTCCATGGTTGGAACTCCCTTCTGGCTGAACGATTGGTTTCATGATCTCACTCGGGAGTCCGGAATGCCAGTCGAATAATCTCCTGGTGATGCGGGTGCGTTTGACCGAGGACTCCGTTGAAGTGCTCTTTGCCCCATGGGAGAAGGTGCTTGGCCTGCTCGGCAACATCACGGTCCCGCGCACCGACGTGAGTGAGGTCCAAGTCGTGGCAGAGCCGCTGCGGGAGGTGATGAGCGCCGGCATCAAGGCCGGTTTGCGCTTGCCCTGGCTCTACTACGTGGCGCGCACGATCCGCCTCGATCAGGTATTTGCCGTACGCCGCGGTCTACCCGCCCTGTCGTTCGCGGTGCGCAACCACGGGGCGCTCCGGCGGGTGCTCGTGAGCACGCCCGAAGCGCAGGCGCTCGCGCAGCAACTGCGCTGCACCTGAGCACCCCGCGAGCGTGTGCCGCCTCTCCGGGAACGATGCGCGGTGCCGCGCGGGGCACAGCGCAGTGGTGGGGACAGGATTCGAACCTGTGTAGGCAGAGCCAACGGGTTTACAGCCCGTCTCCTTTAACCACTCGGACACCCCACCAGGCATCCCCGGCGAGCGCCGTGGGCAGCGCTCGATTCTAATGCCTCGGCGGCGCGCGCTTCAGCTCGCCTCGCGCAGCTGTTGCGCGTCAGGCAGCGTCTGCAGCTTCTTCAGCGTGCGGTTCTCGATCTGGCGGACGCGCTCGCGTGTGATGTTGAACGCGCGGCCGACCTCCTCCAGCGTGCGTGAGCGCCCGCCGGTGATGCCGTAGCGCATCTCGATCACCTCGCGCTCGCGTCGCGGCAGCGAGGCGAGCACGCGGGTCACGTTCTCCCGGCGCAGCGCCTCTGAGGCGATCTCGAACGGCGACTCGGCGCTCGCGTCCTCGATGAAATCGGCCAGTGCTGAATCGTCCTCCTCGCCCACCGGTTTCTCGAGGGAAACGGTCTGCTGGGCCATGTGCATGACCTCGCGCACTTCGTGCGTGCTGTAGTCCAGCTCTGCGGCGATCTCCTCGGTGCTCGGCTCGCGCCCCAGCTGCTGAATCAGCTGGCGCTCGGTGTGGATCACCTTGTTCAGGCGCTCCACCATGTGCACGGGGATACGGATCGTGCGTCCCTTGTCGGCGATCGCCCGGGTAACCGCTTGACGGATCCACCAGGTCGCGTAGGTCGAGAACTTGTAGCCGCGCCGGTAGTCGAACTTCTCGACCGCTCGGATGAGCCCGAGCGAGCCCTCCTGGATCAGGTCCAAGAGCGTGAGCCCGCGCCCGATGTAGCCCTTGGCGATCGACACGACCAGGCGCAGGTTCGCCTCGACCATGTGCTGCTTGGCCGCGATGTCGCCGCGTTCGATGCGCTTGGCCAAGCAGACCTCCTCTTCGGCCGTGAGCAGTGGCACGCGGCCGATCGAGCGCAGATACAGGCGCAGTGAGTCGAGGCTCTGCTCGACGCTCTCCTCGATCTCCGCCTTCTTCATCTCTCCCAAGCGGGCACGCAGTGCCCGTGCCTCCTCCAACCCCTCCTCTCGCTCGTCGATGCCGGCGAGTGAGGGATCCTCTGCATTCTCGGACGGTGAATCGTCGTCTCTGGGTGCGCTTGCCCGGGACTCCTCATGAGGCTCCGCGGAGGAATGCTCAGGCTCGGACTCGCCCGCGCCGAGCACCTCGATGCCGTGCTCCTCCAGGTAGCTGAATAGATCTCGGCCCTGCTCGCGCGTGAGGTCGACCTCCTCGAGTGCCGAGGCGATCGCCTCCGAGCTCAGGAAGCCCCGCTCCTGGCCTTCCGCGAGTAGACCCTGCAGCTCGTCGATTTCGACCACAGCGGTATCAGTGGCCACCAGCAGAACCTCAACCCTGTCGCTCAACACGGACCTCCAGGATCCATCCGGCTTCCCCGTCGGAGCGATCTCCGCCCCGACCTCCCCTTCCAAGTGCGGAGTGATACCAGAATCAACGGCCGGAGATGTCGGTCACCGCGGCGCTAGGCTTGGCCGTGGTGCAGGCGACCCGACTCACCCCCCCACTGTCTCCCTCGCAGAGCGCCGGCGAGGATGTCCAAGCACGCCCGCCGGGTGTGCCGGTTGGGCTCTCGCGCGTGGGCGTTACCGGCGTCGAGAAGGTCGTGCGGATCCGTGACGAGCTGTTCTTCGCGCGCTTGGAGTGCTTCGTCGATCTCAGCCGTGAGCAGAAGGGCGCGCACATGTCGCGCTTCGAGGAGGTGATCAACGAGGCGATCGGCGAGGTCGTGCTCAGTCAGTCGCCATTTCGGGCTGAGACCCTGGCTCAGCAGATCGCCGAGCTGGTACGCGAGCGTCAGGGCGCGGCGCGTGCCGAGGTCACGATCGCGGCGCGCTATCCCGAGCACAAGCCGGCGCCGGTTTCGGGCATAACCACTCAGGAGATCTACACGCTGTACGGTCGGGCGGTTGCCTCTGAGCGCGGCACGCGCCGCGTGGTGGGGGTATCGGCGACGGGCATGACTGCCTGCCCCTGCGCGCAGGAGCTGATCTCGGGACGAGCTCGTGAGCGGTTGCGGGCGGATGACTTCTCCGAGGAGCAGATCGAGCTTGTCTTCGAGCACGTGCCGGTGGCCACCCACAACCAGCGCGGTCTGGGAACGCTGCACATCGGCTGCATCGAGGACTGTGCCGCCGAGATCGATGCATCGGCACTGCTGGCGATCGTCGAGGGCTCGATGTCCTCGGAGATCTACGAGCTGATGAAGCGCACCGACGAGGTCGAGGTCGTGGAAAAGGCGCATCGCCGTCCGCGCTTCGTCGAGGATTGTGTGCGGGAGATGGTCGCGGGTGTGGTGCGAGCATTCCCCGAGCTCGACGGGTTGAGCTTCGTCTCGGCGCGCCAAGAGAACCTGGAGACGATCCACCAGCACAACGTGCTCGCCGAGCGCCACGGGCTGCTTCAGGAGCTGCGCCGCGAGATCGACTCGGGCCAGCCCGCCCCGCGCCAGACCACGCTCGACGAGTGGCTCGGCTCCGGCGCCTGAGTTCCTCTCAGCCTGGCGCGCGGACGTGCGCCTGCTGCATCTGCCGGCGCAGGCCGAAGAAGTAGTCCAAGCCCGAGAGCACGGTCACCAAGACCGTCGCGTACAGCAGCAGCGAGACCCACAACGGTTCCCCGTGCACGGCGATCAAGGCGAGGATCGCGGCAATCTGCATGCAGGTCTTGACCTTGCCGAACATGCTCGCGGCAATCACCACGCCCGCTTGCGTGGCGCCGAGGCGCAGCACCGTGACCGCGAGCTCGCGCGTGATGATGACCATCGCCACCCACGCTTGCAGGCGGTTCAGCGAGACGAGTGAGAGCAGCGCAGCGATGATCAACAGCTTGTCGGCGAGCGGGTCCATCAACTTGCCGAAGGTCGTGATCGATCCGCGCGCCCGAGCGAGGCGGCCGTCGACGAAGTCGGTCAGCGAGGCCAGCGCGAACACCACCGCCGCGAGCACGTCCCCGGCGGGCGTGTTCCCAAGCAGGGCGACCACCACGACCGGGACGAGCATGATTCGCAGCACCGTCAGGACGTTTGGCAGATTCAGGGGAAACATAGGGCGCTCATTATGCCGTTATAGGACTGCCACCATGCCGTCCTAGTATCGGTCCCAAGCCTTCGCAACACGACCGACGAGGAGACACGATGAACAAGCGCACCTTGGGAGCAGGCGGACCGGAGGTCTCGGCGATCGGGCTGGGCTGCATGGGGATGTCGGCGTTTTATGGATCGACTGACGAAGGAGAGGGAATCGCGACGATCCACCGAGCGCTCGAGCTCGGCTGCAACTTCCTCGACACGGCGCAGCTGTACGGGCCGATGACGAACGAGCAGCTCGTCGGCCGCGCGATCGAGGGGCACCGCGACGAGTACGTGATCGCGACCAAGTTCGCCCGCCGCACCGACGCAGCGACGCCTGGCGACATGTCGACGCTCGGCCCGCTCGACGGTTCCGCCGAGCACGTCCACACGTCGGTTGAGGGGTCGCTCGAGCGTCTCAAAACCGACCGCATCGACCTCTACTACCAGCATCGCGTCGACCCGAACGTCGAGATCGAGGAGACCGTCGGCGCGATGGCGGAGCTCGTGCAGCAGGGCAAGATCCTGCACATCGGGCTGAGCGAGGCGGCGCCCGAAACAGTCCGCCGCGCGCACGCGGTGCACCCGATCGCCGCGGTGCAGACCGAGTACTCGCTGTGGACGCGCGACCCGGCGGAGTCGGAGATCCTGCCGGTCTGCCGCGAGCTCGGGATCGGCTTCGTCTCCTACTCGCCGCTGGGGCGCGGCTTTCTCTCCGGCCGCTTCAAGTCCCCTGAGGAGCTCGACGAGGGCGACTTCCGCCGCTACGGGCCGCGCTTCACGGGCGAGAACCTCGATCAGAACCTGAAGCTGGCGGAGCGCGTGAAGGAGCTTGCGCAGGAGAAGGGGATCACCCCCGGGCAGCTGGCGCTGGCGTGGGTGCTGAGCCGCGGCGAGGACATCGTGCCGATCCCGGGCACCAAGCGCCGCGGCTATCTGGAGGAGAACCTCGCCGCCGCGGATCTGGAGCTGAGCGCGGAGGAGTCCGAGCGGATCGCCGAGGCGGTTCCGGCCGCCGCGGGTGAGCGTTACCCGGCGGAGGCAATGCGGACGGTCAACCTGTGAGCCGGGACGGACACGGCGGGACGGATAGGGTGCAGGCATGCCGCTGATCCCGATGGTCATAGAGCGCACGGCGCGAGGCGAGCGCGAGTTCGACATCTACTCGCGGCTGCTGAACGAGCGGATCATCTTTCTCGGCACGCCGATCGACGACCAGGTCGCCAATCTGGTGGTCGCGCAGCTTCTGCACCTGGAGTCCTCGGACCCCGAGAAGGACATCTCGATCTACATCAACTCGCCCGGCGGCTCGATCTACTCGGGCCTGGCGATCTACGACACGATGAACTTCGTCAAGCCAGACATCGCGACGATGGTCGTCGGTGTGGCGATGTCGATGGGCTCGCTGCTGCTGGCGGGTGGGACGAAGGGCAAGCGGGCGGCGCTGCCAAACAGCCGCATCCTGATCCACCAGCCGTCGGCTGGCTTCGAAGGGCAGTCGACCGACATCGAGATCCACGCGCGCGAGATCCTCAAGGTGCGCGAGCGGATCGACGAGATCTACGCCGAGCACACCGGGCTCTCCAAGGAGCAGGTACGCAAGGACATGGAGCGTGACCGCTTCTTCAACGCCGAGCAAGCGCTCGAGTACGGCCTGATCGACCGGGTCCTCGAGAGTCACTGAGCACGCGGCGGGCTATGCTCGCCCGGCGTGACTTCGCTCGAGCGCTCGACCCTGTTCCTGATCGTCGTGCTGAGCGCGCTCGCGGGCGCGGCGAACTACCAAGCCTGGCCGGCGGTTCCGCGCTTCGCGATCGCCACGCTCGCGCTCGCGGGTCTGGCCTGGGTGGTGTCGTTTGCGACCGAGCAACTCGGCGAGCGCTTCGGGCCTGGCGTGACGGGAATCATGCAGTCGACGCTCGGCAACCTGCCGGAGCTGTTCGTTGTGATCTTCGCGCTGCAAAAGGGCGAGCTGATCGTGGCGCAGACGGCGATTATTGGCTCTGTCCTCGCGAACGCCCTGCTCGTGCTCGGCTTGGTCATCGTGGTCGGAGCGCGACGCTCCGAGGACGGGATCATGCGCTTCTCCAAGCGCCTGCCGCGCGACACCGCGACGCTGCTGCAGGTGACGGTTTTCATCATTGTGCTGCTGGGCCTCGCGGTCGCCTCGCACGACCCGGCGAGCCATCACGTGAAGGCGATCTCCGCGATCGGCGCCGTTTGCCTGCTGGTTGTCTACCTCGCCTGGGTGGTGCCCTATCTACGCTCCGATGTCGCGCCGGGGAACGAGGTGCAGGAGGGGAGGGAAGAGAGCCCCACGGATGACGAGGCCCGGCCCGGCCCGCGTCTCTCGCTCGGGCTGACGCTTGTGCTCTTGATCGTTGCGGGCACTGCCTCGGCGTTCGTCTCGGACTGGTTCGTCAATGGCCTGGAGCCCGCGATCGGCGTGCTGCACATCTCCCAGGCATTCGCCGGTCTTGTGATCGTCGCGATCGCCGGCAACGCCGTCGAGAACACCGCTGGTCTGGTGCTCGCCTACAAGCGCCGCTCAGACCTCGCGATCTCGGTCGTCAAAAACTCCGTCGCGCAGATCGCGGCGTTCCTGTTCCCGCTGCTGGTGCTCGTCTCGTTCCTGCTCGCGACGACGCTCACGTTCGCCCTCGCACCCGTCTACATCGGCGCGCTGGCGCTCACCGCGTTGGCGCTGTGGCAGGTGACCGGCGACGGCGAGGCGGCCGAATTCGAGGGCTGGGCCTTGGTCGCGCTGTATGTGATCCTTGCGACGCTGACCTTGTACGAGTAGAAGAACTTCTGGGGTCTCAGTCGCGTTTTGGCTCTGCGCGTAACCGGCGGAGTCGCTGCCACGTCGCGGTAGACTCGCAAGTCGTCGTTGGGGAAACCGCGAAGGAAACGCGAGGGAGCCAGTCGTGTCGTACATCGGGCAAGCACATGTGCGTAGCACCCTGCGGCCGCGGTACCTGGTGCTTGCCGTGCTCGTCGGAGCGCTGATCGCATCTCTGATGGCTGCCTCCACGGCGGCGGCGTCGGACGTCACCGTGAGCAACTGCGCAAAACTGCAGCCGATCCTGAACGCAGCCGAAGCAGGCGAAGTCATCACGCTCGCGGCCCTCTGCACCGCGAGCAACTCAGGTAAATATGACGGAGCCTTCAAACTCCCGTCAAACGTGGCTGATATCACGATCGAAGGTCAGAGCGGCACGACCGCCGGCTTCGAAGGAATGGGCGCCGGCGGTAGCGCACTGGAAGGCAAAGGCAACGGTTTGGTGCTGCGCAACCTCGTGGTCGAGAACTATTCGCTGAAAGAAAAATCCGCGGTCTCGCTCACCCCCACCGAAGGCGCCCTGCCGGTGATCGAATCCGATCGCTTCATCAACGACACCGACAGCACCTCCAATGCGTCGACTCACGGTGGCGCGCTGGATATCTCCGCGTCCAACGCCACCTGTGCCTATACGGCCCCACTGAGCATCGCAGGCTCCGAATTCAACGGCGATCGAATCTCGGACACCGCCACCAATGAACTGTCCGACGTAGGCGGCGCCGTGTCGACGGAAATCAGATGCACCTCGGCGTCGGCGACTCCGGTCGACTTCGCGACGCTCACGGCGGACAAGTTCATCGACGACTCGATCGACACGGTCAAGGGCAGAGAAGTGTTCGGAGGAGCTCTCTACCTCGCCAACAAGTCGTCGGCCGGGGTACTCGTCTCGGCCACGCAGAGCGACAACGTCTTCGCGGAAGACGCGATCGCAGCGACCACACCGACCAAGGCCTATGGCGGCGGCGGTGAGTGGGCGCCGTCGATCGATCTCACGAGCACCGGCGATCGCTTCGTCAAGAACTCCTTGCCGGGGCCGCAGGTTTCGAGCGCCTCCAGCGAGGGCGCCGGATTGGGCGTCCCCTCGGCCACGTGCGCGGAAGGGGTGACCACGTCGGCGGTACTGGAGGACGCGGTCATCGCCGCCAACTCGATCGGCGCCGCAAGCGAAGGCGCCCAATCGGCGGGCGCTGGCATCTTCGCCGGCTGTGTGCCGGCCAAGCCCAACGCTCCCTTCCAGATCACGCTCGAGGACTCCACGGTCGCCGGCAACCAGGCCCCCGAGGGTATCGCCGGCGTGGACGGCGGGGAATCCGACCAGCTGACGCTGTCGAACTCGATCGTGACGAGCCCCTCGGGCCAAGCCGACATCGGCGGCTTTCAAACGGTCTCGGGTGGATCGTTCACGTCCTCGTTCAGCGATGCGTGCAAACCTGACACGAGCATCGCGCTGCCGGGTCAAGGCAACATTTGCGCTGACCCGCGGCTCACCGCCGAAGGAGAAGAGTCCCCCTCGAGCCCGACGATCGACGCCGGCTCAAACGCGCTCGTACCCGCTGGTTTGACCACAGATGCCTTTGGTCACGCGAGAATCCTCACCGGACACGTGAGCTGCTCGCAGAGCTTCCCGGCGATCGTCGACATGGGCGCCGACGAGTTCACGTACGGCCTCGGTGCGCTCTCCTGTCCAGCCCCAATTGGACCTCGCCCTCCCGTCCCCGGCCTGACTCGCTACATCAGCCGCAAGGTCACTCCCGCCGGCGTCGCGCTGACGCTGAGCTGTGTTAGCACGGACGGTCTGGGCTGCTCCGGGACGATCTTCCTCACGACCAACGAGATTCTCCAGGGCAAGAAGGTCATTGCCGTCGGCTCGAGTCGTCGCACCAGGGGATCGGCCAGGCTCGGCCAGGCGCCGTTCGCGCTGGCCGCCGGCGCCACCGCGACGTTCACGGCCAAGCTCAACCCGACCGGCCTTCAGCTGCTGCGCCACTTCCATGCGATCTCGGCCTTCCTGTTGGCCAACGAGGCATCGCCCACCAGCACCCCGTTCATCTTTCTGCTCGACGGCGTGCGCTTCAGCGAGCCCAAGAAGCAAGGCTCAAAAACCAAGAAGCAAGGCTCAAAAAAGCACGGGCACAAGCCCCAGCACCCGAAGCCCCGTCACTAATCCTCCGGCGCTCGCGGACCTCAGCGACCGGCCAGTCCCCCGATCAGCGCCCCGGCGATGCCACCGGTGGCGGCTGCGCTCGTGTTGCTCTCGGTGCCCTCCAGCGGGGCGATGAACAGCGTCTGGATCGCGAGCCTCCCAGGACCGGTGAAGCGATTCCAGGTGAGCTTGCCGCCGCCGCCCATCAGTCCCGTCTTCAGACCCATCGTCACTGCCTCGAGCTTGACCGTCGGGTCCTTGTACAGCCACGCCCCGGCCTCGACGTCGAGCTGCTCGCCCTCGTCGAGGTTGACGAGGAACACATTTCCATGCCCATGCAGCCAGACCAGCGCGTCGCCGTCGCTCGCGCGGAACTTGTCCATGAAGAAACCCGATCCCCCCAGCACCATGTTCTGCACGCCCTTGATCCGCTCGAAGCTGTAATCGAGGTTGTCCGTGGCCGCGATGAACTGATGCTCACGCACATCCAGCCCTTCGCCTTGGCTCAGATGCATCGGCACGCACTGCCCGGGCGAGTCCCGTGAGAAGGCGATTCGCCCCGAGCCCGAGGTGCGGGTCACAAAGAACTCGAGACCCGCGATCTTGCGCTTGATCGCACCCGGGAGCTTCTTCAGCTCGATGTTCAACTGCGTCTCCTTCCACAGCAGCACGTGGTGCTCGAACATCACCGCCCGGTCGGAGATCTCGATCTGCAGCTCGGGCACCAGTTCGCCGCGGATGTGGTAGGTCACACCGGCGAAGGACTCGTCGTGAACGCTGGCGGGAATCGGCTCTGGCAGATGCATGGTGATGTCTCCTGTGGGGGTAGAGGGAGAGGAGAGAGGGGAGAAGGGAGAGGGAAAGGGAGGCCGAGCCTCGCGGTTTTCCCCAGCCGCGTCAAGGTCGCCGTGCTCGCCCGTTGGCCCCGGGCACCGCCCCCGAGGGGTGGGCGGGACTCCTACGGGGGGTGGGCGGGACTCCTATATACAAAGCACGCTAGACTGCGTGCACCTCGCGCCTGGGCGGGGTTTTTCTTCGCCCAAGGCCGTTTGTCCACAACCACGCAGGGATTTCTCACATGGCCCGCGGAGACGTTCGAATCGCGATCACCCTCGCATGCGAGGAGTGCAAGCATCGCAACTACCAAACGAATAAGAGCAAGCGCAACAACCCGGATCGGGTGTCGCTGCGCAAGTACTGTCGCTGGTGTCGCAAGCACACCAGCCACCGGGAGACTCGCTAGCGCGGGAGCGCTGTTGTGGCCCGTGATCGTAAACGCGCAAAGCAGCGCCGCGCTCGTCGCGGGCGCGACGACGCCCCGACCGCGCCCCCAGGGCGAGCGGCCGGCAGTCGGCAGGTCGGAGACTTTCCGGCCGATGGGGGAGAGCCGCCGGCTGGCGGCATCCCTGTCCGTGCCGATGTGCCGGGGGCACTGGACCACGCCTCGAGCGACGTCGACGAGTTCGACGCCGCGCTCGTGCGCGGCGCTGGTGGCGTTCCCGCGGAGGACCCAGAACATCTCTCCGAGCGCGAAATCGAGGATGAGGCTGAGGCCGAGGGCGAGCTCACTCGAGGACGGAATCCAGGAGATCGCGAGCGGCATCGGGGGATGGTGGGAGCGGTGGTCTCGCCACGCCTGAGCAGGCCTCGGGCGCTCCCCAGCGAGGCGGCAACCGTGCAGTGGGCTTCATCCGCGCCAGCTGGGCCGAGCTGCAACGCGTACAGTGGCCCGACCGCCGTCAGGTCTTCCAGGCGACCGCCGTTGTCTTGGGCTTCGTGGCGATCGCCGGTGCGTATCTTGGCTTGGCCGACTATGTGGCCAAGGAAATCGTCGAATTCATCCTCTGAGGAATCCTGAATGTTTCGTTGGTATGTAGTCAACACCTACTCCGGTCACGAGAACAAGGTCAAGCACAACCTGGAGCACCGGGTCATCTCGCTTGGTCAGCAGCGTGCGGTGCGCAACGTGGTCGTTCCGACCGAGTCGGTCTCGGAGATGAAGGACAACCAGAAGGTCACCGTCGAGAAGCGCACGATGCCCGGGTATGTGCTCGTGAACATGGAGCTCAACGAGGACTCCTGGGGGGTCGTCAAGGGCACCCCCGGCGTCACCGGCTTCGTCGGCGCCTCCCAAGAGCCGGTGCCGCTCACGCAGATGGAGGTCGACCGTCTGCTGCACAAGACAGACGTCGCGACGGCGCCGCGAACGCGTGCGCAGTTCACAATCGGGGAGTCCGTCAAGGTCATCTCCGGCCCGCTGTCGGACTTCTCCGGAGAGATCTCCGAGATCAACGACGACGCCGCGAAGCTGAAGGTCCTGGTATCAATCTTCGGTCGCGAGACACCCGTAGAGGTCGGCTTCGACCAAGTAAAGAAGCTCTAGGCTGGGTTAGGTAATGGCAAAGAAGGTTCTGACAACAATCAAGCTGCAGGCGAACGGCGGGCAGGCGAGTCCCGCTCCGCCGGTTGGTCCCGCGCTGGGTCAGCACGGGATCAACATCATGGAGTTCTGCAAGGCGTTCAACGCCCAGACGCAGTCAGAGACGGGCACCGTCATCCCGGTCGTGATCACGGTCTATGAGGATCGCTCGTTCACGTTTGTCACGAAGACGCCGCCCGCGGCGGTGCTGATCAAGCAGGCACTGCGTATCGGCAAGGGCTCGGGCGAGCCCAACCGCACGAAGGTCGGCACGATCACCCAAGCCCAGCTACGCGAGATCGCCGAGCGCAAGCTCGAGGACCTCAACGCCAACGACATCGATCAGGCGGCGAAGATCATCGCCGGCACGGCGCGCTCGATGGGAGTAGAGGTCTCCTCATGAGCGCCCAGCACGGCAAGCGCTACTCCGAAGCGCTGGGGAAGGTCGAGCGCGAGCGCGAGTACGAGCCCGCGCAGGCGGTGGCGCTCGTCAAGAGCCTCGCCAAGGCAAAATTTGACGAGTCGGTCGAGATCCACGTGCGCACTGGTCTGAACGTGCGTCACGCCGACGAGCAGTTGCGTGGCACGATCGCGCTGCCCAATGGCCTGGGCAAGGACGTCAAGATCATCGTGTTCGCTCAGGGCGAGAAGGTCCGCGAGGCCGAAGAGGCGGGCGCCGACGCGGTCGGCGGCGAGGATCTGGCGAAGCGCATCGAGGAGGGCTTCGATGACTTCGACGTGGCGATCGCCACGCCTGATTTGATGTCCGTCGTCGGTCGCCTCGGCCGCGTGCTTGGACCGTCGGGCAAGATGCCGAACCCGAAGGTGGGCACGGTCACGATGGACGTGGCCAAAGCCGTGGGGGAGTCCAAGTCCGGCAAGGTCGAGTACCGCACCGACCGCAACGCGATCGTGCACATGGTGATCGGCAAGGCAAGCTTCGATGAGCGCCCGCTCTTGGAGAACTACGCGGCGGTGATCGAAGAGCTGATCCGCGCGAAGCCGGCGAGTGCCAAGGGCCGCTACCTGGAGTCGATTACGATCACTTCAACGATGGGGCCGGGCGTGAAGGTCGACGCCAGCCGTACACGTGACATCCTCGAGGAGGCGCCCGCGGCTACGATCGCCGCTTAGCGTCATCCCCAGGCCACCAGAGACCCCCGGCGGCTGACCGATCACATCGGCCAGCAGAAGACCGGGACAGGAGCCACCCAAATGAACCGAGACCAGAAGGCCGCGGCGATCGCCGAGATCGCCGCCAACATAGACGAGTCCCAGGCGGTCTTCGCTGTGGACTACCGGGGCATCTCCGTGCCCCAGGTGGCCGAGCTGCGCTCCAAGCTGCGCGAGTCAGACGCGACCTTCAAGGTGGTCAAGAACTCGCTCACCGAACGGGCGGCGGACCAGGTGGGCGCCGAGACGCTGAAGGCGCTGCTGGAAGGGCCGACCGCGCTGACCTTCGTGCGCGGCGACATCGCGACCGCCGCCAAGGCCGTCGCCGACTACGGGCGCGCCACCCAGCTGCTTCCGTTCAAGGGTGGCCTGATGGATGGCGCGGCGATCGACCCCGAGCAGATCCGCTCGCTCTCGCGCCTGCCCTCGCGCGAAGTCCTCTACGGACAACTCGTCGGTGTTGTCGCCTCGCCGATCGGCGGCCTCGTCCGCTCGCTCGGCGGCCTGCTTGGCGGCCTCGCCGTCGCCCTCGGTCAGGTGCGCGAGAAGAAGGAGTCCGGCGAGATCCCCGCGGGGGAGGCTCCCGCAGCGGAGGCTGCCGTCGAGGCACCGCCCGCTGAGAGCGCCCCAGAGCCTGAGACGCCGGCCGAGGAGGCCTCGCAGGACGAGGCGTCGGAGGACCAAGCTGAGCCGGAGCAGGATGAGCCGGCGCAAGAAGACGACAAACAGGAGGACTGACTCACATGGCTACAGCCACAAGCACAGAGAAGTGGATCGAGGAGCTCAAGGGCATCTCGGTGCTCGAGCTCGCCGAGCGGATCAAGGCGCTCGAGGAGGAGTTCGGCGTATCGGCCGCGGCGATGGCCGCACCCGCCGCCGCGCCCGCGGGAGGCGGAGGCGATGGGGCCGCCGCGGAGGAAGAGAGCACCACTGCCGACGTAATTCTGACGGCCGCCGGCGACAAGAAGATCCAGGTGATCAAGGTCGTCCGCGCTGCCACTGGCCTTGGGCTGAAAGAGGCCAAGGCGCTCGTCGACGAGGCCCCCAAGCCCGTCAAGGAGGGCATCGAGAAGGAGGAGGCCGCCAAGCTCAAGCAGGAACTGGAGGAGGCCGGCGCCACCGTCGAGCTGAAGTAGCAAGACTCGGACGAGTCGCAAGCCAAAGACGCAAACCAAAGACACAAGCAGCAAAGACACAAGCCAAAGACGCAAGCAGTAAAGAGGGGCCCCACAATGTTGGGGCCTTTCTTTATCTACGCCTAACATTTAGGCCGCTTTTGCGGTAAAGTCCCCGCTGCTGGCCAATAGTCGCAGCCGTCCATGCAGCATGGCGTCGCGCCACATACGCGATCGTCGAGGGCGGGGTCCGTGAGCGCTGGTTGCCCACTTAAGGGTGCCGATGGCCTGTGCTATCTTTGCTGGTCGCGCTTTCGGCGCCCTCCTCTGCCCGTCTCATCGTTCTCCGAAGGAGTCGTTTCTTGGCTGCTGTTGATTCTCTCCGGACGCGCCGGACTTTCGCGCGTCTATCTAAGTCTGTCGACGTTCCGAACCTGATCGATATCCAGCGCCGCTCGTTTACGTGGCTGACCGACCCTGAGACGGGGGGCCTTCGCGAGACGATTGATGACATCTCGCCGATCGAGGACTACACCGGCAACCTCGCCGTCCAGTTCGGCGAGTTCGTGTTCGACGAGCCCGTCGCCAACCTCGAGCAGTGCCGCGAGAAGGATCTGACCTACGCGCGCCCGCTGACCGTCACGGTTGCGTTCATCAACCGCGAGACCGGCGAGATCCGCGAGCAGTCGGTGTTCATGGGCGACTTCCCGTGGATGACCGAGCGCGGCACGTTCGTGATCAACGGCACCGAGCGGGTCGTCGTGACGCAGCTCGTGCGTTCTCCCGGGGCGTACCTGATGGAGCCGAAGGATCGCGAGAAGCAGGTGTTCATCGCGAACCTGATGCCGGCTCGCGGCTCGTGGCTCGAGCTCGAGATCGACAAGAAGGGCAAGGTCTTCGTCCGCATCGACCGCAAGCGCAAGCTGCCGGTGACGGTGCTGCTGCGCGCGATGGGCTACGCGACCGATGAGGAGATCCTGCGGCTGTTCGAGAACTCGCTGTACATCCGCAACACGATCGAGTCCGACACCGAAATCACGCGCACCGAAGAGGGCGCGTTGGTGGAGCTGTTCAAGAAGCAGCGCCCGGGTGAGCCGCCGTCGGTCGACAACGCCAAGGCGCTCTTGAACCAGCTGTTCTTCGACCCCAAGCGCTATGACCTGACGCGCGTCGGTCGCTACAAGCTCAACTCGCGCCTCGGCCTGGATGTCGACATCGACACACGCACGCTGACGCACGACGACATCATCGCGCTGGTGCGCGAGCTGGTGTCGCTGCCCAAGCGTCTGGGCATACCCGAGGACGGCGAGATCGAGATCAAGGACTACGCGGCCGAGGCGATGAGCATGCCGCGCGAGCCGGTGGCCGACCACCTCGACGAGTACGAGCACTTCGGCAACCGCCGTCTGCGCACCGTCGGCGAGCTGATCCAGGAGGCCTTCCGCATCGGCCTATACCGCATGGAGCGCGTCGTGCGCGAGCGCCTGACGACCGAGGACGCCGACACGATCACACCGCAGACGATCATCAACATCCGCCCCGTGGTCGCGGCGCTGAAGGAGTTCTTCGGCTCCTCGCAGCTCTCCCAGTTCATGGACCAGACCAACTCGCTCGCGGGCCTGACGCACCGCCGGCGCCTCTCAGCGCTTGGCGCCGGAGGTCTCACGCGCGAGCGCGCGCCGATCGAGGTGCGCGACGTGCACCCGACGCACTACGGGCGCATGTGCCCGATCGAGACGCCGGAGGGTCCGAACATCGGCCTGATCGGCTCACTGTCCTCGTTCGCCGAGGTCTCCGAGTACGGGTTCGTCACGACGCCCTATCGCGTGGTCAAGGACGGCGTGCTGACCGACAAAGTCGAGCGTCTGGACGCCACGCAGGAAGAGGAGCTGGTGATCGCGCAGGCGAACACGCCGATCGACGCGAAGACCGGCAAGCTGAAGGGCACCGAAATCCTCTGCCGCACCCAGGCCGGCCAGTACGTGACCGTCGGCCCGAAGGACGTCGACCTCGTCGATGTCTCGCCCGAGCAGATCTGGTCGGTTGCCACGGCGATGATCCCGTTCCTCGAGCACGACGACGCCAACCGCGCGCTGATGGGCTCGAACATGCAGCGCCAGGCGGTGCCGCTGCTGAAGGCTGACGCGCCGCTGGTCGGCACCGGGATGGAGCGCCGCGCGGCGCTCGACACGGGCGACGTGCTGCTGACGCGGGACGCCGGGACGGTCGATTTCGTCGACGCGAACCAGATCGTGATCGAGACGACTGAGGGCAAGAAGGACGAGTACGAGTTGCAGAAGTTCATGCGCTCCAACCAGGGAACGCTGATCCACCACAAGCCGCGTGTGAAAACCGGCCAGAAGCTCAAGGCGGGCGACGTGCTGGCCGACGGCTCCTCGACCGACAAGGGCGAGATGGCGCTCGGCAAGAACCTGATGGTCGCGTTCATGTCCTGGGAGGGCTACAACTTCGAGGACGCGATCATCCTCTCCAAGCGCTTGGTCAAGGACGACGAGCTGCACCTCGATCCACATCGAGGAGTACGAGATCGACGCGCGCACGACGAAGCTCGGCGAGGAGGAGATCACACGCGATATCCCCAACCGCTCGGAGGAGTCGCTGCGCAACCTCGACGATCGCGGCATCGTTCGCGTCGGCGCCGAGGTGGCCTCCGGCGACCTGCTCGTCGGCAAGGTCACGCCGAAGGGCGAGACCGAGCTGACCGCCGAGGAGAAGCTGATCCGCGCGATCTTCAAGGAGAAGGCGCGTGAGGTGCGCGACACATCGCTGAAGGTGCCCCACGGCGAGGGTGGCGTGGTGATCGACGTGATGACCTTCAGCCGCGACGCCGGCGACGATCTGCCGCCGGGCGTGAACGACCTGGTGCGTGTGTTCGTCGCCAAGAAGCGCAAGATCTCCGAGGGCGACAAGCTCGCGGGCCGTCACGGCAACAAGGGTGTGATCTCGAAGATCGTCGACGAGCAGGACATGCCGTTCCTGGAGGACGGCACACCGGTCGACGTGATCCTCAACCCGCTGGGTGTGCCTTCGCGGATGAACGTCGGGCAGATCCTCGAGACGCATCTCGGTTGGGCCGCGGCGCAGGGCTGGTACGACGACGGCACCGACGCCTACAAGGAAGCCCATGCCGCCGGCGGCAGCGGACGTGTGTATGTGTCCACCCCGGTGTTCGACGGAGCGACCGTCGAAGACGTCGACCAGGCGCTGGTCGCCTGGCAGGACGCCCACGAGGGCCGCATCCGCATGGACATCGACAAGAGCCGCCGAGAGGGCGAGAAGGCCTCGGGCAAGTTCACGCTGTTCAACGGCCGCACGGGCGAGCCGTTCGCCGAACAGGTGACGGTCGGCTACATGTACATCCTGAAGCTCCTGCACCTCGTCGACGACAAGATCCACGCCCGCTCGACCGGTCCCTACTCGCTGGTCACCCAGCAGCCGCTGGGCGGCAAGGCGCAGTTCGGCGGGCAGCGCTTCGGCGAGATGGAGGTGTGGGCGCTGGAGGCATTCGGCGCTGCCTACACGCTGCAGGAGATGCTGACGATCAAGTCTGACGACACCGTCGGGCGCGTGAAGGCATACGAGGCGATCGTCAAGGGCGAGAACATCGCCGAGCCGTCGATCCCCGAGTCCTTCAAGGTGCTGCTGATGGAGATGAAATCGCTGGCGCTCGACGTCAACGTCGTCTCCGAGGAAGGCCAGCGCACAGAGATGCGCGACGAAGACGACGACCTGCTGCGCGCCGCCGAGGAGCTCGGCATCGATCTTTCGGGCGTTCGCGCCCCGATCGCGCAGGCGCCCGCCGCGGAGTCCGACGGCGAGGAGGGTGACGTAGCCACCGAGGTAACAGACGCGACCGGTGTGGAGGAGACCCTCGTGGAGATACCGGTGGAGGACGAGGAGGACGACACCGTGGAGGAGCTCGACGTCGAGGAGCTGCTTGGAGAGGCCGCGGCACTCGACGGCGACGCACTTGCAACTGACGAGACTGTGGAGGACACACCGTGATCGACATCAACAACTTCGACGCAATCGAGATCTCTCTCGCCTCGTCCAAGCAGATTCGCAGCTGGAGCTCGGGCGAGGTCATCAAGCCGGAGACGATCAACTACCGGACGCTGAAGCCCGAGAAGGATGGCCTGTTCTGCGAGCGCATCTTCGGTCCGACGAAGGACTGGGAGTGCTACTGCGGTAAGTACAAGCGGGTGCGCTACAAGGGCATCGTGTGCGAGCGCTGCGGCGTCGAGGTCACGCGCTCGAAGGTGCGCCGCGAGCGGATGGGCCACGTCGACCTCGCCGCACCCGTCAGCCACATCTGGTTCTTCAAGGGTGTGCCCAGCCGGATCGGCTACCTGCTGGACATGGCGCCCAAGGAACTCGAGAAGGTCCTGTACTTCGCCGCGTCGATCATCACGTGGGTCGACGACGAGGCGCGTACGAAGGATCTCGACTCGCTGGAGAAGAAAGTAAACGAGGTGCTCGACGCCTATGCGGCCGAACGCGAGGAGCGAGTGCTGGAACTGCGCGAGTCGCTCAAGCGCCGGGAGAAGTACCTGGCCAACGGCAAACAGACTCACTTCTCAGACGAAGACCACCTGTGGGCGGACTCGCTGGACATCAACCTGGCGAAGATCTCCGACGAGGAGCGCGAGAAGCTGATCAAGGAGCTGCGCAAGTCTTTCGATGCCGACATCGCCGACACCGAGGCCTACATCGAGGACGGGGCCGAGCGGATGCGCAACGTTTGGGAGCTGTTCAAGACGATGGAGCCCAAGCAGATCGAGCACGACGAGACGACCTTCCGCGAGCTGAAGGAGCGCTTCGGCTCCTCCTACGGCTTCGGCGAGTACTTCCGCGGTGGGATGGGCGCGGAAGCGGTCCGCGACCTGCTGCAGCAGGTCGACCTCGAGGACGAACGTGTCGAGCTCGAGGATCAGGTCAAGACCGGCAAAGGCCAGAAGCAGGCCCGCGCGGTCAAGCGCCTGAAGGTCGTCTCGGCGTTCCTGCAGTCGGGCAACAAGCCCGAGCAGATGGTGATCGACGCCGTGCCGGTGATCCCGCCGGAGCTGCGCCCGATGGTGCAGCTCGATGGTGGGCGCTTCGCGACGTCTGACCTCAACGACCTGTACCGCCGCGTGATCAACCGCAACAACCGCCTCAAGCGGCTGCTGGACCTCGGCGCGCCGGAGATCATCGTCAACAACGAGAAGCGGATGCTGCAAGAGGCCGTCGACGCGCTGTTCGACAATGGCCGCCGCGGCCGTCCCGTCACCGGGCCGGGCAACCGCCCGCTGAAGAGCCTCTCGGACATGCTCAAGGGCAAGCAGGGACGCTTCCGCCAGAACCTGCTCGGCAAGCGCGTGGACTATTCCGGGCGCTCGGTGATCGTCGCTGGGCCGTACCTGAAGCTGCACCAGTGTGGTCTGCCGAAGATCATGGCGCTCGAGCTGTTCAAGCCGTTCATCATGGCTCGCCTGGTCGAGCGCAAGTCGGCGCAGAACATCAAGGCCGCCAAGAAGATGGTCGACTCTGGGATCGGCGAGGTGTGGGATGTGCTCGAGGAGGTAATCCACGAGCATCCCGTGCTGCTGAACCGCGCGCCGACGCTCCACCGCCTCGGCATCCAGGCGTTCGAGCCGCTGCTCGTCGAGGGCAAGGCGATCCAGGTGCACCCGCTGGTCTGCCACGCCTTCAACGCCGACTTCGACGGCGACCAGATGGCTGTCCATCTGCCGCTCTCAGCCGAGGCGCAGGCGGAGGCGCGCATCCTGATGCTGTCCTCCAACAACATCCTGTCCCCCGCGCACGGAGCGCCGCTGGCGACCCCGACGCAGGACATGATCCTCGGCGCCTACTACCTGACCTATGGTCTGGAGGCCGAGGAGCTGGCGAAGATCGACCGGGCGACGCACGAGCCGCGCCCGCACGTGTTCCGCACCGCGCAGGAGGCTGAGCTCTCCTACGAGGGCGGCGTCGTGAAGCTGCACGACATCGCCGAGTTCCGTCCCTATGGGCGCGAGGGCGGTCACGTGCTGAGCACGATCGGGCGGATCATCTACAACGACCGCATCGAGCGGGCGCTGTCGGAAGCGCTCGGCGACGAGTTCGATGCCGGCAAGTACGTGTTCGTCAACCAGTCGATGAAGAAGCGCGACACAACCCGTCTGATCGACGCGCTGGTGCAGACCTATGGCGCGACGACGATCTCGCTGGTGCTGGACGCGTTCAAGGATCTCGGCTTCAAGTACGCCACGCAGGCAGGGATCACGATCTCCAAGAACGACGTCGTGATCCCACCCGAGAAGCAGGGCATCCTCGACAAGTACGACAAGTTGGTGGGAGCGATCACCGATCAGTACGACGACGGCCTGATCACCCAGGAGGAGCGTCACGAGGCGGTCGTGGAGAAGTGGAACGCGGCAACCGACGAGGTGGCGGAGGCGATGATCGAGAACCTCGACGTCCTGAACCCGATCTTCATGATGGCCAACTCGGGTGCCCGTGGCTCGTTCAAGCAGATCCGTCAGCTGGCGGGGATGCGCGGGCTGATGGCCAACCCGAAGGGCGAAATCATCGAGCGGCCGATCAAGGCCAACTTCATGGAGGGCCTGTCGGTGCTCGAGTACTTCATCTCTACCCACGGCGCGCGAAAGGGGCTGGCCGATACGGCCCTGCGCACGGCGGACTCGGGTTACCTGACGCGGCGTCTGGTCGACGTCGCCCAGGACGTGATCATCCGCGAACCCGACTGTGGCGCGGAGGAGTACATCGAGATGGCTGCCTTCAAGGCGGGTGGCGACCCCAACGACGATCTCGTCGGGCGGATCGCCGCGCTGCCGGTCACGACCAAGCGCGGGCGCGTGCTCGCCGAGCAGGGCGCCGAGATCGGCCGCGCTGAGTTCGCCGAGATCGTGGAGGCATTCAAGGATGATCACGAGAAGGGCGTGGCGGTCACCGTCCCCGTGCGTTCGGTGCTCAAGTGCCGCGCGCCCAGCGGCGTGTGCCAGGCCTGCTACGGCCGGGCGATGGCGACCGGCGCGCTCGCGCAGATCGGCGACGCGGTGGGGATTGTCGCGGCGCAGTCGATCGGCGAGCCCGGCACGCAGCTGACGATGCGGACATTCCACACCGGCGGAGTCGCCGGGGCGGACATCACGCACGGCCTGCCGCGCGTGGTGGAGCTGTTCGAGGCGCGCAAGCCGAAGGGCTTGGCGAAAATCGCCGAGCAGGACGGCGTCGTCTCGATCGAGGAGACCGACAAAGCGCTCACCGTGACAATCACGGATGAGGCCGGCGAGGAGCACAAACACGCCTTCCCACGGCGCACACGGCTGTTCGTCGCCGCGGGCGAGAAGATCACGGCTGGACGGCAACTCAACGAGGGCTCTGTCTACCCCCACGAGCTGCTGGCGATTCGCGGCCGGACCGAGACCGAGCAGTATCTGGTCAAGGAGGTCCAGGAGGTCTACAAGTCCCAGGGCGTGGACATCAACGACAAGCACATCGAGCTGATCGTGCGGCAGATGTTGAAGAAGGTCAGGGTCGACCAGAAGGGCGACACCGACTACCTGCCCGGCCAGTTCGTCGACCGCTTCGACTTCGCGAAGATCAACGACGAGGTGATCGCCAAGGATGGCGAGGCCGCTCAGTTCGAGGACATCATCCTCGGGATCACGAAGGCGTCGCTGAACACGGACTCGTTCCTGTCCGCCGCCTCCTTCCAGGAGACGACGAAGGTGCTGACGGACGCGGCTCTGGAGGGCAAGACCGATCGATTGAACGGCCTGAAGGAGAACGTGATCATCGGCAAGCTGATCCCGGCCGCGACGGGCCTGAAGCGCTACCGGCGGATCGAGATCGAACCGTCGCAGCCGCTGCCGCGCGCGATCGACGATGTCGGCCTGCTCGACCAAGACGAGATCGCCGCTGAGCTGGGACTCTCCGGCGCCGGTGGCTTGGGCGGCGGCTACGGGCAGGAGTTCGACGCGGATCTGGCCTCGCTCGAGAAGATCGGCGCGGGCGGTACCGACCCGGGCTTCGTCGAGGAGCTGGCCGATCTGGCGGTCCCGGAGGATTCCTCAGGGGATTAGGCGGTCCCGGAGGGGGTCTCCTGCGGGACCCGGTCCCGGGGGCCCTGGGGGATTAGTTAGCTTTTCACGCACGGCCGGGCAATGCCCGGCCGTGTTTGCTCACGCTCGCGCGGTGAGCGTTCATGCGCCACGTTCACCCGCCTATGTGTCCAGCAATCGTGTTGTGCTCACGCGTGCGCTCGCGCGCCCATGCGCCCAGCCGCGATGCCTCTTGCGAAGTCAGCCCATATGCGGGTTCGCTCAGCACGAGCAGGGTCGGTGCCTGGCGCGCGGCCGCCCATGCGTGGCAGGACTCGTCGAAGGCATCGTCGATCCAGGCCAGCGCACGCGTGCCTGCGTGGGCATCGATCGCGTCTAGCTTCCAATGGCCGCCGAGGGAGCTGCCCGCGCCCTGCCCTCGCTCGAAGCGCAGGAACGGCAGGCCCGCCGGCAGACCGAGCAGGTGCGGCAGGTACTCCTCGGCCTTCTCCTCCCAGCCGCTGCACCAGACCAGGTCGAAGTCCTCGGCAAGGCTCAGCAGGTGCGTGGCAGCCGCCGAGGAAAGGAAGTGCGGGATGCCATCGATCGTGTGGAAGGTGACGTCTGGACGGGCGTGGGGGCCGACCCCCGATCGGTCGAAGCCGAACAGCGAGATCACGCCATCGATGTCGACCATCAGCAGCGGCCGCTCCTCCTCCGAGCCGGTGGATGACGAATCGCACAAGGAGGGCTCTTTAGCTGGCATACAGGTTGATCGGAGTAATCTGCCTGGATCGACTGCGGCAAGTAAAGCACCGAAGCGTCGCTGCCGATGGAGCCTCGCCGAAGCGGGGCGAGCGGTGCAGGATTCTCCGAACTTTCCCGAAACCCAAGCGCTTCGAGCTACTTCAACAAAACTTTCCCGATGAACAAGCACACCTCTAAAATCGCCCACCCGCCGAACGGACTCGCCAAGCGATGAAACTCGAGCTCGGCATCCTGCTGGCGCTCGCCTGCGCGTTCGTGGCCAACCTCGGCTTCTTCTACAAGTACAGAGGCGCGAACGAGGTGGCGAAGGTCGACGTGCGCCACCCGCTTCACAGCATCAAGGCGCTGTTCTCCTCGGGCTGGTTCGCGCTGGGCATGATCGTCGCGACAGCGAGCTGGGGACTGCACGTGGTCGCACTGGCGCTGGCGCCGATGTCCGTCATTCAGGTGGCGCTCGCGGCCGGGATGGTGTTCATCGCTGTGATGGCCGATCGGCTGTTCGGCTTCGACGTCGGTCCTCGTCAGTGGCTCGGCCTGTCGCTGACGGCGGTCGGGCTGGTGATGCTCGGGCTGACGTTGCCGGCGATGCACGGCACGCATTCGCAGTTCTCCCAGGCGGCGATGATCTCCTTCGAGGCCGGCCTGTTCGGGCTCGGCGCGCTTTTGATCATGGGTCCGCGGATGGGCGGTCCGGTCGAGCACCACGGCGTGATGCTGGGGGCCGCGGCGGGGATCCTGTTCGGGGTCTCAGACACCGCGATCAAGGCGCTCACGGGCATAACCCATGCGCACGGCGCGATCGGGCTGCTGCTGAGCCCATGGCTGCTGGTGGCGGTGCTCGCTTCGATCGTCGCGTTCTACGCGTCCGCGCGCGGGTTGCAGGACGGCGAGGCCGTCCCGGTGATCGCTGTGACGGGTACCGCGGCGAACATCGCCGGAATCGCCGGCGGGATCGTCGTGTTCGGCGATCCGATGGCGGCCAGCCCGCTGGGAGTGGTGCTGCAGGCCACGGCATTCGTACTGGTCGTGGTCGCCGCCGCGCTTGATGCCGGCGCCCGTGCGCTCCGCCGGCGTCGCCGCGCAGGCTTCCTAGGGCGCAGCAGGCCCTGGCCTCCGGCGCTGCTACCATCCCCGGCCGAATGCCAACCACCTCTCAGCTCGTGCGCAAGGGCCGCGTCACTCCGAAGAAGAAGCTCGCCACCCCGGGCCTGAAGTCCGGGAAAGGGCGCAAGAAGAAGACCGCCGCCCCGCAGCGCCGTGGAGTGTGCACCCGCGTGTACACGACGACACCGAAGAAGCCTAACTCCGCGCTGCGCAAGGTCGCCCGCGTGCGGATCTCCGGCTCGATCGAGGTGACGGCATACATTCCCGGCGAGGGCCACAACCTCCAAGAGCACTCCGTCGTGCTGGTCCGCGGCGGCCGCGTCAAGGATTTGCCGGGCGTGCGCTACAAGGTCGTGCGCGGGACGCTGGACGCGGCCGGTGTGAGCGATCGCAAGAAGGCGCGCTCGCAGTACGGCGTGAAGAAAAAATAGCCGATGCCCCGCCGCGCAGCCGCCCAGATCCGCCCCGTCGAGGCGGACGCAATCCACCGCTCGAAACTCGTGCAGCAGGTCATCAACAAGGTGATGCTCGACGGCAAGAAGTCCACCGCTGAGCGGATCGTCTACGACGCGCTGGCCCTGATCGGTGAGCGCAGCGACAAAGACCCGGTGGAGATGCTGGAGGCTGTCGATCAAGGCGCTCACGCCCACGCTCGAGGTCAAATCGAGACGTGTCGGGGGCGCCACCTATCAGGTGCCGGTCGAGGTCGCCTCGCGCCGCGCACGCACGCTGGCGGTTCGCTGGCTGGTCGAGTTCGCCCGCAATCGGCGCGAGAAGACGATGGCCCAGCGCTTGGCAAACGAGCTGAGCGATGCCCAGTCCCAGCAGGGCGGCGCGTACAAGCGCAAGGACGACATCTACCGCATGGCGCAGGCCAACAAGGCCTTCGCCCACTACCGCTGGTAGCGGGCCGAGGCCGGCGCCGTACGGCGTCCTCGATCGCTCGTGTGCAGAGCACACTTCGCTCACTGCGTCCTTGTCTGGCTTGGCCCTCCGACCCGCTACTTGGTAAGCGGGCCTTTACGGCGCCTGTGTGACGCACAGCACACCGTAGGCCCTTGAAGGAAGAAGCTTTGGTACCTAAACTTTAGGTACCGAATGTCTTCCTCGACGACGACGTACCGACCCTGGCTTTCACCCGGAGGCCTCCGACCGCATCGAGCCCTACGTCTGGAAGATCGCCGGCGTGGTGATCCTCGGGATGATCATGTCGATCCTCGACACGACGATCGTCAACGTCGCGCTGCGCACGCTCGGACACGACCTGCACAGCTCGCTCGCGCAGATCCAATGGGTGATCACCGGCTATCTGCTGTCGCTGGCCGCCGTGATCCCGATCACGGGCTGGGCCGCGCGGCGCTTCGGGGCCAAGCGCGTGTACCTGACCTCGCTCGTTCTGTTCACGATCGGCTCGGCGCTGTGCGCGATGGCCACCAGCACCACCGAGCTCGTGCTGTTCCGCGTGCTGCAGGGAGCGGGCGGCGGCATGATCATGCCGATCGCTCAGCTGATCATGGCTCAGGTCGCCGGTCCCAAGCGGATGGGTCGCGTGATGGGCATCGTGGCGATGCCCGCGATGCTCGGACCGATCCTCGGGCCGGTGGTGGGCGGGACGATCCTGCAGAGCCTGCACTGGTCGTGGATCTTCCTCGTCAACGTGCCGATCGGCTTCGTCGCGTTCATCCTCGGCTGGCGGATGCTCCCCCAGACCGAATCCGGCGAGGCCGGGCGCCTCGATGTCCTCGGTCTGGCGCTGCTCTCGACGCGCGTCGACCGCCGTCGTCTATGGCCTCGCCCAGCTCGGCACCCCCAACACCAGCCTGACGGCGCCGATCGTCGTCCTGCCGATCATCGCGGCTCTGCTGCTCACTGGCGTCTTCTGCTGGCACGCGCTGCGCGTCGAGCGCCCGCTGCTCGACATCCGGCTGTATAAGAACCGGATCTTCGCGGCCGCGTCGTTCACGACGTTCGCGCTCGGCGCGGCGCTGTTCGGGGCGATGATCCTCGTGCCGCTCTACTACCAGGAAGTTCGCCACGAGAGCCTGATCGCGACCGGGCTGCTGGTCGGACCGCAGGGTCTCGGAATGCTGGTCGCGATGCCGGTGGCCGGGCGCCTGACCGATCGCTTCGGCGGCGGCCGCGTGGCCCTGGGCGGCGTCTCGGTTCTGTGCCTGAGCACGATTCCGTTGGCGTTCATCGGCGCGGGCAGCCTCGATCGCCGGCATATCGTGGTGCTGCTGGTGCGGGGCGTGGGCATCGGCTTCTCGTTCATGCCCGCGATGACCACCGCGTTCGCCTCGCTGCGGCCCGATCAGCTCTCCGACGCGACGCCGCAGTTGAACGTCCTGCAGCGCATCGGCGGGGCGATCGGCACGGCGGTGCTCGCGGTGGTGCTGCAGCGCGCGAGCGGCCACGCGCCTTCGGTCACGCACCTGGCGCACGCGTTCAACACCGCCTACTGGTGGTCGTTCGCGACCGCCGCGCTCGGGCTGATCCCCTGCGTGGTGCTGCTGCGCGCTGAGAACCCGCGCGCGAGGCTCGAGCCGCGACGCGGCGAACGCCGAGGCGGCAATCGAGCCGCTCGGCGCCTGAGTCACCTGCCCCAGAACGCCGGCAAAGCCCGATGAGCACATCGAGAACCACGAGCGCTCTCCCGCACCCAGCGGGCAATGGACGGCCGAGCTGACCGAGCTGGGCATGGCATTCCGCCGGGTGTTTCGCAGCCTCAACCGTCTGCGCGGACGTGATACGCACCTCGGCGGCTCGGAGCTCAGCCACGCCCAGTTCGAGCTGTTGATCGAGCTGGACGAGCGCGGCGAGCTGCCGGCCGGCGAGCTGGCGCTCGCGGCGCGCCTGGCGCCGGGGACGGTCACCCAGATGCTCGACCATCTCGCCGAGTCCGGCCACGTCGAACGGGCTCGCTCGGAGACCGACCGACGAGTGGTGGTCTCTCGACTCACGCTCAGGGGCGGCGCAAGATCGAGGCCAAGCGCAGGCCTGGCAGAGCCGCTGGGAGCAGGCGCTCGAGGGCGTCAGAGCAGACGAACTGCGGGCCGCCACACGGGTGCTCGAGCGCCTCGGCGACGGTGTTCGAGGACGCGCCCTCGGCGGAGGACTGCGAGCGCTCTCGAAAAGGGTGGGCGTCAGCGTCCCGAGAGACCCTGGAGTCGAGCCGCTGCGAAACGCCCGGATTCCTCTGCTATAGTCGGCCCCGCCCTCGCGGATGGCGCGGTCGTGCGAGCATGCCTCACGCAGGGCCAAGACAAAGATGGAGACCTCGAGCAGATAACGACGCGAACCGGTCCGATAGACCAGCAGCGCGCGTGGGCCCGAGGGGCCCATTTTTTTGCTTTTGAAACAGCCAGGTCGTCGTTCCAGCCCGCGTCAGTGCCGGCCTCGAGAGCCCACACGAGCATTCCCCACCTGAGCCATGCCACGTAAGTTCACCCTCCAAAACACCCGAAACATCGGGATCATGGCGCACATCGACGCCGGTAAGACGACGACGACCGAGCGCATCCTCTACTACACCGGGCGCACGTACAAGATCGGCGAGGTGCACGAGGGCGCCGCGGTGATGGACTGGATGGAGCAGGAGCAGGAGCGCGGCATCACGATCACCTCCGCCGCGACGACCGCGCAGTGGAAGGATCACCGCATCAACATCATCGACACGCCCGGGCACGTCGACTTCACCGTCGAGGTCGAGCGCTCGCTGCGAGTGCTCGACGGCGCGATCGCGCTGTTCGACTCGGTCGCCGGCGTCGAGCCTCAGTCCGAGACCGTGTGGCGCCAGGCCGACAAGTACCACGTGCCGCGGATCGCCTACATCAACAAGATGGACCGCACCGGGGCTGACTTCGAGAAGGGCGTGCAGACGATGATCGACCGCCTCGGCGCGCATCCGGTGCCGATCCAGCTGCCGATCGGCGCGGAGGGCGACTTCCTTGGCGTCGTCGATCTCGTCGCGATGAAGGCGATCGTCTACAAGGACGAGATGGGCAAGGAACAGGAAGAGCTCGAGATCCCCGAGAACCTCGTCGAAGCCGCGCAGGCCGCGCGCGAGCACCTGCTCGAGGAGGTCTCGCACTACGACGACGCGCTGCTCGAGCTGCTGCTCGAGGAGGCCGAGGTGCCCGAGGAGATTCTCAAGAACGCGATCCGCAAGGCGACGCTCACGACCAAGCTGACCCCGGTGCTGTGCGGCTCGTCGTTCAAGAACAAGGGCGTGCAGCCCCTACTCGACGCCGTGATCGACTACCTGCCCTCACCGCTCGATGTGCCGCCGGTGATCGGCACCGAACTGATCAGGGGCGAGGAGGAGGAGCGTCAGGTGGAGCGCCACGCCGACGATTCCGAGCCGTTCGCGGCGCTCGCGTTCAAGATCGCTGCCGACCCCTACGTCGGCAAGCTCACATACTTCCGCGTCTACTCGGGCCACCTCGAGGCCGGCGCCAAGATCCTCAACGTCGGCTCAGGGCGCACCGAGCGGATCGGGCGGATCCTGATGATGCACGCCAACGAGCGCGAGGAGGTCACCGAGGTCTTCGCGGGCGACATCGCCGCGGCGGTGGGCATCAAGCAGGTCGTGACCGGTGACACGCTCGCGACCCCTGAGCATCCGATCCACCTCGAGAACATCGTCTTCCCCGAGCCCGTGATCAAGGTCGCGGTCGAGCCGAAGACGAAGGTCGACCAGGAGAAGATGTCGGTCGCGCTCGGTCGCCTGGCCGAGGAGGATCCGACCTTCCAAGTACGCACCAACGAGGAGACCGGCCAGACCGAGATCTCGGGCATGGGCGAGCTGCACCTCGAGGTGCTGGTCGATCGCATGAAGCGCGAGTTCGGCGTCGAGGCGAACGTCGGGCGTCCGCAGGTCTCCTACCGCGAGACGGTGCGTGGCACGGTCGAGAAGATTGAAGGCAAGTTCGTCCGTCAGACCGGCGGCTCGGGCCAGTTCGGCGTGGTCTACATCAACCTCGAGCCGGCGCCCGGTGAGGGCTTTGAGTTCATCAACAAGATCAAGGGTGGAAACATCCCTTCCGAATACATCCCGGCCGTCAAGAAGGGCATCGAAGAGGCGCTCGAGAACGGCGTCAAGGCCGGCTATCCGATGGTCGACATGCGTGTGACGCTCGTGGACGGCAAGTACCACGATGTGGACTCCTCAGAGATCGCCTTCAAGGTCGCGGGCTCGATTGCCTTCAAGGAGGCCGCGCGCCGCGCCAAGCCGGTGCTGCTGGAGCCGATCTTCGCTGTCGAGGTCGTCACGCCGGACGAGTTCCTTGGCAACGTGATCGGTGACCTCTCGAGCCGCCGCGGTCGCGTCGAGGGCCAGGAGCCACGCGGCAACGCGCTGGTGGTTACCGCGCGTGTGCCCCTGTCGGAGATGTTTGGCTACGCGACCGACCTGCGCTCCAACACGCAGGGACGCGCGAACTACACGATGCAGTTTGAGGCTTACGAAGAGGTACCGCCGAATATCGCCGAGAAGATCGTCGAAGCACGCACGGGGGAGCCCGTTCCGGCATAGATTGCCCAAACCGGATCAACCTCACAGCAGCAAAAACGAGCACCGGCAATCACGAAACGCCGCATTGAGATAGATTTCCCCGGTTCGCCCTCACGGTGGCGAGCCTAAACAAGCCGATTGAGGAGCGAACAAAAAGTGGCGAAGGAGAAGTTCGAGCGCGACAAGCCGCACGTCAACGTCGGGACCATCGGTCACATCGATCATGGAAAGACGACGCTGACCGCTGCCATCACGACTGTGCTGGCGGAGAAGATGGGCGGCGAAGCCCGCAGCTTCGAGGAGATCGACAACGCTCCGGAGGAGAAGGAGCGCGGGATCACGATCGCCACCTCGCACGTCGAGTACCAGACCGAGAACCGCCACTACGCGCACGTCGACTGCCCGGGGCACGCCGACTACGTGAAGAACATGATCACGGGCGCTGCGCAGATGGACGGGGCGATCCTCGTCGTCTCGGCCGCCGACGGTCCGATGCCCCAGACGCGCGAGCACATCCTGCTCGCCCGCCAGGTCGGAGTCCCCTACATCGTCGTGTTCCTGAACAAGGCTGACATGGTCGACGACGAGGAGCTGATGGAGCTGGTCGAGGTCGAGGTGCGCGAGCTGCTCTCCGAGTACGACTTCCCGGGCGATGACATCCCGTTCATCACCGGCTCGGCGCTGAAGGCGCTGGAGGGCGATGAGGCTTACAAGGAGAAGATCGTCGAGCTGGCAGCGGCGCTCGACTCCTACATCCCCGAACCAGTCCGCGAGCTCGACAAGCCGTTCTTGATGCCGGTCGAGGACGTCTTCTCGATCACCGGTCGCGGCACGGTGGCGACCGGTCGTGTCGAGCAGGGGATCGTCAACACCGGCGACACGGTGGAAATCGTAGGCATCCACGACTCCACCTCGACGGTGGTCACGGGCGTCGAGATGTTCCGCAAGATCCTCGACCAGGGCCAGGCGGGCGACAACGTCGGCTGCCTGCTGCGTGGCACCAAGCGCGAGGAGATCGAGCGCGGCCAGGTGCTGTGCAAGCCGGGATCGATCACGCCGCACACGAAGTTCAAGTCCGAGGTCTACGTCCTGAAGAAGGAGGAGGGCGGTCGCCACACGCCGTTCTTCACGGGCTACAGGCCACAGTTCTATTTCCGCACGACCGACGTGACCGGCCAGGCGAAGCTGCCTGAGGGCGTAGAGATGGTCATGCCGGGAGACAACGTCCAGATGGAGATCGAGCTGATCCAGCCGATCGCTATGGACCAGGGTCTGCGCTTCGCCATCCGCGAGGGCGGGCGCACGGTCGGCTCGGGCGTGGTCAGCGAGATCATCGAGTAGCACGCGCGCGCCCTTGAAAAGACGCCGGGGGCGCGCCCATTGGTAGCCGATACGACGAAGACAGCCCCGCCTGAGTGGCGAGGGGGCGGATTGCCCGGATGGGAGCCCGCCCGCCCCGCTCTTGTTGGCGGTCTCAGGCAAGGGGCTCCGGTGAGAAGTCCGCTCCGTCGCCGGATAGCGCAGCGCCCGCAGAGCAGACGACAGTCCAAAAGCAACTAAGTAAGCCAAAGCAACTAAGAACCCGAGAGAACCAGAAAATGGCAGCCACCACACAGAACAAGATCCGCATCCGACTGAAGGCTTACGACACCTCCGCGATCGAGTCGGCCGCGAAGGAGATCGTCGAGACGGCCACGCGGACCGGTGCCACGGTCTCTGGTCCGGTGCCGCTGCCAACCGAGAAGAACGTGTACTGCGTGATCCGCTCGCCGTTCAAGGACAAGGACTCGCGCGAGCACTTCGAGATCCGCACGCACAAGCGGCTGATCGACATTCACCAGCCGACGCCCAAGACAGTCGACTCGCTGCAGCGGTTGGACCACCTGCCGGCCGGTGTCGACATCGAGATCCGTCTCGCGACCTGATCCTGATCGATGGCGGCGATACTCGCAAAGAAGCTCGGCATGACCCAGGTCTTTCAGGAGGACGGGCGCCTCGCGCGCGTGACCGTGCTGCAGGCAGGACCGTGTCCGGTGACCGCGATTAGGACGATCGAGCGCGACGGCTATGAGGCTGTGCAGCTGGCATTCGGTGCCACGAAGGAGAAGCACCTGACCAAAGCCGAAGCCTCGGGCATCTGAAGAAAGCCGATGCGGGACCGATGCGCCACCTGGTCGAGTTCCGCGATGAGGCCGCCGAGCTGCAACTTGGTGAGACGGTGACCGTCGAGTCCTTTGCGGTAGGCGCGCATGTGAAGGTCGCCGGGACATCGAAGGGTAAGGGCTTTCAGGGAACGATCAAGCGTCACAACTTCGCGAGCGGCCCGAAGTCTCATGGCTCGCACAACGTGCGCGCGCCTGGCTCGATCGGCGCTTCGGCGACGCCCTCGCGCGTGTTCAAGGGCATCCGCGGCCCGGGGCAGATGGGCAACAAGCGGGCGACGCAGAAGGGCCTGGAGGTCATCGCTGTGGACGCGAAGGAGAACTTGCTGATGGTGCGCGGCTCGGTACCGGGCCCGACGGGCGCCTTGGTGGAGGTGCGTAGCGATGCCTGACGCTCCGATGCTTGGCGGCTCGGCCGCCAAGAAGGTCAAGCTGGACGAGAGCGCGTTCGGCGCGCGCTTCAACGAACCGCTCGTGCACCAGAGCGTGCGCGCCGAGCAGGCGGCTCGCCGGCGCGGAACCGCGGCGACGAAGACGCGCGGGATGGTCTCGGGCGGCGGCGCGAAGCCGTGGCGGCAGAAGGGCACCGGGCGCGCGCGCGCTGGCTCGAATCGCTCGCCGATCTGGACGGGCGGCGGGACCGTATTCGGACCGAAACCACGCTCCTACACCTTCAAGGTCAACCGCAAGGAGCAGCGCGCGGCGCTGCGCAGCGCGCTGTCGCTGCACGCCGAGCGATCCTCGATCGCAATCCTCGATACATCGCTCTTCAGCGTGCCGAAGACCAAGCAGGCCTTTGACCTGCTCGATGATTGGAACCCACCCACTTCTCAGAGCGGCTCGACGCTCGTGGTGCTCGCCGCGGAGGAGTCAAATGCCGCGCTGTCCTTTCGCAACCTCGAGCGAGTGGCGGTGCTGACGCACGAGAACGTCGGTGTCGCCGACCTGCTGGGCGCGGCGACGCTTGTGATCTCCCAACCGGCGCTCGACGCGCTGAGCGCGCGTGCCAGCGGATCGTCCGCTACCGCTGAGGAGGCGAAGGCCTGATGGAGCACTCACAGGTGATCCTCCGGCCGGTCGTATCCGAGAAGAGCTACGTGCTCTCGGCGGCGAACAGGTACACCTTCAGGGTTCATCCCGACGCGCACAAGACGCAGATCCGCCAAGCCGTGGAAGCGTTGTTCGATGTGCACGTGGTCGAGGTGCGCACACTGAGCGTCAAGTCAAAGCCCAAGCGGCGCGGCAGCACGCCCCAGGGGCGCACGCGCGCCTGGAAGAAGGCGATCGTGCAGATCCGCGACGGCGAGAGCATTCCGATCTTCCAGGGCCTGCAGGCCCTCGAGTCTTAGAGGCAGAGGGAAAGAACAGACCATGGCCATCCGTAAGCCCAAGCCCACAAGTCCCGGTATGCGCTTCGTCTCATACCCGGACTTCGCTGAGATCACGAAGTCCAAGCCCGAGAAGACGCTGATCGAAGGGCTGAAGAAGTCAGGTGGTCGCAACGCGCATGGTCGCAAGACCTCGCGCCATCGCGGTGGCGGTGCCAAACGCGCGTATCGGCGGGTCGATTTCAAGCGCCGCAAGGACGGAGTGTCCGCGAAGGTCGCCGCGATCGAGTACGACCCCAATCGCTCGGCCTATATCGCGCTGCTGCACTACGCCGACGGCGAGAAGCGCTACATCCTCGCGCCGGCGCGCCTAGCGGTGGGAGCGACGGTCGCCTCCGGTGACGGCGCCGACATCGCCGTTGGCAACAGCATGGAGCTGGCGCGGATGCCGGTCGGCACGGTGGTGCACAACGTGGAGCTGGCGCCAGGTCGCGGTGGGCAGCTCGCGCGCTCGGCCGGCGCCTCGGTCCAGCTGATGGCCAAGGACGGTGAGATGGCGACACTGCGCCTGCCCTCTGGCGAGATGCGCCTGGTGCGCGCCGAGTGTCGCGCCACCGTCGGCACGATCGGCAACGCCGAGCACCAGAACGTGAAGGTGGGCAAGGCCGGGCGCAAGCGCCACATGGGCGTGCGCCCGCAGACACGCGGCGTTGCGATGAACCCGGTCGATCACCCGCACGGCGGTGGCGAGGGCTCGACGACGGCCGGGCGTCATCCGGTTACGCCATGGGGCGTGCCGACGCTTGGATATCGCACGCGCAAGAAAAATAAGACTTCCAACAAGTACATAGTACGCGGCCGTAGGCGCGGGAAGGGCAGGAGCAGATGAGTCGCTCGAGCAAGAAGGGCCCGTGGGTCGAAGAGCGTTTGATGGCGCGGATCGAGGCACTGAACGCGGAGAACAACAAAAAAATGCTCAAGACCTGGTCGCGGGCCTCGACGATCTTCCCGGAGATGGTGGGGCACACGATCGCGGTGCACGACGGCAAAAAGCACGTGCCGGTGTTCGTGAGCGAGTCGATGGTCGGGCACAAGCTCGGCGAGTTCGCCCCGACGCGGACATATCGCGGACACGTGGGGTCGGGGAGAGTCCGATGAGCGCCGAGGAGGAGAAAGAGATCGAGGTGCCCGCCCACCCCGAGGCCTCCGAGGAGCCCAAGGCGGCGAAAAAGCCGGCTGCCAAAAAAGCCCCCGCCGCAAAAAAAGCCGCCCCAGAGAAAAAGGCGGCCGCGGACAAGGAGCCTCACGCGGAGAAAGAGGCGGCCTTGGAGGATGAGTCCGAGCCCGGGAAACAGCCGACGCTGAAAGGCCCCGCCAAAGCAAAACGCGCCGCGAAAAAAGCTGTCGAGAACAAGGCCGCCGCCCCCGGAGACGGGGAGGAGGCCAAACAGGCCGCAAAGGCCCAGGACGCGGCAAAGCCCTCCAAAAAACTCGGCCGGACCGCGGCCGCGAGAGTAAAAGCGACGCCCACCCGCAGGGTCGTTCGCGCTGAGGCACGTTACGTGCGCACATCCGCGCGCAAGGCGCGGATGGTGTGCGGGCACCTGCGGGGCAAGTCCATCGAGGAGGCACGCGCTATCCTCGCGTTCACCCCTCGTGACGTGGCGCGCGACTGGAGCAAGCTGCTCGAGTCGGCCGTGGCAAACGCTGAGAACAACCACGAGCTGCTCGAGGACGATCTGATCGTGCGGGAGGCCTTTGCGGATGAAGGGCCGACGATCAAGCGCTTCAGGCCGCGAGCGATGGGACGAGCAACGCCGATCCGCAAGCGCACGAGCCATCTGACGATCACGCTGACGCCGGGCTCTTAGAGCAGCCGGACACAACTAAGACAGAGCTGAGAGAGAAGAACAGAAGACATGGGACAGAAGGTTCATCCAGAGGCAATGCGCGTGGGCTACATCCACGACTGGAAGTCGAACTGGTTCAACGAGAAAAACTTCTCGGAGTATCTCGACGAGGACATCAAGATCCGCGCGCACATCGTCAGCAAGCTCGCTCATGCCGGCCTGTCGGACATCACGATCCGTAAGGATGCGCAGGAGCTCGAGGTCAACATCCACACGGCCCGCCCGGGGATCGTGATCGGGAAGTCCGGCTCCGAAGTCGACGCGCTGCGCCGCGACCTGCACAAGATGACCAAGAAGCAGATCAAGGTCAACATCCTCGAGATCAAGCGCCCCGAGCTCGACGCGAAGCTGGTGGCGCAGTCGATCGCCGAGCAGCTGCAGAACCGCGTCGCCTTCCGCCGCGCGATGAAGCGCGCGCTGACCAGCGCGATGCGCTCGGGCGCAAAGGGTGTGAAGGTGCAGGTCTCTGGGCGCCTCGGCGGCGCGGAGATGGCGCGCACCGAAAGCTACTCCGACGGCCGCGTGCCGCTGCACACGATGCGCGCGGACATCGACTACGGCTTTTACGAGGCGCGCACGACCTTCGGGCGGATCGGCGTGAAGTGCTGGGTGAACAAGGGCGAAATCATGCCCGAGGGCTACACCGGCGCTGACCTCACCGACATGACCGCGCCGGCGCCTCCCGGTAACGACCGCGATGGTCGTGGTGGCCGCGACGGGCGTGACCGTAACCGCGGTGGTGGCGGCGGCGGTGGAGGACGCGGCGGACGTGGTGGCGGTCAGGGCGGTGGCGGACGTGGGCCTGGCGGCTTTGGCGGTCAGGGCGGTGGTCGCGGTCCTGGCGGTGGTGGTGGTGGACGCGGTCCAGGTGGTCCGGGCGGTGGCGGTGGACGTGGTGGTTCGCGGCCGGGCGGATCCGGAGGGCCGCGCTGATGCTCTCTCCCAAGCGCGTAAAGCACCGCAAGCAGCATCGTGGGCGCCGTCGTGGCATGTCCCGTGGCCAGGTGAAGGTGCAGTTCGGCGAGTACGGGCTGAAGTCACTCGAGCAGGGCTGGCTGACGAACCGCCAGATCGAGGCGGCCAGAATCGCGATGACGCGCAAGATCAAGCGTGGCGGCAAGGTCTGGATCAACGTGTTCCCGGACAAGCCCGTGACCAAGAAGCCGGCCGAGACGCGGATGGGCTCCGGCAAGGGCGCGCCCGAGGGCTGGGTCGCGGTGGTCAAGCCGGGACGCGTGATGTTCGAGTTGGCCGGAGTGCCTGAGTCACTCGCGCGCGACGCGATCCGTCTCGCCGCGCACAAGCTCCCGGTCAAGTCCAAGTTCGTGATGCGTGAGGACTAGAGCACGATGGACGCCAAGGAGATGAGAGATCTGACCGAGCAAGAGCTCGCCGCGCAGGTGGCGACGTTGCGCAAGGACCTGTTCGGCCTGCGTTTCGCGAATGCGACAGGCGAGCTCGACAATACGGCTGGGCTGGGACGCGCAAAGCGCGATCTGGCACGAGCATTGACAGTTGCACGTGAGAAAGAACGAAATGGCTGACGAACCAGACAACGAGACACCCGAGAGCACCGAGGCCGAGAACGTGCAGGCCCCCGAGGCCGAGGTTCAGGCACCTGAGCCCACCGAGGCTGCAGCCCCCGAGCCCGAGACTCCCGAGCCCGATGCTCCCGCCACCGAGGCTTCTGAGGCCGAGGCCCCTGAGCCCGATGCTCCCGCAACCCCGGCGGCGGCCGTTGTGGCCGAGCCCGTAGAGCATCTATCACCGAAGGAGCGGCGCCGCAAGGCACGCTCGACTCATTCCGGCGAGGCAGGCCCAACGCGCTCACCCGAGGATCGTCACGCTGAGCGGGTGACCGAGCGGCGCGCGAAGGCGGTAAGCCGGCGCGCGCGGCGACTCTCAGAACGGGCCAAAGCCGCCGAGCGCCGTGCCGCCAAACCGGCTGCTGAGCCGCTGGCCCCGGTACACGCCCCCGTCGAGGGCAAGCGCAGTGTGCGCCAGGGGATCGTGGTCTCGGACAAGGCCGACAAGACGATCACCGTGAGGATCGACTTCGCCCGCAGGCATCGGCGCTACGAGAAGATCGTCCGCAGCTCCTCCACCTTGCATGCCCACGACGAAAACAATGACGCCCACGAGGGCGACGTGGTGCGTGTGATCGAGAGCCGGCCGCTGTCAAAGAACAAGCGCTGGAAGCTGGTCGATGTGGTGGAGCGGGCGCGATGATCCAGAACGAGACCAGGTTGCGAGTGGCGGACAACACGGGCGCGCGCGAGATCCTGTGCATTCGCGTGAAGGGCGGGTCCAGGCGCCGGTATGCGTTCGTCGGGGACGTGATCACGGCGACCGTCAAGCAGGCCAACCCGCAGGGAGCCGTGAAGAAGGGCGAGGTCGTCACTGCCGTGGTCGTGCGCACGAAGAAGCCGATCGGGCGCGAGGACGGGACCTACATCGCCTTCGACGAGAACGCCGCGGTGATCATCGACGACCAGAACAACCCGCGTGGCACGCGCGTGTTCGGGCCGGTGGCGCGCGAACTGCGCGAGCGTAACTTCATGAAGATCGTCTCCTTGGCGCCGGAGGTGCTCTGAGCATGCCCCGTTCCGCCACAGCCACCAAGCGCCGCTCGCTGAAGATTCACTCCGGCGATCAGGTGAAGGTGATCGCCGGCAAGGATCGCGGTAAGAGCGGCCGCGTGCTGCGCGTGGAGCCGAAGAAGGAGCGTTTGTACGTCGAGGGCCTGAACATGGTCAAGCGCCACACTCGCCCTTCACAGGTGGCGGGCGCACAGGCCGCCGCTCAGCTCGGCGGCGTGATCTCGCGCGAGGGCCCGATCCATGTGTCGAACGTGATGCTGATCGATCCCAAAGGCGGACAGCCGACGCGCGTGCGGATCGAGCGCGAGAACGGCAAGCCGTTGCGTGTCGCCAAGCGTACGGGCACGAGAATCGACTGACCTGAGCGATGATGACCGAGACCACCACAAAAGCCCGCTTGAAGACCCGTTATCTGGAGGAGATCCGTCCCGCGCTGATCGAGCGCTTCGGCTACTCCTCGGTGATGCAGGCGCCGAAGCTCGAGAAGATCACGCTGAACATGGGCGTCGGTCAGGCCAAGCAGGACTCGAAAATGCTGAAGGCCGCTCAGGACCAGCTCGCGACGATCGCCGGCCAGCAACCGAGCGTGCGCCGTGCGCGGAAGTCGATCGCGGCCTTCAAACTGCGCGAGGGCATGCCGGTGGGCCTGTCGGTCACGCTGCGAGCCGAGCGCGGCTACGAGTTCCTCGACCGGCTGGTGTCGATCGCGATCCCCAGGATCAGGGATTTCCGCGGGTTGAACCCGCGCTCGTTCGACGGCCGCGGCAACTACACACTGGGCGTGAAGGAGCAGATCATCTTCCCCGAGATCGACTACGACTCGATCGATCAGGTGCGGGGACTGGACATCACGATCACGACTAGCGCGAAGACCGACGCCGAGGCGTTCGCGCTGCTGATGGCGTTCGGCATGCCCTTCTCGACCAAATGGCGTCCTAAGGGCTTTGACGAGGCGATCGGAGTCGAGTCGGAGCCGACCGACGAGGACGGCGCACGAGTGTCCACCCCCGCGGCGGCCGAGCAGCCCGCCGAGGCTCCTGCTGACGACGAGCCCTCCGAGGACGAGCAGCCCGCTGAGGCTCCCTCCGAGGACGAGCAGGCAGCCGATACTCCCGCCGCGCAGGCTGACGGGGTGCTCGCTGTCGACGCAGAGGCCACAATCGAGACTGACGCAGTCGCCGAGCAGACAGACGCTCCCGAGGCAGAGGAGAGCGCAGACACCGCCGAGAAGGAGAGCACTGACTAATGGCCAAGACCTCGATGCGCGTCAAGCAGGCCCGCCCGCCAAAGTTCAAGACCCGCGCCTATACTCGTTGCAACCGCTGCGGACGTCCGCGCTCGGTTTACAAGAAGTTCGGGGTGTGCCGCATCTGTCTGCGCGAGCTTGCCCACAATGGCCAGATCCCCGGGATGACGAAGTCCTCCTGGTAGGGCCCAAAACCACGACTTCTGAGCAGCCACTGAAACCATGTCCATGACCGATCCGATAGCCGACTTCCTGACGCGCGTGCGTAACGCGATCCACGCCGCTCACGAGACGGTCGAGATCCCCGATTCGAAATTGAAGGGGGAGCTGGCACGGATCCTCGCCGAGCAGGGCTACATCGACTCGTGGTCGGTCGTGCCGACGCCCGAGGGCGATGCCGGTCAACTGATCGAGATCAAGCTGAAGTACACCGAGGACCGTCGCTCGGCGATCTCGGGGCTGAAGCGCGTCTCGCGCCCCGGACAGCGCACATACGTCGACGCCAAGCACATCCCGAAGGTGCTCGGCGGGATGGGTACATCGATCGTGTCGACCTCACGTGGCGTGATGACTGGCCACGACGCGCGCGCCGCCGGCGTCGGCGGCGAGGTCCTCGCGCAGGTCTGGTAAGCGGAATGTCGAGAATCGGTAGACAGCCAATCCCCGTGCCCGCCGGCGTGACCGTCGCGATCGAGCCAGAGTCGGTGCGCGTCAGCGGTCCGAAAGGCGAACTTTCAGAGCGAATCTCCCGCGACATCGAGGTCGTGCAGGAGGGCGAGCGGCTGCTGGTATCGCGGCCGACCAACCGTGGTGAGCACCGCGCGCTGCACGGGCTGACCCGCTCGCTGGTGGCGAACATGGTGCAGGGCGTCACGGCCGGATATGAGAAGCGCCTGGAGATCCAAGGGGTCGGCTACCGCGCGCAGCTGAAGGGCAAGAACCTGGAGCTCGCTGTCGGCTACTCGCATCCTGTGCCGATCCCGGCGCCCGATGGCATCCAATTTGAAGTGCCCCAGCCGACGCGCGTGGTGGTGAAGGGCATCTCCAAGCAGCTCGTCGGTGAGACCGCCGCGATCATCCGCAAGCAGCGCCCGCCGGAGCCCTACAAGGGCAAGGGCATCCGCTACGAGGGCGAGTACGTGGCCCGCAAGGTCGGGAAGAGGGCCTAGCGATGGCTGTCATCACCAAGGGCGACAAGCGGCTGAAGCGTCGCCGCAGGGTGCGCGCGAAGATCTCCGGCACCGCGACGCGTCCACGGATCTCCGTGTTTCGCTCCAACAAGGGCCTGTCCGCGCAGCTGATCGATGACACGGCAGGCAAGACCCTGGCTGCGGTCAGCTGGTTCGAGCCTGAGCTGAGCAAGCTTGCGAAAGACGAGCGCGTCAAGCGTGCCGGTAAGGCACTCGCCGAGCGCGCGAAGGCCGCGGGCGTGAGCGAAGCGGTGTTCGACCGCGGCGGCTACCGCTACCACGGCCATGTGCGCGCCTTCGCCGAGGCGATTCGCGAGTCCGGCCTTACTGTCTAGGTCTCTACCTACCAATCTGCCTCACCGTCTAGACCCCATCCTCCCGCTACCCTCTCACTCCTACTTATGGCAATAACTTCAGATCGCTCAGTAAGTCAGTCCGGCCTCGACCTGCAGGAGCGGGTGGTGGAGATCAACCGCGTCGCCAAGGTGGTGAAGGGCGGGCGTCGCTTCTCGTTCACCGCGCTGGTCGTCGTCGGTGATGAGCGCGAAGTCGTGGGCATCGGCTACGGCAAGGCGAACGAGGTGCCGCTGGCGATCCAGAAGGGCGTCGAGCGGGCAAAGAAGGATCTCTTCCGGGTGCCCAAGCACGGCTCGACGATCACCCACCAGACGACCGGTGTGTTCGGCGCCGGACGGGTGTTCCTCAAGCCCGCCTCGCCAGGCACCGGGGTGATCGCCGGCGGCGGTGTGCGCGCGGTGCTCGAGCTCGCCGGCATCCACGACATCCTCTCCAAGAGCCTCGGCACACAGAATCCGATCAACCTCGTCAAGGCGACGGTCGCCGGTCTGCGCGGCCTGCGCACCCCCGAGGAGGTCGCGAAGTTGCGTGGGCTGTCGATCAACCAGGTCCTCGGTCTGACCGAGAAGGCCGAGGTCCCCACCGAGGTCATAAGCGGCGCTGCTCCAGCGGAGGCCGCAGAGCCTGCCGAGGCCGCTCCCGCCGCTGAGGCGACCCCCGCGTCCGCTGTCGAGGCGACCTCCGCTGCCGATGAGACGCCGGCCGCCGAGGAGACCACGTCCTGATGCCCTCGTTGAGCGTCACCCAACTTCGCTCGCGCAACGGCGCGAACAAGAAACAGCTCGACACGCTGCGCTCGCTCGGGCTGCGGCGGATCGGCCACACCGTAGAGGTCAAGGACTGCGAGCAGGCCAAAGGGATGCTGCACGCGGTGCGTCATCTCGTCGAGGTCTCTGAGGAGGTCAAGTGAGCCCTGCCAAAGCCAAAGAGGAGACCGAGGAGCGCATCGGGCTGCACAACCTGAAGCCCTCTCCGGGTAGCCGCCGCCCGCGCAAGCGCGTCGGTCGCGGCGAAGGCTCAGGCACGGGCAAGACCTCCGGCCGTGGGCAGAAGGGCGCGGGCTCGCGCTCGGGCTCCAAGCGTAGAGCGCGCTTCGAGGGTGGGCAGATGCCGATCCACATGCGCATGCGAAAGCTGCGCGGGCCGCACATGAAGAAGTCAATGCCCTTCGAGATGTTCCGTACGCATACCCAGCCGGTGAACATCGCCGACTTGGATGCCCGCTTCGATTCTGGAGCCGAGGTCACGATCGAGGGACTCAAGGCAAAGGGTCTCGGTACCCGCAAGGAGATACCGATCAAGATCCTCGCCAAGGGCGAGCTCACAAAGCCGCTGACCGTGCACGCTCATGCCTTCAGCGCGAGCGCACGCGAGCAGATCGAGGCGGCTGGCGGCACCTGCACCATCGTCGAGAGCTAGAATCGGGCGCTCCGCGGACGAGCTTCGTCCAGCGGTTTCAATCTCATGCTCTCCACAATCCTCAACGCGTTCCAGGTAGCGGATATCCGCAAGAAGCTCGCCTTCACGGCGGGCATGTTGTTGATCTATCGCCTGGGCTCGCACATCCCCGTGCCGGGCGTCAACCTGACGGCCGTCAACGCGCTTCAGAAGTCCTTTGGCGGCTCGAACATCCTGGGACTGCTGAACCTCTTCTCCGGCGGCAGCCTGTCGCGGCTCGCGCTGTTCGCGCTGGGCATCATGCCCTACATCACCTCCTCGATCATCCTGCAACTGCTGCAGGTGGCGGTGCCGTCCCTGGAGAAGCTCTCCAAGGAAGGCGAGGTGGGACAGGCGCGGATCACGCAGTACACGCGCTATCTGACGGTCGGGCTGGCCTTCGCCCAGTCGATCGGCTACGTGTTCCTGTTCCACTCGCTGCAGGCCAAATCCGGGGAATCGGTGGTCACCCACTTCGACGCGCCGCACATTTTTCTGATCGTGATCTGCTTGACGACCGGATGCGTGATGCTGATGTGGATTGGCGAGCTGATCACCCAGCGCGGCATTGGCAACGGCATCTCGCTGCTGATCTTCGCCTCGATCGTCTCGCGCCTACCCTCGGGCATCGAACTCTGGTGGAACAGCAATGATCAGGTCTTCAAGGTGATGATGCCGTTCCTCGTGCTTGCCGTCGTGGCCGGAATCGTGTTCGTGCAGGAGGGCCAGCGGCGGATCCCGGTGCAGTACGCCAAGCGCGTGATCGGGCGGCGCATGTCAGAGGGGGGTCAGACCTACCTGCCGCTGCGCGTGAACATGGCCGGCGTGATCCCAGTGATCTTCGCCGCGAGCATCATGGCCTTCCCGCCGACCGTCGGGCAGCTCGTGAAAACCCACTGGGGGCAACAGCTCTCGGACTTCTTCTCGCCCGGCAGCTGGCATTTCCTGGTGGGACAGTCGATCTTCATCGTCGTCTTCACCTACTTTTACACCGCTGTTACGTTCAACCCGGTCGACCAGGCGGACAACCTGAAGAAGTACGGAGGGTTCATCCCGGGGGTAAGGCCGGGGCGCCCGACGGCTGAATTCCTCGACAGGATCCTCGCGCGCTTGACCTTTCCCGGTGCGCTGTTCCTGGCCGCCGTCGCCGCGCTGCCAACGATCCTGCTCGATCGGACACACGAGAACTTCCAACTCGGGGGGACCTCGATCCTGATCGTGATCGGCGTGGCGCTGGAAACGATGAAGCAGCTCGAGGCGCAGCTGATGATGCGAAGTTATGAGGGCTTCCTCAAGTAGCCGTGCTTGCGTCAGGCTCCGGTCTGTCGTGAGCGGGTAGGCTGGGAGAAGGTGTCGGAGCTGAATCTAATACTGCTCGGCCCGCCCGGTGCGGGTAAGGGGACGCAGGCGGAGCGTCTGCGCGAGGACTTCTTCCTGCCCCACATCTCCGCGGGTGACATGCTCCGCGCCCAGGTATCCGACGGTACCGAGTTGGGATTGAAGGCCAAGCAGTACATGGATTCGGGCGAGCTGGTGCCCGACGAGGTGATCATCGGCATGATCATCGACCGCGTCGGCGGCGATGATGCCCGCGACGGGTTCCTGCTCGACGGTTTTCCGCGTAACGAGGAGCAGGCCGACGCCTTGGGCAAGGCGCTGAAGGGTCTGCAGCGAAGGCTGACCGCCGCGTTGCTGGTCGAGGTTCCGGACGAGGAGGTTGTGCGTCGTCTGGCCGGACGTCGTGTGTGCGTGAAGAACCCCAGTCACATCTATCACGTGGACTTCGATCCACCCAAGCACGAGGGTGTTTGCGACCAGGACGGTGCACGGTTGATCCAGCGCGAGGACGACGCGGAGGAGACGATTCGCCACCGCTTGGAGGTCTACCACTCCCAGACAGCGCCGCTGGTCGACTACTACGACCGCGTCGGTCTGCTGCGCCGCTTCGACGGCTCTCGGAGTCCTGAGGAGGTTCACGCCCACATCCGTGCCGCGCTCGCGACCCTCCGCTTGGAGGAGAACCTGTAGAAGCTCAGGCTAAGCTCCTCGGGTGATCATCAAGAAGAGCCTCGAGGAGATCGAGAAGATGGCGAAGGCGGGCGCGATTCTCGCCGCCACGCTTGACCTGCTGGAGGGCAAGATCCGCTCGGGCGTAAGCACTGCCGAGCTCGACCAGGCCGCGGAGCGCTTCATCCGCTCACGCGGCGCAAAGCCGACGTTCAAGGGCTATCGCGGTTTTCCCGGCTCGATCTGCGCCTCGCCAAACGCGATGGTCGTGCACGGGATCCCGGGCCCGTACCGACTAAAGCGCGGCGACATAATCTCGATCGACGTGGGGGTGACGCTCGATGGGTGGGTGGCGGATGCGGCGCGCACCTTCGCTGTGGAGGAGGTGAGCACGCAGGCGCGGAATCTGCTGAGTGCCACCGAGGAGTCGCTGTACGTCGGCGTCGCGCAGGCACGCGCGGGCAAGCGGGTGGGCGACGTGTCGAGCGCGATTCAACGGGTGGCGGAGCGCGCGGGTCTGTCGGTCGTGCGCTCGCTGGTGGGACACGGAGTCGGGCGCAGCATGCACGAGGACCCGCAGGTCCCCAACTACGGCAAGCCGGGGAAGGGGCCACTGCTTCAGGAGGGCATGGTGCTCGCGATCGAGCCGATGACGACCGCGGGGCGCCCCGCGGTGCGCGTGGCGAGCGACGGCTGGGCGATCTTCTCCCAAGACGGCTCCCCGGCGGCGCACTTCGAGTTTACGGTCGCCATCACCGATGGCGAGCCGAAGATCCTCACGCCGTGGCATCTGGCGCCGGCGGACAGAATCGCCGAGCCGATCCCGCAGGGCTCGGCGGGCACCGGCTGAGAGCTGAAGTTGCTACCATCCGGGGTCCTGCTCGAACGCGAGGCGATTTGTGCGCGTGAGGGCATCTCCACGACTCGGTAGCGGCGGCCACAACGGCAGCCAGAGCCAAGCCGCCGGAACCCAGCCGCCGAAAGGGATCATGAAGGTAAGACCGTCGGTCAAGCCGATGTGCGAGAAGTGCAAGATCATCCGCCGCCACGGAGCGGTTCTGGTCATCTGCCAAAACAAGCGCCACAAGCAGAGGCAGGGCTAGCGCACGCATGGCAAGAATCGCTGGGGTCAACCTGCCCCTGAACAAGCGCACCGAGATCGGCCTGACCTATATCTTCGGGATCGGGCGGGCACAGTCGAACAAGCTCCTGAAGGAGACCGGGGTCAGCGCCGACACTTACGTGCGCGACCTGACTGAGGACGAGGTCTCGAAGCTGCGCGACGCGATCGACCAGACGCTGACGGTCGAGGGAGATTTGCGGCGTGAGCAATCGCAGGACATCAAGCGGCTGCAGGAGATCGCCTGCTATCGCGGTCTACGCCACCGTCGCGGTCTGCCGGTGCGCGGACAGAAGACAAAGACGAACGCTCGCACGCGCAAGGGCCCCAAGCGGATGCAGGTCGCCGGCAAGAAGAAAGCGGGTAAGAAGTAATGCCTCCTGCACCCAAACGACCCAGCCGCGGGCGGCGCAAAGCGAAAAAGAACATCCCGATCGGGCAGGCACACATCAAGACCTCTTTCAACAACACGATCGTCTCGCTGACGGACACCACCGGCAACGTGATCGCCTGGGAGTCCGCCGGCGGCGCCGGATTCAAGGGCTCGCGCAAGTCGACGCCGTTCGCCGCGCAGGTAACGGCCGACGCGGCGGCGCGCAAGGGCATGGAACAGGGACTGCAGAAGGTCGAGGTCTACGTCAAGGGGCCGGGCTCCGGGCGCGAGACGGCGATCCGCTCGCTGCAGGCCGCCGGCCTCGAGGTCACCGGCGTCAAGGATGTGACCCCGCAGGCCCACAACGGCTGCCGCCCCCGAAAGCGACGGAGAGTCTAGGAATGGCCAGAGATACCAGCCCGCAGTGCAAGCAGTGCCGCCGCGAGGGGCAGAAGCTGTTCCTCAAGGGCGAGCGCTGCCTGACGGACAAGTGCGGCGTCGAGCGTCGTTCCTACCCGCCGGGCGAGCACGGCCGAGGCCGGCAGAAACAGAGTGAGTATCGGTTGCAGCTGCGCGAGAAGCAGAAGGCGCGGCGCTACTACGGGGTGCTCGAGAAGCAGTTCCACGGCTATTACGTCAAGGCATCGCGCCAACCGGGGATCACCGGTGAGAACCTGCTCGCGCTGCTCGAGTGCCGCCTGGACAACGTACTGGTGCGTTTGGGTTTCGCCGCTTCGCGCCGCCAGGCGCGCCAGCTGATCCGCCACGGCCACTGGACGGTCAATGGCCGGCGGGTGAACATACCCAGCTATCAGGTGCGCTCAGGCGAGGTGATCGCGATCAAGGCGGATACCCCGGCCACGCAGGTGGTGCGCGATGCGACTGAGCTGACCGGACAGATTCCCGCGTGGCTACAGGCCGACCACGAGTCGCTCACGGCCAAGGTGCTGCGCAAGCCGGAGCGACGCGAGGTTGCCGCGCCGGTGCAGGAGCAGCTCATCATCGAGCTGTACTCGAAGTAGTAGGAGAGTTTTTGCCCCACGCCGGCGTCGCCTGAGGGCGGCGTAGGCGCTTTAGAGCCGGCGTCTGTGCGACCCGGTGCGACACCAAAACGACGTTAGGACTCTGATGCTCGATTTCCAAATCCCCCGGATCACAAGCGAGTCCGTGGAGCAGAACCGCGGCACGTTCACCATCGAGCCGCTCGATCGCGGCTTCGGCTACACGTTCGGCAACTCGCTGCGCCGCGTGCTGCTGTCCTCGCTGGCCGGCGCAGCCGTCACGAGCGTGCGCATCGAGGGTGTCGCACACGAGTTCTCGACGATCACGGGCGTCAAGGAGGACGTGACCGACATCGTGCTGAACCTGAAGGGCATCGTCTGCCGGATGCACTCAGACGCGACCGAGGTCGAGGCACCGCTGGTGGTGACCGGGCCGGGAGAGATCACCGCGAAGGACATCGACCTACCCGCGGGCGTTGAGATTCTCAACCCCGAGGTGCACATCGCGACGCTCGAGAAGAAAACAAAGCTCGAGCTGTACATGACGATCGGGCGGGGCCGTGGGTACCGGCCAGCGGAGGAGAACAAGTCCGCGGATCAGCCGATCGGCGTGATTCCGATCGACTCGATCTTCTCGCCGGTGCGCCGCGTGGCCTATGCGGTCGAGGGAGCGCGTGTCGGTCAAAAGACCGACTTCGACAAGCTGACGCTGGATATCGAGACGGACGGCTCGATCGACCCGCAGGCGGCGCTGCGCGAGGCGGCTGAGCTGTTGATCAGCCAGCTGGCGATCTTCACCGATGCGGACCGCATCCAGGAGCTACGAGCGGTGCCGGGTGGTCAGCTCGACGGCCATGGTCTGGCGGTCGGCGGTGGTGCTCCGACGGCATTGCAAGGCGAGGAGTGGAGCATCCTGATCGAGGAGCTCGAGCTCGGCGTGCGCTCGTATAACTGCCTCAAGCGGGCAGGAATCCAGACCGTCGGCGATCTGATCTCCAAGTCCGAGGCCGAGCTGAACGCGATCCCGAACTTCGGCAAGAAGTCGATCGACGAGGTCATCGAAACGCTCCATTCACGCGGCCTCGATCTACGCCAGGACTAGGTCGGGCTAGACTTCCTCACCACTATGCGCCACCAGAAGACCAGAAACAAGCTCAGCCGCTCGAGCGCGCACCGCAAGTCGTTGTTGATGAACCTGAGCAAGGAGATCATCGAGCACGAGCGGATCAAGACGACTGAAGCGAAGGCCAAGGCCGTCAAGCCCGAGATCGAGCAGTTGATCACGCTGGCTAAGCGTGGGGATCTGCACGCGCGCCGCCAGGCGCTCTCGACGCTCGCGCAGGACAAGTTCGCCGTGCACAAGCTGTTCGAGGAGGTCGCGCCTCGCTACGCGGAGCGGCCAGGGGGCTACACGCGCATCCTGAAGCTCGGCCCGCGTAAAAGCGACTCCACCGAGATGGTCTTTATCGAGCTGGTCTAAGAGCCTGGTCACAAAGCTCACCCTCGAGTACGACGGGACCGACTTCGCCGGCTGGGCGCGCCAGCCCGGGGAGCGGACGGTTCAGGGGGAGTTGGAGCGCGTTCTACATGTGATCCTTGGTGAGACTGGGCACGATGGGCAGCCGCTGAAGCTCGCCGTCGCCGGACGCACGGACGCGGGTGTCCACGCGTGGGAACAGGTGGCCAGCTATGCGCATGAGGCAGTCGATCCGCTGCGTCTGAACGGTCTGCTCGGCGACGACGTCGCGGTGCTCGCGGCGGAACCGGTGCTCGAGGGCTTCGATGCGCGACGTGATGCCACGAGCAGGACCTACTGCTACCGCGTGCTCGCGCGACGCAGCCGCGGGGTGTTCGAGCGGGGGCGCGCCTTCTGGTGGCCGGGGACGCTCGACCGCGAGGCGCTCGCGGAGTGCGCCGCGGCGCTGAGCGGCAAGCACGACTTCACGGCGTTCACGCCGCGCGAGACCGAGCACTCGTGGTTTCACTGCGACGTGCGGCGCGCGGAGTGGCTGATGGAGGGGGATCTGCTGGAGTTCTGGATCGAGGCGGACATGTTCTTGCGACACATGAATCGTGCGCTGGTCGGTGCGATGCTCGAGGTCGGGAGCGGACGGCGGACGGTAGATCAGTTCAAGAGCCTGCTCGAGGGCCGCCCGCGCGCCGAGGCCGGCAGGACCGCACCGCCGCATGGGCTGGCGCTCGCGCGCGTGTCCTACGAGTAACAGGGGGGACCGAAGCTCGCCCTATGCTGGGGAAACAGATGCTGAACGTGCTGCTGACCAACGACGACGGGATCGAGGCCGAGGGCCTGCAGGCGATGCGCACGGCGCTCGCCGCCCTCGACGGCGTGCGCTTGGCTGTGATCGCACCGGACGGTAACCGCTCGGCGATGGCCCGCTCGATCACGACGCGCCGCCCGCTGTGGGTGGAGGAGGTGTCGTTCGCGGACGGGACGGTCGGCTATGCGACCGATGGCACGCCGGTGGACTGTGTGCGCTTGGCGAGCTTGGGTTTGGTCGATGGGTTCAAGACCGATCTGGTCGTCGCCGGGATCAACCATGGCGCGAACCTGGGCGATGACATCACCTACTCGGGCACTGTCGCGGCGGCGCTGGAGGGTGTGGTGCTGGGGATCCCGGCGATCGCCGTGTCCCAGCAGTCAAAGGCGCGGGCGCTGGACTTCCGTTACGACGGCGGCTTCGGATTCGAGGTCGCGGCCGGATTTGTCGCGGCCCTGGTCGAGCGGATCGAGGAGGTGCCGCTGCCCGCGAGCACGTTGTTGAACGTGAACGTGCCCACCGGCGTGCCCGAGGGGGTGGAGGTGACGAGCCTGGGCAAGCGCATCTACCGCGACGAGCTGAAACTCCAGCACGAGGAGGACGGCCCGCCCGCCCGCCGGCGCTACTGGATCTATGGCTCGGACCCCGGCTTCCACGATGAGCCAGGCACCGACCTGGCAGCGGTCGCGGCCGGGCGGATTGCGGTGACGCCGATCCACTTCGATCTGACCGACCGACCGGGCTTGGAGGCTCTGCGAAGCTTCGACCTGGAGGCGCTGCTCGCCCCGGTCGCCGGCCTGCAAGCGCCGTGAGCGGCGCCTCCAAGCCAGCAGCAGCACAGATGCAAGCGCGTGTGGATGAGCTGAAGGGCGCGCTCGAGGAGCACGCCCACCGTTACTACGTGCTCGACGATCCGACGATCGGCGACGATGACTACGACGCGCTGCTGGACGAGCTGCGCGGCATCGAGCGAGAGCACCCCGAGTTGCGCAGTGCGGACTCGCCGACCCAGAGGGTCGGCGGCGAGCCGATCGGGCGGCTGGAGAAGGTCGAGCACCTGGAGCCGATGCTGTCGCTGGATAACGTGCGCTCGGAGGAGGAGCTCCGGGGATGGGTCGAGCGGATGCGCAATCACCTGGCGCGCGAGGGGATCGACGACCCGGCTTTCGAGTTCGTGGTCGAGCCAAAGATCGACGGGTTGGCGATCAGCCTCGTCTATCGCGATGGGGTATTAGAGCGGGGGGCCACGCGCGGGAACGGCGAGGTGGGGGAGGACGTGACGCACAACCTGCGCACGATCCGCTCGATCCCGCAGAGACTGTCCGACGCGCCGGCGCTCGTGGAGGTGCGCGGCGAGGTCTACATGTCGCTCGCGGACTTCACGGCGCTGAACGAGCGCCGAGCGGAAGCGGGCGAGTCGACGTTCATGAACCCGCGCAACTCGGCCGCGGGGACGATCCGTCAGCTCGACCCGGCGGACGCCGCCAAGCGCCCGCTGTCGTTCTGGGCCTATCAGGTGGGCGTCACCGAGGATCTGTCGTTCACGACGCATTGGGAGGCGCTGAAGTGGCTGCGCGAGCGGAAGTTCCCGGTCAACCGCGATATCAAGCTGCTGAGTGGCGAGGACGAGGTGGTGGCGCAGTGTTTGGAATGGCAGCAGCGTCGCGGGGAGCTCGATTTCGAGATCGACGGCGTGGTGATCAAGGTCGACGATCTGGCGCTCCAGCACAGGTTGGGATCGGTCGGGCGCGACCCGCGCTGGGCGGTGGCGTGGAAGTTCCCGCCCACCACAGCCGTGACGCATCTGGAGAGGGTCATGTGGAACGTCGGCAAGTTCGGCGACCTCCGTCCCTATGCGCTACTGAAGCCGATCGAGGTGGGCGGCGTGAGGATCACCAAAGCGACGCTGCACAACGAGGAGGACATCGTCCGCAAGGACATCCGTGCCGGGGAGGACGTGATCGTGCTGCGCGCCGGCGACGTGATCCCCCAGGTGATCTCGCCCGCGCCGCACGTGGTCGAGCATTCAGGTCGTCCAGAAACCACCCATCCGCCGGCTCGCTGCCCGTTCTGCGATACGCCGACGGTCAAGGGGGAGGAGGCGGTGTTCACCAAGTGCCCCAACCGCGACTGCCCGGAACGTCAGCGTCATCTGCTCCGCCACTTTGTCTCACGGGGTGCGATGGACATCGAGGGGCTCGGCGAGAAGCAGGCGGCGATTCTGTTGGAGGAGGGACTTGTTTCCAGCGCAGCCGACTTCTACCGCCTGAGAGAGGAGCAGCTCGTGGCGCTCGAGCGCTTTGGCGAGGTCTCGACCCGCAACCTGCTGGAGTCGATCCAGTCCTCCAAGCGGCGTCCGTTCGCGCGGGTGCTGTTCGCGCTGGGTATCGAGGAGGTAGGAGAGGTCACCGGTCGTAACCTGGCCATGAGCTTCCGTAGTATCGACGCGCTCCTACGGGCCCCCGTGGAGCGGATCGAGGAGGTGCCGGGTATCGGCGAGAAGATGGCGCTCTCCATCCACGAGCAACTCCACGAGGAGCGTATGCAGAGCCTTATCGCGGATCTAGGACAGCTCGGGCTGTGCTTCAGCGAGGAGGGACCGCTGCCGTCGGAGGGGCCTCTGGCGGGTAAGACGCTGGTGATCACGGGCACCCTGCCCATCTGGTCGCGCGAGCAGGCAACCGAGCGCATCCTGGCGGGAGGTGGGCGGGTGAGCACCTCGGTGTCGAAGAAGACCGATTATCTCGTGGCCGGGGAGAGTGCGGGATCGAAGCTCCAGAAGGCCGAGCGGCTGGAGGTCAGGGTGCTCGACGAAGCTGGGCTGCGCGAGTTGCTGGGGGTGTAGTTCCAGGCAGTGCATGCGGGCGCCTACCTCCCTAGTAATTGGCGATGCTGATCGTCATGTGGTCCTGGAAGGTGTGCGCGGTGGCGGTAGCGATCCCGTCGGTGAAGATCGCGAACACGAGCGTGTGTCCGTCGGCGGCGTCGCAGTAGCCAACGAGGTTGGAGACGCCCGTGAGCGTGCCAGTCTTGCCCTCACAGCGGCCGGCCGCGCCGGTGTCGCGCATCCGTTCGGCGAGCGTGCCGGTCTCCCCGGCCACGGCCATGCTGTTGCGCAGCACCGGACCGATCGGGGTCGCGGCGAGCTCCACGAGCAGGTCGGCGACCTCATACGGCGAGGTTTTGTCGGCTTCGGAGAGCCCCGAGCCGTCGACGACATCGGGGTGGATGCCGAGCAGCGAGCCGACCGTCGAGCGTACGACCGCCGCACCGGCTGATGTCGTCCCCGCGCCGCCGTAGAGCGCGCCGAGATCCTTGACGAGCGTCTCGGCGAAGAAGTTGTCGGACGGCGGCAGCATCAGGCCCAGTAACTGGGTCACCGTGGGCGAGGCCACCTGCGCGAGCTGACTCGCCCCGACCGGCGTGGTGGCCGCGGCGCTGTGTCCGGCGATGCTCACGCCGTGGCTCTTCAGGCTCGCCAGCAGCTCGTGGGCGGCGTAGGCGGCGGGCGCGTGCGGGGTCAGCAGGCTCTCCGAGCCCGATTCGCCGCGGTTGAACGCGAGCCCCGACAAAGTCCCTTCGAGGAACGGGTCGGGCGCGTAGTCGCTCGAGGGCTCGCCGCGGTGGGAGTCGAGGAAGGACGCATCGCCGTAGACCGACCCGGTGATGCGGTGGATGCCGTCGGTGTGCACGAGCTGATTGACGAGCGTCGAGACCGACGCGCCGATGCCGTCGTAGTGCGAGCGGATGAAGGCGCTGGAGCCAAACGTCGGGTCGCCGCCGCCGCGCAGGTACAGGTTGCCTTCCCAGACGCCGCCGGGCGCGAGCTTGCCGGTCCCGTACACGGTCGTGCTCAACCGGGCCGTGGGCCCCATGCGCTCCAGCGCGGTGGTGGCGGTGTAGAGCTTCTCCACCGACGCCGGCGGTCGCAGCGTCGAAGCGCGCGCTGAGAAGAGCGCCTGTTTGGCCGTGAGGTCGTAGACGTATGCGCCGTCGGCTCGCCCCGCGAGCGCCAGCTGGTGGCTGAGGTCCGCTTGCAGTCTCGCCAATTCGCCCGAGGCGCTCGTCCCCGTGGGCTTCACGACGGGCGCCGCGGCAGGCGCTGCCTCAGCCGCCGCGGCGGGGACCAACAGACAGGCGCAGAGGGCCGCGAAAAGGATGAGGAGCAGTAGCGGGGGCGAGCACCGATGGGATGTCGAGGACTGAGCGAAAGGTGAGGGTGGGGGATTCCGGGGCAAGGAGCCGTAAAATGAATCGAGCATGGGCAAGGTTGTCAAGCTGGAACCGACCGTCAAGGGAGCGTCGGCGGCCAAGGGCCGGGCGACGAAGGCCAGCGCGGCCACGACGAAGGCTCGCAGGATGGCTCCCCGGGGCGTCGGTAAACCGGCATCGATCGACCGTAGACGCCGGCCCAGACGCGATAAGACCGCGCTCGTGCTCGGCGGCGGCGGCTTTACCGGCGGCGTGTACGAGATCGGCGCGCTGCGAGCGCTCGATCTGCTGGCGGTCAACAGCACGGTCAGCCAGTTCGACGTTTACGTGGGCACCTCCGCGGGGGCGTTCATCGCGGCGCTGTGCGCCAACGGCGTGACCCCCGAGGAGATGATGCGGGTGGTGACCAGACAGGGGAAGGCGCCGTTCAAAGACATCGACATCGACGATCTGCTGCGCCCCAACCTGCTCGAGTTCGCGCGGAAGGGCGCCCTGCTGCCGCTGCGCATGGCCTCGCTGGCGCGCCAGGTGGTCGCCCAGCGCGGCGGGGTCTCGCTGATGGATGTCGTCCTCGGGCTAGCGGAGGGTCTGCCCTCGGGGGCCTATACCGGCGCGGGCATCGAGGACTATCTGCACAAGGTCCTGGGCGAGCCCGGCCGGACCGACGACTTCGCGCAGCTCGCGTGCGAGCTGTACCTGACAGCCACCGACTTGGACACCTGTGAGCGCGTGGTGTTCGGTGCTGAGGGCTCTGAAGACGTGCCGATCTCCACCGCCGTGCGCGCGTCGGGGGCCCTGCCGATGGTCTACGCGCCTGTGCGCATAAAGGACCGCGAGCTGATCGACGGCGGGATGGTCTCGACCACGAACCTCGACATCGCGGTGGAGGCGGGCGCGAAGCTCGTCGTCGTGATCAATCCGATCGTGCCGTTCGTGAACGACTTCACCGGCACGGTCAGGACTCTCCGGGGAACGCGGCCCCGGCGCGTCACCGACATGGGCTTTCCGCAGATCGGCTATCAAGCATTCAAGCTTGTTGCCCATCAGCGGCTGCACGAGATGGCTCAGCACTGGGAGGAGCGCTATCCCGGCGTGGACATCGTGCTGATCGAGCCTGAGTCGACCGATGAGTTGATGTTCCAGACCTCGATGATGAACTTCACCTCGCGCGTGGAGATCGCGCGCCACGGGTTTGAGTCCGTGACGAAGCATCTGGCCAGCGAATACGAGCGCTATCAAGCGATTGCGCAGCGGCACGGGATCGACATCTCAGGAAAGCGACTGAGAAACGTCGTGCGCCATTTCGACGACGAGCCCGAAGAGGTGAGCGCCTGGCGGAAGATCCTCGAGGGCACGACCGGCGCGCTGCTGCGCCAAGCGGGCTCGGGCTAGCGCAACCGCTAACCGCTAACCGAGCACTTGGCGAACGCTAGAGCAGTGCTTTGTCGAGCGCTCCGAGGAAGCGCTCAGAGCTCGCGCTGTTGCGTAAGCCGATGCGTACGTGACGGGACTCGCCGAGGGCATCTCCGCCGGCTATGAGCACGCCGGCGCGGGCCAGGCGCGCGACCAGCTCGCCACCGTCGAGCGAGGGGTGGGCAGCCCAGAGGAAGTTGGCCTGGCTGTCGGTCACCTCAAAGCCGCGCTCGCGCAGGGCGCCACTCAGCGCGACGCGCTCGGCGGAGATCAGGCGCACGCGCTCGATGAGCTGCTCAGAGCAGCTGCGCAGCGCCTCCAATGCACCAGCCTGGGAGACCTCAGAGACGCCGAGGTCGGGCGCGAGCTCGGCGAGCAAGTCCTCTGCTCCGGGCGCGCCGAGCGCGTAGCCGATACGCAGTCCCGCCAGACCCCAGGCCTTGGAGAAGCTGCGGAAGACGAGCAGGCGCGGGTGGTGCTCGAGTAGCTCCAGCGAGCTGTCGGTGGGCTGTGCATCGGCGAACTCGACGAGCGACTCGTCCAGCAGCACGGCCACTCCCTCGGGCAGGCCGTCGAGCAGCCGCGCGAGATCGCCTGAGGGCAGCAGCTCGCCGGTCGGGTCGTTGGGGCTGGCCAACGCGATCACGCGGGTGTCGTGCTCGGCGGCGGCCTCCAAGAGCTCGTCGACCCCTCCGGTCACGGGCGCGGCGTGACCGTGCGCGCGACGGGCCATGATCGGATATAGCGGGTAGGAGGGCCAGGATGTGATCAACCGCTGGCCGGGCTCGATCAAAGCGCGGGTCGCGGCGCTGAGCAGCTCGGCGGCGCCGTTGCCGAGGATCAGCCGGCCGGGGTCGACCCCGTGGCGCGCGGCCAGCTCGTCGTGCAGGCGGGAGCCCCGCAGGTGCGGGTAGCGCTGCAGGCCACGGCGGGCGATGAACGTGATCGCGGTGACGATGCTGGGATGCGCGAGCTCCGGCCAAGTGGTCTGTGAGAGATCGAGCGTCTCCACCCGGGTGAGCGCCTTGCGCCTGCGCTCGGCGGCCTGCTCGCGCAGGCCCTGGTTGACCTCCTCCTCGGACATCCCTTCGAACTGGCGGTAGTAGTCGAGCAGTCCCATAACTAACTAGCTAGCGGCGGTGGTTTGGGATGGCGCGGAACCCGTCCGATCCAGGTGCGTCGAGGCGACTCACCCTCCGACGCCGGGTCCGTTGATGACGATGAACCAGAAGGTGAAGAGCAGTGCGCAGATCACCGCGGTGCTCGCAAAGATCCGTCCGAGAATGCCGCTGCGCTGATCGTGCCCGGCAGCGCGTCGCACGAGGATCCATGCCTGGTCGAGACGGCGCAGGATCGCGAGCGCTCCGAAGAGGAACACGAACAACCCGATGAACGAGACGAGGATGCCGAAGGAGACGCTGCCCGAGAGATAGTCGACCTGCGAGCCGAGCCACAGGCAGGCAAGCGGTATCGGTCCCCAGCAGAGCAGGCTGAGGCCGAGCATCGCGCTGAGCAGGGTGCCGGCCACAGAGCCGTCGATACGTTGACGCAGCACTCCGCCGCGCTTGGGCAGCTCACGGAAGCGGACCGGGGCCGTGCCGGGCCGGCGGCCGACGAACAGGCCGCCATTCTCAGAGGGGTCGCTGCGCATCTGATCCTATGTTCGCAGCTATACGCGACCGACTACCGGTCAGCCGGTGTAGAGCGAGTCGAACAGGCCGGCGTATTGCTCGTTGACGACGTTGCGCTTGACCTTCAGCGTCGGCGTCAGCTCACCGGTGGCCTGGGAGAGGTCGTGGTCGAGGATCACGAACTTCTTGACCTGCTCGACCTGCGCGTATTTCTCATTCGCGCGGTCGACCTCACGCTGGATCAGCTCTTGAATCTTTGGCTCGCGACTGAGCGATGGGATGTCCTGCGGTAGATCGTGCTCGGAAGCGTAGGCGGGAATCTCTTCCTCGTCGAGCGTGATCAGCACGACAGGGTACGGGCGCTGGTCGCCGTGCATCACGGCTTGGGAGATCCAGCGGCACTGCTTGAGGTCGTTCTCGATGTTCGCGGGCGTCAGGTTCTTGCCGCCGGCGGTGATGATGATGTCCTTCTTGCGCCCGGTGATCGATAGGTAACCGTCCTCGTCGATCGAGCCGAGGTCACCGGTGTGCAGCCATCCGTCCTCGACCGCGCCGAAGCTCTCTTCCGCACGGTTGTGATAGCCGCGGAAGATGTTTGGGCCCTTGATCAGGATCTCGCCATCCTCGGCGATTCTCAGCTCGACTCCCTGCAAGGCACGGCCGACGGTGCCGAAGCGATGGTTCTCGACCGTCGAGACGGTGGCGGCCGTGGCCGTCTCGGTCATGCCGTAGCCCTCGAGCACCGGCACGCCGCAAGCCCAGAAGAATTCGAGGATCTCTTTGGCGATCGGAGCGGCGCCGCTGGTGGCGTGGCGCACGTTCCCACCAAAGATCGAGCGGACGAGCTTGAACAGCTCATCGTCGGCTTCGTCGAAGGGTTTCTGCAGCTCCTCGGGCACGGCTTCGCCGCGGTTGATCATGTCGCGTACCTTCACGCCGAGCTTGATCGCCTCCTGGGCACGCTGGCGCTCCTCCGGCGGCTTGGCCTCGATCGCGCCATGGGCGAGCGTGTAGATCTTCTCGAACACGCGCGGCACCGAGGGCAGGTAGGTGGGTTTGACCTCCATCAGCTCGGGCACGATCTGCTTGGTGTCGCCGCCGAAGTAGGCGAGTGTGCCGCCGAGGTCGAAGACGGCGAGCTGGATCAGCAACGCAAAGGAGTGAGCGAGCGGCAGGTAGAGGTAAATGACCTCGTCGTCTGAGATCTCGCCGCTCTCGCTGATCATGTCGACGATCGCTCTGTAGTTGCCGTGTGTGAGCACGCAGCCCTTGGGCGGCCCGGTGGTGCCGGAGGTGTAGATGAACGTGTAGGGGTCCTCCGGGAGCACGGCGGCGCGTCGCGCGTCGAGCTCTTCCGGGGTGTGCGACGTTCCGCGCTCACGGACCTCATCGAGTGAGATCGCATCCAGCGCTCGAGCGACCTCCGAGTGCCCCTCGGCGGGTGGGTCAATCACGATCACTGTGCGCAGGTTCGGCAGCTGGTCGCGGATCGCGGCGATCTTCGCAAGCTGCTCGTCGTTCTCGCAGACGATCGCGCTGGCGCCGGAGTCGGAGATGACCCAGAGGCACTCCTCGGGCGAATTGGTCTGGTAGATCGGCACGACGACGGTGCCCGCCGCGGTCGCAGCGAGGTCAGCGTAGGACCACTCTGGGCGTGTGTTGGCGAGGATGCAGACGCGCTCGCCCGACTCGATCCCGAGGTCGATCAACCCGAGGCCGATCTCTTGCACGATCGTGGCGAGCTCGGCATAGGTGACGTCGTGCCAGGCGCCATCACGCTTGAAGCGCACGGCGGTGCTGTCCCCGTGCTCAGCTGCAGTGCGCGGGATCAGGTCGGCGACTGTGCTCGACCCCGTGCTCGACGCTGTGGCGGTGGCCTCCATAACTGCTCTCCTCCTCGATCAGGCTGAAGTAACAGATGAATCTTAGTCCTAGCAGGGCTCCTCGTGCGACGCGGAGATGACGCGGAGACTCTTCTGCCGTGCTCTCCAGACTCTCCTGCTGTGAGTGCGCAGACTCTCCTGCTGCGCTCGCGTGCTGTGGAGCAGAGAGGACAGCGGCGAGAGCGGTGTGGGATACTTCCCAGCGCGTCGGGGCGTGGCGCAGCCTGGTAGCGCGCACCGTTCGGGTCGGTGAGGTCCCGAGTTCGAATCTCGGCGCCCCGATAAATAGTTTTCGTTTGCAGGTATTTTAGATGGGAAGGTCGCGCATCGCTCGTATATGTTGGGCGGCCCTACAACACTCACGGTCCCGTCGATGAGGTTCTCGCTTCGCGGTTCGCGCGTGCCGTTCAGGCGGTGATCCCGCGGATGTCGAGCTTGGCGACGAGCTCTGGGTCGTTGAATACGTCGATCGCTACCGCGTGCTCGCCGATGACCGTGAATGCCAGTACTGCGAACGGCTTCTCGCCGTCGAACGCGACCACGCCGGCGGCGCCGTTGATGAGCGCCGGGCGAACATACGGCGCGAAACGCCGGGCACTCATCGCTCCCTGAGCAACCCGCGCAGCGCCGCGCAGCTCGATCGGGTCGCCGTCGCGTCGGTGGGCGCGGAGCACGACGTCGGGGTCGAGCAGTGCCACAAGTGCCTGCATCTCGCCCTCCCGGGAGGCGGCGAAGTAGGCGTCGACGACCGCGCGCTGGCGGGTCAGATCCGGGTCTGGCTGCGGCGCCGCCTCGCGCACGTGGCGGCGAGCGCGGCTGGCGAGCTGGCGGGTCGCCTCTGGTGAGCGGTCGACCATCGCGGCGATTTCGTCGAACGGCACCGCGAACATGTCATGCAGCACGAACGCGAGCCGCTCGGCTGGGCGCAGCGTGTCCAGCACGACCTGCAGCGCGATCCCGACTGAGTCCGCGAGCAATGCCTCGTGCTCGGGATCGGTCCCGACCGCGGGGTTGTCGATGATCGGCTCCGGCCGCAAGCGCTCCAGTGGCTGCTCGCCGCGGGTGCGGCGGGAGCGGAGCATGTTCAGGCAGATCCGGGCGAGCACCGTCGTCAGCCACCGCTCGAGGCTGTCGATCTGCTCGGCGTCGGTCCGCGCCAGCCGTAGCCAGGCCTCTTGCACGGCGTCTTCGGCCTCGCTGAGCGAGCCGAGGATCCGGTAGGCGACCGCGCGCAGCTGGGGCCGCTGGCGGTCGAACGTGTTGCTCAGCTCGAGTTCGTTCATCGCTGTCACGTCGTTGTGCTCTGGCGGGTCATACCGGATAGACCCCCCAATCCCAAACTATGTGACAGGAGGTGCCTGATGGCACGCATCCAGGGAGTACCCAAGCGCAAGGCAGGACCGATGGTCCGGCTCGTCTACAGGCTCGGGCCGAGGATGATGAAGAAGCTGACCGGCCGCGAGCCGCAAAGGAGCAACGGGATGGAGCTGATGGAGATCTGGGCCCATCAGCCGAAGATGATGATGGGGATGGGCAAGTTCAACCAGGCGGTGCGCAAGGGGAAGTCCATCGATGAGCGGCTGCGGAACCTCCTCGAGCTGAAGGGCGCGCAGATGATCGGCTGCGAGTTCTGCGTCGACCTCGGCTCGCAGATCTGCCGCAACTCCGGGTTCTCCGACGAGGAGCTGCTGGCGCTGGCGCGCTACCGCCAGAGCGACCTGTTTACCGAACGCGAGAAGCTGGCGCTCGACTATACGGTCGCGGTGATGCGCACACCGGTCGAGGTCACCGACGAGCTGTTCGCCCGGCTGCAGGAGCACTTCAGCGACAAACAGCTCGTGGAGATCACCGCACTGCTGACGCTCGTCAACCTCGACCGGTTCAACGCCGCGTTCGGGATCGGCTCAGCCGGGTTCAGCGACGGGATGGTGTGCGTGCCGCCCGACCGTCCCACCGCCGCCCCCGCGCTGGCGAGGATCGCCTGAGCCTCGGCGCGTCTCAGGCTGTGGCCGCGAGACGCTCGTGGACGGAGCGCACGGCGCTCGAGCCCTCGCCCACCGCCGCCGCAACTCGCTTCATCGAATCGTGGCGCACGTCGCCGGCGGCAAATACGCCGGGCACGGATGTCTCGAAAGGCAGAGGGCCAGATGTGCCCTCGATCGACGTCTCTGGCAACTGGCGGTCGGTCAGCACGAATCCGTCCCGGTCGCGCAGCACCTCGTCTCCGAGCCACGCGGTCGCGGGGCTGGCGCCGATGAAGCAGAACAGCCCCGAGCAGGGGATTGTCTGCTGCTCTCCGGTTGCGAGATGGATGAGCGTCACCTGCTCGAGATGATCCTGACCTGTCAGTCCCCGGACTTCGACACCTGTGAGGAGATCGATGTTCGGATCGGCTTCGATTCGCTCGATCAGATACCGCGACATGCTCTGGGTGAGATCGTCGCGCCTGATCGCGATCGTGACCTGGCAGTTGTGCTGGCCCAGATAGATCGCGGCCTGCCCGGCGGAGTTCCCGCCCCCGATCACCACAACCGGTGCTCCTCCGCATACACGTACCTCGAGATCTGTCGCCGCGTAGTAGACGCCGGCGCCCTCGAAGCGCTCCAGGTCCTTCACGGCTAGGCGCTGGTAGCGCGCTCCGGAGGCGACGATGACCGCCCGGGTGGGGATCTCGCTGCCATCTGCGAGGACGATTACGTGGAAGGCGGCCTCGCTGCGCAAGCCGATCACCTCACATGGGGCGTTCAGCCGGGCTCCGAGCCGCATCGCCTGGACGGCGGCGCGACCGGTGAGATCTTCGCCCGAGATGCCGTTTGGAAACCCGGCATAGTTCTCGATCCGCGAGCTCGTTCCAGCTTGGCCGCCGATCGTCACTGCGTCTAGAGAGACCGTTCGCAGGCCCTCCGATGCGCCATAGACCGCGGCTGCCAGGCCGGCCGGGCCGCTGCCGACCACGACCAGGTCAAAGATATATCCCGGCGTGGGGCGGAACGTCAGCCCGAGGTGCTCGGCGAATATCGCGGGTGACGGGCGGCGCAGAGTCTCCGTAGCGGTGATCACCGACGGGATGTCTTCTCGGTCCAGGCCCATATCCGCAAGCAGCACGTCGGTATCCTCGGCCTCCTCGACGTCGATCCATGCGTGAGCCAGATGCGAGTGCTCGGCGAACGCGCGCAAGCTCATCGCCTCAGGTGAGTACTTCGAGCCGACGATGCGGATCGCCTGAGCCCCCTCGCCCGATCGCAGAATCTCACGCCGCGCCAGCAGCGCATTGAAGATCGGTTCGGCGAGCTCCGGCCGGCCACCCATCAGACGACGGAACTCGGGCTCTGTGATCACGCGCACCCGACCGGATGCGCTCACGCGACAGGTCAGCGAGCGGCGCTGCCCTGTCAGGAGGTTCAGCTCGCCGACGAAGCCACCTGGTCCATAGGCGATGATCACAATCGCCTTCGCACCGTCAAATCGGACTACCTCGACTTCACCCTCGAGGACGACAAATAGGTCATAGGAGGCCTCGCCGGCCTCGAACAACAGCTCTCCGGAACTGACTGCTCGCTCGCTGCCAAACGCCGCGATTTCGGTGAGCTCGGTGGCGCTCAGGTCTCGAAAGGCGCCAGCATCTTGATCGCCGCGGGTGCTCATGAGTAGAGGACAGTCTAGGTAGGTAGAGTCCGCGACATGACGTTCGTTCTGCTCACGGGGGCCACTCGCGGTATCGGTCGTGCCGCCGCGATCGAGCTAGCCCAACAGGGGGCTGAGGTCGCCCTCGTGGGTCGCGAGGCTGAGCGTGTGCAAGCCGTTGCGCAGGAGGCCAGAGCGGCCGGTGGGGGCGCGCCGGTTCACGAGCACGTTGCCGACCTCTCGCTGATGGCCGATGTCCGCGCGCTCGCGCAAGAGGTTCGCGAGCGCTACGGGCACATCGACGTCCTGGCGAACAACGCTGGGGCTCTGTTCGCCTCGCGGGGTGTGACCGCCGAGGGTCTGGAGCAGACCTTCGCGCTGAATCATCTCGCGCCGTTCCTGCTCACCAACCTGCTGCTCGATCGTCTCGATGGCGCTCGCGTCGTGACCACTTCATCCGACGCGCACAAGTCGGGGCGCCTGGACCTCGATGACCTGCAATCGGAGAAGTCCTACTCCGCGATGCGCGTCTACGGCACCTCGAAGCTCTGCAACATCCTCTTTACGCGTGAGCTTGCCAAGCGCTCGCCGCAGCTGCACGCCAACTGCTTTCACCCCGGTGTCGTGCGCACCGGCTTCGGCAAGAACGAGAACGGGATCTGGAAGCTCCTCACCACCCTCGGTGGGCCTTTCTTCCGCTCGCCCGAGAAGGGTGCCAGCTCGCTGGTCTGGCTCTCGCTGTCCGAGCAGGCTGGCGCTCTGAACGGCGAGTATGTGCAGGATGAGAAGGTGCTCGTCCCCAGCGGCCAGGCCCGGAACGAGATCCTTGCCGAGGGACTCTGGGAGCACAGCGCCCAGTTGGCCGGCTTGCCCGTCGACACACCCGCCTGACCGCCGACTCTTGTGCCAGTCCACTGGTTGGTCGCGATCGAGCGCTTGAGGGTTGCCTCCGCGACTTCTCCGGCGGAGCTTTCAACGGGGTCCTCCCAGCGGGATTTCCTCCCAATGGGGTTGCTCCCAAACGGGATTTCCTCCCTGCTCATGCCGGCGCTTGCGCCCCGCCCAGGCCCTCGGGGGTGAGCTCAGTCTCGATCGCCGCGCGGATCGCCTTCAATGCGTCTCCGCGAACACGCAACTTCGTGGCCGCGTGTGCGGCCAGGTTGAGCTCGGCGAGCTCCGCCGCCGAGTCGAGGCTTGCCGCCCGTAGCTCGTCTGTCGGGACGACCCGGTCGAAGAAGCCCGCGCTCACCGCCTCGGAGGGGCTGTGCATAGTGGCGCTGACAACCGCACGGTTGAAGTGGGCGGGTTGCAGGCGCTGGCGCGCCAGCTCGATCACGAACCACGGTACGGTCAGGCCGATCTTCACCTCGTTGAGGCCGATTCGATATGGGCCCTCGATCCCGATCCGCATGTCGGCCGCGAGCGGCAAAAAAGCCCCGGCGGCAACGGTGTGGCCAGAGCAGGCGGTGATCACCGGCGTCGCAAACCCCAGGATCCGCTCGGCGAGCGTGGCGCCGAGCGTCAGCATCTCGATCACCTGGGCGACGTCGCCGCCAGCGAACACCTTCAGGTCGAACCCCGCCGAGAAGTAGCCATCACGACCGGTCAAGATCACGGTCGCTCCATCACGCTCGGCCTGATCGAACGCGGAGTGGATCGACTGCAGCATCGGGATCGAGAACGCGTTGACCTTGCCATCGTCGATCGTGATCGTCGCAATCCGCTCGTTCAATTCATACGTCGCCAGCTCGGTCATCGTCGTTCTCCCGGTCGTTTTTTGTTGTACGTCTCCCTATACTGTAACGATGTTCCGAAACGATGTTCTGAAAGCGTCTGAGTCGTCACGAGTGGGATCGATCCGCCTCCGACCCTTCACGTCGCGTTAGGTCCCAGCGTGCCCAGACGCAAGCTGCGAACCCAAGAGCTGCGCGATCACGTGCTCTCTGTTGCCGTCGGGCTGCTCGCGCGTGAAGGGGTCGCCGGGTTCACCGCACGGAGCGTCGCCCGGGAGGCAGAGACCTCGACGCCCGCCGTCTACGAGCTGTTCGGAGATAAGGGAGGCCTGATCCGCGAGCTGTTCTTCGAGGGCTTCCGGCTGTTGCAACGCCAGCTCGAGACCTTTGCCGAGTCCGAGGACCCCCGCGCCGATGTGATCCAGCTCGTCGAGCTCTACCGCGGCTTTATCCGCGAGAACCCGGTGCTCTCGGAAGTGATGTTCGCCCACCCGTTCACCGACTTCGAAGCCAGCCGCTCCGAACTGCGTGCGGGGGGCTCGGTGCGGAGCTTCATCATCGCGCGTGTGCGCCGCTGTATCGATGCTGGTCTGCTGCACGGTGATGAGGCGGATATTGCGCTTGTGCTGATCACCCTCACGCAGGGCTTGGCCGTCGCCGAGAACGCGAGTCGATTGGGGGCCTCGCGGGAGTCGATCGATCGGCGCTGGGCGCTGGCGGTCAATGCTGTCCTCGATGGTCTGAGCCGGTAGCTCCTACGCTTAGGGCGATGGAGCTCGAGCAGGCAATCCGCAGCCGGCGCACCCACAAGGTGTTCGCTGCAGAGCCGGTGGCGCCGGAGGTGCTCCTGGAGCTGTTCGAGCTGGCGCGCTGGGCGCCAAACCATCATCTGACCGACCCCTGGCGTTTTCGCGTGCTCGGTGCAGAGACGCTCGCGCGGCTCAAGGAGCTGGCCGAGGAGCTCTCGCCAGGCTCTGGGGCCAAGCTCGATCGCGCGCCGACCCTCGTCGTCGCCTCGGTTCATCGCACGGGCGATGAGTCCCAGCAGGCAGACGATCTGCTCGCGAGTGCGATCGCGGCCTATCTCGTCCTGCTCGCGGCCCATGGTCGCGGTCTCGCCGGCTACTGGCGGAGCGTCCCGATGCTGGACTCGCCAGCGGGGCGCGCTGCCCTGCAGCTCGACGACGCGGAGACTCCTGTCGGCTTGCTCCATCTCGGCCACCCGCGCCAGGAGCAGCGCGTCCCCGAGCGGGCGCCGGTCGCTGACTTCGCGCGCTATCTGCCGTGAGCACGCAAGGACCGGCAGCGAGCCGGCAGGGACACTACGCCACGAGCTGCGGGGTGAAGGCGAGACTCGGTGTCTCGACCGGGGCCTCGATCTCGATGCGCGCTGGTTCCGGCGTTGCGACCACGCGATTGCGTCCCGTGCGCTTGGCTGCATAGAGTGCCTCGTCGGCGGCCTTGAAGAGGGTGTCGTAGTCGACCTGTGCGCCGCGTGCCGCGCTCACGCCGAGGGAGATCGTGATCGGGATGTCGGTTGGCCGCGCCTGCTCGACAGCCTCGCGTAGCCGCTCGGCGACTTCTTGGCCTGCTTGCAGGCCGATGCCTGGGAGCACGGTCAGGAACTCCTCGCCACCCAGGCGATAGACGAGCTCGAACGAGCGCAACCGCTTACGCAGCTCATAAGCGATGTCGCGCAGGACCGCGTCCCCGCGGTCGTGGCCGTGCTCGTCGTTGACCTGCTTGAAGCCGTCGACATCACAGAGCACGAGGCACACGGGCTGGCCAGTGAGCCGTGCCTGATAGGAGATCTCGAGGAAGCGGGGGACGAGCGCATGGCGGTTGAGCAGTCCCGTCAGGGGATCGAGGATCGCCTCATCGCGGTGGTGCAGCTCGGCTGCTTGCAGGGCCCAGACGATCGAGACAACCCCCGCCAGCAGCGCGAGGGCGGCGATCAGTGGCACGGGATCCTCCAGCGCCCACTCAGGGTGCACGCCGATCGAGGCCACGAGCGTGATGACAATCGTCAAGACGAGCGCGGCGATCACGACCCGAGGGCGAAAGCGCGCCGCGACCATTCCGGCGGGCAGCACCATCCAGGGCAGCACTGGGCTGCGCGGACCTCCGCTGAGAGCGACACCCGCGCCGATGATCAGCATCGTGATCACGATTGCGGTGGCGCTCACACGCTCAGGATGGGGGCTCTTGCCGATCAGCCGGTCGACGACCGCGAAATTGAGTGCCGAGGCCGCGAACAGGATCAGCGTCCACCAACCGACCCATGGTGCGGAGATCACGAGTGCAATACCAACCGCCAGCGAGCCGACGCGGCGGATCGTGCGCACGCGGTCGTTCGCGTCGACGACGCGGCTGCGATCGAGCTCCGTGGGACAGAGCCATGAACCCTCGGGCATAGCTACGTTCATCGGAGGCAAGTTTGTGCCGATACAGCTATGGATGCTCAAAATGGACAACTTGGTGGCGCCCACGGCACCGGGTCTCGGGGGTCGGCTGCGCCTGGTGCTCGATCCGCGGCGCTGGCTGGTCAAGCGCCGGGTCGCGGGCGTGAGCGACTCGGCCTTCGGCTTTGGGGCCCGTATGTTCGCGGCCGTCGCGCTCACCTTCGCGCTGATCGGCGTGGTCGGCTACGTGCTGATCGATCGCAATCTCGAGCACCGGCAGATCGAGAACTACGCCGCCGAGCTGAGGGCTGACGCCAAGGGCTTCGAAGCGGATGATCTCCGCGCGGCTTCACCGGCGAAGACGATCCGCGACATCGATCAGTTGCTCGATGCGATCGCGCGGCGTCCCGGCACGCTGGAGGCGGTCCTGATCGACCAGCGGCACGTGGTCAGGGCGGCTGGCGAGGATCGTCTGATCGGCACGAGGTATGCCGATCCCCGGACCGAAGCCGCGCTGGAGCACGGCACCTCATATGCCGGCCGGGAGGCCGATCCCACGAAGGATCGCGACAACTTCGAATTCGTCGTCCCAGTCATCCTCTCGGACGGCCGTTACGCCTATGAGGTTATCTACGCCCACCGTGCCTACGACGCGCAGCTGCACGACATGCGGATGGTGCTCGTGCTCGTCGGCCTGCTCGCGCTGTTCGGCGGCAGCGGCGTCTTCTACGTGGTCGGCGGTCGTGCGTTGATGGCAGACCATCGCCGGGCGCTGCAGCGCGCCACGCGTGACGGGCTGACCGACTTGCCCAACCAGCGAGCCTTCCAGGACGAGTTCCCGCAGGCGCTCGCCTCGGCGGCTCGCTACCAGGACCCGCTGGCCCTGATTGTCCTGGATATCGACGACTTCAAGTTCATCAACGATCATCACGGGCATCCGCACGGCGACGCGGTGCTGGGGCGTGTGGCCGAGGTTCTGCGCGAGGCCAGGCCCGGGGATCGTCCCTATCGGATTGGAGGCGACGAGTTCGCCCTGCTGCTGGCGCACACCGACTCTGCCGGCGCCCGCACGCTGGCACGCCGGTTGAGTCGCAGCTTCTCCGACGCCGGTATCGAGGCCAGCATCGGCGTGAGCGCCCTGCGTCCCGGCCAGCAAGCCGACACGCTGCGAGCCGAGGCCGACGCCGCGCTGTATGAGGCCAAGCGCCAGGGTGGCAATCGCTGCGCGCACTTCGACGACATCCGCGAGCGCGTGGTCGTGACCAGCACTGAGAAGAAGGAAGCCGTCCGCGCGCTGATCGACGAGGGGCGCATCGAGACCGTGTTCCAGCCGATCTGGGACTTTGCGGAGGAGACCCTGCTGGGCGTTGAGGCGCTGATGCGTCCCGATCTCTCCTATGGGCTATCTGGGTCGGCGGAGGCGTTTGATGTCGCCGAGCAGATCGGGCAGGTGCACCAGCTCGATGTGCTGTGTGTGGAGAATGCTCTGCGTGTCATGCCGAGAGCTCGATCCCGGCGTGCTGCTGTTCATCAATCTCTCGCCCCTGACCCTCGACCTCGATGCTGCCCAAAACGACTGGGTGCGCGTGGCTGTCGAAGGAGCCGGGCTGTCGCCTGAGCGGGTCGTGATCGAGGTCACCGAGCGCTTCGGCGGACGCACCGCGGCGGTGGTGAAGTGCCTGCGGCGCCTGCGCGAGCAGGGGTTCAAGACGGCGCTTGACAACGTCGGCACGGGCAACTCCGGACTGGAGATGTTGCGCAGCGTCGACGCCGAGTACGTCAAGCTCGACCCCAGCATCGTGATCGCCGCGCCAACCGAACCGAGCGCCCGCGCGGTGCTGATGGCGATGGCGACGTTCGCTTCTCAGACCGGAGCGTTTGTGATCGCCGAGGGCATCGAAGACGAAGAGACGCTCGCGTTTCTGCGCGGCATCGATGATCACGACCTTCACGTGGACACGATCATCAAGGGTGGCCAGGGCGGCGAACTCGGCCGGCCATCCCCAGATATGCCACCCGGTGTTCCCGCCCCTCTGCGGGGTGGTTCCAGCGGTCAGCACGCAACCGTTTGATCAGGCCAAGCTGGGCCTGATGCCCCACGTCGCTAGCCTGTCGGGCCGTGCTCGTACCGAGAGATGACATCCGCAACGTGGCGATCGTCGCGCACGTCGACCATGGCAAGACGACTTTGGTCGACGCGATGCTGTGGCAGTCGGGCGCGTTCAGGGTGGGCCAGGACGTAGCCACGCGGGTGCTCGACTCGATGGACCTGGAGCGCGAGAAGGGCATCACGATCCTCGCGAAGAACACTTCGCTGCGCTACAAGGACGTGAAGCTGAACATCATCGACACGCCCGGACACGCTGATTTCGGTGGCGAGGTGGAGCGCGGGTTGACGATGGTCGACGGCGTTTTGCTCTTGGTGGATGCGAGCGAGGGGCCACTGCCGCAGACGCGCTTCGTCCTACGCAAGGCGCTCGAGGCGAAGCTGCCCGTGATCCTCGTGATCAACAAGGTCGATCGGCCCGATGCGCGCGTCGCGGAGGTTGTCGATGAGGTATATGAGCTGTTCCTCGACCTCGACGCCGACGAGCAGCAGATCGACTTTCCGATCGTTTACTGCAACGCAAAGGCCGGTGTGGCGTCGCTGAAGTACGACCCTGCGAATGCGATCGAGGAGCGCGACCTGAGCCCGTTGCTGGACCTGCTACTGGAGCGCATCCCAGCGCCGTTGTATGACCCTGAGCATCCACTGCAGGCGCTTGTGACGAACCTCGACGCCTCGCCATACGTTGGCCGCTTGGCGCTCTGCCGGGTGCGGCACGGAAATATCAAAAAGGGTCAGCAGATCGCCTGGTGCCGCGCCGACGGAACGATTCAGAAAGCGCAGGTGGCAGAGCTGTACGTGACCGACGCACTCGAACGCGTCGACGCGGTGCAAGCGGGCCCGGGCGAGATCATCGCCGTCGCCGGGATTGCCGAGGTGACGATCGGCGAGACGCTGGCCGACCCCGACGACCCGCGCCCGCTGCCGGTGATCACGGTCGACGAACCGGCGATGTCGATCACGATCGGCGCGAACACATCGCCGCTCGCGGGCAAAGATGGCAGCAAGCTGACTGCCAGGCAGATCGAGGCGCGCTTGAAGCAGGAGCTTGTCGGCAACGTCTCGCTGCGAGTGCAGGAGACCGCCAGGCCGGACACCTATGAGGTGCAGGGCCGGGGTGAGCTGCAGTTGGCCGTGTTGGTCGAGATCATGCGCCGCGAGGGCTTCGAGCTGACCGTGGGGCAGCCGCACGTGGTCGAGCACGAGGTCGACGGCAAGCGCCACGAGCCGGTCGAGCGCCTGTCGGTCGACGTGCCCGAGGAGCATGTCGGCACCGTCACGCAGCTGCTGGCCGCAAGGAAAGGCCGGATGGAGCACATGATCAACCACGGCACGGGCTGGGTGCGGCTGGAGTACCTCGTCCCCGCGCGCGGGTTGATCGGGTTTCGCACCGAGTTCCTGACCGAGACGCGAGGCACCGGGATCATGCATCACGTCTTCGACCGCTGGGAGCCGTGGGCGGGTGAGCTGTTGACGCGCCAGAGCGGCGTGCTCGTGGCCGACCGCCGTGGGCAGACGGTGACCTTCTCGCTGTTCACGCTGCAGGAGCGCGGCTCGCTGTTCGTCGGTCCCGGCGAGGAGGTCTACGAAGGCATGATCATCGGCGAGAACGCCCGCTCGGAGGACCTCGACGTGAACCCGGTGAAGGAGAAGCACCTGACGAACATGCGCTCGTCCACCTCCGATGTCCTGGTACGCCTCGACGCGCACCGCAAACTGACGCTCGACGAGGCGCTGGAGTTCGTGCGCGAGGACGAGTGCGTGGAGGTCACGCCGGAGAACGTAAGGATGCGCAAGGTCGAGCTGGGGAAGACCGAGCGCATGAAGACAGCAAGACAGGCGCGCAAATAATCGCAGGGCTTGACACGATCGAGGCAGGCAAAGGCCCGCGCCCGGCGGAAGGGCCGGCCCAGATCCAGATCAGTGGCCTGGTCAAGTCCTTTCACAGTCCCGACGGCCCGGTCGAGGCGGTGCGCGGTATCGACTTGAGTATCGCCGCGGGTGAGACGGTCGCGCTGCTGGGGCCCAACGGCGCGGGCAAGTCAACGACGATCGACATGATCCTCGGCTTGCTCGAGCCCAACGCGGGCACGGTGTCGGTATTCGGCCGCTCGCCTGGCGAAGCGGTTGCGCAGGGAGCAGTCGGCGCAATGCTGCAGACCGGCGCGCTGATCAAAGATCTGTCGGTGCGCGAGCTTGTCTCGATGATTGCCTCTCTGTATCCCAGGCCGATGGACGTCGAGGAGGTACTCGAGCTCACCGGTGTGAGCGAGATCGCCGGCCGGCGCACGAACAAGCTGTCCGGTGGACAGACCCAGCGCGTGCGCTCCGCGGTCGCGCTCGTAAGCAACCCGGAGCTGCTCGTGCTGGACGAGCCGACTGCCGCGCTGGACGTCGAGGGACGCCAAGCGTTCTGGACGACGATGCGCGAGTTTGCCGCGCGCGGCAAGACGATCGTGTTCGCCACGCACTACCTGGAGGAGGCCGACGCCTACGCCGACCGGGCGGTGCTGATGGCGCACGGCACGATCGTCGCCGATGGCCCGACGACCGAGATCAGGGCGATGGTCGGCACGCGCACGATCCGTGCGACGCTGCCGGCGATCGACGTCGAGGAGCTCATGACGCTGCCCGGGGTGAACAGCGCCGAGCGTCGCGGCGAAGCGGTGGTGATGCACTGCGCGGACTCCGACGCGGCGATCAGGGCACTGCTCGTGGCGCATCCCGGCGCACGCGACATCGAGATCAACGCGGCCGGCCTCGAGCAGGCGTTCCTGGCTCTGACCGGCGACGGCGCGGGCGAGGGTGAGCCGCCAGGTACTGCGAGAGCGATCGGGCAGCGCGGCTGATGCCGCTTTTATATACCCGCTACGAGCTTCTGCGGACGCTGCGCAACCGGCGCTTCTTCCTGCTCTCGTTGGGCTTCCCGCTGATCCTCTACTACATATTCGTCAGCCCCAACCGCCATGTGCACGACTTCGACGGCACGGGCGTCTCGCTCCCGCTCTACTACATGGTCGGGCTGGCATCATTCGGGACGATGAGCGCGATGCTCTCTAGCGGCGCTCGCATCGCGGCCGAGCGCGCGGTCGGCTGGAACCGCCAGCTGCGCATCACGCCGCTCTCGCCGCGGGCGTACTTCCGTGTGAAGGTGCTGACTGGTTACATGATGGCGCTGGCCAGCCTGCTCGTGCTGTACGCCGCCGGTAGTTCGCTGGGGGTCAGCCTGAGCGCCTCGGAGTGGCTGAAGATGACCGGACTGATCCTGATCGGACTGGTGCCATTCGCGGCCCTCGGGGTGCTGCTCGGGCACATGCTCACTCCGGACTCGATTGGCCCGGCGATGGGTGGGGGTATCTCGCTACTCGCGTTGCTGGGGGGCGTCTGGTTCCCGCTCGGTGGCAATCATGGTTTCCTGCACGACATCAGCCAGTGCATTCCGTCCTACTGGCTCGTGCAGGCGAGCCACGTGGCCTTCTTGGGTGGACATTCGTGGGGCGCCACCGGATGGATCGTGATGACCGTGTGGACGGTCGTGCTGAGCGTGCTCGCCGCGCGTGCCTACCGCCGCGACACGGGGGGGGTGTAAAGCCAGTCCCGCTGGCGGCGTGCCGGGCACGACCGTTGCAGCTGGACACGACTGTCGCTTGCACGCCTATGCCGCCAACGTCGGCTCATCTCGATAGGGTCCCCGGGATGAACAGACCGATGAGAGCACTGCGTATCGTGCTGCTGGGCGCGACCCTAGCCCTGGCGTTTGCCGCGAGCGCGGGTGCCGCGACCGTGATCCACTTCCAGTCCGAGAGCTCCTCCGCGCTGAAGACGCAGCTGCGCCACCACGAAGTCCACGCGCTGACGTTCCATCCGACGCCCGCCCCGGGGCACGTTCACGTCTCGCTGAACGACGGGCGGCACATGACCGTCGTCTACCCCACCTCTGAAGAAGTGCAGTTCGTCGCGCTGGCGCGCGCGGACGGCACGCCGGTCGCTGTTGCCGTCACCAAGCCGAAAGCGGCCGCGAAATCTGTGCATCACACCCTGCGCTACGTCGCGGGCGGGATTTTGGTACTCGTGATCATCGTGGTCGCGGCCGTCTTGCTGGTGGATCGTCGCCGCAAGCTCAGCGAAGAGGTGGCCGATACGCCTCCCACGCAGAGCCAACCATTGCCGTGATCAGCGCCGTCTGAGCGGCCGCTCCGAACCGGGGGTTGTCCGCTCCGCTCAGAACCCGGTGTTCGTCTTCACGCGCTTGCGATCTGACGGGTGCAGGCCGCCCTTCTTCGCGAGCGTGGCGCAAGCTTCGACGATGTCCTTGCCGAGCGTCACTGTCATCGAGTAGCTGAGCGTCTGCTTGACGAGCGCGCGCATGATCTTGACGTGCTCGGCGTTGGGCGGCAGCGTGTAGGCGGGGAGCATCCAGCCGCGCTCGGCGGCCAGTTGGGCGGCGACATCGAACTCGTCGTAGTCGTGGCCGTCGGTCAATTTGAAGGCGACGAGCGGAAGCTGCTCCTCCTCGGCGGCGCCGATGATCTCGAACTCGCCGATCGCGGCGATCTCGCGCGCGAGCATGCGGGCGTTGTACTTCATTGTCTCCATCACGTAGCGGTAGCCCGAGTGGCCCAGACGCGCGAAGTTGTAGTACTGCGCGAGCACCATTGCCGAGCCGGTGGAAAAATTCAGCGTGAATGTCGCGTCGCGCTTGCCGAGGTAGTTCTCGTAGAACACGAGATCCTCCGCGAGGTCTGACTCTTCGCGGAACACGAGCCAGCCGATGCCGGGGTAGACGAGGCCGAACTTGTGACCGGAGACATTGATCGAGCGGACCTGCTCCAGGCGGAAGTCCCACTCCGTGTCGGGATAGAGGAACGGCCACACGAAACCGCCGCTGGCCGCGTCGACGTGCAGGGGCACGTCTAGGCCCTGCTCGTGCTTGAGCGTGACGAGGTGGGAGTTGATTCCGCGGATGTCGTCGGCGTGCCCGGTGAAGGTCGTGCCGAGCACGGCCGCGACGCCGATCGTGTTCTCATCGATGTGCGGCGACACGTCCTCGGGGCCGATCGTGTACTTGTCTGCAGCAAGCGGAACGATGCGTGGCTCGACGTCGAAGTAACGGCAGAACTTCTCCCAGACGACGTGCACGTCACCGCCGAACACGAGGTTGGGACGGTCGGTCGACTTCTTCGCTGCCTCGCGGCGCTCGCGCCACTTCCACTTCAGCGACAGCGCTCCGAGCATGATCGCCTCCGAGGACCCTTGAGTGCGTGCGCCGGTCGTCTTGCCGGGGGCGTTGAACAGGTCGGCAAGCATCCGGATGCAGCGCTGCTCGATCTCGGCCGTCTGCGGATACTCGGCGTGGTCGATGAAGTTCGTGTGCAGATTTTCCGCGATGAGACGGTCGGCCTCAGGCTCCATCCAGGTAGTGACGAACGTCGCGAGATTGCGCATCGGGATGCCGTCGAGCACCATCTCCTTTTCGATCAGGCCCTGTGCTTCATCGGCGGTCATGCCGATCCTCGGCAGCTTGTTGTCGGGGGCGGGCTCGAGCAGGTAGCGGTTGCCGTAGCGTTTCTCGAGCCGCTCGATCTGCTCGCGAGTTAGTTGAGGCGTCCCACCGTCGGAGGGTTGGTGCGCCCCGCCGTCGGAGGGCGGGCCGGCAGGTTGCTGGGGGGACGGCATGCGTGGCGATCATACGCCCACCCGCGCGCGCGGAGTGGCGGTAATCAAGGCGGCGTGCCAGTCAATCAAAATGGCATACAGGCCAATCAAGAATAAGACTCAATCTTATGATACGTTGCGGCGCGTGATCACGCGACACTGCTCGGAGAGGAGCTCCCGCTCGCGGAGAGACGGGTTTGTGCTCACGGGTTCACAACGAGCGGTTGCGATGGTCTTGGTGCTGGGGGCTGTGTGCCTCACCGGTTGTGACAGCAGCGCCCCGAGTGGTGAAACGGGTGGAAATGGCCGTGTGCGGGTGGTGGCGGCAGAGAACTTCTGGGGCAGCATCGCTGAGCAGCTCGGTGGAGATCGGGTGGAGGTGACGAGCATCATCGTCAACCCGAATACCGATCCACACAGCTATGAACCGTCCGCTGAGGATGCGCGGGAGATGGCGGGGGCGAAGCTGGCGATCGTGAATGGCGTGGGCTACGACAACTGGGCGCCGAAGCTGCTGGCCGCCAGCCCGCTGAAGGGGCGCACGGTGCTGAATGTCGGAGATCTGCTCGGATTGAAGACGGGTGATAACCCACATCAGTGGTACTCCCCAGCGAGCGTGCAGAAGGTCATTGCTGAGATAGCTGCTGATTACGACAGGCTCGATCCGCGGGATGCTGAGTACTTTGCTCAGCGAGAGCAGACGTTGGAGACCGTGAGTCTCGCCAAGTACAACCGGCTGCGCACAGAGATCAGGGAAAGATATGCGGGCACCCCGGTGGGTTACAGCGAGAGTATCTTCCGACCACTGGGGGAAAACTTAGGGCTAAAGCTGCTCACGCCTTACAGCTTTGCGCAGGCGGTCGCGGAGGGCACGGACGTGACCGCGGAAGACAAGGAAGCTGTCGACCGTCAGGCGCGTGAGCGGCAGATAAAGGTGTGGGTGTTCAACAGTCAGAACGTGACACCGGACGTGCAGCGCGTGAACGAACTCGCCAAAGCCGCGGGAATCCCGATCGCGACAGTCACCGAGACGCTGGACCCGGCAGGGGATACGTTCGAGCAGTGGCAGGTGGAGGAGCTGGAAGGACTGCTGAAGGCGCTGCATGAGGCCACGGGTCGGTAGATGTCGGCGGTGGCGCTCACGGGCGCGGCGGTCCGGTTGGGCGGCAGAACGATCTGGAGCGGGGTGGACGTCGCCGTGGAGGATGGCGAGTTCGTGGCGGTGCTGGGAGCGAACGGATCGGGCAAGTCGACGTTGCTGAAGACGGTGCTCGGTGCGCTGCCGCTAGCGGCGGGCGAGGTGAGCGTGCTGGGGCGCCCGGCGGGGCGAGAAAACGCGGGGATCGGATATCTGCCGCAGCGGCGCTCGTTCGACTCCGGCATGCGGTTGCGCGGCTCAGACGTGGTGCGGCTGGGACTCGATGGTGACCGTTGGGGGCTGCCACTGCCGCTGCCGATCGGGTGGGCTCGCAATCGAGCCCACCCGCCCTCGCGACGGCGCGCGGCCCGTGAACGGGTGCGGGAGGTGATTGAGCTGGTCGGCGCGCGTGAGTACTCCGAGCGCCCGATCGGGGAGCTCTCAGGCGGCGAGCAGCAACGACTGTTGATCGCCCAGGCGCTCGTCCGTCGGCCGAAGCTATTGCTGCTGGATGAGCCTCTGGACAGCCTCGACCTGCCCAACCAGGCGGTCGTGGCGGCGTTGGTCGCAGAGATCTGCCGGAGGGAGGGCGTGGCGGTGCTGCTCGTCGCCCACGACGTGAATCCGCTGCTGCCGTACCTAGATCGGGTCATATACCTCGCGGCCGGGCACGCGGTGGCGGGGACGGTGGAACAGGTGATCACGGGGGAGGTCCTGACGGGTCTTTACGGCCTGCCCGTGGAGGTGCTGAAAGCCAGCGACGGACGGCTGGTCGTGGTGGGGCAGCCCGAGGCTCCGGCCCATCATCACGATCGTCATTCCCACGGGCACGGAGGGCACGTAGACGACCATGGGCACGGAGGCGGCTATGGGCATGAAGGCGGCCATGGGCATGAGGACGGTCATGGGCACTGACCCGCGCCTCACCTGGAACCTTGCGCACGACGTGAGCGAGGTGCTCGAATACCACTTCATGGTCAACGCCCTGCTTGCCGGCAGCCTGGTGGCCGTGATGGCGGGGCTGCTGGGGTGGTTCATGGTCCTGCGCAGGGAGACGTTCGCGGGGCACACGCTGTCGATCATGGCTTTCCCGGGTGCGAGTGGCGCGGCGCTGATCGGTGTGCCGGCGACGTGGGGCTATTTCGTGTTCTGCGTCATGGGGGGGTTGGCGATCGGTCGGTTCTCTGGTGGGAGGGGACGGTCCTGGAGCGAGCAGTCGGCGTTGATCGGCGCCGTTCAGGCGCTTGCGCTCGGGTTGGGTTTTCTGTTCGTGAGCCTGTACGGCGGCGTGCTCGGCGATCTGAACAGCCTGCTGTTCGGCACCTTTATTGGCATCTCTGATGGGCAGGTGCTTACGTTGCTGCTAATTGCTGTGGCCTCGGTGGCGGTGCTTCTCGCGCTGGGTCGCCCGTTGCTGTTCGCCTCGGTGGACGCGGACGTTGCGAGCGCCAGGGGTGTGCCGGCGCGGGGGCTGGGGATCGTGTTCTTGGTGCTGCTTGCTTTGGCGGTGGCGGCGACGAGCCAGATCACGGGGGTGCTGCTCGTGTTCGCGCTGCTGCTGATGCCGGCGGCGAGCGCCCAGACGATCACGGCGCGTCCGGGGCTGAGCTTGGCATTGACGGTGGCGATCGGTTTGGTGGTCGTGTGGCTGGGGCTGGGAATCGCTTACTTCTCGATCTACCCTGCCGGCTTCTATGTGACGAGCATCTCGTTTGCGATCTACGTGAGCGTCCAGTTGGGTGTGTGGGCACGAAGTAGGGGGCGGAATACGGCGCGGAGAGGGCTCCCGGCTCCAGAGCAGAGACCCGCCGAGGGCGTGATCGCCTGATGCTCTCCCAAGAATTCATGCGCAACGCATTGCTCGCGGGCACGTTCATCGCTCTGGCCTGTGGGGTGAGCGGTTGGTTCGTGGTGTTGCGCGGCCAGGTGTTCGCGGGGGATGCGCTGAGTCATGTGGCGTTCCCCGGAGCGCTGGCCGCGGCCGCGGCGGGGGTCGACGAGCGTGTGGGGCTGTTTGGGGCGACGATCGCGGTGGGCGCCGGGATCGGCTTGCTCGGGCAGCGCTCGTTCGCGGGCGGTCGCGGAGGAGGTGCGGCGGCGCCGGCTGACGATACGGCGATCGGCGCCGTGTTCACGTTTGTACTCGGCTTGGGCGTGTTTTTCCTAACGCTTTTCAGCACGAGCTCCGGCGGCGGTTCGGGTATCCAGACCGCGCACACCCTGTTCGGGTCGATCTTCGGTCTTGGCTCAGGCGAAGCGCGCTTGGCTGCGGTGATCGGGCTTGGAGCGGTGCTGCTGACGCTCGCGATCGCCCGTCCGCTGTTGTTTGCCTCTGTCTCCCCCGACGTGGCCGGGGCGCGTGGTGTGCCGACGCGGTTCCTCGGTATCGCCTTCATCGCGCTCCTCGGAGTCGTCGCGGCTGAGGCGACGCAGGCCGTCGGAGCTCTGCTGCTGCTCGGTTTGCTCGCCGCTCCGGCGGCGGCCGCGCACAGAATCGTCGGAAACCCGTACGTCGGAATCGTGCTCGGAGGGCTGCTCGCGGTAGTGGCGATGTGGGGAGGTCTGGCACTCGGCTACGCCGTGCCGGGGCTGCCTCCGAGCACGGCGATCGTGGGGATCGCGGTCGGTATCTACTACGTCTCTACCATCGTGGCATGAGCAGCCAAGTCGCTACCGGCAACTGGGTCGACCGCGCCGAGGTCGCATTGGCCGCGGCTGGACACAAGCGCGGTGGCGCGCGCCGCGCGGTGATCGAGCTGCTCGACGGTCAGACGTGCGCGCTGACCGCGGTCGAGATCGAGGACGCCCTGCGCGCTTACGGCAAGAGCAGGCGAGTGAGTCGCGCGAGCGTCTACAGGATCCTCGACGAGCTCGAGCGGTTGAGTCTCGTCCAGCGCGTGGAGACAGGCCAGGCGATGGTTCGGTATGAGCGCGTGTGCGGGCACGCGGAGCACCATCACCACCTGGTATGCGACAGCTGCGGATTGGTGATGCCCTTCTCCGATGAGGCGCTGGAGCGAGCGATCGAGACGCTCAGCGAGCGGGTACCTCTGGCAGTGTCCGAGCACGAGATCGTTCTGCATGGGTCCTGTCAGGACTGTGCGGCGTAACGCTGTCCGGCGGCCGGTTCAACAGATAGCTGAGCACACAGCCGAGCACACCGACGGCGACCACGAGCAGCACTGGACCGGAGTCCTCGGAGAGCGCTCCGATCACGCCCGCGGTCAGGCCGCCGGCGAGCGCGGCAAGCCATCCGGGGTCGCCGCCGACGGGTGCAAGCAGGCGCCGATAGTTGCGCACGCCGAGCGCGGATAGAACCAGCGCAAGTGCAGTCGCAAAGGGCATCGCGCCGTGCTTGCAGCTCGTCGTAGGCAGCGGTGTAGCGGCGGACGATGATGTCGCGTATTTCTCCGGCCGAGTGGGCGTGCAGCACGCTGCCGGTGTAGTGGCCGGTGCCGTGTGCGGTGGTGAGGTCGATCGCCGCGAGCACCATCAGGCCCACGACCGGGGTGATCAGCACGGTCAGTCCGCGACGGCGGGTGCGCCGGCCGGGGCAGCAGCATCACGGTGGCGACCGCCGTGCCGGCGCTCACGAGGATCACGCCGCCGACGCCCGCCCCGATCCGCGCCGAGCCCTCGATCACCGCAAGCACGATCCCGCACACGGCCATCGTCGTGGCCGCCCGTCGGCCACGGACCGCGGGATACAGCGCGGCTGCCACAGCGGCGAAGACGAGTACGGCCAGGCCCGACTTCAGCTCGTTACCGATCCCGTAGAAGCGCACGCCGAGCGCCGGATTGGGCCCGAGCAGCGAGCGCACGAGCAACTGCGTACCGGCGAGCGCGTCGGCGGTGAGCGCCACTACCGCGACAATCGCGGGCGCGAGCGGGGCGCGCGGCCACTGCAGCAGCTGGTCGGTGAGCGCGCCGAGGGAGAAGCAGAGGAGCACGAGCAGGGCGTCTTCGACCCAGCGGCTGGGCGCGAACGCTGCTGGGACGAGCACCGCCACCGGCGTCCACAGCAGCGCCAGGCCGCCCACGCGCGCCGCCCACGCGCGCGCCCGGCGGCGTCGCAGCGAGAGCGTCGCGAGCATCAGCAGCGCCCAGGCGCCGAACAGGCAGAGCAGCGCGCCCAGCCGGCGACCGTAGATGACCCCAAGGCGGGCTTTGAACGAGCGCAGGTGGGCGCCGTTGAATGCGTCGTCCGGCTCGATCGGCTTGCCGCGCATCGCGTCGGGAACGGGCAGGCCGAGGTGGCCGAGGATCGTCGGCGCGAGATCGACCGCGGAGATCAGGCCGCGCTGGTTGGTGCTCTGCGAGGTGATCGTATGTCCTCCACCGAGCCCGCCGGCGGCCACCCACAGCAGTTCGTTGCCGGGCTCGTCCGGGGGGCGCTGGACGACGATCTCGAGCTCGCCCGCGGGCCGCGCCGCGCTCAGAGCGCGCAGGTCACTCAATCCGGGAGCGCCCGTCGGGAGGTCGGCCACGACCAGTTGCTCACGGGCGTTCAACGCGGCGATGCGCGCGGGCAGCGTCGCCGCCGAGCCGAGCGACAGCGCCGCGATCTGACCGCCGTGGTCGGCTGCCGCCACCCCATCCACGTCGTTGAACCCGGTGATCCCCGCGTAGCTGCCACCGCCGGGGATCTGTGATGCGAGCAGCCCCGGTTCGAGGATCTGCGGCGCGTCGCGCGCGCGCTCGAGCACCGTCTGCCAATCCTCGACCGCTGCCCCCGCGCCGCGAGGCTGAAGCGTTAGGGCGGGCGGGCGCACGGGGCTGTAGGCCGCGGTGGAGACGCGCGACCCTTGGGTGATGTCGAGCATCAGCTGGGTGGTCGTGTAGGAGCCCTGCGCGGCGCTGAGGATGCCTGTCGACAGAGAAGGCACGCTCGCGAGCTCGGACTCGGTCGAGTCGCTGCTCGCGGCGGGCAGGAAGAGGATTACCGCAGATGGGCGACGGATCGGAGATCGACCAGCGGCGGACGCATGTCCGGCGGGCCAGCTGAGCAGGAGCGCCGCGCCGAGAAGCGCGGCCGATGCCCCCCGGCCGAGTCGGCTCAGCCGTCCACTCCCTCGGTGGCGATCTCGGGTCGCGGGCGCCGTGAGCTGTGCGGTGCTGCCTCCTCGGGCGCCCCCGTGCCGGAGATCGTGCCACCCTCGATGTTGATGCGCGGCAGCCAGGCGAGCCATGCGGGGATCTGCCATGTGCGCGCTCCGACGAGCGTGAGCACCGCGGGCAGCAGCAGGCAGCGGATCACCAGCGCGTCGAGGAACACGGCGCTGGCGAGGCTCAGCCCGAACTCCTTGATGATCCGGTCTTCGCCGAGCATGAACGACAGGAACACGCACACCATGATCGCGGCGGCCGCGGTGACGACCCGTCCGGTCAGGGCCAGGCCCTCCTGCACCGCGCGCTGGTCGTCACTGGTGCGCACCCAGCGCTCGTGCATGCGCGAGACGAGGAACACCTCGTAGTCCATCGACAGGCCGAACACGATCGCGAACAGCATCACCGGGATGAACGACTCGATCGGGCCCTGCTGGACACCGAACAGGCTGCCGAACCAGCCCCACTGGAAGATCGCCACGATCACGCCGAGCGAGGCGCCGATGCTGAGCAGGTTCATTACGGCGGCCTGCAGTGGGATCACGAGCGAGCGGAATACGATCAACAGCAGCAGCGCGCTCGAAGCAGCACGACGACGCCGATGAACAGCGGCAACTTGTGCCCGAGCGTCGTGGCGAAATCGACCGCTCCAGCGGTCACGCCGCCGACGTAGACCGCCATCCCCGTGCGCTTCACGAGTGGTGGGATGACCGTCTCGCGCAGACGTTCGACCAGCTGGGTGGTCGCGTACGCCTGGGGTGAGGAGTGCGGGTAGACGGTGATCGTCGCCACGTTTCCGGCTGGGTTGATCTTCGCCGGTGCTACCGACACCACGCCGGGCGTGGCGGCGATCGCGCCGCGAAGCTCTTCTACAGGCGTCTTGCCGCTGTGTGGGGTCGCCACCAGGAGAACCCCTTGTTCGGCGGCTTCTTTGCTCGGGTTCGGGATCTTCGCCACGACCAGCAGCGGACCGTTGAAGCCTTGGCCGAAGCCCTGCGCCAGCAGCTCATAGGCGCGGTGGGTCGTCTGATTCGCGGGGTCGTTCGAGGCGTCGCTGGAGCCGAGCCGCAGCGCGGTTGCCGGAGCGGCGATCGCCAGCATGACGAGCGCCGAGACGATCGCGATGCTCCACGGTTTGCGCTGCACGAACTTGCTCCAGCGCAGCCACATGCCGCCCTCGCCGGGCAGATGCCTCGCCGGATCCGCTCCTGTCTTGGCGGCGCGAGCACGCGCTCGCCGGCTCGGTCGCGCGACGCGCGCGCCGAAGGTGGCCAGCAGCGCCGGCAGCAGCGTCAGCGACGCGAGCATCACCAGCAGCACGCCGATCGAAGCTGAGATCGCCACGCCGTATAGAAAGCTGACCCCGAGCAGCATCATCCCGAGCAGCGCGATCACGACCGTGCAGCCCGCGAACAGCACGGCGCGCCCAGCGGTGTCGAGCGCTTGCACGACGGACTCGCGGGGGTTCTCGAACGTCGGCCCGGGCGTGGTGTAGGCCTCGCGGAAGCGAGTGAGGATGAACAGCGCGTAGTCGATCCCCACCCCCAGCCCGATCATCGCCGCGAGCTCCGAGGAGAAGTTAGGCGTGTCGACGACATGCGTGAACAATGCAATCGCCCCGAGCCCAGTGCCGAGGCCGAACAGCGCGGTCACGATCGGCAGGCCCATTGCAATCACAGAGCCGAACGTCAGCAGCAGCACGATGATCGCCGCGAGCAGACCGACGGCTGTGGACAGCCCAAAGCCAGCTTGCTCAGTTGCCTCGATCGCCTGCCCGCCGAGCTCGACCTGAATCGAATCCCGCCCACCCCGGCCCGCGGCGCGAGCGACCTTGACGACGCGTTCTGCGGCACTTTTGGGCAGGAGGTTCGCTTTTTCGTCGAACACGACCGTCGCGAACGCGATCCGGCCGTCCGCCGATATCGACTTGCCCGCCGTGCGATCGCTGTAGGGGCTGATCACTTCCGTCACGTGGTGCAGGCGCTTGACCTGAGCGAACATCGCTTCCATCCGCGCGCGCACCGCCGGGTCTGAGACCGTGCCGGAGGAGACCTTGTAGACGATCGTGTCGCGGTCGCCCGCCTGCGCGGGGAAGCTGCGCTGCAGCAGGTCGGCGGCGCGCTGGGCGTCGGAGTTGGGCAGCGTGAAGTTGTTCGAGTAGCTCGTCCCCGCCGACTGCGCGAACGCGTTCACCCCGAACAGCAGCACGATCCAGCCAAGCAGCACGTACTTGCGGTGAGTTGTCGACCAGCGGGCGAGCTTGAGCATCATCTGATCCTAGTCAGTTGAGACTCGGATCCGATGGCATCCTCGCGATCAGGGCGTAGCTGCCGCCCTTGCGGGTGAGCACATTGCTCCAGAGCTCCTCTGGAGCTTCGGTGAACACGTCGTCGGGCACGGCGCTGTGCGCGATCCAATCGCCCTGGTCGACCTCGGCGTCGAGTTGCCCCTCGCCCCAGCCCGCGTATCCGGCGAACACGCGCCCGCGCGCGGTCGCCTCGGTCAACTCGCCGATGTCGGCGTCCGGAGCGGGGAAACCGATGCGGCCAAGTACCAGCAGCCCCGCCGGGGTGGGGTCCAGGAATTCGGCGAGGAACACGATCGAGCTCGGCTGTACCGGGCCGCCGACATACACCGGCTCACGCTCCTCGAGCACCTGCTCCAGTGCTGGCACCGCCTCACCCACCGCCACCTCAGAGGGGCGGTTCAGCACGACGCCCATCGCGCCCTCCTCGCTGTGCACACCGATCAGCACCACCGCGCGTCTGAAGTTGGGATCCATCAGGGTCGGCGAGGCGAGCAGCAGCTGGCCGCTGAGCGATTGCACCATGATCTACTTGAGGCTACCGCTCGCATCCCTAAGCCAAGCAAGGAGACGCTCGTGAGCACCAAAGACTTCGATGTGGTCGTCCTCGGCGCCGGACCCGCCGGGGAGGTGTGCGCGGGACGCCTGGCCGACAATGGCCTCGCGGTCGCGCTGGTTGAGCGCGAGCTGGTCGGCGGCGAGTGCTCGTTTTACGCCTGCATGCCTTCCAAGGCGCTGCTGCGACCCGCCCAAGCGCTGGCAGAGGCACGTCGCATTCCGGGAGCCGCCGAGGCCGATGGCGGGGTGATCGACGTCGCGGCCGTTCTGCGCCGCCGCGACGAGGTCGTTCACAACCTCGAGGACGATGCCCAGATGCCGTGGATCGAAGAACGCGGGATCGCGCTCGTGCGTGGCCATGGAGTCGTTGCCGGCGAGCGCGAGGTACGCGTCGGCGAGGAGGTGCTGCGCGCTCGTAAGGCTGTGATCCTCGCCCCTGGCACCGGCGCAACGATTCCGCCGATCCCTGGTCTACGCGAGTCAAATCCGTGGACCAACCGCGAGGTGACGACGGCCAAAGCGATTCCCGACTCGCTGCTCGTGCTGGGCGGTGGCGTCGTCGGCGTGGAGATGGCCACGGCCTATACGTCGCTGGGCGCGAAGGTGACGATCGTCGAGGCGCTGCCCCGACTGATCGCGAACGAGGAGGAGTTCGCCTCCGATCAGGTCAAGGACGCGCTGGAGGTCCTAGGCGCGGAGGTCGTGCTCGGGGTGAAGGCCACAGCGGTGCAGCGCGAGCGGAGCAAGGGACCGGTCATGCTTGAACTCGAAGACGGCCGCTCGTTTACCGGCGATGAGCTGCTGGTCGCGATCGGGCGCACTCCGCACACAGACGTCCTGGGATTGGAGAAGCTCGGGTTGGAGGCAGGTAAGTCGGTTGAGGTTGACGACACAATGCGCGTGCCTGGTCACGAGTGGCTGTATGTCGTCGGCGACGCCAACGGCCGGGTGCTGCTCACGCACATGGGCAAGTATCAGGCTCGCCTCGCCGCGGACCACATCCTCGGTCGCACGGGTGCGGCGACAGTCCTACGCTCGGACGGACGGCTCTCTCCGCGTGTGATCTTCACCGAGCCGCAGGTTGCAGCCGTCGGTCATACGCTGCGGAGCGCCGAAGAGACCGGCCTGAACGTGCGCGCGGTCGATACGCCCACGGAGGGCAGCGCCGGCGGCAGCTTCGTCGGACACGGCGCGCCCGGGACCGCCCGGATCGTCGTCGACGAGGACCGCGAAGTGATCGTCGGCGCCACCTTCACCGGCGTCGATGTTGCCGAGTCGCTGCATGCCGCCACGATCGCCGTGATCGGTGAGGTCCCCCTGGAGCGCCTCTGGCACGCCGTCCCCTGCTTCCCCACCCGCAGCGAGCTGTGGCTAAATCTGCTCGAAGAGTACGGCCTCTAATGACCGTTATGCTGAACTGCGGTGAGCTGCACCACGGCACAATCACCACTGGACCGCAGAATCCATCCACGCGATCGGAAGGCGAACGAACATGGCGAAGACCCCGCAGGTGGGCGAGCAGGCCCCCGATTTCGAGCTGCCCGGCACCGACGGCTCGTTCAAGCTGTCCGATCATCGCGGCGAGCGGGTCGTGCTCCTGTTCTATCCCGGCGACAACACAATGGTTTGCACCAAACAGTTCTGCTCCTATCGCGACCGGGCGGAGGACTTCGCCGCGCTGAATGCGACGGTGCTTGGCATTTCCTCTCAGGATCTTGCCTCGCACGAGGGGTTCATCGCCAAGCACTCTCTCAGCGTCTCGTTGCTCTCAGATGTCGATCGGCAGGTCGCAAAGGCCTACAGCACGTTCTCTCCGCGTCTCGGGATCAAGCGCGCGGCGATCGTGATCGACGAGGACGGGATCGTCCGCCACCGTCACGACCATCTGCTCGGGCTCGACTATCAGTCGGTCGACGAGCTCAAAGCCACGCTCGACGCGCTCGGATCCGCGCCATCCGCGCCCGCCGCGGCATAGCGCCGCGGCACAACCTCAGCGGCTAAGCGGGGTATCCAGCTCTCGCTCGTCGTCCGTCCGGCCCTCGCCGGCGCGGCGCGCATGCAGCTCAGCTAGCTCTAGCTGCAGGTTGCGTGGCGCCGGGTGGGCGGGATCCGAATCAATCGAGCGCCGCTGCCAGACGCCCTCGCCGTCCAGCTCCCACGAGCTCTGATTGTCGGCGAATGCCCGTTCCAGCGTGTCGAGCAGCTCGGTGCGCAGTTCCGCCGAGTTGATCGGCGCTGCCAGCTCGACGCGATGATCGAGGTTACGGGGCATCAGGTCAGCCGAGGAGATGTAGATCGTGTACTCGCCGTCGCGCTCGAAGGCGTAGACACGCGAGTGCTCGAGCAGACGCCCGACGATCGAGACGACCCGGATGTTCTCGGAGATCCCCTCGATGCCCGGCCGCAGGCAGCAGATTCCACGTACGTTCAGGTCGACTCGCACCCCGGCCTGCGAGGCCTTGTAGAGCGCCCGGATGCAGCGCCCATCGACAAGCGCGTTCATCTTCATCGCGATCCGCCCCGGGGACTGCAGTGAGTGCGCGGCGATTGTCTGATCGATCTGGTCGATGATGCCGTCACGCAGCTGGCTGGGCGCCGTCAGCACCTTGCGATAGTGCAGCGGGCGGGCATAGCCGGTGAGGTAGTTGAACATGTCGGCCACGTCGGCCCCGATCTGCTCGTCGGTCGTGAACAGCCCGAAGTCGGTGTACAGCCGCGCGGTCGCGGAGTGGTAGTTGCCGGTGCCGATGTGCACGTAGTTGCGCACCCCGTCGCCCTCGCGGCGCACCACGAGCACGCACTTGGCATGCGTCTTCAGCGATGGTTGGCCATAGACGACGTGCACGCCGGCCTCCTCCATCGCCTTGGCCCAGTGGATGTTCATGCGCTCGTCAAAGCGCGCTTGCAACTCGACCAGCGCGACTGCCTGCTTGCCCCGCTCGGTGGCGTCGATCAGGGCCGGCACGAGTGGCGAATCGTCGCTCGTGCGGTACACGGTCTGCTTGATCGCGAGCACGTTTGGGTCTGCCACAGCTTGCTCGACGAAGCGCTCAACCGAAGTGGAGAACGAGTCGTAGGGATGGTGCACGAGCACGTCGCCTTCGCGCATCGCCCCGAGCACATCGGGCCGCTCACCTTCGTGGCGCAGAAGTCGCGGATGGGTGTGTCCCACCAGCGGCTCCTCGCGCAGCTCACCGTAGCCGGGCAGCTTGACGATCTGCCACAGCGCGCCCATATCGAGCAGCCCGTCGACCGGGTAGACCTCCTCGTCCTGCACTCCCAGCAGCGCGGCCAGCTCATCGCGCAGGCGCTCTGAGCAACCGGCGCCCACCTCGACGCGCACCACCTCGCCGAAACGGCGGCGGCGCAACTCGTCCTCGACTGCCTGCAGCAGATCGGCGGCGTCGTCGGAGACCTCTAGGTCGGCGTCGCGGGTGACTCGAAAGACGTCGTAGTCGGCGATCTCCATCCCCGGGAACAGCGCGTCGAGATGGTTGGCGATGACGTCCTCCAGCGCTAGCAGCGTGATCGGCCCCGGACTCGACCCCGCCGGCCCTTTGAGCGCGATAAAACGCGGCAGGATCTCGGTCGGCACCTTCACGCGCGCGAACACCGTTTGCTCAGTCACGGGGTCGCGCACGAGCACGGCCAGGCTCAGAGACAGGTTCGAGATGTACGGGAACGGCCGCCCGGGGGCCACCGCCAGCGGAGTGAGCGCCGGGAAGATCACCTTCTGGAAGTGCCTGGCAAGCTCCGCGCGTTGGTCTTCGTCGAGCTCGTCGACGGCAACCACGCGGATATCGTGCTCGGCCAGCGCGGGACGCAAGCGTCCTTCAAAGCATCCGGTCAGTCGCAGACTCAACTCCAGCACGCGCTCGCGGATCAGCGCGATCGTCTCTGAGGGGATGCGGCCGTCGGCCCCCGGGTTCTCGACGCCCGCGTCGATCTGGTCGCGCAGGCCGGCGACGCGCACCATGTAGTACTCGTCGAGGTTGGTCGTGTAGATCGCGCAGAACTTCACGCGCTCGAGCAGTGGGGTCCGCTCGTCCTCGGCCAGTTGCAGCACGCGCTCGTTGAAGTCGAGCCACGACAGCTCGCGGTTGAGGTAAAGCGCCGGATCGTGCAGATCGGTCATCGATCTTCACGCTACACGTTGACTGCACCAGGTAGTGTGAAGACCGAGAGGCAATGGCTCGTCAGCTCTGGCTACTACGTCACGCCGAGGCAGAGCCTCATGGCACTCGCTCCGACACCGAGCGCCGCCTTACCGCGCGTGGCGAAGGTCAGGCGCGCGCCGCCGGGATCGCGCTGGCGCGTCTCGGACGCGCCTTCGACACCGTCTTGTTCAGCCCCAAGGTACGCGCGCGCCAGACCGCTGAGCTTGCTGGGGAGCACTGGAGCGCAAAGCAGCGCGGACTGCTCTCGGTGCACCCACCGCTGGCAGTTGGTTTTGAAGCTCGCCAGGCGCTCGCCGAGATGGCCGGCCTGCCGGCCGACGGGCGTCTGTTGCTCGTCGGCCATGAGCCCGACCTGTCGGGCGTGATCGGGGACCTGACGGGCGCCCGCCTGAATCTGAAAAAGGGCGGGTTGGCCGTGGTCAGGCTAGAGGGCGCCGGCGGTGAGCTCGTGGTCCTGATGGGACCCCGTGAGCTTGCCCTGATCGCCGGTGGGGTGGGCGGGGTTCCAATCGACGGGGATTGAGGACGGAACATCCTCGAGGCCGATCACCTCCAGCGATTCGGCGGCAAAGCGGTAGCCAATACCGAAGTGGGTGTGGATATAGCGCCACCGCGGCGAGGCCTTCTCGAGCTTTTGGCGCAGCTTGCGCACGAACACGTCGACCGAGCGGTCGCCGCGCACCATCGCGTAGCCCCATAGGCGTGAGTAGATCTCCTCGCGCTCCAGCACTCGTCCCTCGGCGGCGGCGAGTAGCTCGATCAGCTCGAACTCGCGTCTTGTCAGATCGAGGCCGTGGCCCTCGACGAACGCCTGGAATTGGTCGGAGCGGATCTCGACCTCGCCTGCCATCAGCGGCTTTGACTCTGTGCGGCCGGTGGAGCGACGCCGGCGACGCGCGACGCCCTGCACGCGGGCGATGACTTCCTCTGGGTGGCACGGCTTGGTGATCCAATCATCGGCCCCGAGGCGTAACCCGCGCACGCGCTGGGCCACTGTCGAAGGGCCGGTGCAGACGACGACGCCCAATTCAGGCAGCGCGCCGCACAGCCGCTCCAACCACTCCCATGCCTGCGGGCCGAGCACCGCGAGGTCAACGACGAGCGCGCTCAGCCGCATTGAGGCCACCGCGTCGGTGGGTACCGGGCTGCCGAGCACACGATGCTCCCAGCCGAGGCGGTCCAGGCGCTTGCTCAACACCTGAATGAACCCGCTGTCGCGGTCGAGCACGGCGATGCGCATTGAGGACGCGCTCGAAGTGCCCGACGGTGCCGCCTCCTCCGTGGCGCGGATGCTTTCCGTCATCGAGGATCAGTTTAGGCGACCTCGAGGACCCTTGTGCGAGGAGGCGCAAATGGTCACAGGATGTTCACAGGAGAAATACGCTCATTGCGGACGGAATCGGACGCCTTCGATTGCTCCAGCGGAGCTGAGCGCCCCTCAGAACGTCTCGGGACGCGCGTCCGGCGCCGCATCCGGCCGCACCCCGGCTGGGTGGGAAGAGTCCGAGAACTCGCGGAACAGGCCTGTGACGACGAATGCGACCTGCTCGCCGATATCAACCGCGTTATCGCCGATCCGCTCCAGGGCACGGGCAACGAGGATCATGTGCATCGCCCACTCGCGCGTGTCGGCGTCGTCGCCGATGTCGAGCGCCATCCGGAAGATCTCGCGGTTCAGGCGGTTGATCTCGCGATCCTGACGGACCAGGTCTTCGGCCAATCCGATGTCGCGACCGGCGAACGCGGCCTTGCACTGGATGACCTCAGAGCGGGCGAGTGCGCCCATCTTCCGCAGCGCGTCGAGCACCTCCTGGCGCACCGGCGGTTCATGTCCGGAGAGCGGGATCAGCTTGGCGATGTTCACGCACTGGTCGCCCATCCGCTCGATGTGCTTGATCGTGTGCAGCAGCGCGGCGACCAGCCGCAGATCGCCCGCCACGGGCGCCTGCAGGGCGAGGAGCGAGAGGATGCCCTGGTGTACCTCCAGGTAGCGTCCGTCGACGCGGTCGTCGTCGGCGATCACCATCTGGGCCAGCTCGACGTCCTGGTGGTTGAGCGCCTCCAGCACACGGTCGAGCTGCTCGACGATCAGGTCGAGGCCGCCGAGCGCGTGGCTCTCGAGCTCCTGCAGCTGTTGTTGGAAGTGCACTCGCCCGTGCTGGGGGCCCGGGATGGGCGGGGCGCCGTCGTCGGGACCGCCGAGCGAGGTTGGGCCGCTGGCGTCGTTAGCCGAACTTGCCGGTGACATATTCCTCGGTTCTCGAGTCGGTGGGGTTGGTGAAGATCTCCTGCGTCGGGCCGATCTCGACGAGCTTGCCGCCGAGCATGAAGGCGGTGCGGTCGGCTACGCGCGCGGCCTGCTGCATGTTGTGCGTGACGATCACGATCGTCACGCGCTGCTTCAGCTCGGCGATCAGCTCCTCGATCTTCAGCGTCGCGATTGGGTCTAGCGCCGAGCAGGGCTCGTCCATCAGGATCACCTCGGGGCTCACGGCGAGCGAGCGCGCGATGCACAGCCGCTGCTGCTGGCCCCCGGAGAGGCCGGCGCCTGGCTCTCCCAGCCGCTCGGACACCTCGTCCCACAGGCCGGCGCCGCGCAGCGCGGTCTCGACCTTGGGGCGCAGGTCGCCGCTGCGGCGGGAGCTGAGCCGCAGGCCCGAGGCCACGTTGTCGAAGATCGACATCGTCGGGAACGGGTTCGGCTTCTGGAAGACCATGCCGATCGCACGCCTGACCGCGACGACATCGACCGAAGAGTCGTAGACGTCGAGGTCGTCGAGCAGCACCCTGCCCTCGGCCCGGGCGCCCGGGATCTCCTCGTGCATGCGGTTGATGCAGCGCACCATCGTCGACTTGCCACAGCCCGAGGGGCCGATGATCGCGGTCACCTCGTTGGCACGAAACTCCAAGTCGACACCCTTGACCTGCTCGGCTTCGTCGTAGAACGCGCGCAGTTTCTCCAAGCGCACGCTCAGCCCCGGCTTGGCCGGCGCGGTGCGCGCGGCCGATGGGGCGCTGGACTGCGGTCTTGTGGGCGGGGGCATTGGGGAGCGGGCCTGGCTGGGCTCTAGTAGCTCGTCGGGCTCCATGTCAGCGGTCCGCAGAGACGTTCCGTCGGATGTCATGCAAGGCGGCTCCTTCGAGCGATCAGGCGGGCGATGAGGTTTAGCAGCAGAATCATGACAACTAGGGTGAGCGCCGCTCCCCACGCACGGTTTACCACGGCCGTGGTCGGAGATGTAACGTCGCTGTAGATTTGCACCGGCAGCGAGTTCATGAACTGGCCGAGGTTGAAGTTGGTCTTGTTCGTCGCGGCGGCGGTAAACAGCAGCGGCGCGGTCTCGCCGGCGGCGCGGGCGATCGCAAGCAGCACCCCGGTCACCATGCCCGGTAGCGCTGTGGGCAGCACGATGCTGAAGATCACCCGCCAGCGCGGCGCGCCCAGCGCGAGCGCCGACTCGCGCAGTGCACCGGGAATCAGCAGCAGGATCACCTCAGCCGAGCGGATCACCACCGGGAGCATCAGCAGCGATAGCGCCAGCGAGCCCTTGTAGCCGGCGAAGCTCGAGCCGGTGCCGACGACGAGCACGATGTAGATGAACAGCCCGAACACGATCGACGGCACTCCAGTGAGCACGTCCACGAAGAAGCGCACCACTTGTGCGAACCAGCTGCTCTTGCCGTACTCGACGAGCCATACCGCGACGCCGACACCGATCGGTACCGCGATCGCTGAGGCCAATGCGACGATCTCGATCGTGCCGAGGATCGCGCTCTTGATCCCGCCGATGCTCGAGCTCTTGAAGAACGTGTTGCCGGTTGGGTCGGTCGTGAAGAAGCTGGGGCTCCAGGACCCCAGGCCTTTGAGCAGCAGGTAGTAAACGATCAGCACCAGCGGGATCAGGGCAAGCAGAGTGCCCGCGAGGATCGTGCCACGAGCGATCTTGTCCTTGCGCCGGCGTGCCGGGCTGACGTTGAAGCGCGCCAGCTGGTCGGGCGCCGGGCTCTGCGCGCTCATACGCCTGCCGCCCCCGCGATCGGCATCGGGCCACCGGCGGCGTGGTCTTGCGCGGTCGTCTTTGGCCGGTTCGCACGCGCAGCCCGCTGTACGAGTAGGCGCGCCACGCCGTTGACGAGCAGCGTCAGCACGAACAGCACCAGGCCGGCGGCGAACAGCGCCGAGCGGTGCAGACCCTGGGCCTCGCCGAACTCGTTGGCAATCACCGCCGCCAGGCTGTATCCCTGGCCGAACAGGTGGCTGCCGAGTTTCTGGGAATCGCCGATCAGGATCGTGACGGCGATCGTCTCGCCGATCGCCCGGCCCAAGCCGAGCATTGCTCCCCCCACGATGCCGGAGCGGCAGTAGGGCAGGACGGCGATCCGGATCATCTCCCAGCGGGTGGCACCGAGCCCGAGCGCCGCTTCCTTGTGGTCGGAGGGCACCGTGGCCATCACCTCACGGCTGATCGCTGAGACGATCGGCAGGATCATGATCGCCAGGACGAGCCCGGTGATGAAGTAGTTGGGGATCGTCACCAGGCCGCCGCCGATGAACGGGATGAACGACAGGCGATCGGCCACCCACTGCTCGGCCCCCTGGAGCTTTGGAGCCAGGAAGAAGATGCCCCACAGCCCGTACACCACCGAGGGCACGGCAGCCAGCAGCTCGATCAGGATCGTGATCGGCCCGCGCACGCGCCGCGGGGAGAGCTCAGTCACGTATATGGCGGTGGCGACGGCCACCGGGACGCCGATCAGCAGCGCCAGCCCGGAGGTGATCAACGTGCCCACCACCAGCGGCAGAGCGCCGAAGCGTTCGGCGCTCGGGTTCCAGTCGTTGTCGACTGCAAAGCCGAACACACCCGAGTGCGCGAAGGCCGGCCTCGCCTCGCCGACCAAGCGGATGAAGAAATACACGATCAGCGCCAGGATCAGCCCCGCCAAGATGGTCAGGCTGTACTTCAGGGCGCGGTCCGGCAGACGCGCCAACGGCGACCGCTCGAGAATCGAGCGGTCGCCGCCGGGTACGGATGCTGCCTCCAAGGTGCCGCTAGCCGCCGAGGGAGGACCCGTTGCACTGCAGACCGGCCGCGGCCGTCTTGGACTTGGCCAAGATCGACGCGGGCAGACCCGCGTAGTCAGCCTGGGAGAGGATCGACTGCCCTTGGCCCAGCCCATAGTCGATGAACTGCACGACGCCCTTGGCCGCGCTTTCGGACAGGCCCGCCTTGCAGAGGTCCTCGTTGACCACGATGAACGTCTGCGAGGTGATCGGGTAGCTGGCCGCCCCGCCCGGATTTGAGATCTTGATGCCGAGGTTCGCCGGCACCGTCACGCCCTGCGCCGCGGCGCTGGTCGAGGCGAGCGTCGGCGCGACGAATTGACCGGCCTTGTTCTTCACCGATGCGTAGGTGAAGTTGTGCTGCAGCGCATAGGCCTGCTCGACGTAGCCGACCGCGCCGGTCGTCTGCTGGACTGCGCCGGCCACGCCGGCGTTGCCCTTCGCGCCGGTGCCCGTCGGCCATGGCACTTCCTTGCCTTCGCCGACCTTGCTCTTGAATTCAGGGTCGACCGCCGCCAGGAAGCTGGTGAAGCCGGATGTCGTGCCGGAGGAGTCCGAGCGGTGGATCACGGTGATGGCGGTGCTCGGCAGCGACACGCCCGGGTTCAGCGCCTTGATCTCTGGATCGTTCCAGGTCTTGACCTTGCCGAGGTAGATGTCGGCGATCGTCTTGCCGTCCAGCTTCAGGCCGGTCTTCACGCCCGGCAAGTTATAGGAGACCGTGATCGCGCCCAGGAACATCGGGATCTGCACGGCGGGGCTGCCGTTCTTGGCGATCGCCGTTTCGTCCGCTGGCTTCAGCGGCGGGTCGCTCGCCCCGAAGTCCACTGTCTTTGACTCGAGCGAGGTGATGCCCGCGCCTGAGCCGACCGCCTGATAGTTGACGGTGAGGGGGGACAGCGACGAGGCCCATTGCTCATAGACGGGAGCGGCGAACGTCGAACCGGCTCCGGAGATCGTTGCCGATCCACCGCTCGAGCTGGTCGTGCTCGCGGAGCTACTGGACGATGTGGTAGTGGAGCTTGAGCCGCACGCGGCGAGGCCGAGCGCGAGCAGCACTACGCCCGCGAGCGCGCCAATCTTGTTCTTGATCACTACGTCTCCTCTGGCTGGATTGCGTGATGACGGCCACCGGGCTTTCGGCCCTCGGCCGGTCTGTGGTGCTGGGCAAGTCTCTTAATCCACGGGGGCCGTGATGTGAACATCTCGTGAAAGCTGGGGCTGGAAGCGATAGCCGAAGCCCGGGTGGGTGTGGATGAAGCGGCGATCGGGCATCGCGGCTTCGAGCTTCCCGCGCAGCTTGCTCACGTACACGTCGACCGAGCGGTCGCCGTCGCGCAGCTCACCGCCCCACACGGCGCTGTAGAGCTCGCCGCGCGTGACGACCGCTCCGGCCCGGCTGGCCATCGCCGCGAGCAGCTCGAACTCGCGTACCGATAGCGTCAGCGCGCGACCAGTGGCGAGCACCAGGCCCTCGCCGAGCCGGATCTCGAGTTCGCCCGCGTACAGGGTGTTCGCGTTTTCCACAGAGGCCTCCACGACGTATAGCGTTGCCGCGAATGCTGCTCATCGGCGTTGCCAACCTGTGATCGACTAGTGAAGAAGTCGTAAAGGAGATCTCGCTTGCGAGCCGATCTCCATACTCTTTACAGATGAGCTTGCTCCGCGGTCCCGTCGATCAGACCTTGACGAATCTCGTCGAGGAGGCCGGGCGCAACGTGCAGCGCTCCGGGCTGCTGCTGCGCCAGCTGCTCTCAGAGCTTCCCCGAGCACGCGCCGCTGGCGGAGGAGCTCGCCGAGTGCGAGCGGGAGGGGGACCGCATCACCCACGACATCATCCACCGACTCAATGGTGCTCGGCGCGTGCGGGGCGGGCGGGCTCCATTCGATGCTGGTGACGGGTATGTCCTCGCTACTGCGCTGGACGACATCGTCGACCACACCGAGCAGGCCGCCGCTCAGCTCGGCCTATATGGCGTGGAAGCGCCGATGGAGCAGGCAGTCGAGTTCGCCGAGGTGCTCGTGGCGGCCGGCGAGCCGATTCTCGAGGCGTTGCGCTGCCTGCATTCGGGTGAGGACCTCACCGCCCATCTGGTCGAGATCCATCGCCTGGAGAACGAGGGCGATCGCTTGCTGCGCGACGGGGTCGCCTCGCTGTTTGCCAAGGGCACCGACCCGATGGTGGTGATTCGCTGGAAGGACATCTTCGAGTCGCTCGAGGCGGCCGTCGACGCCTGCGAGACGGTTGCGCACGTACTCGAGGGGATCGTGCTCAAGCGCCGCGGACGCCGCCGCGGACGCTGAGGCAGGCGCTAACCGAGCGTAGTCGCCGGAGCGTCGGCTTGCAGCGGCGCTCCGCGGAGCGCACCCACGAGGAACGCCTGGAACGGAAGCGAGGCGCCCGGTGAGACTTCGGGCAGGATCGCCCGACCGGCCGCGATGATGCGCCCGGCGCGACGGGCCACGACGTAGACGACGAGCGATTGCTGGGTGATGGTCGAGCGGTTGCGCACGGTGCCCGCCGCGGTCTCGCTGTCGCTTTCTTCGCTCGGGTGCAGCCCCGCGACTTCGATCTGCGGGACCGGTTCGCTCGCGGGCGGCGAAACACCCGCGATCGCGCTAACGCTCGCCGGGGCCCCACTCGCCGGCACCTGGTCGTCGACCCACGTCGCCACGTCGTGCGCCGGCAGCGAGCCGAGTGATGTGAGCGCCGCTTCCAGGCCGGGGGCGTTGTTCTGGAAGACCGTGCTCCCGTGCGCGTCCTTGACCGTGATCGCGATCGGCACGTCCCGCAGCGCGTGCGCGGAGTCGTTGCGCAGCGTCACGACCGCGGCGGCTCCTTCGGCCCCGTGTACGAGGGTCGCGCCGAGCACGCGCACGTCGGCGCTCTGCTCGAGCACCGACAGTCCCCGTTCGACCAGGTGCGTGTGATGGGCGGTCTTTTCCAGCTTGGCGCTCTTTTCCTGAGTGCTCTCGCAGCCGCTGAGCGCCAGCAGCGCCAGCAGCGCCAGCAGCGCCACTGCGGCCGCCACTCTCACCCGAAGGCCCCGCTGACGTACTCGCGGGTACGCTCCATCGCCGGCCGCTCGAACACCTGCTCGCTCGTGCCGTACTCGACAAGCTCGCCGAGATGCATGAAGGCGACGTGGTCGGCTACACGCATAGCCTGCTGCAGGTTGTGCGTGACGATCACGATCGCCACCCTCTCTCGCAAGCCAACGATCAGCTCCTCGATCGTCGCTGTCGAGATCGGGTCGAGTGCTGAGCACGGCTCGTCCAGCAGCAACACCTCGGGCCCGGCGGCCAGTGCGCGCGCGATGCACAGCCGCTGTTGCTGACCCCCCGATAGCCGTAAAGCGGGCCGATCGAGGTCATCGGCAACCTCGTCGTATAGCCCCGCTCTGCGCACCGCGTCGATCACCGCCGGCTCGAGTGCTTTGCGTCCCCGGCGTCCGCGCAGCCGGCGATCGCGCCGCGCTGCGTGCTCCTCGCGCAGCGCGTAGGCGACGTTCTCGAAAATACTCATCGGGAACGGGTTCGGCTGCTGAAAGACCATCGAGACGCGCCTGCGCAACTCGTTGACCTCGATCTGCTCGATCTCCTCGCCATCGAGCGTCACCCGTCCCGCGCGCGAGGCGCCCGTGGTGATCTCGGTCAACCGGTTCAGCGAGCGCAGCAGCGTCGTCTTGCCCGAGCCTGAGGCGCCGATCAGCGCCAGCACCTCGCCCTGGCGCACGGGCAGGCTCACGTCGCGCACCACCCACTTCTCGCCGTAGGCCAGCGACACCGATTCGATCCGCATCCGCTCGGTCACCTGCTCGGCCGGAGGCTCGCCTGCTCCCATTGCGCGCGTTGGCGCTGAGGGAAGCGGGCTCTATCGTGCCGCGCACGGGCGGGTCGATCAGCGTCGGCTCGCCGTCCACCAGGATTCGCCTTGCCGGCGGTGGCGTCAGCGGGGTCATCTTGGCCCGCCCGCGCGGTCCTGTCCGCCGCTCAACCGCACGACGATCGCGTTCAGCGCGATCACGATCACCAGCAGCACGAACGCCGCCGCGTAGGCCTTCTGTGGCGCGTTCCCTTCGCCGGCGGGCGAGTTTTCTTTGACGTAGCTCGTCAGGGTCGAGCCCGTTCCACGCAGGAGCGACAGCACCGGCGCCCCGCCCGCGCCTTCGATGCGCAGCGATGCGCCGAGCAGGATCACGACGATCGCGGTATCGCCGATGATCCGGCCCATCCCCAGCGTGATCCCGCTCGCGATGCTCGGGCGCACCGAGGGCAGCAGCACGCGCCGGATTGTTGTCGCCTTCGTCTTCCCCAGCGCATAGGAGGCCTCGCGCACGTGCGCGGGCACCTGAGCCAGCGCCTCGCGCGTAGAACCGACGATCAAAGGGATCGCGAGCAGCGACATGATCAGCCCGGCGGTCAAAAACGAGCGCCCGAACACGGCTCCGCCGGCCGAGGTCTGCGAGAGGAATGCGAGGAAGCTCTTGGAGAACACGAGCAGCCCGAAGATCGCCAGCACCACGCTCGGTGTGCCCGCGATCGTCTCCACGCCCGACTCGACCGCCCGCGCCAGCCCCGCCGGCCGCGCGTACTCGCTCAGCCACACCGCCACTGCCACGCCCAGTGGCGCCGCCACGGCGATGCCGATCGCCGTCACGAGGAACGTGCCCTCGATCGGGTCTAGAAAGCCACCGGAGCCGCTCTGGTTCGGGGAGCCCACGGGCGATTGCACGAGCAGGCTCGGGTTCAGGTAGGAGATGCCCTTGATCGCCATGTACAGCACGATCCATGCGGCGATCGCGCCCAGCGCGAGTCCCGCCGCCCAGCACAGCCCGTAGGCGATCCGGTCGGTCCACGGCCAGGAGGAGAACGAGTCGCGCGGCTTGCTCCGGGGCTTCAGACCGGCCGCTACCGGTGTCGTTGCCATCAGGCCCTAATTCCATACTTCTTGAGGGGCTGCTTCGCCGCCCAGCCAGCGAGCGACAGCAGCGCGCTCGATACGAGCAGGACGGCCGCCATCGCGTACAGCGTCTGCGCCAGCGGCACGACCGAGAGCCCGTCGATGTAGTCGATGATCGTCGCCGCGAGCGGGCGCACGGGCTCGAACAAGAAGGTGCTCCCGTCGAGCGGGTTGGCCGCGAACCCGCGCGAGCCCGAGACCATCGAGAGCATGATCGCCTCGCCCAGTGCCCGTGCGGTCGCCAGCACCGCCCCCGCGATGATCGCCGGGCGCGCGGTCCGCAGCGAGACGCGCCACATCGTCCGCCAGCGGTTGACCCCGAGCGCGGCCGAGCCCTCCGTCCAGCTGGGCGGCACCGCGGCCAGCGAACGCGAGGTGATCGCGACCATGATCGGGGTGATCATCACCGTCAGGATCAGGATCGCGAGACCCAGGTTCGCGCCGGTCAGCTGCACGACCTGCTGGACCGAGTGCTTGCGCTGCTGGGAGATGAAGTTGCGTTCCACCCACGGCGCGATCGCGAGGATGCCGATCAGTCCGTAAACGACCGACGGCACCGCCGCGAGCAGGCGCACGACCGGGTCGAGCACCCGGCGCAGGGTCGCGGGAGCGAACTCGACGATGAAAACCGCCGCGAAGGTCGAGAACACGAGGCCGATCAGCACCGCCAAGCCGGTCGTGAGCAGGGTGCCCCAGATCAGCGGCCAAGCCCTGAAGTAGTAGATCGAGTGCCCGGGTAGTGGCGTGTTCTGCACCATTGCCTTCAGCTGCACGTCGGCGTCACCCCCGGAACCGAACCAGTCCAGGCCGTTGTGCGCAAACGACGGCCACGCCTTCGTGAAGACGATCACGACCATCAGCGCGATCAACGCGAGCACGCCGACGGCGACCGCACCGAGCGTGAGCTCAGCGTGCCTGTCTCGAGAGCCTCCCAGCGATTGCTGGCGCTGGGAGGCGCTTGCTGTGTTCATCACACCTGTGGTCTCAGCTCACCAGAACCCGCCTGGCGGGCGCTCTGGCTAATGGATCGGAATCCAGTCCGAGCCGATGATCTTTTTCGTGATCGCGTTGCCGCTGGTGATCCAGTCGATGAATTTGATCGCCGCTCGCGAAGTGCCGGTCTTTTTCGTGACCATCCAGAAGTTACGCACGCCCTGGTACTGACCGGACTTGGCGTTCTGCAGCGTGCAGGGGATGCCCTGGTAGCCGACGGCGTTCGTTCCCGGAGTGAAGTCGAACGACACGAAGCCGATCGCGTTTTCATCGGTGCGGATCTTGTTCTGCACGAGGCCGTTGCTTTCCTCAGCCTCCGCGCTTGGGGAGATCTTCAGTGTTTCGCCGAGGAAGATGTTCTGGAAGGCGTCTTGCGTACCGGAGGAGGCGACGCGGTCGACGAGGTCGATCGAGCCGGAGATCTTCGCGCCCGGCACTTCGCTCCAGTCGCGCACGCTCCCGGTGAAGATCGCTATGACCTCTTCTCTGCTGAGGTTCGCGATCGGGTTCTTCGGGTTGGTGATCACGCACACGCCGTCGCGCGCGATCTTCGTGAACACGAGCCCGGTGGGATCGACGCCGATGATCGGGTCGCGCGAGACATCACCGATGTCGACTTTCCCAGCGGCTACTTCGTTGATGCCCGCGTCCGAGGTTCCCTGCCCGACCTTGGGAGTGGGTTGATGGGTCGCCTTGTGGTAGGCGGCCGCGAGTTGGGTCATCAAGGGGAAGATCGAAGTCGAGCCGCTCAATAGCAGCGCGCGCGCGCCGGCGGTCGCGGGGACGACTAGCGCGAGTGTGACGATCAGCGCAGTGGTCACGGTGCGGGTCGGTCGGCGCACGTACTTGCTCCTTTTTTGAGTCTTTGACGGCTAGAAATAATCCAAAATGACCCTCGAGAACTAGCCCGAGGAGGCGCACGCCAGTGTCGGGCTCTGCATCTCGCTAAACGTGAACAAAATGTGTTCACTCTGAGAACAACCGGTGAACGCAAGGGAAAAGTTCTCAAGTCGTTCACAGGTGAGCACCCTCCGGCCATCAGCCTTGCGGGGTGCTCCGTGCGCTCGCCCTGCCGCTCGCCGCCGCGCTGTGGCTGCTGGTTGCTGCGCCCGCCGCGCATGCCCTGATCGAGCCGGTGGCGCCGATCGACGGGCCGAGCGCCGAAATCGTCGAACTAGGCGGCGTCGCGATGGCCGCGGACGGCAGCGGGGGGCTCGTCTATCGCAAGCGCGTAGAAGGCCGCGTGCACATCTTCGCTGCGCAGTATGTAAATGGAAAATGGGGCGCCCCCCAACGCGTTGACGAGGGGGAGGCCTTCGAATCCTCGTTCCCGGCAATCGCTGCGGGGGAAGGCGGGCGCTTGGTCGTGGTGTGGACCAACCACTACTCCTCGACCACCGACGGCCTCTTCTCGGCGGCGCTCGAGCCGGGCTCGAGCGGCTTTCAGGCACCCGTCCCGGTCGACTTGGACATCGGTCAGGCGACCGGCACCTACCCGTCGGTGGCGATGAATTTATCCGGCCAGGCGCTCGTCGCCTACCGCGTGATCACCGCCGTGAGCGGTCCTTCGACCCCGGAAATCCCGGCCGGCTACGTGCTCGCGGAAGTCCGCATGGCCCGCTTCGACGGCGAGTACTGGTCCTCGTTTGGGCAGCCGCTGAACCGCAATCCCGCTCAGCCGATGCTCACTCCCACGGCCGCGAACTCGCCGAAGGTCGCGATCGATCTCACCGGCCAGGGCCTGGTTGCCTGGCAAGAGCCCGACGACGGCTTCGTCAACCGTATCTACGCGCGGCGGATCTTTGGCATGGTGCCGGGGAACATCCTGCAGGTCAGCCCCTCAACGTTCGAAGGGCACCCGCTCAACGGCCCCGCGGACGAGCTCGCGCTCGACGTCGACGGCTTCGGCGAGGGCGCCGTCGCCTACCGCCAGCAGTCGGCCCCCGGCTCGGGCTTCACGCGCCCGCGCGTGTTCGTCAGTGAGATTCCTTCCTCGTTCGACCCCCACGGCGCGGCCTTTGCCCCGGCGCGGATCGTCGACGGCGGTGGCGCCGAAGGGCTCACTGGGCCGATTGGGCCACTGAGCATGACGGTCGACACCCAGGGTGACTTCGACGTCGGCTTCGGCTCGGGCACGCAGAGTTTCGACGCCTCCGGCACCGAAACGAGCATCGCCGCGCCCGTGCGCCTCGACGACGGCCTCAGCTCGGTGGCCGGCGACCCCGTGCTGACGCGCGCGGACGACGGCGCGCTGGCGGCGGCGTGGAAGGTCGAAGAGCACGGCGCCGGCGCGGTCGCGGTGCTCGAGCGCCGCGCGGACGGCACCCCGAACCGCCAGCTCGTTTCCGCGCACCGCGGTGGCGCCGTGCACCAGCTCGATCTCGGCGGCTCCCACCACGGGGATGCATTGATCGCGTTCCTGCAGGGCGACGGGGCGAACACGCAGATCGCCGCGCTCGCCGTGCGCGCCCCGCCGGGCGAGTTCGTGCTCGATACGCCCGCGAGCTGGGTCAACGACACGCACATCCCGCTGCAGTGGGAAACCCCGCTCGCGGGCGCGGGCAAGCTCACCTACAGCGTGCTCGTCGACGACCGTGAAGTCGCCGAAAACATCACTTCGACCGAAACCACGCTCACCGGCTCCGAGGTCTCAAACGGCGTGCACACGATCCAGGTCGAGGCGACCGACTCGCTCGGCCAGGTCGTCGACTCCGAGCCCTCGACGCTGAAGGTCGACCGCAAGCCGCCCACCGTCAGCGTGCGTGTGCGCGGCGGGACCGTGACCGTGCGCGTCAGCGACGGTCCCAAAGGGGAAAGCTCGGGCGTGGACATCGGCTCGGTGCACGTCAGCTTCGGCGATAAGGACTCTGCGCATGGGCACGCGAAAATCCCGCATCGCTACAAGTCGGGCGGTTCCTACACGATCACGGTCACCGCCTCGGACAACGCGGGCAATCACGTCACCAAGCGTCGGCGGGTGTCGGTGTCATGAGCCCCCGTCTTGCACGTGACGTCAGTCGCACGGGCCCCCGTCTCGTGTCGGGTATCGGGGGCCGCCGCCCGAGCCACTGCCGACTCCTGCCTGGTGTCCTGACCCTGCTATGCGCGCTACTCGCCCTCGCCGCACCGGCCCACGCGATCTATGGTCCTGCAGCAGGTGGTCTCGGCGCCGAAATCATCTCCGTCGACAATGCCTTCGATGAACAGGGAGATGCGCCGACGACGGATGCGGTGATCTCGGCGAACGGGCAGTACGTGGTGTTCCAAACGCGTGCCACGAACTTCTTCGAAGACGACGGCGTCCCCGGTGGGGACCCCGAACCACCCGGTACCTTGCGCGAAGGGGGCATCTTTCGCTACGACCGCTTCACCGGAGAACTGGCGCTCGTAGCGGACGGTAGCGAGATACATACCGAAGGATCCGAAGCGGGCAAGTTGATCTTCCGGGGAGCCCAGAACCCATCGATCAGCGCTGATGGACGCTACATAGCTTTCTCCACCGGCCAGCAACTCGTTCCCCAGGACACGAACGAAAATGTCGACGTCTATGTGCGCGACATGGATGTACCACTTACCGCTGATCGAAAGGGCTCGGGTGCCTACACGCTGGTCTCGGCCAGGGATGGCGGCGAAGAACCAGCCACATATGCCCCACGTACTCCATCGCTACCGGGTGCAAATCCGGGCTCGGAAGTATGGCCGGGAACCGCGATCTCGGCCAATGGGCGCTACGTGTTGTTCCGGACTACCGAACTGGAATCGGATCTACCCAGTCGGGCTGGAGTGGAAACCCCGCCACGACAGCTGTTCGTGCGAGACCTCCAGGCAAAGACAACGACGCTGGTCAGCCGCAATGCTGTCACGGGCGAACCGGCCGGTGGGCCCGCCAAGACAGGTGGTGCGATCGGGCCTGCGAGTATCAGCGCGGATGGCTCAACCATCTCCTGGGTATCGATCGACGCGCCGGAACAGACGCGCTTCCTGCCAGGTGAGGTGGAAGATTACGAACTCCCCTATTACCTGTGGAGACGCTGGCAGGAACCCAGCGCGGTCACTCGTCGTATCACCGGGATCGCCGACCCCGAAGACCCTGAATGCCACGAAGGTGAAGGAGTCAGTTCAGCGAATCCCACCGCCACGGGGCCATGTTACGGACCGCTGAGCGAACAAGAGGACTCGCTGGCCAGTATCGACGGCACGGCTCCCGCCCTCAGCGAGGATGGCTACACGGTTGCCTTCCTTGCCGGAGCGCCGCTTCGCCCCAACGTCACCAAGGCCAGTGGGCTTGACATCTTTCTGACCAGCATGGCGCCCGGCGTCACGCGCAAAGCGGGCACGCGCGAGCTGACGCTCGCCGTCAACGGTGCGCAGGGCGATGGCAACGCCTCGATCAGCTCGCTCGCGCTGTCCTCAGATGGCTCGCACATCGCGTTTGTATCCCAGCGTAATGCCTTCGTGCTTAGCGATCCGGCGCCGACCGGGAGCTTCAGCACGACCGGCGAGCAGAGCGAACTGTATGTCATCAATCTCACCACTGAAACACTTGAACGTGCCGTCGTAGGACTCGAAGGCGCTGAACCGAACGGCTCGACCGCCAACAACCCCACACTGACTGAAAACGGCTCGGCTGTCGCATTTGTCTCGCAGGCGTCCAATCTCATCTTTGGCGACGCAAACGGATTTCCCGATGCCTTCGCCGCGACGGTACAAGCTCCCGGCGGTACGGCGGCGCTCCCGGCCGGCGTCAACGCGGGTTCGGGGGGCTTCTCACTGACCGCGAGTTCGTCCCCCGAACTTGGCGTCTCCGTCAAGCGCGCCAAGGATGGAAGCGTGCTGCTGCTCGTGGAGACGCCCGGCGCCGGGAGGCTGACCGCCCAGGCGCGCGGCGCGATCCCCAAGACCGTCTCTGCGAAGAAGGCCAAGAAGGCCAGTATCGGTAGCGCCCTCGCCCCCGTGCTAAAGACGACCAAGGTCCTCGAGAAAGTCGCCGACAGGAAGTCGCCGCCCACGGTCCTGCTCGCAAGTGCGTCCGCCACCGCCCGCTCGGAGGGCACTACGACGCTCACGCTCCATCTGTCTGCCAAGTACGTCAAGGATCTCCAGCGCGCTGGCAAGCTCAAAACCGGCGTGACGATCGACTTCACGCCGACATCCGCCTCTGAATCAACGCTCTCCGATGAAGTATCTGCGACGTTCGTCCCAACCTCGCCGGCGAAGGTCTCCGAGGGCGCCTCGAAAGCGAAACGCAAGTCAACAAAAAGCTGATCCCGCTCCGTATCGCGCCGCAATGATCGTGTTGTCAACTTGTTATTAACTCGAAATCAAGTTGTAACTTGAGGCTGGGGCGTTACTCGCGTGTGTATCTTCTGTGAACGGGTATTGCGCTCGGGCGATGGCGCTGTGACACTCGCCTCGTTCCCGACCTCTGCTTGTGAAAGGACCTATCCTGCTCATGCGTGTAAGCCTTCCTTTGACCATCGAACGTGGTCGCCTCCGCGCCGCTCTAGTAGCGCTTTGCGCGATGACAGCCTTGGCTGTAGTCGCGACTGCCGCGCCGTCGGCGCACGCAGGCTTTACTGTCGCTAAATGTCAGGGCAGCGCGATCCAGGGGGAGGGCTCTTCCCTTCAGACAGAAGCCCAAGCATTCTGGACCAACGATGTTTTTTACACCTCATTCGGATGCGAAAGTGGCGCGGTCATCTCCTCGCCCGTGACCTACGATCCGAGCGGGAGTGGCTGTGGACTGGCGGCGATGGGCGCTGGTCCGACCTCTGGCACCTGCTTCAGCAAAAAAGGCTCCGAATATACGATCGGATACCGAGACCCAACGGTCCGTTTTGGCGGCAGCGACGCGCCGCCGACGCCCGTGGAAGAGGCCAACATCGACGCTGCCGGCAGTGAACATCCAGGTTCATTGCACGTGATTCCCGTGGCATCAGCAGCCATCGCCGTGATCGTTCACTTTCCCGAAGGCTGCGAACTAAAGAGTCCTGGCACGGGGGCCAGTAGCGAAAATAACGACACCAGCACGGGTGGGCCGAATGATCCAGCCAGCGCCAAAACGGGCGACACGGCGGCGAACCACGACCTGAGGGTGCACATAACAGCGGAAGAGATGGAGAAGATCTGGGATGGCACCGCACAAACTTGGGGCGAAGTTGTACCTGGTGCGGGAAATCTGATTGGTACAGATACCAATACTGTTGGAGCGGGTGGCGGGCTGAACAATGGGATAGCCTGCGCCAATGTGCCTGTGCGGCGCATCGTCCGACTCGACGGCTCGGGCACGACGTACAACTTCAAGGCTTACTTGAGCCTACTGCCCGGCGCGCCCTCTGGACTGTGGGCATCGGCGCCGGTAGCCGGCACCGGCAACGTCTGGCCAGTCACCACCAGCTCGAAGACGACTCCGGAAGAAGTCGTCAAAGCAACGGCTGTTTGTGAAGATGCCAGCGACATTTGTCACGGCACTGAAAACGGCGGTGGCGCTCTGACGGCGGCTGTCAATGCAACCGATGGCTCGATCGGTTATGTCGATCTTGCCACGGCGCGTAAGAAGGGCTTCACCGTCACTCCTACCACCTCTGGCACTCCCGACCACACCTACTGGATTCCTTTGCAGACGATCAATCCAAGTAAAGGCAACGAAGTCGGCAGCAACTTTGTCGAGCCGACGATCAACCCTCTATCCAACCTGAGCACAGAAACTGAGAGGCCGGGTGCCAACTGCACCAACGCCGATTACCGTGGCTACCCTGAAGTCTCTGCGAGCGATCCCGATCCGACGCTCGGTAGTTGGACGGACGCGATTGCGACGGGAAGCAAGGACACGACCACCTATGCGGCGTGTGCGCTGACATATGACTTTGCTTTCGATGACGACGCTCCGGTGTACGGCAACACTCAAGCCGAGCAAGAAAAAGCCCGTACGGTCAAGGATTACCTCGAATCGGTTGTCTCTCCGACGGGACAGATCGGCGTGCTTACTGCCGACTACGGTGCTTTGCCCAGCAACGTGGTTCAGATTGCGCAGAAGGGCGTTGAAGCAATCGGCTGGAACAAGTCCGCTGGCGCGGGCGGGGGCACCAAAGAAGAACCAGTAAAAGCCCCAACGACCACAACGACCACGACAACCACCACATCGGTGATCACGCCGGCAATAACCGCCCCGAGCAACTCCTTCTCGATCGCGAGCGCGAAGGTGAAGGGCAAGGACATCGTGCTCTCGCTGGTTCTTCCCGGCGCCGGGCAGGTGCAGATCAAGGCGACCGGCGGTGGCGTGACGGTGTCGAACGTGACGGCGAGCGTCGGTGGCGGTCAGGGAACGGTGACGTTGCCGATCTCCAGCGCCGCACTGAAGAAGCTGGCAAAGAGCAAGAGCAAGAAGCTCTCGGTGAGCATCACGGTGACGTTCACGCCCACCGGCGGAACGGCCGCGACGCAGAAGAAGACGCTGACGGTGACGCAGGCCTCGATCGCCAGCAAGCCCAAGAAGAAGACGAAGAAGAAAGGCAAGAAGGGCTAGTCACTCTGCGGGACTCGCTATGGCGCGGCTTTTCGGCGCCCGGGCAGATGCCCGGGCGCCGTCTGCGCTCTCAGTGGTGGAGACAGCCCCCGATAACTCATGGACGACGACGACACTCAGCCCCAGTACCAGCCTGACCCCGAGCCTCCGCTGGGCAACGGTCGCGGACCGGAGCGCACACGACCTGCCGCCCCACGCCCGCAGGTGCGCTCGGGTCTAGCGCAAAAGCGCAACCCGGCGCTCGCGACCGCCGGGGCGATTGCGATCGGCCTGCGCCGGTTCATCTTCCGCGACAAACTCGCGCTGTTTTTGGCGCTTGCTTCGATTGCGCTGGCGATCACGTTCTTCTCGTTGCTCGGGTCGATTGGTCCCTCCAGCCACGGGGTCCAGCTGCCGATCAGCCGCGTACTCGCCCTCGCCGAACACAAGCAGGTGGCCACCGCGACGCTGCTCGACCACGACGATCGCGTCGAGGTCACGCTCAAGACGCCCGGCTCGCTGGAGTACTGGGCGGCTTACCCTGAGTCGGGCGCCCAGACCCAGCAGCTGCTGCAGGCCCTCGGGCGCTCGGGTGCGGTGGTCTCGGTGGATCAGCAGGCGGGCAAGGCGCCGCGAGCGATCCTTGTGCAGTTCCTGCTGCCGATCCTGCTGCTGGTGTGCCTGTTCGCGTTCTTCATGCGGATCAGCGCCGAGGACGGCGCTGGCGGTATCGCGGCGTTCTCCGAGTTCACCGGCAAAGGGCGCAAGAAGGGCAAGGGCAAAACGGAAAGCATCACGTTCGCTGACGTCGCCGGCGCGGGCGAGGCGGTGGCCGAGCTGCGTGAGATCCGTGATTACCTGAATGACCCCTCGCGCTACCTGAACGTTGGGGCGGCCGCACCGAAGGGGGTGCTGCTAGTCGGGCCTCCGGGCACCGGCAAGACGTTGCTCGCAAAGGCCGTCGCAGGTGAGGCCGACGCCTCCTTTTTCTCGCTGTCGGGATCGGACTTCGTCGAGTCGCTCGTCGGTGTTGGCGCGGCGCGCGTGCGTGATCTGTTCGCCAAGGCGCGCAAGACGGCGCCCGCGATCATCTTCATCGACGAGTTCGACGCTGCCGGGCGCAAGCGCGGCGCCGGCATCGGCCAGGGCAATGACGAGCGCGAGCAGACGCTGAACGCCTTGCTGGTCGAGATGGACGGCTTCTCCGGCGATGGCGGCCTGGTCGTGATGGGTGCGACCAATCGGCCCGACATCCTCGACCCCGCGCTGCTGCGCCCCGGTCGCTTTGATCGGCAGGTCACGATCGATGTTCCCGACGTGCACGGGCGCATGGAGATTCTGCGCCTGCACGGCTCAAAGCGCCCGCTCGGTCCCGACGTTTCACTGGAGGAAGTCGCGCACCAGACGCCTGGCTTCAGCGGCGCGGAGCTCGCCAACGTGATCAACGAGGCCGCGCTGCTCAGCGTGCGCGACTCACGCGCGGAGATCAATCAGGCGACGCTCGAGGAGGCGATCGACCGGGTCGTCGCGGGCCCCGCCAAAAAGCACATACTCACACGCGAGGAGCGTTGGCTGATCTCGATCCACGAGGCCTCCCACGCGGTCGTCACTGACGCGCTCGGCCATACGAGCTCAACGCGCAAGCTTTCGATCGTCGCCCGTGGGCGAACGCTGGGCACGGCCGCGCACATGCTCACCGATCGCGATCAGGTGATCCAGACCGAGCAGGATCTGCAGCGACAGCTGATCGTGATCGCGGCCGGCACCGCGGGCGAGCGGATCGCCTTCGGCAGCCTCTCGACCGGGGTCAGCGACGACCTGCACGCCGCGACCGCGCTTGCGCGCAGCATGGTCACCTCGTTTGGCATGTCGCCCGCGCTGGGCCCTGTGACGATCGGCGAGAAGGGCGGCGAGGTGTTCCTCGGCGCGTCGCTGCAGGACCTTGGCTCGGTCGGCCCCTCCACGCTCGACCTGATCGACCGCGAGGTCGAGCGCCTAGTCGGTGACGCCGAAGCGCGCGCCGCGTTCATCCTCGACCGGCACTGGGGAGCCGTCGAAGAGACCGCCCACGCGCTACTCGAGCACGAGACGCTTTCGGGGGTGGCGCTTGACGCCGTGCTTGCCACGGTCGCTGAGATGAACCTCGATGAGCTGCAGGGTGTGCGCCGCCCCGCGCCCGAGCGCGACTACCGGCCTAGCTTCAGGCGCGACCATCAGCCCGCGCCCGAGCGAGACCCGGGGCGCAGACCTTGAAACGGCTCGTCGCCGGGGTGCTGATTGCCGCGGCGATCGCCTCGGCCGGCACGGGCGTCGCTCGAGCCGCGGGTAGCTGGCAACTCGATCAGCCGGCGCCGCCCGCCGGGGCGGCCTTCAAGGTTCCGCTCGGCACCCCCGATGACCTGGAGTTCTACGCCCCGAATGAGGGATTGCTGAGCGTGCAGGGCAACGCGGTCGTGGCCTCTGGCCTGTTCTTCTGGAACGGGCGCAGCTGGCACCAGCTCTCGACTGTCTGCGGCGGCTCGGGCGAAGTGTCGCGGATCGCGTGGGCCGGGCCAGATGAGTTCTGGACGATCACCGAACCGAGCGAGCCCCGGGTGGGCGCGGGGCTGGGTCTGTGCCACTTCAAGGACGGCGTCGTCGTGGGCTCCTACTCTACTCCGCTGCAGTCGCCCGACCCCTTCCGGGCTATGGATGCCGCTGCCTGCGACGGGCCGGATGACTGCTGGTTCGCGGGGATCGGTAGCCAGGACCCCACTGGCCAGCGGATCGGCGCCTTCCACCTGCATTGGGACGGAACTAACCTGACTAGCTCCTACCAGCCTCAGGGCCGCGGTGTCAGTGCTCTCGCGTTCTTCGATGGGACGTTCTACAAGAGCACATTCGTCGGCGTCCAAGAGGGAGACACCACCGACCCCGTTGCGCTAGCCACGCCCGAGCCACTCGGAGCGGTGTTGATTCACAAGCTCGTCGATGAACAGTTCACCGACGTGAACTTTTTGCCCTTGGGTGCACCGGCGGAAGGGGCCGAGTTGCTGTCGGCTAAATCTGACGGCACCGAATTGTGGTTCTCCGGCGGAGGCGCTGCGTCGGGACCCTCAGCTCCCAGGGAAGGCTCAGTTGCGAGCCTGCCGTTGGCGATTCGTTATACCGGCAGCTTCTTTCAACAGGTCCCGATCAATACTTCGCTGTTTGGTGCGGAAGACCGTTTCGTTGATATCGCCCCTGTGCCCGGCACGCAAAGTGCGTGGGTGGCCGACCAGTCCTACGCCGAGCGCGGCAGCACCAGCGTTAAGGCAAAGGTTGCACTGATTGGCGCTGCCGGCGAAACACTTCTGGATACGTTGCCGGTCAGCGGTCCGGGACGCGGAAGCGCCCAAGTGATCGCGGCCACCGGCCCCGAAGAAGCCTGGCTTGCGACCTCGGCTGGATGGTTGTTTCGCTACTCGAACGGGACCGTCCTGCCCGAAGATACTGACCCCAATTGGGCCGGCACGATCACTGTGCGTCCGAACGAGTCGGTCGCCCAGTTTGTCTCCGATACGCCCCCGCCGGACGACTCACAGCTGTTCGCGCCGCCGCCGGTCGCCGTCGAACAGGCGGCGAGCGCCGAAGCGCCGACTGCCGAGATCATTCCGGCACTGCTGAAGGACATCAGAGTTTCCCGCCACGAGCTGACCGTCACCGTCAGCTTCGAGCTGACCAGCTCGGCCGACGTCCAGCTCCTCGCCAAGCGCGACGGCAAGGCGATTGCCAGGACGGCGCAAGAGCGCCTGAAGGCCGGTAAGCACGCGCTCAGGCTGAGCTTCAGTGCCAAGCGCTGGCCAACCGGGCTGAGCTTCAAGACCAAGGAGCTGACCAAACCTAAGCCCGTGCCCGTGACGGCTTGCGAAAACGCTCCTGTCTCCTCAGGCGGCGCTGGTGATGGCACTGGGCCGAACGCGGTTGCCACCGCGTGCGAATCGAGTGTGTCCAACGGCTCCAGCTCTCCGGGCACCGGGCCGAATGCGCTCGCCACAAGCGTGCGCCGGTGACACACGCACGTGCACGCCGCGGCCTCGCACTTGCGGCTGCGCTTGGGATCGTCGCGTTCGGTGTCCACCTCGCCGGCGGTCGCGGCGCTCGCGCGGACATCGCCGCCGGTCAGGGCGCCACGCCGCAGCCTGTGCTCGGAACCGCTGATCAGAGCACAGTGTTGATGGGCGCCGCCACCGCCGGCGCCCTGGGTGAAGCATGGGCCTACAAGGTGCTGCCGCTGGATGTGCCGCCACCGGCCGACACCTCAGGTCATGCTGCGTTTGCACCACCATCTGCGGCTGGCTCCGCCCAGGGCCAGCTCGTGTTCGAGCGCGCGAGCGACGAAGGCTCGAACTGGACGATTCAGGAAACCCCGCTGAACGAAGCAGGGCAGCCCTACCGTGGGATGCAGCCGAACCGCCTGTCCGCCCGGATCACCCCCCACGGTGGCGGGCTGCTCGTGGGGGAGGACCAGACGCGATCGAGCGGCAAGCAGGTGGTGGTGCTCGCGCGCGATCCGGGCGGGCGCTTCCAGGTGCTGCCCGAACCGCCCGCGGGCGTGTTGCTCGCGGCAGGGGAAGGAGGAGACCCAAATCCGGAGGTGCTTGCCGAAGCGGGGGGTAGCGGGGCGGTGGCCGGCGCGGCAGTTGAAGATCCCGCCCACCCAGGCCACACAGAAGCGTTCTTCGGCGTGCTCGGTCGTACCCAGAACACCGCTGTCGTCCATTGGGACGGCACGAAGTGGTCTCGTGAGCCGGTCGAATTGCCGAACGGCTACGAAGGCTCCTTCACGATCCTGGCACTCGCCGGCAGCTCGCCGCAAAGCCTGTGGATGCTCGGGCAGGCAAGTTCTCAGAGCGGGCTGGGGATCATGCTGTTCAAGCGCAGCGAAACGGCTGGCGAAGCCACCTGGAAGCCGGTGGAATTGGGCTCGGCCCTGTTCTCCGCGAGCGCGACGGCAGCGCAGAACGTGTCAGGGGTGGCGCCACTGAGTGGCCAAGCCCAACCACTGAGCGCGAGCGATCAGGGCGTTTGGATCGACGGCAATCTGCAGGCGCCCGGCGGTGGCGCCGACGGATATGACTTCACGCTCTACTACGACATCGCCCAGGCCAAGGTGACGGCCAGCTGGTGTGACGCGCACAGCGCCGGCGGCGAAGCGCTCTGTGCATATCCCTTCGGCGCGCGCTTCGGACGGTTGTCGGGGTATCGCAGCTTCGCCTTCGATGGTCCTGGCTATGGCTCGCGGATAATCACCAACCCGCTGCTCCCCGGTGGCGAAGACTCGACCAACATGGGCTCCTATCTGAGCCTGGAAGGCACGACTTTCCAGCGGCTGCCGGGCGCGGGTGCGGACAACGCCCCCGGTGGCGCCTTCTACAGTCCGCAAGACGGTTGGCTGGAAGGCCCGGTGCAGATCACGACGACCGCGGTGCCCGGGCGCTTGGTCAGCTGGCCGGTGTCGGCGCGCGCCCCGTTCACCGCGGTGGCGCCGGCGCCGGGGACAACGCCGGGTGACCCCAATGCGCAGGCGCTGGCGGTGGGCGCCGATGGCGTCCTCGCCCGCTATACCCCGGGGCAGGGCTGGCAGCGTGAATTCCTGCTGACTGGCAGCGGGGCGGTCAGCTCGCCGACGCTGCGCGCGGTCGCCTGGCCGGAGCCGGACAGGGCCTACGCCGTCGGCGATCTCGGCGCGATGTGGTTGTGGCGCGCGGAAACGGGGCTGTGGGAGAAAGATCCAGCGGCGCCTCCGACCGGCTTTCAGAGCGATCTCGACGGGATCGCCTTCGACCCCGAGAATCCGGCGCTCGGCTATGCGGTGGGACAGAGCGGCGCGCTGCTCAGATACGACAAGACATGGACGCAGGAAGAACTGCCGAGCGGCTTCCAGGAAGCCAACTTCACCTCGGTGGCGTTCGCCGGTTCGGAGGCGATGGTCGTAGCCGGCAGCGATCTGCTGATCGACAATGGCTCAGGTTGGCAGGTCGATCCCGAAGTCCACGCGCTGCTCGCGAGCTTGCCGAGCGCTCCGCAGCTGAACGTGGTGGCGGGACTGCCGAATGGTGGCGCCGTGATCGCTGGGCGCGATGTCGTGATCGAGCGTGACAGCGCGGGCTCTTCATGGCACTTCTCCGAACAGCCGATCGTCGATGAGACAGCGGTCGCGGCGAGCGCCTACCTGGAAGGCGCGACGGTGCGTGCCGTGCTGTCGGTTGTGCCCGATTTTCAGTACCCGCCGCCGCTGGTGCTGCCGCCGGTCGATCCGGATACCCCCCCGCCGCTGATTCCGCCCAACCCGCTGCCCGGAGACGGTTACCTGCTGCGTGAAACCAGCGGCGGCTGGGAGGACGAGGAGCGCGCCGCCTACGCGGGAGACAGCGAAGACAAGCCGGTCAAGACCGATCCGGTCTTGGCGCTCGACCTCGGCACGGAAGGCGCCGGCTGGGCGGTCGGCGGCTGGAGCGGCGAGGCCGACGACGCTGGTCGCGGAACCGAAGTTAGCGGGGGCAGCGGGCAGACGATTCGCGAAAACGTTCAGACCGCGGGCATCTACAGCTACGCGCCAGCGGGTGATCCGCAGGGCCCGCCGGGTACGGGCGCGGCGCCGGTGGCGCTCACCCCCGGCGTGGCTATGTTCGCTGTGGCCGGGCATGCCGAGTGCGCGGCGCCATGTGCCGATCTCGCCGACGAGGGGATCGCGCCTGACCGCAACCTGACAGCGGCCCTGAGTTCGATCACTGGGTTGGCGTCTCAGCCGAACGGCCCCCGCGCACTGCTCTACACCGGTGGGCGCGAGACGCCGGGTGAGGGTCCAGAGTCCGCCCCCGAGGCTGAACGGTACGCGCAGCTGCTCGCTCAGGGCGGCGGCCTGGGAGTGTTCGGAGCGATCTCTGCGGGCGATTCCGAAGGCGGCAACGTAAGCGCCTTCGGCGCGGCTTTTGCTGCATTCCCCGCGCCGTTTGGGGACGGTGCGCTCCCCGTTGCCATCAGCATCGCGAACATCCCCGCCGGCGCACCAGCGCGCCCGGGTGCGCGTACCCACTACGCCTTCGACAGCACGGGCCCGCAGGGGACGGTGCGGGTGATCGTGATCGACAACTCGCGCGGCTCGCTGGCGGCGAGCGATCCCTATCAGAACCCCGCCGAACCTCAGGCGCCTTGGCTGACGGAGATGCTCGCCGATGCGCGGGCGCGCGGAATCCCCGCGCTCGTGGTGGGCAGCCGTGAGCTCAACCCGAACCTGCCACCGGCACTGAACGTCGCGACTGACGCGAGCGAAGAGGCGCAGATCATGGTGCAGGGTGGGGCCTCGGCCTACCTCTACGAGCGCCCGGAAGAAAGCCGCACGAGCCAGATCCCCTCTGGCGCGGCGAGCACGATCCCCGAGTACGGGACCGGCGCGCTCGGCTACCGCTCGCCGATCTCCGACTCTTTCACGCCTGGCCAGCCTGATGCGCTGTTCGGGACCACCGGGTATCTGCTGGTGAGCGTAAACGTCGCCGCACGCAACCCGGCGACGAACGTCGCGCCGACGAGCGCCCGCCTGATCCCGCTCGTGCAAAGCCTGTCGCTGGATCCGGTCGATGGGACGCTGCTGCGCCGCAGTGCGCCGGCGCTGTTCCAGGGTCTCGGCCGCCGGCCGATCGCCGGCGATCGCTGGGGCCCGGTGTCCGCATCGAGCGGCAACCCCAACCCACCGGGCGCTGACCCCTACAGCCAGTTCCCACCGACGCAGTGCCTGCAGTCGGACTGCGCGAGCGCGATTGAACCCGAATACACCTTCACCTCCTCCGAACCGGAAATCGCGAACTTCGTTGAGCAGGACCCCAACTCGACGAACCTGCGCAAGCCGCTTCAGGACGCGGAAGGGCACGTGATCCCCGACTCCAAATCGGGAATCCTGTGCGCGTTCAACCCGGGCACGACGACGGTTACAATTTCCGCTGGCGGACTGTCCTACTCCACTCAGGTCACCGTTCTGGGAGGCAGCGTCGAGCAGCCCTGCGGCACGGTCCCGCTCAGCGCGAGCCGCTTCGCGCGAGCTGCCGCGGCCCCGACTCCGCCCGCCCCGGCTCCCCCGCCGCCGGCACCCGCGCCCGCCCCGGCGCCGATCGCGCCTCCACCCGCGCCGTCGGTGTCGCCTGCGCCGCCCGCCAAACCGGTCCCCAAGCCGCCGTTGCCGCCGCCCGTGCCGCTCTTTACGCCACTGCTTCAGCTTCCGGTCCACGGAGTCGCCCCGGCGATTCCGCCGCCGCCCGCGGCTGCCTTTGGGCAGCCGATCCCACCCGGCGGCGCGACCGTGCGCGTATTTGAAGAAAAGCGCGAGGAGGAGGAGGCGACCGAGCAGTCCCAGGCCTTTGCCGCTTATCGCGTCGAGGACTACCGCGGTCTGCCGATCGGCGCGCGCGCTTACGCGGGCGGAGGTGCAGGCAATACCTCGCCGGCTCTTTACCTGCTGCTCGCCGCGGTGCTCGCGGCAGGCGCTGGAGCATCCATAGGACGCGACCCCCGTGCTCGCAATCGCCGCACGGAGACCGAGCTGGCGCTCGCGACTGCGCGCACCCAGGCGGCGCGCGCCGAATATCTACACCGTCGCCAAAGGAGGCGAATATGAAAAACCGAATCTTCCGTCACAGCGGGACGGTCGCGCTGGCGATCTCGATGCTCGCGCTGATCGGCTCGGGCACTGGTCTGGCCGAAGCCGCTCGTCGCGCGGTGGCAAGCGCAATCGACGGACACCGGATCAGCAGCAAGCCGTATCCGAACGGATTGTTGACACTCGGCAAGAACAAGAAGTTCGCGGCGGCGGCGATCCCGACGGTGAAGAACGCGCAGCAGATCGACGGCAAGAGCCTCGCTGACCTAGAACCGAGCTGCCCGCCGAGCACGGTCAACCTCGGCACCTGGTGCCTGGATACCTCGCCCTATCCGCTGACGAATGCGCAGGCGGGACAGAACAACTACTTCTTTGCCACCCAGGCCTGCGTGAAGCAGGGCGGCTATCTGCCCACAGCGGCGCAGCTGATCGGTGCCGCCAATCGCGTGAAGCTCGAGTCGACGATTCACGACAATCCCGACACGGCCACGATCGAGCAGGACCCGAGCGTCGGGTTGAAGGACCAGCGTGAGATGTCAGCGACGCTCGTGACGACCGCCGCGGGCTCGGACGCCGCCGGCTCGGAGGGCGTGAGCGTAGGCGCGACGGGCGACCCGCGCACGGGTGAACCGGATCCCGTGCCACTGCCCGCGGTGCCAGAGCCCTCGACGCTGCAGTACGTGACGGTCTACTCCAATGGCGAGAAGGGCGGCTTCGCCGGCTCTGAGCCGGTCTCCCAACCGGAGAACTTCCGCTGTGCCTTCAACGAGATACCCGGCGCGAACTCGGCCGAAGGCGGGTGAGCGCGATCGTGTTCACAGGATTGTCACGTGCGGGAGGGCCATCGGGATGGACGATGTGATCGCGATGGATCCGGTCGATGCGACCCAGCCGACGGTCGCGATCGGGGAGCCCGTCAACGGGACAGAGCCGTGTGCCCACTGTGGCGCGCCGCTGGCGCGGGACCAGCGCTACTGCCTGGAGTGCGGTACCCCGCGGACGTATCTGAGCGGCATGCTGCTCGAGCGGCTGCGGGCGCCCGCCGGGCAGGCACAGCCGGGCACACCGGGCCAGGTCGCTCAGGCGACGCCGCCGAACGGAGTGGCGCCATATGGCACGGCGGCCTCATCCTCCGCGTGGTCGCGCAACAACGTGCTCACGTTGATCGCGGGCATCGGCGTGCTGCTGCTCGCGATGGGGGTCGGGGTGCTGATCGGGCGCTCGGGCGGCGCGAGCGCGGCCGCCACGCCGGCGCCGCAGGTGATCACCGTCGGCGGTGCAGCCGGCGCGGCGAGTACCGGTGCGGCCACGACGCCGACGACCACCACGCCCGCGGAAACCCCCGCCAGCACCAAAAAGAACGGATCGAGCTCTTCCGCGGAAAAAGCGAGCAAAGCCAAACTCGCTCCCGGCGTTGGCTCGGTGCCGAGCAAACCGGCGCCGCCGTCGGTGCTGAAGAACCTGCACACGAAGAGCGGCGGCGGCAGCTACGAGCAGAAGTCGAAGAACCTGCCGGACGTCGTCGAAGACTAGATGAGCACTCGAGTCGAGCTCGAGCGCCGCCGCGAGGAGCTGGCCGGGCGCGTCGCGGAACTGCACTGGGATCTCGGTGGGCTCGCCTACGAGATGGCGATCCGCGACCACTTTCGCAACGACGTGCTGCTGCGCGCGCGCCGCCGAGCTGCAGGAGCTCGACACGGAGCTGGCCGAGGTGGAACGCCGGCTCGGCGATGCGCGCGCGCAGGACGAGGGGCTCGGCGGGACGCGCCAGGCGTGGGCACGGGTGCTGCCGCCCGCGCAGATCTGCGTGCTGCTGCTGGTCGCGTTCCTCGGCTTCGGCGCCGCCGTCGGCGCCGCCTCGAACGGGTCACGGACGAGCCGCCCCCGCCCGCGCGAGGTGCTGATCGCACAGGCGCCGGCCGCCACGGCGCCGGCCGCCGCGGCGAGCGGCACGTCGAGCACCGCGCAAGTCTCGCCGCCGGCCGCGAAGGCGGAAGCGACGCCGAGTCCCGCCGCAGAAAGCGAAGGAGCAGCCGAAAGCACGGCCGCGGCGCCTGCGCCGGCCGCGGCGAAGACCGGCACGGCATCGACCCCCAGCCCCTCCTCAAGCTCCACGGGCACAGCCGGCAGCGGCTCTGGCGCCAAGCAGGGAGCCGCGGGCGGCGCCGGTGGCGGCAAAGCGGGTTCTGGCTCCGGATCCACGGGCGCCTCGAAGCTCCCGCAGGTGAAGCATGTGTTCGTGGTGATGCTCGACGACGAGCCCTACGCGACGGTGTTCGGCCCGGCCTCGCCCGCGCACTACCTGACGAGCACGCTGGAGAAGAAGGGCGAGCTGCTCGTCCGCTACTACGCCATCGCGCACGAGCAGCTGGCGAACGGGATCGCGCTGCTCAGCGGTCAGGGCCCGACCCCGCAGACCGCGCAGAACTGCCCCACCTACGAAAACGTGACGCCGGGGACGGTCGGCGCCGAAGGACAGGTGAGCGGCACTGGATGCGTGTACCCGAGCGCGACGCAGACGCTCGCCGGACAGTTGACTGAAAAGCACCTGACGTGGAAGGCGTACCTGGAAGGGATGGATGAAGGAGCCGGCGCCGCTGGAATCGGAGTCCCGCCCGCCGCGGACGGCGCCTGCGGGCACCCGGCGCTCGGCGTGGCCGACCCCACCTCGGCGCTGACCCCGCCGGCGGGGCAGGCGTATGCGACCTGGCGCAACCCGTTCGTTTATTTCCACTCCGTGATCGAATCCTCGGCGTGCACGAGCGACGATGTCGGCCTGAGCAGCCTGAAGGGCGATCTGGCGAGCGCGAAGAGCACGCCGAGCTTCTCCTACATCGTCCCCGGCCGCTGTGACGACGGCAACGCGATCCCGTGCGCTCCCGGCCAGGCCGCGGGCATGGGCGCGGCGGACGGGTTTCTACAGACGGTCGTCCCGGAGATCCTCAGCTCGAAGGCGTATAAGGAAAACGGACTACTCGTGATTACCGTCGACGAGGCGCCTTCGAGTGGTGAATACGCCGACTCGAGCTCCTGCTGCGGCCAGCCGACATTCCCCAACCTGCCGGCGCCGTCCGGCGCGCTCGGCAAGCCGGGTGGGGGCCAGGTCGGCGCGCTGCTGCTGTCGCCGTTCATCAAGGGTGGGAATCTCGAGCAGGGCACCTACAACCACTTCTCGCTGCTGCGCACGGTTGAGGACTTTTTCGGCTTATCGCACCTGGGCTATGCCGCTGGCAAGGAAGTGAGCTCCTTCAGCCCATCGCTGTTCTCGGCATCGAAGAGCACCCGCTGATAGCCCTCTGCCAGCCGCTCCAGTGCCCGCTCCCAGGTGCGCTGGCGTACGGCGGCGAGCGCGGCGCGAGAGAGGCGCTCGAGCAGCAGTGGCGAGCAGGCGAGCTCGACCAGGGCGCCGGCAAGGACGCAGGCGTCGGCCTCGCGTAGCAGACCGGTGACACCGTCCTCGATCAGCGAGAGCGGACCGCCCGCGGCTACAGCGAGCACCGGTAGCCCGCTTGCCTGAGCCTCGAGGATGACCTGACCGAAGGTGTCGGTGGCGGAAGGGAAGAAGAACAGGTCGGCGCATGCATAGACCCGGGCCAGCTCGGCGCCCTGCAGCCAACCCAAGAAGGTGGCCGCATCCCCGAGGCGCTCACGTAGGCGCTCTTCCTCGGGGCCGCCGCCCGCGAGCACGAGCTGCAAGCGGGGATTGCGCTCACGCGCGAGCAGAAACGCGTCGGCCAGGAGGTCAACGCCCTTCTCGCGGGTGATCCTGCCGGAGTAGAGCACGTTGATCGTCTCCTGCGCCAGCAGACTTTCGTCGTGCAGGGCGGGGTCAAAGCGCGAGGTATCGACGCCGCGATCCCAGCGCAAGATCTTCTCGGCTCCTAGCCCGATCCCGGCGAGGGCGGTGTCGGAGGCGAGGCTGGGGGACAGGACGATGTCGCAGGCGTTGTAGAAGGCGCCGACGGCGAGGCCCATCGCGTCGGCCACATGGTGCTGTTCGGAGCGCAGATCGGCGTAGGCGGTGAGCTCGGTGTGGTAGCTGCCTACCAAAGGCAGCCCCAGTGCGCGGGCCAGCAGTACCCCAGCGATGCCGGCGGGACCCGGCGAGCAGACGTGGACCGCGTCGAAGGCGCCATCGGAGAGCGTCTGCACGGCGGCCGGCAGGCTGGGGACGCCGATCGAGAGGCCCGGGTAGTAGGGCACATCGATCTCGGCGACGGCGGGCAGGCGCAGGTCGACCTCGGGGTCGGTGCCGAGCACCTCGATCTCGAAACCGGGGACACCGCGCTGACGGATCTCTTCGATCGTGCGGGTGACACCGTGCATCGAGCCGATGCCGTCGGCCAGGATCGCCACGCGGGGCGTCTCGCCATCGTCGCTGGAGCGCCCGTCGAGCTTGGCGCGCTCGTTGGCAAGAAAGGCGGTGGCGGGGGCGTAGGGGATCGCGGCGATGCAGCTCTCGAACAGTCCCTCGGCGGCGGCGAGCACCTCGGCCTCGCCGGTGGCCGCGCTCACCGCGACGTTGACCGCGGCGCGCAGCTTTCGCTCGTGCAGTCGGCAGGCGCGGCGGAAGAGGCTGGAGTGGCTGAAGTCCTCGGCCTGCATCAGGTCGATCAGTCCGCGCTCGTCGAGGTGGTCGAGCTCGACGGCGGAGAGCCAGGCGCGCAGCAGGCAGCGGGCGTCGGCGGGTGAGAGATCTACGCCGGTGGCGCCATGGCGGGCGTCTCCCTCACGGAGCAGGCGTTGCATCATATTCAGCACCGTGCGCGGGTCGGGACGCGTGGACTTCCCCTGGTCCTCCGCGGATCCGAGCGAGCGTGCGGCCAGGGCGATCGCCGCGTGCGCCCACTTCGCCGCGCTGCCCTGCTTGCCGTGGGCGGAGACCCGCCCGGCGCGCAAGAACGCGAGGAACTCGGCCGGCGTGCCGGCGGCGGGCGCTTCGGTGAAGGTGCGCCCGATATCAACGCCCGCGTGATCGTCTGAGCCGCCGATGCCGATGCCGTCTCGAGTGGCGACGTAGGTAGCGGCGGGCCTGTTGAGCTCGCGGGCGCGCGCCCCGTTGCGAATCTCCCAGACGCTGAACAGCTCTGCCAGGCGCCGCCGATGGCGGGCGGTGAGGGGGGCGCCGACGTTGTAGTACGGATGAGCCAGTGCGCATGCGATCTCCCGCTCGTAGAGGTAGGCGGCGCACAGCTCGACGTCGCCAGAATGGGCCCGCAGCCATTCGTGGTCCTCGCCAGTGATCCCATAGCAAAGGACATGGACCGCTTGCGGCTCGCCGCGGAAGTGGGCGGTGAGCTCCTCGGAGATGAACACGTCGGGACGCTCAGCGATCTGCAGCACGCCGTCGATCGTGTCGTGGTCGGTGATCGTGACGAAGTCCATGCCCCTGCGCTTGGCGAGCGCGTAGACCTCCTCGGGTGCAGTGGCGCACTCAGGCAGGCCGAGGGCTCGCTGGACGCCGAGCCGGGAGAACTGAGAGGCAGTGGAGTGGCAGTGAAGATCGACTCTAGAGGCAGCCGAATCCTGCATATCGTTAGCCGAATCCCGCATATCGACCCGGATGGTCGAGCTAGTCATTTCGATGACTCCTTTGGTTATTTATCGTGTTCACATGTTTACCCTGCAAAAGCCCGCTTTTGTGATGAGTTGGGAATCATCGTGTGAAGGGGGTGTAAAGATTTTTGGGGAGGGTTTGGAGAGGGAATTCCAACCGAGCCTCAATTGATGGCTGCGGAGGGGACGCGATGGCTGCAGGAGGGGAGGCCGTCCGGACCGCGGGAGAGGCGCTGTCGCCGGCCTCATCCGTGGCACGCCGAGTCCCGCGCGGTGGCACGCCGAGTCCCGCGATGAGAATCCGCTCATCCTCTGCACGCCCCTCGGCGTGTCCGTAAGCTGTCGCGGTCATGACGACGCTCCTTGCGATCCCCGTGGCCTCCGCGATCAGCTACTTCCAAGCGATCGTGCTCGGCTTCCTGCAGGGGGTGACCGAGCTCTTCCCGGTATCCAGTCTCGGGCACACGGTGCTGTTCCCGACGCTGTTCGGTTGGAACAGCCTCGTGAAAGCCCAGTCCCAGTCTGAGTCCTTCTGGTTGGCGTTCGTCGTGATGCTGCACGTCGGCAGTGCGCTCGGGCTGCTGGCTTACTACTGGCGAGACTGGGTGAAGATCGTGCGCGCGTTCTTCCGCACGCTCGGCACCCGCCGGATCGAGTCCAGTGACGAGCGCCTGGCCTGGTTGATCATCGTGGCGAGCGTGCCGGCCGGGGTCATCGGCCTCGCGCTCGAGCACCCATTGCGCACGTTGACCGCCAAGCCTGAGATCGCGGCGATCTTCTTGATCGTCAACGGCGGCCTGCTGTTCGCGGCCGAGCGGTTTCGCCGCCGCGCCCAGGTGCGCGAACTGGCTGTCCGCGAGGGGGCCAAGCCCGACGGGGCGCGCGAGCTGGGCACGCTGGAGTATCGCGAGGCGCTCGTCATCGGCGCGGCCCAGTCGACCGCGCTGGTCGCGGGCATCAGCCGTGACGGCGTGACGATGGGCGCCGGTCTCGCGCGTGGCCTGGACCACAGTGACTCGGCGCGCTTCGCGTTCCTGCTCGCCACGCCGATCATCCTTGCCGCCGGCATCGTGAAGCTCCCCGATCTGCTCGGGCACCTGGGCAACGGAGTACGCGGCCAGGCGCTCGTCGCTTGCGTGGTCGCCGCGGTGACGGCGGTCTTCACCGTGCGCTTCCTGGTCGGTTACTTCAAGACGAAGACGCTGACCCCGTTCGCCGTGTACTGCCTCGTGTTCGGGGCCGCGATGGTCATCTACACACAGTCCTAGACGACGAGCGCGCAGCGGATCCGCTCGTCGGCGCGGGGGCGCGCCTGCATACGGCCATCCACCGCTGGGCAGCAACGACTCCTGCCACCATCATGTGAACGCGATGCCGGCACCGAAGATCCCTCAGAAGATGTTCGAGACCCGCAGTCAGGCTTGGCGGGAGGTCGGCCTGTTGCACCAGATAAGTCCGAAGGTGGTCAAACGCGCGCGGGTGGAGGCGCTGTTGCTGTTGCCGCTATTCGTCGGCGTGGTGATCCTGTACGACAATCGCGCGAAGCTGATCGGCACGCCGGGGCGTCACGGTCATCCGGCGGTGCTGGAACCGGCGCTGGATACCCCGGTGCGGATCGCGACCGTGATTGCGCTGGTGATTCTCGGTCTGGCGATCGCGCGGGATATCGGCCGCGGGCTGGGCCCGCCGCTGTTCCGGCGCCTGGATCCGGCGACCGCCGGAACGGTGGGGTTCTTGATCCGGCTGAGCACGGTCGCGGTGGCGCTGCTGGTCGCACTGGGCGTCGCGGGCATCGAAGCGCGCACACTGCTCGTGGGCGGCGCGTTCACCGCTGTGATCCTGGGTCTCGCGGCGCAGCAGACGCTCGGCAACGTGATCGCGGGCACGGTCCTGCTCAGCGCCCGTCCGTTTCGCGTGGGCGAGCGCGTGCGCCTGCAGGGCGGCCCGCTGGCCGGTCAGATCGAGGGGACGGTGAGCTCGCTGGGGCTGCTGTATACGACCTTTGCCACCGGCGAGGACTCGATCATGGTGCCGAACAGCGTGGTGCTGAACGTGGCGGTGCTGCCGCTGCGCGAGCCCGAGGCGGTCAACCTGCGCGCGCGCCTACGCGCTGGGATGACCCCCAGCGATCTGCAGGAGATCCTCGAGCAGTCTTTGCAGACGCCGCTGCGCGACGTGCCGCGCATCACCTTGGAGGAGCTGGACGGGGATGAGGTCGTGGTGAGGATCTCCGCCACCCCGAAGGTCTCGGCGGAGGGACGTCATCTGGCGAGCGAGCTGCTGAGCATCGTCTCGCGCGAGACGCGCCCCGGCGCTGAGGCCAGGACGCCGTAGCGTCCCTATCCATCCCCGTGGGTGCTCTCCCGCGGTGGTGCCCCTTCGCCATCGCGGAGGCCCTTGACGCGGTAGCGCAGAAACATGTGCGAGTCCTGATCGAGCACGCCCAGCAGATCCAGCTGGACCGAGGGCTCGAGCCGCGGCCCGGCGAGGATCCGCAACGCCTCGTTGCCGGCTGTCTCCTCGCCGCCCGTCAGCTGGGGGGAGAGGGAGAGGAAAAGCTCGTCAACGAGCCCAGCCTCCAGCAGCTGCATGTTCAGATGCGGCCCGCCCTCGCACAGCAGCGTGCGCACGCCGAAGCGCTCGCGCAGCTGCGCCAGAGCCGCGGGCAGGTCGAGCAGTCCGTCGCGCTCGGCCCGTACGTAGTGGATCTCGGCGGCGCTCGCGGGAAGGCTGGCCGCCGAGGAGGTCAGGATCGCCACCTTCGCCGCGGGATCGGCGAGCAGCGGGATGTCGCCCTCCAGGGCCAGACGCCCAGAGACGATGCAGGCGAGCGGCTCCTCGCTGCGGCCCTGCTCGACCCTGCGCCGGCGGCGAGACTCCTGCGGGATGATCCGGCCGTAGCGCTCCACACGCACGGTGCCCGCTCCGGCCATGACCGCGTCGACGGCCATGCGCAGCCCGTGGAAGAGCTCCCGGTCGGCACGGCTCGAGAGTCCCCCGGAGCGCCCGCCGAGCGTCGCGTGGCCGTCGACCGTGCTCACCATGTTGAGCAGCACGTAAGGGCGGCTCGCCGGGCCAGTGCTGGCCAACGTGTCCAGCTCGAAGCCCGCCACGATCTCATCGGCGGTGGCCGGCGCGCCGCTCGGAAGCAGGCGTTTCAGGGTGAGCGGCTCGGAAGCGATTGCGTCCGAGATATAGCAACTCCGCAACACACACGGCGGGGGACCTGCTACGGTCGTCACGTCTGGCCGGCGCATAAGACCGGCGAAAGCAGTGCAAGCGCTCGCAGGTCGAAGCTCTAGCAGCATCCTCCGCGTCGCAGCACGAACATACCGTGGAGGAGTACCCACATGCCTACTGGCACAGTGAAGTGGTTCAGCGACGACAAGGGGTTTGGTTTCATCACCCCCGATGACGGCGACAAGGACCTGTTTGTCCATCACACCGGCATCAATGGCGAGGGCTATCGCTCGCTGCAGGAGGGCTCGAAGGTCTCATATGACCCTGAGCAGGGCGACAAGGGCCCCAAGGCCGTAAACGTCCAGTCGATCTAGTTTCTGCTTGCGAGGTTTGGACCTCGCGAACATGAATGCGACTTTCCGAGAGCCCGCTGCGATGCGGGCTCTCGTAGTTAAGCGCGGGCGCACTAAGCACGAGCGCACGAGCGCGCCTGCACGGATCGGCAGTAGAGATGGCGCGATCGGGGTTTGCGCGCTGCTGGCGATCGTGCTTTGCGGGGCGCTGTTCGTGCTGCTGAGCGCAAACCGTCCGAGCCTGTTTTCGGCGACGGCGCACACAGGCTTCTATCCGCACTGGATGGCCGGTCCGTTGGGCGGACTACTCCCTGGGTTGACGCGCAGTCCGACCAAGCTGAAGTATCTGTTCACAGGGGCGCTGGTCGTGATGTACGCGAGCTATCTGGTGGGGCTGAAGTACGTGCCGCGGCTGCGCTCCCGCTGGGCGATTGCCGCCATCGTGATGGTTCACGCGATCTTCTTCCTCGCTCCCCCGCTGGCGCTGACCGACGTGTTCAACTACGTCAACTACGGGCGCATGGAGGTCGTGCACCACCTCAACCCGTACACGACGATTCCGATCCTCGAGCCGCACAACGACCCGAGCTATTACCTCTCCAACTGGCATCAACTGCTGAGCCCATATGGCCCGCTGTTCACGCTGATGACCTTTGCGCTGGTCCCGCTCGGCGTGGCCACCTCCTTCTGGGCGATCAAGGCAGTTCTCGCCGCGGTGAGCCTGGGGACGATCTTCCTGGTGTGGAGGTGCGCGCGGCTGCTGGGCCGCGATCCGATCGCGGCGATCGTGCTCGTGGGGCTGAATCCGATCGTGCTGGTGTGGGGGCTGGGGGGCGACCACAACGACTTCTTGATGGTCTTCTGCATCGTGCTCGGCTTCTACCTGCTACTCCGATCCGGAGCATGGGTGGCGGGCGACCGATCAAAGATCGGCCAGCAGGCGGACTTGGGCCGGCAGCCGGCCGGTAACGAGCGGGCGGAGGTGGACTCATCGGCCGCCCAGCCGGCGGAGCGCGTGGGGCGGCGTGAGACCCTGCGCGACTGGCTATGGCCACTCGCGCCGCTGGAGGTCGCCGCGGGCATGGCCTTCGTGACCGCGGCGGCGATCAAGGCCTCAGGAGGGATCCTGATTCCGGTGGTGCTGGCGGCGCTGCTGAGAGCGCCGCGACGTGTCGTGCAGGTCATTCTCGGGATGGTCGCGGCGGGCGCCGCCGTGGCCGTGGCGAGCCTGATCGCCTTTGGCCTGCACGTCCCCGACCTCAGCACCCAGAGCAAACTCGTGACGAGCCTGAGCGCGCCGAACCTGCTCGGTCTGGCGCTCGGCAGCGGCGGTGAGACGGAAACACTCCGGCTGCTGCTGAGCGGCGTGCTGATCCTGGTGGTGCTGGGCTGCTGCGTGCTCGCCTGGCGCCGTAAGGACGCGATCACCGCCAGCGGCTGGGTGACGATCGCGCTGCTGTTGACCCTCGGCTGGGTGCTGCCCTGGTACGTGCTGTGGGTGTTGCCACTGGCGGCGCTTTCGGACTCGCGCTGGCTGCGCACGACAGCACTTGCGCTGGGCGTCTACCTGATCGTGGCTTGGGCGCCGGCCTCGGGACTGTTGTGGAACAAGATCGGCTTCCACCCGGAAAAGACCTCGCTCGGCCGCTTGCACCAGCGCTACGTCAAGGAGCTGCTGAACTAACCCTCATCCGCCGCGGGTGGGCGACGGCCGAGCTTGCGCTGGGCCGCGCGGCGCTTGGCGTCCAGGCGCCGGGTGCGCGAGGCCGCTGTCGGGCGTGTCGGGCGCCGCTTGCGTGGCACGAGCAGGGCGCGTGCCAAGCGCTCTGTGAGGCGACGGAGGGCGAGCTCGCGGTTGCGTGCTTGAGAGCGCTCGTCCTGAGCCACCGCCGTCACCCGCTCGCCGGCGCGGGCGATCAAGCGCGTGCGTTGTGACTCGCTCAGCGAGGGTGATGCGAGCACATCGAAGCTCGCTTCCACGCGCGAGGCGGTGACGTTGGCGTGCTGTCCTCCCGGCCCCGATGAGCGGCTCACGCGAATCAGGATCTCCCCTAAGGGGATCGTCAGCTCACGATTGATGCGCAGCTGTCTCTGAGGGTCTTCGTCAGTCGCGCTCACCGGCGGCGCCTGCACAGCTCACTTCGGCTGTCCCGCGGAGAGGTCGTGAAGAGCTTCTGACTCGCTGCTCCTCGCCCTCGGGCACGCGCCCGTCGCGGCCGATGTAGCCGTCCTTGCCACCGGCGATCAGATAGATCGCGTCGACCTGGCCCGGGTTGCGCACCTTGCGCACAGTCGGGGCGTCGACGCGAGCGAGCGAGCCCTCCTCCATGCGGTGGGTGGTCCCGTCGCCGAACTCCATTTCGATCGTGCCGCGGTGGACGAAGTACAGCTCCTGCTGCTCGTCGTGGTAGTGAAAACCGCTCTCGATGCCCGGCGGCATCACGATCGCGTTCACGCCGAACGCGGCGACATCGAGGCCCTTGCGGACCTTGCGAAAGCCGGGACCATCGCCCAGCGCGTCGAGATGGCCGACGGCGTAGCCCTCGCCTGTGATCACATCGGGATACTCGGAAGCCTCCATTGCGTCTCTCCTCCTCGGTCGGTTCTCAGTGGTCGGCCACGGAGCCGCCCTCGGGTATGAGCGGCCGGCCCTCCTGTGCCCATCGTCGCAGGCCGCCGTCCATCGAGTACGCCTCGTAGCCGGAGGCGCGGAACGCCTGGGCGGCCATCTGCGAGCGCCCGCCCACGCGGCAGTAGAAGACGACCGGCCGCTCGCGCTCGACGCTCGCCGCCTCTGAGGTGAGCTTCACGAGCTCGATGTGCCGCGTGCCGTCGATATGCCCGGCCTCGCGCTCGTAGGGCTCGCGCACATCGATGACTTGCAGGGAAGGATCCTCCGCGAGCCACTCCGCGACTCGCGCGGGATCGATGTCAATCTCGAAAGCCTCGCGTGGAATGCTCATCGATTGAGCGTAGCGACCGAGCGCATCGCGAGAACGTTGCGAGAACGTCATCACTAGGATCCCACGTGATGCAAACCACGACGAGTGACGTCTACACGATTCCTCAGGAGAATCTCGACTTCTGCGCGACGATCGGCCGGATCGCCCTTGAGCGGATCGCGCCGCGCTCGGCGGAGATCGATGAGCAGGCGGAGTACCCGTGGGACATTCGCAAGATCCTGGCCGAGCAGGACATTCTCGGGTTGCCGTTTCCGAGCGAGTATGGGGGCACCGGCACCGGCACGCTGATGCTGAACATGGCGGTCGAGGAGATCGCCAAGGTCGACGCCTCCTGCGCGCTGATCCTGATGGTGCAGGAGCTCGGCACGCTGCCGATCCAGCTGTTCGGCTCCGATGAGCTCAAGGAGCGCTTCCTGCCGAAGTGCGCCTCGGGCGAGTGGTCACCGGCGTTCGCGCTGTCAGAGCCCGAGGCCGGCTCGGACCCCGCGGGGATGAAAACGACCGCTGTGCTGGACGGCGAGGAATGGGTGATCAACGGCACGAAGAACTGGATCTCCAACCTCGGCGTCGCTGACTTCTACATCACCTTCGCCGTCACCGACCGCGAGTCCAAACGGATCACCGCGTTCGTCGTCGAGGCCGACCGGCCCGGGTTCAGCGTCGGCAAGCTCGAGCACAAGCTCGGCATCCGCGCCTCGCCCACCGGCCAACCGATCTTCGAGGACGTCAGGGTGCCCAAGGAGAACGTGATCGGTGAGGTCGGCCGCGGGCTGCGGGTCGCGCTGGGAACGCTCGAGCGCACGCGCTTGGGTGCGGCGGCTCAGGCGGTGGGGATCGCTCAGGGCGCGACCGACTACGCCGTAGCCTACGCCCGCGAGCGCCGCCAGTTCGGGCAGGCGATCAACGAGTTTCAGGGGATCCAGTTCAAGCTCGCCGATATGGAAATCCGCACCGCGGCCGCCCGCGAGCTGCTCTACAAGGCCTGCGCGATGGCCGATCAGGGCCACCCAGAAAGCGCAAAGTACTCCTCGATGGCCAAGGTCTTCACTTCTGACACGGCGATGGCCGTTACCGTGGAGGCTGTGCAGGTGCTGGGCGGCTACGGTTATGTCAAGGAGTACCCAGTGGAGCGCATGATGCGAGACGCAAAGATCACCCAGATCTACGAGGGCACGAACGAGATCCAGCGGGTAGTGATCGCCCGCACGTTGAAATAGGACTCACCCCACCCGACGATGCGTCAACCGAGGCGGCCCGCACGACGACAAAGCGCCTCTCCTCAGAGCGCCTCTCCTCAGCTCAGACGCATGGGCGTGGCCGCGCTGATCGCGATGTCGCTCGGGCTGGTCGTGCTCGTCGTCGGTCAGGGCTTCAGCTCGATCGGCGCGGTTCGGGCGCTCGAGGACGTGGCGCTGGGGGTGCTCGTGGTCGCGGCGCTGATGGGAATCGTGGCGCTCGTGGCGGTGCGCTTGGCGGACTGGCGCGAACCGGAGTCTGAGGCCGAGTTCGAAGCGCTCGTGGACCAATCGGAGCGGCTCGCACGCGAAGGCCTCGCGGTGGACCCCGAGGAAAACGAGTTCATGGAGCTCGATCCGCTCAACGACGAGGACTTCGAGGAGCTGGTGCGCGACGCGCTCGATGACCTTCCAGACCTGCTGCGCAATGCGCTCGAGCATGTCGCTGTCGTGATCTCCAACGGTGGCCGGCGCCGTGGCGCCTACGGCCTCTACCAAGGGGGTCAGACTCGCCGCGATGACACCCACGACCGGATCGTGATCTTCAGGGACACCCTGCGCCGCGACTTCGGCCACGACGCGGATCTGCTGCGCGAGCAGGTCATACGCACCGTCCGCCACGAGCTGGCTCACCACGTCGGGTTCGATGAGTTGGGTGTCAGTCGCCTCGATTTGTAGGCGATCCCCTAGGATTCGCGCCTGCCCTCCCGGGAAACAACCAAGGAGAAGACCCCGAGATGCCTGAAGTAGTGATCGTCGACGCCATTCGCACGCCCATCGGACGCGCCGTGAAGGGGTCGCTCAAGACAGTCCGCGCCGACGACCTCGCGGCGATCCCGCTGAAAGCCTTGATCGAGCGCAACCCGCAGCTGGACCAGAGCACGATCGGTGACGTGATGATGGGCTGCGGCTACGGCGAGGGCGAGGCCGGCTACAACATCGGGCGACTAGCGTCGCTGCTCGCGGGCATCGACTACCACGTGCCGGGCTGCACGGTCAACCGCTTCTGCGCCTCATCGCTGCAGACGACGCGGATGGCCTTCCACGCGATCAAGACCGGCGAGGGCGATACGTACATCGCCGCCGGCGTCGAGGCCGTCTCGCGCGCCGGGCAGGGCGCCCCGTTCGAGTTTCATCCGAAGCTCGACGGCTCGGCGGGCTCGCTCTACAACGCATACATCTCGATGGGCATGACCGCGGAGAACGTCGCCGACGAGCGCAACGTCAGTCGCGAGGCACAGGACGAATGGGCGCTCGTCTCCCAGACACGCGCGGTCGCCGCGCAGGAATCGGGGCACTTCGACAAGGAGATCGTCCCGGTGACCGTGCCGGCGCACAAAGACGTCGATCGCGAGGGCAACGAGATCGACGTGCCGGAGACCGTCGTCTCCAAGGACGATGGACCGCGCGCCGGCACGACGCTGGAGAAGCTCGCGTCGCTGAAGCCGGTATTCAAGGAGGGCGGCTCGGTCACGGCGGGGAACGCCTGTCCGCTGAACGACGGCGCCGCGGCGCTGCTCGTGATGAGCGACGAGAAGGCTCAGTCGGCGGGCTTTACGCCGCGCGCGCGGATCATCGCCTCGACGGTTGCGGCGATTCGCCCCGAGGTGATGGGCCTCGGCCCGATCCCGGCGATCGAGGCGCTGCTGAAGAACACGGGTATGTCGATGAGCGACATCGATGTGGTCGAGATCAACGAGGCGTTCGCCGCGCAGATCGTGCCGTGCAAAGAGACGCTCGGCATCCCCGACGAGAAGCTCAACCCGTTCGGCGGGGCGATCGCCCTCGGCCACCCCTTCGGGATGACCGGCGCGCGGATCATGACGACGCTGCTGAACGACCTCGAGACGCTCGACGGGACCTACGGCATCGAGTCGATGTGCGTCGCCGGTGGCATGGGCATGGCGATGCTCGTTGAACGCCTGAAGTAGTAGGCGAGGCGGCGCGCAGGGGAGGGGCGCGCTAGCGCGGAGGCATGCGCAGCGCGCCGTCGAGCCTGATCGTCTCGCCGTTGAGCATCCGGTTCTCGACGATCTGACAGGCCAGCTGCGCGTACTCCGGCGGCTGGCCGAGGCGCTGGGGGAAGGGGACGCCGGCGCCGAGCTTCTGGCGGGCCTCCTCGGGCAGCGCGGCGAGCAGAGGGGTGTCGAACAGGCCAGGGGCGATCGTGTTGACGCGAATCCCGTACTGCGAGAGGTCGCGTGCGGCAGGCAAAGTCATGCCGACGACGCCGCCCTTGGAGGCCGAGTAGGCGATCTGGCCGACCTGGCCATCGTAGGCGGCAATCGAGGCCGTGGTCACGAGGACGCCGCGTTCGTTGTCCTCGGCGGGCTCGTTGGAGATCATCGCGGTCGCGGCGTAGCGGAGCACGTTGAAGGTCCCGATCAGGTTGATCTGGAGAATCGTCTCGAACGGCATCAGCGGGTGTGGGCCCTTGGAGCCCGCTACCTTCTGTGCCCAGCCAGTCCCCGCGCAGCACACGGCGATTCGCAGGCCGCCCTCGCCAGTGTTCGCGGCCTGCTGTACGGCCGCCTCGACCTGGCTCTCCTCGCGCACGTCGCAGGAAACGAACTCCAAGCCGAGCTCGGACGCGAGCGCCTGGCCCTTCTCCGCGTTCACATCGGCGATGGTCGTGATCGCGCCCTTCGCATATAGGGCGCGCACAGTCGCCTCGCCGAGCCCGGAGGCCCCGCCGACGACGATTGCTGAGCTGCCCTCGATCTGCATCGTGGGCGGGAGCCTACACACGCCCTCCGACTTGCGTGCGGCTCGTGCCGCTACTCCGTCACGTCGACCGCGCGGGACAGGGTCAGCGCGAACAGCTCATCGGGATCGGTCAGCCAGCGCACGAGCTCCAGGCCCGCGGCCGAGAGGTCGCCGGTGAGGCGCTCGGGCGTGAACTTGGCGCTGATCTCGGTGCGCAGCTCCTCGCCGGCGTCGAAGTGCACCGGCAGGTCCAGGGCGCGCACCAGCGTCGTGTGCTCGCGGCGCGCGCGCAGCCGCATCTCGATCCACTCGTGCTCGCGGTCGAACAGCGCGACGTGGTCGAAGTCGTCGGGGTCGAAGTCGGCGTCCAGCTCGCGATTGAGCACGCGCAGGACATTGCGGTTGAACTCCGCGGTCACGCCCTGCGGGTCGTCGTAGGCCGCCTCGAGCACGCCGGGGTCCTTGACCAGGTCGGTGCCCATCAACAGGTGGTCTCCTGGGCCGAGCAGACGGGCGATCGCGCGCAGGAAGCGGCGGCGGCTGCCGGGCGGGAAGTTGCCGATCGTGCCGCCCAGGAACACCACGATCCGTGGCCCGACCGCCGGTGGCACGCGGTCCAGATGGCGCTCGAAGTCGCCGATTACGCCATGCACCCGCAGGCCGGGGTACTCCTCGGTGAGCGCCTCGGCGCAGTCGCGCACCATGCTCTCGGTCACGTCCACTGGGACGTAGCGCTTCAGCGTGCCTGCCTCGTACAGCGCGTCGAGCAGCACGCGCGTCTTGGCCGCGGTGCCCGAGCCGAGCTCGACGAGCTCCGCCGCGCCGGTCAGTGCGGCCAGCTCCGCGGCGCTCTGCTCGAGGATCGCGCGCTCGGCGCGCGTCGGGTAGTACTCGGGCAGCTCACAGATCTGGTCGAACAGGTCCGCGCCCCGGGCGTCGTAGAAGTGCTTTGGCGGCAGCTCCTTGAACGGGCGCGTCAGCCCGTCGAGCACGTCCTCGGCGAGCGAGCGCTGCTCGGCGCCGTCCAGGTGCGAGTCGATCCGAATCGCGATCTCCTCCGGGTCGGCGACCGGCTCCATCAGAGGTCCCTCGCCAGACGCACCCCGGCGAAGATCTGCCGGCGCAGCGGCAGGTCCCAGTTGCGGAACGTCAGCGTCGCTACACGCGGATGCGTGGCCCACGAGCCGCCGCGCAGCACGCGGTAGTCCTCTCCGAAGAACACCTCCGAGTACTCGCGATACGGATACGCGCTGAAGTTGGGGTAGCCGTGGAAGGTGCTGGCCGTCCACTCCCACACCAAGCCGATTGCCTCAGGTGCATCCTGCTCCCAGGTTGCCGCCTTCTCCCACTCCGCCTCGGTGGGGAGCCGCGCGCCGTGCGCTCGGGCGAAGGCGTCGGCCTCGAACCAGGAGACATGGCAGACGGGCGCCTCAGGCGGCCACGCCGCCACGCCGTCGTGATGGGTGATGTCGTACTCCTCCTTCCACGCCCAGCCCTCGGCCGACCACCACTCGCGCCGCTCATATCCGCCGCCCTCGCTGAAGTGCATCCAGCTGCCGTTGCTCACCGGGTGGCGCGCGATCTGAAAGGGGGCCACATCGACGGCGTGGCGCGGGCGCTCGTTGTCGTAGGCGAAGCCCTCGGGTCCGGCGCCCATCGAGAACGGTCCGGCCGGAATACTCAGCCACTCCTCGCCGCCGGCGAGTTCCCGCAGTGGCTGTTCGAGTTCCGAACGATCGCCGGTCGGCAACAGGCCGGCGATCGCCATCGTCTGGCGCATCGTCTCGGAGTGCTGGCACTCGTGACGCAGCACCATCTCGTACACGACCCCGTCGCCCACTCCGCTCTCAGCGATCGCCGCGATCGTGCGGGCGCGGACGGCCGCCAGGTAGTCCAGTGCATCTGCCGGTCCGAGCGCCTCGATTTCCCCGCGCACCGCCCGCGGTGTCTCGAACGCGTCGTATAGCTCCGCCAGGTCTCCACGCAGCAACTCCAGGCCCGCATGGCGGTGGGCCAACCACAGATCCTCATACGCGGCGATGTGGCCGAGATCCCAGACAAGCGGGCTCATGATCGGCGAGTGCACGCGCTCCAACTCCCCGTCGCTGAGCCCGGCGATCAATGCAAGCGTGCGCTCGCGCGCAGCCACCAGGTCGGCGATCGCCTCCTGTGGGCTTGACGCGGCGGCGTTGTGAGTCGCGGTGGCGGTCGGGGCCATGGCTTTACCGATTCCTACTGTACGACCTTGTGCTCAGAGTGGTTCATCTTTGCACCGGCGTTGGTGAGGCCGCGTCATCGACGATCACAGTCAATCGCTCGCGCACGAGCAGGCTCGCGGGGACGTGGCGGGTGGGCTCGGCCAGCGCGGCGGCGATCGCATCGGCCTTGCCGGCGCCCGTCGCCAGCAGCAGGCAGCGCCGCGCGGCGCGCAGCACGGCGAGGCTCAGCGTGATCCGCTCGGGTGGTGGCTTGGGTGAGTCCAGAACGCCCAGGCAGATCGCCTGCGCCTCGGCGTCGAGTGCCGGCGCTCCGGGGAACAGTGAGGCGACATGGCCGTCAGGGCCGATGCCCAGCACGATCAGGTCGAGCACCGGCAACGCGGGCGCGCTCGGCGGGCTCGTCTGATCGGTTGCGAAGCTCGCCCGCAACACCTCGGCGTAGCGGCGCGCGCCCTCTTGCGCCCCCAGCTCACCCTCCATGCGGTGGACCCGCGCGGGATCGATCCCGGCCGGGCGCAGGAGCGTCTCGGCGGCGAGTCGGTAGTTGCTTTCCTCGTCCTCCGGTGCAACGCAGCGCTCGTCGGCGAACCAGATCTCGATTGCCTCCCAGTCCCCCAGCGCATCGGCGAGCAGCTCATAAGTGCGCGCGGGCGTCGAGCCGCCGGAGAGGGCCAGGTGCGCGACGCCGCGCTCCTCGCGGGCGCGCTCGAGTGCTCGTGCGATCTCGATGGAGGCACGCTCGGCGGTGGCCTGCGGGTCGGCGAAGGTCGTGAGGCGTGTCATTGCTCAGTGCGCTTGCGCATGGCAGCATCGTCTGTCATGGCAGCATCGTTTGCGCTGCCTGCAGCGCGGGCCGGTAGGTGGGATCGCGCAGCAGCGCTTGGCGGATGCCCTCGCCGAGGATGCCCGCCTCGCCGCGGGAGGCGCCGAGGATCGTCCATTCGCGCTCCCTACCCTTCCCGTCGCTCTGGTAGGCGCGCAGGCCACCCGTCCCGCGGTCCAGGCGCAGCCGGGTGCCCGAGGCGGTCTCGATACTCAGACCGGCCAGGCCGCGCACCTGCAGCTCGGAGGCCGCCTCGAGACGCAGGGCGATCTCCTGACGCTTGCCCTGCGCCTTGCCGCTGAGGGCATCGCCGTGGGGAACCAGAGGGGCCAGTCGCCAGTCCAGCCGGGAGGCCAGCCAGCCGATCAGCAGCATCGCCGCGACCGTCGAGTCGGGGTGATGGCGGACGGTGATCGCCGTGATCCTCTGCAGCTGCTCGCGCAGCGCCGGTGGGTTGAAGGTGGCCGCGATCCGCTCGCGCCACGGGGTGGAGCGCAGCCAGGCGAGGTCGACGACGTAGAGCTGGTCCGACAGGGTGTTGGCGCGATCGATCGCCTCGCGCCAGACGGGATCGTCGACGGAGTCCAGCAGCGTGGACTGGGCGAGTGGCAGCAGCGCCTCGACGGCCTCGGGGTGGCCGTGGGGTGACCACAGCAGGGTCGGCAGGTCGCTCACCATCAACGGGTCGGCGATGCTCAGCAGATCGTCCAGGTGGCGATCGCCGAGCTCGACGATCACGGTCTCGTGCAGCAGCACGAGCTCTCCTTGCTTGGCTTGGTCTTCGGCGGCGACGCTGGCGTGCGCGTCCAGGCGCGTGCGCTTGGGATCGTAGGAGAGCACAACCAGACGCGAGGCGTGATATCGGCCCACGCCGCGCAGGCGGTTGGCGATCTCCCCGCTGTACTCGCTCTCGACGAAGGCCATCATGTTCAGCACGCGCGCTGGAAGAAAGCCACCGTTCTCGGCGTGTCTTTCGGCCAGCAGCTCGCGCAGCGCCGCTTCGATCGCGTCGGGCGTTGTTCCCTGCTCACTCCAGACTGCGTCGCTGACGGCCCCCATCAGATCAGATGGCCCGCCAGTGATGATCGTCCAGCAGCAGGCTATCTGCCTCCTTTGGCCCCTGTGAGCCGGCCTTATATTGAGGCAGCGGGCCAGATGTCTGCGGGTGGGTGGGCTCCCAATATTTGAGGATCGGGTCGCAGATGCGCCATTGCGCCTCGACCTCGTCGTTGCGAGTGAACAGCGTCGGGTCGCCGCGCATCGCGTCCATGATCAGTCGCTCATACGCCTCCGGGGACTGCGACATGAACGAGGTGCCATACAGGAACTCCATATTCACCGAGCGGATACGCATGCGGCTGCCCGGGATCTTCGCGCCGAGCTGCAGCGTGACGCCCTCGTTCGGCTGGAGCGTGAGAATCAACTGGTTGGGTTTGACTCCCAAGGACCCATCCTGGGAGAAAGCCAGATGGGGGACAGGCTTCAGCGTGATGGCGATCTCGGTGATCTTGCGGGCCAGGCGCTTACCCGCGCGCAGGTAAAAGGGGACACCTGCCCAGCGCCAGTTGTCGACTTCCAAGCGCAGCGCGGCGAACGTCTCGGTCGTCGATCCTGAGCGCACCCCCTGCTCCTGCAGGTATCCCGGCACGTCCTCCCCGCCGGAGTGCCCGGCGGCGTACTGGGCGTGCATCGCGATCTCCGGAATCTCCTCGAGGGTTGGCTCGTGGATCGCATGCAGAACCTTGACCTTCTCATTGCGTACTTCCTCGGCGGTGAAACTCACCGGGGGCTCCATTGCCACGTGGCAGAGCAGCTGGAGCATGTGGTTCTGGATCAAATCTCGCAGTGCCCCGGCGTGGTCGTAGTAGCCGGCCCTGCTGCCGATGCCGATGTCCTCGGCGGCGGTGATCTGCACGTGATCGATGTAGTTGCGATTCCACAGCGGCTCGAACATGCCGTTGGCGAAGCGGAACGCCATCATGTTCTGGACCGTCTCCTTGCCCAGGTAGTGATCGATGCGGAATACCTGAGCCTCATCGAATACGCTCAAAACTTGGCGGTTGAGTTCGAGCGCCTCCTGCAGAGAGGTGCCGAACGGCTTCTCGATGATCACCCGCACCTCGGCGCTCTCGTGCTTGGCAAGACCACCGTTACCCAACTTCTCCACGATCACTGGAAAGAAGCTCGGGGCGGTAGATAAATAAAATGCACGATTGAGCTTTTCCGGAGCGTCCTCGCTGCCCTCCGCTCGGTCGAACTCGTCGAGCACTTTCTCCAGCTCGGTATATACGGCGTCGTCGTTGAATTCTCCCGGCACGTACTTCACGTCTTCGAGCAGACCCTTCAGAACATCCTCGTCGGGCTTGCGCCGCGAGAACTCGCGGATTGCCTGCTCACACTCCTCGCGATAATCCTCGTGCTCTTTTTCTTTGCGCGAGACGCCCACCAGATGAAAGCGCTCAGGTAACGCGCCCTCGTGCGCGAGGTTGTAGAGCGCGGGGAGCAGTTTGCGCTTTGCCAGGTCGCCTGTGGCGCCGAAGATGACGAGCGTCGTCGGGGCTACTGGCAGACGCTCGAGTCCTTCCACGAGCGGGTTCTGGGACTCCTGCTCGACGGTGCTCATCGAGCGCTCCTCACCGGGCGCTCACTCATTTACCGCTCGACTTCACCGCGTGGCCACCGAACTGGTTGCGCAGCGCCGCGAGCACGCGGTTGGCGAAGTCGCCGTTGCCACGCGAGGACAGACGCGCATACAACGAAGCGGTGATCACCGGGGTCGGCACGTCGTGAGCGGTCGCGTCCTCGATCGTCCAGCGGCCCTCGCCGGAGTCCTCGGTGTAGCCCTCGATCTTCTCCAGCTCGTTGCCGTCGGCCTCGAACGCGCGCGCGGCCAGTTCGCATAACCACGAGCGCACGACCGAGCCCTGCCCCCAGAGGTGCGCGATCTTGGCGTTATCGAGCTCGAACTCGCACTTATCGAATACGTCAAAGCCCTCCGCGTAGGCCTGCATCAGGCCGTACTCGACGCCGTTGTGGACCATCTTCACGTAGTGCCCCGCCCCGGATCCGCCGAAGCGCAGCCACCCGCGCTCACCGATCGCGGCGACGCTCTGCTCGTTGGTCTGCGGCGCGAGCACATCGAGTATCGGCGCCAGCTGCTTGACGGCTTTGGGTGGGCCGCCGACCATCATGCAGTAGCCGACCTCCAGGCCCCAGACGCCGCCGGAGGTGCCGACGTCGACGTAGTTGATGCCGAGTTTTTTCAATTCCTTGGAGCGGCGCTTGTCGTCGGTCCACTTCGAGTTGCCGCCGTCGATGATCGTGTCGCCGGCGTCGAGCAGCTTTGCGAGCTTGTCCACGGTTTCCTGCGTCGGGGTGCCGGCCGGCACCATGATCCACACCAGGCGCGGCGCCCGCAACTGCTTGACAAGCTCCTTCAGCGATGAGGCTCCTGCGGCGCCGTGCTTGACCGCTTGCTTGACGGCCTTCTCGTCGAAGTCGAAGGCGACGACCTCGTGGACGGAGTCATGGCGGATGCGGTGCACCATGTTGCCGCCCATCTTTCCCAGCCCGATGAACCCGATCTGGGTCACGGCGTCCTCTGCGTCCTTCATCACGGCTTTCGGGGTCACAGCATCTCCTTGATCTTTGCGGTGAGTGCGCGCAGCGCGTCGACTGGATCCCCGCCCGCCCCGCCCTGCAGGCGCACGCGCTCGGCGGGCAACTCCAGGGAGCGCAGCGTTTCCAGGTCGCCGATCGCCTGGGCGTTCTTGAGCGTCGTAAACGTGAACTGCTTACCGGGGATCTCGACGTCCTCTGCTCCGTCGTGCAGCAGCTGGAGGAAGCGACCGGTCTTCGGGCCGCCCTTGTGGAACTGGCCGGTGGAGTGCAGGAAGCGCGGGCCGTAGCCGAATGTGGTCGTGGCCAACGTGTGCTCGCGGATCGTCTCGCGCAGCTCCGCGACGGCCGCATCGAACTCAGCCGAGGGCTGCACATAGCCCATGATCGCCACGTAACTGGGTGGAGAGGCGTCGCCGAGCAGCGCTCGCAGCGCCTCCTCGTCGGCGTCGGGGATGACGGGCAGCTCGTGTGTCTTCTCATAGCCGGCGAGCACACGGTTGGTCGCGTCCTTGGCCTGCTGCACGTTCGGCTGATCGAACGGGTTGATCTGCAGTCCCCAGCCGGCGACGGCGACGGCCAGCTCGGCGAGTAGGAACAGACGGCCGAGGTCGGTGGGGCCCTCGGTCGGCACGATGATCACGGGGTGGCCGGCATCGGCGAGCGCCTGAACCTTCCGCTCCAGCTCGGCGTTGGGCGCATGGACATCCGGTAGGTAGGCAAACACCCGGTCCTCGCCGTAGACGGCGGGCTCGCCGAGCGGCTCGTCGGCCACCGGCAGGATGCCGGTGCCGTGCTTTCCCGTGGACTCCGCCACGAGCTGCTCGAGCCATAGCCCTAAGCCGGGCAGAGTCTCGGAGATGACGAACGTGAGCTTGTCGCGTCCGGCTTGCGCGAGGCCGCTCAGGGCCGCCCCCAACCACACAGCTGCCGGCAGCCCGTCTGTGCCCGAGCCAGTCCCGTGCTCGAGTCCGGTCTCCCAGGCGCTCGGCGCTCCCTCCAACAGCGAGAGCACGGGGATCCCCGTCAGCGCGCCCGGCACGATGCCGAACGCCGACAGCGCGCTGTAGCGCCCGCCGATGTTCGGATCTCCGGCGAACGTCCGCCGGAAGGCGTGCTTGGCGGCGAGCGCTTCCAGGCCCGAGCCGGGGTCCGTGATCGCGACGAACCGGTTGCCCTCTTCGAGGAGCGAGAAGAAGTGCGCGAACAGCGACAGCGGCTCGATCGTGCCGCCGGACTTCGACGAGACGACGAACAGCGTTCGTTGGAGGTCCACCGCGCTCTCGATCTCGCGGATCCTGGCCGCGTCCGTCGAGTCCAGCACGTGCAGCCGCGCGCGCGGCAGACGGGCCGGATCAGGGCCGCCCGCCCCGAAAGAGCGGCGCAGGACCTCCGGGGCGAGCGAGGAGCCACCCATGCCCAGCAGGACGATGTCTTCCAGTTCGTCGTCGTGCGTCTCCGCGGCGAACAGCTCCAGAGCGCCAAGCTCCCCAAGCATCCGTTCCGCGATCGTCAACCAGCCGAGGCGATTGGCGATCTCCGAAGTGCCGTAGGGACCCCACAGCGTGGGGTCTTCGCGGGCGATCCTGCCGGCAACATCCTCGTCCTTGGCCAGCGCGAGCTTCTCCGCGATGGCGGCCTGGAGGGCGTCGGGGATATGGGCCTCGACGGTGAGGTTAGGATCGCTCACGCCAGGATCGTAGTCGGCTTGGGCGCTCGTGTAGGTTTCCGGCCTGTATAGAAGTCCTGGCCACCTACCTCGAGCCCCTGGCCGCCAACCTTGACCCCTGACCAACACACACAACTGCCGGATCGCAATCTGGCTCTCGAGCTCGTGCGCGTCACCGAGGCCGCGGCGCTGGCCGCGGCGCCGCTGGTGGGCATGGGCGACAAGCTGGCGGCCGACCAGGCGGCGGTAGACGGCATGCGCTACGCGCTGCGGTCAGTGTCGATGGACGGTCTGGTCGTGATCGGCGAGGGTGAGAAGGACGAGGCGCCAATGCTCTACAACGGCGAGCAGATCGGTGACGGATCTCCGCCACAGGTCGACATCGCGGTCGATCCGTTGGAGGGCACGACGCTTGCTGCTCACGGGATGCCGAGCGCGCTCGCGGTCATCGCTTTATCGGCCCGCGGCACGATGTTCGACCCGGGTCCGTGCGTTTACATGGAGAAGATGGCGGGCTCACCCGAGATCGCTGATCTGCTCGACCTCGACCGACCGCTTGCAGAGACGGTGAAGTTGATCGCCGAGCGGAAGGGAACGCCTGTTAGGGACGTGATGGTGGTGGTGCTCGACCGCCCACGCCACGAGGAGGGCGTGAAGGCGATCCGAGAGGCGGGCGCGCGCGTCAGGTTGATCGCCCATGGGGATGTGTCGGCGTCGCTGCTGGCCGTTACCGAGCGCTCCTCGGTCGACCTGCTGTGGGGCATCGGCGGCACCCCGGAGGGAGTGATCTCGGCGGCGGCGATCAAGTGCTTGGGGGGACAGCTGCTGGGCCGGGTGTGGCCACGCGACGAGCAGGAGCGCACGGCGGCATTGGCGGCTGGATATGACCTGACGCGGGTGCTCGACCGCGACGATCTGGTGGCAGGCGAGGACGTGTTCTTCTCGGCGACTGGAATCACCGACGGTGATGTGCTGCAGGGGGTGCGCTACCCGAGCGCCGGGGGTGCGAGCACGGAGTCGCTGGTAATGCGCACACGCTCGGGCACCGTGCGTCGGATCCGCGCGCAGCACGACCGCGCAAAGCTGCGCGCGGTCGGCGGCGACCGGTTTTAGAAGCCGTTTCCAGCAAAGCGCCCGACCTGTGACTCGGCCAGGTCCAGGCGAGCGAGCGAGCGCAGGAAACGGTGTGTGATGATCACGTGGATCTTCGACTGCGTCGCGCCGTAGATTCGGCGGCCGAGCCTGGAGGCGATCGCGGGGTAGAAGCCGGCCACCTCGATCTCGACGTGCAGGCAGGCTGGCGGCGGGTGGGCGGGATTCTCATTGACAAGGCCGCCGGCCCGCGCCTGGCTGGTACGGCGGCTAACTTCGATCTGCAGGTAGCCGCCATCGCGCCCGCGCCTCGAGACGAGTAGGCCGCTCGTGATGCGCCAGCGCACGATCCCGTGGGCCGCCTGGAGCTCGTACTCGGGCGCCGCGAACGTGATCAGCTTCAGTGCCGGTGCCAGCAGCACGATCGAGCGCTCGTGCTCGGTGTAGCGGACGCGGACCAGACCGAGCGTGACGCGCGAGAGAAAGCGCCAGTAGGTGCGGGCCAGGCGCTCCAGGTACATGGGCGACCGAGAGCTCCCTCAGTGCCGCCTCCGGCAGGCTCAGGTCGGCGGCCTGGATCGAGCGCACCGCACCCGTGCGCTCGTCTTCGGAGGTACGGTCTTCGAGATTGGCGATCGTCGCGATCTTCATCGCTTGCAGGCTATCTCTGTGTCCGGGTGCGCCGTGTCCGCGGTTGCTGATATTCAAGGCCTATGAGTGACCGCTTTGACATGCACGCAGTGCCACGTGCGCGACCGGTCGCCGAGGCGCCGGTGGATGCCCTTTCGGCGATGGCTGAGGAGCTCGCCAGGCGCTGGGCGATCACGTTGATTCGTGCTCGCCCGCTCGAGCGGATCGGCGAGGTGCCTTTGGCGGAGCTGGCGCGCGAGGGGCCCGCGCTGTGCGCGGGAGCGCTGCGCGCGCTCGCCTCAGACGGAGAGCTGGAGCGAATGGTTGGCGGAGTTGGCGGGGGTCGCGATCAGGACACATCTCCGGCGAGCAGGTTGGGCGCGCTTGCGGGGGCGCTTGATGGCGGGTCGGTCGTGGCGGCGGTCGAGGCGCTGCGGGGGGTGCTGTGGGAGGCGCTGCTGGACGAGCTGGGCCGGTCGCTCTCCGATCGGTCCTCGGCGCGACTGGTAGCCGATCTCGCCGATCGGTTGGCACTGGTCTGCTCGATGGTCCTGACCGCGGCTCTCGCTCAGGTTCCGCTTGCGCCGGTTGCCGAGGGCGAAGTTGCCGCCGCTCCTACCCTCGACGAGGAGAGTGAGCGTGGGGGCGCCGCGCACGAGCCAGGGCAATCTGCAGCGGCGAGGCGCCCGGCGGTCCTCGTCGATGAGCAGGCGCAGACCCTCGATGATCGGTCGTGGGAGACGGCACCGGGCGATAGGTCGCGGGAGACGACGCCGCGGATCGAGATCCGAGACGTTCGCGGCGAAGCGGGGCCAGCCGCCTGGATTGGGTCGATCGGACGCCGGCTGCAGCGCTACGAGCAGGACGGCTTGCCGTTTGCGGTGCTGCTCGTCGAGCTTCCTCGACAGTGAGCGCCTAGCGCATGCCGAGCCCCTGGATGAGATGTCCCGCCTGAGCAGTGGGGTGCAGGGCGCGCTCGCACGAGAGCTGCGCCCGGAGGATTCGCTCACGTGCGAGCGCCCGGGCAGGTATTGGCTGTTGACGCCGCAGACCGATGGAGTCGCTGCGCGGAGGCTGGCGGAGCAGCTGGCAAGCGCGGCGCGCTCCTCGGCGAGCCGTCGTGGGACGCCCCTGGAGGTGGCGGTGGGCATCGCTGTGTGTCCCGAGGATGGGCGGCAGGCCTCGGAGCTGGCCGCGCACGCGGATGTGGATCTCTACGCCGCTCGCGCCGCTGGCCGATCATCGATCGGAGAGCTGGACAGATAAACGCGCGTCAGCCCGCGATGGCGCCTCCGGTGAGGGCGGCTGCGGGCGAGACAGGGGGTTGTCCGAGGGAAGGCGTGTTGGGGACGGCGCCGACGACGACGGTGGCGACGTGGACGGTTTCTTCGATTCCCAGGGCCTGCGCGGCGGCCGCGGTCAGATCCCAGTCGGCGCCGTTGCCGTACGGTCCACGGTCCACCACCGGGACGGTGAGGGGCTTGCCGTGGTAGCTGATCTTTACGAGCGTGCCGCAGGGAAGCTTGCGGTTAGCCACCCCGACAGTGGCGGGGGTCAGGGTCTGCCCGCAGGCTGTTTGCTGGCCATAGAAGCCCGGGCCGAACCATGTCGCGATTGCGCTCTTGTGGAGCTTGACGACCGGCGTGGGAGTCGAAGTGGGCGCCGATTCCGTCGCCGACGGGCTGGCGGCGCCACCGGTGCTGGCGAATGCGCCCACGGCGAAGATGCCGGCGCAGAGGAGCGCGCCGAGCAGGGTAAGCAGGATCGTCGTGAATCTGGTTCGCATCGTTATCGAAGCGCCTACGGGGTGAGCTGACGGGCTCGCGCAGTCAACGGACGGCGCTACGGCCAACAGAGGCCGATTCGCCCCAGCGGATCAAGTCGATCCGCAATTGGGTCCCCCGTCTTCCGCGACCTGGGTCACTGAAGCTCGGCGTGGCCGGCAGTATACAGATGACCCAGACGTGCCCTCGGTGGCTCGAGGGAGGCTCAGTTGAGCGGTAGTCGAGCGAGTATGTCCTTGAGCAGGCGCCCACCGGTCGAGAGGCCGCTCTTGCCGAGCTCGCCGGCGAGCTCGGCCGCGGAGGCCAACAGGTCGGCGCCTCCCGGCGGCTGCACGGGACCGCTGAGCGGATCGTTCTCGGTCTCAAAGCCCTGTCTGGGGGCGGGATCCCGCAGACGCTTGGCTGTGCTCCTCGGCTTGGCTGTGCCTTGCCCACGCTTGACCGCGGCGACCTTTGTCGCGGCAACCTTCGTCGGCGCAGCCTTCGCCGGCTTCGCCTTCGTTCTCGCCGGCTTGCCTGGCGCGGCAAGAATCGTGCTCGCCTGGCTGCTCGCCTTCGCTTTGGTTGCCCTGCGTGCGGCATCGCGACGCGCGCTGGAGCGCTGAGGCCGGGTACGAGGTAGATTGGCGAGAACGCCCTCAGATGCAAGCGCGCCCTCGCGCTGGGCGTTCTTCTTGGTGTCCGTCTGATTGCTCGCCCGCCCGCTTGATCGCTCCCGGCCGCTGGATGGATCGCTCATGGCGCGTTAGGATAGGGGGTCGAGAAAAGATACGTTTGAGTTGTAACGTTGGGCAGGCTTCGGCCGTAGTGTCCGATGGAGTAGTGCTCCTCAGCCAGAATCCGGTGTGGTTCGAGCAATCGCCCCCGGGTTGCCCAGCGACAGAAGAAACGGAAATCGATGTCAGTAGTAGAAATGCAGGAGCTCGATGAGGTCAAGGGCCTACTGGCCAAGGGGCAGCAGGTGGGTGTGCTCACCTACGCTGAGATTTCGACGGCGATGGCCGAGATCGACTTGGATGAGTCCGATGTCGAGGAGTTGCATGGTTTTCTAGAGAAATCGGAGATCGAGCTCGTCGAGGAGATCGATCCCGCGACGGCCGCTGCCTCCCAGGTCGAGCGCGCGCCGGACAAGCGCGGCCGGCGTAAAGCGAAAGCGACGCTGGACCTCAAGCCGGACATGACGACCGACTCGCTGCAGCTGTTCCTGAAGGACATCGGCAAGGTGCGCCTGCTGACCGCCCAGGAGGAGGTGGACCTCGCCAAGCGGATCGAGCGCGGTGACCTCGACGCCAAGCAGAAGATGGTCGAGTCGAACCTGCGTCTGGTCGTCTCGATCGCCAAGAACTACCGCAACCAGGGCCTGCCGTTTCTGGACCTGATCCAGGAGGGCACGCTCGGACTGGTTCGCGCCGCTGAGAAGTTCGACTATCGCAAGGGCTTCAAGTTCTCCACGTACGCGACCTGGTGGATCCGTCAGGCGATCGCGCGGGCGCTCGCGGACAAGGCGCGCACGATCCGTATCCCCGTACATGTGGTGGAGAAGCTCAACAAGATCGGTCGTGCCGAGCGCAAGCTGGTGACCGACGTCGGACGCGAGCCGACCGCCGCTGAGATCGCCGAGGTCACGGGCATCGACCCGGAGGAGGTCGACTCGATCAAGCGCTCCGCGCAGGCGCCGGTGTCGCTGGAGAAGCCGGTGGGTGACGAGGAGGAGTCGGAGTTCGGGCAGTTCATCGCCGACGAGCGCGCCGAGTCTCCGTACGAGCGCGCGGCGGAGATCCTGACGAAGGAGGCGCTCAGAGAGGCGCTCGAGAATCTGTCCTATCGCGAACGACGTGTGCTCGAGTTGCGCTACGGCCTCGGTGGCGAGCATCCACGGACGCTCGACGAGGTGGGCCGTACGTTCAACGTGACCCGCGAGCGAATCCGCCAGATCGAGAACCAGTCGCTGAAGAAGCTGCAGAGCCTCGCTGAGGCGCAAAAGCTCCGCGACGTTGCATAGCGCCGTCCAGCGCTCCATCGACCGCTAAAGGCCTCCGGGTCCCGTGCCGATGCGAGAGGCATGTTCGACGTTCAAGAGGCGCTGAAGGAGCTCGTCAGGCGTGAGGGCTCCGATCTGCACCTGAAGGTGGGCAGCACACCGCTTTTCCGGGTGCATGGACATCTGGCGGCCGAGCCCGATGGAGACGTGCTGAGCGCCGAGGACACCGAGCGCACGCTGCACGAGCTGTTGCAGGACGAGGCGAAGCTGCGTGAGTTCGGCAACGAGCACGAGGTCGACTTCTCGTTCGAAATCGAGGGTGTGGCGCGTTACCGCATCAATGCTTTCCGCCAACGCGGCGTGATCTCGCTGGCCTGTCGCGCGATCCCGCACAAGATCTCGACGATCGACGAACTGTCGCTGCCGTCGGTGGTCAAGGACCTGGCCGACGAAGAGCGGGGGATCATCCTGCTGACGGGGACGACGGGCTCCGGTAAGTCAACGACGCTCGCGGCGATGATCGATCACATGAACGAAACGACGAGCAAGCACGTGGTGACGATCGAGGACCCGATCGAGTTCGTGCACTCCGACAAGAAGTCGGTGATCAACCAGCGCGAGGTCGGGATGGACACGGCCTCGTTCAAGCGCGCGCTGCGCAGGGTTCTGCGCCAGGACCCGGACGTGATCCTGATCGGGGAGATGCGTGACGAGGAGACCGTGCAGACGGCGCTCTCGGCGGCTGAGACCGGGCACCTCGTGCTCTCCACAATCCACACGGTCGACGCGCCCGAGTCGATCAACCGGATGCTCGACTTCTTCCCGCCACACCAGCACGGCCAGGCACGGAGCATGATCGCGGGCACGATCAAGGGCGTGATCAGCCAGCGACTGGTGCCGGGCGCCGACGGTGGGCGCGTGGCGGTGTGCGAGATCCTGAGGATGACCGGCCGCGTGCGTGACATGATCGTCGACCCTTCACAGACGGGCAAGCTGATGGAAGTGATCGCCTCAGGAGGCTACTACGGCATGCAGACCTTCGACCAGGCGCTGTTTGGGCACGTCAAGGCCGGCAGGGTGACGTTTGAGGACGCGATGAAGGTCGCCTCGAACCCGTCCGACTTCAAGCTGTTGATGCAGGCCGACGGCCGCAGGGGCACGACGATGGAGGACGTTGCCGCGGCGGAGGAGCGTCGCGAGACGAACTCCGACCCGGCAAACGATCCAGCGCCGGCGCCCAGACCGCCCCTCACCGTCGCTTAGCCGGTCCTACCGTCTCAGCCCGTCGCACCTCTCAGTCCGTCTCACGGTACTTCAGTTGGTAAAGTAACGGTTGAAATGGCCGTCCAGGAAACATGTCCGGTGTGCCGCACGGCGGAAATCGTCTGCGGTAAGTGGACCTTGCTACTCGTCCGGGACCTGGCTGCGGGTCGCTCCCGCTTCTGCGAGTTGGAGCGCTCGCTTGCGGGGATCAGCCCGCGCACCCTCTCGCTGCGTCTGAGGGCGCTGGAGGAGGAGCAGATCGTCGAGCGCCATACCTTCCCGGAGGTCCCTCCGCGCGTGGAGTATGCGCTGACCGAGAAGGGGCGGGCGCTGCTGCCGATTGTCGATGGGATGCGCGCTTACGGCGAAGACTGGCTGGGAGAAGCCGATCGCGGCTTGGTAGACGCTGAGCACGTGGAGACGGCCGCACTCGCGATCGCGTAGCGGCCGCACCGGCTGCAAGACGGGCTGCGCGCGGCAACGCAGAGCAGGAGCGGTGCGGGAGAAGGCGAAGTGAGCGGACCATGCGTTCACGCCAACTCGAGACAGCGCTTACGGAGTTCGTCGCAGAGGCGGCCGACTACTTGCAGGCGGAGATCGCCGGCGGCGCGGAGGTCTCCTTCGAGCTGGCCGAGAAACCCGCCCGTCGCGGCGAGAGCGCTGCGCGGCTGTACTGCTACCGCGCGCTGACGGGCGCGTTCATCGAGCAGCGCGCCACGCAGCTCGCGAGCCTGCCCGCCCACGCGCGGGCGGTGAGCCTGCTGGTGGACTTCGAGGGTCTCGATCGCTATCTGGTGGGGATGGGCGGTGCAGCGGATCGAGGACGGATGAAGGCCTACGAGCGAGCGGGCACGGCGCTGAGGTTGCTGCTGGAGGACGTGTTCGATGAGCAGACCGATTTCGACTGCCGATCAGAGATCGCTCAACACCAAGAGCGTGTGGAGGCAGCTTTGGCGAGGCTCGAGCAGTCGGCGGGCGCGAACGCGAGCGAGGTTACGCTGCTGGCCACGCTGCACGGGCTGACGATCGCCTCCGATGAGCTTGCGTTGACGAGGGGCCTGACGATCGCCCAGCAAGGTGCGCTGCGTGGCGTGCCCGACGGCGCCGAAGGCGAGCACTTGCTCGTGGTGTTCTCCGTCGAGGATGGCGATCTGGACGATGCCCTCGCGCGCGGTCGCGAGGTGCTGAAGGATCTGCTGCGCGCGCTGCGGCTGTTCGGTGATGGCCGGGTGACGCTCGGCGCGCTCGCGTGGATGCGCGTGACGGGTGCCGGAGGGCCGTGGAACTCAGTGGCACTCGGCGCCGGTGGGCGCCCGCACGGGATGTTGGTGGTCAGCGCCGAGCAGGAGGATGAGCTGCGCGGGTTCTGCAACCTTGTTTCGCGTCGCGCCCCGCACGGCAACGAGTTGGCGTGGGCGCTGCGGCGCTTCGAGTTGGGTTGCGAGCACGCGAGCTGCCTACGAGGCGCTGAGCGATCACTTGATGGCATTGCGCGCGCTGCTCGAGCCAGAGGGGCCGGCGAGCGGCCTGCTGGCCGGTCGGATCGCGGCGCTGTGTGCGACGGCGGAGGATCGCGCAAAGCTGACCAAGCGGATGACCAAGGCGCAGACGCTGGAGCGTGCGATCATCGCTGGTACGGCCGAGGAGCATGCCGCCGGACTCGCCCTCGCACGGGATGTCGCCGACCATCTCAGAGCGCTGCTGAGGGACGTGATCTGCGGTCATCTCGATCCGAACCTCGTGCTGCTTGCGGATGAGCTGCTGGCGGCGCCCGAGCCCGTCGAGGACGCTGTGGAGGAGACGGGCGCGATCGCCGCCCCCGAGCCCGCCCCGATCCCCGCGGGGCATCCGCTCGACCAGCTCACGCAGAGCGCGCTGCCTGTCTGAGGCAAGCCGAGGCAAGCCAAACCTGACGCGACCGAGGGCCGTCAGGCGCGCCGAGGCGCCATCAGGCGAAGAGGTAGCCAGCGATCCGGGCGAGCCCCGCGAGGTCCTGGATGTCCTCGTCCAGGTGTGGCACGACCACCGGATTGGGCTCATCGAGCCCTCGGCTTAGACGGGCGATCGTGTCACGATCGCGGCGCACGAGCACGTCGAAGTCCGCCAGGTTTCCGGCGGCCCGCCGCGCCAGTGACTCGCCCAGCTCTCCCGCGAGCGCGGCCTGCACCTCCTCGGCGGAGTGGCCCTCGAGGCCGTGCAGGTGGACGCGGTTGACGATCACCCCATCGCGAACCATCCCTGACGCGGCGAGCTTGCCCGCGAGGAATTCCGCCTCGCGGGCGGGCTCGGGCTCGGGCGAGGTGACGAGCAGAAAGCTCGTGTCGGGGTCGTGCAGCAGCTCGGCGACGCCGCGGGTGCGCTCGCCGAAGCCTTCGAGGATGCCGGAGAGCGAGCGGAAGAAGGTGGAGAGCTCGCCGAGCATGTCCACACCGGTGACGCGTGCGAAGATCGCAAACACGAGCCCGGTGCCGCGGCCGAACAGGCGCGCGGCGAGTCCGCCGGGGGCGAGGAACACCTTCAAAGCGCGTCCGTCAAGGAAGTTCAACAGATTCTCGGGGGTCTCCAGAAAGTCCAGCGCGTTGCGCGAGGGCGGGGTGTCGAGCACGATCACGTCGAAGTCGTATTCGCTGTAGAGCTCATACAGCTTCGTCACCGCGCCCAGCTCTTGCACGCCCGATACCGCGGATGAGAGCTCCCGGTAGACGGGGTTTGAGAGGATCTCCTCGCGCGAGCGCGCGTCGGGTGAGAGACGTGTGACGATCTCATCGAGTGTGCGTTTTACATCCAGCGCCATCGCCCACAGCTCACCCGGCGCCCTCACACCCGCTGCCGCCAGCAGCGCCTCCTCGATCTGACGCGGCTCGCCCGAGAGCTCCCCAAGCCCCAGCGCGGCGGCCAGGCGCCTGGCCGGGTCGATCGTTACCACGGCGACCTTCGCTCCTCGCTGCGCCAAGGCGAAAGCGAGCGCCGCCGAGGTGGTGGTCTTGCCGACGCCGCCCGCCCCGAGGCATATGCACACGCGCTTACCCTGCAGACGTTGCGTCAGATCGGGTGGGCGCTTGGGCACTGCGGTGATCCTAGGTCCAGCCGGCGTCGATGCTCATGCAGGAATCGCAGCACCACATGCGAATAACCCTCCGATCGGCTTCCCCAATCGAGTAGGAGCCTGCTGTGAACGGTAAGGCCAAGGTCATCGCGTTCGCCAATCAGAAGGGCGGTGTGGCCAAGACGACTACCACGCTGAACCTCGCCGCCGCGTTTGCGGAGGAGGGGCATCGAGTGCTGTGCGTCGACATGGACCCGCAGGGCAACCTGACGATGTCGCAGGGCATCGATCCGGACACGTTGGAGAAATCGATGTATGACGTGCTCGTCCACAAAGTCTCGATCCGCGAGGTGGTCCGCAAGCGCGAGATCGATATCGCCTGCGCCTCGATCGATCTGGCTGGGGCAGAGATCGCGATGTCGACGATGATCGGTCGCGAGCGCTCGCTGCAGAAGGCCTTCGAACCAATCCTCGAGGACTACGACTTCATCTGTATCGACACACCGCCGAGCCTCGGACTGCTGACGATCAACGCGCTGACAGCCGCCGACAAGGTGATCGTCCCCGTGCAGTGCGAGTATCTGTCGATGCGCGGGCTCATCCAGCTGCAGAACACCCTCGCGATGATCCGCGAGAACCTCAATCCGGGCGTCGACATCGAGGGTATCCTGCCGACGTTGGTCGATTCGCGCACGATCCACGCCAAGGAGGCGATCGAGATCCTCGAGGAGAACTTTGGTGACCGCGTTTTTGCCTCGCGCATCCGCAAGACGGTGCGCTTCGCCGAGGCGCCGGTGAAGGGCATGTCTGTGCTGAAGTACGAGCCGGATGGGGTCGCTGCTCAGTCCTATCGTCAGCTCGCACAGGAGGTTTTGACTCATGGCCAATCCTAAGCGTGCAAGCATGCGTGAAGGCCCGCTCGCGGCGCTGTTCCGCAAGACCGAAGGCGAGGAGGAGACGGACGGCCGGGAGCCGGCGGCGGACGCGCGGGACGCGACGGGGACGGGCTCGAGCCCAGAAGCCGCCGCCGCGAAGGCCGGCAAGGGCGAGCGCAAGACTGCCGCCGCCAAGCGTGATGGCCGCGCATCCGATGGACCCGCGCCTACGCCCCACCCGCGCGAGAGTGGTCTACCGCACCCTGCGCTGCAAGCTTCGATCGAGGATCAGCCGGTGCAGCGCGATGACCGCGTGCCCACACCGCGGGAGCGCCTGCGCCACGCGTTCTCCTCGGAGATTCCCGAGAACGTGATGGAGCGCTCGGCACGTCCGGTGATGGATGATTATGCCCGCGATCACCCGGCGAGTATTCCCATTGGCTCCGTTGGACCGGTTGGGCAGCCCGTGATCCGCGTCGTGGGCGTCGGCGGCGCCGGCGTGAACGCGGTCAATCGGATGGTCGAGGCGGAGGTCGAGGGCGTCGAGTTCCTTGCCGTGAACACCGACCTGCAGTCGCTGCAGCAGTCGACCGCCGACGTGACGCTGCACATCGGCGCGGAGCTGACGCGTGGCTTGGGCTCGGGCTCGGACGCCGAGGTCGGCCGCGCCGCGGCGATGGAGGATTACGATCGCGTGAAGGCCCTGCTGAAGGGGTCGGACATGATCTTCATCACGGCGGGAGCCGGTGGCGGCACTGGGACTGGCGCCGCGCCGGTCGTGGCCCGCATCTCGCGTGAACTCGGGGCGTTGACGGTCGCGATCGTGACCAAGCCGTTCGGATTTGAGGGCTCGCGCCGCGGGGAGCAGGCGGAGCGGGGCGTGAGCGCGCTGGCCGAGGAGGTCGACACGCTGATCGTGGTGCCGAACAATCGGCTACTGAGCGTGCTCGACAAGCAGACCGCGATGGTCGAGGCGTTCCGTGTGGCCGATGACGTGCTGCGCCAGGGCGTACAGGGAATCTCCGACCTGGTCACGCTGCCGGGCCTGATCAACCTCGACTTCGCCGACGTGCGCACGATCATGTCTTCCGCGGGCAACGCATTGCTGGGCATCGGTATGGGCGCCGGCGGCGAGCACCGCGCGACCGAGGCCGCGATGCAGGCAGTCGCCTCGCCGCTGCTTGAAACCTCGATGGAGGGCGCGCGCTCGATCTTGCTGTCGATCACGGGCGGACGCGACCTTTCGCTGTGGGAGGTCAACGAGGCCGCGAAGGCCGTCTCCGAGGCCGCGCACCCGGACGCGAACATCATCTTTGGCGCGATGGTCGACGAGAAGCTCGACGACCAGGTGTGGGTGACCGTCGTGGCCACGGGTTACGGCGAGCAGGGACGCCGCAACAGCGTCAATCGCCTGAACGAGCCCGCCGGCGAGCCACGCGTGCGGCGCACGAGCGGCGGTGCTTCCCGTCCTCCCGCCCCGCGTCGCGGCGGCTTGGCCGTGGATGAACTCGAAGTACCCGAGTTCATTCCTAATTGATCAGCCTCTCGCCCTCCAGGCTTCAGCCTCCCGCCCTCTAGGCTTCGCTTGAATGGGCGCAGCTGAAAAGGGGGTCATCGCCGCTGGGCATCCGCTGACTGCGCAGGCGGGCGCGCGGGTGCTGCGAGAAGGCGGCAATGCGGTAGATGCGGCTGTGGGGGCGATGTTGACGTCGTTCGTGGCCGAGCAGCTGCTGACTGGGCTCGGCGCCGGTGGGTACATGCTCGTGGCCGGTGCTGGCGAGCAGCCGACGCTGCTGGATTTCTTCGTGGAGGCGCCAACCAATCGGAGGCTTGCCGGCTCGCTGCAGCAGGGCGGGGAGCATCCTCCGCCGGCCGAGCTGCGAGCGGTCGACGTGTCCTTCGGGGACGCCGCGCAGGTGTTCCACATCGGGCCGGCTTCCTGCGGCGTGTACGGGACACCGGCTGGGGTGTGCGCGGCAATGGAGCGCTGGGGGAGCGTGGGGCTCCAGGAGCTGGCGGCGCCGGCGGCAGAGCTCGCGCGCATGGGAGTGGAGGTGAACAAGGGACAGGCCTACATCGCAAAGATTCTTGCCGATCTGCTGACCTCCACGCCCGAGTGTGCGGCGCTGTGGGCGCCGGCGGGACATGTGCTGAAAGAGGGCGAGCTGTTGTGCAATCCCGAGTTGGGCGATGCGCTGGAGCTCCTCGGCAAGGAGGGAGCGGCGCCCTTTTACCACGGAGACATCGCGGTGGCGGTGTGCGACTGGCTGCGGTCTCACGGTGGGGCGCTGTGCGGCGAGAATCTGGCGGGCTACGAAGCAGTGGAGCGCGAGCCGGTGAGCGTGCGCTATCGCGACCGCGAGGTGCTCACAAATCCGCCGCCCTCGGCAGGGGGGACGCTGCTGGCCTACGCGCTGGCGCTGCTGGATCGTGGTCCCGCGCCACCGCGGTTGAGCGACGTGGTGGAGGTGATGGCGGCCGCACAGGAAAAGCGCACGCCGGAGTTCGTTGAGGGGCTGAGCGAGGAGGGCTTTCTCGAGCGCTTCCTCGCGAAGAACTTGGGTTCGACGACGCATATCTCAGTGCTCGACGCGCAGGGGCGGGCGTGCAGTGTGACCTGTAGTAACGGTGAGGGCTCTGGGGTGGTGGTGCCGGGGACGGGGATCCATTTGAACAACGTGATGGGCGAGCAAGACCTGAACCCACTTGGTTTCCACCGCCATCCGGCCGGACGGAGGATGCCGAGCATGATGGCCCCCTCGGTGGTGATGCGCGATGGGGAGGTCGAGCTGGTGCTGGGGAGCGCCGGCTCCAACCGCATCCGCTCGGCGCTGCTACAGACGATCGTCTGTGTCGTCGATCACGGGCTGGGAGCGCGAGAGGCGGTCGATGCTCCGCGTCTGCACTTCGAGGACGGAGTGCTCTACGCCGAGCCCGGGATTGACCTCGCGGAGCTTCTCGGGTCAGACTCTCCGGTGGATGTCCTCGATGCAGAGACGGTGCGGTTCCATGAGCTGAACCTGTTCTTCGGCGGCGTTCAGGCAGTGCTGCGACGGGGAGATGCGATCGACGGTGCGGGCGACCCCCGCCGCGGGGGCGTGGCGGTGAGGGCTTGAGGCACTCGATTCGCGTAGCCGTCGCCGACAAGGCCGCCGCTGTTGCCGCGAGGGTCCGCGCCGCCACCGCCGACAAGGCTGCCGGTGCCGCCGCCACGACACTCGGCGTGCTCGCGGCGATCGGGCTGGCGGCGGGTTGTGGAGGCGGCTTCGCGGCTCCCGACCTGTTTGTCGTCCAACGCACTGGTAGCGCGCCGGGAGCGCGGTTGACGCTACTGGTGAACGAAGAAGGGGGCGTGCATTGTTATACGGAACCCACCCATCGCGGCCCGACGCTGAAACTGAGCGATCCTCTGCTCGTGCGGGCGCGAGCGATCCAGGAAGAACTGCACGAACAGGCCTCTGAGCACCTCTCGTTGCCGCCCGGTAAAGGCTCGGTGCTCAGCTACTACCTGCGCGACGAAACCGGGACTGTCCGCTTCAGCGACAACTCCCCCGGGCAGCCAAAAGTGCTTCGTGAATTGGCGCTGTTCGTATTACAGACCGCTCAGCAGGTCTGCCATTTGCCTCAGCAGGGCGCTTAGGCCACAGGCTTGCGCGCGGCGATCATCAGGTTGTAGAAGATCGCTGGCGGCAGTCGCGACTCCAACAGCCGGCGGTCGAGCTCCTGGAAGAACAGGTAGCCGCGATAGGCGTACTGGCGCCAGGCCCAGGGAACGTCGAACGGCTCGGCGGTCGCCTCGAGCGTGCGGTTGGTCCAGCCGAACCAGTTGGCCAAGAGCTCCTCGCCGGTGACGCGCACCTCGGAGAAACCGGCTCCGTGCGCCAGCTGGGAAAGTTCGGTGGGAGCGAAGGCGTGGACATCGACGACGCCCTCCAACGCCGAGTCGGGCGCGCCGCCATCGGCCGGCGGCGCCGGGCGGGCGCGAATCGCCCGGCGCCACAGCGGCGCCACGATCCCGGCGGCTCGCTTGGGAACGTTCGCCAGGCGGTCGCCGTAGCGGGAGGGCTCGCCGGCGAACAGCAGCGTGCCGCCGGGCGCGAGCACGCGCTCGAACTCGGCGAACGCGCGCGGCAGGTCGGGGATGTGATGCAGGATCGCGTGGCCGAGCACGAGGTCGAAGCTCTGATCCGCAAAGGGCAGCCGCTCGGCGTCGGCGGGCACCGTCCGCACCTCCAAGCCCAGCCGCTCGGCGTTGGCGGCCAGGCTCGCGAGCATCCCCGGCGAGATGTCGCTGCAGGTAGCCTCCTCGATCAGGCTGGCCCGCATCATGTTGAGCGTGAAGTAACCAGTCCCGGAGCCAATCTCGAGCGACCGCGGGTAGTGACCGGGCTTGCCGTGAAGAGCCTTGTGCACCTTCGCCAGGACCTGATCGTGACCGAGCTCACCGAAGTCGATCCCCCACTTGTGGTCGTAGTGATCGGCCGCCACGTCGTGGTAGCGGGTGTTTACTTCGCGGATTTCATCTGCGTTGAGAGTCGGTGGCACGGGGCGGCACCATATACTCGCGCGCCGTGCCGCGCACCCTCTACGAGCAGCTCGATCAGCCGGAGGGCGTACCACCGCTGGCGCTGACGGGGGAGCGCACGCTGCCGGATGTGCCGGAGGAGAACTACTGGTTTCGCCGCCACCAGGCGGTGTATGAATGGATCGCCGCGCGAGTTGCCGGGGAGCGCGTGATCGACATGGCCTGCGGTGAGGGCTACGGCTCAGACGTGCTGGCGGCGAGCGCCGCGAGCGTTGTCGGTGTGGACGCCAACCCCGAGGCGTACGAGCATGCGCGGCTGCGCTATCGCCGCGGAAACCTGCGCTTCGAGCGCGACTTGGTAGAGAGCTTCGCCGAGCCTGCCGACGCGGTGGTGTTTCTGCAGACGATCGAGCATCTCAAGGACCCGGACGCGGTGCTCGAGCACTACCGCTCGCTCGTGGGGGAGCAAGGGAGTGTGTATGTGTCGACGCCGAACGTGCTGACGCTCGCACCGAAGGGTGCGGAGCGCTCGGACAATCCCTGGCACGTGCACGAGTATCGCGCCGAGGAGTTCGAGCTGCTGTGCCGCCGGCACTTCGGAGCTGTGGCGATCTTCGGCCTGTTCCATGCGCGCAAGCTGCGCGTCCACGAGCTGGCGCTGCGCGCGGGCTGGGACTTCGTCCATCCCCGCCTACGCCTCACCCAGCGCTTCTACGACTGGTTCACGCCGGCGATCGTCGCTTCGGACTTTGTGCTGCGTCCGCGCGGGCAGGCCGACCTCGACAGGGCACTGGATTTCGTCGCGATCTGCCGCCCGTGAGCTTGAGAGCCCGCCCGACCGCGCATCGCACGCCGCCCGCGAGTGGGCCGCGAGGAGGCGGCGCATTTCCGTGAGCGTAGCCGGCAAGGGGCGGGGCGCGTTGGCGATCGTGCTGCACACGCACATGCCCTACGTAGAGGGCTTCGGGACGTGGCCGTTCGGTGAGGAGTGGCTGTGGGAGGCGATGGCCAGCTGCTATCTGCCGCTGCTGGATCTACTGGACACCGGTGCGGGGCTGACGCTGTCGTTGACGCCGGTGCTGTGCGATCAGTTGCAAGCGCCGGGGATCGGGGAGCGTTTCGAGAGGTTTGTGGGCGAGGTGAGGCGCCACACACATGAAGAGGACGCGAAAGGGTTGCGCGCCGCGGGGCACGAGAGCCTCGCGCGCGAGGTCGAACGCTCGTGGGGCGACTACGAGCGTTCGCTCGAGCGCTTCCTCGCCTCCCCTCCGGCCGGCTGCGGCGGCGACCTGCTGAGGGCGCTCGCCCCATACGCCCAGTGGACCTCTTCGGCTACGCACGCCGTGCTGCCGCTGCTCGCCACCGATGCCGGCGTGCGCGCACAGGTTCAGACGGGCGTCGAGTCCCACCGCGCGTGCTTCGCTAGTGAGACCGGGCGGGGGGAGGCCTGGCATGGCGGCTTCTGGCTGCCGGAGTGCGCGTACGCGTCATGGTTGATCCCGGCGCTGGCCGAGGCCGGGGTGCGCTGCACCTGTGTCGAGCTGACCGGCCGCTTCGGGTTGGGTGCGCCCGAGCACCTGCGGCCGCTGGCGGCTGAGGGGGGCGTGACGCTCGTGCCGATCGACCGCGTCACGATGGATCTGGTGTGGAGCGACGGCGGCTACCCCGCGAACGGCTCCTATCGCGATTACCACAAGCACACCTACAACCATCACAACCCATGGGGAAACGACGGCGAGGCATACGACTGCGAGCGGGCGGATGCGCTCGCGAAGGAGCACGCGGCAGATTTCGTGGCCCGCACCCGGGAGCGTTTGTATCGCGATGGCAAGGGTCTACCGGGCGGCGGGCTGGCGGTGTGTGCGCTCGATACCGAGCTGCTCGGGCACTGGTGGTACGAGGGGATCACGTGGCTCGGGGCGGTCGTCGAGGAGTGCTCGCGGCAGGGGCTCGAGCTGGTGCGACTTGATGAGGCGCTTAAGCGGCTGGAGCCGGTTGCACTGATGACGGAAGGCGAGGAGGAGCCGAGCAGCTGGGGTCAGGGCGGCGACCTGTCGACGTGGTCGGGGCCGGCGGTCGCCGAGCTGTCGTTCGCGACGCGCGCGGCTGAGCTGCAGGTGGTGGCCGCGGACTCTCAGGCGGGCGCCGCAGCGGTACGCGAGCTGCTGGCATTGCAGGCGAGCGACTGGACCTTCATGCTCTCCCGCGGCCTTGCTGTGCCGTACGCCAGCGAGCGCTTCGAGGGGCATCGCCAGGCGCTGGAGCGCGCGCTCGCCGAGGGGCCGCAGGCGAGCGAGGATGGGCTGCGCAACCTCGCGATCCATGCCGATCCCGCCGCCCTACTCGCGCCGTGACCGTCTGAGCCCAGCGCCGGACGCTCATCAGCTCCGAACGCTTACTCCCAGCGCATCGAACGAGGCGCCTCGCGCATGCGGATGAGCCGCGCTGGGGAGCCGCCGACGACGGCGTTGGCCGGCACTTCCTTCGTGACGACTGCGCTCGTCCCGACAATTGCATTGTCGCCAACGACCACCCCCCGCAGAATGCACGCCCCGTACCCCAGCCACACATTGTGGCCGACACGGACGTCGCGCTTGTAGATGCCCTGCAGCCGAATCGGCCGCTCGACTTCGACGACGCCATGGTCGAAGTCGATCAGCATCACGCGGTCGGCGACGATGCACTCGCGACCGATCGAGACATGCTGGAAAGCGGAGATAGTGCACTCCTGGCCCATCACGGTCTTCGCCCCGATCGAGACTTCGCCCTCGTGGACGCGGATCTTGGTGCCGTGGCCGAGCCATGCCCAGCGGCCGATGCGCAGCGTTGCGTGGCGGCCGATCTCGAGCTGCACGCCAGGACAGATGAAGCAGATGCCGTCGGTCTGCAACCGCTTGCCGTGGCGGAGCTTGAGGAACACGAAGCGCGCGAGCAGGTGCAGGTAGGCGCGGCTGAGCATGTGGTTGGCGCGCATGAACCGCAGCAAAGCCAGCGGACCGCCATGCAGCGACTCGGGGGCCTTGCGCACAGCCTCGGCGATCTCTTCGGTGCACATCCTCGCGCTCGTCTCGCCGGCCGTCTGGGCAGGCGTCGTAGCGGCGGTGTCGGACAGCAGCGGCTCCATCGCCGTCGAATCGTAGGGGTTCGACGCGCCCGTGCCCTGCGATGATTGCGCCCGCGATGAGCAATTCGACCTTGGCGCAGCGACTGCTTGATGGTGACCGCCGTGCGCTGGCGCGCGCGATCACGCTGGTCGAGGACGACCGCCCAGAGGGCTGGGAGCTGGTCAAGGAGGTCTATCCGCACACGGGTAAAGCGGCGGTGGTCGGCTTCACCGGACCGCCGGGCGTGGGTAAGTCGACGCTGATCGGCGCGCTGACGAAGGCCCAGCGCGAGGCCGGGAGGACTGTCGGGGTGCTGTCGATCGACCCCTCGTCGCCGTTTACTCAGGGGGCGCTGCTCGGCGACAGGATCCGGCTGAGTGAGCACTTTCTCGACCAGGGTGTGTTCATCCGCTCGATGGCCAACCGCGGGGCGCTGGGCGGGCTCTCGGAGGCCGCGCTGCAGGCCGCGCTGCTGCTCGACGCGGCGGGCCGGGAAGACGTGTTCGTGGAGACGGTGGGCGTGGGTCAGGCGGAGATCGACATCATCGACCACGCCGACACGATCGTGCTCGTGCTGATGCCCGGCTCGGGTGACTCGATCCAGGCGCTGAAGGCGGGTGTGATGGAGATCCCGGATGTGATCGTGATCAACAAGGCCGATCACCCGTTGACGGACACAATGGTGCGCGAGATCAGGGGGGTGCTGTCGCTGGCCAACCTCGACCGCTCGCCAGAGGAGGCGGCGAAGCGCTGGCGGGTGCCGATCGTGAAGACCGAGGCGACCCACGGCGCGGGTATCGAGGAGCTGGTGGAGCTGCTGAGGGAGCACCGCAAGTACATCCTCGCCGCGGGCCAGCTCGAGGAAAGACGCAGGCGCAATCTGCACAACGAGGTGCTGGCGATCGCCACCGCACGCATGCGTAGACGTCTCGAGGAGGAGCTGAGCGAGGACGCCGAGTTCAAGCGCCTCTTAGAGGAAGTAGTCGAGCGCCGCTTGGACCCGGCGAGCGCGGCTACGACTTTGCTGGAGCGCGGGGTGGACTCCTAACGATCGGCGTGCAGTGAGCGAGCGGTCGCCGATCGCTCCACCGAGCGCTGGTCCGGTAGCGTGCCGATCACGCGGTCACCGACGGTCGAGGTCACCCCAAACCAATAGCGCTCGTTCTTGTAGTGATGCAGGCGATGGTTGCGCCAGGTGGCGCGGAAGTAGCGTCCACGCGGCTTGTAGGGAGCGTGGATGAGGAAGTGGGTCCACTCGTAGGCGGCGAGGATCGCGAAGCTGACGAGCACCCCCGTGCTCGCATATGCCAGGCGCGGTCCGCAGAGCACGAGTGAGATGGGGAACGACAGCGCCCAGTCGATCAAGGCGATCAGTGGTAGGAACACGAGCACCCCGTAGACGGGCAGCAGCACCCCGTCGAGCACTCCGGGCGACTCGTGATGGGTGCGGTGCTCGCGCGCTGTGAGCATCTCCACGCGTCGGCCAAGGACGGTGAACGGAGGAGCGTGGAGGAGATAGACGTGAATTGCCCATTCGACAAACGGTGTCACCGCGAGTAAGCCGGCAGCCATCACCGCGTCACGCCAGCTCCATGCGCCCTGGAGGATCCGCAGAGCCAACACCAGCGCCACGGCGCCAAACAGGTATGGCGGGGAAGGCTGACGTAGGAAGCCCCGAAAGCAATCGCCGAGCGTGACCAGACCGCTGGTGCGCTTGGTTGGTAGCGCCTCCGCTGGAGCGGTGTAGCGATCGGTCTCCTCTATCTCATCCGTCGCGGTCACCCAGAGGAATGCTATTGGCTCGAGTGCTGGCGATAGCGAAAGGATCAGCCAAGCGATCACAAAAAGGATCAGCCAAGTAGTGTCGTGCCGCGATGGACTATCTGAGCTGGGTGGAGAACAACTGGGGCCTGCTGGGTCGCATGACCCATGGTCACACGGCGCTTTATCGCGCCACCGGTGGGCGAATCGGTCATCGCGTTCCCGGCGCGCCGCCGATGCTGCTGCTCGATCATGTCGGGGCGAAGAGTGGCGCCAAGCGCACTAGCCCGCTCGTGTACGTGCGCGACGGCGAGGACCTGGTCCTGGTCGCTTCGAAGGGCGGCCATCCGAAGAACCCCGCCTGGTTTTACAACTTGAAAGCTAATCCCGACACCGAGGTGCAGGTCGGCTCGCAGCACCGGTCGGTGCATGCGCGGATCGCCAATCCCGAGGAGCGCAAGCGGTTGTGGCCGATGGCGCTGAAGACTTATGGCGGCTACGCCGATTACCAGAAGCGCACCGAGCGGGAGATCCCGCTCGTAATCCTCGCGCCCCGCTGAGCTCGCCGGACCCGGCGCTGGCGCTAAGCCCCGACACCTACGCTGGCGCTAAGCCCGCCGGTCAGGCCGCTACCCGCGCTAAGCCCCGAGCGCCCGGGCGATCACCATCTGCTGGACCTCGTCGGTGCCCTCGCCGATCGTCAGGATCTTCGCGTCGCGGTAGAAGCGGCAGACGGGGTACTCCTCGATGAAGCCGTAGCCGCCATGGATCTGCACGGCCTCCTCGGCGCAGCGCACGGCCAGGCGACCGGTCTTGAGCTTCGCCTGGGCGGCGGTCAGCGTGAAGTTGCGTTTCGCATCCTTCTCGCGGGCCGCCTTGTAGACGAGCAGCCGACCGGCCTCGATCTCCGTCGACATGTCGGCTAGCTTTGTCTGGATCGCCTGGAACTTTGAGATCGACTTGCCGAACGCCTTGCGCTGCTTGGCGTACTTCAGTGCCTCGTCGAGCGCCCCCTGCGCGAGTCCAACGCCCATCGCGGCGACGCCGATCCGGCCGATGTCGAGGATGTGCAGGAACTGCTTGAAGCCGGCGCCGCGCGGGCCGAGCAGGTTCTCCTCGGGTACGCGGCAGTCGCTGAACGTCAACGGGCGCGTGTCCGACGCGTTCCAGCCCATCTTGCGATAGGGCTCGCCCTGCTCGTAACCGGGCGTGCCGTTCGCGACGATGATGTTCGAGATCTCCTCATCGCCGGTGCGGGCGGTGATGCAGACCATCCCGGAGATGTCGGTGCCGGCGTTCGTGATGAACTGCTTGGCGCCGTTCACGGTCCACTCGCCGTCCGCCAACGTGGCGCGTGTCTTCACGTTCCCGGCGTCCGAGCCGGCCTCGGGCTCGGTCAGGCCGAACGCGCCGAGCCGCTCTCCTGTGCACAGCAAAGGTAGCCACTCGCGCTTCTGCTCCTCGGAGCCGAATAGGTAGATCGGCTGCGTCCCGAGGGAGGTGTGCGCGCAGAGCGTGATCGCGACCGAAGAATCGACACGCGTTAGCTCCTCGACCGCGAGCGCGTAGGCGAGCGTGTCGCCGCCGCCGCCGCCGTACTCCTCGGGGAAGGGGATCCCCATCAGGTTCAGCGCTCCGAGCTGACGGACGATCTCGTAAGGGAAGGACTTCGTGCGATCGAGCTCCTCGGCGACCGGCGCTACCTCCCCCTCGGCGAACTCGCGCACTGTACGGCGGATCAACTCGTGATCGGGGGAGAGATCGAAGTCCATGGTGCCATCCTCCCAGACGTCGGGAGCCACGTGCCTGTCCGTCGATAATGATGCCGTGATGCGTATAGATCGTGAAGAGAGGGTGTAGTGGCGGGAATCGATCCGAGTGACCTGGAGGTCTGCCTGCGCGTCCTCTCCGAAGTCGACGCGTTCCCGATTGAGCACCCCGATGCTGTCACTGTCCAACGAGCGACCGCGGGCCTGTATAAGACGGTCAAGCGGCTGCGGCGTGTCGAACGGCGTGAGGCGGTGCTCGCTAGCGACCGGGCGGTGACCGCGGCGACGGCGACCGGTGCGCCCGGGCGGATCGATGACGAGACGCGAGGTCTGCCGCTCATCTCGAGTACCCGCGGAGCTACGGCGGGCACCCTTCTGCAGGCCCGCGCCTGTTACGTCTGTAAGACGCGCTTTGTAGAGGTCGACGCGTTCTACCACCAGCTCTGTCCATCCTGTGCCGTGCGCCACCACCAGCGACGCGAGGCGCGCACCGACCTGAGCGGCCGTCGGGCGCTGCTCACCGGCGGCCGGGCGAAGATCGGCATGTACATCGCCCTGCGGCTGCTGCGCGACGGAGCCGAGACGACGATCACGACGCGCTTTCCCCACGACGCGATCCGTCGCTTCACGGCGATGTCCGACAGCGGTAAGTGGCTCGAGCGTCTGCACGTCGTCGGCATCGATCTGCGTGACCCCGCGCAAGTCGTGGCGCTCGCCGACTCTGTGAGTGCCCAGGGCCCGTTGGACATCCTGATCAACAACGCCGCCCAGACCGTTCGGCGCTCGGCCGAGGCTTACGCGCCACTGATCGAAGCCGAGCGCGCGGCACTGCCCGATGGCCCGCTGCCTCGGCTGAGCCGATTCGGCCGCGAGGTTGAGATCCAGGGCGAAACCGGCCGACGGGATCTCGCGCAGGCCGGCCGCGCCCACTGGACCCCGACACCACAAGCCTTGACCGCGCTGGCGCTGTCCGTCGGGTCGGCCTCTCCCGAGCGAATCGCCCAGGGCAGCGCGATCGACGCGGGTGGCCTGGTGCCGGACCTGCACCCCGTCAACAGCTGGATCCAGCATGTCAATGAGGTCGACCCGCTGGAGCTGCTCGAGGTGCAGCTATGCAATACGACCGCTCCCTTCATCCTGGTGAGCCGGCTGCGCTCTGCGCTGGCCGCCTCGACGGCCCGGCGTACCTACATCGTCAACGTCTCCGCGATGGAGGGTCAATTCAGCCGCGGCTACAAGGGCCCTGGGCACCCACATACGAACATGGCGAAGGCTGCGCTGAACATGCTCACGCGCACCAGCGCCCAGGAGTTGCTCGAAAGCGACGGCATCCTGATGACGAGCGTCGACACTGGGTGGATCACGGACGAGCGACCCCACCCGATGAAGATGCGTCTAGCCGAGGACGGCTTCCACGCCCCGCTCGACCTCCTCGACGGCGCCGCGCGGGTGTATGACCCGATCGTCCGTGGTGAGTCGGGTGAGGACATCCACGGGTGCTTCCTGAAGGACTACGAGCCTTCGCCCTGGTAAGCGGCGGCTCTTGCCGTTGCGGGAGCATGCGCGGCTGGTCCCAAACGCTGAACAACCGCCGCCCAGGCCGCGCTGCGTGGGTCGAGGTGCGTACGGTGCCCCACCTCGCCATCGATCTCGACGAGCTCGACCTCGCTGCCGGCCGCACGCGCGGCGTCGGCATAGCCGCGGCTGATCTCGATCGAGACCGTCTCGTCGCGCACGCCATGGACGATCAACGCCGGTATCTCCAGCGGCAGCAGGCGAATCGGGTCGCCTGCGTCGTAGCGCTCGGGGACCTCTTCGGGAGAGCCGCCCATCAGATCCCGCACGACTCCTCCGTGCCAGCGGCGATAGGCGTCCGCGAGATCGGCAACGCCGGCCTGTGAGATGACACGTCGCGGACGCACACGCGGCGGTCCGTCGAGGGCGCCCGGGGCGCCGTGCGGCAGGTTGGGCCGGCCGGCCGCCCACAGCGCGAGGTGACCGCCGGCGGAATGGCCGAGGATGCTCACCCGGTCGAGGTCCAGCCGCTCCTCTTCGAGCGCAGCGAGATGGTCGATCGCCGCGGCCACGTCTGCGAACGTATTCGGCCAGCCCCCGCCGGCGCCGACCCGGCGGTACTCGATGTTCCACACGGCCCAGCCGCGCCTGAGCAGGTCGCCGGCCAGTCCGCGCGTGAAGACCTTCCCGTAGCGCTTGTGCCAGGAGCCACCGTGGATCAGGATCATCACCGGGTGCGGCCCGGGGCCGGACGGCATGTAGAGATCGGCGCGCTGCGAGGCATGCGGCCCGTAGCGATGGGAGCGCCCGCGCGAGAGAAAGTCGAGGATCAGGCGCGAGCGAGCCACGTGGCCTCAAATCCTAGAAGGACGCGGGGTTCTACCGGCCAGGGCCTGGTGTCTATTGGTCGGAACGGTTTACGCGCTGTATGAGCGCGCAAGCTCGACCAGCAGGCGTACACCGTAGCCCGAGGCGCCCTTGCCGACGTAGGCGCGGCCGAGATCCCAGGCGGAGCCAGCGATGTCGAGGTGGGCCCAGGGGGTCTTGCCGACGAAGTTCTGGAGGAATGAGGCCCCCATGATCGTGCCCGCCTTGCGCGCTTCCGGCGCGTTGTCCAAGTCGCCGTACTTGCCCGCGACGAGCTCGTCGTACTCCGGGTGTAGCGGCAGCCGCCAGACAATCTCGCCCGTGTGCTCGCCTGCTGCGGTGATGTGCTCGGTGAGCTCATCGTCGTTGCTCATCAGCCCCGCGTAGGTCGAGCCGAGCGCGACGATCACCGCGCCGGTCAGCGTGGCCAGGTCGACGATCCGCTCTGCGCCGAGCGCGACGGCGTGGCACAAGCAGTCGGCCAGCACCAGGCGACCCTCGGCGTCGGTGTTGTTGACCTCGATCGTCTTCCCGTTCGCCGCCGTCACGATGTCCCCGGGCTTGATCGCGCGTCCGCTCGGCAGGTTCTCGGTTGCGCCCACGACCGCGACGAGCCTGACTGGTAGCTGCAGTCGCGCGATCGCGGCGACCGCCTCGACGACTGCGGCGCCGCCGGACATGTCGAACTTCATCTCCGCCATTTTCGGCCCTGGCTTCAGCGAGATGCCGCCGCTGTCGAAGGTGACGGCCTTGCCGACGAAGCCGAGCAAAGGACCCTCCGCGTCCGAGCTCTCATAACGCAGGACGATCAGCGCGGGCTCCTGCTCGGAACCCTGGGCCACGGCGGCGAAGGCCCCCATGCCGAGCCCCTCGATACCGGAGCGTCCCTCGACCTCTACCTGCAGCCCCTCGATATCATCTCCGAGCGCCCGCGCGTAGTCGGCGAGCGCCGTCGGGGTGAGATCGTTGCCGGGCCGGTTCTGCAAATCGCGCGCCCGGTTGACGGCCTGGGCGACGATACCGGCGCGCGCGACGGCCGCCTCGGCCTGCTCGCCGCTCAGTGGGCCATCGTCCGTGAGCGCGATCATCAATTGCTCCAGATGCTTGGCCGCCTGCTCCTCGCCGGCCGGTTTGGACTTGTGCAGATCAAAGCGATAGTCGGCGAGGATCGTCCCCTCGACAAGCGCCTCGATGATCTCTGCAGCTCGCTTCGAGTCACCGTTGGGCTCGATCGGCGCCAGCCAGCACAGGCGGCTGCCGGCTAGCTCGCGGGCGCGCTCGCGAGCTAGCGCGGCCGCGACGCGGGCGTGCTCGGGCGTGAAGTCCTTGCGCGCGCCGAGTCCGACCGTCAACCAGCGCTTGCCCTCGGCGTGGGTCAGCGCGAGCGCCTTGAACGAGCCCTTTGCCTCGCCGGACTCGACCAACTTGCCCACCTCCGCCGGTGCGTCGCCCGGAGGTTGCTCACCGTCGAACAGTCCGAGCACGAAGGTGTCGGCGTCTGAATCGCTCGCTCGCTGAGTGGTGGCGGATATCTGCACGGTCCGGCACGATATCCGCCCGGCGGCAAATCCGCCCTCAGACGCGGCAAATCCGCCCCCGGACGCGACGCGTCTCACTTGGAGCTGAGGATCGGTCTACTAGCATTGCCGGTCTGTAGTCCTCGTCACTCGACTCAAGGAGCGTCCGCAGACAATGCCCAAGACCGTGATCCTCGGCGCCGCCCGCACCCCCATTGGCAAGATGGGCGGCGGCCTGTCCACGCTCGACGCCACCGAGCTCGGCGGGGTGGCGATCGAGGCCGCGCTGGAGCGCGCCGGAGTGGAGCCCGAGCAGGTCGAGCACGTCGTGATGGGCCAGGTGCTGCAGGCCGGTCAGGGCCAGATCCCCTCGCGCCAGGCGCAGATCAAGGCAGGTATTCCCAAGGAGGTCTCCTCAGAGACGATCAACAAGGTCTGCGCCTCTGGATTGCGCGCCTCGGTGATCATCGATCAGGCGATCCGCGCGGGCGACATGCAGGTCGGTGTCGGCGGCGGCATGGAGTCGATGTCGCAGGCGCCTTACCTGCTGCCGGGCGCGCGCTTCGGCTTTCGCATGGGCGACGCGAAGGCGCTCGACGCGATGGTCCACGATGGTCTGACAAACCCGTTCTCCGGTAAGCAGATGTTCGTCGAGGCGACCGAGGTCTCAGATGAGCTGGAGATGACCCGCGCGGATCTCGATCGCTGGGCTTTGCGCTCGCACGAGCTGGCCTTGAAGGCGACCGACGACGGCAAGCTGGCCGACGAGATCGTCTCGGTGACAGTTAAGGGCCGCAAGGGCGATTCGGTCGTGGAGATCGACGAGGCCCCGCGCCGCGGAAGCACGCTCGAGGCACTCGCGAAGCTGCCCGGCCTGACCGGCAAGGAGGGCTCGCACACGGCCGGCAACTCACCTGGCGTGAACGACGCCGGCGGTGCGCTGGTGCTGTCCTCCGCCGAGTGGGCGATCGCCAACGGCAAGGAGGCTCTCGCTGAGATCGTCGCCCACGCGCAGTCAGCTAACGACTTCGCTTACCTTGCCACGACGCCCGCAAGCGCCGCGAAGAAGGCGCTGGAGAAGGCAGGCTTGAAGGCAGAGGACATAGACGTGTGGGAGATCAACGAGGCGTTTGCCTCGGTCACGCTGAACTCGATCCGGATGCTCGGGATCGACGAGGATCGCGTGAACGTCAACGGCGGCGCGATCGCGCTCGGCCACCCGATCGGCGCCTCGGGCGCACGCATCCTCGGATCGCTCGTATTTGAGCTGCGCCGTCGCGGTGGTGGCTTGGGCTGCGCGGCGATCTGCTCAGGCGGTGGCCAGGGCGACGCGCTGATCCTCAAGGTCTGAGATGACCGAGGCCGGGAATGGCGCCGGCCCGGTGCGCGCGGCGGCGTTCTTCGATCTCGATCGCACTTTGATGGACGGCTCCTCGGGGATTTTCTTCGCGCGCGCGGCTTACGAGACGGGGATGATCTCGCGTCGCCGGCTGGCGCGCGACGCATACGAGAACCTGCGCTTTCGCTTGCGCGGCTCCACCGACGATCGCGCCGATCAAGTGCGCAAGCGCGTGGGGGAGATGATCTCGGGTGTGCCGGTGCGCGAGTTGCAGCGCCTGTCCCCGCGCGTGCTCGCGGGGGTGCTGCCGCGGCTGTATCCGCAGATGCTGCAGCGCGCCTACGCGCACCAGGACGCGGGCAGGCTGGTGTACATCGTGACGGCCGCCTCCCAGGAGATGGCCGACCTGCTGGCGCATGTGCTCGCCTTCGATGGCGGTCTCGGCTCACGCTCGGAGATAGTCGACGGTCGCTACACCGGGCGCGCCGCCGGACCGTTCAACTACCGCGAGGGCAAGGTGCTCTCGCTGCGCGAGCTGGCCGAGCGTGAGCAGATCGACCTCGACGCCTCCTACGCTTACTCGGACTCTGAGTCGGACCTGCCGATGCTGCGCGCCGTGGGACATCCGGTGGTCGTCAACCCCGATCCGGACCTGCGGCGCATCGCTATGGAGGAGGGCTGGGAGGTGCTGCGCTTGGATCGACTGGGGCGGCGCCTGAAGGTGCTCGCGGCTGCCGGCGCGGTGACGGCGCTCGGAGGGCTGGGCACGGTCGCCAGGGAGCACGTCGGTGCGCGCGGCGATCCTCGGGCTCTACAATCTCGCGCGTCCGGTCCTCGTCGTGGGCCGATCCGTCGCCGCGGGCGCCGCTGAGTTCCTAAAGCGTCGCCGCCAAACCTATGTCCTCCGCCACCGCCCAGCCGAAGAGCAAGATCCGCGTCGTCGTGGCCAAGCCGGGCCTCGATGGGCATGACCGCGGTGCGAAGATCATCGCGCGGGCCCTGCGCGACGCGGGGATGGAGGTGATCTACACCGGCTTGCACCAGACGCCGGAGCAGATCGTGGAGACGGTGATCCAGGAGGACGCTGACGCGGTTGGACTGTCGATCCTCTCCGGCGCTCACATGACACTTGTGCCGCGCGTGGTGGCACTGTTGCGCGAACAGGGCATCGATGACGTGGTCGTCACCGTCGGTGGGACGATTCCCGCCGAGGACATCCCCGAGCTCAAGCAGCTGGGCGTGGCTGAGGTCTTCACGCCGGGTGCCCCAACGCAGGCGATCGTCGATTTCATCCGCAGCGCGACCGCTGGCGGGCGGACATCAAGTAACTGATTGACTCGTCAGTCAACCGCTGAACCGGGTACGCTATGAGGGTGGCGCAGTCGGCCGAAGGCCGGCGAGCCGAGCCCCTCACTTTTCAGACATACGGTCCTGACCCTGAAGGAGTTGCCGAAGAAATGAAGATATGCGTCCTGGTGAAGGAGGTCCCGGATGCCGCCGTCGAGAAGCGGATTGATCCCTCGACGGGGCGTATGGACCGCAGCGGAGAGAAGAACCTCAACCCGTATGACACGCACGCCATCGAGGCGGCGATGCAGATCAAGGAGGGTGGCGCCGTCCCCGTTGAGGAGATCGTCGCCGTGACGATGGGCCCCGACAGCGCTGTGCGCGCTCTGCACAAGGCTGTCTCGCTCGGCGCCGACCGCTCGGTGCACCTCTCCGACCCGGCCGTCGCCGGATCTGATGTGGCAGCCACCGGCTATGCGCTGGCCAAGACGCTGCAGCGCGAGAGCCCCGACCTCGTGCTGCTCGGTCAGCAGTCAGACGACGGCGAGTGCTACACGATCGGCGCCGTCGTGGCCGAGCACCTGAGCATGCCGTCGCTGACGCAGGTGATCAAGATGGACGTCGACTCCGAGGCGCTGCGCTGCGAGCGCCAGGCCGAGTACGGCTACGACACCGTGCAGATCAAGCTGCCGGCGGTGATCTCCGTGGGCGACGCGATCAACGAGCCCCGTTATCCCTCGCTGAAGGCGATCATGGGCGCGAAGAAGAAGCCGCTGGACACCGTCACCGCGGACGATGTCGAGATCGACGCCTCGAAAGTCGGCGGCGAGCACTCAGCCGCTCAGTGGGTTTCGGCGAAGGCTCCGCCGGCGAAGTCCGCCGGGGAGATCATCGAGGACGAGGACACCGGCGAAACCGTCGAAAAAATCGTCGCCTGGCTCGACGAGAGGAAGCTGATCTAAATGGCAAACATCCTGGTCTACGCGCTGCACTACGACGGCGCGATCAACAAGAACTCGCTCGGGGCGGTCTCCGAGGGCGCGAAGCTGGCTGCCGAGCTGGGCGGCGAGGCGCACGCGATCCTGCTCGGCGAGAACGTCCCGCAGGAGCTGGCCGCAACGCTCGGCAACTACGGCGCGAAGAAGGTGCTCGTCGCCGAGGGCCCCGAGGGTCTGGCACAGCCGCTCATCGACGCGATGGCCGCGGCGATCGGAGGCGGCGACTACTCCTACGCGCTGTTCGGCGGAGGCCTGCTCGGCTTCGAGATCGGCGCCGGCCTGGCCGCGCGGCTCGGGGCGGGTGTGGCGATGGAGGTCACGGCCGTGCGGGCCGAGGGTGGCGAGCTCGTCGCGGAGCGTCCGATCCTGGGCGATTCGGCGATCTCCGAGATCAAATACCGCTCGGACGTCGGGATCATCATCGGCCGTTTGAACGCGTTTGAGATCGTCGAGTCCGGCGCCGGCAACGCGGTCGTAGAGCAGCTCAGCTTTGAGCTGAGCCCGCAGGCTCAGCAGGCGACGATGCTCACGCGCGGGGAACAGCGTGGCGCCGACGTCGACATCGAGGGCGCCGACATCCTGGTGGCTGGCGGTCGTGGCCTCGGCAAGGCCGAGGGCTTTGAGCTGGCCGAGGATTTGGCCAAGGCCTTCGGCGGCAACAGTGCTGTCGCGGCCACCCGCGCGGTGGTCGACGCGGGCTGGTACCCCTACGCGGCGCAGATCGGACAGACGGGTAAGACCGTCGCGCCGAAGCTGTACCTCGCGGCGGGTATCTCCGGCGCGATCCAGCACAAGGTGGGGATGCAGGGCTCGGAGAACATCGTCGCGATCAACAAGGACGCGAACGCGCCGATCTTCGAATTCTCCGACCTCGGCATCGTCGGCGATCTGAACAAGATCCTGCCCAAGCTCACAGAGGCTGTGAAGGCGAAGAAGGCCGGTTGAGGAACCGATTCCCGCCCGCCCTCTAACGGAGCGGATGCGCGAGCGCGAACGAAAAGGAGCGTAGAGCGATGTCATCTCACAACGGTTCCCACAACGGGAAGGTCGCGCCCGCGGCCTTCCCGCCTCCGGTGGACTCGCAGAAGGAGTTCGTCAAGCGCGGACTCGACGCCGAGGACGAGCTGATCGAGGTCGGCGTCGCGATCGTCGGCGGCGGCACCGCGGGCCTGGCCTGCGCGAATCGTCTGCTGCAGTTGCTGGCCGACGACCCCGAGATGATGGAGCGTCTCGGCGAAGTCCCGGTCGCGGTGATCGAGAAGGCGAAGACCTGCGGCGGTCACAACCTGTCCGGCGCGGTCATGCGCCCGGGTCCGCTGCAAGAGCTGTTTCCCGAGATGACCCGCGAGCAGTGGCGCGAGGAGGGCTTCGCGTTCGGCGAGGTCAAGAAGGAGTCGGTGTACATGCTCACCGGCCCGAAATCCAAGCTCCCGGTCCCGATCCCGGCGGTGCCGAACTTCAAGAACCACGGCAACGAGGTGGTCTCTGTCTCCGCGCTCGCTCGCTTCCAGCAGCGCCAGGCCGAGGAGGCTGGAGCCTACGTTCTCACCGAGACCTCGGCGACCCAGTTGATCGTGCAGGACGGCAAGGTGCTCGGCGTGCGCTCGGGCGACAAGGGCCGTGGCAAGGACTCAGAGCCGCTCGGCAACTTCGAGCCGGGGACAGACATCAAGGCCCAGGCGACCGTGCTCGCCGAGGGCTGCTGGGGCCATTTGACCGGCGCCGCGATCAAAGAGTTCGACCTCGCCGAGGGCCGCGAGCCGCAGGTCTGGGAGCTCGGCGTCAAGGAGGTCTGGAAGGTCCCCAAGCCACTCGACCGGGTGATCCACACGTTCGTGCAGCCGTGGCCGCTGAAGGTCTCGGCCAAGTACGGACAGCTCGGCGGCACCTGGCTGTACCCGATGAAGGACGAGAAGACGGGCGAGGACCTCGTCTCGATTGGATTCGTCGTCGACCTCAACTACCGCGACGCGACGACCTCGGCGCACGACCTGCTCCAGACGTTCAAGACGCATCCGCTCGTCAAGGGCATCCTCGCGGGCGGCGAGCGGGTTGCCTGGGGCGCCAAGGCGCTCCCCGGTGGTGGCTACTGGTCGATGCCGAAGCTGTCGATGCCCGGCGCGGTGCTCGTAGGTGACGCCGGCGGGATGGTCGACACGGCGGCGCTGAAGGGCATCCATCACTGCATCCGGTCCGGGATGCTCGCCGCGGAGGCGATCTACCGCAACCTCAAGTCAGGCCAGTCGCTCGAGTCCTACGAGGAGGCGGTCGAGCAGTCCACGATCGGCACCGAGCTCTACCAAGTGCGCAACACGCGGCAGGCATTCCAGAAGGGCTTCCTCGTCGGCAGCCTGCTGGCGGGCCCGTCGATCATGTCGAAGGGCAAGGTTCCGCCTGGCCGGCAGGAGTGGCACCGCGATGACGCCGAGCCGATGTTCGTCGGTGACACGAAGGAGCGCTACCCCAAGCCGGATGGCAAATACACCTTTGACAAGCTCTCCTCGGTGTTCATCACCGGCAACGCCACCCGCGACGACGCGCCGAACCACATCCGCATCCAGAAGCACGTCCCGCGTGAGATCGCCGAGACCTGGAAGTGGATGTGCCCGGCCGGTGTCTACGAGATCCCCGAGGACGCACCCGCGGAGGGTCCGGTCGACGTGATCGTGAACTACACCAACTGCGTCCAGTGCGGCGCGATCACCGCCAAGGGCGGGCGCTTGACGGTGCCTGAGGGTGGCGACGGCCCCCTGTATCAGATTCTCTAAGGTTTCTTAACAGCACCGTCGGGCACTTTGTGCGCAACATTGTGCGGGTCCTAGGTGTTAGGGGGAGGCTATGCAAATGCCCCGCACCTCACCGGCCGCTGGTGGCCTGGCAGCCCGATTGCTGCTCTGCTCGCTCGTCTGCGCTCTGATGCTGGTTTATGTGGCGCAGGCGATGGGCGCGACGAACCAGGCAGGCGGATCCTCACAGACGGGACAGGCCGGCGCTCCAGACAGCGCCCCGGCAGTCTCGGTCACGCTCGAACAGTGCGTTGGCACTGGCGAACAGGCCAATCGCTCGGCCACCTTCTCGGGCGAAATGATGGCGAGCGCGGACACCGGGCGGATGGCGATCCTGATCGAAGTGCAGGAGCGGATGCCGGGCGAAGAACTGTTCCATACCATCAGTGCTCCGGGACTTGGCGTGTGGCGTGGCTCGGAGCCGGGAGTAAAGATCTACAAGTACGTCAAGCAGGTCACCAACCTGTCATCGCCGGCGGACTACCGGGCGCTTGTGCGCTTCCACTGGTTGGACGAGGAAGGTCATGTGATCAGGCGCGCTGTGCGGCGCACGTCCAAATGTGTGCAGCCGGCGTCGCCGACCAGCTCGTCCTCGCTAGAATGAACGGACGATGAAGACCAAGCTCCATCCCAACTACGCCGAGGCGCACGTGCGCTGCACGTGCGGCAACGAGTTCACCACACGCGCGACCCGCGACGAGCTGCACGTAGAGGTGTGCTCGAACTGTCACCCGTTTTACACGGGCAAACAAAAGTTGATGGACACCGGTGGGCGCGTCGAGCGCTTCCAGCGCAGGATGGCCAAAGGCCGTCGGCAGTCAGCGCAGACCCGGTCCTCCCAGTAGCCCGATGGCCGCGCCGCTGGCCGCCGGCTCCTCTGTGGCGGACAGGAATGGCGATCGGGACCGATCGCAGGTCGGCCAGCCAACCTTGCCAGTCGAGCTGGAGGGCGATGTCAACGGTGACGGGACGCTGAGCGCCCAGCGCGACGCGCCGGTCGGCGGGCAGGCGGTGCTCGAGGGCGTGATGATGCGCGGGGTATCCAACTGGGCTGTCGCCGTGCGCAAGCCGAGCGCCGAGCAGCTGGGCGCGCTGGAGCGCTCTTCGCTTCAGGCGGCGACCGGCGAGATCGAGGTGAGCACGTTCCCGCTGGACTCGGCGATGAGGCGACACCGTGTGCTGCGCCTGCCGATCGTCCGCGGCGTCGTCGCGCTCGGTGGCTCGATGGCGATTGGGTTCCGTGCGTTGGAGGTCTCCGCAAACGCGCAACTGCCGCCTGAGGCGGCAAACCAAGAGGAGTACCCAAACCAGGAGGAGTCCCCAAACCAAGAGGAGACCCAGGAGGCTCAGGAGATCCCCAAGGCGGTGTGGGCCGGGACAGTCGTGGTCGCGATCGCGCTGTCGATCGTGCTGTTCTTCCTGATCCCAGTTGGGCTGACCAGCCTGATCAAGGGCCAACTTCACTCCTCGGTGCTGTTCTGGGTCATCGAGGGCCTCATACGAACCACGATCTTCCTCGGCTACATGCTGGCGCTCTCGCGCCTGCGCGATCTGCGGCGCGTATTCGAGTACCACGGCGCCGAGCACAAGACGATCTCCTGCTTCGAGGCCGGCCTGCCGCTCACGCCCCACAATGCCAAGCGCTTCTCGCGTCTACACCCTCGCTGTGGCACGAGCTTCCTGCTGGTCGTGATGATCGTCGCGATCTTCGTGTTTGCGCCGATCGGGCTGCCGGCCTGGTATTGGCTGGTGGCGACGCGCATCCTCGGCGTTCCGGTGATCGCCGGGATCTCGTTCGAGCTGATCAAGTTCGCTGGGCGCAACCGGCGCAAGCGCTGGGTGCAGGCGGTGATGTGGCCTGGGCTGAAGCTGCAGCTGTTGACCACACGCGAGCCCGATCTCGATCAGCTCGCGGTGGCGATCGCGGCCCTGGAGGCGGTGCTCGCGCTCGAGACCCCGGGGGAGCTCTCGGCGGCAGACCTCATGGGCGTCGAGGTCGTGGCCTAGTCGGGCAGCCTCGACGCCGGCCCTTAGACTGGCTCGCATGATCGAGGACCTAGTAGCGCAGATCGAGAGCCGCTTCGCCGAGCTCGGCTCGCAGCTCACCGACCCCGAGGTGATCTCCGACCGCGAACGCTACGCCGAGGTTGGTCGCTCCTACAGCCAGCTCGAGCCCGCCGCCAAGCTGGCCGTGCAGTGGCGCCGCGCCCAGGACGACGCGGCGGGCGCCGAAGAGATGCTCCAAGAGGACGGTGAGGACCCGGAGGTACGGGTTGAGCTAACCGAGGCTCGCGAGCGGATCGAGCAGCTCGAGGAGGAGATCCGCCTGGCGATGGTCGAGCGCGACCCGAACGACGAGAAGAACGTGATCGTGGAGATCCAGGGCGGCGCCGGCGGTGACGAGGCCGGGCTGTGGGCGCGCGACCTCTACCGGATGCTCACAAAGTACGCCGAACGACTGGGCTTTCAGACCGAGGCGATGGACATCGGCGAGGGCAAGTACACGTTCGAGATCAAAGGATCTTCGCGGTCCTCGGGCGCCTATTCGGTCTTCAAGTTCGAGGGCGGCACCCACCGCGTGCAGCGCGTCCCTCAGACCGAGTCCCAGGGGCGCATCCACACCAGCACCGCGACCGTCGCGGTGCTGCCCGAGGCGGAGGAGGTCGACGTCGAGATCAACCCAAACGATCTCCAGATCGACGTCTACCGCTCCTCGGGCCCCGGTGGGCAGTCGGTCAACACGACCGACTCGGCCGTGCGGGTCACGCACAAGCCGTCGGGGATCGTCGTCTCGATGCAGGACGAGAAGTCCCAGTTGCAGAACCGCGAGCGGGCGATGCGCGTGCTGCGCGCGCGGCTCTACGAGCAGGCGCTGGCCGAGCAGCAGGCCGAGCTCGCGGCCGACCGCCGCTCGCAGGTCGGGACAGGGGATCGCGCGGAGAAGATCCGCACCTACAACTACGGCGAGCGGCGCGTCACCGACCACCGTACGAAGCACACCGTCCACAATCTCGACCAGGTGCTCGAAGGCGAGCTCGACGAGCTGACCGCGTCGCTCCAGTCCGACGAGAAGCGCCGCGGCCTGGAGGCGCAGGCGGCGGCGTGAGGGGCACATCCACGCGGGACGCGCTCGACGGCGCGATCACCGCGATCACGGCGGCCGGGTGCGAAACCCCACGCCTGGATGCCGAGCTGCTGCTCGCCGACGCGCTCGGCGTCTCGCGCGAGCGGCTCGTCGTCGACAGCGACCTGGTTATCGAAGGATCGGCCGTCAGGGTCTTCCAGAATGCGGTCCGCCGCCGCGCGGTGCAACGCGAGCCGGTTGCCTACATCCTCGGGCGCAGGGGCTTTCGCGGGCTCGATCTGGCCGTCGACCCGCGCGCGCTGATCCCGCGTCCGGAGACCGAGCTGCTCGTCGAAGTGGGGCTCGGCCTGCCGCGCGGGGCGCGGGTGCTCGACGTGGGCACGGGCAGCGGCGCCGTCGCGCTTGCTTTGAAGGACGAGCGCCCGGACCTGCTCTTGACCGGCAGCGATCTCAGCGACGACGCGCTCGCGCTCGCGCGCACAAACGGCGAGCGGCTCGGCCTGGCGGTCTCATGGTTGCGCGCGGATCTGCTCGCGGGCGTGCCCGAGGAGTTTGACGCGATCCTCTCCAACCCGCCCTATGTTGCCGAATCCGCGCGCGCGTCGCTGGCTCCCGAGATCCTTCGCCACGAGCCTCCCGGGGCGCTGTTCTCGGGGCCGGACGGACTCGGCGCGATCCGCGCGCTGCTCGCCCAGGTGGGTGCGCGCGAGCAGGTGCGGACGGTGGCGCTGGAGCTCGGCGCCGGGCAGGCCTCCGCGGTGATGGATCTCGTGCGCGTCGCGGGCTTTCGCTCGGTGCGCGCTGAGCGGGACCTTGCAGGTATCGAACGGGTGGTCGTGGGGGAGCGGTGATCGGCGCCGACGATGCCCTCGGACTGGAGAAGTGCGTCGCGGCTGGAGGCGTGGTGGTGTTCCCAGCGGACACCGTCTACGGGCTCTGCTGCGACCCCGAGGACGAGCGAGCGGTGCGGCGGCTGTACGAGCTCAAGGGCCGCCCCGCCGAGCGCCCGGCGGCGGTCATGTTCTTCGCGCTCGCCTCACTCCTGCGCGTGCTACCCGAGATCCAAGCGCGCGAGCGCGCTGCGCTGCAGGCTTTACTGCCCGGCCCAGCAACCCTCCTGCTGCCCAACCGCACCAATCGTTTCCCCTTGGCCTGTGGTCCGCTGAAGGGCGGTGCAGACACGCTCGGGTTACGCGTCCCCGCGTGGAGTCCCCCGCTGGCCGCCCTCGGCACAGTCAGCGCGCCTGTGCTCCAATCGAGTGCCAATCTCTCCGGGGAGCCTGACGCGCGATGTCTTGCGGACGTTCCCCCGTCGATTCGCGCCGGGGCCGATCTCGTGATCGACGGCGGCGAGCTGCCGGGCATCGCCTCGACGGTTCTCGACCTGCGCGAGTACGTGCAGAGCGGTGACTGGAGCATCGTGCGGGAGGGACCGTTGACACGCGCGGATGTAGAGCGGATCCTCGCCTCCTGCTAGCCTCGTAGATCGCTACCGCGACTGGCGCCAGAGGTGGAATCGACCACCGGGAAGCGACTAGCGAACACGCCGCGCGCCTGGGCACTGAGATCACCGTCCACTTCTGAGGAGCGCGCGTGTCCGAGCTGAGCCCCGACTACTTCAACCGTCCCCTCGCCGAGGTCGACCCTGAGGTTGCGGCCGCGCTGCGCGGAGAGCTCGAGCGGCAAAAGGACACGCTGGAGATGATCGCCTCGGAGAACTTTGTCCCTCGGGCGGTGCTCGAATGTCAGGGCAGCGTGCTCACGAACAAGTACGCCGAGGGCTATCCCGGCCGTCGCTACTACGGCGGCTGCGAGTGGGTGGACATCTCTGAGCAGCTCGCGATCGATCGCGCCAAGGCTCTCTTCGGCGCCGAGCACGCCAATGTGCAGCCGCACTCCGGGGCGCAGGCCAACACCGCCGTCTACCACGCGCTGCTCAAACCCGGCGACACGATCATGGGCCTCTCGCTCGCCCACGGCGGACATCTGTCCCATGGCATGAAGATCAACGTCTCCGGCCGGCTCTACGACATCGCCGCCTACGAGGTCGATCGCGAGTCGAGCCTGATCGACATGGACGAGGTCGCCCGCATCGCCCGCGAGCGCCGCCCGACGCTGTTGCTTGCCGGCTGGTCGGCCTATCCGCGCCAGCTCGATTTCGCGCGCTTCCGCGAGATCGCTGACGAGGTCGGGGCGCTGCTGATGGTCGACATGGCGCATTTCGCGGGCCTCGTCGCTGCGGGGCTCCACCCCAATCCCGTCGATTTCGGCGCCGACGTGGTGACGACGACGACCCACAAGACGCTTGGTGGCCCGCGCGCGGGGATCATCCTCTGCAAGGAGGAGTTCGCTAAAAAGATCGACTCCGCAGTCTTTCCCGGCCAGCAGGGAGGGCCCTTGGAGCATGTGATCGCAGCCAAGGCAGTCGCGCTGCAGATCGCCAAAAGTGAGCTGTTTGCCGAGCGTCAGCGCCGCACGGTGTCGGGCGCCAAGGCGGTCGCCGAGGCGCTGCTTGACCCCAGCCCGCCGGAGCACGCGAGCACGTCCGCCCAGGGCATCGACGTGCTCACCGGGGGCACCGACGTGCACCTGACGCTCGTTGACCTGCGCGCCCTCCAGCCTGAGCTGAGCGGCAAGCAGGCCGAGGACCGGCTGCACGAGATCGGAGTCACCGTCAACCGCAACGCCGTCCCCTTCGACCCGCGCCCCCCGATGGAGGCCTCTGGCCTGCGCATCGGCACTCCGGCGCTGGCCACCCGCGGCCTGCAACGCGAGGACTTCGAAGAGGTCGGGCAGATCATCGCCGCCACCCTGCTCACCGCCGACTTTGCGCGTGATGCCGGGGAGCTGTCCGGGCGGGTGCGGGCACTCGTAGAGCGCTACCCGCTCTACGAGTCACTCCCCGCCTAGGTCCTCTCCCGTCGCGTACGACCCCGGAGCCTGCGATGCTGTTGGCGTCGATGCCCAACCCGACCGAGCTCGACGCGCTCTACGCCTTCCTGGTGGCCGCTTCAGTGACCGCGTTGCTGACTCCCGTCACGATGCGGTTGGCAAAGGCCGTAGGCGCGATCGATCAACCTCGTGATCGGGGCCTTTCGGACCGCCCGACACCGCTGCTCGGTGGCCTCGCGATCTTCGCTGGGGTGCTCGCAGCCGCGCTGATCTGGCTGCCGGCGGGCTATGGCGTCCCGCCACACCGCTACCCCCACCTTTGGAGCGGGGTGTTGCTCGCGGCCGCGGTGATCACGCTGGTGGGCGCACTCGACGATCGCTTCGAGTTGCCGCCCGCGACGAAGCTCGCCGGCCAGGTGGTGGCGGCGGTGATCGTCGTGCACTTTGGCGTCACGGTGAAGGTGGTCACGCTGCCCTTCGTGGGTGAACTGGCCTTCCCCAACGCCGGCCCGACGAATGCCGGGCCGGTGCTCACCGTGATCGCTCTGGTGGGCGTCATGAATGTCGTGAACTTCTCCGACGGCGTCGACGGCCTGGCGGCTGGCGTATGCGCGATCATCGCCGCGGCGATGGCGGTGATCGCCTTCGACCTCGGACGAGCGCCTCCAGGTGTGCTCGCCGCTCTGACCGCTGGCGCCGCACTGGGCTTCTTGATCCACAACTTCCCACCCGCGTCGAGCTTTATGGGCGACTGCGGCTCAAACCTGCTGGGGCTGTTGATGGGCTGTATCACCGTCGAGGCTGCCGTCAAGACGGCGGCCGTCGTCTCCTTGATATTGCCCTTGATCCTGTTGGCTGTGCCGTTCCTCGACACTACCTTCGTGGTGCTGAAGCGCTTGAAGTACCGCCGTCCGATCTACGAATCCGACAGCGAGCACTTCCACCACCGGATGGCTAGGATCGGCTTCTCCAGCAGGCGCACGATTGCCTATCTGTATGCCTGGACGCTGATGCTCGCCGGTCTGGCGCTGGCGCTGCGGTTCGTGCCCTACAGCGATCACCACGGCCACCTGCGCACTGGGTGGACGCTGGTGATGATCGCGCTCGGGCTGCTCGTCGCCGCCGCGAGTGTCTATCTCGTTTATGTGCTCGAGATTCTCAAGTTCCGCCGCCTGGATGCGACGCGTCTGCGGCGACTGCGCCCGGATGCCTCAGCGGTGGAGATCGAGCGTGACGTGGCCAGGGACCTGGAGACCGGTGAGATGGATGCGGTGTCCGCCAAGCCGGAACCCGCCTCCCGGGGTGCAGTCTTTCCGCGTGTGGCAGGTGACGTGCTGGGGGCTGAGCAGCCCGTTGGCAAGCGGCAGGTGGATCAGCAGCGCATAGGCGCAGAAGACGAGGGTGGCGGCGCGCAGACGCCGGTCGCCACTGACCGCGGCTAGCGGCAGCACCCAGATCGCATACCAGGGCAACAGCCATGCGGTGGAGAGGAGCAGCGCGAGCGTCGCCCACCCGGCGCTGACGCGCCAATCGGCCCCGCGCAGAGTGCGCCACAGGGCGTATATGAGCACCACCACGAACCCCGCGAGGAAGCAGTGGCGCCACCAGCTCGGCGTGCCATGCAGTCCCACGAGGCGTGCTGCCTCCGCGGGCACGCTGTGAGTCGCCACCAGCTGTTGCTGCTCGCTGATGGCGCTGAGGAAGCCCAACGCGTGTGAGCCAAAGCCGATCAGTCCGAGGGCCGCGAGCAGCGCCAAGCTCAGCCCGGCGCTCACCGCCACTCGCAGGCGCTCGCGCGAGATGAACCCGTCCCCACCCGCCCCGAGCACGAGGAATGGCAGCGCCAGCCCGGCGGTCACCTTGATCCCTACCCCCGCGACCAGCGCCGCCGCGCCGCCGCGAAAGCGCGGATTGGCGCCGGCTGTGAGCACCAGCGCGGCGGCGAGCGCCAGCAGCAGGAGTGTGTCGTTGTGAGCGCCGCCGACGGCCAGCTCGAGCAACACCGGGTTCAGGCCCACGAAGGCGGCGGTGAAGCGGGTGCAGTGGCCCTGCTTCCTGGCCGCCCGCGTGATCAGCGCCACCGCGCCGATACTCGAAGCAACCGCGATCCCCTTCAGCGCCCACAACCCGCCGGCAAGCCCAAGCGGCGCGATCGCGTAGCTCCCGAGCGTGAACAGCGGGCCGTAGGGCGAGTTCTGGAAGGGCCAACCCACGAATAGGTAAGCCGAATCCGTCGGCACCTGGGCGGCTACGTGTGTGTAGGGGTCCATTCCGTGCAGAGCGCCCAGACGGGCGAAATCGAGGTAGCCGAACACATCCTGGGAGATCAGCGGTGGGCCCAGCAGCAGCACGAGGTGCGCGGCAACGATCGTCACCCACAGGGCGCGCCCCGATACGGTGCGCGCGGCGAGCAGCACCGCCAGATAGCTCGCGGCCATGATCAGCGTGAGCGTTTGGAAGCGACTCGCTGTTATGCCCACGTGTAGGCCCTCCAATGGGCCGGCCAGCCAGTTCGGCCAGCCACCGCTGCGGGCGGGAACATACAGCGATGGACTGCTCGCCGCGCCCGCGGTGAGCAGGAATATGCTCGTAAGCACGCCTAGCAGGCCGAGCGCGCCGAGCGCCCGCAGCGCGCGTGTCGAGACCGGTGAGCGCTTCAGTCCGGGTGTGAGCCGCCCGCCCGTCGCCTGCCGCACGCGGGGCCCGAGAGCTGTCAGGGGGGTGCTCGCCTGCACGCGCTCATTGTTACGTCTACTCGACGTGCAAGGGTTTATTGCGCCCGGTACCCTGTAACTGCTGTCTGTCGCGTCCGCCGGGGCATCCGGCCAGTAAGCGGGGTGCGCATATGGGCCGTAATGCTGGCTCGACGGGCGAGGCTTATCAATATGCAACGTCGCTACCGCAAACCCACACACCGGGTGCCCGGGCCGCGCCGTGTCCTGATCCTCTCCGCTGACGTGGGCGAGGGTCATGCGGCCGCGGCGCGGGCACTGGCTGAGCAGATCGAGGACTCGCCCGAGCAGGCGGAGGTCACCGTCATCGACGGTCTCGCCGCGATGGGACGGGTGCTGCGCCCAGTGGTCGAGGACGGCTATCGCGTGCAGCTGCGCTTGGTGCCGTGGACGTACACGCTCGTGTACTGGCTGCTCGAGCACGTGGGGCCGATTCGCTGGTTGGCGCGCCGGCTGCTCTATCTCTTTGGCTCGCGCCCGCTGGCCCGGCATATCGCCGAACACGACCCCGACGTGATCGTGTCCACCTACCCGGCGGTGACGGTGGTGCTGGCGCGGCTGCGCCGCAGGAAAGTCGTGCACTGTCCGACGGTGGCGACGATCACCGATCTCACGGGCCTGTTCTTCTGGGCGCAGCCGGGGATCGACATGCACCTGGTGATGTACGGCGAGTCGATGCCGTCGGTCGAGCGTATCGCTGGGCAGGGCAGCGTGCGTTTGGTGCGTCCGCTGATATCCGCCGATTTCCTGGGACCACGCTGTCCGCTGCAGGCTCGCCGTGCGCTGGGTCTGTCCGAGGAGGGCCGGATGGTGGTCGTCTCCGGCGGAGGTTGGGGTGTGGGTGACATCGAGGGCGCCGTACGTGAGCTCAGTGGGCTCTCGGAGGTGAGCAGCATCGTCTGCCTGGCGGGACGCGATGAGGAGCTCAGAGACAAGCTGACGAGCGCTTTTGCGCAGGAGCCACGCGTGCACGTCTATGGGTTCACCGACAAGATGCCCCAGCTGCTGGCGGCCGCCGACGTGCTCGTGCATTCCACCGGCGGCGTAACCTGTCTGGAGGCGAAGGCCGCGGGCACCCCGGTCGTCTCCTACGGGCTGCCTGTCGGTCATGCGCGCCTGAACACGCGCGCGATGGCGACGCTCGACTTGCTGCGGCTGGCAAACAACACCGACGAGCTGCGCGAGCACGTCAGGGCGAGCTTCGCCGAGGCCGGCGCCGCTAAATCGGATCCTGCCCACACCTCCGTCCGCCCCGCCGGGGAGGGCTCTCTGGAGGAGCTGTTGGTAAGCGATAGCCGTAGCCCCCGCACACAGGCGCAAGGACACTCGGCGATCGGACTCGCGACGGTGGTCACCCATACCGAGCCCGGAGCGCGTGCCGCCCACGAGGAGCCTGCCGCGGTCGACCTCGTCCTGGGTGCTCCGCGGCGCGTGCGCTCAATCCCGTTGTGGCGGCTGCGGCTGGTGGCGTTCGCGACTCCGTTCCTGCTGCTGCTGACCATCGGCACCTGGACGCTGTCCACCGACGAGGTGGCCGCTCTGGCCAACGTGCTGCTGCGTGTCCACCCGCTCACCCACGTAAGCACCGACCAGCGCGACGTGGGCATAATCGTGCATGTGCCGGCGAGCGATGTGGTGCTCGTGGCGAGCGAGCTTGCCGGCCGCGACATCCACGTTTCCTTCACCGATGACGGTGTGGTGCCCACTCATGCGACGATCCTCGAGCTGCACTCGCTCGGCGATCAGATGCTGCCGGAAGTCGTGCCCGGCTCGGCACTGTTCCGCTGGTTTCTCACCCGTCATACGCTGCGCACCCAGGCGCACGCGCTGGGGCTGAGCCACAAGTTCTATTTCCTGCAGCCCAAGGGTGGGCTGACCGTTGGTCAGTTGGTGCTGGCGCATACAGCTGATGCGATTCCCGTGAAGGGAGCGCTGCGCTTGAACGCGAGCGGCGCTTTGCCTCAGGGCCGCACACGGGCGGGAGATGTCTTGGTCGTGACGGTCGACGGGTCGGTCTCCTCGGTGCGCGGGCTGGAGCGGATCGTCTCCTCGCTGGGCGTGGAGCGACTGGGCGCCGAGCCGCTCGGGTGGCTGACCAACTCGCGTTCCATCAGCCCCACCAACAGCTCCGAACGCGCGAGCAGCCCCGCTCCGGTCACGAGCGCCACCAACGAGATGAGCAGTGGAACGCCGCCCAGCGGTGTCTCTCTGAAGAGCTCGCCGAACAGCAGCGGCGCGAGCGCCACCGGCACGACCGTCTGAGTCACGAACACCACCGGGGCCACCTGAATCGCGGGGCGCGACTGCAGCGCGCTCGCCTCGCTGAGCAGGCCGACGGCCGACGCCGCCCCCGTCGCCAGCCCCCAAGCGGCGGCCGCGAGGAGGCGTCCCTGAGAGAGGTCATCGGCGGCGAGCTTGGTGGCTACACCACCCCAGCCAAAGGCGCACCCCGCGCCGAGCATCGTCATCGCCGCCGGTGGGTGGCTAGCAAGCGCGCGCAGCAGATAGGGCAGCAGGGCGATCGCCGCCAGCCCGGTTAGCACGACCGCGATCAGGCCATCTCCAGCGGTGTGCGTCGGGTTCGCGGGCGCCGTGAAGCCCGCTCCCACTACGCCGAGCACGATCGCGCTCATCGCCAGGTACTCGTAGCGTCCCGCGTGCTCGCCGAGCATCCGTTGGGCGAGGAACATCAGCACCAGCAGACCGGTGGCGAGCGCCGGCTGCACGAGCACGAGCGGAGCCAGCAGGAGTGCTGTTACCTGCAGCGGCCAGCCTAGGATCGACAGACCGGTCCCAAGCAGCCAGCGCGTGCGCCTGATCAGGTTCTTGGCGAGCGCCAGGCGCAGGTGCTCCTCTGGGGGCGCCTCCTTGGCCTCCATCGCCTGGAGTGCGATCCCTAGGCTGTACAGGGTCGACGCACCCACCGCCGCCACGATTCCCAGCACCAGATCGACCATGTCCACCGACGATCATCGCACTCCCAGCTCTTCGGCACCCGCTGCTCTGGGCACGCTGGCCGGTGCGGCGATGGCGAGTTATCTCGGAGCGGCGCTCGCCGGTCCGTGGCCTGTGATCTTCCCGGCCTCGCCCGCGCCGATCTGGCCTGCGCTGCGCCGATCGCTGGGAGTCGAGGATCGCACGGCAAGCCGACGTGGTTACGCACTTACCTTCGACGACGGTCCCCATGCGCAGGGGACTCCCGCAGTGCTCGAGATCCTGGCGCGGGAGCGGGTGCGGGCGACGTTCTTTCTCGTTGGCGAGCAGTTGCGGCGCAACCCCACACTCGGTCGCGAGATCCTCGCGGCGGGCCACGGGATTGCTCTGCATTGCGACCGTCATCGCAACATGCTGCGCTTGACGCCGTGGCAGGTGCGCGAGGACATTGCCAGGGCACAGGCAACGATCGAGGACTCGACCGGCCATTCGCCGACCCTTTATCGCCCGCCGTACGGCGTGCTCAACGCGTCGGCGTTGCGCGTGGCCTGGGAGCGCGGTTGGCGGACGCTGCTATGGACCCAGTGGGGCCGCGACTGGGAGGCGCGCGCCACCCCGGCGTCGATCGTCGCGCGCGTCACTGATGGGGTGCAGGATGGTTCCGTGTTGCTGCTGCACGACGCCGACGACTACAGTGCGCAAGGTTCGTGGCGGCGTACAGCGGCTGCTCTGCCCGAGGTCTTGGAGACCCTAGCCGCGCGGGGTTTGCAGCCTGTGGCGCCCTGACGCGGGGTAACATGAACCGCTTGCAAACTGCTGTCTCAACCGACACAAGCAGCTCGCTCGAGGCGGTGCATGGTCCGGCTGAAGCCACCGATCTGGCCTCTGTTTCCAAGCCTCAGCTGACGCGCTCACCCTGGTGGGTAGAGGTCGGCGCAATCGTTTGGCTGCTGTGGGTGTATGACGCGATCACGAACGTCGCTCCGCTGCGGCTGGATGTAGCGCTGGGCCACGCCCGAGGCGTGCTGCACCTGGAGCGAACGCTTCACTTGAGTCCCGAGCTGAGCCTGGATCGCTGGCTCGCGGGGCACCACACGCTCGGGTTGATCCTCTCCGACTATTACGACAACGCTCACTTCGTGGTCACGTTGGGGGTGCTGGGCTACCTCTGGTGGCGGCGCACGGATCTGTACAGGCCCTTGCGCAACTCGTTGGTGCTGGTGAACGTGCTCGCGTTCATCGTGTTCTGGTGCTACCCGGTAGCGCCACCACGGATGCTCAAAGGGTTCACTGACGTGGTTGCCTCCACCGGCGCCTTCGGCTCGTGGCACACCGGAGCGCTGGCTTCGCAAGCCAATCAGCTGGCGGCGATGCCCTCGCTGCACATGGCCTGGGCGGCATGGTGCGCGCTTGCGTTGTGGCGGATCTCGAAGCGGAGTTGGGTGCGTGTGCTGGCGGTGCTTTACCCGTGTATGACCGCGTTGGCGGTGCTTTCCACGGGCAACCATTTCTTGCTGGATGTCTTAGCGGGTCTGTTGACGCTGGCGGTTTCGGTGTTGATCGTGCAGATCGCGACGACTTGGTGGTCGCTACCTCGCCGGCTGGGCGGCGATGGCCGGCGGTTCTTCGCATAATCCGACCGCTGCGCGTACCGAGTGTCACAAACTTGTTACGAAGTCCACGATCGGATAGGCTAAGCTCGTTGTCGCCGGCGTGTGAGGAGCGCCGCGCGACAGATCCGCCGCGATTACGCGCGCGGATTTTCCCGTCTATAGGGTGACTCATACATGTCAGATGTCCAAGCCAATGAGGGTACATCGATCGGCGCGCCCGTCGCGCAGGTTCTCGCGTACCTTGATGTCGTGCTCGTCGTCCTCGCCGCACCCGTGGCGATCGCGTTCGGAGCGTCCCTGCTCGGCTATCTGATAGCCGCCGGCGCCTGGGTGCTCCAGCGTGTCCTGCAGCAGCTTGATCGACGCTGGATCGCGGGTCGGGGGGCCGACGCCCGCTTCGGCCTCAATCTGGTCGATGGGTTCGGGCGCATCTGGCTGCTCGCCGGAGCGATCGTGCTCGCCGCCGTCATCGGTGGACGTCGTGACGGTCTGACCGCGGCGCTTCTGATCTTCTGCGTCTACTCGATCGCATTCGCCATGCGTTTGATCAGCGGCCGGCCGCAAGGGGAGCCGCGGCGATGAGTGCCGTGGCGGCATCTGCGCCCGCGGGAGCGTCCGCTCCCAAGCAGGCCAAGCAGGGGATGAGCCAAGGGAAAAAGATCCTCTACTCGCTCGTGGGCGTCTGGCTCGGTGGGCTCGTCCTGTTCATCATCCTGTTCGGCTTCAAGTCGCACAAGGCCCCGGACGTCGTCAGCGGCGTCTTCTCCCCGACCAACGAGTTCAAACTCGACACCTGGTTCAAGCTCGGCCCGATCGCATTCAACAAGGGTGTTCTATATCTGCTGATCACGGTCGCCATCACGATCGGGGTGATGACGTACATCGCCAGGCGCTTGAAGCAGCGCCCCGGTCGCCTCCAGGCGGCGGTGGAGATGTTCTACGGCTTCACCAGCGGCATGTCCAAAGAAAACCTCAACAACGACATGCAGCGCAAGTATTTCCCGCTGATCGCCACGATCTTCGTGTTCATCCTCGTCTCCAACCTGATCGGATACATCCCGCTCCCGATCAACAGCGGCGAGTCGTTCAACCTGTTCGGTGCGAGCATCCCGTCGTTCCAGATCTACGCCGCCGACACCAACGTCGCCTTCCCGCTGATCCTCGCGCTCGGCGTGTTCGTCCTGTTCACTTACGAGGGGGTCAGGCATCACGGCCCGATCGGATACCTCAAAAGCCTGATGCCCGGTGGGATCAAAGGCCCGATCGTGGGCCTGATCTTCCCGATCGAGATCCTCTCCAACTTCCTACGCCTGATCTCGCTGACCGTCAGGCTGTGGGCCAATCTGCTCGCGGGTCACATGCTGATCGCGTTCATGGGCGGCGAGCTCGGTGTGCTCGTCGGGGATCAGTGGGTCCAATGGTTCCTGCTGCCCGCAGGAATTGCGATCTACCTGTTCGAGGCCGTGCTGATCGCCGGCCTGCAGGCCTTCATCTTTGCCATCTTGACCGCCATCTACCTCGGCGGAGCGGTCGAAAGTCACTAACAAACAAGGAGCTATCGAGCGATGCAGTTTCTACACCTATTGAGTGCGATCCACCCGCTGCTGGGTGTCGCGGAACCGATCATCAAGCAGAGTCAGGATGCCGGTCGCGCGATTGCGCTGGGCGTCGGAGCCGGTGGCGGCGCCGCTGGCGCCGGGGCGGGCATCGGAGCGGTGTTCAACGCCTCGATCCAATCCAAGACCCGCCAGCCCGAGCTGCGCGCCGAGATCGAGCGCGACCAGTGGCTCGGCTTCGCGCTCACCGAGGCATGCTTCTTCTACGGCCTGGTGGGCGGCTTCATCGCCTTCTTCCTGTAGGCCAAGATGCTCTCCGCGTCAAACATCCCACTCGCCTCCAGCGGCTCGTTCCTGATCAGCCCCAATGTGGGGCTCATGGTTTGGACGATCGTCGTGTTCTTGATCTCGCTGGCCATCCTGCGCAAGTGGGTGTTTCCGTTGATCGGTGAAGCTCTGGACAAGCGCGCGAAGACGATCGAAGGCGAGATCGACTCCGCCGCGGAGCTGCGCCTCCAAGCCGACAAGGTGCTCGAGGAATACCGCGAGCGCTTGAAGGAGGCCCGCGCGCAGTCCGAGGAGATCGTCCAGCGCGCGCGCCAGAGCGCCGAGGTGCACGAGCACGAGGCGCGCGATCGCGGCAAGGAGATCCTCGAGGAAGCCGCCAAGCGCGCCGAGCGCGACATCGAGGCCGCCAGCAAGCGGGCGCTCGACGACATCCGCCGTGAGGTCGCCGACCTCACGATCATGGCCACCGAGAAGGTCACACGCAAGACGCTCGATGACGCCGACCAGCGCCGCCTGGTCGAGGAGGCGCTCGGCGAACTCGACTTCTCGAGCATCTCCGCGGGCGCCGAGAGTAGTAATAACTGATGGAGGAGCTGGCCCAGGTCTACGCCCGCGCGCTGCTCCAGGTAGCTCTCGAGCAGGGCAAGCTGGACGAGCTGCGTGAGCAACTCGCTCAGTTCGCGGACGCGCTGGATCAAAACCGCGAGCTCGCCGTGTTCTTCTTCTCTCCGTACTTCTCGACTGCTGAGAAGCAGCAGGCGCTGGGTGGCCTGCTCGACGGAGCTGAGGAGTCGCTGTTGAACTTTCTCTCCCTGCTCATCGAAAACCATCGCATGCCCGTGATCTTCCGCATTCGCCAGGAGTATGAGCGGCTGTGGGAGCAGGAGAACAAGACTCTGCCGGTCCAGATCACGAGCGCGATCGCGCTCGACGAGCAGACCACCGAGAGTCTCGGCAAGACGATCGGCGAGCGCGCCGGACGCAAGGTGACGCTCGCGGCGCACGTGGACCCGGACATCCTCGGCGGCATCATCATCAGGGTCGGTAATTCGATCCTCGACGCCTCTATTCGCAATCGACTGGAGCAGCTGCGCAGGCACGTTGCCCAAGGAGCCTCTTAGAGGGTGGCGAAGTCGGCCGCAGGCCGGCAAGCCGGGCCCCTCTTCCCCAAATAGGAGAAAACATGCAGATCAACCCAGATGAGATCACAAGCATTCTGAAGAGCCGCATCGAGGGACTCGACAGCGGCACCGCCGAGCTGACCGAGGTCGGCACCGTGCTGTCGGTGGCCGACGGCATCGCGCGGTTGCACGGCCTGGAGAACTGCATGTCCTTTGAGATGCTCGAGCTCCCCCACGGCGTCACCGGCCTGGCGCTGAACCTCGAGTCCGACAACGTCGGCGCCGTGCTGTTCGGCGAGTGGGAGCACATCTCCGAGGGCGACACCGTGAAGCGGACCGGCGCGCTGCTGGAGATCCCCGTCGGCGAGGCGCTGCTCGGGCGGATCGTTGACCCGCTCGGGCGTCCGCTCGATGGCAAGGGCGAAGTCTCAACGACGCAGACACGCCCGGCCGAGTTCAAGGCCCCCGGCGTCGTCCAGCGCCAGCCGGTCAAGCAACCGATGCAGACGGGGCTGAAGGCGATCGACGCGATGATCCCGATCGGCCGCGGGCAGCGCGAGCTGATCATCGGCGACCGCCAGACCGGCAAGACGGCGATCGCGATCGACACGATCATCAACAACAAGGACACCGGGGTCGTATCTGTATATGTCGCGATCGGCCAGCGCATGTCGACCGTTGTGGCGCTGGCGCAGACGCTCGAGGAGTACGGCGCGCTGGAGAGCACGATCATCGTCGCCGCGGCCGCCGACGAGGCCGCCCCGATCAAGTTCATGGCCCCCTACGCCGGCTGCGCGATGGCCGAGCACTTCCTCTACAACGGCGGCCACGCGCTGTGCGTGTACGACGACCTGACCAAGCATGCCTACGCCTACCGGCAGATGTCGTTGCTGTTGCGCCGCCCGCCGGGCCGCGAGGCATACCCGGGCGACGTCTTCTACCTGCACTCGCGCTTGCTGGAGCGCTCGGTCAAGCTCAACGACGACCTCGGCGGTGGCTCGTTGACCGCGCTGCCGGTGATCGAGACGCAGGCGGGCGACGTCTCGGCGTACATCCCGACGAACGTGATCTCGATCACCGACGGGCAGATCTTCCTGGAGTCGAAACTCTTCAACTCCGGGGTGCGGCCCGCGATCAACGTCGGAATCTCGGTCTCGCGCGTCGGTGGAAACGCGCAGATCGGACCGATGAAGAAGGTCGCCGGCAGGATCAAGCTCGAGCTCTCCCAGTACCGCGACCTGGAGGCGTTCGCGCAGTTCGGATCGGACCTCGACGCTGATACCCAGCGCACGCTCGCCCGTGGCGAGCGCCTGGTCGCAACGCTCAACCAGCACGAGCGGGCGCCGCTGCCGGTGCAGGACCAGACGGTGCAGATCTACGCGGCCACGAACGGCTTTTTGGATCGCCTGAACGTCGAGCGGGTGACCGAGTTCCTGATCGGGCTGACCGAACGGATGCACTCCGCGCATGGCGATGTGCGCGAGAAGATCGCCGGGGGCGACTGGTCGGATGAGACCCAGAAGGCCGTACACGACGCTGTCGAGGCCTTCGCCAGGGACTTCGGCTATGACCTCGACGAGGAGGGCCAGGCCCTCGAGGAGGCGACTGCCGCCGCTTAGGCGCGCGGCTCGGTAACAGTCATGGCTTCTCAGCGCGACGTCAAGAACAAGATCGCATCGGTGAAGAACATCCAGAAGATCACCCGTGCGATGGAGATGGTCGCCGCGGCGCGCCTGCGCCGCGCCGAGCAGCGGATCTCCGCGCTGCGTCCGTATGCGGATGCGATCGGGCGGATGACGCGTCAGGCGGCGCAGGCGGCCGGTGGAGAGGCCGCGCGGGTGCCGCTGTTGCGCGAGCACGAGACCGAGACGAACGTGGGCCTGCTGCTGGTTACGGGCGACCGCGGCCTAGCGGGCGGCTTCAACTCTCAGATCATTCGCGCCGGCGTGCGCCTCTCCGCCGATATCTCCGAGCAGGGGCTGCACAGCAGCTGGTACGCGACCGGGCGCCGCGGCGTCTCCTCGTTGACCTTCCGCGGGCACGAGCTCAGCGGCTCCTACACCGGCTTCGCCGATCGACCCGCCTACGGGGACGCGCGCACGATCGCCGACGATGTGATTCAGGCGTATGTCGATGGTGAGGTAGACCGCGTGGAGATGATCTACAACTCCTATGTCTCGCCGCTCACCCAGCATGTCACACGTCAGACGCTGTTGCCACTCACCCAGCAGGCGATCGCCGGCGAGGGCGAGGACGGCGACGACCATGAGCGGCGCCCGGCATCTGTCGACTACGAGCCCGACCCCGAGAAGATCCTCAGACGCCTGGTTCCCGACTACATCGAGATCTCGATCTACCGGGCGCTCGTCGAGTCCGCGGCCGGTTTCTTCGGGGCGCAGATGACGGCGATGCGCAGCGCATCGGAGAACGCCGGCGAAATCATCACCGACTACACACTGCAGATGAACCGTGCCCGCCAGGCTGAGATCACCCAGGAGATCATGGAGGTCGTCGCCGGGGCAGAGGGACTCAGCTGAGACGCAGCGCACGATCACAAGACTTCCGCACGACCACAAGACTTCAATAGAGATACAGAGGAGAATCGAAACCTAATGCCAGCAAGCACCGTCACCGAGCCGAGCACCGAGAACGGCGGCGCCACCAAGCGCAACGTCGGGCGCATCGAGGAGATTCAGGGCGTCGTGATCGAGGCCGTCTTTCCTGATCGCCTGCCCGAGATCAACCACGCGATCACGATCGCGCGTCCCGCGGCCGCCGCTGAGGAGGAGGCCGAGGGAGTCAGTCCAGGGGCGGGCGAGAGCGTGCTCGTGTGCGAGGTCCAGCAGCACCTCGGCGATGACCGTGTGCGCGCCGTGGCAATGGACATCACTGACGGCCTGGCGCGAGGCGTGGAGGTGCTCGACACCGGCGCGCCGATCACGGTCCCGGTGGGGGAGGCCACGCTCGGGCGTATCTTCAATCTGCTCGGCGAGCCGATCGATCTCGGCGAGGATCTACCCAAGGACATCGAGCGCCGCGGCATCCATCAGGACGCGCCGCGCGCCGAGGACCTGACGCCGACCACCGAGATGTTCGAGACGGGCATCAAGGTCATCGACCTGCTCGCCCCCTACGCCAAGGGCGGCAAGGTCGGGCTGTTCGGCGGCGCCGGCGTGGGCAAGACGGTGTTGATCCAGGAGCTGATTCACAACCTCGCCAAGGAGCACGGCGGGCTGTCCGCGTTCTGCGGCGTGGGCGAGCGCTCGCGCGAGGGCAACGACCTGTGGCTGGAGATGAAGGAGTCGGGCGTGCTCGACAAGACGATGCTCGTCTTCGGGCAGATGAACGAGCCCCCTGGAGCCCGCATGCGGGTCGCGCTCTCTGGTCTGACGATGGCCGAATATTTCCGCGACAAGGGCCAGGACGTGCTGCTGTTCATCGACAACATCTTCCGCTTCGTCCAGGCCGGCTCCGAGGTCTCGGCGCTGCTCGGGCGGATGCCCTCCCAGGTCGGCTATCAGCCGACGCTGGAGACGGAGATGGGCCAGCTGCAGGAGCGGATCACCTCGACCAAGAACGGCTCGGTGACGTCGATCCAGGCGATCTACGTGCCGGCCGACGACTACACCGACCCCGCTCCCGCTTCGGTGTTCGCGCATCTCAACGCGACCACCGCGCTGTCGCGGGCGATCTCCGAAAAAGGGATCTATCCGGCCGTTGACCCGCTCGATTCGACCTCGACGATCCTCAAGGCGGACATTCTCGGCGAGGATCACTTCCGCGTGGCCAACCGTGTCAAGGAGATCCTGCAGCGCTACAAGGAGCTGCAGGACATCATCGCGATCCTCGGGATCGACGAGCTCTCCGATGAGGACAAGCTGACCGTCCAGCGCGCGCGCCGGATCGAGCGCTTCCTCTCCCAGCCGTTCTTCGTGGCCGAAGAGTTCACGGGAACCCCGGGCGCGTACGTGCCGATCGCGGAGACGATCAGAGGCTTCGAGGAGATCATCGAAGGCAAGCACGACGAGGTCCCCGAGAGCGCGTTCTTCCTCAAGGGCACGATCGACGAGGTCGTCGAGGCGGCCAAGAAATGAGGCCGAAGGCCGAATGGTCAAGGACGGCTGGACGCCGAGCCCTCCGGCACCCGTCACCGGCGGGGCCGGAGGCCCCGCGGAGCTAATGTCCCACTCGAGATTCCCAGCGGAAGTGCTCACGCCCGAGGGCGAGGTGTTCTCGGAGGAGATCGAAATGCTCTCGACGGTCACGACCGTCGGCTCGATTGGCATCCTCGCCAACCACGAGCCGCTGCTGGCCCGCCTGGAGCCGACCGAGCTGCGGTTGTATCGCTCCGAGGGTGAGATCGTGCGCTTCGCGCAGGCCGAGGGCTACCTGCAGTTCGCCGAAAACCGTGCGCTCGTGCTGGTCGAGGAGGCGATCGCGCCGGAGCAGATCGACCGCCAGGCCTTCGAGGCGAAGCTCGCCGATGCTCGCCAGGCCATCGAGCGCACCGAGCAAGACAGCGAGGAGCACGCTCGCGCGGTGCGCGACGTCAAGCGCTACGAGGCTTTTCTCGCGGTGCAGGCGTAGGCTCTCGCGATGGACACGGACAGTGCGGCCAACGCCGCCGCGGAGCACTTCGAGCGCAAGCGCCCCGGCTGGTTCACGGCGAACGTCTTCAACCGCCTGATCGCGGCGCTGACCGGTCGTGGGGTCAGTGTGCTCGGCTCGCGCGTGCTCGAGGTGCAGGGGCGCAGCTCGGGGCAGCCGCGCCGCACGCCGGTCAACCTGCTCGACCTCGACGGCGAGTGCTACCTAGTCGCTCCGCGTGGCGAGACTCAGTGGGCGCGCAACCTGCGCGCCAGCGGCGAGGGGCGGCTGCTCGTGGGCAAACGCAGCGAGAGCTTCGCCGCCACGGAGCTCGGCGACGATGAGAAGGCGCCGGTTCTGCGCGCGTACCTGAAGCGCTGGAAGTTCGAGGTCGGCGTGTTCTTCGACGGGGTCGGCCCCGATTCCTCAGAGGATGAGCTGCGCGGCGCGGCCCCGAAGCACCCGGTGTTCCGCTTAGACACACCGCCGCGCGCGCCCAGCGGTTAGCCTTCCCGGCCTGATGAGCACAGAGCGCGCACCAATCGGGGTGATCGGTACCGGCTATGTCGGGCTGGTCACCGCCGCCGGCTTTGCCGAGCTTGGTAGCGAGGTGTATTGCGTGGACATCGACGCGGAGAAGATCGAGCGTCTGCGCCGCGGCGAGGTGCCGATCTATGAGCCGGGCCTCGAGCAGCTGCTCGTGAACAACAAGGAGCGATTGCACTTCTCCACCGACCTGGCGCAGGCGCTGGAGCAGGCGCGGCTGCTGTTCGTCGCCGTCGGCACGCCGCCGACCTACTCCGGCGATGCCGACCTGTCTGCGGTGCATGCCGTGGTGGATGCCATCCCGGCCTCCGACCGGCATGCGCTGGTGATGAAGTCGACGGTGCCGTGCGGCACCGGCGCGGCGATCCGCCGCGGGTTCGGCGAGCGTGGCAAGGACGGCCTGCGCTACGTGTCCTGCCCGGAGTTCCTGAAGGAGGGCTCGGCGGTGGCGGATTTCCTGAACCCCGATCGGGTGGTGGTGGGCGACGAAGGCGACTGGGCGGGCGACGCGGTCATCGAGCTGTATGAGCCGCTGAAGGCCCCGCTGGTGCGCACCGATATCGCCAGCGCGGAGATGGTCAAGCTCGCCTCGAACGCCTTCCTGGCGACGAAGATCTCGTTCATCAACGAGATCGCGAACGTCTGCGAGGAGACGGGCGCCGACGTGGTCGAGGTGGCGCGGGGGATGGGCTTGGACGACCGGATCGGACCGAAGTTCCTGCAGGCCGGGATCGGCTTTGGCGGCAGCTGCTTTCCCAAGGACGTCGACGCGCTGAAGCAGCTGGCGGGCAATTCCGGCTATCACTTCCAGCTGCTGACGTCGGTGATCGAGGTCAACGAACTGCAGAAGCGCCGCGTGATCGGCAAGCTGCACAAGCACCTCGGCGGTCTCGTCGGCAAGCGCGTGGCGTTGCTTGGGTTGGCGTTCAAGCCGAACACGGACGACATGCGCGAGGCCTCCTCGCTGGTGCTCTCGGCCAGATTGAATGCGGATGGGGCCACGGTCACAGCGTGTGATCCCGTCGCTGAGGAGCAGGCGCGCAAGCTCGTGAGCTCGATCAGCTTCGCCGACTCTGCGCTCGACGCCGTGGACGGCGCCGACGCCGTAGTCTTGGTGACCGAGTGGCCCGAATTCATCGATTTGGACTGGCAGGCTGTTGCACAGGCGATGCGGGGGACGCTCGTGATCGACGGACGCAACGCTCTGGATGTCGACGCGGTGCGTGGGGCGGGGCTCGTATACGAGGGGATCGGTAGACGCTGATGCAGGCGGTGATCCTCGTTGGCGGGGAGGGGACGCGTCTGCGTCCCCTGACCTCCACCGTGCCCAAGCCGGTCGTGCCGCTGGTTGACCGTCCGTTTATCTCTTTCATGCTCGAGTGGTTGCAGGGGCACGGGATCGACGACGTGATCATGTCCTGTGGGTTCCTCGCCACGAGCGTGCGGAACGTTCTTGGCGACGGCTCGGGGTTGGGGATCAAACTGCGCTTCGTCGAGGAGCCCGACCCGCGCGGTACCGCCGGCGCGCTGAAGTTCGCGCAGTCGCTGCTGGACGAGCGCTTCCTGATGCTCAACGGGGATGTACTGACGGATATCGATCTGACTGCGCAGATTGCCCAGCACGAGCGCACCGGAGCGCGTGCCACGCTCGCGCTCGTCCCGGTCGAGGACCCGACCGCCTACGGAGTGGTTCAATTGAACGAGGATCGCTCGGTGCGCGACTTTGTGGAGAAGCCCAGTCCCGACCAGATCGATACGAACTTGATCAGCGCGGGCGCGTACGTGCTGGAGCGCGAGGTGCTCGACCTGGTCCCGGCCGACCAGAACGTCTCGATCGAGCGCGAGGTGTGGCCGCGGTTGATCGGCGACGGCCTCTATGGATCGCCCTCAGAAAGCTACTGGCTGGATATCGGCACGCCCGAGCGCTATCTGCAGGGGACCTTCGACATCATCGAGGGCAACGTCGCGACGGCGCTTCAGGAGCGTCTCGGGAGCGGCTATTTGGCGATCGACGAAGGCGCCGATGTCCAGCTGGGACGGGTGATTCCTCCCGCCGTGATCGAGCGCGGCGTGAGCGTCGCGCAGGGCGCGCACGTCGGCAGTCTGGTGGTGCTAGGACAGGACGTTTCGATCGGGCCTGGGAGCACCGTCGAGCGCTCGGTGATCATGAACGGCGCGGAGATCGGCGCGGGTTGCACGCTGCGCGACTGCATCGTCGCGGCCGGCTGTCGTGTTGGGAACGACACGCGGATCACCGGCGGAGCGGTGCTCGGGGAGGGCGTGACGGTTGGGGCAGACAACGTGATTGCCCACGGTGCGCGTATCTTCCCGGGCGTGACTTTGCCCGACGGAGCACTCAGGTTCTGATCCGATGACCGGAGAGAGCACCCAAACCCAACCTCCTCCCGTCCAGGGCGCTCTCTCGCGCGCGGCGATCGCCGAGGTTGACACCACCGGCCAGCTGAGCGACGTGCTGGCGTTGCCAGAGCATCTGCGTGACGCGCTGTGGCGCGTGGAGTCGGCGATCATGCAGGACTGGGACACCTCGGCGGGGCTGGTCGTCGCGGGGATGGGAGGCTCGGCGATTGGTGGCGCGCTGGCTCGTGCGGCGCTGGGCGATCACGCCTCGCGGCCGATCTTCGTGACCCGTGCCTACGGCCTGCCGCCATGGACGACGCCGGACACGATGGTCCTGTGCGCGAGCTACTCGGGTGACACCGAGGAGACACTCGCCTGTTACGAGTCGGCTGGGGCGCTCGGCGCGCGGCGCATGGTCGTCACGACGGGGGGGCGCTTGGCGGAGATGGCGCGCGAGGATGGCGTGCCCGTGATCCCATTGCCCGGCGGTTTTCAGCCACGCGCGGCGGTCGCCTATATGACGGTCGCGGCACTCGAGGTGGCGGCGCTGTGCGGCGCCGGCCCGCGACTGACCTCGGAGATCGATGTGGCCGCCTCCCACACCGAGCAGTTGGTGGCCGAGTGGGGTCCCGATGCCGCGGAGGACTCGCTTGCGAAGACGCTCGCCCGAGGTCTGCACGGCACGATCCCGGTTGTGGTCGGTGCTGGCCTGACGACGCCGATTGCATATCGCTGGAAGACGCAGATCAACGAGAACGCAAAGCAGCCGTGCTTCTCGCATGAGCTGCCTGAGCTCGACCACAACGAGCTGGTCGGTTGGGAGGGCGCGCGGGAGTTAGGTCGTTTCTCGGCGGTGTTTCTCGATGATTCCGACGCGCACCCGCGCGTGAAGGAGCGGATGGCGCTGACTGAGCGCTTGATCGCTCCCAGTGCGGCGGTGAGCTTCCATTTGGAGACGCGGGGCGAGACGACGATCGAGCGCGTGATCTCGCTGGTGCTGCTCGGCGACCTCATCTCGATCTACCTCGCTACCCTGCGTGGTGTGGACCCTGGGCCGGTGCGCTTGATCGAGCAGCTCAAGGCTGAGCTCGCCTGAGACTGAAGTGCCGCGCCGGGGCCTTCAGTGCCGCGTGCCGGAGCTGGGCCAGATGCTTGCGATCTGGCTGACACAATGACGATGGAGATTGCCTGATGACCCCAACTGCCACCTTCACTGAGACCGACACCGACTTCAAGGTCGCCGACCTGGAGCTCGCCGAGTTCGGGCGCAAGGAGATCACGCTCGCCGAGCACGAGATGCCCGGCCTGATGGCGATCCGCCGCGAGTTCGCCGCCGAGCAGCCACTGAAGGGCGCGCGGATCATGGGCTCGCTGCACATGACTATCCAGACGGCTGTTTTGATCGAGACGCTGACGGCGCTCGGTGCCGAGGTGCGCTGGTGCAGCTGCAACATCTTCTCCACCCAGGACCATGCTGCCGCGGCCGTCGCCGTCGGCCCCGAAGGTACGCTCGAGGATCCCCAGGGCGTCCCCGTGTTCGCCTGGAAGGGCGAGACGCTCGAGGAGTACTGGTGGTGCACCGAGCAGGCGATCCTCTGGCCCGGTGAGAGTGGCCCGAACATGATCTTGGACGACGGCGGCGACGCGACCTTGCTCGTGCACAAGGGCACCGAGTACGAGGCCGCCGGCGCCGTGCCCGATCCCGCGGGCGCGGACTCCGAGGAGTTCGAGGTGATCCTTTCGCTGCTGACCCGCTCGCTGGCGGAGGACCCGCAGCGCTGGACGAAGCTCGGCCAGGGCGTCAAAGGCGTGACCGAGGAGACGACGACCGGCGTGCACCGGCTCTACCAGATGGTCGAGTCGGGTGAGCTGCTGTTCCCGGCGATCAACGTCAACGATTCGGTCACGAAGTCGAAGTTCGACAACCTCTACGGTTGCCGGCACTCGCTGATCGACGGCATCAACCGCGCGACCGATGTGATGATCGGCGGCAAGGTCGCCGTGATCTGCGGCTTCGGCGACGTCGGCAAGGGTTGCGCCGAATCGCTGCGCGGCCAGGGCGCGCGCGTGGTGATCACCGAGATCGACCCGATCTGTGCGCTGCAGGCGGCGATGCAGGGCTATGAGGTCAAAACACTCGCGGAAGTGATCGACAGCGCGGACATTTTCATCACGACGACCGGCAACAAGGACATCATCACGGCCGCCGACATGGCGAAGATGAAGCACCAGGCGATCGTCGGCAACATCGGACACTTCGACAACGAGATCGACATCGCTGGACTGACGCAGACAGCCGGGATCGAGCGCGTGAACATCAAGCCGCAGGTCGACAAGTGGGTATTCCCCGACGGCCACGCGATCATCATGCTCTCCGAGGGACGTCTGCTGAACCTGGGCAACGCCACGGGGCACCCGAGCTTCGTGATGTCTAATTCGTTCACGAACCAGACGATTGCCCAGATAGAGCTGTTCACGAAGAACGGTGAGTACTCCAAGAAGGTCTACGTGCTGCCTAAGCACCTCGACGAGAAGGTCGCCCATCTGCACCTCGACGCGCTTGGCGTGAAGCTGACGAAGCTGACCGACGAGCAGGCCGCCTACATCGGCGTCCCCGTGGATGGTCCTTACAAGGCCGATCACTACCGCTACTAGGCGAAACCGGCAGTCGCCACGATGAGAGCGATGGTCCTCGCCGCCGGCCTTGGCACCCGGCTGCGCCCGCTGACTTATGAGATCACCAAGCCGATGGTGCCCGTGCTCGACCGGCCGGTGATGGCGCACATCCTCGATCTGCTCGATCGGCATGGCTTCGAGCAGGTGGTCGCCAACCTGCACTACTTCCCGGAGACGATCCGTGAGCACTTCGGCGATCGCCTGGAGTATCGCTATGAGCCTGAGCTGCTCGGCACCGCCGGAGGCGTGCGCGCGTGTGCGGACTTCTTCGGCGACGAGCCGTTCCTCGTGATCTCAGGCGACGCGCTCACGGACATCGATCTGGGGTCGTTCCTCGCCCGGCACCACGCGAGCGGTGGGATCGCGACGCTGGCGGTCAAGCGGGTGGCGGATACCCGCGAGTTCGGCGTCGTGTTGCACGACCGCGAGGGGCGGATCACCGGCTTCCAGGAGAAGCCGAGCCCCGACGAGGCGCTCTCGGACCTCGGCAACTGCGGGATCTACATCTTCGACCCCCGGGTCTTTGACTATTTCCCCGAGCGGCCGTTCGTCGACTGGGCGCAGGACGTGTTCCCGGCGCTCTTGGAGAACGACGTGCCGTTTTACATTCATGAGGTCGGCGAGTACTGGAACGATGTCGGCTCGCTGGGTGAGCTGCGCCAGGGCACGTTCGACGCATTGGAGGGGAAGCTGCACCTGGAGATGGCAGGCGAGGTGCTCAGCCCCGGCGTGATCGTCGCCGGCGGGGCGGGTGGGTCTCCGATCAAAGAGGACATCGAGGTAGAAGGTCCCGTGTGGATCGGCCACGATGTGTCCATCGGCGCGGGTGTGCGCCTGATGGGACCGGTCGTGCTGGGCGACGGCGCCCGGGTCGGCGCCCGGGCGCAGCTACGCGAGAGCATCGTGTTCCCAGGCACCGCGCTCGCGGATGAGTCGATCTTGATCGGTGCGATCGCTGGGCACAGCGGCATCCTGCAGAGCATGCGTCCGCGCGGGGTCTAGAAACATAGAAGGGCCGCCGAAGCGATCGCCGAAGCGAGCCCCTCGAGAGCGACTGAAGAAACGATGGACATCCGCCTCCGGTAGGCGTAGCATCGGTGCCACCTCCAAAAACCAGCCGACGAGGGAGCCGTGATGCAGATTGACATCAAGGGTCGCAACGTTCCGGTCACCGACGAGATCCGCGAGCACGCGGAGCGTCGTTTGGACAAGGTCGCGCGTCAGGTCTCGGATCTGGCCCGCCTGGAGATCGAGATCTTCGAGGAGCGAAACCCCTCGATCGCCGAGCGCGAGGTCGTGGAGGCGACGCTGTACCTGAAGGGCGTGACGCTGCGCGCGCACGACGCTTCGCGCGAGCGGCTGCACTCGCTGAACCTCGTGGTCGACGAGCTGGCGCGCCAGGTCAAGCGCCACCGCGACAAGCGCCGCAAGCGCCGCGAGGCGCACGCCTCCGCGACCCAGTACAAGGCAGCCCGAGCCGCGCTGTAGTCGCGCCGCGTGGCGCGCCTAAGACGCTAATCTGGGGGGCGTGTCCCCATCGATTCTCGATCGCGCGCTGAACGTCGGCGAGGCAAAGAAGTACAAGACCTATCAGAAGCGCGTCGCGCTGATCGGCGCGTTCGAGGCCGAGCTCGAACACGACTCGGACGCGGAGCTGCGCGAGCGGATGGACGTCCTGCGCGCCCGTGCGCGCGAGGGCGAGTCGCTCGATGCGCTGCTGCCGGAGTGCTTTGCGATCGTGCGCGAGACCGGCAAGCGCACGATGGGGATGCGCCACTTCGACGTGCAGTTGATCGGCGCGATGGCGCTACACGACGGGCAGATCGCGGAGATGAAGACGGGCGAGGGCAAGACGCTGACGGCGACGCTTGCGGTCGTGCTGAACTCGCTGGCGGTGAGGGATCGTGCTCCCGCCCACAAGCAGAATCACGCCGATCCCGACTTCCCGGACTATCCCGACCTCGTCGACCCGGACTCCGCGATCGACCCCGACGCCGTCGAAGCAGAGACGATCGAAGATGAGGTCCGCCAGGGCTCCGGCTCCGACGGTCGCGCCGGCCAGAGCTCCGATGGCCGCGCCGCCGGTCAGGGCTCCACGGTGGCCTCCTCCGATTCGAACGCCGGGGCGGACGGGGCGCTCAGCCGCAGGGGCGTGCATGTGGTGACCGTCAACGACTACCTCGCACGGCGCGACGCGGAATGGATGAAACCGATTTACGACGCGCTCGGCGTGAGCATCGGAGTGCTGCAGAACATGCAGCCGTACGACGAGAAGCAGCGCGCGTATGCGTGCGACGTGATCTACGGCACGAACTCCGAGCTGGGCTTCGACTACCTGCGCGACAACATGGCGAAGGACCTGTCCGAAAAGGTCCAGCGCGGGCACTACTTCGCGGTGGTGGACGAGGTCGACAACATCCTGATCGATGAGGCGCGCACGCCGCTGATCATCTCCGGCGCCCCCGAACAGGCCGCGGACCTGTACGTGAAGTTCGCGCGCCTGGCGCCAAGGATGACCGTGGGTAAGACGCCCGAAGGCATGGACTCGCGGATGAAGAAAGGCTTCCTTGCGGACTTCGACTTCGAGATCGACGAGAAGCAAAAGAGCGTTTCGATCACCGAGCAGGGGGTCGCGAAGGCCGAGAAATTCCTCGGCATCGACCACCTGTATCGCGCCGAGAACGGGCACTTGGTCAACCATCTGATCCAATCACTGCGGGCGGAGTCGCTGTACAAGCGCGACGTCGACTACGCGGTGGTGGATAGCGAGGTAAAGATCATCGACGAGTTCACCGGCCGGATCCTCGATGGGAGGCGCTGGTCGGAGGGGTTGCATCAGGCGATCGAGGCGAAGGAGGGGGTGAGCGTCCAGGAGGAGAACCAGACGCTCGCGACGATCACCTATCAGAACTACTTCCGGCTGTACGACAAGCTGGCAGGCATGACCGGCACGGCACTGACCGAGGCGACCGAGTTCATGAAGATCTACGAGCTGCCGGTCGTGCAGGTCCCGACGAACATGCCGATGATCAGAGACGACCGCAACGATCAGGTCTACAAGACCAAAGAGGGCAAGTGGAACGCGGTCGTCAACGAGATCGCGGCGCGGCATGAGAACGGCCAGCCTGTGCTTGTCGGAACGATCTCCGTCGAGGTCTCAGAGGTGCTGTCCGAGCGGTTGAAGGAGCGCGGGATCGAGCACGCCGTGCTGAACGCCAAGCCCGAGTACGCCGCGCGAGAGGCCGAGACCGTCGCCGAGGCCGGGCAGCCGGGCGCGGTGACGATCGCGACGAACATGGCGGGCCGCGGCGTGGACATCAAGCTGGGCGGCAACCCCGAGCATCTCGCTGGCTTGGAGCTCGCGAAGGAGGGCATCGGGCCCGAGCACGAGGATCACGAGCAACGCTTGGGTGCGCTGCTGCCTGAGCTGGAGCAGCGCGTGACCGAGGGGCGGGAACGCGTGATGGCGGCCGGCGGGCTGTTCATCTGCGGCACTGAGCGCCACGAGTCACGACGGATCGACAACCAGCTGCGCGGGCGCGCGGGACGTCAGGGCGATCCGGGTGAGTCGAGGTTCTTCCTGTCGGCCGAGGACGACCTCGTGAGGTTGTTCGCGGGCGATCGCATCTACCGGATCCTCGACAAACTCGGGGGAGTAGACGAGCAGGGCAACGAGGAACCGATCGAGGCCGGGATGCTCTCGAAGCAGATCGAGAAAGCCCAGAAGAAGGTCGAGGAGCAGAACTTCCTGCAACGCAAACACGTGCTCGAGTACGACGACGTCGCGAACGAGCAGCGCCGGGTGATCTATGCCTACCGCGACGAGGTCCTGGAGGGCAAGCCGATCGGCGAGGAGGCGCGCCGCGAGGTTTCCAACACGATCGAGCGCACGATTGAGCAGTACACCCCCGGGGACTTCATGGAGGATTGGAACCTCGATGGCCTGTTCACGGCGCTCGGGCAGTTCTTCCCGCTCGACCTCTCAGACGAGGACCTGGACCCCGAGAAGATCGACCGGATCTCGTTGACCGACCGCGTGAACGAGCTGGCGATGGAGCGCTATGACGCGCGCGAGACCGAGCTCGGCGAGGAGCTGATGGGCGCGCTGGAGCGGTTCCTCTTGCTGGAGATCATCGACGAGCGCTGGCGCGAGCACCTGTTCGACATGGACTACCTGCGCGAGGGTATCCATCTTCGCGGCTTTGCCCAGCTCGATCCCTTGGTGGCGTACAAGAACGAAGCGTTCACGCTGTTCGGCGATTTGATGAGCAGCGTGTGGGCCGACTACACGCGGATGATCTTCAACGCGCAGGTGAATGTTGAGGGCCCGCCTCCCCAGAACGGTGGCGGTGGTGCTCGGCAGACCCCACCAATCCCTGCATTCGCTCCAGGCGGCAGCTCCACCCGCGCGGGCCGCGTCTCATACTCCGGCGGTCGCAGCGCGATGGGCGCCGGCGCGATCGCGGCAGCCGCCGCGGCGGGTGGGGTTCAGGGCGCGCCGGCTTACGCCGGTGAACGCGGCGAGGGCGAAGTGCAAGCGCTGCCGGTCGTTGAGCAGCGCGTGGTTGACCATGAGCACGAAGTCGGCCGCAATGATCCGTGCTGGTGCGGAAGTGGCAAAAAGTTCAAGAAGTGTCACGGCAGCTAATGAGCACCGCTCCCACGGAATCGACGCCGCAGCGCCTTGCCGCCATCCGTGAGCAGTTGAAGCTGCTCGCGGATTATCTTTGACCCGCAAGAGCTGAAGGGGAGGGTAGAGGCGCTGGAAGCGCAGATGGGTGCGCCGGGCTTCTGGGACGACGCCGATGGGGCGGCCCAGGTTGGCGCCGAGCACTCACGCGCGACGAGGCGGCTGGAGGAGTTCACGGCGCTGCAGAGCGACGTGGAGGATCTGGACGGCCTCGTGGAGATGGCCGCCGAGGACGCGTCGCTGGGGGCGGAAATCGACGAGCTCCTCGCCTCTGCCGAGGAGCGCTTGGCGGCGCTCGAGGAGCAAAGGCTGTTCTCCGGGCGCTATGACCAGGGCGATGCGCTAGTGAGCGTAAATGCCGGGGCGGGGGGGACCGACGCGCAGGATTGGGCGGAGATGGTGCTGCGGATGGAGATGCGCTGGGCGGAGCGGCGCGGATTCGAGGCCGAGCTGCTGGAGGCGAGCGCGGGGGAGGAAGCCGGGATCAAGTCGGCGACGTTCCAGGTCAAAGGCGAGAACGCGTATGGATTGTTCGGCGCCGAGCGCGGCGTGCACCGGCTGGTGAGGCTGAGCCCGTTTGACTCCGCGCATCGCCGCCAGACGAGCTTCGCCGGCGTGGAGGTCGCGCCGGTAGTGAAAGACACGGGCGAGATCGAGATCAACGAGGACGATCTGCAGGTGGACACCTATCGGGCCTCGGGCGCGGGCGGGCAGCACGTGAACAAGACCGACTCGGCGGTGCGCATCACCCACCGCCCGACGGGGATCGTCGTGCAGTGCCAGAACGAGCGCTCACAGTCCTCGAATCGCGCGACCGCGATGGTCGTGCTGAGGGCGAAGCTGCTGGAGTGCAAGGAGCGCGAACGCCAGGAGGAGATCGCGCGCGAGAAGGGCGAGGTGCAGGACGTGAACTTCGGCTCGCAGATCCGCTCCTACGTGACCCACCCGTACACGATGGTCAAGGACCACCGCACGGGCCACGAGATGGGTGATGTTCAGCGTGCATTGGATGGAGACTTAGATGATTTTGTGCGTGCGTTCTTGCTCTCAAACGCGTCATCCGGCGAATGAGCGTGGACGGTCTCTCCGCGCTGGTGAGGGTGGCGCTCGATGAGGACATGGGTACAGGCGACGTCACGACCGACGCGACCGTCGCCACAGCGGCGCGCGCGAGAGCGAGGATCGTGCAGAAGGCGCCGGGCACGATCTACGGATTCGCCGCCGCCGAAGCGGTCTTCGCGCAGCTCGACCCCGATGCGCGCTGCGAGCGGTTGGTCGCGGAGGGTGAGTGGCGGGAGCAGGGCGGCCCGGTGCTGATGGTCGAGGGCAGGGCGCGCGCCTTGCTGACGGGGGAGCGAACGGCGCTGAACTTCCTCGCCCACCTGTCTGGTGTGGCTACGATGGCCGCGCGCGCGGCCCGTGCGGTGCAGGGGACGGGGGCGAAGGTGCTCGACACGCGCAAGACGACCCCCGGCCTGCGGGCGCTGGAGAAGGCGGCGGTGGCGGCCGGCGGCGCGAGCAACCACCGCACCGGGCTGTACGACGCCATCCTGATCAAGGAGAACCACATCGCCGCTGCCGGGGGAATCGCGCAGGCGGTCGCCCAAGCCCGCGAGGCGGCCCCCGAGTTGAGGGGCGCGCTCGAGGTCGAGGTGCGCGACCCACAAGAGATCGACGAAGCGCTCGCCGCTGGAGCACCGAGGCTGTTGCTGGACAACATGGACGACGCACAACTGCGCGCCGCCGTCGCCCAGGTCGCGGGCCGCGCGGAGCTCGAGGCCAGCGGCGGCGTGACGCTCCAGACACTTCGGGCGAGGGCGCAGACCGGGGTAGAATGGGTGTCGATGGGCGCGTTGACCCATTCGGCGCCCGCATTGGACCTGTCGCTGATCTTGGAGGCTCTGCCATGAACCTGCCGATGGCCCCCACACTGCCGATGGCTTCTACAGAGGCCCCGCCCGCCCCGCCCGCGGCTCTGTCGCCCGAGCAGATCGAGCGGATGCAGGCGGAGGTGCGCGCGCTCGCGCAGGAGCGCGGCGCGGTGATCCTCGCGCACAACTACCAGGTGCCCGAGGTGCAGGACGTCGCCGACTACGTCGGCGATTCGCTCGGGCTGTCCAGGAAGGCCGCCGCGGCGGAGGGCGAGGTGATCGTGTTCTGCGGCGTGCATTTCATGGCTGAGACGGCCTCGATCCTGTGCCCGGAGAAGACGGTGTTGATCCCCGACCTCGATGCGGGCTGCTCGCTCGCGGATTCGATCGACGCCGAGCAGCTCGCCGACTGGAAGGCGCAGTACCCGCAGGGCGTGGTCGTGATGTACGTGAACACGACCGCCGAGGTCAAGGCGTTGACCGACTACTGCTGCACGTCGGCGAACGCGGTGGACGTCGTCCGACACATTTATGAGACCAAAGGCGAGGACACCGAGATCCTGTTCGGCCCGGACATGTGGCTCGGCGCCTACGTGGAGAAGGAGCTCGACAGGCGCATGCACGTGTGGGACGGCGAGTGTCACGTGCACGCGGGGATCCGCCCGGCTGACATCGAGGCCACACGCGCCGCGCATCCAGGAGCCGATTTCTTGATCCATCCCGAGTGTGGCTGCTCGACGAGCGTCATGGAGTATGTGGCCGCCGGCGACGTGTCATCCGAGGGCGTCCACATACTCTCGACCGGAGGCATGCTCGAGTACGCCGAGGCGCTGGAGCGCGTCGCGGGCGGCGCGGCGGAGCACGCGGCCGGCGCTCCCCAGGCCCAGCCCCGCGAGGCCGTGGTAGCCACCGAGATCGGGATGCTGCACCCCCTGCAGATGGCGGCCCCGGGTGTGGATTTCATCCCCGCGAACCCGCACGCGAGCTGCAAGTACATGAAGATGATCACGCTCCCCAAGCTGAGGGATGCCTTGCGGGACATGAAGCACGAGGTACGCGTGCCGGAGGAGATCGCTGTGCGCGCGAGAGTGCCAATCGACCGCATGGTGGCGATCGGCTAGATAGAGGACCACTGGCTGGCTCGATCCGGGCTAGAGGACCCTGGCTTTAGAAGATTCCGATCCGGTCGGGAGGCCAGTACGTGGCAATCGCTTCCCCGATGATCCATCCCGTGGGGACCGGCCCCCAGAAGCGGCTGTCGTCGGATTCACCGCGGTTGTCGCCCATCATGAACCAGTGGCCCGGCGGGATCTTGATCGGGGTCGGGAAGTCGCACTCGCGTTCGCCGCCGCAGGATTTGATGTACGAGTCGTGCTCTTTTACGAACTTGCTCTTGCCCGGTTCTTTGAGATACGCGTGACCTTCCTGGATGTAGATTTCATCCCCTGGGCCAGCGACGATGCGCTTGACGTAAGTGACGCTCGCCTCCTTGGGAACCGGCTGCGCGCACGCTGCGCCGCCGGCCGTGACCGAGTGCGCCACCGGCCCGCATTCCTGCGCTTCGGCGCTTTCTGGTGGGTGAAAGACAGTGATCTGACCGATGTGTGGTTTGCTGAAGTGAGTGCCGATGCGATCCACGAGCACACGCTGGCCAACCTCGAGCGTCGGTTCCATCGAGCCCGAGGGAATCTTGTAGGGCTTGATGAGCCAGGCCTGGATCCCGAGCGCGAGGCCCAATGCGATCGCGACGATCACGACGAGCTCGACGATCGAGGTTACGGTCGATTTCGGCTGTTTCTTACCAGCCACATCCTGGGCAGGGATGTCCTCGACCGGCTCATTGCGGGGATCTGCATCGGTGGTCATTCAATCTTCATGTCCAGTTGTGACCTGATTTTGTGACCAACGTTGCTCAGTCCTCATCAAGCGGTTGGGCCCTGCTAGGTGGGCCCTGCTAGGCGAATTCGTCGGCGGTGTGCGGTCCAACGCAGGCGACAGCCAGGTTGTCCGCCACGCCCGCGGCGACCTCGCGGACCTCGTCGTAGGTGACGGCGTCGAGAGCGGCGATCGCGGCGTCGGGGTCGATGTCCTCGCCGAACACGATCTTGTGGTTGGCGCCGTGGCGGGCGACCGCGTTGGTGTTCTCGAATCCGAGCACGGTACGTCCGGCGGCGTAGGCCCGCGCGCGCTGGACCTCCTCCTCGCTGGGACCGTCGGTGCGCAGCTCATCGACGATCTCGCGCATCCGCTTGTAGGCCTCGACGCACTTGCCCGACTCGAGGCCCGAGCTGAGCTGGAGGATCGGCAGGTCGGCGAAGGCGTGGTCGATCGCGGAGACGGAGTAGCACAGCCCGCGCTTCTCGCGGATCTCCTCGAACAGCCGCGAGCCCATCGAGCCGCCGAGCAGCGTGGAGTAGATCGACAGAGCGGCGCGCTGGCGCACGTCTGAGACGGCGATCTCGGGCCTGTAGATCATCCGCAGGTGCGACTGATTGGTGTCGCGCTCCTCGACGAGCGTCTTTGGCGCGAAGTCGGGCGCCGGCACGTACGGCTCTGGATCGGGCAGCGAGGGGAAACGACCGAAGCACTCCTGCAGCTCCTCCTCGGCAGGCAGGTGCTCGAGGTTGCCGGCCAGGAACGCGCCGCCGCGCCCGCCCGCCCAGCGACGCTCACGGAAGGCGACGATCTCCTCGCGGGTGAAGCTCCTGCAGGTTCTCCTCGGGTCCGAGCACGGTACGCCCCAGCGGGTGATCGCCCAGGGCGGCGCGATCGATCAGATACTCGGCCACCGTCGAGGGCTGGTCGAAGGCACGGTTGATCTCCTGGATCACCACGCCGCGCTCGCGGTCGAGCTCCTCGGCGTCAAGCATCGGACGGCCCACGAAGTCGGTGAGCAGGTCGATCGCCTGCAGGAGCGCTCTCGGCGCGCACCGTGATGTGAAATGCCACCAGGTTCGTGGCTGGTGTAGGCGTTCAGCACGCCCGCCTAGGCGCTCGGCGGTCTCGTTGACGTCCTTGTATGTTGGGTACTTCTCGCCGCCCTTGAACACGAGGTGCTCGAGGAAGTGAGCCATCCCGTTCTCCTCTGGGCGCTCGTTGCGCGCGCCTGCGTCGAACGCCACGAGCACGGTCAGCGCGCGCGTGCCCGGCAGCGCGACCTTATATATAGGCAGCCCGTTCTCTTGGACGGTGCTCGTCTGGATGCTTGTCATCGGCGCCCACGTTAGATGATCCCTGCAAATCCTGTTGCATGCAGGCAATTTGTCGTTCGGATCGGGGTCCTCGCGCTACTGTGCGCCGCGATGGTCACCACCGAGAGGGATGTCGCCGAGCGCGAGGTCGCGCGTGTCCGCCGCGCCGTTCCTCGCCTGCGTGCCGCGAGTGCACACCCGGTGATCCGTCCACGGATCCAGCCGGGCGCCGACACGGTCGTCGAGTTTCGCGGCGTCTCCAAGCTCTACGGCCCCGGTGGCATCGGCCTGGAGCGCGCCACCTTCGCGGTCAACCGCCAGGAAATGGTGTTCCTCGTCGGCGCCACCGGCTCGGGCAAGTCGACGATCATGCGCCTGCTGATCAAGGAGCTCGAGCCGACCGAGGGCACGATCTGCGTCGCCGGGCGCGCGCTCGGGGAGATCGAGCGCAAGAAGGTCCCTTACTACCGGCGCAACGTCGGCGTCGTCTTCCAGGACTTCAAGCTGCTGCCGACGCGCACCGTGTACGACAACATCGCCTACGCCCTCCAGGTTACGGGGGCCCCACGCAAGCAGATCCGCGCCACGCTGCCGGACATCCTGCGCCTGACGGGGCTCTCGACGAAGCTGCACAACTACCCCCACCAGCTCTCCGGCGGCGAGCAGCAGCGCGTCGCCGTGGCCCGCGCGTTCGCCGGTCACCCGCCGCTGCTGCTCGCCGACGAGCCCACCGGCAACCTCGACCCCGAGACCTCGATCGGGATCATGCAGCTGCTGTATCGCATCAACCGCGCCGGCACGACCGTGATCGTGGCCTCGCACGACAACGAGATGGTCGACCGCATGCGCCGTCGCGTGATCGAACTGCGCCGCGGGCGGATCGTCCGCGACGAGGCCTCCGGTTTGTACGGCTCGCGCGAGGAGAACACCGACGAGCTGGGCGAGCGCCTGCGCCAGGAGATCGTGGACACTTCGCGTGGCGGTGTCCGATCGCTCGTGTGCCGAGCACACTTCGCTCACTGCGTCCTTGCCCCGCTCGATCCACGACCCCCTGGACGGAATGAAGCCTGCGTTCTTCTTGAAAGAGGCCACCCGCTCGATGCGGCGCAACGCCGTGCCGAGCTTTGCGGCGCTCGCCTCGGTGCTCGTCACGACGCTCGTGCTCGGCGTGTTCATCCCCGTCGTGCAGGCGACCAACGGGGCGGCCAACGACATCCGCGGTCGCGGTGCTCGTCGATGTGGACCTCAACCCGAGCGCGACCAATGCCGAAGTCGCGCGCGTAAAAAGCGAGCTGAAAGGCGCGCCGCACGTGAAGAGCGTCCAGTTCGTCTCAAAGCAGGAGGGCTACGAACAGGAGAAGAAGCTCAACCCGCAGGCGTTTGCGCTGATCGGCTACAACCCGCTGCCCGACATCTTCCGTCTGACGCCCGACCAACCCGCAGCGAGTCGGGCGCGCTGCGCGCCGAGCTCGACCAGTCGAGCCCGCTCGGCGTGCGCCTGGTCACCGACCCGGCGATCGTCGACGTGCAGAACCGCCAGGCGCAGACCAACACGATCCTCTCCGCCACGCGCACGATCAAGCTCACGATGGCGCTGCTCGCGGGGCTGCTCGTGCTCGCGTCGGTGCTGTTGATCTCGAACACGATCCGCCTCTCGCTGTTCTCGCGCCGGCGCGAGGTCGAGGTGATGAAGCTGGTCGGCGCCACCGACTGGTTCATCCGCTGGCCGTTCGTGCTCGAGGGCCTGTTCCTCGGCGCGCTCGGCGGCGCCGGCGCGATCGGCCTGCTGGCGCTCGCCAAGGTCACACTCGTCGATCCCGCTGGCGAACACGGTCAAGCTGATCTCTCAGCCGGACATGATCGACTTCCGCTTGCTGATCGTCGATCCTGATGGCCTGCGCGATCGCGGTCTCCGCCGCCGGCTCGGGATTGTCGCTGCGCCGCTTTCTGCGGGTCTGACCCGTCAGGCTCGAGGGCCTTGCCAGCTCGCAGAGACGACAGCCGCTGATCGCGGTCCTGGCCGCGATGCTTCCGGTCCTGCTCGTGCTCGGGCATCTGGCTCGGCGGCCATCCGCGAAGACCTGCCGGGGTTCGCGCGGAGCACGTTCGAGGCCAATCACGAGACGCTTGTCGTCGACGAAGCGCTCGCGCGGATCTCGAGCGACTACTACCGGCCGATCGCCAAGAGCCAGCTGGCCAACGCGTCGATCTCCGGCGCGGTGGCGAGCCTCGGCGACCGTTTCTCCCACTACCTGACCCCGCAAGGAATTCGCGAATTCGACTCGCCGCCGAGCTTCACCGGCATCGGTGTCGTCGTCGATCCCGGAACACAGCGGGCTTGCTGATCGCGCGCGTGTTCGACTCCTCTCCGGCGCTGCGCGCGGGGCTGAAGGCGGGCGAAGTGATCGTGGCGGTGAACGGCCGCAGGCTCGTCGGTCTCTCCGCCGACGCGGCCACCGCGTTGATCAAGGGGCCACCGGGCACCGATGTCGTGCTGGGGTCGAACGGCTCGGCACGGTGGCCCACGTCGCCATACCGCGGGCGCCCACGCGACGTCGCGAGCCGCTCGTCCTCTCACCCATGCGACTATGCACAACGTGCGCGTCACGCGCGCGGTGATCTCCGAGCCGGTCGTGGCCTCGGAGACGCAGACGGTGCACGGAGTCAAGCTCGGCGTGGTCGCGCTCGCCACGTTCAGTCCCGGAGCGCACGGCGAAGTGCGCCGAGGCGGTCGAAAACGAGCTGCACGAAGGCGCGCGCGGGATCGTGCTCGACCTGCGCGCCAACGGCGGCGGCCTGGTCGAGGAAGCGCGGCTGATCGCGAGCCTGTTCATCGCGCACGGCACGATCGTCTCGACACGCGGGCGCACGCAGCCGAGCGAGACGATCACGGCGACCGGCGACCCGCTCGCGCCGACGATCCCGATGGTGGTGCTGGTCGACCACAACACCGCCTCCTCGTCGGAGATCGTCACCGCCGCGCTGCAGGATCACCACCGCGCGACCGTCGTCGGCACCCACACCTTCGGCAAGGGCGTCTTCCAGGAGGAGGAGCCGCTGTCCAACGGTGGCGCGCTCGACATCACGGTCGGCGAGTACTTCACGCCCGAACGGGCGCAACCTCGGCGGCGGTGGCGTCAAACAGGGCGCGGGCATCACCCCCGAAGTGCCGCTCGCAAACGACGTCGTCGACACCCCGCAGGGTCTCGACCGTCGGCGCTGAATACGCTCGCCGCGAAAGTCAAGTGAGCTCTCCCCGGAGATCGACCGGTAAGTCATCCGGGAAATCGGGAAAGGCTTCGGGCAGGTCAGTCGAGAAGGGTTCGAGTGGGCCCGCCGGAGGCTGTGGTGGCGATGCTCGAGAAACGCGGAAGGTTCTGGGCGGCCGAGCCGTTGTTCCCCGCGCCGCGCTCTGACGGAGCACGGACGGCATGCCGGCTCCTCCCGGCGCATCGCGCTCGGCTCCAACCGCGTGGCTGACGTAGGTGCGAAGAGCGCGCGTGCGGGGGATCTGGTGCTCGTGCGACAGGCCGGACGGGGTGGGGACAGGCGGGGTGGGGACGGGCGGGGTGGGCGAGCTCAGATCACGCGTGTGCTGGGACGCCCGGATGTGGCCCGCGATCTGATCGAGGGGCTGATGCTCGATCGCGGGCTGCCCCGCGGCTTTGAGCAGGCAGTCGAGCGCGAGGCGCGCGCGCGCGAGCGAGAAGACGATTCAGGCGACGGACGGCCGCCGCGATCTGACCGGCTTGCCGACGTTCACGATCGATCCGGCGAGCGCGCGGGACTTCGATGACGCGATCTCCGCCGAACGCCTCGGCGACGATCCCACCGGATCAGACTCCACCCACCCCGTGCGTGTGTGGGTGCACATCGCCGACGTCTCGCGCGTATGTGCCGGAGGGCTCGCTCGTGGACCTCGAGGCGCAAGCGGCGCGGCACGAGCGTGTACGTGCCGGGCGCCGTCGAGCCGATGCTGCCCGAGGCGCTGTCGAACGACGCCTGCTCGCTCGTGCCGGGGGTCGAGCGCGCCGCGGTGACAGTCGAGCTCGAGCTGCGCGGGGCGAGCGTCGTCAAGGCCGCGTTCTACCGCTCGCTGATCCGCTCGGATGAGCGCTTGAGCTACGAGCGCGTAGATCAGATCTTCGCCGGAAGCGAACGGTCGAGCGGGCCTTGGGGCGAGCCGCTCGCAGGTGGCGCGTGAGGTGGCGACTGCGCTCGAGCGGGCTCGCCGTGAGGGGCACAGCGGCGCGCTGACGCTCGACTCCTCAGAGCCCGAGTTCTCTTCGACAAAGACGGGCACGTCAGCGAGGTGCTCATGCGCGTGCAGACCGAGTCTCACCGCTTGATCGAGCATCTGATGATCGCCGCCAACGAAGCGGTCGCGCGGCTGCTCTCCGAGCGCGGAACGCCGTGCCTGTATCGCGTGCATGAGCGCCCAGAGCCCGAGCGCGTGAAGCGCCTGGTCGATCAGCTCGTCCTCGTTGAAGGTCCCGACACCGCCGCTGCCAAAGAACATCTCGCCATCGCAGGCGGCTGAGTTGATGGGGGAGATCTCCCGGCGCGTCGAGGCGCACGTGAGCGTGCGAGTGCGACCGCGAGTAAGCCCGCGGGTGGACGCGCGGCCTTGACGTCGCTGATCCTCCGCACCCTCCAGCAGGCTGCCTACTCACCGAAGAACGGTGGGCATGCCGGCCTCGGGACGGCGCACTACTGCCACTTCACCTCGCCGATCCGCCGCTACCCCGATCTCGTCTGCCACCGCGCGCTGCTGTCGGCGCTCGGAGGCGGGGAGCGCACCGCCGCGCGCAGCCGGGCTCGGAGACTTGGCCGAGTGGACCTCCGACCGCGAGCGCGCCGCGATGAGAATCGAGCGCGACGCGGACGACGTGGCGCGCTGCTTCGCCCTGGAGCGGACATTGTTCGAGCGCGGCTTCGAGCAGACGTTCGCCGGTGAGGTGGTCGGGCTGATCGCGGCCGGTGCTTTTGTCTCGTTCGGCGCGCTCTCAGTGCGTGACGGGGAAACGGGGGACGTCGATCGAGCCCTGGTATTGCCGATCTATCAAGGGATGCTGCCGGTCAGGCACATGCGCGGCGAGGACGGTGCTCGTGAGTGGTGGGAGCTGAACGAGCAGGCCACGATCCTCCACGGCGAAAATCCCGGATCGACGCTTCGCCTTGGCGACCCCATCGAGGTGCGCGTTGCACGTGTCGACGTGGTTCGCGGACGGGTAGATCTGCTGCCCGCGTAGGCTTACTCCCAGCGAACCATCTACGCTCGGGAGATGGCCAAGGGCACGGGCAAGCGCAAGATCGGGGCGGGTGACGTTGCGTCGAACCGCTATGCCGTCGCACCGCTACGAGCTGATCGAGCGCCTCGAGTGCGGGCTCGTGCTCGAGGGCACCGAGGTCAAGGCGTTGCGCGCCTCCGGCGCCCAACTGAAGGATGGCTACGCCGCGATCTCAGGCGGTGAGCTGTGGCTGCACTCGATCCACATCCCTCCGTACGCGCCTGCCTCACGCGAGAACCACGACCCCGAGCGTCCACGCAAGCTGCTGCTGCACCGGCGCGAGCTCGACCGCATCGCCGCGCGCGCCTCCGAGCGCGGGCTGACACTCGTGCCGACGCGCATCTACTTCGCCGGCGCGCGCGCCAAGGCCGAGATTGCGCTGGCGCGCGGCAAGGACCTCTACGACAAGCGACAGTCGCTGCGCGAGAAGGACACCAAGCGGGACATCGAACGCGGTCTACGCGAAGCCAGGCGCTAGATCGAGCCGAAGCTGTGGCCGCCACTGGTGAGGATGTGCGTTTCGCTCATCCCGAACACGAGCAGTACGATCAGGCCGACGTAGACGGTGCCCACGATCAGCCGGTGACGAGGTGCGACGCGGTAATAGGCGGCCTGCTCGAGCGAGTGCGTTTTGCGTTGCTTCCAGCGGTGATATGTCTGGAAGCCGGAGAAGATCACGATGATCAGCAGGATCGGGTTCCCCGGGTTCAGGATCGCGAGCGCGACCAGCACGCCGAAGCCGAGGAACCACATCCACGGTGTCATCGCGGCCGCCGCGCGGCCACCGTCGAGCGGCACGACTGGGAGCAGGTTGAACAGGTTGATGAAGAAGCCGAAGTAGGCAAGTGCGATCAGCAGCGAGCTGCCGGTGAGCTCGCCGACAACGGCGACGGCCGCGGCGCCGAGGCTGCCGAGGATCGGGCCCGCGAGGCCCACGCGCGCCTCGGCGAGGGCGTTGTCTCCGAGCGAGCGCGCGGTGATCACCGCGCCCATGAACGGGATGAACATCGGCGCGCTCGCCTTGATCCCCTCGCGACGCAGCGCGATCACATGGCCCATCTCGTGCACGAACAGCAACACCACGAAGCCGGCCGCGAACCACCAGCCGAAGAAGATGCTGTATGCCGCCACCGACACCAGCGCCGTGCCCGCCGTCACGAACAGCTTCAGGTTCGGCAGTGCCACCAACAGTCCCTTCAGCACCACTCCGAACTTCGCGATCAGCGCAACCAGCCCGGCGAACATGCTGCCGATGCGCTTGCGCAGGTTCCGCACCGGCCCCGATCCCGTGCCGTCACCTCGCCCGCCGCGTTGCTCGCCGAACGGATTCTCCCCGCCCGACGGATGCGTGGGCCCAGGCGCGATCACGGCTGGGTGTGCTTGCGAGGGATAAGACTGGGCCACAGGCGGGGAAGTCGGCGCGCCTGACGGGCCGGGTACCGCGGGCAGAGAAAAGTTGCCGCTATCCATCACTGCATTGTGGCAGCAGCGGTAAGCGCTTCCTAAGATGGGCTGCCTCTGAGGGCTCTGGAGCATTTTTTTCGCAACGTGCGGGGAGTTGCTTTGTGAGGGGTTGCAATCGCTCGGGGACGGAGCTACTTTGAATCCAGACGCGGAACCGAGTCGCAAAGAGCGAGGCCACCGAGGTGTGAGGCCCTGCCACCCAAACTGAAAGGCCTTCGGGCTAGACGGGGCGGGTTCCTCAAGCGGCCCGGGGCCGCGTCGTTTTATTTCTCCGGAGAGGGTCTAGACTCTCTCCTGTAAGCATCCCCGGGGACGACAGGCTTCGACGTGGTCGGCTCGTGGGGGTGGTGGCGAGTCGAGGTCCCGGGCGGCCTCGTAAAACACCCGGGAAAACCATAAGTGCGGACTCACATGAGTACGCCCTCGCTGCCTAGCAAACACTAGGCGAGTGAGGTCTCGGGCCCCGCTTGCCTGCGGCGGGGAAGGCCGGGATCAGAAAGCAGGCTCACCCGGTGCGGTCCGCCTTTGCCAAGCCAGGGAAATCTAAGAAGGCTGGTCCCCCACAACCCCGCCGGCGAGGCGAGTAGGGGATGAGATCAGAGCGCCGGCTACGCTCGTAGAAGCCACTCTTACGCGATCGCGGACGCGGGTTCGATTCCCGCCGTCTCCATCTCATTACTCTCATATTCGGCTTTGGGAAGCCAAAATCTGCGCCTCCGACCAGCGAAGGCGCTCCGCGGCGAGATCGCGGCCGCTCACCAGCTAGGGCGGCGAGGTGATCGCCGGCGTCGGAGTCAGCGGCGGCTGGGTCGACGAGTACAGGCTTGGAGGCAGTGTTCATAGGGCAACCTCTCCTGTTGTCTTAGATCCGAAATTGCGGGAGATGAGTCACCCACCTGGCTGATCTGGCTACGCTTGTCCCTCGTATGACGTCTCACGCTGATGATTCTGTGGCGGTTCCGGTTCGGGTGCTTTCCAGTACTCAGCTTGCGTTGCTTGCCGAGCATGGTGAGGAGCTCACGGCCGAGGCGGGCGAGAAGCTGTATGAGATCGGTGACGCGACCTATCCGTTTATTGCGATCATCGAGGGTGAGGTGGCGGTGTTGGATGGCGCGGGGCACGAGATCGTGCGTCACGGCGCCTCGGGCTTTCTTGGCGAGGTCAATCTGCTCAGCGGCCAGTCGGTGTTCGTTACAGCGGTTGTCACGCAGCCGGTGCGCTACATCTCTCTTCCGCGTGATGACCTGCGGACGTTGCTGTTCGACGATCCTTCGCTCTCGGATCTCGTCCTGGGTGCCTTGGTGGAGCGCCGCGAGCTACTTCAGCGCCGCCAAGGCATCGGGCCAGAGATCATCGGCCCGCGCGACTTGCCGGACACACGCCGGCTGCTCGAGTTCGCGCGAGCCCAGCGGCTTCCCCACACCTGGGTCGATCCCACCGAGGCGACCGACGGTGCTGGTCCGGGGGCGCAACCCGCCGTGTCGGAGATGCCGCTTGTGCGTCTGCCTGGCGGTGTGGAGCTTCTGAACCCGAGTAACGGAGAGCTCTCACGGGCGCTCGGCATCGGCATGGAGCTCGCTCCGCGCGAGGATGTCGATCTTCTGATCATCGGCGGCGGACCCGCGGGACTCGGCGCAGCCGTGTATGGCGCTTCAGAGGGACTGGACACGCTGATCGTGGAGAGCAGGAGTATCGGTGGCCAGGCGGGCACGTCGCGCAGGATCGAGAACTACCTGGGCTTCCCCGCCGGAATCAGCGGCAACGAACTGCTCAGCCGCGCCGCCACTCAGGCGCGCAAGTTCGGCGCCCGCCTGGCCTCGCCCTACCGTGTCCAGGAACTCCAGCCCGGGATCGAGCGTCACCTCGTCAAGCTCGAGGACGGCAACGAGATCGCCGCACGTGCGGTGTTGCTCACCACGGGCGCCGAATACCGGCGTCTGCCGGTGGCGGGGCTCGAGGAGTACGAGGGGGTGAGCGTGTTTTATGCCGCTGGTCCGCCGGAGGGTCAGCTCTGCACCGCCCAGCGCGTGGGAGTCATAGGCGGCGGTAACTCGGCGGCCCAGGCTGCCGCGTGGCTGGCGCGTGGGGGTGCGCTTGTCACGCTTCTGCACCGCCGCGGTGACCTACGGGAGACGATGTCGCAGTACCTGATCGATGAGCTCGACCGCTATGGGGTCGCGGTGCGCGATCGCTCTGAAATCGCCGGACTGCAAGGAGAGCACGGGCGCTTGCACTCGGTTACGCTCGCTGACGGTGAGCAGTTGCCGCTCTCCTTCCTGTTTCTGTTTCTTGGCGCCACGCCTTGTACCGAGTGGCTCGGCGAGGTGCTTGCGCGCGACGGCGACGGTTTCATCCTGACCGGCACCGACGTCGGCGCCGAGGGTCTTCTCGAGACGAGTGTGCCAGGGGTCTACGCGGCTGGCGACGTGCGCGCCGGCTCGATCAAGCGCTGCGCGACCGCGGTCGGCGAGGGCGCTGCCGTGGTCCAGTTCGTGCACGCGCACATCGCGCGAGAGGGCGCAGAGATCAGACAGTGAACCGGCCTGTGTGAGCGCCTGACGCTGCCGCTGAGCTGAGCTGAGCCGGCGTTTCTCACCACCGGCGTTTACGCTGCCCGGCCCGCTTCGCGGCGGCCGATCCGGGCCCGGTGAGCAGCTCGCGGGCTTTGGGGTCGGATTCCAGCGCTCCGATCAGCATTGAGAGGACGGCGCCGAGGAGGCCATCGGGGATCGTGTCGGGGTCGGTTAGCTTGAGCATCGCCAGGCCGATGCCGAGCCCGAGCGTCACGTTGGCAAACTGCTCGGGGGCACCGGCTGGATTATGTATACCGGAATCCGCGGCGCTGGCGGCCGCGAAACCGGCGAAGGTGGCGTGCAGCGTGCGCAGGGCGTCGGCCAGGTGTCGGCGCAGCTGCTCGTCTCGCTGGGCGTGCGCCCACAGCTCGACGAACAGGCGAAAGCGCTCGGGGCTCTCGTGCAGGCGCGCCATCCAGTCCTCGCTGCCAGCCAGGGGTCGCTCGGCGCTGGCGCGCTCGCGGTCGAACAGCATCAGCTGCGCCGCGACCTGTCCGGCCAGGTACTCCTCCATCAGTGCCAGCAGGAGGTTCTCCTTGCTGCCAAAGTGGTCGTAGACCGCTCCCTTGGTCAAGCCCGCCTGTGCGGCGACCTCGTCGAGGGTCGCCCCACTGAAGCCATGGAGTGCATAGACCTCGGCGGCTGCGTGCAGCAGCCGCACCCTGGTCTTCGCTCTGCGTGCGCTGCGATCGAACTGTCCGCGCGGCATCAGCTTGCTACATACTCTAAAGTAGATATACTCATCGGTATAAACTCTAGCGTAAGGAGCGCTCGCCATGAATAGTCAGCTGCCTGCAGGTCCCCGCATGCCGGCCGCGCTGCAGACCCTCGGCGCATGGAGTCGGCCGACCGCGTTTCTGGAGCGTGCCCGCGCTCGCTACGGCCCGCACTTGACGCTGCGCTTCCTCGGCCAGGTGCCGTTCGTGATGCTCAGCGATCCCGAGGAGATCAAGCAGCTGTTCCTGGCCTCGCCCGATGTTGTGCATCCAGGCGAGGGGGCGCTGATCCTCGAGCCGATCGTCGGCCGTAATTCGGTGATCCTGCTCGACGAGGGCCCTCACTTGGAGCAGCGCAAGCTGATGCTGCCAGCGTTCCACGGCGAGCGGATGCAGGGTCTGGCCGACTTGATGAGCGAGCTGACCGAACGCGAGCTCGCCGGCTGGCCACGCGAGCAGGCGATCGCCCTGCACCCCCGACTGCAGCGGCTGACGCTCGAGATCATCCTGCGGGCCGTCTTTGGCTTGGAGCAGGGCGCGCAGCTGGATTCGCTGCGCGAGACCTTGGGCGAGATTCTCGCGTTCGCTGAGAGCCCGCTGTCGCTGCTCCCCAGGCCGCGTGGCCTGCTCGCCCGCTTCGGCCCGGCCGCTCGTTTTCAGCGGCTGATGGATCACGCCGATGAGCTGATCTTCGAAGTGATCGCCGAGCGCCGCGGTGCCCGCGAGCAAAGCGCCGGGGACGAGGCTGAGGGCGAGGACGTGCTGGCGATGCTGCTCGGCGCTCGCCACGAGGACGGCTCGCCGATGAGTCCGCAAGAGCTGCGCGACGAGCTGATGACGGCTCTCGTTGCGGGCCACGAGACGACAGCCTCTCAGCTCGCCTGGGCGTTTGAGCGTCTCGCACGCGAGCCAGCCGTGCTGGGCCGACTCCGCGACGAGCTCGACGAGGGAGCTGGCGAGGAGCAGGCCGCGGAGGAGTATCTGACAGCTGTGGTGAATGAGATCCTGCGCCACAAGCCGGTGCTGCCCTACGCCCAGGTCAGCATCGTCAAGCAACCCATCGAGATCGGCGGCATTCACTATTCACCCGGCGTCGCGCTGGTCGCCAACGCCTACCTTCTGCACCACGACCCCGCGATCTACCCCGAGCCACACGCCTTTCGCCCCGAGCGCTTCCTCGAGAGTGCGGGTGGGCGGGCACCAAACACATACACCTGGATTCCCTTCGGTGGCGGCCGGCGGCGCTGCCTGGGCGCGAGCTTCGCGTTGCTCGAGATGAAGCTCGTCTTACGCATCGTCCTCGAGCGCTGTGAGCTGCACCCCGCGGGCGAAGGCGCCGAGGCGACACGTAGGCGCAGCATCACAACCAGCCCCGCCCGTGGAGCCCAGGTCGTGCTTCGCGACCGGACCACAACGCAAACACCGCTCGCCAAGGCGTCCGAGGCATACGCGCCCGCTGCCTAAGTTTCTAGCCAGCCTCGATCCACTCCAACGGCTCTCCGCACAGCGAGCGCCACTGAGCGGCGGGGGTGACGTGCAGCCTCGCCTGAGATCCGGCTCCGGCCGGTGTCAGGAAGCCCGAGTCGAGGATCGCCGAGCCGCCGGCGCCCGGCGCCAGCGGGTTGCCGCTCCCGCGAGTGATCGCCACACGATGGGAGCCGGCGCTTAGCTGAATGGGCAGCGGCGCCATCGTGTCTGGGTCCGTGGCGACACCGGTGAGCTGGCCGCTGATCGAGGAGAGCTGGCGTCCATCGACACTCACCCCGACCGCCGGCATGATCTCACCCTGCAGCCACAGGTCCCACACCCCAGCACGCGGCACGACGAACCTGGCCTCCAGACGGCCGGGCCCTGACATCAGGAGCCCGAGGCGGGACTCTCTCCAGGCCGGATGCGAGGCGCGCGCCACATCGATCCCCACGATCTCCGGTGGGCTCGCGCTGATCAGCTGCGCGCCATGAGACTCGGCCAGTCGCGCCACATGCTCCACACGCGAGCACTGACCGGAAAGCCCGTCCACCGATGCGCTCACAAGCCCGCCCGCCCGCACGCTCGATAGCCCGACGCGCGCCAGCGCCACGGGCGCGCCGGGGCGCCGCCCCCACACTTCGTAATACGCGCCTTGCCACAGCAGGCGGTAGGCCGCCGGTGGCCGCGAGGCCGCCGGGTCACGACGCGTGACGATCAGCGGGTACGCGCGCAAGGCTGCCGGGGGGACCTGGTCGAGGTCCGCCGGCTGGCCCTCGGCCTGCGCGATCGAGCGGGGCGGGAACATGAAGCCCGGGCCGCCCACGTCGAGGTGGCGCAGCTCGTAGAGCGCGTATTCGTCGTAGTCGGTGAACAGCGCCGGCCCTTGACCGGCGAAGCGCGAGTCGACCGAGGCGAGCTCGTCGTAGCGCGCCGTGGGCGCGAGGTTGGAGCCGTGGTACTGCATCGCGTCGGACACGGTGACGCCGCCGGCGAGCACAAGCGCGAGCACCGGCGCCAGCGCCCAACGCAACGCTCCCCGCAACCCAGAGGCCGGCCGCTGGGCGAAAGCGCGCAGCGCGGCGACGCCCGACCAGGCCAGCAGCACGACCACTGGCGAGGTCAGCATCAGCGCCTTGCCGTCGGCCCAGGTCGTTCCGTAGGCGGTCAACCCGAGCCATACCGCGAGCGTCAGGGCGAGCCAGGCGGCCAGCGCAAATGCCCGCAGGTACACGATGTACGCGGCGCCCAGCAGGGCCGAGCCGAGGGCGAGGAAGGCCAGCGCGTAGGAGACGGTGAGATCGCCGCCCGCGGGGACGTGCTTGTAGCTGTCCACCAGCCAGGTGCCGAGGATCTGCACGGAGCGGAGTGGCTTCTGCAGATTGCCCGGGTTGCTCGTCGCTGCGATGTTCTTGGCCACCTGCAGCGACCCGGACACCTCGAGCCAACTCCCGAGTGCGGCGAGCAGGGCGACGCCCGCCCCGGCCGCCACGAGTAGCAAGGCCCCCCGCGCCCGCGACCGACCTCCCCCAACGCTCCCCGCGGCAACCGCCCCGGACGCCGTGTCTCCCCCCGCAACCTCCCGGATCAGAATCGCCGCGAGCACGATCACCGCCGTCAGCGCCCACGCGCCGAACGCCACCCCAAGCGCCGAGATACCGGCGGCGGCCACGAGCGCGAACGGGACAACACCCAAGGGAGGGCCACGCAACCAGCGCGGATACAGCACGACGAGCGCGCCGAGCGTGAGGATCATTGCCATGGCGGTGATCTCCTTGACCGAGGCGATCAGCTCGTAGCCGTAGACGAGCGCGGGCAGCGTAACGCTCAGAGTGGCCAGGGCCGCCAGCCAGCCGTCCAGTCCGATCCGCCGCACGAGCACCCAAGCCGGGCCGGTGGCGAGCGTGAGCATCAACGCGTTGAACGGCTGGAAGGCCCAGATCAGCGGCACGTGCACGAGGAATGCCGAGCCGCCGAACAGCGTGTCGGCGCCGGAGGGGTAGCTCGTGTTGTAGTAGGCGTTCAGGTACTGACCGGGGGAATTGCGCAGGTCGAGATGCGAGAAATCCTGGCCGTGGCGGATCAGAAAGTCGGCCCCGAGCATGTGGAAGGCCGAGTCGGTCAGGACCCCGTATGAGGCGAACGAGGGGCGCCCCGCGAACAGGACCGGGGCCAGCGCGCAGATGAAGGCAAGTACTCCCACGGCGAGCTGCCAGCCAAAACGCCGCCAGTCCCCGTCCAACAGCAGCGCCCCCACCGCTGCCATCCGCTCTCGCCCCAGCGCGAAGCCGGCGAGCGCAACCAAAGCCAGCAGATACGGCGTCGCCGGTGCGGCAAAAATGGAGTAGGTCGTGAGCTGCGAGACGCCGATCAGGGTCGCCGCGCCGATCGTGGCCAGCAGCACGCCAGGCAGGAAGCCCCCACTGACCCGGTCGACGAGCAGCCCGGCGCCGAGGCACAGCAGCGCGAGCACGCACGGGTAGAGCAGCGTGGCGAGTACGAACATCGACGTCGCTCAGCAGTCGCGGAGCCGGCGCGCCGCGCCTACTTCTCCTGCGATACGTAGGGCGCGAGCTCGCGCCGGGCAATCGACATCTTGTGCACCTCGTCGGGGCCGTCGGCCAGACGCAGGGTGCGCAGGTGGGCGTAGGCCCAGGCCAGCGTGTGGTCGTCGGAGACGCCGCCGCCGCCGTGCACCTGGATCGCGCGGTCGATCACCTTCAGCGCGATGTTCGGCGCCGCGACCTTGATCGCCGCGATCTCAGTGCGGGCGTGGCGGTTGCCGACTGTGTCCATCAGCCAGGCCGCCTTTAGCGTGAGCAGGCGCGCCATCTCGATCTCGATCCGTGACTCGGCGATCCAGTCCTGGATGTTCGCGCGCGCGGCGAGCGGCTGGCCGAAGGTGACGCGCGTGCTGGCGCGCCGGCACATCGACTCCAGCGCGCGCTCGGCCGCGCCGATCGCGCGCATGCAGTGGTGGATGCGCCCGGGCCCGAGCCGCGCCTGGGCGATCATGAAGCCCTCTCCCTCGCCGGCGATCAGGTTTTCCGCCGGCACGCGCACGTCGACGAAGTCGATTTCGGCGTGGCCCTCCTGGTCCTGGTAGCCGAACACGGGCAGCCCGCGCAGGATCAACACGCCGGGTGTGTCGAGCGGCACGAGGATCTGGCTCTGCTGCGCGTGACGCGGCCCGTCGAACGCCGTCTTGCCCATCACGATCAGGATCCGGCAGTGCGGGTGCAGCGTGCCCGAGCACCACCACTTGCGCCCATTCAAAACGTACTCGTCCCCGTCGCGCTCGATCCGCAGCGAGATGTTGGTCGCGTCGGAGGAGGCCACGTCTGGCTCGGTCATCGCAAAGCCGGAGCGAATCTCACCCTCAAGTAGAGGTGTAAGCCATTGGTCTTTCTGTGCGGGCGTGGCAAACTGCGAGAGCACCTCCATGTTCCCGGTATCCGGCGCCGAGCAGTTACAGGCCTCCGAGGCGATGTGGCTGCGCCCGAGCAACTCGGCGAGCGGCGCATAATCACTGTTGGATAACCCAGCGCCGTACTCGGGGTCTGGGTGAAACATGTTCCACAACCCAGCCTCGCGCGCGCGCGTCTTGAGATCCTCCATGACCTGGGGCTGATGATGCGGATTGCCGGACTCGTGCAGCTGACGCTCATAGACTGCCTCCGCCGGGTAGATCTGCTCGTCCATGAACGTGCTGAGACGCTCCTTGAACTCGATACAGCGCTCACTGGGTTGGAAATCCATGGGTCTCCTTGGAGAGAAAATTGTGAGAAGGCAGGGGTATATCGATTCCGCGGCGCGCGTGAGCACCGGCGCGGCCTAAAGTCCCATGCCCCAAGAGGTCGCTGAAGGGGCATCAGAAGAAGAAGTAGAAGTAGAAGTAGAGATAGTGGACTTGCGGCCGGTAGGGTCCCGGTCATGACTGCCTCCGAGCCGCCGGGCGTCGCCAGCTACCGCGCGGCGGGCGTGGACTACGAGACGCTCGACGCCGGCAAGCGCTTGGCGATCGCCGGGGCGCTCTCCACCTCATCGCTGCTCGCCGCGCATGGCGGGCAGGCACTCGACGCATCACGAGGAGAGCCCGCCTTCGTGTTCGAGCTCGACTCCCGCGCGTTCGCGTTCGTCGTCGAGGGACTGGGCACGAAGTCGATGATCGCCCGCCAGGTGCTCGAAGCCCAGGGGGTCAATCATTTCGGTGACGTCGCCTACGACACGGTTGCCGCGATCTGCAACGACCTGTGCTGCGTCGGCGCGCTGCCGCTGGTCGTGAACGCGTATTTCGCGACGGGGGCTTCGGAGTGGTATCGCGAGGGTGAGCGCGGCGCGGCGCTGATCGAGGGCTGGCGCACGGCGTGCGTGGACGCGGGCTGCACGTGGGGGGGCGGGGAGTCGCCGTCGTTGCCGGGGTTGTTGGACGAGCGCGAGATCGAGCTGGCGGGCGCCGCCGTGGGGGTGGTGCCGGAGGGGTGCCGTGCGATCTTGGGGGAGGCGCTCGCGCCCGGGGACGAAATCGTGCTGGTCGCCTCCAGTGGGCTGCACGCCAACGGCGCCTCGCTGGCGCGACTGCTGGCGGGACGACTGCCCGACGGCTACGCGACTGAGCTCCCTGCTGACCGGGGATCGCCCGGCACGACGCTGGGCGAGGCGCTGCTGGAGCCGTCGGTGATGTATGTGGGTCTCGTCCAGGCGCTGCTTCAGGAGCAACTGCCGCTGTCCTACATCAGCCACATCACCGGGCATGGTCTGCTCAAGCTGATGCGCCCGCCGCGACCGCTTACGTATCGAATCACCAGGCTGCCTGAGGTGCCAAGCGTGCTGAGCTTCCTGGTGGAGCAGGCGGAGCTGGACGCACGCGCGGCGTATTCGACGTTCAACATGGGCGCTGGCTATGCCCTGTACTGCACGGCCGGGGCGGGGGAGGCGATCGTGGCGATTGCGCAGCGGCTCGGCCTGGGCGCGCTGATCGCCGGGCGCGTCGAGGAGGGACCGCGGCAGGTGATCCTCGAGCCCGTCGGTGTGCGCTTTTCTGGGGAGGAGCTGGAGTTCGCCTAGCCTAATCCTCCAGCTAAGGATGAGATATCTGAGACGTCTGTCTTCAGAAGTGTGTTCAGGCCCTCGCCGTCAGAGCAGACTGGCCATTCAGCCAGGCAGCAGGGGCAACCGCGCTGCAAACCGTCGCCCGCGCCTCCGACTTCAGGTTGAACCGATCCTTCGCGGTGTATATGGTGTTGTAAGGAAGAGATCGCCATTGTTCTCTGGCGCCGTAGCCGGAGATCTCGCCGGACCGGCACTGGTTCCGGAGCTACCCGGATCGAGGGGGTCTGTCCATCAAAATAAGAGGAGAGAGATGATGCGCAGAATATCCACCTGCCTGGCCGTGCTTGGCCTGGCTGCCCTGGGCCTGTCGGCCTCAGCATCGGCGGCGCCGACGATCACGCTCAAAGCGGAGGCCGTGCCGATCCCGGGCTTCCCGCATACGGGCAACATCCTCGGCGCGGGCGCCGCGTTGAAGGCCGAATACACGATCTCCGGGACCGAATACGGTGGCTTTCCGGCGCCGCTGATCGGGGTCAAATTCTATGGGCCGGCCAGCGCGAAACTGCACCCGCAGGGTTTCGCCACCTGCGCGCAGAGCGTGATTGAAACGAGCGGGCCCGGACCATGCCCGAAGGCATCGAAAGCTGGCCCTGTGGGTTCGGCAAGCGGTGTCGTCAGCTTCGGCACCGAACGCGTCGACGAGACGGTGTCGGTAGAACCGTTCTTCGCCCCCGGCGGCAACCTGGAGTTCTTTGCGGACGGCCACTCGCCGGTCTCGATCGAAGTCATTTCGACGGGCAAAGTCGTCAACTCCTCGCCGCCGTTCGGCCCGACGGTGCTCGCTGAAGTGCCGCTGGTCGAATCGGTGCCGGGCGCACTCGACGCGTCGGTGAAACAGATCGACGTGCAGGTCGGCGCCGCGTACAAGAAGGGCAAGAAGACGACCTACTACATCACCGTGCCGAAGAAGTGCCCGAAGGGTGGCTTCCCGCTGAAGTCGGTGATGGAATTCGGAAACATCAACAACCCCAAGGAACCGGGCGAAAAAGCGGAAGCCACGTACAAGGCGCCGTGCCCCAAGAGGTAGTCGATAGCGGCGAGCTCGAGTCCTGGGGGACGTGAGCTCGGCCGAAGCGCAAGCGAGACGGGCGGCCCCATCGATAGGATGGGGCCGCCCTTCGCGTAGTTGAACCGCAAGGAAGGATCGGGTTGAGGACGCAGACTGTCGGGTGGAGGAGAGGCGCGGCCGGAATCGGCGGCGTTGTTGGCATGGCCGTGCTCGTGGCGGTCGTGTTGCTCGCTACCTCGGCGGGCGGCTCGAGCGGCTCCTACACGATCCGCGCGATCTTCGATGATGCCGGCAACATCATCCCCGGCGAGCAGGTGAAGATCGACGGCGTCACCGTCGGATCCGTGGGGTCGGTCGCGCCCACGCCGCAGGCGCAGGCGGCGGTCGTGCTGAAGATCAGAAATCCCGGCTTTCAGGACTTTCGCGCCGACGCCAGCTGCGCGATCGAACCCGAGGCGCTGCTCGGCGAGAAGTTCGTCAACTGCCTGCCGACCCAGCCCCGCGCCGAAGGCACGCCGCTGCCGCCGCCGTTGCGCAAGATCCCGCACGGCCAGGAAGGCGCCGGCGAGTTCCTGATGCCGGTGACGAACACGTCCAGCCCAGTCGACGTCGACCTGCTCAACGACATCAACAGGCTGCCCGTGCGCGAGCGCTTCACGATCATCATCAACGAACTCGGCGCCGGCCTCGCCGGGCGTGGCAGCGACCTCAACGCGGTCATCAAACGCGCCGACCCGGCGCTGCGGGAATTCGACAAGGTGCTCGGCATCCTCGCCGGCGAGAACAAGGAGCTCGCCAAACTCTCGGTGGACTCCGATCAGGCGCTGGCTCCGTTCGCCGCCGTGCGCGAGCAATTTGCCGACTCGCTCGTGCAGCAGAATACGGTCGCGACCGCCACCGCCAGGCACACCAGCGCGGTCGCGCGCAGCTTCGCCGACTTCCCGGCTTTCCTGAAGCAGTTCGGGCCGGCGATGGAACGGATCGGCAAGTTCGCCGACGAAACGACCGCGACCTTCACCGACCTCAAAGTTGCCGCGCCCGGGATCAACGAAGTCTTCACCCACCTGGCGCCGTTCGCGAACAGCTCCACGAAGTTCTTCCAGAGCCTCGGCAAGACCGCGAAGGTCTCCGGCCCGGCGATCGCGGCCACAGCACCGCTGCTCGAACGCGCACAGAAGCTCGGCACCGCCGCCAAACCGTTCGCCGGCAACCTCTCCGAACTGCTTTCCAGCCTGCGCTCCACGGGCGGTCTGGAGCGACTGCTCGACCTGATCTTCCTGGGCGGCGGCGGCCTCAACGGCTACGACTCGCTCGGCCACTTCGTGCGCGCCGAGGTCCTCGGCAAGAACTGCGTGGGCTACAAGGTCGCCCCCCAGGGCGGTTGCAGCGCGAACTTCGTCAAGGGGGCGGAAGGCTCCGCCGCAAGTGCCGCCAGCAGTCCCACGAGCCTCGTGATGGATCGCACGCTCGCGGTTCTCAACGGCGCCACCCCGGCGCAGGCGATCGCAAAGTACCCGGGTCCGGTGCCGACGCTCTCCGAAAGCCTCGACGGGTTCTCGAGCTCGGGCTCCGCGGGCGGGGCCTCCTCGACCGTCGAGCCGGTGGGCGGCGCGAGCGGGGGCACGACCTACTACACCCCCTCCGCTGAAGAAAGCTCCGGCGCGAGCGGGCTGCTCCTCAACTACCTGCTCGGCAACTGATCGACAGACGATGACCACGCAACCGCTCATCCGCCCCACGATCCAACCGCGCATCCCACTCATCCGGCCCGCGATCCGCCTGCTGCTCCCCGCTCTTGGCGCGCTGGCGCTGACGCCGGCGGTGGCGAGCGCCACCGAACCGGTCTCCTCGCAGCCGTCCTCGACCGGCACGAGCACGTCGGCCGAAGCGACGACATCGACTGGCACGACTACGACCTCCACGCCCGCTCCCGAAGCCCCCGTCGCGACGCCACCCGCGACGACGACCGAACCCGTCCCCTCCTCGCCGGGTCAGGGTGCGCCGGTCGAAACGACGACGCCGCAGGTGCGGGCGCAACATGCGCAGGGGAGCACGCCAGGCGGGTCCGTGCATGCCTCGCACGCGCACAAGAAATCGCAGAGTCCAACCGGCGGTGAAGGCGAAGAACAAGAACAGGCGAGCGAAAATGCCTCTCCGGCGGTTGGGGCGAAGCACCGCGCACCCGCGCCATCAGCGCTGACACCGCCGCTGCCGCTCACGCTGGGCGGGCCGATCTCGGGCGTGTCGAGCTTCTTCATCGAAAGCTTCAGCGTCCCGCCGTTCCTGCTGCCGATCTATCAGGCCGCGGGTACCGCCTACGGAATCCCGTGGCAGGTGCTCGCGGCGATCAACGAGGTCGAGACCGACTACGGTCGCGACCTGAGCGTCTCCAGCGCCGGCGCCGAGGGCTGGATGCAGTTCCTGCCCGCTGAGTGGGCGCAGTACGGGGTGGATGCCAATGGCGACGGCTTCAAGGACCCATACAACCCGGCCGACGCGATCTTCACGGCCGCCAGGTACCTGAAGGCGGCCGGAGGCGACACCGACATCCGCGGCGCGGTCTACTCGTACAACCATTCGCAGGCGTACGTCGACTCGGTGATGCTGCGCGCGCAGTTGCTGGGCGGCACCCCGTCGGAACTGCTCGGGGCTGTCACCGGGTTGACCGAGGCCCGCTTCCCGGTGCACGCGCAGTCGCATTTCAGCGATGGCTTTGCAACCGTCGCCGCGAGCGGACCCGACCCGCCAGCACGTCTCGGACGCTCGTCGGGACAACGATCTACTCGCAGGAGGGTGCGCCCGTGATCGCGGTGCAGGACGGGGAAATCGTCGGGTCAGGCGAAACGCCCTCGCTGGGGCGCTACGTCTCGTTGCGCGACGCCTACGGCAATACCTACACCTATGCCGAGCTCGGCGGTGTGGCGACGCTCTATCCGGTGCTCGAGCCGCTCGAGAACACTGCCGTGAGCCCGCGTATCGCTCAGTCGAGCCCCTCGGGGGAACCGGCGCCGAGCGGCCCGGCCAGCGCGGGCGCGCAGTCCCGCTCTCCGCTGTCCGAAGGCGCCACCGAATCCGCCTCGCGCTCGGCGCGGCGGCCGGCCTGGAAGCACCCGCCGGCACCCCGGTAACGCCCCCGGTCACCTCAGCACCACCTGCGCCGTCCTCGCCCGGCGAGCACGCCGCGAGTGTTTCGCGCGGGTTCTGACGATGTCTATCTGCACCCGCTGACGTGTCGGAGTTCAGGTCCTCGCGGGGACCGTCCTCGGTCACGTCGGGCCCGGCGCGAGCGTCGGGTCCGGCACGAGCGAACCGCACATGCTGTTCCAGATCCGGCCGGCCGGCGTCGGTGCGCCACTGATCGACCCGAAGCCGATCCTCGATGGCTGGGTGCAGCTCGAAAACACCTCGATCTTCCGGGCCAAGGGTCAGAACCCGTTCCTCGGCAGCTCGCCCGACGGTCGGACAGGTGCTGCTGGAGTCCAAGGAGCAGCTCGAGCAGCAGGTGATGAGCGACCCCGGGATCCACCTCCCCGCGTGCGGGCGCCAGGACGTCCAGACCGGACAGGTCGACAGGCGGGTGCTGGCGACGCTCGAGTTCCTGTCCGTCTCGGGCTTGCATCCGACCGTGTCTTCGCTGCGGTGCAGCCACGTGCCGGCGGCCAACGCCACCAACGCCGCCGAGACATCCGCCGGTGACGCGGTCGAGATCATGGCTGTCAACGGCATCGCGATCGCCGGCGGTCAGGGACCTGGTTCTATCACCGACATCACGATCCGCAAGCTGCTGACGCTGCAGGGCACGATGAAGCCGAGCGAGATCGTCAGCCTGATGAGCTACCCGGGCACCGACAACACGGTCGCGGCGCCCGGCCACGGCGACGGCATCCACGTCGAGTTCGCGCCGCTGACGGGCGGAGCATCGGACGGCCGGCGAGGCCCGGTCCGCGAGCACCTTCAGCGCGGCGATCACGCCGGGACAGTGGATCCAGTTGATCGCGCGGTTGGGCGAGATTCCCGACCCGAAGGTGGGCAGCGGCCCGTCGGCGGCCTCGATCCCCGACCATCCTTCCTCGTCCTCTACGGCATCCCCGCCCGCTCCCGCTACGAGCGCACCCTCGACAGGCTCATCCACGGGCTCGTCTTCAACCGGCGTGCCCTCCGAAGACAAGGAAACCGGTAGCAATGGCTAGCGCCCCTAGCCCTCCTGCTCCCCCTGAGGACTCGCCGCCCCAGGCGCGCGCTTCCTCGCCGCCGGCCGCCCGCCCGCGCTCTTCCTCGCCGGGCATCGGACGGTTGCTCGCGGTCAGCGCGCTCGCGTTGGTCGTGCTGATCGTCGCCTATCTGCTCTTCGCGGGTGGGGGCGGGGCCACCTACAAGATCCTGTTCGCCGAAGCCGACCAGCTCGTCAAGGGTGACCAGGTGCAGGTCGGCGGCGTGCCGGTCGGGAGCATCAAGAACATCACCCTGACGTCCGACTTCAAGGCGCTGGTCACGATCCATGTCGACTCTTCGCTGACGCCGCTGCACGATGGCACCACGGCCGCCGTGCGGGTGCCGTCGCTGACGAGCATCGCCAACCGCTACGTCGCGCTGACGCCGGGTCCCAACAACAAGCCCGCGCTTTCGGCGGGCGCGACGCTGCCGACCACCGCCACGCACGGCGTCGTGGATCTCGACCAGCTGTTCAACACCTTCAACCCGAAGACCCGCAAGGGGTTGCAGGAGTTTCTCCAGGGCTCGGCCGAACAGTACGCGGAGCCGGCAAGGACTTCAGCCTGACGATCAGGTACTTCGGTCCGTCGCTGTCCGCCGCCAGCCATCTCTTCTCCGAGCTCGACCACGAACAGGCGACGCTCACGAGCTTCCTCGTGGAAGGGGCCAAGGCGGTCACGACGATCGGCGCTCACTCAGAACAGCTCACGGATCTGATCGGGAACACCGACACGACTTTCCAGGCGGTCGGCTCGCAGCAGGCGAGCCTCGCCCGGGCTCTGCATGAGCTGCCGCTGGCCCTGCGCGCGGGCAACCGCACGTTCGCCGAGCTGCCCGCCACGCTCAGCGCGCTGACAGAGCTCGTGAACGTGTCCAAGCCCAACCAGAAAGGGCTTCCGCTGTTCCTCTCCCGCTTGACCTCGCTGCTGCACACGGCGACACCGGTCGTGGCAACTTCGGCCAGGCGTTCAGCAAGCCCGGGGCCGAACAACGATTTCACCGATGCGATCCGCGCCCTGCCGGCGCTCACGCAGGCGCTGTCGACCGCCTCCCCGAACGGCGTCACGGCGGAGAAGGAATCGGTTCCGATCACCGCTCCGTTCGGTCCCTTACAGCCCCGATCTTCAGGGCTTCGTCCGCGACTTCGGTGAGGCCGCCGGCTACTACGACGCCAACGGCCACTACGCGCGTGCGGCCCCCGTGTTCGATGACTTCGCGCTCGGCGCGAACAACACGCTCACGCCGGTCACCCCGCAGCAGGGGCTGGCGGGCCTGAAGACCGGTCAGCTGCGCCGCTGCCCGGGCGCGGCGACCCAACCGGCGGCCGACGGGTCCTCGCCGTTCATCGACAACGCGCTGCTCGGTTGCGACCCGTCGGAGGTTCCCTGATGAACCCGCGCAGGCGCAGCTCCTTGGCGGGCAGCCCGCTGCTGATCGGCGCGGTCACGACGCTAATCGTGGTGGTGGCCGTGTTCCTGTCCTACAGCGCCAACAACGGTCTGCCGTTCGTTCCCACGTACAACCTGAAAATCGTGCTGCCGGAGACCTCGGAACTGCAGCCGAACAACCAGGTGCGGATCGCGGGCACGCGCGTCGGCCTGATCAGCTCGTTGACCCCACATCAGAACCCGACCACCGGGCGCGTAACCGCGATCGCCGACCTGAAGCTCGAAAAGGGCGTCGAGCCGCTGCCAGCTGACACGAAGGCGGTCGTGCAGTCGACGTCGTCGATCGGGACGAAGTACCTGGAACTGGAACGGGGCACATCGCAAAAGACGCTCAAGCAGGGCGCGACGATCCCGGTCAGCCAGACGCGTGAACCGGTGGACCTCAACCAGTTCTTCGACATGTTCGAGCACGAAGACGAGGACCGCGATTCAGAAAAACACGATCAACTTCGGCGATGGTCTCGCCGGGCGCGGCTTGGGGTTGAATGAAACGATCGCGACACTGCGCCCGCTCGTCATCAACGCGATCCCGGCGCTGCGCAACATCGCCGCGCCGCGGACCGGGTTTCGCGAGCTGTGGTACGCGCTCGACCGGCCCGCCGAACAGACCGCCGCGGTGGCCCAGGACAACGCGGAATTCTGGAGCAACCTCGACACGTTCTTCAAGGCCTGGGCGGGCGTGGCTCCCTCGCTCGAACGAGCGATCGAAGGCGGCCCGCCCTCGCTCGAGCAGGCCACCTACTCGCTCCCACACGAGGCGCCCTTCATGGAAAAGAGCGCCGAGTTCATGCGCCTGCTGCGCCCGACCGCGAGCGGGCTGCGCACGATCGCCAAGCCGCTCGGTCACGCGTTCGCCGAAGGCGCCGTCAACTTCAGCGCGGCCACCGCGCTGAACACCGAGCTGGCCGAAGCCGCACAAGCGTTCCAGGCCTTCGCGCAGAATCCCGTCGTCACGCTCGGTCTGGAAGACCTGACGCAGACGACGACGCTTGGTAATCCGCTCGTCGCGGGGCTCGCGCCCGAGCAGGTGACCTGCAACTACCTGACGCTGGCGTTCCGCAACGTCGCGAGCCTGTTCTCCGAGAACATCGGCGTCGGCACGCTCGCACGCGTGCTGCCGGTCCTCTCCCCGGACGGGGTCAACGCCGAGGGCTTCCCCTCCTCGGCGCCGGCCAGCGGTCCCTCGATCGATCGAGAAGCCGAGGCGGGGAACAAGCCCGGACCGGTGATCAACGACAACCACCTGCACTACAACCCCTACCCGAACGTCGCCGGACCCGGTCAGCCGCAGGAGTGCGAAGCGGGCAACGAGACCTACGCCGTGGGTCAGACCGTGATCGGCCACGCGCCCGGCAATGCCGGCATCACCCACGAAGCGACCACGCGCGAACTGAACCTGTACGGACAGCCGTACTCGAGCGCCACGCTGAAGGACCTGGGAGTGGAAGGCGCGCAAAGAAAAGGCAGCGAAGGAAGAAGCGGGAAGGAGAAGGCAAAGGCAAAGAAGACGAAGAAGACGAAGGGGAAGCGCAAGTGAGCCGCCTGCGTTTGCGCCCACGTCGCCGCCGCGACGAACTGTCGGTCCTCGAGATGCAGCGGTACAACCCGCTGCGCTTCGGGATCGCGTTCGTCGTGATCCTCGTGATCGCGCTGTTCTTCGCCTTTACCAAGCACATCCCGTTCAAGCACGGCTACCGCCTGAAAGCGGTGTTCGCGACGGCTGTCGATATCCACTCCAAGTCGCCGGTGCGGATTGCCGGAGTCAACGTCGGCACCGTCAGCTCGATCCGCCGCGAGGGCCAGGTCGGCCTGGTCAGCATGGAAATCGAATCGGGCGGCCTGCCGATCCACGCCGACGCCACGCTGAAGATCCGCCCGCGGCTGTTCCTGGAAGGCAACTACTTCGTCGAACTGCAGCCAGGCAGTCCCACGGCGCGGACGCTCTCCTCGGGCGCGACGCTCCCGATCACGCAGACCTCGGACCCGGTCCAGCTCGACCAGGTTCTGGACGCGCTGAACACCGACACGCGCGCCAACCTGCAGAACTTCCTGATCGGCTATGGCGACGCGCTGACGCGCAAGCCGACGCCCGCCGAAAACGCCGAACAGGATCCCGACGTGAGCGGCCTGAACGCCGCGCAGGCGCTCAACAAGTCATACCTCCGCGGGCCCTCGGCACTGCGCAGCGCGTCGATCGACGCCCAGGCGGTGACCGGCACCGAAGAACACGACATCTCCAAACTGATCGCGAGCGTCGGCAAAGTGACCGCGGCGCTGAATGTTCACGAGCAGGATCTGAGCGAATTGATTCCCAACTTCAACACGTTCTTTCACATCTTTGCGTCCCAGGCGCCGAGCCTCACCGCCACGGTCACGGCGCTGCCGGGCGCGCTCACCAGCATCGATCGGGGCTTCAGCTCGCTCGCCGCGGCTCTCCCGCCGACGCGGACGTTTGCCCTCGACATCATCCCGGGGGTCAAGCAGACGCCCGCGACGATCAGCACGGCGCTGCCGTGGATCGAACAGGTCAAGGCCTCGCTGGCGCCCAGCGAGCTCGGCGGCGTCGCCAAGGGGCTGGTCACGGCCACGCCGGCGCTCGCCAAGCTGTTCAGCGAACAGCCCGCGTTCTATCAAGCAGACCGAAGCGTTCAGCAAGTGTCTGACGAAAGTGTTCTACCCGGCCGGAAACACCAAGCTGCAGGACGGACCGAACACCTCGGGCGTCGAAGCGTACAAAGAATTCTTCTATACGGTGGCGGGTCTGGCGAGCCTCGGCCAGAGCTTCGACGGCAACGGCGTGATGGACCGCTTCCTGGTCGGTGGCGGCGGCCCCACGTTGCGCTCGGCGCCGGTCGGGATCGAGGGCAGCAGCACAAGGGGCCTGTCGCTGGTCTCCCGCGCGCCGCTGACCCCGGAAGGCACTCGCCCCGCGTTCCCCGCGCAAGAGCCGGCCTATAAGCCGCTGGTGCCCTGCTACACCCAGGCGGTGCCGAACTTCAATGGACCGCTCTCGCAAGGTCCCGCGGACGGGAGCGGGGGATGAACCCGACCGACACTCACGAGGGCGGCCTCAGTGTCGCCGACCAGATCCGGCGTTACCGCACGGCGTTCATCGCGGTGGTCTCGATGGTCTTGATCGCCGCGTTTGTGGGCGGCTACATCCTGGCGCACGAGAATCTCAAGCTGCCCGGTTGGGTACCGGTCCTGGGGAAAAACTACTTCACGTTGAAGGCCGATATCCAGACCGCCCAGGCGGTGACACCCGGCCAGGGTCAGGCGGTGACGATCGCGGGGGCGAAGATCGGGGAAATCGCGAGCGTCGACCTGCACCAGGGCGTTGGGGTGATCACCATGCACCTGACCCCGGAATACGCACGCAATCGGATCTACCACGACGCGACGCTGCTGCTGCGCCCGAAGACGGCGCTGCAGGATCTGACGGTCGAGGTCAGCCCGGGCACGCCCACCAGCGGGGCGCTGTCCAGCGGCGCGACGCTCCCGCTGTCACAGACCGCCCCGAACATCGACTTCGACGAATTCCTCGCGGGGCTGGACACCGAATCGCGCGCCTATCTGCAGGAGCTGCTGGCCGGCGCCGGCGAAGGGTTGAAGGGCAACGGTAAAGCGCTGTCGGCCGCGCTCAAGCGCTTCGATCCGACGGCGCGCGATCTGCAGGAGATCGGCTCCGAGCTCGATGCCCGTCATGCGAGCACCGCGCACGCGATCCACAACTTCCGGCTGCTGATCGAAGCGCTGGGCGGTAAGGACCAGCAGCTGAGCGAACTGGTCGTGTCAGCCAACACGGTGTTCAAGACCTTCGCCGAAGAGGAACAGAACGTCCAGAGCACGCTGCACCTGCTGCCCGCCACGCTCGGCAAGGCGCAGCGCGGCCTGGGCAAGCTCGCCACCGCCGCGCGCGTGCTCGGCCCGACGCTGAAGGAGCTGCAGCCGTTCGCCAAGGCACTCGGCCCCGGCGAGGTAGCCTCGCAGTCTGAGTTCATCAAGACCACCCCGATTATCAAGAGCCAGATCCGTCCGTTCGCGCGCCAGATCCTGCCCGTCGTCAATCAGATCGGGCCGGCCACCAAGGAACTGAGCGCGGCGTTCCCGAAGCTGGCGAGCAGCTTCTCGGTGCTCAACGAACTCTTCAACGAGTTCGCCTACAACCCCGGAACCAGCAAGGGCGGCTTCCTGTTCTACCTCGCTTGGGCCAATCACGACTTCAACAGCTCGGTCAGCACCGCGGACGCGCACGGAGCGCTCGGCAACACCCTGCCCTACTTCAACTGCAACGTCGTGCCGATCCTGAAAGGGGCGGGGGAAGTCAATCCCACGGTCAGGCTGCTGCTCGGCCTGCTCAACCCGCCGACCGGGACGTCGTGTACCGCGGGGCGCGACCGTGAAAGCGGCCAGCGCGCGGGGCGCGCTCCACGAGCTCGACGGGTCTATTCACCGGGCTCACCGGCGGCGCCTTCGGCCAGGGCCAGCACACCTCCACGCGCCGCTCGCCGGCGGCCGCGAGCAAGGCAGGGGGCTGAGCGATGCAGAAGCGCGCCCCCACGCTGGGCAACATCCTGGTGATCATCATGTTCGCGTTGAGCTGCTTCGGGCTGCTGCTGTTCCTCTGGGAGTCCTTCGGCGGAGCGCTGCCGCTGAAGCCGAAGGGCTATCGCTTCACGGTGGCCTTCCCGCGCGTGCTCGCGCTCACCGAACAGTCGGAAGTGCGTATCTCAGGCGTCGATATCGGTCATGTCGTCTCGCTGAAGATCGGCAAGGACGGTCGCAGCCACGCGACGCTTGAAATCGACAGCCAGTACGCGCCGATGCGCTCGGACATGCACGCGATCGTGCGCCAGAAGACGCTGCTGGGGGAGACCTACGTGCAGCTGATCCCGCAGGAGCGGAGGGCATTCGGGCCCGTTCCTGCCCGACAAGGGGCCAGCTCGCGGACGCGCAGGTCGAACCGTCGGTCACGCTCGACGACATCCTGGCCTCGCTCAACACGAAGACGCGCGCGCGCCTTCGAGGTGTGGCAGCAGTCGGTGGAAGCAGGGATCAACGGGCGCGGGGAAGCGATCAACAACGACTTCGCCACGCTCAACCCGTTCGTCCAGAGCGCCAACAACCTGGTCAGCGTGCTCGCCTCCCAGGAAGGGGCCGTGACGGCGCTGATCCACAACACCGGGGTGGTCTTCACCGCGCTCGCCGGGCGCGACCACCAGCTCGAAGGCCTGGAGTCGAGCGGCAATCGCACCTTCCACGCGGCCGCCGAAGGCAGCCAGGCGTTCGCTGAAGCCTTCCGCGCGCTGCCGAGGTTTGAGAGCAGCTCGCGCGTGGCGCTGAAAGAACTCGACAAATTCGCCGCCGACGTCAATCCGTACTACGACGAGTTCCGTCCCGCCGAGCTCCAGCTCTCAAAATTGGTCGCTGCGGCGAAACCCTTCACGCCCGCGTTCAACGGCTTCCTGACCTCGCTCGGGCCGCTGACGAAGGCGGCGAAGCGCGGACTGCCGGATGTCGCCAAGTCGCTCAACCTGACCGTGCCGCTGCTCGAAAACCTCAGCCCGGTCCTGCACAACTTCGACCCGTTCCTGAAGTACACCGGCGAATACGTGCCCGAGGTGCAGGCGCTGTTCGCCAACATCACCGCCGCCAGCGAGGCTCACGACACCAACTCCGACGACTCAACGGCAGGGGTCGAGCAGCACTACCTGCGCAATATGCAGGCACTTGCCCCCCAGGGCCTGGCGGTCTACTCCCAGCGGATCGGCACCGATCGGGCGAACCCGTACTTCAAGCCGGGCGCCTTCAGCGCGCTCGGCAGCGGGCTTTCGGTATTCAGCGCCAGCTCGTGCGCGAACTCGGCGCCGTCGGTAGGTGGCCCGCCCAACGCGACTGTGACGCAGGGGATCATCGAACAGCTGATCGAATTGCACGTGGCCAACGCGCCGGAAAGCGCCAATTCCGTCCCGGCGCCACCATGCCTGCAGCAGAGTCCGTTCACGTTCAACGGTAAGAGCAGCCAGTTCCCGCAAGTGGTGTACGGAGGCAAAGAATGACGACGAACGAGTTCGAGTATCACTCCAGCGAGATCGACCTCACCGGCGACTCGGCCGATCACGACTGGTCGATCCGCTGCCTGGACGTGCACAAGCGCCTGGGCGGGATCCCTGTTCTGAACGGGCTGAATGTGGCGATACCCGACGAAATGATCACCGTCGTGCTGGGCCCCTCCGGCACTGGGAAGAGCGTGTTGATCAAGCATCTGATCGGGCTGATGTTCCCTGACTCGGGCGAGATCATCGTCAAGGGGCAGTCGGTTCCGAGCCTGACGATGCCCAAGCTGCTGGCCCTGCGTCGCAAAGTTGGGGTGCTGTTCCAGGATGGCGCCCTGTTCGGGTCGATGAACGTGTTCGACAACGTCGCCTTCCCGCTGCGCCAGCACACGGATTTCTCTGAGGCGAAGATCTCGCAGATCGTCAGGGAGCGCCTGACGGACGTTGGGCTCGCCGACGCGCTCGACGATTTCCCCAACCAGCTGTCCGGGGGGATGCGCAAGCGCGCCGGGTTCGCCCGGGCGTTGGTGATGGAGCCCGAGATCGTGATCTTCGACGAGCCCGACTCGGGGCTCGATCCGGTGCGCACGGCGCTGCTGTGTGACCTGATCCAGGAGATGCACTCGCTCCACGGTGGGACATACATCGTCGTCACCCACAACATCGCCTCGGCGCGTCAGATCGGCGAGTACATCGCACTGTTGTGGAGGGGAAGGATCGTCGAGGCGGGCGACGCCGAGCGGATGTTCTCTTCGGAGAACGCATTTGTGCGCCAGTTCCTCAGCGGGTCCGCCGAGGGCCCGCTGACGATGGATTAGCAGCGCTACGCGACTGAGCGCAACGTGAGCGCGTGGCCGTCGGGGTCGCGCAGCGAGAGCCGTTTATCGAGCGCCTCGGCGTCGCTCAACTCGAACTGCACCTGACGCAGCCCCGGTGCGCTGTCAGGAGCCGGTCGCCCGCCCTGGCTCTGCCAGGAGTTCAGGCCGATGTGGTGGTGATAGCCGCCGGCGGAGAGAAAGCTGGCGGAGGGAAGGCTCGCCTGCTCGTCGAGGCCGAGGACGTCGCGGTAGAAGGCGACGGCCCGAGGCACGTCGGAGACCTTCAGGTGCACGTGGCCCACGTGCGTCCCTGGTGCCATCGCCGCGCTCGGCTCATCGCCTGTCTGTGCCAGCAGGTCGTCCAGGTCGAGCGCCAGCGTGACCATCTTCACCCCGTGTCCGTCCGGTGGTCTGTCCCAGAGCTCGCGCGGGCGGTCGACGTAGATCTCGATGCCGAGGCCGTCGGGGTCGCTTAGGTAGAGCGCTTCGGACACGCCGTGGTCGGCGGTGCCGTCGATCGGCCAGCGACCGTCCACAACGCGGCGTACGGTCTCCGCGAGCGCCGCGCGCGAGGGATGCAGCCAGGCGACATGAAACAGGCCGGTGCTCCCCGGCGGAGTGGGGGTGGGGTTGGTCAACTGGGTAAGCGCGAGCAGCGGGCGCTCGCGATCGAGTCCGAGCAGTGCGCTGTCCTGTGCGCGTGAGATCAGCGGCAGCCCGAGCACCCGCTCGTAGAAGTCCGTGCTGCGCGACAGGTCGCTCACCGCGAGCTCCACGGAGCCGATGCGCAACGCCGGATCGATTAGGGGGAGTTCCGCCGGCATCGACTTCGAGGCTACTACCAGCTGCGTTCGTCGCCGGTTAGAGCTCTCAGCGGCTAAGCTCGCCCCATGAACTTTCGCAAGCTCGGCTCCAGCGACATCGAGGTCTCCGAGATCAGCCTCGGCTCCTGGCTGACCTACTCCGGCGGGGTGGCGCGCGAGCAGTCAGAGGCGTGCGTGAAGGCGGCGTTCGACGCGGGGATCAACTTCATCGACACCGCGAACGTGTATGGAAAAGGCGCATCGGAGACGCTGCTGGGAGAGGTGCTGACCTCCTACGAGCGCTCCGACTACGTGCTCGCGACGAAGGTCTACTTCGAAATGTCACCGACCGATCGAGGGCTGTCGGCGGAGCAGATCCACAAGCAGATAGACGCCTCGCTGAAGCGTCTGAAAACCGACTACGTGGATCTCTATCAATGTCATCGCTACGACGAGGACACGCCGCTGGAGGAGACCATGGCGGCGCTTACGGAAGTCGTCAAGGCGGGCAAGGCAAGGCATATCGGCTTCAGCGAATGGCCGGTTGACAAGATCGAAGCCTCGCTCGCGCTGCCCGGCATGGCCAGGTGGGTCTCCAGCCAGCCGCAGTACTCGATCCTCTGGCGGGGACCCGAGGCGGAGGTGATTCCTTTGTGCGAACGCGAGGGCATCTCCCAGATCGTCTGGTCGCCGCTTGCGCAGGGTGTGCTCACGGGCAAGTACCGCCCAGGCGAGCCGCCGCCGAAAGACTCGCGCGCGGCGAGCGAGAGCATGAGCGACTTCATCGGCTGGCTCGTGGAGCCCCGCGTGCTCGAGGCAGTGGAGCGCCTGCGGCCGGTCGCCGAGCAGGCCGGTCTGACGATGCCCCAGCTGGCGCTCGCCTGGGTGCTGCGCCAGCCGAATGTGGCCTCAGCGATCGTCGGCGCCAGCCGCCCCGAGCAGGTCCACGCCAACGCGTCAGCCTCCGGGATCGTGCTCAGCGCGGACACGCTTGCGGCGGTGGACGAGGCGCTGGGCGACCTCCTCGCTGCCTGACGTCGCCCAGCGGCCCGCCTGACGCTCAGGCCTTCACGGCGGAGAGGTCGAGCTGGATCTTGACCTTGTCGCTGACGAGCAGGTTGCCCGAGCCCAGCGCGGCGTTGAACGTCATCCCGAAGTCCTTGCGGTCGATCTGCCCGGCAGCGGAGACGCCGACGCGGTCGTTGCCCTGAGGATCGGTCTCGGTGCCCTCCAGGGTGGCCTTCAGCTTCAGCGGTCCCGTGACGCCGTGAATCGTAATGTCGCCGACGATCTCGAAGTCGTCCTCGTCGACCGGCGTGATCGCGGTTGAGCGGAAGCTGATCTCGGGGTTCTGCTCGGCGTCGAAGAAATCGGCCGAGCGCAGGTGCTCGTCGCGCTGGGGCTCGCGCGTGTTCACGCTTGCGACCTTCACTGTTCCATACGCGACGGTGTTCTCGGGGCCGACCTCGAGCGTGCCCTCGAACTCGGTGAACTGGCCTTTGACGGTGGCGATCCCGAGGTGTTTGACCTGGAACTCAACGCTCGAATGGACCTTGTCGACGTTCCACGTGCCGGTCGGCAGCGCGGTGGTGGAGGCGGTGGCGGACTCAGGGGACATGGTGACTACCTTTCAGAAGTGGGATTGCGCGCGCCCGGAGGACGTGCATCGAGAAAACTACGAGACCAAAAACTGCGAGACCAAAACTACGCGACCACCATAGCAGTTGTTTGTGCATGCAACTATTATGTTTGAGGATAGGCAAAAAGCGCCTCTGGTGGCCGCAAGGGAGAATGAGCGGATGTCATCGCTGAAGCTGATCCTGTTCGACATCGACGGCACGCTGCTCGACACCGGCGGCGCCGGCGCGCGCAGCTGGACGTGGGCCTTCGAGCACGCCTTCGACCGTCCGGGGGTCGACATCGGCAAGTACTCGAGTGCCGGAATGACCGATCCCGTGGTCGCTCGCAAGACATTCACAGAGGCGATGGGTCATGCGCCCTCGGGCGAGGAGCTGGCGCGGCTGATGGCCGCCTACCTATCCGTGCTGCCCGACTACGTCGCCGCCTCGGAGGGGTACCGCGTGCTGCCGGGTGTCGAAGGGCTGCTGCCCCGGCTGCACGAGGCGGGCATCTTGTTGGGCGTGACCACCGGCGCGCTCGAGGCTGGCGCGCACGCCAAGCTCGGCCGCGCGCGTCTGAACCACTTCTTCCTCGTCGGCGGCTACGGCTCGGACTCAGAGGATCGCGTCGAGCTCACCACGACCGCGGTCGAGCGGGCTGAGCGCCTGCTCGGCACATCGCTCGACCCGCGCCAAGTAGCAGTCGTGGGGGATACCCCGCTCGACATCTCTGCGGCCCAGGGCGCGGGCGTGTTATCGGTCGGCGTGGCCACTGGCAAATACGACCTCGACGAGCTGCGCGCGGCGAACCCCGACTACGTGCTGAGCTCGCTCGCCGAGCCGTTCCCGGATATCGACTAGCGACGCTGGACGACGAGTGCCTGGGTGGCCAGCCCGATCGGCCCGTACTCGTCGTGAAGAACGCTCTGCGACCAGCAGATGCCGTCCGGATGAAGCAGCGTTTGCGCCTCCAGCGCGATCCATTCTCCGCGCGCGGGGCGCTCGAGTGTGATCGCCAGGTCGGCGTTGATGAACACGTACTCGTCGAACGGCAGCACGGCGCTGACTCCGTTGCCGAAGTCGGCGCTCGCCACCACGCGCGCGAGCGGGCTGGGCGACGTCTGGCCGAGAAGCGGGCGGCGCAGGCGCATCCACACCGTTCCCGGGCCGAACTGCTGGGGCTCACCGAGGAGCGGCCCCCCCTTCAGAAAGCGCATCTCCATGGCGGTTGAGGCGAAGCTCGCATAGTCGGCGTCGTCGAGCGAAAAATTCACAGGGCGGCCCTCGCTGGGTCCCGGGAGTGTCGCCGCGCGACGCTCGTCGGGCATCTGGCTGGTGGAGGCGGGCAGGTCGCTGGGTGTTCCCGTGATGCGCAGAGCGCTCGCCCGGCAGACGAGCACCTCCTCGGCGTACAGCTCTGCTTGAAGCTCCTGTACGCGCCGGCCCGGCCGGATGATCTCGGTCTTCAACCGCAGTGGAGCCATTGGCACCGGACGCAGAAACGAGAACGTCAGCCTCGCAAATGGCAGCTCTCCGCCCGGGGTCACTCCCTCCAAGCACGATGCGATCAGCGCCGCCGGGGCGCCGCCATGCAGCGCCAGTGGGTCCCATGGGCCGCGCGCGTGCTCGGTCGGCGTAAAGCGCCCGTCGGCGCCCGGGGTGAAGATGCTGTCCGCCATCGCCGTGTGGCGCTCAGTCGGTCGGCAGGCTGGCCACGAACTTCGCCAGCTCCTCCGGATCGCGCAGCGGCGGGCCGTGACCGAAGCACACCAGCGCCGGTTGCAACTCAGCCAGCCTGCGGGCGCAGGCGCGGTTGCGGGCTGGGTCGGGGGTGGCGAACGCGAGCGGTTCGTGCAGTCCGGTGACACCGGTGCTCGAGTTCACGTTCGTGAGCACGTCGCCGGCGATCAGCACCCGGTCGCGTTCGCGCCAGTAGGAGACGTGGCCGGGTGTGTGTCCCGGCGTCTCCAGCACGGTGAAGCCGCCCACCTCGTCTCCCTCGCTCAGCGCACGGGCCACCGGGTGGGGAGGGCCGACCCAGAAGCGTTCCTGGAGGCTCCTCACGATGCCCGGCGCGCCGCGCGCGATCACGCTGCCGGGGATCTCCATCGCGGGGACGTCCCCCTGTCCGCACCACAGCGGAATCTCGAGCTTCTCGCAGATCGCGTGGCTCGAGCCCTGATGGTCGGGATGGACGTGAGTCAACGCGTGCGCGGTCACGGTCTTCCCGGCGATCTGCCGCATGATGCGCTTCTCCGCCTGGCGCGTCGCGGCGTCGATCAACACGTCGCCGAGGAGATAGACGTTGATCGCGTTCTTCGGCCAGCCCTTCAGTTGGTAGACGTCCTCGGCCAGCTGCTTCATGTGAGCCCTCTCTCGTCGATCCGCGCCTGCGATCGCGCGTCCACGATCGCCCGTCTGCCGCGTCAGTGCGGCGAAGCCTATCCGCGACGCCGCTCCCAAGAGAATCCCCTCACCGCGAACCACAGCCCCACGACGCCCCAGCCGCCCATCACCGCGAGCGCGCCGAGGTTGCTGCTCAGGCTCGATCCAGTGACCATCGCTCCATACAACCCCTCGATCAGCGGCTTCAGCGGAAGCGCGTCGGCGAGGTTGCGCAGCAGCGCGGGGGCGCTGTTGGTGTCGAAGGCGTAGAACGAGATGAACACCACTGGCAGGAATACGGCGTTGACATATGCCGCGGTCGACTCGAAATTCGGGATCACGTGCGCAAATGCGACGCCGAGCGCGGCGAGGCACACGACTCCCACCACGACGAACACGACCAACTCGCCCCAGTGCACGGGCCAGCCGATCCCGAAGAAGATTCGTCCGGCCAGCACGACGATCGCGATCTGTAGGGTCGTATTGGTGACTGCATTCCCGGCCACGCCGCCGAAATAGGAGCTCGTCGGCAGCGGTGTTCCCCGGATGCGCTTCAGCACTCCGCGCTCGCGCAGGAACACGATGTTGTAGGCCAGCGCCGTAAACGTCGTCGACATCACGCTCATGCCCGCGATCGCCGGCACCAGTCGGTTCAGATCGTGCTGTTTTGCGTGCAGGATCGCCCCGCCGCCGACCAAAAACAGCAGTGGCAGTAGGAAGTTGAAGAACGCCGCGCTCGGATTACGCCAGAACATGCGCCGCTCCAGCCGGTACTGCCTCCAAGTCAGCGCCAGCGCGTCAGGCATCCGCCGTCAGCTCCAGGTACACGTCCTCCAAGCTCGGGCGCCCCACGCTCAGCTCCTCCAGCCGTTCGCCTCTGGCGAGCGCCTCGCCCGTGAGCTTATTCAGCAGATCCGTCGGGTTCTCGGTCTGCCTCTCGACTAGCTGGCCGCTCGCATCGAGATAGGCGACCCGGTATTGCGCGGCGCCCGTGCTCAGCTCTCCTGGCGGCCCAATCGCCAGCACGCGCCCATCCTTCACGATCGCCACGCGGTCGGCCAGCGCCTGCGCCTCGTCCAGGTAGTGGGTCGTCAGCAAGATCGTCTTCCCGCCTTCGCGCAGGTTGCGCACCGTCTCCCAAGCCTCGCGCCGCGCCGCGGGATCGAACCCGGTGGTCGGCTCGTCCAGAAAGATCAGCTCGGGATCCCCCACCAGCGCCAGCGCAAAATCCAGCCGCCTGAGCTGTCCACCGGAGAGCGTGCGGCTGCGCTCGTCGGCCTTCTCCTCCAACCCCACGAGCGCGATCACCTCCTCGACCTCGCGCGGGCTCGGGTAAAAGCTCGCCCAGTGACGCAGCGCCTCGCGCGGAGTCACGTGGTTGTACATGCCGCTGCTCTGCAACACGATCCCGATGCGTTGCCTCAACTCCCGGCTGCGCCTACCTGGATCGTGGCCGAGCACCGATACCTCGCCGCCGCTGCGGCTTCTGTAACCCTCGAGAATCTCGACCGTCGTTGTCTTGCCCGCGCCGTTCGGACCCAGCAGGCCGAACACCTCGCCGCGCTTGACGGTGATATCGATCCCGCGCACCGCCTCGTGCTCGCCATAGCGCTTGCTCAAGCCCCGCACCTCGATTGCGGCGCTCGCGTCGGTTACCAGTGCACGCCCCTTGTGAGAGTGGCCATCGCGATCTGCTCGAACGAGGCCCGCTCCTCCGTGTCTTTGTGCCCCTTGCTCGCGGCCGAATCCGGAAACACGCGGTAGGCGAGGTGCAGCAGCTGGTCGACCGCTCGCGGCGCGAGCGTGTAGGCGACCTCGCCGAATGTCCCCAAGCGCGTGCCCATGTGCTTCGGCCTTGACCGCAGCGCTTCGCAGATCATGTCGCCCGCCTCCTCAGGGGTGATCGCGGGGAACGCGTCGTACATCTTCGTCGGAGCGATCATCGGCGTGCGCACGAGCGGCATGTGGATCGTCGTGAACGTGACACCGTCGCCGATCACCTCGCTCGAGACCACGCGCGTGAACGCGTCGAGCGCCGCCTTCGAGGCCACATAGGCGGAAAACCGCGGCGGGTTGGTCTGCACGCCGATCGAGGAGATGTTCACGATGTGCCCCGATCCCCGCTCGCGCATGTGCCCCATCAGCCCGATGATCAGCTTCACCGCCCCGAAGTAGTTCAGCTGCATCGTCCGTTCGAAGTCGTGGAAGCGGTCGTAGCTCAGCGCGATCGAGCGCCTGATCGAGCGCCCGGCATTGTTCACGAGCATGTCTACGTTGCGGTGGTCCGCCAGCACCCGCTCCACCAACCGGTCAACCGACTCCATATCGGACAGGTCCGCCGCGTACACATACGCGGTGCCGCCTGCCGCGACGATCTCGGCGCGCAGCTCCTCGAGCTTCTCGACGTTCCGCGCGACCAGCAGCGGAACTCCGCCCGCGGTCGCGACTTTCAGCGCCGCCGACCAGCCGATGCCTGACGATGCGCCGGTGATCAGCACGTGCTTGCCGGTTAGCTCCTCCTTTAGGGAGCGTCCCCTTACCAGGCCGCTGTCCATCTCCCGCTCCCAGTAATCCCACAGCCGCGGCGCGTAGTCGTGTAATGGGGGCGGACTCTCCAGCGCCGAGCCTTTCAGCGCCCGCCCGGCCTCGCGTGTGTCGAACTCGGGCACCAGCTCCATGTGCGCCAGCACCTCCCCGGGGATGCCCAGCTCGCGCAAGGTCATGCTGCGCGCTTGGCGCAGCGGAGGTAGTGCCAATGCCAGCGACAGTGGCCACTTCGGCAGCACGTCGGTCAGCCGTTTGTCGACGCTCACCGCAACCTTAGGCGCGTGCGCGGCGGCCGCGAACTCGTTGTAAAGCTCATCTACCCGCTGTCCCTTCGAGTCCGTTAGGTGAAAGGCGCGGCCGTCGAGGTCGGGCTCGTGCGCGATGTGGTCGAGCGCTCCAGCAACCCAGTCGACCGGCACGACGTTCGTCTTGCCCAGATCCAGCCCGACGAGCGGCATCCACTCTGGGATCAGCTTCCGCGTCCTTTGGATCGCCTTGAAGAAGTAGTACGGCCCGTCGACCTTGTCCATCTCGCCCGTCTGGGAATCGCCCACCACGACCCCCGGGCGGTACACGCGCCAGGGCACATATGGCTGCTCGCGTACGATCCGCTCAGACTCGAACTTCGTTCGGTGGTAGGGCGAGGGCAGCTTCTGACCCTCGTCGAACATGTCCTCCTCGAATCGCCCGGAGTACTCGCCGGCTACCGCGATCGAGGAGACGTGGTGCAAGCACTTTGCCTCCAACGCGCGTGCCAATTCGACCGCATGTGTCGTACCGCCTACATTCACCGCCGTGTTCTGCTCGGCCGGCGCGGTCATGTCGTAGATCGCGGCCAGATGGAAGAAGTGCTCGATCTTGCCCCGCAGCTCCGTCACCTGCTCGCCCTCGATTCCCAGCAGTGGCCGGCGCAGGTCCCCGATCACCGGCTGCACGCGCTTGCCCGCGGTCACTCCCGCCATCGCTCTCCAGCGCTCGATCAGATCCTCCAGCCTGCCGGTAGAGCCCGCACGCACGAGCACGTACACCTTGCCCTGGCGCTGCTCCAGCAGCCGCTCGATCAAGCGGCGCCCGATGAAGCCAGTCGCTCCTGTTACGAAGTAAGCCATCTCGCTTAGGCGAGCATAGTCCTATGCCCCCGCGCCGGCCCCGCCGCGGCCCTCTCCCGCCGCGAAGCGCGCGGCGCCACGTACGCCGTCTTCGAAGACCTCGGGTCCGGCTTTGGCCTCCAGCGCGAGCCCCTCGGTGAGCGTCATCCCTAACCCTTCGATCGCGGCGCGCCGGTCGGCGAGCATCGTTCTTTGGGGGAACCGCGCGAGTCCCTCGGCGAGGGCCAGTGCGCGCTCCACGTGCGCGCCCGCCGGGACGATCTCTGTGAGCAGCCCCATTGACAATGCCTCCTCGGCGCTGATCAGGCGCCCGGTCAGGATGAGGTCCAGCGCGCGTCCCAGACCGACGATGCGCGGCAACCGCTGGGTGCCGCCGTCGATCAGCGGTACGCCCCAGCGGCGCTCGGGATAGCCAAGCGTCGATCCCTCGGTCGCGATTCGCAGGTCACACCACAGCGCCAGCTCCAAGCCGCCGGCCAAGCAGAAGCCCGAAATCGCGGCGATCGTCGGCTTCGAGGGCGTCAGACGTGTAAAGCCCATCGGACCCTCTGGAGCCATCAGCCGTCCGGCGAACGTCTCGGTCGCCTTCAAGTCGGCGCCCGCACAGAACGCGACGGGACCCGCGCCCGTGAGCACGAGCACACGTGCCTCCTCGTCAGCCTCGAAGCGTGTGTATGCCTCGTGCAGGGCCACTGCCGTGGGGCCGTCGACGGCGTTTCGTCGCTCCTGACGGTCGATGCTAACCAGCGCCGCCGCGCCCCTGCGCTCGTAGCGGACGGCGTCGGGCTTGCCGCTCATCGGTTCACCGTGGGCTGGGCAGCGGTTCGAGGGTCAAGCTGGACGTGGACGCAGTGAGCGAAGCGTGCTGGCCGATCGGGGATCCCGATGATTCACGATCGGTACGCGAGCGATCGAGGACAAAGTCCAGCGCCGGCCATCGGGCCGCTGCTACCAGCCGCCGCGCCATTGGGCGTTGCCCAAATGCGCCTTCTCTGCGGCCTTCCGCGCCTGCTTGCGCTTGTCCAGGCGCCACTGGAGCATGCTCATCACGAATATGAATGTCGGGAAGAAGATGATCAGGATGAAGCCTGCGTCCGTCACGACCTTGTCGTTCGTGGCGCCGTAGAACCCCCGGCCGTCGTTGTCGGCCAACGCTGCCGGCGCGAGCACCAGCAGGAGCAGGAGGAACGAGGTGATGGTGGCCAGCAGGCGGCGCATCGCGCGGTGCATGCTACCGGAGCACGCGCCCAGAACGCTGACGATTCGACGGGCCCGCTCCGTGCGGCGCCTACTATCAGCAGCCGATGGCCGTACTGATCGCATCCGACCTACACAAGGACATGGCTGGGCGGCCGCTGCTGCGCGGCGTGTCGTTCAAGCTGGAGCGCCGCGAGCGGATGACGATCGCGGGCCGCAACGGCGCGGGCAAGACGACGTTGTTGCGGATGCTCGCCGGGGAGGAGTCGATCGACCGCGGCGAGCTGAGCCTGGCCAAGGGCGCGCGGATCATGCTGCACGACCAGCGCCCTCCGCGCGAGCGCGACAGGCCACTGCGCGAGTATGTGCTGTCGGGCTGTGTGGAGGAGCTCGCGATCGAGGCCGAGCTGGCCGAGCTCGAGCGTCGCATGAGCGAGGGCGAGACCGACGAGGCGCTGCTTGCCCGTTACTCGCGCGCGCAGGCTCGGCTGGAGGCCCGCGGCGGCTACCTGTGGCGCGACCGTGCGACCTCGATGGCGCGCGGGCTGGGGTTCGGCGAGGAGGATCTCGACCGCGGGTTGGATAGCTTCTCCGGTGGCCAGCTCACGCGTGCGGCGCTTGCCCGCGCGCTCGCCACCTCCGCGGATGTGCTGCTGCTCGACGAGCCCACCAACCATCTCGATATTGAGTCTCTGGAGTGGCTCGAGCAGACGCTCGTCTCGCTCGACGCCGCGATTGTGCTGGTGGCGCACGACCGCTGGTTCCTCGAGGCCGTCGGTACGGCCGTCCTCGAGCTGGAGGCCGGCCGCGGTCGCTTCTTCTCCGGGACCTGGCATGCCTGGCGACGCGAGCAGGCCGCGCGCGAGATGGCCTTGGGCAAGGCGATCGACAAGCAGCAGGCCGAGATTGCGCGGATGGAGCGCTTCATCGAGCGCTTCCGCGCCAAGGCGACCAAGGCCCGCCAGGCGCAGTCGCGCGTCAAGGCGCTCTCGAAGATCGAGCGCATCGAGCGCGACCCGCGCGATGGCAAGGGCCTGGAGTTCGAGTTCTCCGCGCCGGAGCGCTCGGGGCGGGTGATCTTCGAGCTGCTCGACGGGTGCGTCGAGGTGGGGAAGCCTGCGATCACGCTCCTCGAGCACGCCGAGCTGTGGCTGGAGCGCGGCGAGCACGTCTCGCTCGTGGGACCCAACGGGACGGGCAAGACGACCTTGATCGAGACGCTCGCCGGGCGGCGTCCTCTCGCGGCAGGGCGCCTCAGCACCGGGCACAACGTGAAGCTCGGCTATCTCTCCCAGCACGCCGAGGAGCTCGGTGCGGGCGGGCATCCCGGACAAAGCGTGCTCGAGGCCGCGGCCCGTGCCACGGGGTTGGCGCCGAACAAGGCGCGTGCGCTGCTCGGGCGCTTCCTGTTCTCGGGCGAGGAGGCCGAGAAGCCTTTGGAAGGGCTCTCCGGCGGCGAGCGCCGGCGCCTCTCGCTCGCGGTGCTCGTCGGTGCTGCGCACACGCCCAACGTGCTGATCCTCGACGAGCCCACCAACCACCTCGACATCGAGAGCCGCGAGGCGCTCGAGGACGCGCTGCATGCGTTTCCAGGCGCGATTCTGCTCGTTTCCCACGATCGCGCGCTGCTCGACGCGGTCGGCACGCGCACAGTCGCCGTCGAGGAACACTCGCTGCGCAGCTACGAGGGCGGCTGGCCGGAGTACGTGCGAGTGCGCGAAGAGCGCCGGGCCGAGTCCTCCGGTGGGGTGGTCTCACCCGGCGCGAGGGACGCCACAGCGCGGACGGCCGGCGCCGCCAACGGGTCCGTCCGGCGTGCCAGCACCAACGACGCCACCACTGACAATTCCAGCCCCGACAACAACATTGGATCCGCCAAGCCGCTCGAGCCGAAGGCAAAGGGCCCATCGAAGAACCGCCTGACCGATCAGCAGAAGGCTGAGCGGGCCGTGGAGGACGCCGAGGCCGCGATGCGGGCGCTGGTGCAGGAGCTTGCCGACCCGGCGGCGTGGGCCACTCAATACGAGTCGGCTAAGTCCGAGGCACGCCACACGGCTGCCCGGCGCACTGTGGAGGAGGCTTACACGCAGCTCGAGGCGCTCATCGACTGACCTAAACTGCTCGGATGGACAGTCTAAGGACCACCCGGAACGTGGCGATCGTGGTGTTGATCGCCGCCGCGGTCGACCTACTGCCCGGGGGCGGGCGCGGGGCTCATACGTTCGAAGCGCTGCTTTGGGTGGCGTTCGGCATTGGGATTGCCTATCTCGGCTTGCGCTCCTATCGTGAACATCGCATCGCCTTGCACGGCCTCGGGGATCGCCATCGGGGGTTGCTGTATGGCGGGCTGGCGGGGGCTGTTTTTGCCTACGCCGCCCGCTCGCGCATGTGGCAGACGGGTCTCGGTGAGCTCGCCTGGTTTGCGCTTGCCATCCTCGTCGTCTACGTGTTGCTCGAGGTCTATCGTCACTGGCGCGCCTATTGAGCCTCGCTGAGCAACGTAGAAGCCTGCCCGATCAGCCTGGCGTGTACCTCTTCCGCGACGCGAAGGGGCGCGTGATCTACGTCGGCAAGGCGAAGTCGATCCGCAAGCGCGTCGCCTCGCACTTCGCGAAGGCGCAGCTGCCGAGCAGTCCCGGGCACGAGGAGATGGTGGCGAGCACGGAGCGGATCGAGTGCGTGGTGGTGGGCAGCGAGGCCGAGGCGCTGCTGGCCGAGCAGGGCTTCATCAAGCAGTATCGCCCGCGCTTCAACATCCGCCTGCGCGACGACAAGTCATATCCGTTCATCGCGATCTCGCTCGACGAGGACTATCCGCGGGTGTACTTCACGCGCGAGCGCCACCGTCCGGGCCGGGCGTACTTCGGCCCGTACTCGAACGCCAAACGCGTGCGCAGCACGTTAGAGGTGCTCGCGAAGGTGTTCATGTTCCGCTCGTGCACCGGCCCTGAGCCGGGGCGGCGCAGCGGCAGCCCGTGCCTGGACTACTACATCAAGCGCTGCGAGGCCCCCTGCGTGGGGTATGTGTCCAAGCAGGATTATCGCAAGAGCATCGACGGGGTGATCGACTTCCTGTCCGGGCGCTTCAAAGCCATCGAGCGTGACTTGGAGGAGCGCATGCTGGCGGCCTCAGCGGCCGAAGAGTTCGAGCAGGCAACGCTCGAGCGCAACAGGCTGCGAGCGGTTCACTCTCTGCTGGAGCGCCGGCGTGTGGCGAACGAGTCGGTGGGCACGCTCGACGCGGTGGCGGTTGCCGTCGACGGGCGGGAGGCCAATGCGCAGGTCTTTCAGGTACGCGACGGGGTGCTCTCAGACCGCCAGTCGTTTTATCTCTCCAACGAGACAGAGCGCGATGTGGCAGAGGTGGCAGAGGAGTTCATGCTCCAGTTCTACGCCGCGCACTCCTCGATTCCGCCCTTGCTGATCGTTCAGCGCGAGCTCGTCGAGGGCGCGGTCGACGCTGCGCTCACTGAGGCGCTCGCCTTACGGCGCGGTGGACCGGTCGAGCTGCGCGCGGCCGAGCGTGGCGAGAAGCGCAGGATCCTGGAGCTGGCGGAGCGCAACGCGCGCCTGGCGCTCGACGAGGAGCGCTTGCGCGCCGAGCGCCGTCGCTCTAGCCGCGTGGAGGCGCTCGAGGGGTTGCAGCTCGCGCTGGGACTTGACGTGCCACCGATCAGGATCGAGTGCTTTGACATCTCCAACCTCGGAGGTACGCACACCGTCGCATCGATGGTCGTGTTCGAGGGTGGCGCGCCGAAGAAGTCCGACTACCGGCGCTTCACGATCCGTTCGCTCGAGGATGCCTCCGACGACTATGCCGCCATGGCTGAGGTGCTAATCCGCCGCTTCGCTCAATGGGAGCGCCAGGCCGACCTCTCCCCGCACGACCCGGAGTACAACGCGAGCTTCGCCGCGCTGCCTAACCTCGTGGTGATCGATGGCGGCAAGGGACAGCTCGCGGCCGGCCTCGGCCCGCTGCGTGGCTTTCGCGATCGCGGTGTTGCGGTGGTGTCTCTGGCCAAGCGGATCGAGGAGCTGTTCATCCCGGGGCGAGCGGCCCCTCTGGTGCTCGACCACTCGACACCCGAGCTGCAGCTGCTGCAGCGTGTGCGCGACGAGGCGCACCGCTTCGCGATCACCCATCACCGCACGCGCCGCGACAAGGCGATGACGACATCGCTGCTCGACGAGCTGCCCGGCGTGGGGCCCGCGCGTAAGCGTGCCTTGCTCGCGCATTTCGGCTCCCCGGATGCCGTTGTCCTCGCCTCGCGCGAGGAGCTCCAGGCGGTGCCCGGTCTGCCGGCGAAGGTCGCGCGCGAATTACACGGCCATCTACACCGAGCAGGCTGAGCCGGCCGCTTACCGACTCAGGGGGTGGCGCCCTGAATCCGTTGATCGCGGCACAATGAGCACGATGGCCGCAAGTGAGTCACGCCTGAAGGATGTAGTGGTGATCACGGGCTTCTCTGGCGCGGGCAAGTCGACGGCGATGAACGTGTTCGAGGACGCGGGCTACTTCTGCGTCGACAACCTGCCTCCGGAGATGATCCGCTCGCTGGTGGAGCTGTTCATGCACGAGGGCTCCAAGGTCGAGCGCGCCGCGGTCGTCTCAGATGTACGCGGGGGCGTCTACTTCGAGGCGCTGCGGGAGGTTGTGGACGACCTCGACGCGCTCGGCGTCGCCCACCACGTGCTGTTCTTGGAAGCGGCCGAGCAGACATTGGTGACGCGCTACAAGGAGACCCGCCGGCGCCATCCGCTGGCGCCCGAGGGCAGCGTCGCAGCGGGTGTGGCCGCCGAGCGGGCGCTGCTCGAGCCGCTGCGCAGCCGCGCTGACCTCGTGATCGACACGACGGGCATGTCCGCGGCGATGCTGCGCGGGAAGATCGCCGACGAGTTCTTGCCCCGGCAGACGGGCGGGAGGCTGGCGGTGACGTTCATGAGCTTCGGCTTCAAGCACGGACCCCCGCGCGAGGAGGATGTGGCGCTCGACGTGCGCTTCCTGGCAAATCCGCATTATGTGCCCGAGCTGCGCGAGCTGACCGGCAACGACGAGCGCGTGGTCGAGTACATCGCGCGTGATGGCCGGCTTGGAGGAGCTGTATGAGCGGTTGCATCCGCTGCTCGATTTCTTGCTGCCCCAGTATGTGGCGGAGGGTAAGGCGCACCTCGTGATCGCGATCGGCTGCACCGGCGGACGCCACCGCTCGGTCGCGATCGCGCGACACCTGGCCGAGCGCTATCGCGACCACGAGGACCTCGACGTGGCGGTCGCGCATCGAGATATCGACAAGCGTTCCCGGGAGTCCTGACGCACCCTTGCTCGGTCCTCATCGATGACGCTGGGAGAGGTTGGGCGATAGCTCGCTGATAGCCTTCTCAGGGCACGCCGGGCGACGGAGCCGTACTCCTGAGGCCCGGCATTGTTCATTTTCGCTCAGGGAGGCCGTTGAAGAATGTCGGTACGGGTTGCAATCAACGGATTCGGCCGGATCGGCCGTAACGTGTTCCGCGCCGCCCAGGCGCGGGCGGCAGGCGCAGCCGGAGCAGACGCGATCGAGTGGGTGGCGGTCAACGATCTGACTGACCCTGCAACGCTCGCGCATCTGCTCAAGTACGACTCGATCCTGGGCCCTTACCCCGGCACGGTAAGCGTCAAAGAGGATGCCTTGGAGGTCGATGGACGTACGCTTCAGGTATTCGCCGAGCGCGACCCCGGAGCGCTGCCGTGGGGGGATCTGGGGGTCGATGTGGTGATCGAGTCAACGGGACTCTTCACCGACCGCGCGAGCGCCGCCAAGCACCTGGCGGGTGGTGCGAAGAAGGTGATCATTTCCGCGCCGGCGAGCGATCCCGACGCGACGATCGTGTTGGGAGTGAACTTCGACGAGGCTTATGACCGTGCCAAGCACGACGTGATCTCGAATGCCTCATGCACGACCAATTGTCTGGGACCGGTGGCGAAGGTCGTCAACGACACGATCGGTGTGAAGCACGGCCTGATGACGACGATCCATGCCTACACGGCCGATCAGCGACTGCAGGATCTGCCACACAAGGATTTGCGCCGGGCGCGCGCCGCCGCGATCAACCTGATCCCCGCCTCGACCGGCGCGGCGAAGGCGATCGGGCTGGTGATCCCGGCACTGCAGGGCAAGCTGCATGGCTTCGCGGTGCGCGCCCCCGTGCCGACCGGATCGGTTGTCGACCTAACGGTCGAGTGTGAGCGCGAGACGAGCGTCGATGAGGTCAACGGAGCATTGAAAGCGGCGACGGAGAGCGGGCCGCTGCAGGGCATCATGGCCTACACCGAGGATCCGATCGTCTCCAGCGACATCGTCGGATCGCCGTTCTCTTCGATCGTCGACTCCCAGCTGACGGCCGTGATTGACGGCACGATGTTGAAGGTGGTGGCGTGGTACGACAACGAGTGGGGCTACTCGAACCGTCTGGTGGACTTGGTGCAGAAGGTTCTGTGACGATGCGCAGCATTGACGACCTGGACGTGCACGGCAAGCGGGTGCTCGTCAGGGTCGATTTCAACGTTCCGCTCGCCACGAGCTCAGATGGCGAGCCGCAGTCCGGTGGCGTCCCGCTGGTGAGCGACGACACGCGGATCGCGGCGGCGCTGTCAACGATCGAAGAGCTACGCGCGGGCGGCGCCCGGTTGCTGCTGGTCTCTCATCTGGGGCGACCCGAGGGCAAGCGCGTGGCGGAGCTCTCGCTGGCGCCGGTGGCGGATCGCCTGCGCGAGCTGACGGGCGCGAAGGTGACGCTCGCCCCGGCGGTGGTTGGCGAGGAGGTGACGGCGCTGGCGGAGGAGCTGCGTGACGGAGACATCCTGGTGCTGGAGAACGTGCGCTTCGAGCCGGGCGAGACGACCAATGATCCCGAGTTCGCACGGGCGTTGGCGGATCTGGCGGACCTCTACGTCGACGACGCCTTCGGCGTGGCTCACCGTGCGCACGCGAGCACGGAGGGCATCACGCACCTGCTGCCGAGCGCGGCCGGACGGCTGCTCGAACGGGAGGTCAAGACACTCACGAAGATCCTCGAAGATCCACAGCACCCGCTCGTGGCGGTCGTCGGTGGGGCGAAGGTGGCGGACAAGATCGCGGTGATCGAGCGCTTCCTGGAAGTCGCCGACGTGGTGATGATTGGTGGCGCGATGTGCTTTCCGTTCCTATGCGCACAGGGACACGCGGTGGGAAATTCCCTGTGCGACGACGAGGATGTCGAGCATGCGCGCGACGCCCTGTCTCGGGCCAGCGACACGCACTCCCCGCAAGTCGGTCGAGCGCGCCTGCTGGTGCCGAACGACCTGGTGATCGGCGAGCGCCTGGCGGCGGACGCGACCCATCGCGTGCTGGATGGGGTGGAGGTGCCGGAGGGCTGGATGGGCTTGGATATCGGCCCCAAGACGGCTGAGCGCTACGCGAGCGTGATCGCGAGCGCGGGGACCATATTCTGGAACGGCCCGATGGGCGCGTTCGAGCTGGAGCCGTTCGCGGTGGGGACGCGGGCGGTCGCGCAGGCCGTGGCGCAGGCAAAGGGCTTGACGGTGGTCGGCGGCGGCGACTCTGCCGCGGCGCTGGCGCACTTCGGGCTCGAGGGCGAGATCGACCACCTCTCGACGGGCGGAGGCGCGACGCTGGAGCTGGTCGAGGGGCGCATCCTGCCGGGAGTGCAGGCGTTGCAGGGCGTGGGGGTCTCCTGATGGAGGCCCACCCGCCCCACGCCAGCCAATCGGAGGCCAACCAGCCCCAGGCCAGCCAACCTGGTGCCATCCGTACGCCGCTGATCGCCGGCAACTGGAAGATGTACAAGACGGAGGCGCAGGCCGAGGACTACATCCAAGCGCTGCTGCCGCTCCTGTCGGCGGTAGATGGCGTGGAGGTGGCGATCTGCGTGCCGTTCACGGACCTGCGGGCGATGGTGGACAGCGCACGGGGATCACGCGTGGAGGTCTATGCGCAGAACATGCACCACGAGCCCGAGGGCGCGTTCACCGGCGAGGTGTCCCCGGCGATGCTGAGCGACGTGGGCGTGCAGGGAGTGGTGCTCGGGCATTCCGAGCGCAGGCAGCTGTTCGGCGAGACCGACAGGGCGCTGGCGCTGAAGGTGCCGGCCGCGCTGGAAGCCGGGTTGGGGCCGATCCTCTGCGTGGGCGAGACCGAGGAGGAGCGCGATAACGACGACACGGAGCGCAAGCTGCGCCAGCAGGTGCGGGACGGACTGGCGCGGGTGGCGGACGAGCGGCTTGCGGAGGTCACGATCGCGTATGAGCCGATCTGGGCGATCGGCACCGGCCGCGTGGCGAGCGCCGAGCAGGCCCAGGAGGCGGTCGCATTCGTGCGGGCGCTCGTCGGCGATCGCGACAAGCAAGCGGCGGAGAGCGTGCGGATCTTGTATGGCGGTTCGGTCAAGCCGGAGAACGCGGCCGAGCTGCTCGGACTCCCGGACGTTGACGGCGCGCTCGTCGGCGGGGCGAGCCTGGACGCTGAATCGTTTGCCCAGATCGTGGTTGCCGCCACGCGATGACGCTCCCCGCCGGGATGGAGGGGGTGGTGGGTGGGCCTCAAAAACTGCCGGTTCCGGGCGTCTGCTTGGTGGTGCTCGATGGCTGGGGGCTCGCGGAGCCGGGTCCCGGCAACGCTGTGTCGCTGGCGAGCACGCCGGTGTTTGACGAGCTGTGGGACTCCTATCCACATACGACGCTGACGGCATTTGGTCGTGCGGTGGGACTGCCGGAAGGCCAGATGGGCAACAGCGAGGTGGGCCACCTGAACCTCGGCGCCGGCGCGGTCGTGCGCCAGGATCTCGTGCGGATCAATGACGCAATCGCGGAGGGGACGTTCGCGGCCAACCCCGTGCTGCGAGCCGCGCTCGACGACACCGACCGGGTGCACCTGATCGGGCTCGTCTCCGACGGGGGCGTGCACTCCTCGCTCGACCATCTGCTCGCGCTGATCGCGTGTGCCCGTGAACAGGCCGATACAGAAGGCGCCGGTGAGCAAAAAGACGTGATCGTGCACGCGTTCACCGATGGGCGCGACACGCTGCCGCACTCGGGCGTGGATTTCCTGAGGGAGCTGGATAGCACCGAGGGCGCGCGCGTCGGGTCGGTGGTAGGGCGCTATTGGGCGATGGACCGCGACCGGCGCTGGGACCGCACGCAACGCGCATATGACCTGCTCGTGCACGGCCGCGCGGAGCATCGCGCGAACAGCGGCGAGGCGGCGGTGCGCGAGGCCTACGAGCGGGGTGAGACCGACGAGTTCGTCGAGCCGACGCTCATCGCCGGGGAAGACGCGCGGATCAGGCCCGGTGACAGCGTGATCGCGTTCAACTTCCGCCCCGACCGCATGCGCGAGCTGACCCGTGCCCTCGCCGAGCCGCGGTTCGCCGAGTTCGATCGCGACGGCGGCGAGCCCCTGCGGCGGTACACGACGCTGACCGAATACGAGGAGGGCTGGCCCTACCCGGTGGCGTTCCCGCCACAGCGCCCGCGGGCGACGCTGGGGACGGTGCTCGCGGGCGCCGGGGTCAAGCAGCTGCACGTGGCCGAGACTGAGAAGTACCCGCATGTGACGTACTTCTTCAACGGTGGCGAGGAGGCGCCGCTGCAGGGCGAGCGGCGCGCGCTGGTCGACTCCCCGCGCGACGTGCCCACGTATGACCACAAGCCGGAGATGAGCGCGCGCGCCGCCGCGGCTGCGTTCACGACGGCTTGGCTGAAGGAGCGGCCGGCCTTCGGGATCATCAATTTCGCGAACGCCGACATGGTTGGTCACACGGGCGTGATCGAGGCGGCGGTGAGGGCGGTCGAGACCGTCGATGAGTGCCTCGGCGAGGTTGTGGCGACTGTGCACGAAGGTGGTGGCGCGTGCGTCATAACAGCCGATCATGGCAACGCCGATCACATGCTCGAGCCCGACGGTAGCCCCAACACGGCACATTCGCTGAACCCGGTGCCGTTGATCGTCACGGCGCCGGGGCTGACACTGAGGAGAGGGGGTGGGGTCCTGGCAGACGTCGCTCCGACCGTGCTCGATCTGCTGGCGATGGGACAGCCACCGGAGATGACCGGGCGCTCCCTGATCGAAGGACGAAAGGAGAAGTAGTGAGCAAGACTGCGGGAGAAGTGATGAGCAAGACTGCGGGGAATATCCAAAGACGAGGATCGTTGAAGGCGCTGGCGGTGTTCTTCATCGGCTCCGGGGTGAACCATTTCGTGATTCCGAAGACCTATCGAGCACATCGTCCCGCCCGGCCTGGGTGACCCTGCGATGCTCGTGCGGGTCAGCGGGGTGGCCGAGATCGCCGGCGGGGTGGGAGTGCTCCTGCCACGCACGCGCTGGCTGTCGGGCCTCGGCCTGATCGCGCTGCTGGCGGCTGTGTTCCCGGCGAACCTCTACATGGCCCAGAACCCGGCGAAGTTCGAGAAGATCCCGGCCTGGGCGCTGTACGCGCGGCTGCCACTGCAGCCGCTGATGATGTGGTGGGCGTGGCGGGCGACGAAGCCGCTGTGAGTCGTCTCGCACTCGATCGCTGCATAGTCGTCCTGGAGGGCGGGCGATGCGCGCTGACGCTGCTATGTTCGGGGGAGTAGGGCTTACGTATCGATTGCCATCATGTCGACCGCGACCGCCGTCAAGATCCCGTCCGGGGAGGAGTCTCTCAGCGAGGGAGAGGTGCGCGCCTGGCGCGGTCTGCTGAGAGCGCACGCGTGTTTGGCCAAGCGACTGGATGCCGAGCTGGAGCAGGCGCACGGCTTGCCGATGACCTCGTATGAGGTGCTGCACCATCTGCAGGACTCCAGCGGTGGCCGGATGCGCATGTGCGACCTGGCCGAGCAGGCGCAGCTCTCGCGCAGCGGGCTGACCCGGCTGGTCGATCGCTTGGAGCGCGACGAGCTGCTGGAGCGCTGCTCGTGCGACCACGACGCGCGCGGGTCCTATGCGTGTCTGACGGAGCTGGGACGGGAGCGGTTGGCAGAAGCACGCGGCACGCATCTGGCGGTGGTCAGGGAGCACTTCTTCTCGCGCTTCTCCGAGGGTGAGCTGAGCGCGCTGGCGGATTTGTGGGATCGCATCGCGCCTTGCGGCAACGGGAACGGCGATGGCGGAGCCGTTACCGTCGCCGGCAACGGTAACGCCAGCGGCAACGGCTGCTGAGCAAGCCTTCCGCCCGAAATCTCAAGGCTCCTGCGGATCGGGCTCCTCAGGATCGCGCGGCCCGGCGTGGCGGCTGTGGCGGCGATGCATGAAAACGCCACCGCCAACGGCGAGTAGGACCGCGACGAGCCCGTAGATGCCGAATGCCTCGATCGCTTTGCCGGCTGAGTGGCCGAGGAAATAGGCGAGCAGACCGATCGCGCTCGCCCAGCAGATCCCGCCGAGTGCGTTCCAGAAGAAGAACGAGCGCCAGCGCATGCGTGTGGCGCCGGCCAGCCACGAGGCCCATACGCGCAGGCCGAGGATGAAACGGCCGAAGAACACGGCCTTGGGACCGTGTTGCTCGAAGAAGGGCTCGCCGGTCTCGAGCACCTGCAGACGCTGGCCCTGAAAGCGGCCGGGGCGTTCGAGCAGCCAGCGCCCGCCGCGACGGCCGATCTGGTAGCCGATGTTGTCGCCGACGATCGCGGCGGCGGCGGCGAGCGGGATCACGAGCTCGATTTTGAGCTTGCCTCCGGAGGCAAGCACGGCGGCGGCGATCAGTGCGGTCTCTCCCGGGATCGGAACCCCGGCCGACTCGGCCATCACGATCGCGAACAGCAGCGGGTAGCCGGAGACTTCGACGAGGTGGGTGACGTTGACGAGGGCCGCGAGCATTGGAGAGAGGTCTCTAGGGGCGGTGGGAAAGACCCTTAGGATGCCGCAGCGATGGCAGCTTTCACGATCCAAGCCCGCGATGGCTCCTCGGACGCTCGTGCGGGGGTGCTCGAAACCGCGCACGGCGATGTTCGCACACCCGCATTCGTGCCGCTGGCAACGAAGGCCACAGTTAAGGGGCTGCTGCCGGCGGAGGTGGCGGCATTGGGGTACGAGATGGTGCTCGGCAACACCTTCCACCTGCTGCTGAATCCCGGCCCCGAGCTGATCGAGCGCTTCGGGGGGATGGGACCCTTCATGGGCTGGGATGGCCCGATCGTGACCGATTCGGGGGGATTTCAGGTGTTCTCGATGGGCCATGGCACGGTGTCCGAGGAGATCAAGTCCTCGCGTCACACCCGCGCCGGCGGCGGGGGTGGTGAGCGCGCCGTCCCAGATGATCGTGAGGGGGCGATCTTGGCGATCGAAGAGGAGGGGGTGCGCTTTCGCTCCTACGTGGACGGGCAAGAGCGATTCCTCTCGCCCGAGGGCTCGATGGCCACACAGGCTTCGCTGGGCTCCGATTTGGCATTGGTGTTCGACGAGTGCACGCCGTTCCACGTCGACCGCGAGTACACGCAGCGCTCGACCGAGCGCACGCACCGCTGGCTGGAGCGCTGCCTGGGATGGCATGCCGAGCATGGGCCGGCGGACCAGCTCGTTTACGGGATCGTGCAGGGTGGTGTGTATGAGGATCTGCGGCGCGAGTCGACGCAAACGGTTGCCGCAAGTCCGTGCGACGGGGTCGCGATCGGGGGTTCGCTCGGCGCGGAGAAGGCGCAGATGTATGAGGTAGTCGGTTACGCGACGAGCGAGCTTCAGGGCGAGCACGAACGCAAGCCGAGGCACCTGCTGGGGATCGGCGAGGTGGACGACCTGATCAGGGGAGTGGAGCTGGGGATCGACACGTTCGATTGCGCGATGCCGACCCGTTTGGGAAGGCACGGCACGGCGCTGGTAGCCGACCCGGAGAACCGCTGGCGCGTCGATCTGAAGAAGGCCCAGTGGCGCGAGTCCGAGGAGCCGCTGCTCGAGGGCTGCGAGTGTCCGGCATGCGCGGACGGCCTGTCACGTGCCTACCTGAGCTACCTGGCGCGCGCCGGCGAGTTGACGGGAGCACGACTGCTAACGATGCACAACCTCGCTTTCCTCGCGCGCCTGATGAGCGATTTGCGTCAGGGAATCCTCGCGGGGGAGTTGGCAAGCGTGGCAGGCGCGTGGCGCGCCGGAGAGTTTCCGCCCAAGCGCTGATCAACCGCCTAGGTGCCTCCAACCGCTTGCGTGTCTCTAGCCGCTTGCGTGCCTATTTGGTGTTTTCCGCGACCAGCTGCTTTAGCGCGGCGGAGGCTTCATGGACATCGGAGTAGACGACGTTGCGCAGCACGATCTTGGTCGGGGTCGGAGCGGTGGCGACGACGACGGCGACGATCACTACAGCGAGGGTGAGCAGCATGACGGCCGCAAGCAGCACGCGACCACGCCGCCGGCCGGCGGATGAGCTGGAGGAGGCGGGGGCCGCCGCGACTGAGGCCTGTTGTCGTGGCGGGCCCTGGCGCGGACGCCGGGGAGTGACAGAGCCAGCAGAGGAGCCCCCGCGCTCGGCCCCCCGTGTCCCGGCCGTCGCCAAAAGACTCGTCGCCGCGGTTGCCGGCCCGTCTCGTGCTCCATGGGTGGGCTCCACCGGCGAGATGCCGCGCGCGCCGTCCTCGATCGCGCGTCCCATCTCGCGTGCGGTCTGGTAGCGGTCCCGCGGGTCCAGCGCGAGCGCGAGCGCGACCGCGTCGGCCAGCTCTGCTCCGACGGCGGCGACCAGCGTGTCGAGCATCGCGGGCTCCTCGCGCTGCTGCTTGAGCGCGAGCTCCGTCAGCGACGTGGCCTCATATGGCAGTCGCCCGGAGATCAGCTGATAGGCGACGACCCCGAGCGCGTATAGATCGGCGCGGGGCCCGGCCTCCTCGCCGCGCGCTTGCTCGGGAGCCAGATAGGCGGCGGTGCCGAGCACCGAGCCGACCTGGGTGATGCTCGACTGCTCGGTCGCCTTGGCGATGCCGAAGTCGGCAAGCTTGACCTCGCCCTCGCGGGCACGCAGCAGGTTGCCGGGCTTGACGTCGCGGTGGACAACGCCGTGACGGTGGGCGTAATCCAAGCCCTCGCACGCCTGCTCGATGATCGAGACGGCCTCCTCCACCTCGACCCAGCCGTCATCACGCAGGATCTCCGCGCAGGAGGAGCCTTGGATGTACTCCATCACGATGAAATGCCGGCCCGAGGGCTCGTCCAGGCCGGAGTCGAAAATCTGCACGATGTTGGGGTGCACCAGACGCGCGGCGGCCTGTGCCTCACGCTGGAAGCGCGAGACGAACGTGGGGTCATCCGCGAGGTGCTCGGCGAGCAGCTTGACGGCCACCTGGCGCTCCAGGCGCAGGTCGAGGGCGAGGTGCACGGTGGACATCCCGCCGAAGCCGAGCCGGCCCTCCAGGCGGTAGCGCCCGGCGATCTTCACCTCGCTCATTTGCCGCTTTCCTGGGCGCCGTCCGCACCCGGGGCGCCCGGCCCTTCGGTGCCGCTGACACCCGAGCCGCTTTCGCCGCCGATACCCGTGCCGCCTCCCGGTCCACTCGACGCCCCGGGGGCGCTTTCGTTCCCTGGGGCGGGTGTGCCGCCACCCGGTGTCGTGGCTGTGGGAGTACTCGTTGTGGGGGTGGTCGGGGTGGTCGTTGTTTCGGTGTTGGTGCTCGTCGTCGTGGGTGTCGTCTGGGTGCTGGTGGTCGTCGTGGGGGTGGCCGTTTTTGTCGTCGAGGTCGTCTGCGGGAGCGGCTCCACGCACAGCGCAAGCGCGCGGCGACGCAGGTTCGCGATGCCCAGGCTGAGTGTTTTATGCAGGCCGGAGTCGACAGTCGCAGGCAGCGCCGCGAAATCTGTTTCGGTTTTCGCGATCGCGGCTTCGGTGGCGGTGCAGCTTCCTTCGCCGCTCTGCGCGGCCTGGGCGACGGCCTCGAAATCGCTCTTCAGTGGCCCAGCATTGGCGGTTGGGATCAAGCCCTTGCCGGAGCTCCCGCAGCCGACGAGCAGGGCGGCAAAGACACCTAGCAGGCCGGCGAGCAGGAGTCCGATCAGGCGATTCACGGTCATTGACCGTACTCCAGGCGCTCGGCAAGCGAGTCTGGAAGACGTGCCGCGCGGATCGCGCTGGCGGCGCCGGCCACGTCGTAGTCGGTACGCCGAAAGGATGCGCTCTCCCCGTCGAGGTCGAGCAGCAGCCAGGAGGCGCGCGGGTCACCATCGCGCGGCTGCCCGACGCTGCCGGGGTTCAGCAGCCATTCGCCGCTTGAGAGATCGAGCTGCGCGCCCTCGCGCTTGGGCTCGCCGGTGGCGAGCTCGCCCTCGTGGCGCACGAACGAGAGCGCAACATGGGAATGCCCGATCAGGCAGATGCGGTCGGGCTGACGATCCAGGCACAGCTCAGCGAGCAACGCGGAAAGCACGTACTCCCACACGGGATCGCGTGGGCTGGCGTGATAGAGGCCGATCGGACCCTCCTGCCCCTGCGGGCGCAGCTCGGCGAGGAAGGCGCGGTTCTCGGGCGCGATCACCTCCTGGGTCCACTGCGCCGCAAGGCTTGCCCCACGAGAGAACTCATCGAGCGGTATCTCGCCGACGACGGCTAGGTCGTGGTTACCGGCTAGGCATACCGCGACGTGCTTGCGGGCGAGCTCCACGCAGACGTCGGGGTCGGCGCCGTAGCCGACGAGGTCGCCCAGGCACCACAGCTCGGATGCGTCGCTGGCGGCGACCGCATCGAGGACCGCCTCGAACGCCTGGCGGTTGCCATGGATATCGGAGATGACCGCGACCTTCATTGCTGTCGCAGTTCGTCCACGTGCCGCCCTACTCCTCCTCTGATCCAGCCTCCGCGCCACCGTACTCGGGCAGGTTCTTGATGCCCTCGCGGGTGCGCCACTTGGAGTAGTTGTCCTCCATCGCGTCGATCAGCTCGCGCATGAAGCGCGGAGAGAGGTTGACACGCGAGACGACTACGCCCGGGACCTCGTCGGACTCGACCTCGTGGTCGACACGCGCGAAGGTGACGGTGAACTCGTAGTCAGAGTGGCTGACGTTGGCAAAGTTCGCATATACGCCCCCCATGATCTCGGGAGAGAGATGAATGTTTATGTGGCGCTCGGCGCCTGAGTCTTGATCGTTCACACAGCTAGTATCGCAATCGGTGAGCATGGATCGATGACCGAGTCGCTTTGCAACGTCTCATGAGGAGCGTCTCCACGCCGCTGGACGGTCTACGCGAGGCCGTGCTGGCTGCCGCCGGAGAGCTGGCGGGCGAGCCCTCGGGCAAGACCGGTGCCCGTGGCGGGATCGTGCTGGAGCGCCCACCGCGCGCGGACTTCGGCGACTACTCGACGAACGCCGCGCTGCTGCTGGCGCCGTTGGTGGGTGCTCCACCGCGCGAGGTGGCAGAGCGACTCGGAAGAGAGCTGGAGCGGCGGCTCGGCGCGAGCATCGAGCGCTTCGAGGTGGCGGGACCCGGTTTTCTCAATCTCTTTCTCGCCGACGCCTGGCTCACCGGCTCACTCGCTGGAGTGTTGGATGCTGGGGAGGCATTCGGGGCCGATGGCGCCTGCGCTCGCGAGCGCATTCTCGTCGAGTTCGTCTCGGCCAATCCAACTGGGCCGATGCACGTCGGCCATGCGCGCAATGCCGCCTATGGAGATGCGCTGGGCCGTCTGCTGGCTTTCCACGGGCACGAGGTGGAGCGCGAGTTCTACGTCAACGATGCCGGCTCGCAGGTGGGCAAGCTCGGTGAGTCGATTCTCGCGTTGGCACGCGGCGAGCAGGTTCCTAAGGACGGCTATCAGGGTGCGTACGTGGAGCAGCTCGTCCACCTGGCTGACGCCCAGTCGAGGACTCCCGCGGAGGTGGGGCATGCGGCTGTGGCGGTGATGGTGGGGGCGATGCAAGAGGCGCTCGGCGCGTTCAACGTCGAGGGCTTTGATCACTGGGCTTACGAGAGCAAGCTCCACGAGGGGGATCCGAGCCCGGTTGCCCACACGCTCGAGATCCTCGAGCGCGAGGGACACACCTATCGCAGCGAGGGCGCGCTGTGGTTGCGCAGCACCGACTACGGCGACGACAAGGACCGCGTGCTGGTGCGCTCGAACGGCGAGCACACCTATTTCGCCTCGGATATCGCCTACCACCAAGACAAGCGTGAGCGCGGCTTCGACCGCCAGATCGATGTCTGGGGCGCCGATCACCACGGTTACGTGGCACGGATGAAGGCCGCATATCAGGCGCTCGGCGGAGACCCAGAGCATCTGGAGCTGCTGATCATGCAGCTCGTCCATCTGATGCGTGGTGGGGAGCGCGCGCAGATGTCCAAGCGCTCCGGCGAGTTCGTCACGCTCGATGATCTCCTCACCGAGATCGGCGTTGACGCGGCGCGTTGGTATTTGCTCGCTCGCTCGCATGAGACGACCGTCGATCTCGATCTCGACTTGGCCCGCGAGCAGTCGAGCGAGAACCCCGTCTACTACGTCCAATACGCGCATGCTCGGATCGCCGCGGTGCTCGCGAAGGCGGGGGGGGAGCGGATGGAGGGAGCTCTGGCGAGTGTGGGGGAGGGAGATGGGAGCCCAGCGCCACTGCACGCGGCTGAGCGGGCACTGATCAAGCAACTGCTCGCCTTTCCCGAGGAGGTGCAGGAGGCCGTCGAGCGGCGTGCTCCGCACCGGATCACGGCTTATGCGCTGACGCTGGCCCAGGATTTCACGGCCTTCTATCGAGACTGCCGTGTGCTCGGCGCCGAGCCCGTTACCGTCGAGTCGCTGCGAATCGCGCTGTGCGAGGCGACTGGGCGTACGATCGCGCGCTGCTTGGACCTGCTCGGCGTGAGCGCGCCGGCAGAGATGTAGGCGTGCGGGTATCCAACAGGCACGCGGATACCCAGGCCGACCGGCAGACTTCAGTCAAACCGCGCGAGGTCCGCCTCCAGCCGGGCGGCATCGGTGGAGCTGAGGTTTGGGGCATCGATCTCGTGGCTGGCCTCCTCACGGGCATGGCGGCGCCAGCGAGGCAGCAGCACGGCGAGCGTCGCTAGCAGCGCCAAAAACGCCGCCAGCGGGACGAGATAGACGGTCAGGTCGAAGCCGTGCGCGCTCGGCAGCGCGAGCACCGTCGGGCCGTACTGGGCGACGAGCGAGCGCTTGATCTGCGCTTCAGTCTGGCCTTCGTCGATCAGGCCCTGGATGAATGCCCGCTCGCGATTTGCCTGCGGTGACTCGGCGACCTGGAGCGGGATTTTGCAGGTGACGCACATCACCTGACGCTCGATCACCGGCAGGGAGGCGTGGGGCTTGGCACCGGCCGCTCCCATGCCAAGTGCGGCGGAGGCACTCAGGCAGAGCAGGAGCGGGACGAGGAGGGTCGCGGGGAACGCGAGACGGTGAGCGGAGCGCCGACGATCACGGAGTGAGGGGAGGGGGCTCACGAGCGCTCCGCCAGCGCGATCGCGCTGTTGAGGAACGCTTGGTCGATCTCGCCGCGCGAGATCGCCACGATGTGGCCATGACGGTCGATCACAAAGCTCTCTGGGAGCTGGTCGGTGCCGTAGGAGTGGGCGAAGTCGCCGTCGGTGTCGCGCAGGTTCGGGTAGGTCAGGTGGTACTGGCGCACGAAGCTTTCGGAGTCGGGCGAGGCGTCGAGATAACTCACGCCGAGCACGGTCGCGTCGTGGCGCTCCAATTGACCCTGGGCGCGCTCGAGCAGGGGCGCCTCTTCCTGGCATGGTTCGCACCAGGAGGCCCAGAAGTTCAGGACGACGACCTTGCCGCTGAAAGAGGCCAGTGAGGTGGCGTGGGCGCCGGAGAGCCCGGGCAGCGTACGGGTGGCGTCAGGCGCCAACGGGTTCTGACCATGTGCCCGGGCTTCGTCGAGCGTGCGGCTGGCCGATTGATGAGAGATGCCGTAGATCAGCAGCCCGATCAGGCAGACGCCGAGCAGCGAGGCGAGGATCGGCAGGAGGCGACGACTCACGGCCCCCAAGGGTAGACCTAAGCCGGCAGATAGGAGTCGGCCGAAGTCGCCAGATAGGAGTCGACGCAAGCCGCGTAATATCTGCCGTTGCGCGGCGGTAGCTCAGTTGGTAGAGCGCAAGCTTCCCAAGCTTGAGGTCGCGGGTTCGACCCCCGTCCGCCGCTTTTTGGTCCAGGGCCCGGATTTGGCTCTGTGAGCCGTATCTGGCTCCATGGTCTGGGAAAGTCGGGAGGTCAAATGCGGAGAATAGCGGGCCAGCCGGAGAGAGATCTGCGGTAACGGTGCGGTAACGGCCTCGGTTCGGCAAGACCTCGTGCTGTTGGATCGCTCGAACGGCCAACCTCTCGCTCCAGAGGCGCGGGGTGCATAGGCCGGAATCCCGCATTGACACTGAGTATTCGGCCGAATGCGCCGGTTGCGGCCCGAGCGCGTCCAGCGTTTCCGGGCGATTGGGGAAGGTTTTGGCGAACGGTTAGCCACCGTGGTGACGCTCCGGGCATGCTGTGTGGCGCTGCCTACCGAGAGAGCTTGCTAGCCCTTGCGTGTCTACGGCATCCGCCAGGGGCCCGTACTCGCGGCGGCGCTAGTCATGAGTGCCGCTCGACGGCTTGCACAGGGCTGTTGTTCACTTTCGCGGTCCCCCGAAGGATCTGCGTCGCCACGGCGACGGACGACCTTGCGGCGGGCGGCAAAGGTAGCTCTCGGCGAGATGCCCGGTGCTTCTTTTGGGTTACCCGCGTCTGGACGCCCTGCCCGTGTAGTTTGGGCTGGTGGAACCTGCCAAGCCGGAAGTCGTCGCACCACGCTCCGCACGAGATCTCCTCGTCGTTTGGGCAAACCGGCAGGACCACTGGGTTAGGGCCATCGTTGGGGAGGCACTGCTCTCGCGCCGCGAGTTGTCGCCCGCCGCGGTCGCGCATGTCACCGAGCTCTTCCTTGTCGAGAAGCAGCTCGCCGACGGCGACACTGTCGACGTGCCGGTCCTCGGTTCTCAAGACACCGAGCCTCCCGCTGATCAAAGCCTCAGCTTGGTCTCGCTCCGCGAATGTCGCGGCGTCAATGCACTCGCCGAGGGCCAGACGATCGAGTTCAACCCGAAAATGACAGTCCTCTTTGGCGAGAACGCCGCCGGTAAGACCGGGTACGTGCGCGTCCTTAAGCGCGTCGCCAGTGTCAGGTCGGCGGAAGAGATCATCCCGGACATCCATCGGGCGACGCCCGCACCCACGCCACAAGCCGTCCTCCGGTACACGGTAGACGGAGGGGAGCAGGACCTGCCGTGGGAGGGCGAGGCCGGGGTGCCGCCCCTCACACGCCTAAGTGTGTTCGACGCGCCAGCCGTCGCGCTCCACGTCGACGACGACCTCACCTACGTCTACACGCCCCCAGACCTCGCACTCTTCCGCTACGTGCATGGCGCGATCGATGCAGTGCGCTCGGACCTCGAAACAAAGCGCTCTGAGAATGAGCCTCGCCAGAATCCGTTTCTCACCGCGTTCACGCGCGATGCGGTGATTTACCCGAAGATCGAGCAACTCGGGCCGACGAGTGACCTTGCTGACCTCGAGACGCTGGCGACGCTGAGCGACGCCGAGCGGGCGGAGATCGACGCGCTCAAGACGAGCGTTGAGGCGCTGGCCTCGCAGTCCATACGCGGAAGCTCCGAGACAGTTCGAAACCGCATCGCCGTCCTCGCCGCTCTCCGCGACCTCATCGTCGCCTGCGAGCAGTTCAGCTCGCAGGCGCTTTCGACGGCGGTGTCACGCCTCGCGGACGCGCGGACTGTCCAGGCCAGCGCCGCAACCGCGGTGCTCGGTGGTGAGGTTGTTTCGTCCGAGGTCCGGTCTGCGTGGCAGGCGTTCGTGGAGGCGGGCGAGGAGTACCTCCGCACGTCCGACATGGAGTCATATCCCAAACCTGACGAGGCGTGCGTCTACTGCAAGCAGCCGCTGGACGCCTCAGCGCTCGCGCTGCTGCAGTCGTATCGTGAGTATGCCACTGGAGCCGCTGCGGCCGCGCTCGAGGAGGCCACCGAAGCGGTCCGCCTCGCTGAGGAGCCGCTGAGGGCTGGCACCGTCGCGAAAGCTCTATTTGCGCTCAACGCGTTCCTTCCCTCGATCGAGGACGCAGAGGAGCCCCCCGACTGGGCGACCGACGCCCGCATCCTCGTCCGCGCGGTCGAGGCTGCGCGTACAGCCTTTCCGTCGACGGATGCCGCGGAGACCCCGACGGTCCAGATGCCGGCCACGCTCCGCACTCGCGTTACCAGCGCCCTCACCGAGGCAGACACGACGCTCCAAGCGGTCGAGGGGGACGCGAGGGGTCGCGAGACCCTACTCGCGGAGCAGCGCACCCGGCTTGCGACGCTGGAAGCCCGCCTCACCTTGGCGAGGTTAATCCCCGAGATTCGTATCTTCGTCGAAAACGCCCAGTGGGCGAGCCGCCTCAAGTTGCTACTCGGCCGCTTTCAAGGCCTACTCAAGAGCCTCACCGAGGTGTCAAAGACCGCAAGCGCCGAGCTCCTCAACGAGGGGTTCCGCCAAGCCTTTTACAAGGAGTGCCAGGCGCTACGCGCGCCCAACGTAGGAGCTCGGGTTCCCCGGGCGTCGCGGTCAGGCAGCACGGCACAAGAGCGTGACGAGCGACCATTCCCTATCCGAGGTGCTCTCGGAGGGAGAGCAAAAGGTCATCGCCGTTGCCGACTTCCTCGCTGAGGCGTCGTTCCGTGGCGGCTCGGCGCCACTCGTCTTTGATGACCCCGTCACGAGTCTTGACCACAGGCGCCTCAACGAGATGGTCCAACGCATCGTCGCGCTGAGCGACGAGCACCAAGTCGTCGTGTTCACGCACAACATCTGGTTTGCGTCGGAGCTGCTCGCCCAGTTCGACCACCGCGAGAAGGACTGCTCCTTCTACCAAGTCACCGTCCGCGACGGCGCCAAGGGCCTCATCAGCGGAGGCACGCATCCGCGGATCGATACCGTCGCGAAGATCCGCGGACGCATCAACAAAGGCGTCCAGGACGCAAAGGCCACAAACGACGACGACCGTGCCCCACTCGTCGAAGCGACGTACGATCACATTCGGGCGTGGTGCGAGACGGTCGTCGAGACCGACCTGCTCGGCCAGGTCACGCGCCGCTACCAGCCCAACGTCGCGATGCAGAATCTCGAGCGCATCAAGGTGGATCACCTCGAAGAGGCCATCGCAATGATCCTGCCCGTCTACGAGCGGGCGTGCCGCTACATCCCCGGGCACTCGCAGCCGATGGAGACGCTCGGCGTGCGGCCAAGCATCGAGGAGTTGGAGAGCGACTGGGAGCAGCTGCAGGAGGCACTGAGGCGTTACTCGTCCTGATGTGGCCCGGGGCGGTGACTACGGGCGCGGCGCGACTGCTGGGCCGTCCGGCCGTTGCGTAACCGGTGAGGCGTGGTCCGCAGTCACGGCGGTGCGACGAGGCGAGGTAGCCTCAGCGCGTGCTGTTGACGATCACAACGACGCGAGGACCGGCGACGGATCTCGGTTTCTTGCTCCATAAGCATCCGGATCGGCTGCAGACTTTCCCAGTGCCGTTCGGGCAAGCTCATGTCTTCTACCCGGAGGCCACCGCGGAGCGCTGCACGGCGGCGCTGCTTCTTGATATCGATCCGGTCGGCTTGGTTCGGCGCGGGCGGGGAGCGAACAGCTTTGCGCTGGCGGAGTACGTCAACGATCGTCCCTACGTAGCCTCGTCCTTTCTCTCCGTTGCGCTCCTAATCGTGTTCAAGAGCGCGATGGCCGGAGTCTGCAAGGGGTATGAGGAGCTCGCGGAATCCGCCATCCCGCTTGAGGCGTTCCTGCCGGCGGTCCCAGCGAGTGGTGGAGAGCCGTTGGTGCGCAGCCTCTTCGAGCCGCTCGGCTACTCGGTTGATGCGGCCCCGATCCCGCTTGACGCCAACTTCCCGGAGTGGGGAAGCCGCCACGTCGCCCTGCGATTGAGGGGAGAGCTGCGTCTGGCGGAACTTCTGACGCACCTCTATGTGCTCCTCCCGGTGCTCGACGATGAGAAGCACTATTGGGTGGAGGAGGCGGAGATCGAGAAGCTGCTGCGGCGCGGGGAAGGCTGGCTCGCGGGCCATCCCGAGCGCGAGCTGATCACGCGGCGGTATCTAAAGCAGCAGGCACGGCTCTACCTTCCTGCCCTCGCCCAGCTCGACGAGGCGGCGTCACCGGAGGATGACGCCGGAGCACCGGACGCCGAGGAGCAGCTCGAGGAGCGAGTCTCCCTTCGCAACCAGCGCCTTGGGAGCGTGCAGGCGGCCCTGAAGGCCTCTGGGGCCAGACGGGTGCTTGATCTCGGCTGCGGGCAGGGCGCTCTGCTCGCTCGGCTGCTGAAGGACGATTACGAGCTCGTCGTGGGGGTCGATGTCAGCGTGAGATCCCTTGAGCAGGCCGCCCGGCGCCTGAAGCTGGAGGACATGCACGACGCCCAGCGCAAACGGATCGACTTGCTGCACAGCCCGCTGACCTATCGCGACAAGCGTCTGGCTGGTTTTGACGCGGCGGCATTGGTTGAGGTGATCGAGCACTTGGATCCACCGCGTCTAGCGGCTTTTGAGCAGAACGTCTTCGGCTCGGCCCGACCTGCGACCGTCGTGATCACCACTCCGAACGCCGAGTACAACGTGCGCTGGGACACGCTCCCAGCCGGCGAGTTCCGCCACCCCGATCACCGCTTTGAATGGACCCGGGAGCAGTTCGCCGAATGGGCGGACGCCGTCGCTGACCGCAACGGGTATGAGGTCCGTTACACGCCGGTCGGCCCGGTCGACGATGAGGTCGGCCCCCCGACACAGATGGCGGTGTTCAGCAGATGAGGATCCAGCTACCGGACCCAAGCCTCGTGGTGCTCATTGGAGCTTCCGGGTCGGGCAAGAGCTCCTTCGCCCGCGAGCACTTCGCGGTCACTGAGGTGATCTCCTCGGACTTCTGCCGCGGGCTGGTCTCCGACGACGAAAACGACCAGGCCGCCACCGCCGACGCGTTCGCCGTGCTCCAGTTCATCGCCTCCCGCCGCCTGGCACAGCCCAGGTTCACCGTCATCGACGCAACCAACGTGCAGCGCGACGCCCGCAAGCCGCTGGTCGCGCTCGCAAGGGAGCACGACCTGTTCCCCGTGGCGATCGTGCTCGATCCCCCAGAAGCGCTCTGCCAGGAGCGCAACCGCTCCCGCACAGACCGCGCGTTCGGATCTCATGTTGTCCGGAGACAGCGCAGCGAGCTGCACCGCTCGATCAAGGGCTTGCAACGTGAGGGCTTTCGCAGCGTGTGGGTGCTTCGCACTCCCGAGGAAGTCGCGGAGGTCGAGCTGGTCCGCGCCCCGCTGTGGACTGACAGGAGATCCGAGCACGGCCCATTCGACATCATCGGCGACGTCCACGGATGCCACGCCGAGCTCGTCGAGCTACTGGGCGTCCTCGGCTATGAGGTGGCCGATGACGGGTTCACGGTCGCTGCTCCCGAGGGAAGGCGAGCCGTCTTCGTAGGCGACTACGGCGACCGTGGCCCGAGCACCCCGGCGGTCCTCAGGCTCATCATGGGAATGGCCACGGTGGGCACGGCGATCTGCCTGCCCGGGAACCACGACGACAAGCTCGTCCGCAAGCTGAAGGGCCGCAACGTCCAGATAACCCACGGCCTGGCGGAGACGCTCGAACAACTCGACACGGAGCCCCCGGAGCTGCGCGAGCAGGCGCGCGAGTTCCTGGAGCGGCTGGTCAGCCACGCGGTGCTCGACGACGGAAACCTCGTCGTGGCGCACGCGGGCATGAAGCAGGCCTACCAGGGCCGCTCCTCAAAGCGGGTCCGGGACTTCGCCCTCTACGGGGAGACGACAGGAGAGACAGACGAGTTCGGTCTGCGCGTGCGCGGCCAGTGGGCAGCCGACTACCGCGGTCCAGCGGCCGTCGTCTATGGCCACACACCGGTGGCTGACCCCGAATGGTTGAACAACACGATCAACATCGACACCGGCTGCGTATTCGGCGGGAAGCTCACGGCCCTGCGCTGGCCCGAGCGCGAGCTCGTATCTGTCCCCGCACGCCGCACCTACTACGAGCCTGCCAAGCCGTTCCAGCCGTCCGAGGACGCGTCCCCGGTCCCGGAGGACCGCTCGGCGCTTCAGCTCGACCTCGACGACGTGGCCGGGAAGCGGATCATCCAGACCCGCCTGACCCGCACGATCACCGTGCGCGAGGAGAACGCCGCCGCGGCGATGGAGGTCATGAGCCGCTTCGCGATGGACCCCAGATGGCTCGTCTACCTACCGCCGACCATGGCACCCACTGCCACCTCGATGCGCCCTGACCTTCTAGAGCATCCGCAGAGCGCGTTTGACGAATATCGAGCCGAGGACGTTTCGCAAGTCATCTGCGAGGAGAAGCACATGGGCTCCCGGGCGATCGTCGTCGTCTGCCGCGACGCCGACACCGCCCGGGGCCGGTTCAACGTAGACACCGGTGAGACCGGCGCGATCTACACCCGCACCGGCCGGCCGTTCCTCGATTCGCCCTCGGACACCGAGGCGGCGCTCAGCCGGGTACGAGCGGCCATCGACACCGCTGGCCTCTGGAGCGAGATGGACACCGGATGGATCGTCCTCGACTGCGAGCTGATGCCATGGTCGGCGAAGGCGATTGACCTCATCCGCCGCCAATACGCGGCCGTAGGCGCCGCCGGACACGCCAGCCTGACCGCCAGCGTCGCGACCCTCGAAGCTGCGGAGTCGCGAGGCCTCACCGTCGCGCCGCTACTCGACCGCCAACGCGTCAGGATCGAGCTCATCGACAAGTACGTCGAGGCCTACCGTCGCTACGTCTGGCCCGTCAACGGTGTCGCGGACCTCCGCCTGGCGCCGTTCCACATCCTCGCCGCAGAGACAGGGGTATTTGCAGATCACGGCCACGAATGGCACCTGGAGCGCTGCGACCGACTCGTCGCCGCCGACCCCGACTGGCTGCAGCGGACCGAGCGCCTTGCCGTCAACGTCTCTGACCCCGACGATCAGGCCAGAGGCGTCGCCTGGTGGGAGGAGCTGACCGGCAGCGGGGGAGAGGGGATGGTCGTCAAGCCCATGAGCTTCGTCGCACCCGGCCGCAAGGGCATCGTTCAGCCCGGCATCAAGTGCCGCGGACGCGAGTACCTGCGCATCATCTACGGACCTGAGTACACCGACCCCAGCCAGATCGAGAGGCTCCGCTCACGAAACCTCGGACGCAAGCGCTCCCTCGCAATCCGAGAGTTCGGGCTCGGAATCGAGGCACTCGACCGGTTCGTTCGCCGCGAGCCCCTCTATCGCGTACACGAATGCGTCTTCGGCGTCCTCGCGATGGAGAGCGAGCCGGTCGATCCACGGCTGTAGGGCAGGTCTCCCCAGTCGGCTCAGGATGAGCCGATTAGGGACTGTTTCGTGGGGGTTCTGGCCAACCGTTGGCCATTATCCGAAAGCGGGCGTACCCTCGACGATCATGCATCCGCTTCTCTCCGAGCCGGCACCTGAGCAGCAGCTGCTGCTCGACCTAATCTATGAAGGCCGCAGGCTGGCCAACACGTCAACCCAGCGCCGCTGGCCGATCTACCAGTACGTCGAGCAAGAACTCTACGCCCGGCACCAACTGGACCTCATGCGCGCGCTGGCAACCTGCCCGGCCATCGGCGGCCAGATGAGCGGCGGGACGTACGGCTGGATCTGGAGCCACAGTAGGCAGCCCGGCGACGAAATCGGGCTCACCGTCGCGGGCATGGGGCACGCCTCCGGCGTCGAAGGCGAGGTGGAGCTGTTTCTCGATGCGCTCACCGCACTTGTCGGAGCTCAACGCTCGTTCAGACCGTCGCCGGTTGAGGTCAGGGCGGTCGAGGTCGGTGTTCCGCACCTGGGCGCCGCCCTAGCGCCCTCGGGGTACCGGCTGGAACGGGCAGGGCTAGCAAGCCTGGTGGACCTGCTGAGGTACGAGCCCGCAACGTGGGGCTGTCATGCGTCTCAGCCGGACGACAAGTGGGCGATAACCGTGAGCCCATTCGTTCGCCGATTCGCGGACCTGGATGGTTTGGACGCGTATCTGGAGCGCGTTATCGAGCTACTGACGCCGCCGCCCCCGCAGCAGGAACCGCTCTATCCGTCGCCGCTGTCGCTGCCGGAGGCGATCGACTATCTCAATGCTGTGTGGCGGCTCCACGCGAAACAGCCGCTGTTGAGAGTTGGGCGGGCTGAGGCCGCTGCGAAGCTTGTTCTCGACTGCTCGACTGTGGACGAGTTCGAGTCGCGGCTGAGTGCGCTTTGCGGCATCCTCGACGGCATGACCGTGCCCGGAAGTGAGGAAAGCAAGCTAGGCGACCTCGACACATATCTGCAAGGCGAGCTCGGTGCGGAGTCGGCAGGCCGGGCATCAGAAGCGATCATCGACCTGCGAGCGTTGTTCGGCCTGCGCGCGTGGCGCCAACACGAAGGGGCCGAGCGCCGGGCCGCTCCGGCAATGGCCCAGCTTGGGATCACGCTCCCCGTCTACGACTGGGGCGCGGCATGGCAGCACATACAGGCACGAGCCGCAGCTGCACTGTCTGCGCTCCGTGAGGAGATCGAGACGCTGACGCCTGTCTAGGGCTACACGCTGAAGCTCTGCGAACAGCTCGGGCTGACCGCGACGAGCAGGTCGCGTCTCGGTCTCGACCTCGTGAGGCACGGAAGATCAGAGACGAGGCGCTCGCTCACGACCTAGCGGCGTCTCGTGCCGCGTGGGAGCCAGGGTCGTGAGCGCGCTACTCCTCGCGCTCGACGTGCTCCAGCGTGACCGTGGGCGCGGTTCCGATGATCGCCTTGCATGCCTTGCCTTCGCTCAACCATTCACGAACCTCCTTACCATCGGCGCGGGTATAGCCACCAGGCGGTCCGGGGCTGTCTGAGGGGTATTTGTCAAGGAGGTCTTCGAGGAGTTCTTCGATTTGGTCAAGAACGGTGAGCATTTTCTCGGGCTCCGGCTCGACCGGCTGCTCGTCCTGCTGTGGCTCGTCACTCATGTCTCCTCCGGTGGCTCGGTTGGCGGCGAGTGTAATTCCCGGCGATGGCGGCTGCGTCGATGACTTCGCGGGACGTGCTGAGGCTGTGCAGCCGCGGACCGCCATCAGAGGGTGCAAAGCCACCACTCTGGTCGGTATCATGAAGCCAGCGGGGAGTGCTGACCCCGTCTCGGACATCAGTCGGCGTGGAACAGCACGAGCGCGCCGAGAATATGGAGGACGCAATGAGCCCAATCGAGGAGCTGAAAAAGCCGTCGAACGCCGGCTGGACGGCGAAGATCGTCGCTACGCCCGACATGGAGGTTCGAGGCACGCCCGCTGAACCGGACGAGCCCGAGCACCAGTTCCATCAGGTCGAGATCATGTGGTACGGGACGGATCGGGTGAAGATCGTGCTCCGTGATGCCGGCCCGGCGCTCATCCGACAGGCGTATTTGCCAGGCGCGGGGCAGAACGTGATCATCGACCTCGTCGCAGAGAGAGGGGTGCGGCATGACGGCCAACCTCACTCACGAGCAGGCGCTGCTCTGGCTGACGATCGACTCGACGAGTGGGCCCACGTCTGGGTCGCGGTCGGCGCAACGGCCGGACTAGGCACGCTCCTGGAGGTGCCACTTCACGGCCGAGGAATTCTCCAGCACTGGCGTGCGACGGCACCATCCGAGCTAGCGATGGCAAGGAACAAGCAAGTGCTGCGCTTCACCGTCGGGAGGGACTTCGGCCCCCGCTCGGCGGTGTGGTGTATCTGGACGAACCGGGATGACGTGTACGTGCAGTCGAACTACTTGGGCGGTGCGATCAAGACGAGCCTTCACGCGTCCGGTCGGTTCCGACACGCCTTTTCAGAGAGGGATGCACCGTCGCCAGGATGGCCGAACCTAGGCCGACCATGCCTTCAGACCCGCCAGAGATTCGGGCATTGCGCTGCTCTCCGGCCACAAACGATGTGGCAGCTCTTGATCCTCAGGGCCGATGCGTACGCGCGACGGTTAGACGTTGCGGTTTGGAGCGGCCGTCAGTGCGCTGGTTCGAGGGCTGCTTCTCTCCGTACGGTCCAAGACCGATCCTCACGGGCATCCGCTAGGAGGTCGCCGAAGTTGAGCCAATCCTGCGCCTTCACTACCGCGACCACCCGCCGCCGTACCCGGCTCCCTCCGGTGTGATACAGCTCGTTCAGTCGCGAGCGCGCAACAGCGACGGCGTCGGGACTCGAAGCGGATAGGTGGGCGAAGGCACCGACGGCGCGAACCACCACGTCGTCACTCGGGTCGAAGAGTCCGCTTACCAGGGACCATTCGACGGTTGGTGTCGGGTCCTCACATAGGTCCCCGAGCGCGGCTATTGCGACGAGTCGGGTCTTAGCGTCGGTGTCACGCGCTCGTGTGGCCAGCCACGCGACCTCCTCGGCCTGGAGCGTCGGCGCACAGACACGCAGTTGTGCCGCGCGAAGCAGAGACGCGGATATTTGCTCACCCAAGAGCATTCTGCCGGGTGTCAACGAGAGCCGCCTCACGCGATCGACGTCTTGTGTGTCTAGGCCGTCGGCGTCCCGGAGCATCGCGAGCGCCTCCAGGGCGCCAAACTGCCAGGAGGCTGCAGCCTGGTCGTCTTCCAATAGGTAAAGCAGCGTCTCGAAGGCAGCGCGGGGTGGGCTTGAGAGAGCGGCAGCGAGTTCTCCCAGCAGCCGTGTGCTGGCGTCGTCCAAGGCCCATGAGCCCTCGTGTGCGCTTCGAATTGCGGCCTTGGTCTCCTCCACGACGCTGGCTACAGTCGCTTCGAGCTTGGAGGTCGGCACTGAATTTGCCCTCCAGCTGAGAAGCTCAAGCAAATCGGGAGCCGCGAGTGCTGGCCACTGGTCGACTCCAGACTCTGTCGCTAGAGCCAGAGCGACATCGAGTCCGTTCGGAGCGTTCGCTTGCCGGCGTACTTGCGCCACGTCCATGCGTAGCGCCGGTGGCATCACGTCAACGTGATGGGGCCCTAACGATTCGACCATGGCCCCACGCGCGACAGCGCCCGCCTCGGCAAACGCAGTGGTCCACGCTGACGGAACGCGCCAGAGCAGTGTGCCGATCAGACTCGAGAGTTGAGGAATCGTCGGATTGGGGAGCACACCGACGAGCGTGTTCACCAGCCCACGGGCCCCATCGTCGTCCAACAGATCCCAGAGCCCAGCGGCCACATCGACGTAAACCCGCGCATCGGCGAGGCCTTCATCTTGCACGTCCACGAGCAATTCGGCCGCACTTCCGGCGTCCAGCCTGTCTTCTGCAGCGCGAACGGCCGCAGGAACGCCCTTTGCCTGGGGACTCGTGGCCCACGTAAGCAGCGCCCATCGGGTCTGTCGAGGTGACTCGTCCGCGGCGCTGAGTAGTACGTGCGAGGAGGCGAGGCGCGCGACTTCGCCTCGGAGATCGAGAGCGCCACACCACTCGGCCTGAGCGTGTGCGGCCAGCAGGTCGTCGAGCTTTGTACGACCGATGTGGAAGCTTGAGTCCCAAACCCCCCGCAGCGAGTGTTCCAGGCGCTCAGACGAAAGCGCAGCTGCTGCATCGAGAGCCAGCGCTCGAACCCAGGGCAGCGTGAGCAGTGGATCGTCAGGTGTGTCGGTGCTGGCGTATGGGTTGAACCCGGATAGCTCGATTCCCTGTCCGGCCGCGTGGCGGCGTACGACGACGCCGAGCCGCGTCGTCATGTCCGTGATCGAAATCGCACTGATGAGCGCCTGGCGCGCTCGCTCAGGATGACGTCGCTGAAGGGAGAACGAGGCGAGCCTAAGCAAGAGACGGGCGCGTAAGTCGAGGTCATCAACTCGCTCGATAACAGCATGTGTTTCCTCGAGTGCGAGGAGAGGCTCGCCCGGCAGCTCGAGTTCGAGCCATAGTGCGAGCAGAAGCGCAAATAGGTTGCCGCCATCGCCGCCTGCTTGAAGTGCCGGCCGCAGCGAGGCGACAGATGTCTCGTTGCCCACCATGGCAGCCTGAGCGAGGTGGGCCGCCAGCGAAATGGGGTCGCCAGGGTCGAGCGGATCGGCGTGAGCGAATTCGAGCCGCAGCGTCCGTATCCACTGTCGCGCTCCTGTGTCGCCCGACGACAACCACGGCTCGTCCCAGAGCAAAGCTGCGCGAAGACGTTCGTCGATCTCGATGGCGTTAGCGGCGCTCACGCAACGGCTCCTGTGCCTGGTTTTTCCTAGCGGCGGTCAGCGCGGCTTCGAGCAAGATCCGGACGATGGCCACCTCCGGGCCAAGCGTGTCTGGGGCTCCGGCTCTGTCAATGAAAAGCTGGTTTAGATCCCTTCGTTGCCCTAACCATCGACCAGCGTGCGTGTCGGGCCAGTCGTCGTCTCGCTCGACGCACCAAACGACGGACAGCTCGATGTCCTCCTCGTGGAGCACGGCCTCGAGCTCGTCGAGGGTTCCCTCGCTGATCTCCTCATGAAGCATGCTGAGAACCAAGCTTGCTTTCCGAGCGCGATTAACAAACCGGGTGTTGGCCGTCTCGCCTGGCCTCACGCGCTGCGCCGCACTGCGCTCCCAGAGGTCGACTTCGAGACGGACTGGGAGCTCATTCTCCCTGAGAACGGGGTCGATCGCCTCATTCACGAGCCGCTCCACCAGTTTTCGCAACCGGGCAACATCGTCGCCACTCGACACGAATACAAGAAGGGCGGGGATCGGTGTCGTCTCTACTTGCATGGACCACGGATCGTCGCATCTATCGCGGAGCAAGTCTGGGCTGAGTATCCCCGGGGCGGGGACGGCTTCATCGATCGCGTCATGGGCGCGTCAGCATCGCTCGGTCCCGAGCGCGCAGCGAGGGTGTGGGCACGGCGCTGCGAGCTGAGCTGGGTTGGCCTCCCGAGGGGACTCGGCCGAGGTCTCGCGACGCCTTCGGGGTGGTCGCAGCTGGCTCACAATCCCGGGCAACTAGCCGTCACGCTCTCTCGGCCCCCGCCGAAGATCCCTCCACCCAGACCCGAACGAGCGGGCGGCCCCCGCTCGGCGACATCACGGCGCATCTCCCTAGCGGCCCTGCCGGCCGCTTCGCGCATCGCGATCGTGCCCCCGCCACGATCCTCAGACAGCCAACCACCGCGCCTCCCCGACTCAGCATCACAGCCAGAGCACACCTGATGCACACCCCTGCGGGTGCTGTGCGACCGCTGTGCAGCTTGTTGGCCGCTTCGGGGTGCTCGCGGTCATTGACGGGTGCATGATGAGCGCTTCGAGCATCGGCGCCGGGAAGGGCGGCGGCTACGCCCGCTACCTGGAGGGCAAGACGATCGCGCCCGAGCGCGGCGACTACTACCTCACGCCCGACGGGGAGCTGACCGAGGCACCCGGCCGCTGGCTATCGAACCCCGAGACGCTGGCGCGGCTCGGGATCGACGCGGACGCGCCGGTCGACGGCACGCAGTTCATCGCGCTGATGGAGGGCCGGCACCCCGGCACGCGGCGAGTGGCTGCGCCGCGCGGGCGCCGACGGCTCTCGCGGCGGCGGGATCGACGTGACGTTCAGCGCCCCGAAGTCCGTGTCGGTCGTGTGGGCGCTGGGCGATCCGTGGCAGCGCGAGCAGATCGAGGCCGCGCACGAGAGGGCGGTGCAGCGCTCGATCGACTACCTGCAAGCGAGCGGGTGCCGGTGGTTCGCCGCCGCTACGACGGCCGAGGTCGTCGAGGAGCGGCGAAGGACGTGATCGCGACCGCCTACCGGCACACGACGGCCAGGGGAGTGATCGGGTGCCGAGGCGCCGGACCCGCAGCTGCACACGCCATGTTGTGATCACCGGCGCGGTCCGCGAGGACGACCGGATCGTCGCGGTCGCCTCCCGCCCGGTGTTCCGGGGGCTGCGGGAGGTCGGCGCGTTCTACCGCTCGGCGCTCGCGCAGGAGCTGGCAGGGGAGGGGTATCCGATCGAGCAGGGCACCGGCAGGGACGGCAAGTACTTCGAGATCGCAGGCGTGCCGGCGGCTTGCGCGATGCGTTCTCAAAGCGTCACCGTGAGATCGCGCGGGCAGCCGAGCGGTTCCGCGCCAAGCACGGTCGTGCGCCGGAACGCGGTGAGATCCGCGATATCGCGCTTGAGAATCGCCGCGCGAAGGAGCTGTCGACGCGTCGCGATCTGCAGCGCGTGTGGGTGCGGACGGGGGAGCGTCACGGGTTCGGTGCGGATGAGGCGGTGCATCTGGTCGGCGCCCCACAGCCGACGCGACCCGAACATTCCATTGAGGAGCGTATCGAGGCGACAGCTGACTGAACGTGAGGCGATGTTCGACGCGGGGCTGCTGCGGGCGGTCGCGCTCGAGCAGTCAGCGCAGGCGAGCTCGGCCCCGAGGAGGCATCGGGGTGACGCGCGAGATGGTGGCGAGCGGCGCATCCTCACCTTGGAGGGCGGCAGGATGACTACGCTGGCCGTTCGTGCCCAGGAGCAGGGGATCGAGCGACGCGCCGACCTGCTCGCCGAGGGTCACGGCCGCGACGCGGGCGATGTCGCGAGACTCCTCGCGAGCGAGCAGGTCGCGGAGCGCATCGGTGCACCGCTGTCTCGCGAGCAGACCGAGGCGCTGCGGACGCTGACCGGGCCAGAGCGTTTGTCTGTCCTTGTCGGCCCGGCCGGTACAGGGAAGGGTGTCGTGATCGACGCCGCCGCACGCACCGAGCAGACCATGGGCCTTGACGTGATCGGTGTCGCGGTATCCGGGTCGACAGCCGAGCGCCTGGGGGCGGACAGTCCGGCGCTCGCAGAACACACGATGACCGTTGACGCCCTCGTCGCCCGCGTGGACCACGCCCGCCTTGAGGTCGGGCCTAACACGACTGTGATCCTCGATGAGGCCGGGATGGTCGATCACAAACGCATGGATGCCCTCACACGTGTCATCGAGGGGTCCGGGGCGAAGCTGATCGCTGTCGGAGACGGCAAGCAGCTCCCCTCGATCGGACCCGGCGGCATGTTTGACCGCCTCGCCGACCGTGCGCCCACCGCTGAGCTCGCAGACGTGCGACGGACGAGCGACCCGCACGAGCGCAAGGCCTGGGCGGCGCTGCGCGCCGGAGAACCGGAGAGGGCCATGGCGCACTACCGAGCCCGCGGACAGCTGTTCTTCGCGAACACTCGCAACGAGGCGGGGGAGGCCGCCGTACAGCGCTGGGCCGAGCTGACCGAGACCCGCAACATCCGCGACGTGGCGCTCATCGCGGACGCCTCAAACGTCGAGATCGACCGGCTCAATGCCCGCGCCCAGCATCTCCGTGCCGAGCGAGGCGAACTCGGCCACCGCGAGCTGCAGCCTCCACACCAGCACTACGGGCTACGCGAAGGCGATCTGATCGTGTTCACCAAACAGCACCGCACACCGGGCAGCCAGCGGATCGAGAATGGTTCTCGCGGCGAGGTCACTGCGATCGACGCGCGCGGCGGGTTGGTCGTCACCCTCGATGGTTCCGAGCGACGCGTCAACCTTGCGGGCCACGAGCTTGAGAGCCTGCGTCTCGGCTACGCCCAGCACGTCTACCGGCAGCAGGGCGCCACCGTCGAGCGCTCCGTCGTGGTGACGGGCGGCTGGCAGACGAGCCGAGAGACCGCCTACGTCCAGGCCAGCCGTGCCCGCGAGGGCACCGAATGGTATCTCGCTCGCGAGGAGCTCGGCGTCGCCGGAACAGACGAGCGGCGCATCGACCAGCTCGCCGGCAAGATGCGCAACATCACCGCACGCACCCCTTCGCTCGAGCACCGCGTAGTCGCCGACCGCGACTACGGACTCGGCCTTGGCCGACTCATCCATCCCAGCCGAACCCTCCTACCCGGACTCGGGCGGCTCCCTCACACTGACCGCGACCGCGCGCCCGGGATCTCGCGATGAGCCAAGGGTCGGTTCGAGCGTAGGCTGCGTCCGGCCGCCGCTGATTGGCGTTCGCCGCTAAAGATCCCGCAAACAGCGCCGCCAAGGGACGCTCCCGTGCGGAACCATCCGATCCTGTCCGTATCTTTGCTGGCTATGACCGAGCGGCAATCGAGCGAAGTAGAGAAGGTGCTGCTGCACGTCAGCGACGCGCGCTCCAGGGCGCGCAGGGCCGCTGAGGCTTGTGCCGCGGACGGAGCTGACGATCACATCGTGGCAGCTCTACGCGACGCCGAGCGTCGGCTCGCTGACGCTCATCGAGCGCTCGCGCAGGGGACCTATTACGCCGTTCCCGACGACTCCTTGAGGCTGGCCGTCTGACGCGCAGTCGCCGCTCGCGATGACCGGCGAGGAGATCAAGCGGAACCTCGTCGAGTTCGCTCGCAAATGGAGCCTGTATGAAGGGACCGAGCGTGCGGAGGCGCAGATGTTTCTCAACGAGCTGTTCGCGGCGTACGGGCAGGATCGCCGCGAGGTGGGCGCCATTTTCGAGGAGGAGCAGGCTGGCCGCTTCCTCGACCTGATCTGGCCGCGTGTGTGTCTGTTCGAGATGAAGCGCCCTAGCGAGGCGCGGCGCCTTCCACGGCACCGCGCTCAGGTGTTCGACTACTGGCGTGGGGCGGCAGACGCCGCCGCCAACGTGCCGGCTCCCCGCTACCTCGTTCTTTGCGCCTTCCAGCGCTTTGAGATCTGGGAGCCGGGGAGCTATCCGGAGGCTCCTCGGGCCGAGTTCGACATCCGCGAACTACCTGAGCACGCGGACGCATTGACGTTCCTCGCCGGGAGAGAGCCAGTTTTTGTCGGGACCCAGGCGGCCGTCACGAAGGATGCGGTCCGTCTGGTCACGGACCTCTATGTAGCGCTGGGCGAGCGGCGAGCGGCGGCGCCTGACGTGCTGCGGGACTTCATCCTTCAGTGTGTTTGGTGCATGTTCGCTGAGGACCTCGGACAGCTCGAGTCGTATCTGTTCACGCGGATCATCGACGAACTGCTGGCGAATCACCAGAGGTCCAGTGCAGACGATCTTGGGCAGCTATTCGAGTGGCTGGACCGCGATGCTCCTCGACCCGCAGGCGGGCTATACGCAACCACTCGCTATGTCAATGGCGGGCTGTTCGAGCATCCGGCCAGCGTTCACCTAGATGCCGACGAGCTACAGGAGCTACGCGCAGCTTGCGAGTACGACTGGCGAAAGGTCGAGCCGCATATCTTTGGCTCGCTCCTTGAGGGGGCGCTCGGCCCCGATGCGCAGCACGAACTCGGAGCCCACTACACGCACGAGGTCGATATCCAGAAGGTTGTCGGCCCGTCTATCACCGAGCCGTGGCAGGATCGCATCGACAGCGCTCAGACGCTCGCAGAGGTACAGCAACTCCAAAACGAGCTACTGAACTTTGTCGTGCTCGACCCCGCGTGCGGCTCGGGGAACTTCCTCTACATCGCGTACCGCGCACTGCGGCGGATCGAGAAGCAGCTTCACGACAAGGAGCGCCAACTCCGCGCTGCAGGTGGCCTCCGCAGCAGGAGTCAGCAGGGCGCGCTGACGGCATTTTTCCCTCTTACGAACATCAAAGGCATCGAGATCAACGCATTTGCTGTCTCCCTCGCTCGAGTGACCCTATGGATGGCCCACAAGCTGGCGGTAGACGAGCTCGACCTCAATGAGAGCACACTTCCGCTGGAGGACCTGAGCGGAATACGCGCCGCGGATGCGCTGCGCGTGCCGTGGCCGCGCGCGAGCGTGGTCATCGGAAATCCGCCGTTTCTAGGTGATCGCCGATTGAGGGGCGTACACGGGGACGCGTACGTCGAGTGGCTGCGTCGCGAGTTCGGCGTCGGCATCAAGGACTACTGCGTCTACTGGTTCCGCAAGACCCATGAGCATCTCGCCCCAGGGCAGCGCGCGGGCCTTGTGGGAACGAACTCAATAAGCCAAAACCGCGCCCGTTCGGCGAGCCTTGAGTACATCGTCGACACCGGCGGCGTGATCACAGACGCCGTGTCTACCCAGCCGTGGCCGGGCGATGCGGTAGTCGAGGTGAGCATTGTGAACTGGATCAAGGAACCGGACCAGCCACCCCAGCACGTCACGCTCGACGGCGTTGATCTCGAAGAACCAATTACACCATCGTTGCGTCCCTCGGCGGAGGCTGTGGACGGCGCAGAGGCGCTACCCGGGAATGACGGGCACTGTTTCTACGGCTGCATCCTGGGCGGCGCGGGCTTCGTGATCACACAGGAGCAGGCGACGGCCCTGCTCGCTCACGGTTCAGGTTGGGAGAAGGTCATCAGGCCGCTGCTGACCGGCGAGGACCTGACCCAGCGGCCCGATAGTAAGCCGAGCCGCTGGGTGATCGATTTCGGCTTCATGAGCCTCGAGGAAGCGATGCACTTTCCGGCGGCGCTCGACATCGTCCGAGCGACGGTTAAGCCTCTCCGGGACACTACGCGACGCGAGGGCTATCGGCGGAACTGGTGGCGCTTCTCGGAGCCGATCAGAGCAATGCGTGAGGCACTCGCACCGCTGCATCGCTACATCTCATGCCCATCCCTCGTCACCCATCAGCTCGTCTTCTGCTGGGTGTCTCCTGACGTGATTCCGAGCAGTCAGGCTACCGTTTTTGCGTTCGAGGACGACTACGCAATGGGCGTGCTCAGTTCGAGCGCCCACGTCGCATGGTCCCGTGCGCGATCCTCGACGCTGCGCCGCGACTATCGCTACACACCGAGCTCTGCGTTCGCGAGCTTCGTCTGGCCAAGTCCCCAAAGCTCGCGACGCGACGACATCGCTGGAGCAGCGACCGATCTGCTGCACCTACGGTCAGAACTGTGCTCACGCGACCAGATCGGACTCAGTGATCTCTACGTCCGCGTGGCTGACGGCGCCTACAAAGACCTCGTCCAAGCGCAGACTGCGCTGGACGACGCGGTTACTGCAGCGTACGAATGGCCGAAGGGAACCGGCCGAGACGCTCACAGAAGCAACGCGGCACTGCTTGATCTCAACCGGGCCGTCTGCGCCGGCGAGCGCGCATATACCGGACCTCGTTGACCGCGCCCCAGCAAGTGCCGCGGTGGGGGAAGTGCGGGCGCCCTGCATGGGCGCTCGCATCCCGAGACGTGGCTCGTTACGCCGCCGTGGCGTGAGGCTCCTGGCGGCGGTGCGCGGCGAGCACCGTTGCTCGCGCCCTGCGCCACTGCTGATCCAATGGCTGAGGGCCGCCGTGGTCGAGGTCGTCGATCTCGTAGCTGTAGTGCTGAGAGAGCATTTCGAGGCTCGTCCCGCACTGAGCTGCCACGGACTGCGCGTTTTCGCCGCGCAGGCGAGCGGAGATGCCGCCGCGCCTAAGGCTGTATGGCGTGGCGCTGATCGCGCCTGCGAGCGACGGGTCGACTTCAGCCATCGAGATGAGTGCCGGCTTCATGAACCTCGGCCCCCACTTTTGCGCCTGATTTGTGCTCATGTGCCAGGCCTCGGTGTCGGGGTCGCGGATGCCGAACCGTTGGCCGGCAAGGTCACCGGGGACGATGAAGTCGACCTCGCGGGCGGGGTGGCCATGCTCCCGGAGCACCGCTCGCCAAAGGGCGAGATCCTCACTCAGCACGGCGGGAACCTTCGTCGTACGTCCTGTGGCGTGCTCGGTCTTGGCCCAGTTGTCGAGTTCGTTCCAGCTGAGAACCTGGGTGATGCGGGCGCGGTCTTTGTCTGCAAAGGATGACCACCGCAGGCCGTAGACCTCCTGGTTGCGCAGAGCGAGACCGAACTGGACGGAGACGATGATGGCGTCCCGGTGGGAGAGGATCGGCCGCTCAGCGTGGGCATGCCCTGTGAGCATCTGTGCCCGGAGGTGCTCGACGGTGATTGGCGAGAGCGCCCAGCTGCGGATCTCCTCGCCATGTCGTCGCAGCGTGCTGCGACCGCCGGCGTTCCGCATCGACTTCCGCCGGTTGCCGACCTTCTCGTTCGCGAACAGGCAGCCGTTGGACTGGATCTCGGGGACGAGCCGGAGTTCGCAGCCCACGAGAGGACGGCGGACAGGACGCGCCAGGCATGGGCACGCGCGGAGGGCCCGACCTTGGCGTGCTTCATCCCCTCGCGCAGGGCACGGGGGGCTGCCGGCTCGTTGAACGTGGCGGCGGGTTCGGCGGCGAAGCGCACGGCGTGCTCGGCCGGCGCGAGCGGCTTGCCCCGGTACATGCCGGCGACGCCGAGCAGGTGGCGGTTCGCGGAATGGCGGTAACTGCGGAAGGTCGTCTGCGCGAGTCCGTCGGCGGTTTCGGGTGCGTTAAACGCGAAGTAGAGCTGGATGACCTCGCCGATGCTCTGGCCGGTTGTCGAGCTGTTTGCCTCCTTCGCGTCGAGGTCAAGCAGGAACCGGCGAAGGCTGTCGCGTCCTCGACGCTCGGCCGCGACGTAGGCGTCCACCCATTCGTTGGCGAGCTTCGCGGCAGGGAAGGACTTCGTTCGCTCGACGCCGTCGTGATCGCGGAATCCCACTTGATAGGACTTCTGGCCGCCTCTGGTGACGTAGGGCCATTTCTTCTTCCAGGGTCTAGTCATCGTCGACGACCACCAATGTCTGGTTCGGCAGGAACTGAGTCAAGAGAACTGGGCGCGCAGCGCCGCGAGCGCCTCCGTTGAGAGGTCGTACGAAGCGCCAGAGCGGTCCTCGCCGATAGAGACCCGCCTCCGTGTGGGTCGTGAGCGTCGGCGTCGCTGGGAGTCCCGCGCAGAAGCATCGCGCGTTCGCTGGGAGGGGATGACCCGACTGGCGGTGATCACTGACGGCTTTTCGTTGGCCTCCCAGAACTCGGACAGTGCCTCGACAGGAATGCGGTAGTGCCCGCCCGGAAGGCGGCGGTGCGCCAGCAGGCCCATCGCCAGGTACCGACGCACGGTTCGCTCGTGCACCCCGAGAACTGCGGCGGCCTGCGCGGTAGTTAGGACTCTGCAGCGCTGAGATTGCGACGCTCTCACCGCGTACCCGGGCTCGCGGGAATCGGTGGTCGTAGGCGATAGGCTTCGGATTGCATCGGCCGTCCTTGGACGTTGCGAGAGAATGGTTGTTGGTAGTGACCCCGAGGGTCGCCAAACGGCCACCGAGTTGGCGGTGCGTGACGCGAGCGCTGCGAGACAGCGGCCGGGGCTCGTCGAGTTCGCGCCTCGAAGGATCCGCAATCTGCGGTAACAGAGCGGTAACGGGCCTGGCGTTCAGGCTGAAACTGGCGGATTTACAGGACATATCATCAATATGTCCTCCCGCTTCCCAAGCTTGAGGTCGCGGGTTCGACCCCCGTCCGCCGCTTCGCTGCTCCGCGTACATCCTGGCTTCTCAGGCTGCTCCACCTACATCCTGGCTGGTCAGCCAGTAGCATCATCCGCACATCCCGCGGCAGCGATCTTGGAGGTTCGAATGGCAGTGGCTGGGCGCGACATCAAGGACGTTGAACTGACGGAGGAAGGGCTCTGGGTCGACGGCCCGCCGCACGAGGCGTTCAAGGAGATGCGGGAGAAGTGCCCGATCCACTGGACCGACAGCTTCGAGCTGTTTCCTGAGGAGCCGGGTTTCTGGTCAGTGACGACCGCGGAGGATGTGCACACGGTCAGCCGCGACTGGCAGACCTACTCCTCAGAACGCGGAGGCGTGCTGGTGGCCGCGGCCGGTTTTCCGCTCGAGCTCGCGCAGGCGATGTTCATTGGGATGGACCCGCCCAAGCACGACCGTCTGAAGGCGCTCTTCCAGGCGGGCTTCACGCCGAAGCGGATCGCCGCCCACGAGGACGCGATTCGCGCGATCGCGATCAGGGTCCTCGACCGTTTAGAGGGACATCAGTCATGCGACCTCGTCAGCGACGTCGCCCAGCCGGTGGTCGCGCGGGTGATCGGCAGCTTTATGGGGATCGACGAGCAGGACGACGCGATCTGGGCGAAACTGATGAACTCGACGCTCGGCGCCGCCGACCCCGACGTCAATCCCCACGGCTTCGAGGGCGCTGTCGAGAAAGACGTGCCGGAGATCTTCGAACGCTGCCGCAAGCTGATCGCCGAGCGCCAGGAGCATCCCACCGACGATCTGACGAGCGTGCTGGTGCACGCCGAGATCGATGGTGAGAAGCTCGAGGAACACGAGATCGTGATGGGCTTCTTCCTGCTGATGGCCGCCGGCAACGATTCAACGAAGGCGACCTATTGCAGCGGCATGCGGGCCTTGATGGAAGACCCTGAGCAGATGCAGCTACTGATCGACGATCCGTCGCTGATTCCAAACGCGGTCGAGGAGTCGCTGCGGATGTTCCCTGCCTTTGCGCACTTCCGCCGCACCGCGACATGCGATACCGAGTTGCACGGGCAGCAGATCAAGGAGGGCGAGAAGGTTGTGATGTGGTACGCCTCCTCCAACCGCGACGAGACCCGCCACGAGAACTCCGAACGCTTCGATTTGCGCCGCACCGAGGAGCACCAGGCGTTCGGCGCCGGCGGGCGACACTTCTGTCTGGGAACGGCGCTCGCGCGGCTGGAGCTGAGGATCCTGTTCGAGGAGACGCTCCGGCGCTACCCGCGGATCGAGCTCGCGAGCAAGCCGGCGTTCGTGCAGTCGCTGTTCATCAACCAGCTGAAGACGCTCCCTGTGCGGCTGTCCTCCTGAAGTGCAAACGGCGCCGCTGACCTGAGCGCCGGGGAGTAGCATCCGCCGACATCTCGCATACCCGATTTTGGGAGGTCCCGATGGCGTCGGTGGAGAGCAATCTTGAGAACGTGCTCGTTGGCGATCCCGAGCTCTGGCAGGACGGCCCGCCACACGAGCTGTTCCGGCGATTGCGCGGCGAGTGTCCCGTCCACTGGACGGCGCGTATGCCTGACTTCCCAAAAGAGGCCGGGTACTGGTCGGTCACGACGGCCGACGATGTGCATGAGGTGAGCCGCGACTGGCAGACGTATTCCTCCGAACTGGGTGGCATCACGGCGCTGACCGACTCGCTGCTGCCGCTCGAGCTCACGCGGGCGATGTTCATCGGGATGGACCCGCCGAAGCACGACCGCGTCAAGTCGCTGTTCCAGGCTGGCTTCACGCCGAAGCGGATCGCCGAGCACGAGGATGAGATCCGCGCGATCGTCATCGACGTGCTCGATGGACTGCAAGGCCCGCCCGCCCGCGAGACGGTGCGACCTCGTCACCGACGTCGCGCAGCCGGTCGTCTCGCGCGTGATCGGCAGCTTCATGGGCCTTCCGCCGCGAGGACGATGAGATCTGGGCACGGCTGATGAACACGATGCTCGGAGCGGGCGACCCGGATATCAACCCGGAGGGCCCGGAGGCCGTGATGGCGCGGGACGTGCCCGAGGTCTTCGAGCGCTGTCGTGTGCTGATCGCTGAGCGCCGCGAGCATCCGACGGACGATCTGACGAGCGTGCTGGTCCATGCGGAGGTGGATGGGGAGAAGCTCGAGGAGCACGAGATCGTGATGGGCTTCTTCCTGCTGATGGCCGCCGGCAACGACTCGACGAAGGCGACCTACTGCAGCGGCATGCGCGCGCTGATGGAAGACCCAGAGCAGCGCGAGCTGCTGCTGGACGATCCGGCGCTCGTGCCCCAGGCGCGTCGAGGAGTCGCTGCGGATGTTCCCCGCGTTCGCGCACTTCCGCCGCACCGCCACCTGCGATACCGAGCTGCACGGGCAGCAGATCAAGGAGGGCGAGAAGGTCGTCATGTGGTACGTCTCCTCCAACCGCGACGAGACGCGTCACGAGGACGTCGACCGCTTCGACCTGCGGCGCACCACCGAGCATCAGGCCTTCGGCGCCGGTGGCCGGCACTTCTGTCTGGGTACCGCGCTCGCACGCTTGGAGCTGCGGGTGCTGTTCGAGGAGACGCTTGCGCGCTATCCCGCGATCGAGCTCGCCGGCGGGGCGGGCGGGCCTCAATACGTCGAGTCGGCGTTCGTCAACCAGCTGAAGACGCTGCCCGTGCGGCTGTCGCCGTCGTAGGCCCGTTGTCGTCGTATAGTTGCTCTCGCAATGATCGATGCGACGCTCTACAGCGATCCGGCCTGTCCGTGGGCTTACTCCGCGAACCCTCCGCTGCGTGTGCTCGAGTGGCGCTATCGCGATCAGTTGCGGTGGCGGCTCGTGTTGATCGGCCTCACCGAGGACGCGTCCCAGTACGAGGCGCGTGGATACACGCCCCTGCGCGCCTCGCTCGGCCAGCTGCGCTACCGCCGCTACGGGATGCCGCTGTCGCCAAACCCAAAGGCGCGCATCTCGGCGACCGCCCGTGCCTGTCGCGCCGTGGTCGCGGCGCGGATCCTCGACCCCGGCAGCGAGTGGCGCGTGTTCAGAGCGCTGCAGCTGGCGAACTTCACGACGGGACTGTTGCTCGACGACGACGCGCAGCTCGCCGACGCGCTCAGCCGGGTGCCGAGCATCCCCGCTGCGGAGGACATCGTCGCACGCCTCGACAGCGATGAGGTGAGCGAGGCCTACGAGCGCGACCGCGCCGAGGCGCGGACCGCCGCCGGCTCGGCCTCGGAGCTGCAGGGTAAGACCGCCGCCTCGGACGGTCCCGTGCGCTACACCGCGCCGTCGGTGATCTTCGAGCGCGATGGACGAGCGCTACAGGCGGGCGGCTTCCAGCCGGTCGAGTCCTACGACGTGCTGGTCGCGAACCTCGACCCGGCGCTCTCGCGTGAGCCCGTTCCGCCCTCGCCCGCGCCGCTGCTTCAGCACTTCACCGATGGCCTGACCACCCAGGAGGTGGCGGCCCTCTTGACCGAGGGCAACGACCTGCCCGATCGCGCGGGCGCTGAGATGGCGCTGCTCGAGTTGGTTGCCTCGGGCGACGCGGTGCGCCGGCCGCTCGGCGATGACGCGCTCTGGCAAGCGGCCTGAGCCGGCGTCTATCGCGCTCACTCCACGATCGTGACCGGTCCGTGCGCGGCGAGACTCACGCGGCGTGCCGGCCGGTAGCGCCTGCTCGCCCTGCACCCGCGCGAGCAGCACCTGCTCGCCGCCGGGACTCGTCGATGCGGATGTGCAGCAGCGCGTCGTGCCCGTAATAGCGGCACTGCTCGACCTCTCCCACCAATCCGTCGGTGGCCGACTCTCCGCGCGGGCGCACCTCCAGCTGCTCGGGACGGACCATCACGACCCCGCGTCCGCTGCCGGCTGCCGCCGCCGCGTTCTGTGCTCCGGGATCCGAGCGCAGCGCCAGCATGCCCAGCGAGGTCCGCGCCGTGCCCCGCTCGAAATCCGCGTCGATCAGGTTGACGGCGCCCAGGAACCGCGCCAGCTCGACATCGGCCGGCCGCGTGTAGAGCTGATCCGGCGTCCCGCCCTGGACGATCGTGCCGTCGCGCAGCACCGCGACCGTGTCGGCGAGCGACAGCGCCTCCTCCTGATCGTGCGTCACGAGTACGGTCGTCACCCCCTGCGCGCGCAGCAGCGCATGCACCTCCTCGCGCACGCGGGTGCGCAGCGAGGCGTCCAGCGAGGAGAACGGCTCGTCCAGCAGCAGCACCTCCGGTCGGCGCGCCAGCGCCCGGGCGAGCGCTACGCGCTGCTGCTCGCCGCCGGAGAGCTGATGCGGGATAGCGCTCCGCGAGCGACGCCAACCCGACCATCTCCAGCAGCTCGCCCACCGCGGCGCCGCGGCGCTCTTCGCGGGAGAGACCGAAGCCGACGTTCCCCTTCACGGTCAGATGCGGGAACAGTGCGCCCTCCTGCGGCACGTATCCGATCCCGCGCTGCTCGGGCGGGACGTATGTGTGCCCGTCGTCGAGCATCCGCGAACCGAGCGAGACCCGGCCCTGCTCGGCGCGCTCGAAGCCGGCGATCACCCGCAGCAGCGTCGTCTTGCCGCAGCCCGACAGTCCCAGCACCGCTGTCAGCGAGCCGGCCGGCACGTCGAGATCCACGCCCCTCAGCACCGGCTGGGCGGAGTAGCCCTTCCACAAGTCGGTGACCGTCAGCTTGCTCATCGCTGTCCCATCCGCGCCAGTGTGACCATGCGGCGGCTCAGCAGGTATGCCGGCACAGCCGAGATCGCGACCATCAGCGCGGCGTAGGGGGCGGCGGCGCCGTAGGAGAAGTCGCTCGTGTATGCCCAGAACTGGGTCGCCAGCGTGTTCACGCCGGTCGGGTGCAGCAGCAGCGTCGCCGTCAGCTCGGTCGCCGCGGAGATGAACACGAGCGCGAACGCCGCCCCGAGCCCGGGGGCGAGCAGCGGCAGGCGTCACCCGCCACCACACCACTACCGGGCGCCGGCCCAACGAGCGTCCCGCCTCCTCCAGGCTGGATGAGGTTTGCGCCATCGCCGAGCGTACGCCCACCACGGCGAGCGGCAGGAACAGGATCGCGTAGGCCACGATCAGCTCCAGTGTGCTCTGGTACAGCGGCAGGGCGTAGCGGACGGAGAACGACACGAGACCGAGCGCGACCACCAGCCCGGGGAGCGCCTGGGGCAGATAGGCCAGGCGCTCGATCAGCAGTGTCAAGCGGTTGCGGTGGCGCATCGCCAGTGCCGTTACGGGCACTGCCAGCGCGGTGGCCAGCGCGGCCGCGGCGGCGCTGAGCTCGGCCGTGTGCCAGGTATCGGTGAGGATCGAGGCCGGCGGCAGCGTGGTGGAGCCGCCGCGCACCAGCCAGTAGACCAGCGAGCCCACGGGCACTCCCAGCCCCAGTCCGCTCAGCGCGATCAGGCCGACCAGTGCTGGCGCCTTCCAGCGGCCTAGCGACACTCGCGGCGCCGGGCGCCGGGCGCCCGCACCACTGCGCGTCGCTCCGCCCGCGTCCGCCGAGCGCCAGCTCGCCGCCGAGCACGGCCACGCTCAGCAGAACCAGCACGAGCGACAGCGCGCACGCCGCCGCGGTGTCGAACCCGAGATTGAACTCGGTGAAGATCGCCACGGTGAACGTCTGGTACTGGACGATCTCAAAAGCGCCGTACTCGGCCAGCAGGCCGAGCGTCACGAGCAGGCAACCGCCCAGCACCGCCGGTGAGATCTGGCGCAGCGTCACCCGCCAGAACGTCCGCCATGGTCCCAGTCCGAGGCTGCGAGCCACCTCCTCCAGGGCCGGGTCGACGCCGCCGAGCGAGGCGGCGACCGGCAGGTACACGAGCGGATACAGCGACAGCGTCATGATCAGCACCGCGGCCAGGTATCCGTGCAGCCCCGGCTCCAGCGAGACCCAGCCGAAGCCCACGACGAAGTCGGGGATGCCGAGCGGCAGCACCAGTGCCACCGCCCACAGGCGCCGGCCGGGCAGCTTCGTGCGCTCCACGCACCAGGCGCGCCGCCACGCCGATCACCGCGCACAGAGCGGTGCACGCGAATGCCAGGCGCACGGTGTTCCACAGCAGCACCGCGGTGTTGTGGCGCAGCAGCAGACGTTCGATTTCTCTCCAGCCCGGCTGCAGGGCCTCGTCGACGAGGAACACGAGCGGCAGCAGCACCAGCCCGGCCGCGAGCAGGCCGCCGGCGACGCTCACCAGCGGCCAGCGCCGCCGCCCCGACCACGCGCGCGCCCAACTGCTCGACCGCGACGCGCGCGGCGTCGATGCGGCCGGCTCGAAGGGGGCGAGCGTGCTCATCGACTCCCAGCTCCTACAACAGGCCGAGCTTCTGCTCGAGTTCCAGCGGCGCGTGGCCGTTGCCCAGATCACCGATCGTGACCGGCGCGAGGCTGCAGCTCGTCGAACGGCTTCAGCGGCTGGGCGCGTCTGCACACCGGAGCCGATCGGGTACTCGTAGCTGTGGCTGTGGGCGAGGATCTCCTGCCCTGCCTTGCTCACCAGGAAGGCCACGAACTTCTGTGCGGCGGCCTGCTGGGAGCTCGACTTCAGCACCGCCGCGCCCGACACGTTGAGCAGGTAGCCCGGGTCGTGCGGCGCGTAGTAGTGCAGCGCCGAGTGCATGCCGCTCTCACCGACCTCGTCGCGCAGGCGGTACCAGTAGTAGTGGTTGATGATTCCCACGGCGCTCTCGCCGTTGTTGACCTGCGCCACGACCGTCTCGTTGTCGGGGTAGACCTTCCCGTTGGCCTGCAAGCCCTTCAGCCATTTTTCAGCGGTGGCCACGCCGTCGAGCTTGGTGATCGCGGTGACCAGCGGCTGGAAGTCGGTCTCCGAGGGAGCGAACCCGAGCTTGCCTTTCCACTGCGGTTGCGCGAGTTCGAGGATCGAGCTCGGCAGTTCTGAGGCCTTGATCAGAGAGGTGTTGTAGACGAGCACCGACACGCGCGCGGAGACTCCCACCCAATCGCCCTGCGGTGAGCTGTACTTGCTCGGCACCGCTGCCAGGGTCGAAGTCGGGAGCGGGGCGAGCAGACCCTTTTCCTGCAAATCCTCCAGCACCGGTGTGTTCTCGGTGTAGAAGACATCGGCCGGCGAGCTCGAGCCCTCCTGCAGGATCTGGTTGCCGAGCACGTCCTCGTCGTCGGATCGGACCTTCACTTTGATCCCGGTCTGCTTTTCGAATCCCGCCACCAGCCGCGCTGTGGTCTGTTCGTGCTGGCCGTTGTACAGCGTGATCGTGTTCGCGGAACCCGACGATCCGCTCGTGCCACCGCAGGCGGTTAGCCCGATGGCCATTGCGAGCGCGATCAGCAGCGAGAGGGCGGCGGTGGTCTTGTGCTTGGGCATCGATATCCGATCGGGAGAGTAGGGATTACGAGCCGCAAGTTATCACAGGGGAATTAGGGTTGCCTAATATGGGTTCCGTAACGACGCATATCCCGAGATCGCCACTCCGCCGCCGTTTCCGGGAGAATGGGCCGATGCACGTCACCGCTAAGGCCGACTACGCCGTGCGAGCGGCCGTGGAGCTGGCCGCCGGAAGCCAGGATTGGCCGCGTAAGGTCGACCAGCTTGCACAGGCCCAGGACATCCCGGTCTCCTTCCTGGAGAACATTCTCACCCAGCTGCGCTCTGCCGGAATCGTGCGCTCACAGCGCGGTCCCGAAGGCGGCTACTGGCTCGCCCACCCGGCCGACGAGGTCAATCTCGCACAGATCATCCGCGCGGTCGAGGGCCCGCTGGTCGGCATTCGCGGCCAGCGGCCGGAGGAGATCGAGTACCACGGCTCCTCAGAGTCCTTGCGTCAGGTGTGGGTCGCGCTGCGCGCGAATCTGCGCAAGGTGCTCGAGCACGTCACGGTCGCCGACGTGGCCGCTGGCAAGCTGCCTAAGGAGATCCTCGCCCTGACCAAGGAAGAGGAAGCCTGGCACACCCGCTAAGGGGCCGCTAGGCGGCGAACACGCGTGGCGCAGGCAGTCGCACCGCGAGGATCTGGCCCTCTGCCAGCTCCAATTGCTGGGCGCTCTCGCGTGTGATCTGGGCCCAGATGTCGCGGCCGTCGTGCAGGGTCAGCTCTACGCGCACCTCGAAACCCAGGTGCACGACCCGCCGTACGAGCGCCTCCGTCGTGCTCCCGTCGGGCTCTGCCAGGATCTGGATGTCGTGCGGGCGCAGGAATGAGTCGCCGAGGCGGTTGACCGGGCCGATGAAGGACATCACGAACTCGTTGCTCGGGCTCTCGTAGAGATCGCGCGGCGAGCCGGCCTGTTCGATCCGCCCGGCGTTCATCACCACGATCTGCTCGGCGACTTCCATCGCCTCCTCCTGGTCGTGGGTCACGAAGATCGTGGTTACGTGGATCTCCTCGTGCAGCTTGCGCAGCCATTCGCGCAACTCGGCGCGCACTTGTGCATCGAGCGCTCCGAAGGGCTCATCCAGCAGCAGCACCTCCGGTGCGACCGCCAGCGCACGGGCCAGCGCCATCCGCTGAAGCTGTCCACCTGAGAGCTGCGACGGGTAGCGCTCGGCGAGCCCCTCCAGGCGCACGAGCCCGAGCAGCTCCTTCACGCGCGCGCGAATCTCCCCCTTCGGTCGTTTTCGCACGCTCAGGCCGAAGGCGACGTTCTCGTGCACGGTCATGTGCTTGAACGGGGCGTAGTGCTGGAAGACGAAGCCGACGCCGCGGGTGCGGGCGGGAGCATCGGTGACGTCGTGCTCGCCGATCACCACCTCCCCGCTGTCTGGCCTCTCCAGGCCCGCGATGATGCGCAGTAGCGTCGACTTGCCGCTGCCGCTCGGACCGAGCAGTGCCGTCAGGGCGCCGTCGCCGACCGTGATGCTTACGTCCTCGAGCGCCACGAAGTCGCCGAAGCGCTTACCCACGTTGCGGACCTCGATCGCCATCAGACCGCTGTCCGTCTGCGCGTGCGCCGTGTGAGCAGGTTCATCGCAAGTAGTGTGCCGAGTGCCAGCAGCGCGAGCACGACGGCGGCGGTGTAGGCCCCGGTCGCGTCGAAGTTCTCGAAGCGATCCTGCACGTACAGCGGCAGCGTCTGTGTCTGTCCCTCGATCCGGCCGGAGACGATGCTGACTGCCCCGAACTCGCCGAGCGCGCGTGCCATCGTCAAGACGACGCCATAGACGACCGCCCACCTGATGCCCGGTAGCGTAATCCGCCAGAAGGCCTGCCAGGGACTGGCCCCGAGGGTCTCCGCGGCCTGCTCGGCGTCGATCCCGAGCTCACGCAGCACCGGCACCGTCTCGCGCGCGACGAACGGAAGCGAGACGACGGCCGTGGCGATGACCATGCCCGGCACCGAGAAGATCACCTGGATGCCGTGTGCCGCTAGCCAGTTGCCGAACCATCCGGTCTTCCCGTACACCAGCACCAGCGCCAGGCCGACGACGACCGGCGAGATCGCGAACGGCAGGTCGATCAGCAGGCCGAGCGCCGCCTTGCCCCAGAAGCGCCCTCGCTCCAGCAGCAGGGCCATGCCGATCCCGAACACGGTGTTCAGTGGCACGGAGATCGCCACGATCTCGATCGACAGCCAGAAGGCGTGCTCTGCGTTGGGTTCGCTCACGGCATTCCAAACGGGCTCCAGCCCGTGTTCGAAGGTCCTGTAGAAGATCATCGCCACCGGCGCGAGCAGTAGCAGCGCCAGGTAGCCGAGCGCGATCGTGCGCACGCCGATCCGGCGCGCGCCGCTAGCGGACATGCCTGGACTGTCGGTGCGAGACGAAGCTCAGGGCGCCCAGCACGACGAGCGCTACCAGCAGTAACAGGACTGACACGGCGGCTGCCGCCGGAAGGTCTTCATTTGAGATCTGCCCAAATATGTAGACCGAGGCGACCTCCGTCTTGAACGGCAGCTCGCCGGTGATCAGCACGAGCGAGCCATACTCGCCAACCGCCCGCGCGAAGCTCAGCGCGACCCCCGAGATGATCGCCGGCGTCAGGCTCGGCAGCACGATCCTACGCAACACGGTCAACGGTCCGGCGCCGAGCGAGGCGGCGGCTTCCTCCATCGAGCGATCGAGCTCGAGCAGCACCGGCTGCACCGAGCGCACGACGAAGGGAAGCGTCACGAACAGCAGCGCCAACCCGATCGACGCCCGCGTGAACGCGACGTCGATGCCCACCGGGCTGCCTTTGCCGTAGAGCGCCAGCAGCACGACTCCGGCGACGATCGTCGGCAGCGCGAACGGCAGGTCTATCAGGGCGTTGACGATCCGCTTGCCGGGGAACTCGTCCCGCACGAGCACCCACGCGATCAGCGTCCCAAAGACCGCGTTGATCGCGACCACGATCGCCGAGGCCGCCAGCGTCAGCTTGATGGCCGCCCACGCCTCGGGACTGGAGATCTCCCGCCAGAAGGCGCTCGTCCCGCCGCTGCTCGCCTTTGCCAGCAGCGCGGCGACGGGCAACAGCACCAGTACTGACAGGTAGATGCCGAGCAGGCCCTTTCCGAGCGCACCCGCGCCCCGTGCGCCCAGAGCGGGCGCACGGCGTCCCTTCAACGCGACGCCGCCGCTGCTACTTGGCAGTGGAGACTCCCAGTGATTCCTCGATCTTCGTGACGATGCCCGTTTCCGGTTCGAAGAACTGCTTGGTAATCGTCTTCCAGCCACCGAGTGAGTCGATCGTGAACAGCCCTGACGGTGTCGGGAACTTCGCTGCGCCCGGGACGCCCGAGATCACCGGCCGGTAGCCCTTTTCCGCCCAGATTGCCTGGCCGGCGGGCGAGAGCAGGTAGTTGACGAACTTCTGCGCCTCCGTCGTGTTCCCGCCGCTCAGCACGGCGATCGGGTTCTGGATCAGGATCGTGTCCTTGGGGATCACGTATTCGATCGCCGCGCCCTTCTTCTCGTCGGCGATCGCCTCGTCCTCGTAGTCGATCAACGCGTCGCCGCGGCCGGCGAGGAACGTCTGCAGCGCGTTGCGCGCCGAAGAGTCCTGGCTGACGACGTTGTGGAACAGCGCCTTTAGGTATTCCTCGGCCTGCGCCGGCGTCTTGCCTTCCTTCAGCTGGGCGCCGTAGGCAGCCATCACGTTCCAGCGGGCGCTGCCCGAGGTGAACGGGTTCGGCGTCAGCACGCCCACGCCGGGCTTGATCAGATCGCTCCAGCCGGTGATGTGCTTCGGGTTGCCCTTGCGCACGATAATCACGGCGACCGAGTCGGTGACGAAGCCGTGGGTCGCGTTCTGGTTCCAGGTGGGGGAGACCAGGCCTGCCTTGACGAGCTTTTCGACGTCCGGTTCGGTCGACAGATTCACAACGTCGGCCTTCAGGCCGTTGGCCACTGCGCGGCTCTGTTCGCCGGATGGTCCATAGGACTGGCTGAAGACGGCGCCCTTACCAACGCTTGTTGCCTGGAAGGCTGGGATCAACTTTGCAAATGCCCCCTGCGGCGTCGAGTATGCAACCAAAGCCACGCTCTTACTCGAGCTGGAGGACCCGCACGCGGCGAGACCGAATGCGGCGGTGAGCAGGGCGACGAGGGACGCTGCGAAGGCGAGGGTGCGTGTTTGCATAACCACTTTCTGCATAGGGAACACCAAGAGCATGAGGATTACAATCGGCAAATTAGCATAATCCTGCTAGGGATTCTCCTAATACGCTTTCCCTCAAACGGCACGCATGGCGCCGACCTTCAGGCGGGGCGCGTGGCGCCGACCGTGGCGCCGACCGAGGCGAGCGCATCGGCGATGCAAGCCTCTTGAACTCGTCTCGGGTCGATCGGGAACGGCTCGGGAACGCCGCTGGCGCTCGCTCGCACGCCCACGCCTATCCGCGCCAGGTGCATCGTGCCGAGCGTCTGCGTGTAGAGGTGATTGGCGGTGAAGTCTGGATCGGCGACCGTAAAGAGGCCTTGCTCGGCTCCTCGCGCGAGGATTCCCGAAAGGCGACCCAGACAGGCCGCCATGCCCAGACCGAGGCGAATCCAAACAGCGTCTGAGATCTCCTCCCTCAGCTCCTCGGCCGGCCGGCGCATTAGTGACATGCCGCAGTCGACGAACGCCGGATGCTCCAGGCAGTAGTCCGTGTAGCGGCGCCATCCCTCCTGCAGCTGAGCCACGGGGTCCAGCGCCACCGAGATCTCGTCGAGCTGGTTGGCCAAATCGCTCAGGTACGTAGTGAGCGTCAGCACGAACAGCTCCTCCTTCGAGGAGAAGTACCGGTAGATCAAGCCCTTGGTGATGCCAACCGCGCGTGCGATGTCCTCGATCGGCGCATCCTGCAAGCCGCGCTCGTCGAACAGGTGCCGCGTGGCGGAGACGATCTCGCGCTCGCGCTCGCGGCGCACGGCTGCGCGACCAGGGGCGGTCGGCTTGTTGGTTTCCAAGGTGGCCATAGGTGGCTACTATAACTAAAGTAAACGACGTTCAAACTTCCGTTTGACAATCGTTTACGGGGTGACTAACTTTTAGCTCACCGCAGCCGAGGATCGACCGGCTCGCCCCTGCCCTACCGCTCGCTCATCAAAGCCCTCATCAAAGGAGAGACTCACCTCATGTCCGCCACTCCCGTTGCCAGCTCCGACACGACTGAGGCCGCCGAGGCCGCCGTGGAGGCGATCGCCGGCGCGGCCAACCAAGACGTGACCTTCTCGCTGCAACTGAACCAGGACCAGAAGGACATCCGCGAGTGGGTGCACGGCTTCGCCGCTGACGTTATGCGCCCCGCCGCGCATGAGTGGGACGAGAAGGAGAAGACCCCCTGGCCGATCATCCAGGAGGCCGCGAAGATCGGTCTGTACGGGTTTGAGGGTCTGGCGCAGTTCTTCGCCGACCCGACCGGTCTAACGCTGCCGATCGTCAACGAGGAGCTGTTCTGGGGCGATGCCGGAATCGGCATGTCGATCATGGGCACGGCGCTCGCGGTGGCCGCGATCTTCGGACAGGGCTCTGGCGAGCAGATCGGCGAATGGATCCCACGGTGCTTCGGCACTCCGGAGGACCTCAAGGTGGCGGCGTTCTGCGCCTCGGAGCCCAACGCCGGCTCTGATGTCTCGAACGTGAGGACTCGCGCGAAGTTCGACGAGGCGACGGGCGAGTGGATCATCAACGGACAGAAGGCCTGGGCCACGAACGGCGGCATCTCCGACGTGCATGTGGTCATCGCCACCGTCGATCCGGAGCTCGGCTCCAAAGGTCACGCCGCGTTCGTCGTGCCGATGTCAGAGGCCAAGGGCATCTCCCAGGGCACGAAGGTCTCCAAGCACGGCTTGCGTGCGTCACACACGGCGGATGTGTTCCTCGACGACTGCCGCGTGCCCGCCGGCTACGTGCTGGGAGGCAAGGAGAAGCTCGACGAGCGCCTTGCGCGTGTGCGGGAGGGCAAGAAAGGCAAGTCCCAGGCCGCGATGCAGACCTTCGAGTCCTCGCGCCCGACGGTCGGCTCGCAGGCTCTGGGCATCGCCCGCGCCGCTTATGAGTACTCGCTGGAGTACGCGAAGGAGCGCGAACAGTTCGGCAAGAAGATCATCGAGAACCAGGCGATCGCGTTCACGCTGGCGCGGATGAAGATGGAGATCGACGCGGCTCGGTTGCTCGTCTGGCGCGCGTCGTGGATGGGTCGCAATCAGGTCCCGTTCGAGAACGCCGAGGGCTCGATGTCCAAGCTCAAGTCGGGCGAGGTCGCCGTGTGGGTGACCGAGCGGGCGATCCAGATCCTTGGCGGGAATGGGTACACGCGCGAGTTCCCCGTCGAGCGTTGGCACCGTGACGCGAAGATCTACGACATCTTCGAGGGCACCGCCGAGATCCAGCAGCTCGTGATCTCCCGCGCGATCAGCGGCATGCACATCAAGTAGCTCTGGGTCACGCAAGATCTGGGTCGTGTCCGGCGTCGCGTAGCGCGTCGAGCAGGTCGCCGGTCGTGAAGACCTCGATGCCGGCGTCGGTGTGGTCCTTGTCTTGCGTCCAGACTGGGAGGTCCAGCTTGAGCGCGAGCGCGACGGTCGGCCAGTCGTCGGGGTCGCGGTCTGCGATGCGCTTCTCGGCCTCCTCACGATGGTCGTCGTACTCGCTTGCGGCCTGCCAGTCGATCGGCATGACCTGGAGCGCCGCGAACAGCAGCGCCGGGTCGAGGCCGCGCTTGGATGCAAGGCGAGGAATGTGCCGGGCGATCTCGGCGACGACGGCCTCTGCGGCGACGCATCGAGGTCCATGCGCGGAGGCGATCACCAGGCGAGCGCGGCCGCCGATGAGGGCCGAGAGGACGACGTTCGCGTCAGCTATGACTGCGGGAGGCGGCGAAATCGCCGAGAACCTCTTGCTCGTCCACGTCCTTGGCCTTCAGCCCCGCGCCGATCTGCTCGGACAGGCGCAGGAACACCTCGCGGCGAACCTCGACCGGCAGCTCGGGCGTATCCCACGGGAGGAAGAACCCGGCGGGGGTCCCATCGCGTGTCACGAGAACCACGTCATCGGAGCGGAACATCTCCGATGCGTGATCGCGGAAGTCGCGGACCGTCACGACCTTCATGTGGGCACCTTGGTGGTCACATGGTGATTGTAGCGCTCTGCTTTTCGTCTTTCGGCGTCGCCAAGGTTCCAATGAGGTTCCGTTCGTGACCTGCGGGCGTGTAGGCATGCGCCGCGCTTTGTCGGATGGCAGCGGGGCGGGCTCATCCGATCGCTTGCTTGATCTCGGGCATGCACATTCGCTAGGCGCCGTCTCCCCAGCCGCCTCCGGCTACACCAGGCCTTCGGCTACGAGGGACCTCGGGCTACCAGGCCTGAGGCGTGCCGCAATGCGGGCACGATACGGTCGTGGAGACCGGCGCGGCGAACAGATAGCCGCACTCGCAGATGTAGGAGGCCTGATCTAGTGGGCCTCCGGCCGCACGCACGCGCTCGACGACGATGTCAAGAGGCTGATGGGCGGAAATCGCCAACTTGGCCTCCTCCGGGGCGGAAATCGCCAACTTGGCCTCCCGCTTGTGGGCCAGTGCGGGTAGGCGCCCTACGCGGTGCTCGGTCTGGCGCTTGGGCCGGTGCCGGCGCGGCTGGCGCTCGGTGAGGGGGTGTAGGAGGCTCGATCTCATAACGCTCTACTCATAAGAACTCGGCCCACATCGGAAGGTTTCGCTCTCGAAACGCGATTTCCTGGCCAAATAGTCGGTTGCGCGAGCTTGGAGTGCTCTGCGCGAGGCGCAAACAGGTTTGAGATACTGATCGGAGATGAATCCCGCGCGCAAGCGAACGGTGCGGCTGGTGGTCGCGTTGAGCGTGGCCGTGGTGCTGGCCAGCGCGCTGATCTACACGAGCTTTAGCGCCGCCTCTCCGGCGCTTAGCCCCAGCCAGCTCTTACGCCAGGCTCAGCCCGGCCGCAGCTATCTGCTGACGGGCACGGTCGTTGCGCACTCGGTCGCGCGTAACGGTGACGTGCTGGACTTCAGCGTCGCCGACCGCGCCGGGAGCACAACAACGGCGGTCCCCGTCGCCTACACCGGCACTGTCCCCGACCCGTTCCGCGAAGGGCGTGAGGTGATCGTCACCGTGGAGAAGCAGGGCGGGCAGTACGTAGGCGAACGCAACTCGCTGATCACGAAGTGCCCCTCGAAGTACAAGGAAGCGCCCCCTTCCGAGAAGCAGAGCTCCTGAGTGTCGGGCGTCTACGTGCGGCTCGTCTCTAGCAAGCGCAAGCACTGATGGCCGCCCTCGGCCGCGTCTGCCTGCTGCTCGCGCTCGTGGTTTGCGCGTATGGGATCGGCGCCTCGATCTACGGTGTGCGCACCGGGCGGTTTGAGTTCTCGGAGTCCGGGCGGCGCTCGGTGTATGCGCTGGCCGGCATCCTCACGGTCGCGTTCGCGATCCTCGAGGTCGCGTTCTTGAAGAACGACTTCGCCTTCAACACGGTCGCCGACACGTCGAGCAGGACGACGCCGACCTTTTATAAGGCGGCCGCGGTGTGGTCATCCCAGGAAGGCTCGTTGCTGCTGTGGGCGTGGTTGCTCTCGCTGTGGTCGAGCCTCGTGCTGTTTCTCACGCGTAAGCGCCTGCGCGACGTGGCGGCCTACGCAACGGCGATCCTGCTCGGCTTCGGCGGGTTCTTCGTCGCGTTGATGGTGTTCTACGCGCAGCCGTTCGCCACCACCCACCCGGCTCCGAGCGAAGGCGTGGGGCTCGACCCGCTGCTGCGCTTCCCAACGATGATGATCCATCCCCCGATGCTCTACTCGGGCTACACGCTGTGCACGATCCCGCTGGCTTTCGGCATGGGGGCGCTGTTGGCGCGAAGGGTCGACGCCGAGTGGATCAGGGTGATCCGCCGCTTTGCGTTCGCCGCGTGGCTGTTCCTGGGAATCGGCATCTTGTTGGGCGCGCGCTGGTCCTATTCGGAGCTCGGCTGGGGCGGCTACTGGGGCTGGGACGCGGTGGAGAACGCTTCGCTGATGCCGTGGCTGACGGGCACGGCCTTCCTGCACTCGTTGATGATCCAGGAGAAGCGGGGGATGCTGAAGGTGTGGAACGTCTCGCTCGTGCTGGCCACGGGGACGCTGGCGATCATGGGCACGTTCTTGGTGCGCAGTGGTGTCTTGAACTCGATCCATGCCTTCGGCGGCCAGACGCTGGGCGTGCCATTCGTGGTGTTGATCGCGGTGCTGATCGCGGCCTCCATCTATCTCGTGCTCACGCGCCGCGAGATGCTGCGCACCGAGCATCGGTTGGACTCGCTCCTTTCGCGCGAGTCGATATTCCTCGCCAACAACCTGGTGCTGGTGGCGCTCTGCTTCGTGATCTTCTGGGGGACCTACTTTCCGCTGATCTCCGAGGCGTTGACCGGTCATGAAGCCTCGGTCGGGCCGCCGTGGTTCGACCGCTACACGGTGCCGTTGGCGCTGATCCTGGTGCTGCTGAGTGGCATCGGTCCGGCGATCGCCTGGCGCCGTGCGACGCTGGCCAATGCCCGGCGCAATTTCGTGGCGCCGATCGCCTGTGCGATGCTCGCCCTCCTCGTGCTGCTGGCGGCCGGTATTGCCCACAAGGCATTCGCGATCGCGATGTTCTGCTGCGGGGCTTTTGTCCTCGCCAGCATCTCCCAGGAGTTCTTCCGCGGGATGCGCGCGCGCGGGGCGATGGCCCACGAGGCGCCCCCGGTTGCGCTTGTGGCGCTTGTGCGACGCAACCGCCGCCGCTACGGCGGCTACATCGTGCACATCGGGATCGCGGTTCTGTTCGTCGGGATCGCCGCCTCGTCCTCGTTCCAGCACGCCTCTGAGCTCGGCCTCTCGCCCGGGCAGTCCGCGCGCGTGGGGGCATACACGATCAAGTACGTGCGCTCGACGGCGAGCGTGACCCCCGACTACGACTCGGCGGGCACCCCGGCGGGTCGCGAACTGAGCGCGATCATCCGCTCTGAGCGAGGCGTGACCCTGGGCCCTGACACAGCGCGCACAGGCGCGACCCTCAGCCTCGGCGCGGTGCTCGACGTGAGCAAGCATGGGCGCCACGTGACGACGCTGTTTCCGAGCGAGGGTTTCTACGCCTCCGAAGAACCCTCACAGGGGTCTGTCGGGCATCTGATCGGGGGCCAGCCGGTGAGTCACGTGGCTCTGGACGCCGGTATTACCCGCGACGTGTGGACCGCGATCGCGCCGAACATCGAAACTCCGCGGCTGAAGCGGATCATCGCGCTGGGCAACAAGACGCTCCCCTACATTCATCCCGGAGAGGGGATCGTCGCGATCGCGGCGATGGCGAGTGCCTATATGCAGGATCCGCCACAGGCGCAGTTCCACCTGATCGTCTCGCCGATGGTGATGTGGATCTGGATCGGCGGCCTGATCGTGGGCGGTGGCGCCCTGATCGCGATCTGGCCGGCGCCGAGCGTCGTCCGCCGCCGGGTGGCTGCACGCTCGCGCGCTCGCGCCGAGCACGGATTGGCACGCGCCTGAGCATCATTGCGGGTGCTCTGTAGTGGACGTCGTGATCGCGATCCTCACGCTGGTGCTGCTCGGGGTGGTGATCCTCGTGATCAGCGCGCCGCTGCGCGGCCCTTGGAATCCGCTGGGCATCGATCCCGTGGAGGCTCGTGTGGAGCTCCGGGATGCTCGCCTAGATCTGGAAGTCGCACGTGAGGCGAAGTATCGTGAGATCCGCGACGCGGAGCTCGACTATCGCACCGGCAAGCTCTCGCGGGAGGATTTCGCGGCCACCGACGGCGCATTGCGCGCGGAGGCGCTCGAGCTGCTCGACCGGTTGTCGGCGCTGGAGGGCGAGGGTGCTAAGGAGCCCGAGGGCGCTACGCCCAGGGACGCCTGAGCAGCACGATCGCGTTCACGATGAACAGGACCGCGAAGAAGACCGTCCAGCGGTTGAGGTTGCGCTCCACCATCGAGCCGCCGCCGAGCGGCCCCTGACCGCTACCCACCCCGAAAGCTCCGGACAGGCCGGAGTCCTTACCGGAGTGCATCAGCACCAGGAAGATGACGATCACTGCGAACGCGACTTGGAGGACCGAGAGGATCGTTTCCACGGGCTGCAGGATATCGCCTCACGCTAGGGCTGGGTTCGGTGCATCTCTGAGGCCCTGGGCGCGGGTTCGGGGGCAGGAGGATCGGACGTGGCCCCGAAAAACCTCGAGACGCCCGCTGTTGGGCGTTGATTGACCTTGCCGTGGACCTTTCAAGCGATGCCCGACCAGCGATAAATCTGCCCAAAATCCGACAATTTGGCCAGGATGAGCCGTTCCGCCTCTGGTCTCGGTACGGTCCGGCCGCTCTGTTTGCGATGGCATCGACTGAAGCGGCGATCTTGCAACGCGATTACCAACGCGATTACGAATCCTTTACGGGTTTCTGCTTCCCTGCCGATATGACTCTCAGTGGGCGTGCCTCCCGAGCGTGGGCTAGCTGCGCCGACCACGAATATGGGAACGCACAATGACCAACTCCGGGGCAGCTAGCCGATGACGAGCGCGCGCAGCCGGGCACGGCGGACGATGCTGTCCGCGCTCGCCGGGGGCGGGCTGACCGTCGTCGGTCTGGGCGGTCCCCTCACGGGCGGAGCGCTCGCGGCCGATGCGCCCGTGACGCCGAGCGAAGGCGCGACTGTGCCGGTCACCACGCCCACCCCCGCGACCCCTGCCCCCGCAACGGGCACATCGGGGACAGCCGACGAACCGGCGAACACCTCGACGACCAGCACACCGCAGCCGAGCACGTCCCAGCCTGCGAGCACACCGCAACCCGCGAGCACACCACAGCCACCTGTCGTGGAAGCCCCCACGGTGGTGGTGCAGCGCCGGCAGCAGACGACTCCGAGCAAGAATGCGAACCGCAACCTCACGGCCACACACGGCCAATCATTGGACAGTCAACCGACGACCGGCAGTACACAGGGTCCGACAACGGTTTCCGGCCCCAACGGCGTAGCCCCGTCACCGCAGGTCGTGGCCGCGCAGGCTGGGGCGCTCGCGGCGGAGCTCGCCACCTCGGCGGCGTCCGTGCAGGCGCTCGGCTTCTACCGGATCCCGCTGTTCCTGCTGCCGATTTATCGAGCGGCCGCGATCCAGTACGGCGTGCCGTGGCAGATCCTCGCGGCGATCAACGAAGTCGAGACGAACTACGGCTCAGACCTCTCGGTGTCATCCGCCGGTGCGGAGGGGTGGATGCAGTTCGAGCCCTCGACCTGGCTGCAATATGGCGTGGATGCCCTCGATGCCGGTTACGCCGACCCATATAACCCGGTGGACGCGATCTTTGCCGCTGCTCGCTATCTGCACGCGGCCGGCGCCTCCAAGGACTTGCGCACGGCGATCCTCGCCTACAACCACTCTGAAGCGTATGCCAGCTCAGTGCTGCTACGCGCCAAGCTGATCTCCAGCTATCCCAAGTCAGTTATCGCGACGCTGACCGGCCTCGTTGACGCGCGCTTGCCGCTGACCGGCAAGCAGGTGTCCTGGGGCGCGCTGATCCCCGCGCCGGCGTCGAGCGCCACCGCGAACGCAAAGGCAGTCCCGGGCAACGCAAAGACCGCTTCGAGCGCGGCGCCTCTCAGCGGCTCGACGCCGGGCTCAGCGGCGGCTCCTTCGCCCACCGCGGCGGCGGCGACCGTCCAGGACGGCAAGAGCGGCTCAACCGCCGCCGCCGGATCGGTGCCGGGCTCCGTGCCTGCTCCTTCGCCCACCGCGGCGGCGGCGGATGCATCCGAAGCGGCAAGCGCGGCCCCGCAGTTCGTGGAACTGATGAGTGCGCCGAACGCATCCGTGGTGGCGGTACAGGACGGTCGCGTGCTCGGACTCGGAAGCTCCCACAAGCTCGGCAAGTACGTCATCTTGCGCGACATCTACGGCGACGTGTTCACGTATGCGGGGCTCGGCAGCATCGCGCCGAGCTATCGCCTGCCGAAGGTGCCTTCCGCGGCGCTGATCGCGTCGGCTAAAGCTCCTGCGGCTGACGCCGGCACGGGCGGTTCCGCTCCCGGCCAACCGGCGAGTGCACTCAGTAACTCGCCACTCACCTTGCGAGTGAAGCAGTCGCACGCCCAGACCACTTCCTCGCAGGACTCGGTCCCGGCGGGCTCGGCCGAATCCGTGCCGGCCGCCACGGGCAAGGTGCGCCTGTTCGCCGATCCCGGTAATCCGGATGCGCTCGCCGCCGCTGCGCGCGTTACGAGCACCGCGCCACTCGTAGGTGGCGGTCATGGTCGCTCGCTCCGCCGTGGTTCGCTCGTCGCCGAGGGCACGGTGCTCGGTCGTGTGCTCGTGCCGAAAGGCGCGCGAGACGGTCATCTGCGCTTCGCGGTGCAGCCCGCGGGCGACACTGGCTCGATCGATCCCCGGCCGGTTCTCGCGAACTGGAAGGAGCTCGATGCCGCGTTGCATCCACAGGGGGCGAAAGGTCAGACAGATCTGCTCGGAGCCACCGCGAGCGATGTATTCCTGCTCTCCAAGAGCCAGCTCGAGCTTGCGGTGCTCTCCGATCCGGGCATCACCCTCGACGCTCGTGGTCGCCACGAGGTCGCATCGGGGGTCATCGACAGGCGTGTGCTGGCGGTATTGGCGTTCCTTTCGCGCAGCGGCTTGAAGCCGACGGTACAGGCGCTGCATCGTGGACCCAGCCTGTCCGCTGCTGCTCCTCGCCTCTCCGCGAGCGACAGCGACACTGGCGGCGCGGTCGATATCTCAGAGGTCAACGGCATCCGGATCGCCGGGCACGAGGGCTCCGGGTCGATCGCCGACAGCACGATCCGGACGCTGCTCACCCTCCAGGGCGAATTCGTGCCCAACCAGATCGCCAGCCTGATGAAGTACCCCGACGACCCGAACACGTTCGCCACGCGGGCGCATGCGAACGCGATCCAGATCGACTTCCAGCCGTCGGCCGCCTACCTTGGGCTGACCTCTGCCACCTCTGCCGTGGCCGCCAAGGCTGCACGCTCGAGCACCTCTGGCCGGACGGGCACCTCTGGCCGGACACCGCCTTCGCCGTTCGTGGCTAGCGCAAATCTGAGCTTGACTCAGTGGAACGAGTTGCTGGCGCGCATCGGCGCGTTGCCGGCGCCGACCGTGGCCCGGAAGCCTACTTCCGCCGCGATCCGCGACCCCCAGGCGGCGTCGGATAACCGCAGCCTGGGAGTGCGCTCGCCTACCTTCGGCGGGTAGTTCGGTCGTTACCGGACCCGGGTTACCTACCCGGCTGGGCGGACCTGGGTTACCCGGCTCCGGGAGCGCTACCAGCGCCACCGCTGGGAGGTGCTCCGCCACCGCCGCCGGGTCCACCGGCTCCGGGTCCACGCCGGAACGCTCCGGTCAGGTCGCTCTGGCACCTGGCCTCGGCTGCTTTGAACTGGGCGCTGCTCGTGTTGATGCCCTTGGTGTCGAACACGGGGCCGTTGCCCGAGGTGTTCGGGGCGGGCACCTTCACGCCATTCTGATTCAGACAGGTAGCGAACTTGGCGAGGGCCGCCTTGTAGGCGGGGCTTTTGAAGCGTGCGCCACCGCCACCGCGACCGGCAAAGGTGCCGCCGCCGCACTTCTTGATGGCGGCTTCATACTTGGTTTTGTTGACGCCTTTTGGCAGCTGGCGTCCGCCGGCGCCGCCGAATGGGCCACGTGCCTGCGGCTGTCCGTGCTGGCCAGGTTTGAAAGCGGGCAGCGTCACGCCGTTCTTCTGCAGGCATTCGCGCAGCGCTGCGAAGCGTCCCGCGCCTTGTCCTCTGGCGCCCGTAGCTCCCGTGGTACCGGTCGTGGTCGCTGCGGACGCGTTCGTGCCCGCGGAGGAGCTTTTCGAGGAGCTGCCGCAAGCCGCTAGGCCGATACAGGCGAGCAGGAGGACCAGCACGGCAGCCGCCGCTGGTTTACGTCTTTTGCTGTCGAGGTGATACATGAAGCTCCTTTGTCGAGGACCGATCGGCAAGGTTAACTACGCTGTCCTAACCGCCGCCTTAAGCGCGCCTGGCGCTACCCGCCCTTGCCGAAGAGCGCGGGTTCGCCGCCGCTACCGCTGCCGCCTTTGCTCGCGCCACTGCTGCCGCCCGCGCCGGAGCCGCCGAATAGTGCGCCGAGGCCACCGCCACCTGCGCTTGCGCCGACACGTATCGATTCGGCGCTGATCACTCCTTTCGCGCCCGTCGATCCCGTGACGACGACGGTTTCGCCCGGTTGGATGCCTTTGACGCTGGCTTTCACGGTCTTTGTCACGGTCGCGCCTGGGGATGTCGTCACCTTGACGGTGTTGCCTTCGGAGTTGGTCACGTACAGCGTGTTGCCCGAGATGTACGCCACGCTGCCGGTGGTCGCGCCCGCTCCCGCCGCTCCGCCACCAGAGCGTCCGAAAAAGCCGCCGCCCGCCGCCGAAGCGCCGCCCGCGGCCGATGCGCCACTCGCCGCCGCGCCTGTGGAGGCGCCACTCGCGCCTGTGCCAGAGGCGCCCCCGCGCAGCTCCGCGAAGCGCGAGGCGAGGCCCGCCGCTCCACCGCCGGCCGGAGAGCTCGAGGTGCTCTGGCCCTTCTCGACGAGCACGCCGCCGATGAAGCCACAGGCGATCAAGAGCACGCCGAGCAGTGCCAGGGCAATGGGATTCCCGCCCGCCCCGAGCAGTCGCCGGCGTGGTCTGCGGGGCAGCTCCTCGATGGGCTCATCGGCCCACTCGTCCTCCTCGAACGGCTCATAAATCGGAGTCTCCGTCTGCGCCGCCGTGTCCTGCGCGGCGGTGTCGTGGGCGACGGCGTCATCGATGGTGGGTTTCGCGTCGGGCATGGCGGACTCCTCGTGGGGGGAAGATTGCTCACTCAAAGCGCAGCGCTTCGATCGGTCGTAGGCCGGCGGCGCGAGCGGCGGGGTAGGTGCCGAAGAACAGGCCGGACAGCGCGGCCGCGCCGAAGGCGAGGAAGATCGAGTACGTGGCGACTTCCGGGTGTACACCGGCGATCTCGAACTGGCTGCCGAGCACGCCGACGAGCACGCCGGTGAGGCCGCCGAACAGGGAGACCAGCACGGCCTCGGTCAGGAACTGGGTGAGAATGTCCGAGCGCCTCGCGCCGATCGCCTTGCGGATGCCGATCTCGCGCGTGCGCTCGGTGACGGACACGAGCATGATGTTCATCACGCCGATCCCGCCGACGAGCAGTGAGATCGCGGCGACCTCGCCCAGCAGCGTGGTGAAGACGCTGCTCGTGGAGTTCGACGTTTCCAGCAGCGACCCCTGGTTGAGCACGCTGAAGCCAGGTTCGGCGCTGTCGTTGATTTTGTGGCGTTCCTCGATCAACGTGGTGACCTCCGCTTCGGCGGCGTCGAGCGAGGACTCGGACTTGCCCTGGACTGTGATCGAGTCGATCGGCCCGACGCCGGTGAGCGAGGCCTGCACGGTCGTGATCGGAGCCATCACGACATCGTCCTCGTTGGTGGTGCCATTCGATCCCTTTTTGGCGAGCACGCCGACCACTTCGTAGTTTGAGCCGTTGACCTTCATGTTCTGTCCCACGGCGCTCTGCCCGGCGAACAGTTCCTGCACGACTTCCTGGCCGATCACCGCCACGCGCCTGTGCTTGCTCACGTCTTCGGAGGTGAACGAGGCGCCTTCGGCGATCTTGTACGTGTGGGCCGTCAGGTAGGAGGGCGTGGTGCCGACGAACGACGATGGTTCGAAGCTGGAGTTGCCGTAGACGAGTTTCACGTCGGTGGCGTTCACCACGGGGGAGGCGCTCTTGACGTCTGGGGCGAGGCCGGGGTTCTGCAACGCTTCGGCGTCCGCCTTGGTCAGTGAGACGGTGCCCGCGGTGCTCGCCCGGGCGCCGCCGCGAAAGCCGCCGCCGCTGGCCTGCACGACCAGCACGTTGGTGCCGAGGCTCTGGATCTGGGACTGGACGGCCTTGGAGGAGCCGTTGCCGACCGCGATCAGCACGATCACGGAGGCGACCCCGATCGTCATGCCGAGGATCGTCAGGCCGGAGCGGAGCTTGTTCGCGGTGATCCCGCTCCACGCGATGCGCAGCATCTCGACGCCGATCATGGCTGTGCCTCGAACGTCGCGGGCGCCACGGACGCGGGCTGTACGCCGCCGGCCGCGGCCACGGGCGCGCCGTCGTGATGGTGGGCGGACTTCTGGTCGTGGAGCACGGGCGGGGCGTCGTGCACGCCCAGCGTGCGATGGTCCTCGACGACCTCGCCGTCGCTCAAGCGGATCACCCGCTTGGCTTGGTCGGCGACGTCGGGCTCGTGCGTGATCAGGACCACGGTCCGGCCTTCTTCGTTGAGCTGGGCGAAGATCCGCAGGACGTCCTCGGTGGAGTGCGAGTCGAGGTTGCCGGTCGGCTCGTCGGCGAGGATCAGCGCGGGGTTGGTCACGAGCGCGCGCGCGACCGCGACCCGCTGCTGCTGACCTCCCGACAGCTCCGCCGGCTGGTGAGCGAGGCGGTGGCCCATCCCCACCGAGCGCAGCGCCCGCTCGGCGCGGCGGCGGCGCTCGGCGCCGCGCACGCCGGCGTAGGCGAGCGGCAGCTCGACGTTGACGAGCGCGCTCGTGCGCGGGACGAGGTTGAAGCTCTGGAAGACGAAGCCGATCTTGCGGTTGCGCAGGTCCGCGAGATCGTCCTCGTCCATGTGCCTGACGTCCACGCCATCGATCTCATAGCGACCGCTCGTGGGTATGTCGAGGCAGCCGAGGATGTTCATCAGCGTGCTCTTGCCGCTGCCCGAGCTGCCCATGATCGCCACGAGATCCCCGGTGTCGATGCTCAACGAGACGTCGCGCAGCGCACGCACCCGAATCTGACCCAGCTCGAAGGTCTTGGAGACATCGTGGACGCGGATGACCGGGTGGGGCGGACGACCACGGCTGGCGCGGCCTGTGGAGGCGTGGCTCCTCGCCTCGCGCTGCACGAGCGGGCGGCTGCGCGGGACGCGCGAGCTCATCGGCATGCGCGAGCGCAGGGAGCGGGGCGCGCGCGGTCTCATTAGCCGCCGCCTCTGAAGAAGGCGCCACCACCGCCGCCACCGGCGAAGCCGCCGCCGCCGAGACCACCACCGCCGAGGCGGCTGCCTAGTTTGGAGGTCAGGCTCGCGCCGCTCGAGCTCGTGGTGCTCGCCGCGGGCAGCACGACCGTTTCTCCTGCTTTCAGGCCACTGAGAATGATCGTCGATGTGTTGCCGGCCAGTCCGGTGACGACGCGCTGGCGAACCTGCTTGCCGCTCCGCTCCACGGTCACGGTATCGGCGGAGATCGCGCTGGTGGGTACGTTTATGCCTTCTTCTTGTTTGACGACGACTTCGGCGGTCGCGCTCATCCCGGGCTTCAATCCGGCTGCCACCTGGTCGAGCTGGAAGGTGACGTCGTAGCTCACGACCCCGCTGCTGGTGGTCGAGAGGACCGGCAGGCTCACCACTTCGGCCGCGAACTTGCGACCTTCGAGCGCTTCGACGGTCACGGTAGCGATCTGTCTGACGTGCACGTTGGTGATTTCGGACTCGCTCAACGGCACCACCAGCTGATAGCCAGACACGTCGACCAGTTCGATGAACGAGCTGCTGGAGGAGCTGCTGCTTTCGCTGCTCGTGGCACTGCTGCTCGCCCCGCTGCCGCTCGTGCTGGCGCCGCTGGTGCTCGGATCTGCGATGTCGTGCAAGCTGGAACTGCTGGCGCTTGTGTCGGCGACATCGTGAAAGACACCACCACCACCGCTGTCGCTGGTGCTCGACGCACCACTGTGTTCGGAAGGGCCACTCTCGCTGCTGGCTCCGCTGGTATCGCTGCCGCCACTTCCGCTGGTCCCACTTCCGCTGCCGCCACTCCCGCTGGTCCCAGTCCCGGCGGCGCTGGTACCTCCGCTGCTTGCGCTGCCGCTGGTCCCGGTGCTGCCGCCGGTTCCCCCGCTTTTGCCTATTGCGCTCGTACCGCTGCTGCCGGTCCCGGTTCCGGTCCCGCTGGTACTCCGGTCCCGCTGCTCGTGGCGCTTGCGCCGGTGCCGCCGGCGGCACCGCTGCCTGTGCTGGCGCCTGTCCCGCTCGAGGCTGTGGACGACCCTTCCGTGCCCGTGCCCGTGACGCTTTCGCCGACCGTGTTTTTGATTGATGCGACCACGCCTTCGGTGGGTGCGTACAGCTTCGTCTCCGACAGCGCCTGGCGTGCTTTTTCGACTGTCAGCTGCGCGCTCTTGACGTTGTTCTCGGCGCTCACCACGGTCGACGTTTTCGGCGGCGCCGCTTTGATCTCATTGGCGGCCAGCGTGGATTGCAGCGACAGTTCCGCACTGGCGAGGCTGGTGCGCGCCTGCGCGATCGTCTGTTCGCTGCGGAGCTTGGTGGATGCCTTGGTCTTCTGCGCGTTCGCGACCGTGTTGCGAGCGCTGTCGATCGACTGTTGGCCCTTGATGACCTGCGCGGCCTGATTGTTCTGCGCCGTGGAGATCGTATAGCCGTCCTGGATCACCTTCGCTTCGTCGGAGCGGAGCGTGGCTTCGGCCGCGCTGACCTTCGATTCGGCTGAGCCGAGCTTCTGTTCGTCGGGGGGCGACTTGGCCTTTTCGGTGGCGAGCAGGGACTTCGCTTCTTCGACCGCGGCCCTGGCTTCGACGACCGCTTTTTCATCGCTGCCGCGCTGGCCGATGTCCTGGTTGAGCGCGTCCTGCTGACTCTTGGCTTCGACGGCGACTGACTGTTCGCTGCTCTTCAGTGAGACTTCATCTTGCGCGATCGTCGCACTGGCGGACGCTTCTTCTGACTTTGCGCTCTGCTGGTCCTGCCTGAGCGACTGCTTGGCAGACTTGACCGACGCTCGCGACTGCTCGGCGCTGATCTCAGCCTGGCGCTGTTCCGCGGGAGTGAGTCCCTCGACCGCGTCCTGATAATCGGCTTCGTCGGTGGCCTCCTCGATTTCCGCCGAGCGCAGACTCGACTCCGCGCTGCTCGGACTGACTTCGGCCAGCAGCTCGCCTCCTGTGACGTGATCGCCGACGCTCACGAAAAGCCCGGTGAGCGATCCGCTGGTCGCGAAATTGACGCCGACTTTTGTTGCGGGCGCGAGCGTTCCGCTGCCCGAGACCGTGGATTGGACGACTCCTTCCGCGGCTTTGGCCGTGCGGGTCACAGCCGTTTGGCTGCCCGAAGCGGGTCCCACGACGAGGATCGCGGCGACGATCGCCCCGACGCAAACCAGGCCCAGGAGATAGTTGAACCAGGGTCGTGTGGCGCGTTTGGTCGTCATGGTCTGCTTGTGGCCTCTCAGGCGGTGCTATTCGGGGCGGTGGTTACGGAACCTGCCATTGACTGATGTCATCGTCCGAAAAAGCGTCACGCTCGGGAAGCGGGCTGTCGAGGCGCGATGTCGTTGAGCTCGTTTTGGGCTTACGCGAATAGTCTGGGAAGCCCGTAAGAGAGGGCGAAGAAACCCTGCAAGGGGGGCTAAATTTGCCTAAATCTTGCGTACGCTGATCTTTATCTCCGTAGGGCGTCCCGACCACGGTCTGTGACGTGTGCCCAGGACCATCTGCGATGTGTGCCCGAGGACCGTCTGCGATGATCCTCGGTAGTGGCCAAGTACGGTGGGATTGACCTCGGTGGCACGAAGATCCAGGCGGTGATCGTCGACGAGGACCACAAGGTGCTCGGCCAGGCTCGGCGGCCGACGCCCACTGAGGGTGCTCCGCAGGACGTGGCTGGGGAGATGGCGCAGACCCTGCGCGACGCCGCCAAGGCCGCAGAGCTCGAGCCAACGGGGCTGAAGGGGATCGGAGTCGGCTCGCCGGGCACGATCGCTGGTGGTGATGTGAGCAGCGCTCGCAACCTGCCGGGCTGGGAGGGCACGTTCGCGCTCGCGGCGGCGCTCGAAAGCGCGCTCGGAGTGAGCGGGACCTCGATCGAGATCGGCAACGATGTTCAGGTCGCGACCGACGCCGAGTTCAGGCTGGGCGCTGGGCGACCGTATGACTCGCTGCTTGGTGTCTTTTGGGGGACGGGTGTCGGTGGTGGGCTGATTCTCGATGGCAAATCCTGGGCCGGGCGAGGGGGTGCCGGAGAGATCGGGCACATGGTGGTGGAGATCGACGGCGCGCGCTGTACCTGCGGGCGGCGTGGCTGCATGGAGGCGTATGCGGGGCGGGCGGCGATGGAGGAGCACGCGCGTAAGCTCCACGAGAAGGGCAGGCATACGGATCTGTTCAAGCTGATGAAGGAGCGTGAGCGCACGCGCCTGACGAGTGGCATCTGGGAGCGCGCGCTGAGCCACGAGGACAAGCTGGCGATCGAGATCATCGAGCGCGCGGTCCCGCGCTCGGCGCGGGAGTCGCCTCGGCGGTCAACCTGCTCGACGTCGAAGCGGTGATCATCGGCGGAGGGCTCGGTGTGCGGCTCGGTGATCCCTATGCAAAGCGCATCGCCAAGGCGATGCAACCCCATCTGTTCGCCGACTCGCGTCCCCCGGATGTCCATGTGGCATCCCTCGGCGATCTTGGCGGGGCGATCGGCGCGGCGTTACTCCTCCAGCCGACTGGCGCCGGAACCTCCGCTGGCGCCGGGACCTCGGCTACTTAGCTACAACCCTTCGAGAATGGCCTCCGAGGGGGACCTAAAATCCCCCGAGGGTGACGACGACGAGGATGACCGATAGCGTCGAGGTCACAACGACGGTGATTCCCGTGGCGGCGTCGAGCAGGTGACCGCTGCGGAACTTGCCCATCACGCGAGCCGAGCGCGAAAGCCGCCAGATGAAGAACAGGTTGATCGGTAGTAGCAGGCCGTTGACCACCTGTACTGCCACGAGCAGCGAGATTACAGGCACTCCCGGGATGACCGCGACGAGCGCCGAGACCGCGATCATGGCGGTGATGATCCCGACGAACACAGGTGCCTCCTCGCGGCGGCGCCCGACGCCCTTCTCGTAGCCGAGAGACTCGGAGATGACATACGAGGTGGCGATCGGCAGGATCGCGGCGGCGAGCAGACTCGCGCCGAACAGGCCTATGCCGAACAGCAGCTCGGCATAGGCTCCGGCGAAGGGTTTCAGTGCGCTCGCGGCATCGGCTGCGGAGCCGATTTCGTGGATGCCATGGGTGAACAGCGTCGCGCCGGTGGCGATGATGATCGAGGCGGCGATCACGTTTGCGAAGATCGCGCCCGCGACGGCCTCACGCTGCTCGTGACCGAGCTCATCCTCGCGCACCCCGCGCTCGACTACCGCCGACTGCAGGTAGAGCTGCATGTATGGGGTAATCGTCGTCCCGGCAGTCGCAATCAGCAGGATCAGGAACGCTGGTTCGATTTTTATCTGTGGCGTGACGAACGCGTGGCCGACTGAGCCCCAGTCCGGGTGAGCCAGAATCGCGGCGATCGGGTAGGCGAAGAACGGGATCGTCAGCCAGATGAAGATCTTCTCCGCCGAGCGATATGAGCCGCGCACGATGATCGTCCAGATCGTGAATGCCGCGATCGGCACGGACAATTGCACTGGCACGCCCGCCAGGCCGAGAGCGGCGCCGATGCCGACGAACTCCGAGATGCAGATGCCGAGGTTGGCGATCAGGACCGCCATGGTGGCGAGCACCGACCAGCGAATGCCGTACTCCTCGCGCACCAGCTCGGCCAGGCCCTTACCGGTGGCGACTCCCATCCGCGCCGCGAGCATCTGCACGATCGCGAGCGATATCGTGATCAAGAGGATCGTCCACAGCAGCGAGTAGCCGTACTTGGCGCCCACCGATGAGTAGGTGGCGATGCCACCGGCGTCGTTGCCGGCATTGGCCGCGATCAGACCCGGACCGAGCAGACCCAGGAATACGATTAGGCGAGTGCGTCTAGGGTGAAAGCGGGCAGGCAGGCGTGGTCGGCCACGAATGGCCGAGCCGGCGCGGCGCATGACGGACGGTACTCGGACCGCCATCTAACTGGCTGCCTGTGCTGTTCATCAGGCCAGTCTATTCGCCGCCAGCCCGCCCGGGCTTTCCGGGCGCGTTGTTGCGCCAGCCACGCCCCCACGGGGAGGGCGTTTCGAGCGTGTCAGTCCTCGCCGAGCAGGCCGAAGCGCCGCCGCCAGCCGCGCGGGAGCATCGCCTCGAGCACGTCGTCCACGGTCACGACCCCGATCATCTGCTCGTGCTCGTTGACGACCGGGATCGCCGTCAGGTTGTAGTCGGCCATCAGGCGGGCGACCTCCTCGAAGGAGGCATCCGGGCGCAGGCACGGGCTCTCGTGCTTGACGAGCTTCTTCAGTTGGCTTCCCGCCTCCGCGCGCAGCAGGGCAGTTATGGGAATGCTTCCTTCGAGCGAGCCATCCGGTGCGTTGACGAATACTGCGGTGAGCAGCTCCGGGGCGATCTTGCTTCGACGTACCGCCTGCAGCGCGTCACCGATCGCGGTGGCGTCTCCCAGCAGCACGAAGTCGGGGCTCATCAGCCCACCGGCCTCGGCGGGGTCGTAGCCCAGCAGCGCGCGGACCTTCACGCGGTGGCCGACGGGCAGCAGCGCGAGCACGGGCTCGCGCCGGTCCTCGTCGAGCTCGCCGACGATGTCGGCGGCGTCATCGGGCGCCATCCGTGAGAGGATCTCGGCGACCTGAGCGTCAGGTCGGTCCTCGAGGAACTCTCGCTGGTGCTGGTCGTCGAGCTCCTCGAAGACATCTGCCTCGAGCTCGCGGTCGTCGTCGCCGACGGCCTGGATGATCTCCTCGCCCTCGCGCCGCGAGGCGGCCTCGACGAGGTCGGCGATCTGGGCGGGGTGGAGCTTGGCCAGCTTGGGATGAGGCACGCGCAGGCGCACCGTCGGCACATGCCCGACGAACGGCTCCACCCCAGCCCAGTCCAGAAACTCGCCGGTGGCGATATGCGCGCCGAGCACCTTCGGCAGCAGGCGACGCAGGCCGCCGCGCGGGCCGGTGTCGACGCCCACTACACGCCAGGACCCTGCGATGAGCGCGAGCTCGATCTCGTTGGCGCGTACCAGTCGAGCACCCTGCACGTTGATCAGCTGCCGGTCGAGCAGATCGCGCTTGAGCAGCACCTCCTCGGGGCGCCGCTCGAAGGGCCGCAAGTCGAGCTTGGCCTTGCGCATCACCACCCCGTCGGTGCTGATCTCCGAGACTCGCTCGGCGCCGAGATAGGAGCTTCGCCCGGCGACCGTCGCGAGGAACCCGGTGATCGGTGGATATCCGGCGCCGCCGAGCCGCACGATCAGATCCTCGATCTTCCCCAGCCGCGTGCCGTCGGAGTCGCGCAGCGGGCTGCCGACCACCGCCGAGAGGTGCAGGATCGGCGGCGCCTGCGTGGCGGTCGCGTTCACGTCGCTAATCGTAGGGCCTGGTTCGCCCGTCGGGGCGATTGTCTGCCCGCCGCGGCGATCTATCCCAGCGAGGCTCGTGGGGTTGGGGGACGGTTGGGTCGTCAATCCCCGGCCAGGCTCGTCGGCAGCGGCTGCCCCCGCGGCGGCGGATCGTCGAGCATCAGACGGGGAATCGTCACCGGTTCGAGTCCTTTCTTGCGCAGGCCTTTGATGATCGCGGGCAGCGCCGCGATCGTCTCCGAGCGGTCGCCGCCGGCGTCGTGCATCAGGATGATCGCACCTCGATGCGCGCCCGCGAGCGCGCTCTGCACGATCGCCGGGACACCCGGCAGCGTGTAGTCGCTGGTGTCGGTCGACCACAGCACCATCAGCAGATGCAGCCGATGGAGGATGTGAAAAGTAGTCGCGTTGAAGGAGCCGTAGGGAGGACGGAACAGGCGCGGCCGCGGCCCTCCGAGCAGTTCGATGCGGGCGATCTGTTCGACGAGCTCTTCGCGCTGTTCGTGCGCGGACAGCGAGGCCATCATCGGGTGCGTCTCGGTGTGGTCGCCGATCACGTCTCCCGAGCGCAGCTCCAGCGAGCTGCCGGCGGAGAAGTAGCGCTCCTCCTCGCCGATCGCGAAGAACGTTGCATGCACGTGGTACTTGTTGAGCACGCCCACGAGCCGCTGGGTGTAGGGGCCGGGGCCATCGTCGAAGGTGAGCGCGAGCTCGTGGCCCTTGCTTCCGCCGCTGGTCACCGCGGGCGTGTAGGCGAGCACCGAGCTGACCGCTTTTTCTTCCGCCGCGTGGATCAGCGCTTCTCGTTGGGCCGGGGTCACTCGTGGCGACGGTCGCATGGCGGACGACGGGGTCCGGTTTGGCGCGATGGGTGGCGCTATGGGAATGCAGCGCCGTGATCAGCAGCGCGAGGAGCGCCAGTAGCGCGAGGCCGGCGATCGCGCGGCGGCGGCGGAACCGCTGGTTGTGCTCGGGAGTCATTGGAAGAGTTCCTAAGAGCCGTTTCTGAGAGCTCTTTCTAAGAGCCGAGCAGCTTATCTAGCGGACCGCTGAAGGATTCGGGGTCGAGGCTCGCGGGGGAGAAGCGTTGCGGCGAGGCGCCGGTGCGCGACAGCAGGAAGGCGGGTGTGCTCTGCAGGTGCAGCTGTTGGGCGAGCGCTTGCGACTGATCGATCTGGCTCTGCACGCTGGCGGAGCTGCGTTCCGAGAGCGCACGAGCAACGTCGACCGGGCCGCTCGCGCCGGCAAGCGCGCTCAAGTAGGTGTCGGTGACGTAGGAGCTGTTCTCGAGCCCCTGATTGCGGTACATCAGGTCGATGAATTGCCACAGGTGATCCTGCTCGCCCAGGGCATAGGCCATGCGTGCGGCGCGCAGCGAGTCCGAGCCGATGAAGTGCAGGCCGTGAAAGACGAGCAGCACGCGTCCGGGACGCACATAGCGAGCGACGATGCTCGGCAACGCATTCTCGGCGAAGAGCGCGCAAGACGGGCATTGCAGGTCGCCGAACTCGACAAGCGTGAGTGGGGCGTGTGGGTCTCCGAGAGCGTTGCCGTGCTGGGGGATGCCGGCAAACAGCGCGAGCGTCTGCCGGGCGCCGGGCACGGGCTTGCCGGGAGCAAGCTGGGAGGTGCTGGGGCTGTCCAACACTGCGATCAGCACCCCTAGGACTGCCAAGACGGTGACGAGCAGGGCCCCAAGTCGATAGAGGCGTGCGTGCGTCGGGGTATTGGCGTCGGTTGCTGCCATGCCCGGAGTCTATTTTGGTGAGGTGCTTCCCTTCTGGATCTCGATCGCGGCGCTCTCGCTCTTCCAGGGCGCCCTGGTGGCGCTCCCAGGCGCCGGGGCGTCGGGCGCCGGTGAGCTCGGAGCGCTCAAAACGCTCACACGGCTGCGCGGCCGCCGCTGGGCGCTGATCCCGCCGCTGTCGGTGATCGGCTTCGTATTCGGTGCGCGCGCCGCTGAACAGGCGAGCGCGCAGGGACTCACCTACCTGGCCCTGGTCGCGGTGCCTCTGCTCGCGGCGCTCGCTCTCGGTTGGCTTGCCTGGAATGCCCACCCACCGCGGCCGGCGAGAGCCCTATGGGTGGCGCCGCTGTTCGCGCTCGCCTGGGTTGACCGCGGTGGCTTGCTGGGGGAGGCGTCCGCGCTCGTGCTCTCGGCGCTCAGTTGTGTATCGCTTGGCGTGCTGCTGGCCGCGGTGACGCCCGCGCGATGGCTGGCGGTGGGCATCGTGACGATGGCGGTGGCGGACACCACGCTCGTCGTCTCAGATCTGTTACAGCGGCCGAACGACGCGTTGAACGCCGCGCACCCCGTGGCGGGCTTGCCGCGACTGCAGAGTGCCGTGTTCGGCTCGGCGGTGATGGGCTATGGCGACCTGTTCGTCGCCGCGTCGCTCGGGGCGCTGATCGCGCTCGCCCTGGGGCGGCGCACACAGCGGGGCGCTGCCGCGCTCGCGGCTTTGCTGGCGGTGACTTTCGACCTGCTGTTCTTCTTCGTTGACGAGCTGCCGGCCACCCTGCCCGTGGCGCTTACATTGATCATCGTGGTGCTTGGGCGCCGACGGCGACTGGCTCGGAAGGGAGCGCTGGCATCTCCGGCTGAACCTCCGGCTGAGCATCTGACGCAAGCGGAGGCTCGCTGGCCTCGAGCGTCTCGGGCTCCAACTGCGCGATGACCGGGCGGGCGGTGACCTCGATGATCGCCGGCGGGTTGACCTCGCGCTCGGAAGAGTGGGCGCCGGCCGCCTCGATCCGCCGCACCTGCGGAATCACCCCTCGTTCGAATGAGCCAACCGCTTTGTTGTAGGAGCTCACGGCGGAGTCGAGCTGCTTGCCGATCTTTGCCAGTGGCTCGACGAACCGTCCGAGCCGGCGGTGCAGCTCGCGTGCGGACTCGGCGATCTCGCGTGCGGACTCGGCGATCAGCTCCTGCTGCCAGCCATAGTGAACCGCCCACAACAGGCCGATCAAGGTTGTCGGGGTGGCCATCAGCACCTGCTGCTGGACGCCGTACTCGATCAGCCCCGGATCATGTCCCAGCGCCGCCTGGTAGATGCCATCCGAGGGCACGAACATGACGACGAACTCAGGCGTGCAATCGAACTGCCGCTGGTAACCCTTCGAAGCCAATTTCGAGATGTGCTCGCGCGTTTGCTTGGCATGACGGGCGATGTGGCCTTCGCGCTCCTCGTCGGTCCCGGCCTCCAGCGCTGAGAGGTAGGCGTCGAGGGGAACCTTCGAGTCGACCACGACCAGCTTTTCGCCGGGCAGCCGCACCAGCATGTCGGGTCGCAACTGGCCGTCGGGGGTCTGGATCGTGGACTGCTCGACGAAATCGCAGTGAGCGACCATGCCGGCCATCTCGACGACGTTGCGCAGCTGGATCTCGCCCCATGAGCCCCGCGTGGAGGGTCGCTTGAGCGCCGAGACGAGATTGCCGGTCTCCTTGCGCAACGTATCCGTGCCCTGTGTCAGCGTGCGGACCATCTCCGAGAGCTGGACCTGGGAATCCCGGCGCTCGCGCTCCAGCCGGGAGAGCTCGCTCTCGACTTTGCCCAGCTTCTCCTGGACCGGCTCCACCAACCGTTTGATCTCCGCGGTCCGGGTTGCCATCTCGCTGGAGGCGCGATCCTCCTCGGCGCTGCGCTGATCGGCGAGTCGCGCCGCCAGCGACTCTCCGGTCTGGGCGAGGACGTCGACGGACATCGACTTCAGTTCATCGCGCAGCCGCTCGCGGTTGGGCCTGATCACGGCGGCCGCGCCGGCGGCGCCGAGGATCAGTCCGATCAGGATTCCGAGCAGCAGCAACACGATTTCGGCGCCTTTCAGGCGGGTCGACGGTGGTCGATAAGGGTGACCAACAAAAATGACATGCGCTTCGGACGGGAGCCATCTAAATCGCCCAGCGGGGCTCGCCCGGCGCGCTGAGGCTCACACCGCGCGTCGCGGGGCCAGCGCCTCGTACCGCGCGGCCGCCTCCGACAGGGCCGTCAACATCGCCGGGGCCGCCGGCAGCAGGCGCGCGCTCGCGGGCGTCGCGGCGATCACCTGACGCACGGGCGGGTGGGGGGAGAGGGCGCGGATCGCGATGTCCTCGCGCACGACCGTCAACGCCAGCTCGGGGATTAGTGCGACGCCCACTCCCGCCGCTACCAGCCCTTGGACGGTCTGGTAGTCGTCGCTCTCGAACGCCACGTTTGGCTCGAACCCGGCGGCATGGCAGCTGCGCACGACATGCCGCGCGCACGGGCTGGAGCTCGAGGTCTGCACCCAGGCTTCCTCGCGCAGGTCCTCCAGACGGAGCTTGCGCTTCTCGGCCAGCTTGTGCTCGCGGGGCAGCGCCAGGAACAGCGGATCCTCGAGCAGCTCCACGCGCGTGAGCTCCTCCGCGCTGGCCCCGTCGCCGAACTCGAACAGCAGCGCGAGGTCGATCTCCCCCGCGCGCAGCCGCGGCGCGATCTGCTCGGGCTCGCCCTCGGCCAGCGTCAGCTCCACATCGGGGTGGCGCGCGCGGAAGGCGGCAATCGCCAGCGGCATCAGCGTCGCCCCGGCCGACGGGAACGAGGCCATCCTCAGCCTGCCCCCACGCAGGCCGGCGATCGTTCCGAGGGCTGCCTCGGCGGACTCCAGCCGCGCCAGGATTCCTTCGGCGTGTCCCACCAAGGTCTGGCCCGCTGCCGTCAGGCTGACGCCGCGCGGGTGGCGCGCCAGCAAAGTCATGCCGGCTTCCGCCTCGAGTGTGGCGATTTGCTGGGAGATCGCGGACTGCGTGTAGTCGAGTGCCTCGGCCGCCGCGGAGAACGAGCCGCGGTGGGCGACCTCGTCCAGGATCTTCAGCCGAGCCACACTAAGCATTAGTAAAACTTATAGCAGACATTACAACAATCATTGGTGCTGATGGGAGGGTGATGCCAATATGAAACGAAAGAACTTCGTATGGACCTAAGAGACAAAAGGAGAACACCATGACCAAGATCATCGTTTCCTACGATGGAACCGCCAACGAGGACGACGCGATCGCGCTCGGCCGCATCTTTGCCAAGGCGGGCGCCGAGGTGTCCCTCGGTTATGTTCGCCACACCAACGAGGCCGTGAGCGATGAGGAGGCCCAGGAAGTGCTGGACCGCGGCGCCGCGCTCTTCGGCGGCACGTTCGCCTCGAGCCACGCCGTGACTGACCGCTCGACTCCGCAGGGTCTGAGCGCACTGGCCGAGCAAATCGGCGCTCAGGTGGTCGTGTTCTGCTCGGACTCCCACACCGCTCAGGGCCACATCACGATCGGCAACTCCGCCCAGCAGCTGCTGGAAGGTGGTCCGGTTGGGGTCGCGATCGCTCCCGTCGGCCTCGCGCAGCGCGGCGAGAGCGTGCAGCGGGTCGTCAGCGTCGGTGAGCCCGGAGGCGACGGCAGCGCGCAGGCGAGCGCGCAGGCTCTGGCCGCCGCGCTCGGCGCGCAGGTGGTGCCGGTGGCCGACGAGCAGGCCGACCTGCTCGTGATCGACTCCCGCAACGAGGCCGCTCAGGGCCGCGTCTCGATCAGCGCCTCGGCGTCTCACCTGATCGAGATCGCCACCTGCCCCGTGCTCGTCACGCCGCGTGGCGTCACACTGTCGTTCGGTAAGCCGGTCCCCCTGGCCGTCTAACGAATCGTTCGTCGCAGCGCTCGCGCGAGTAGGTAGCGCGCGAGCGCTCCGGCGAAGTCCATGGCGCCACCGATGAAGTGCCCCGCCGGGCCGGTCCACAGCCATGTCTCCAGACGCTTCAGCGGCGAGGGCGAGGCTAAGGGCGAGGAGGAGTAGAGCCGGGATGCCATGCGGCGGCACGGTATCGTGGCGGGCGTGCCTGCGGCTGTGAAGACCACCGTTACGGAACTGCCCGAGTCACGCGTGCGCGTGCAGGTGGAGGTGCCATCCGAGGAGGTGCAGGGGCGCATCGATGACCGCGCGCGAGCGCTCGGTGCTCAGCTGAAACTGCCGGGTTTCCGCAAGGGGAAGGTGCCCGCGCCGCTGGTGCTGCAGCGCGTCGGCCGCGAGGCCGTGCTGGATGAGGCGGTGCGGGACTCGCTGCCGAGTTGGTACTCCGATGCGATCGAGAGTGCCGGGATCGTGCCTGTGGGCGACCCGCAGGTCGATCTGGGCGAGCTGCCCTCGCACGGCCAGGCGCTCGAGTTCTCGATCGAGATCGGTGTGTTGCCGAAGGCCGTGCTTGGCGAGTACCAGGGCTTGGAGGTTGCGCGCCGTGAGCCGTCGATCGAGGACGAGCAGATTCAGCTGGAGGTCGAGGCGATGCGCGAGCGTTTGGCCCGGCTGGATACCGTCGAGCGTGAGGCCGGGCAGGGAGATTTCGTCGTCGTTGACTACGTCGGTTATCTGCCCCCCGAGGACGCCTCAGGATCAGAGCCCGCCCAACCGGCCGAGCCATTTGAGGGCGGAGAGGGTCGCGACCAGCTCGTCGAGCTCGGTGGCGGCAATCTGATCCCCGGCTTCGAGGAGGGCCTGCTCGGCTCTGGCGCCGGTGAGACGCGCACGATCGAGCTGGCCTTCCCCGCTGATTACGGCGCTGAGCATCTTGCCGGTAAGGACGCGTCGTTTGAGATCACCGTGAAGGAGGTCAAGGAGAAGCGACTGCCGGAGGTGGATGAGGATTTTGCGATCGACGCGGGCTTCGACAGCGTGCAAGAGCTGCGCGAGGACATCCGACTCCGCTTGGTCGAGGTCGAGGAGCAGAAGATCGAGGACGAGTTCCGCGAGGCCGCGCTGGACGCGGCGGTCGCCCAGGCGCAGGTGCCAGTCACCTCGGCGCTCACAGAGGCGCGGGCGAAGGAGATGTGGGAGCGGATGCTGCACTCGCTCTCCCATCGCGGCATCTCGCGCGAGGCATATCTGCAGATCGCCGCCCGCGAGGAATCGCAGATCCTCGCTGACATGCAGCCCGACGCCGAGCAGGCGCTGCGCCGTGAGGCGGTCCTCACGGCAATCGTTGCTGCTGAGGGGATCGTCCCGTCTGATCAGGATCTGCTCGTGGCTGTAGAGCCGACGGCGCAGCGCGAGGGAGTCGCGGCGGAGAAGCTGCTGGAGGATTTGCGTGGGGCCGGGCGATTGGAGGAGGTGCGCGAGGACCTCGCCGCACGGCAGGCCGTCGAGTTCCTCGCGGAGCGCTCCACCCCGATCTCTCCGGAGAAGGCGCAGGCGCGTGAGCAACTGTGGACACCTGAGCAGCAGGCGGCGAAAGCGCCCGGCGACGGCGCCGCGGAGCCCGCGGGACTTTGGACGCCGGATAGTTAGGGCCCGATCACTTAGCGCCGGATAGGCCACTCCGGGCCGCTAGGGTTTGCAGAAGGAATCCAGCCAGGTAAGCGAAACAAAGCGAGGACCATGAGCCCACTTGTCCCAATGGTGGTTGAGCAGACCTCGCGAGGCGAGCGCGCGTTCGACATCTACAGTCGTCTGCTCAACGAGCGGATCGTCTTCCTCGGTACGCCCGTGGACGACCAGATCGCCAACTTGATCGTCGCCCAGCTGCTGCACCTGGAGTCGGAGGACCCCGACAAGGACGTCTCGCTGTACATCAACTCTCCGGGCGGATCGGTCTATGCGGGGCTTGCGATTTACGACACGATGCAGTTCATCAAGCCCGACGTGCAGACGATCTGCGTGGGGATCGCGATGTCGATGGGCGCGCTGCTCTTGGCGGGCGGTGCGGCGGGCAAGCGGATGGCGTTGCCCAACGCGAAGATCCTGATCCACCAGGTCTCATCGAGCTTTCAGGGCCAGGCGACGGACATCGAGATCCACGCCAAGGAGATCATCGACGTACGCATGCGGCTGGACGAGATCATCGCGAAGCACACGAAAAAGGAGCTCGAGGATGTGCGCAAAGACACCGAGCGCGACTACTTCATGAGCTCTGAGGAGGCGAAGGAGTACGGGATCATCGACCGCGTTATTTCAGAGCACTAGCTTCGAGCACGCGCGGAGGGCATGAACGCCACGGCGGGGAGAAAAGGATATGGCCAGACCAACAGATTCAAACGAGCAGCTGTTGTGCAGCTTCTGTGGCAAGTCCCAGCGGCAGGTCAAGAAGCTGATCGCTGGGCCGGGTGTGTACATCTGCGACGAGTGCATCGACCTGTGCAACGAGATCATCGACGAGGAGCTCGCGGCGCCACCCGCGTTCGATCTCGAGCACCTGCCCAAGCCGCGTGAGATCTACGACGTGCTCGATGAGTACGTTGTCGGGCAGGATCCTTCCAAGCGCACGCTGTCGGTGGCGGTGTACAACCACTACAAGCGTGTCCAGATGATGATGTCTGGCGACACGGATATCGAGCTGCAGAAGTCGAACATCCTGCTGCTCGGGCCCACCGGTTGCGGCAAGACACTGCTGGCTCAGACATTGGCGCGGATCCTCAACGTGCCATTTGCGATCGCTGACGCGACCGCCCTGACGGAGGCCGGATATGTGGGTGAGGATGTCGAGAACATCCTGCTGAAGCTGATCCAGGCCGCCGATTACGACGTCAAGAAGGCGGAGACGGGCATCATCTATATCGACGAGGTCGACAAGATCGCGCGCAAGGCGGACAATCCGTCGATCACACGCGACGTCTCGGGCGAGGGCGTGCAGCAGGCGCTGTTGAAGATCCTCGAGGGCACGCAGGCCTCAGTGCCGCCGCAAGGGGGTCGCAAGCATCCCCACCAGGAGTTCTTGACGATCGATACGACCAACGTGCTGTTCATCTGCGGTGGCGCGTTCGCCAACCTGGACAAGGTGATCGAGCGGCGGATCGGACACAAAGGCGTGGGCTTCGCCGCGGCGATCGAGGCGAAGTCCGAGCGCGACACCGGCGAAGTGTTCGAGCACTGCCTGCCCGAGGATTTGATCGAGTACGGGCTGATCCCGGAGTTCATCGGCCGCTTGCCGGTGGTCTCCGCGGTGCATCAGCTGACGCGGGAGGATCTCGTGTCGATTCTCACCGAGCCGCGTAACGCGCTCGTCAAGCAGTTCCAGCGCTTCTTCTCCTTCGATGGGATCGAGCTGGTGTTCTCCGAGGACTCGTTGACGGCGGTCGCCGAGAAGGGTTTGGAACGCGAAACCGGCGCGCGTGGGTTGCGCTCGATCATCGAGGAAATCCTGCTCGAGGTCCAGTTCGAGCTGCCCTCGCGGCGCGATGTGAAGAAGTGCGTCGTCACGAAAGAGACCGTCGAGAAGGGATTGACACCGACGCTCGTGACCGAAGCCGCGCCACTGGGAGACGACGAGGCTCATGAGTTGCGCGAGGAGTCGGCCTAGCGTGTCGGTCCTCCGTAGCGTGTCGGTGCCCGCTACCATCGCCCCATGTCCAAACCTAACCTGAAGCGCGTAAAGGCCCTGCCGTGGGCCGTGCTGTTGCAGGCAGGTGCGGTGCTGGGTAAGCGCTGGCGCTCGCTGTCGGCGAAGGACCGTGCTCATCTGGCCCGGCTGACTCGTGAGTCGCGAGGCCGGTTGGGCAATCTCTCGGAGAAGGAGCGCCGGGAGCTGCGCAAGCTGGTGGGCAAGCTCGACTTGAAGGGCATGAGCCGCGAGCTGCTGCCGCTCATGCGTCCTGGACGCAAGCGCAAGCGCCCTTGAGCCTCGAGATGGCTGATGATCTCGACCAGCTCTCTACGCGCGAGCTCCACGACCGTGCCGTACGCAGGGCCGAGAAGCATCTGGACTTGAAATTCCTCTGGTCGCTGCTCGAGATGATCCCAGCGGCCGAGGCCGTGAGTGGCGATGTGGGGGAGGCCGACTACGACATCGAGTCCTCCAAGGGGCTGATCTCAGATGCGCTGCACAGCGGCGACGGCAAGCTGGGCGAGGCGCTGCGCCCGTTCTTCGTCGACTATCTGCGCAAGCACCCCGACGCGTAGGCTCTCCGGGCGCGCGCGTCCAAGGCATGCACCCTTCGCAGAGCAATCATCCGACGGCATCCTGGAGCAACGAGGACGCCGAGCGTTACCTGCGCTCGCTCGAGCTGTTCGGGATGCGATTCGGGCTGGACAGGATGCGGCGCATGATGACTGCGCTCGGTTCGCCGGAGCGGCGCTTTCAGAGCATCCACGTGGTGGGGACGAACGGGAAGTCCTCTACCACGCGGATGATCGCGGCGATCCTCGAGCGCCATGGGCTGCTTACTGGCACCTACACCTCTCCCCATTTGATCTCCTACAACGAGCGCGTTCGAATCGGCGAGCGCGACTTGGACAGCAGCATGTTCGCCGCGGCTATCTCCCGCGCGGCATGGGCGGCCGAGCACGTCAACCACACGCTTGCGGGCGACGACCACGTGACCCAGTTCGAGTTGCTGACCGCGGCTGCGCTGTGGGCGATGGCCGAGCTCGACGTCGAGGTCGCGGTGGTCGAGGCCGGGCTCGGTGGTCGTTATGACGCGACGAGTGTGATCGACTCGCGGGTAACGGTGCTGACGAATGTCGGCTTGGAGCACACCCGGTGGCTCGGGCCGACTGTGGTGGATATCGCCGAGGAGAAGCTCGCGGTGCTGCGTCCGGGTACGACCCTCGTGCTCGCGGGCGATCTCGCGGAGGGGCCGCTGGCGGTAGCTGAGCGGGTTGCGGCCGAGCAAGACGCGCGGATCCTGCGGCAGCACGCGCCGAGCCTTCAGAGACCACCGCGTCCGCAGAGACCGTCGCGCCTGCAGAGACGATCGCGCTGCTGGCTAAGGGTTCTTTTCAGCGGCGCAATTTCGCGCTGGCCAGTGTGGCCGCGGCGGCATATCTGCGCTCGGCGGGGATCGAGCCCAGGGCGGACGCGGTACGCGATGCGGCGGCAACCACCGAGATACCCGGGCGCTTGCAAGTGGTGGGTGAGAAGCCGCTGACGGTGCTCGATGGAGCGCACAACCCCGACGCGGTGCGTGCGCTCGTCGAGTCGTTGCCCGAGTTGCTCGGGGCTCGTCCCGTGGCGCTGGTGCTCGGTGTGCTCGAGGACAAGGACGCTGCCAGCATGCTCGGCGTGCTGCTGGGCGTCTGTGAGCGTGCGTGGTTCACCGCTCCCCCGAGCAGCCGTGCGCTGTCGCCCGCTGCGCTGCAGTCGCTTGCGCGTCAGCTCGGCTTCGACGCGGTGGATTGTGAGCCGCAGCCGTGGCAGGCGCTGGTTCAGGCACGGCGCTGGGCGCATCAGCGAGGTGACGATGCTGCGGTGCTCGCGACGGGCTCGGTCTATCTTGTCGGCGACCTGTTGGATCATCTGGCTTCTGGCGATGAGAGAGCCTCGGCGGAGGAGCCATCCACGCCCACTCCGTCGACCCACTCGTCGTCGCGGAGGCCGGCGGGATGAACGACGAGGGGCCCTCCGTCCTGAAGATGATCGGCGCCGTGGCGCTGATCGTCGCGCTCGTGATTCTGGTGTTCTTCGCTGCTGGTTACGGATTCGGCCGCTTGTTTCTCTAAACTCGACGCCCGATGACGCTCGCCTACTTTGGCATCGAAAGCAGTGGTCTGAACACCGCCATCGATCTGTTGATCGTCTGCGTGTTCGTCCTGTACTTCGCCACGATCTACTGGACCTATGCCGATGCTCGCCGCCGGATCTTCGATCCGATGCTCGTTGGCTGTGCGACGGCCGCCTCGCTGTTCCCCTTCGTGGGCACGATCGTCTACATGATCCTGCGCCCGCCCGAGTACTTGGAGGACGTGCGCGAGCGTGAGCTGGAGATGCAGGCCGCGGAGGCGCGGTTGCACGAGCTCGACCACGGGCTGTGTCCGCACTGCGATTACCGGGTGGAGCGCGACTTCATCCGCTGCCCGAGCTGTTTGCGCAAGCTGAAGGAGCGCTGCGCGAGCTGCTCGCGTCCGCTGGACCAGGCGTGGACGATCTGCCCGTATTGCGAGACGGAGGTTCCCGGCGCCGCGCCCACGCGCCGCACGCGGCGCAAACGCGCCACGGCCGAGAGCGAGGCGCCCGCGATCGAGAGCGACGGCTTGGAGGGCGGTCGATCGACGACCAAGAGCTCGGAGGACTGGCTTGGAGATACCGCGGATAGTGGTGCGGGAGTGGTCGAAGACGGCGAGGACCTGGGGAGCGCTGCCGGATCCATCGCTGCCTCCAAGCCGACCGCGAGATCGCGGAGCGCCGGACGCGCTGGCGGTCGCCCGCGTCCCACCTCCTGAATCGCCCGCGTCACCTCTCTACAAACCCCGATCCGAAAAGGACTCCTAATGGACCGCACGCTGATCCTCGTAAAGCCCGATGCCTTCGCCCGGGGGCTGACCGGTGAGATCCTTGCCCGCTTCGAGCGTAAGGGGCTCCAGATCGTCGCGCTGCGCAGCCTGACGGTGACCAGAGAGCTGGCCGAGCGCCACTACGCCGAGCACGCCGAGCGCCCATTTTTCGGAGAGCTTGTCGAGTTCATCACCTCGGGACCGATTGTGGCGATGGTGCTGGAGGGCAAGGGTGCCGTGAAGGCGGCGCGACAGGTGATCGGTGCGACCGATCCGCTCGAGGCTGCCACTGGCTCGATTCGCGGTGACTTTGCTGTGGAGATGGGCCAGAACATGGTGCACGGCTCGGACTCGCCGGAGTCCGCGGCGCGCGAGGCCGGGCTGTTCTTTCCCGAGCTGTAGCGAGGGTTCCGCCAGGAGGTTCTATGCACCGGGAAGCTCCCCGACTCGTCCTGGCCTCCAGCTCGCCTCAACGTAGGGCGATCCTGGAGCGCTTGGGGGTGGCGTTCACGGTGCGCCCCTCCGACGTTGAGGAGATCGCGCATGGTGATCCCGGCGAGGTCGCTCTCGAGAACGCGTTGCGCAAGGCCCGCGCCGTGCAAGAGCTCGGCGCGGCGGAGGTGGTGCTCGGTTGCGACACGCTGGTGGCGCTCGAGGGCGCGATCTACGGTAAGCCCCGCGACGAGCGTGAGGCCCGCGCGACGCTGCAGGCGCTGAGCGGCGCAACACATGAGGTCATAAGTGGGGTGGCGGTGCTGCTCGGAGGTGAGGGAAGATCGGCAACGGACCGATCGCAGGTCGGTCAGCGCACCGCCCTCGCACGCACCGCGGTGACGTTCCGGACGCTCGATGAGGAGCTGCTCGACTGGTCGCTCCAGAGCGGCGAGTGGCGCGGACGGGCTGGTGGCTATGCGATTCAGGGGACCGGCGCGGCACTCATCCGAAAGATTGAGGGAGACTATGAGAACGTCGTTGGCTTGCCGCTGGCGAGCCTGTTGGACATCTACCCCGAGCTTCTTTTCGCCTGCAAATAAGCTCGCAACCCTGTGAGTGATCGCGGAGCGTTCGCTACACTCACCCGCGGGTACGGCCCGGATGCGCGCCGCCCGCGGGGCGTGGTGTCAGACGGCGGCACGCCACCGAATCCAAGCGTGTCCCTTCTCAAAATATGGGCATCCTCAGCTACCTGACCGGATTCGGCGGCCGCGACATGGCGGTCGATCTCGGCACCGCCAACACCCTTGTATACGTGCGTGGGCGGGGGATCGTGCTCTCTGAGCCGAGCGTCGTGGCGATCGACTCGCGCACCGGCGAAGTTCACGCTGTTGGGATCGAGGCCAAGCGCATGCTCGGCCGCACACCGGGCACGATCAAGGCGATCAGGCCCTTGAAGGATGGCGTGATCGCCGACTTCGAGGTGACTGAGGAGATGCTGCGTCATTTCATCCAGAAGGTCCACCAGAACCGCTGGGCGCATCCGCGCGTGGTCGTATGCGTGCCCTCGGGCGTAACGGGAGTGGAGAAGCGCGCCGTCGAAGAGGCGTGTCTGTCGGCGGGAGCGCGGACGGCCTATCTGATCGAGGAGCCGATGGCCGCCGCGATCGGGGCGGGCTTGCCGGTCGGCGAGCCGACTGGCTCGATGGTGGTGGATATCGGGGGCGGGACCTCCGAGGTCGCGGTGATCTCACTCGGCGGGATCGTCGTGTCGCAGTCGATCCGCGTGGGCGGCGACGAGATGGACGAGGCGATCATCAACTACGCCAAGAAAGAGTACAAGCTGCTGATCGGCCAGCAGACCGCTGAGGAGCTGAAGCTCGAGATCGGCTCGGCCTGTCCTATGGCAGAGGAGCTACAGGCCGAGATTCGCGGGCGTGACATGGTCGCCGGGCTGCCAAAGACTGTCGTGTTGACGAGCGAGGAGATTCGCCAGGCGCTCGAGGAGCCGCTCAGCCAGATCATCGAAGCGGTCAAGGAGACGCTCGACCGCACGCCTCCGGAGCTGGCCTCGGACATCATGGATCGCGGCATCATGCTCGCTGGCGGAGGCTCCCTGCTGCAGGGCCTCGACGAGCGTCTGCGCGAGGAGACTCAGATGCCCGCGCATCTGGCGGAGTCGCCGCTGACTTGCGTGGCGGTCGGCTCGGGGCGGTCGTTGGAGGAGTTCGAGGCGATCCACCGCTCCAACCGCCACTCGCGCAACAACCGCCGCCGGCGTTAATCGCCTGTGACAGCCTGATCCACCCGGGGGTACTCTGTCCCATGAATACTTCGGAAGGCTCTGATTCGTGTACGACAAGACGGTCCGGCGTCGACGTGCGGTGCTTGCGCTGCTCGTCGTGCTCTCCCTGATACTGCTGACCGCCTACTTCGGCGAGTCCTCGGACGGCCGCCTGCACTCGGTGCAGCGCGGCTTCTTGACTGTCGTCTCGCCGATTCAGGAGGGCGCCAACAAGGTGCTGAAGCCCGTGCGCGACCTGTTCAGCTGGTTTGGCGACACGCTGCACGCGAAAAGCCAACTCGCCGAAGTGCGCAAGCAGAACGACAAACTGCTCAAGGAGGTGATCGCCGACCGCGCTGATGAGCACGGCTACCACGAACTGCTGGCTCTCTACCATCTGGATCAGCTCAGCCTGAACAGCTACCGCCCGGTCACCGCCACGGCCGTCGGCAAGTCACCGAACCTTTGGTACCAGACGATCTGGATCGACAAGGGCACCTCCTCGGGGGTACGGAAAAACGACCCAGTCCTCAACGAAGAAGGACTCGTCGGCAAGGTCGCCCTGGCCGCCCCCGACGGCGCCGTGGTCGATCTGATCACCGACAGCGAAGTCGGCGTCTCGGCGCGGATCAACGGGACGAACGCGACCGGCATGGTGCAACCGAAGGTGGGCGAACCGAACGACCTGGTGCTGCAGTACCTGCCGGGCGGAACCTCCGTCAATAGGGGCGAAAACATTGTCACCTCCGGTACCGTCGAACCTCCGGACTACTCGCTCTTTCCGCCCGGGATCCCGATCGGACAGGTGAGCTCAGAAGGCGAAGAAAGTGGGTTCAAGTCCGTCAATGTGCATCCGCTGGTGGATCTGCACAACCTCAATGTCGTGCAGGTGCTCACGTATACGCCGGGCAGCAAGCCGGCGCAGCTGGTCAGCCTCCAGTCGGGCTTTCCGGATCTCGGCCAGAACAGCGTCACCGGCAGCGGCGAAGGTAGTCCGCTCACCTCCGCCTCGACGAGCGCCGGCGGATGACGCTCTCCGGCTCGCTGTTCATACGGATCGCGGTGCTCGTGGTGCTCGTCGTGTTCTTCCAGATCGGCGTCGTCTCGGAGGTGCCGGTGTTCGGCGTCGCGGTAGATCTCTCACCGCTCGTCGTGGCCTTCGTCGGACTGCTGTGCGGCTCCACGATCGGTGCCGCGACGGGCTTTGCGGTCGGATTGCTCGTCGATCTTGCGCTGGTTCAGACGCTCGGGCTGACCTCGCTCGTCTTCACGCTCGTCGGCTTCTGGTGCGGGCGTCTGCGCGAGCTGCGCGACCCCCAGGCGACGTTGACGCCGCTGCTGGTGGGCGCGGTGGCCTCCGCCGCCGCGACGGTGGGGTACTCGCTGGTGGAGTTTCTACTCGGGGTGGACGCCCCGGTCAGCCTCGAGCTGCTGCGCCAAATCGTGCTGGGAGTCCTCGTGAACACGATTGTCGCGCTGCCGATGTGGCTGATCGTGCGCCGCAGCCTCGAACCGGGCTTGCCCGACGATCCGCGCCGTCGTCGCCGGCGTGCATATACGACCGGGGGCCTGAGTCCTCTTTCGCGCGCATGAGCACCCCGATCGAGCGCGTCCGGTCGAGTGATCCTCGAGTGCCGGTCTCACCGCAGCTGGCACTGCGGGTGGCAGTGCTTAGTGGCGGGGCGCTGTTGATGTTCGCGATCATCTTCTTCCGCCTGTGGTATCTGCAGGTGCTGACCGGCGAACAGTACGTCCAGGAAGCGGCCGCGAACAGCGTGCGCGATCTGCCCATTGCCGCGCCGCGCGGGCAGATCCTCGATCGCGCAGGCCAGCCGATCGCCGCCAGCATGGTGACCAACGCGGTGCAGATCGTGCCCTCGGCGCTGCCGCCCGCGGGCCGGCCACGGCTGGCCGTATATCGGCGGCTGGGCGCGCTCTTGGGGATGAGCGCCGGCCACATCGAGGCGCTCGTGATCAAGGGCCGCACGGCGCTGCCGTATGCGCCCGTCACGATCAAGACCGCCGCGGGCCGGGGGGTGCTGACCGAGCTCGCCGAGCGCCAGAGCGAATTCCCCGGTGTCACGCAGCAGCCCGTCTCGATCCGCTCATATCCGTACGGGGAGATGGCCGCGCAGGTGCTCGGCTACGTCGGCCAGGTCAATAAGCGAGAGCTCAAAAAGCCGGCTTTCCGTGGTGTCCAGCAGGGGACCGTGGTCGGCCAGGAAGGGCTCGAGTATTTCTACGACCGGTATCTGCGAGGGCGCGAGGGCGTGCAGCGCGTGCAGGTCAACTCGGCCGGCTATCCCGAGCCGACGCGTCTGCAGCCGCAACCTCCCAAGGCCGGCTACAGCCTCGGTACGACGCTCGATCTTGGTCTGCAGCGCGAGGGGGAAAAGGCGCTGCTGGAGGGGATCGAAAACGCCCGCGCGGGTGGCAAACCGGCGATCGCCGGGGCGTTCACCGCGCTCGACCCGCTCAACGGGGAAGTGCTCGCGATCGGCTCATATCCGAGCTTCGATCCGGACAAGTTCGCCAAGCCGCTGACCGAAGGCGAATTAGAAGCGCTCGAGGGCAAGAGCGGCGGCGAAGAAACGCCCTCCCGCCTCGTCAACCGGGCGGTCAACGGCGCCTATCCGACGGGCTCGACGTTCAAGCCGATCACGGCGATGGCGGCGCTCGAAGCGGGCGTGATCAACCCGGATGAGGCGCTCGGGGGAGGCTCGTGCATCGAAGCGACCGGCGGCGGCGAGTTGTTCTGCAACTCCGGCCACACCGACTATGGCGCGGTCGGGCTCGTCGAAGCGCTGAAGGTCTCCTCGGACACCTACTTCTTCACCGTCGGCGAGCTTGCCAACAGCCACGGCGACGTGATCCAGAACAAGGCCCGCGAATTGGGGATCGGCGAGCAGACGGGTATCGACCTGCCGAGTGAGCTCACTGGGACGATCCCCAGCCGGCAATGGCTGATCAAACAGAACGAAGCCGAATCGCTGTGCACGCGCGAACACCACGGCCACCGCTGCCAGATAGTCGCCGAACCGGGCGAGCCGTGGACCGTGGGCTACAACATGGACTTGGCCGTTGGCCAGGGCAGTCTGCAAACCGACCCGCTGCAGATGGCGGTGGCCTACTCGACGCTCGCCAACGCATACATCCACGGCGGCGAAGGGGAGGTGGTCACGCCCCATCTTGGTCTCCAGATCGACGAATCAAGTGGGGGGCTCGTACAGAGCCTGAGCCAGGACTTCCCGCCCAAACGCCGCGTGCACCTGAACTACTCCGACCTGAGCGATGTGATGCAAGGCATCCACGAGGCCGCCAGCCAGCCGCGCGGCACCTCCGCGGATGTGTGGGCCGGCTGGAACCAGGCACAGCACCCCGTCTACGGCAAGACCGGCACGGCGGAACGCCCTCCGCACCTGGAACAGTCGTGGTACATGTGCTACATCGCTGACCCCAAGCACCCGATCGTGATCGCGGTGACCGTCGAAGAAGGCGGCTTCGGCGCCGAAACCGCCGCGCCGATCGCCCGGTTGATCGCGTCGAAGTGGTTCGGCCAGCCCGAGAAGTTCGTGGTGGGAACCTCGAAGACGTTCTGATCGACGATGTCCTCTTCGCTCACCAGCCCGATCAAGCCCGCCGCCGAGGAGTCGCCGGCCGTGCCCGGTCCGCACACACGGCGCGGCCTGCCGCTGGATCCGCTGCTGACGCTCTCCGTGGTTGGGCTGGGGATCGCCTCGGCAATGACGCTCGGCGCGGCCACGCGCGAAGCGGTATCCGGCGACCCCAACTATTACGTAACCCGCCAGGTGGTCTACCTGGCGGTCGGCTTGATCCTGATGGTCGTGCTCGCACGGGTGGACTACGCACGCCTGCGCCGGCTGAAATACGGCATCTACGGGCTGCTGATCCTCAGTATCCTCGCGGTCCTCGGGGCAGGTCACGAAACCAAAGGCTCCACGCGGGCGATCAGCCTGCCGTTCTTCTCATTCCAGGCCTCCGAGCTCGGCAAGGTGTTGTTGACCGTGGCGCTGGCGGGGTTCATCGTCGACCGTGCACGGCGGCTGCGCGAGCGCGACACGACCGCCCGCGTGATGCTCGCGGCGCTGGTGCCGGCGATGCTCGTGATCGCCCAACCGGACCTCGGCTCGGGGATGGTGTACATGGTGATCGCGTTCGTCATGCTGCTGGTGGCGGGGACGCCGTCGCAGCAGCTGGGCGGACTGCTGGCGCTGGTGTGTGTGTCCATCGCCCTCGTACTGGTGGCCGCGCCCGCGATCGGCGTGCACGTGCTGAAGCCCTACCAGACCGAACGGCTGACGGCATTCCTGCACCCCTCCTCGAACTTCGAGGAAATCAAGGAAAAGGAATCCAAGACCGGCGAACCCGATCCCCGCTATCAGCTCGCCCAGTCGAAGATCGCGATCGGCTCGGGCCAGAAGACCGGCCGGGGATCGGACTCCACTCAGCTCACCGGCAATTACCTCCCTGAGGACGACACCGACTTTGTGTTCGCGGCCGTCGGCGAGCAGTACGGTTTCCTCGGCGCCGGGCTGGTGTTGTGCCTGTACGCGCTGTTGATCTGGCGCACGTTGCGCATCCTCACGATGTCCAAGGACCTATTCGGCTCGCTCGTGGCGGGGGGCGTAGCGGCTATGCTCATGTTTCAGGTGTTCGTCAACGTGGGGATGACCATTGGGATCATGCCCATTACCGGCGTCACGCTGCCGCTCATGAGCTATGGCGGCTCGTCGGTGATCACCACCCTGTTGGCGGTGGGCCTGCTGCAATCCATTTATGTCCAGGCGCGCGCCTCAGCGGCACTGAAGGGCCGCGTGCCGATTTATTAGACCAATGTCCGCCGACTATTCCCGATCGCCAGCTGTGGATGCGCCGCCGAGGATTCTCCTCCGGCCTTCGCCCGCGCGGGACCCGGCCGGCATCGATACCGAAAGACTGGATCAAATTGAAAAAGCAAGTGCTTGTCAGCGTCGATCGCGCGGAGACGCGCGTCGCGCTCTTGGAGTCCTCCGGAACGCCCGGCGCCTCACGCTCCGCCGCGACCAGCTCGCGCAAGCGCGCAAGCGGCGCCCCGGAGGCCGGATACCGCATAGCTGAGATCTACCTGGAGCGCCGCGGCGGGCGCTCGATCGTCGGGAACATCTACAAGGGCAAGGTCGACAACGTGCTGCCCGGCCTGGAGGCCGCGTTCGTCGACATCGGCCTGGAGAAGAACGGGTTCCTGCATGTCGATGAGATCGTGCTGCCCGGCGTGGAGGCCCCCAAGCGGGGGCGTGGAAACGGCGGCAGCGCTCGCAAGATCTCAGACCTGCTCGGTCCCGGTCAGGAGATCGTCGTCCAGGTCGTCAAGGATCCCCTGAAGACGAAGGGCGCGCGGCTGTCGATGGAGCTGACGATCGCCGGCCGCTACATGGTCTATGCCCCAACGGGCGAGGGCGTGGGCGTCTCGCGCCGCCTGGAGGACCGCGAGCGCGACCGCTTGCGCAAGCAGACCTCGGGTCTGGACCTCGGTAGCGGCGGGGTGATCGTCCGCACCGCCGCACATGGCGCCAAGCGCGAGGATTTCGAACGCGAGCTGAAGTACCTGCACAAGCTGCACGAGGTGCTCGGCAAACGCGTCGAGGATACCCTCGCCCCGGATCTCGTCTTCCAGGAGGCCGACCTGTCGGTGCGGGTGGTGCGCGACATCTTCTCCGCGCACTTCGAGCGCGCGATAGTCGATGACGAGCAGCAGTTCAAACGTCTTGTCTCCTTCTTCACGCGCACCGCCCCCGAGCTGGTCGAGCGCGTCGAGCTGTGGGAGCAGAAGGAGCCGCTGTTCGAGGCTTATGGCGTGGACAAAGCAATCGACGGTGTGCTCTCACGGCGCGTTGATCTGCCGAGCGGTGGCTATCTGGTGATCGACTATGCCGAGGCGCTGACGGTGATCGACGTCAACTCGGGATCGTTCATCGGCCGCGGCAAGGGCGCGGCGCTGGAGGACACGATCACGAAGACCAACCTGGAGGCGGCCGAGGAGGTCGTCAACCAGCTGCGATTGCGCGATATCGGCGGAATCATCGTGATCGACTTCATCGACATGGCTCGCGCGCGCAACCGCGATGCCGTGATGAAGACCCTCCGCAAGACGCTGGACGAGGACCGCACGAAGACGTTCACGGCGGAGATCTCCAAGCTCGGCCTGGTCGAGATGACCCGCCAGAACGTGACCGAGGGCGTGCGCGAGATCATGAGCCGGCCGTGCCCGACGTGCGATGGCGAAGGTGTGATCCGCTCGGAGGAAACCTACGCGATCGAGTTCGAGCGTCGCCTGCGCGACGTGGCGCTGGAAAACCCCGACGTCGAGGCGTTTCTGGTGCAGATCAATCCACGGGTGACCGCGGAGTTCACGGGGCACGGCTCGCGCGTGCTGCATGCGCTCGAGAAGGAGACGGGCAAGTCGTTCCTGTTCGAGGGCTCCGAAGGACTGACGCTCGAGCATTTCGCGATCACCTTCCAGGGCACCCGCGCGGAGGTCGAGGAGCGGGCGCTGCCCTTCCGTCAAGGCGACGAGGTGCTCGTCGAGATCGTCGAGCCGCACATGTATGACGTCGATGACGCGGTCGCGAAAATCGACGGCTACATCATCTCGATCGCGGGCGCGGCGCCGTGTGTCGGCGAGAAGCGGATGGTGCGCATCGACCAGGTGGGGCGCACGGCGGCTAGCGCGTTGTTGCTGGATGAGTCCGGCGAGGTGGTCCGCCCGACACCGCGAGCTCCGGCCCCGACCGCCAAACCGAGGCCCAGGCGGCGAACGCCCAAGCCTGTCAGCCCCGCGGCCGCCGTCACGCCCGCCGCGGCGAACGGCTCCCCTGAGGTTGCTTCCGCGTCCCAGGCGCCGGCGGGCGATATCCCTGAGGGCGAGGGATCCGAGGATGACCTACAATCCAAGCCTAGGCGCCGTGGCCGCAGGGGTGGACGGCGCCGTTCGACTGCCAAGGCGGAGGCGACCCCGGAGTAGCAGGGGACCAACGCCCGTCGCGGCCGGCCAGGGCATGAGCCGCGAGTAAGAGAAATCGAGAGACCGAGAGAGACATGTACGCGATCGTGAAGACCGGCGGCAAGCAGTACCGCGTCGAGCGGGGACAGACGCTGCTCGTGGAGCGCCTTGCCGTCGACGAGGGCGGCAACGTCGCGCTGGAGCCGATCCTGTATCGCTCCGATGAGGCTGTGTTCGACCAGGCCGGGCTGAAGCAGGTCAAGGTCACGGCGAAGGTGTTGAGCCACGAGCGTGGCGAGAAGCTGCGGGTGTTCAAGTTCAAGCCCAAGCGCGGATACAAGCGGCGCAACGGTCATCGTCAGGAGTTGACGCGCATCGAGGTCACGGACATCTCGATGGGCTCTTCCAAAGCAGCGAAACCGTCCAAAACCGCATCGAAACCTGCCGCCAAACCGGCCGCCGCCGCCTCTGGCAAAGCCGCCGAGAAGGAGACGACAGAGAATGGCTCATAAGAAGGGGCTTGGCTCCAGTCGCAACGGACGCGAATCGAACGCTCAGCGGTTGGGTGTGAAGACCTTCGCCGGCGAGACGGTGAGCGGCGGAGAGATCATCGTGCGCCAGCGCGGCACCAAATTCAAGCCAGGCGAGGGCGTGGGTATCGGCAAGGACGACACCCTCTACGCGCGCGCCGCGGGGACGGTGCAATTCACCACCAACCGCCGCGGACGCGTCGTGAGCGTCTCCTCCGCCGAGTAGTCCTGAGCGACCGAGCGACTGAGCGGACTAAGCGACCGAGTGAGCTCCCGCCGGTGAACCCACGTCAGGGCGCCCGGACACTGGCGATCGGCCGGGCCGTGTTTGGGGCGGCGCTGTTGGTCGTGCCGGAAAGGGTTGCGAAGGGCTGGCTGGGCGAGTACGCCGAGCGCCCAGCGGTGCACGCGCTGGTTCGATCGATCGGTGTCCGGGACGTGGTGCTGGGCATGATCGCGCTGCACACGCTCGATCACCCGGAGGTCGGGCCGCGCTGGCAGGCCACCTGCGCGGTGGTTGACACGGTCGACCTGCTGGCGACCGGCGCCGCCCGTAAGGATCTGCCGGCGGCCGGCGTCGCGGGGACCGCGCTCGTGGCCGGCGGTGCCGCGGCGGCGGGCTTTTACTTCTCGCTTGCGCTGAAGCAGAGCTGAGCTACACCCCCAACGCCGTCCGGTCACCGCCGGGTTCGCGGGGCCTGTCAGGATGCCAGCATGCTCCACGACCACGCGAGAATCCATCTGAAGGCCGGCGCCGGCGGGGACGGAAGTACGAGCTTCAGGCGCGAGGCGCATGTGCCGAGGGGTGGTCCCGACGGCGGCGACGGCGGGCGCGGGGGAGATGTGGTGCTCGTCTGCGACGACTCGTTGCGCGACCTGCAGAGCTTCCGGCGCAAGGCGATCTACCGTGCGGGGCAGGGTGGATATGGCGAAGGCTCGCAGCGACACGGGGCCGATGGGGAGACGCTGACGATCAGGGTGCCGCCGGGCACCGAGGTGATCGGGTGCGCCGGACCGGCGGGCGAGGAGGGGGATCTGCAAGGGCGCCGCTGGGAGCTGATGAAGGACGGGCAGCGCGCGGAGGTGGCAAAGGGCGGAACCGGCGGCAAGGGAAACAAGCGCTTTGCGACGCCCACCAGGCAGGCGCCGCGCTTCTCTGAGCGGGGCCTGCCGGGCGAAGAGGGCTGGCTGGAGCTCAAACTGAAGCTGTTGGCGGACGTCGGCTTGGTTGGGCTGCCGAACGCTGGGAAGTCATCGTTGCTGGCGAGGCTGACGCGGGCGGCGCCGAAGGTCGCCAACTACCCCTTCACGACGCTGTCACCGGTGTTGGGAGTGCTCGACGACGGTGAGCGCCAGCTCGTGGTGGCCGATATCCCCGGGCTGATCGAGGGCGCGAGCGAGGGCGCGGGCCTGGGGCACGATTTTCTGGCGCACGTGGAGCGCACGCGCCTGCTCGTGCACGTGCTGGATCTGGCGCCCGAGCTTTCAAACGGCGAGGGGGCGGACGCGGCGCAAAACTACGCCACGATTGAGCACGAGCTGGCCGCGCACGACGAGCGGCTCGCGCGACTGCCGCGTGTGCTCGCGCTGTCGAAGGGCGATCTGGTGACGCAGGCGCGTGCGCAGGAGGTTGTGGCGGAGTGGCAGAGCCGTCTAGGGGAGGAGGTGCCGGTGATCGTCACCTCGAGTGCCACGGGAGCGGGGTTGGAGGAGCTGGCGGGTGAGCTGTTGAGCAGCGTGACGCCGCGTGAGCTCGCATCGCCCGAAGCGGGTGATGGCGGTTTGCGCCATGGGAGCCAAACCGTCTCGGGTGTGCATGCGTCAGGCAGCCAGGCCGGAGCGGGAGGGGAGCACGATCTGGGGGAGCAGGATCTGGCCGAGTACATGGTGTTTCGCCCGGCGGCGGGGAAAGGCTTCGAAGTCGAGCGGACGGGAGCTGGATCGTTTGCGGTCAGGGGAAAGGGGATCGAGCGGCTGCTGGCGCGATATGACATCGAGAACGAGGATGCGATGGCATATCTGGAGGAACGGCTGCGCAGGATCGGCGTGCTCGGGGCGCTGGAGTCGGAGGGCTTTCAGCCCGGCGACGAGCTGGAGGTGGGAGGGGTGACCTTCGAGCTCGACCCGGACGCGCCGGCATGAGCGCTCCGCCATAAGCTTCCAGGCAATGAGACGAGTCGTGATCAAGCTGGGGTCGAGCATCGTCGCCGAGGACAACGGCGAGCTGAGAGCCGACGTGCTTGCGCGTGTCTGCGACGCGGTTGCCAGACTGCATCGAGACGGCGATGAGGTCGTGATGGTCTCCAGCGGCGCGATCGCGAGGGGGATGCGCGTGCTGGGCCTCCAGTCGCGCCCAGCGGCGATCGACGAGCTGCAGGCCGCGAGCGCGGTCGGGCAGGGGAAGCTGTACAGGGTGTATGACGAGCTGTTGCGCGAGCGCGAGTTGGTCAGCGCCCAGGTGCTGCTGACGATCGGGGATTTGAGTGCTCGCACGCACTATTTGAATGCGCGCCAGACCCTGCGCAAGCTGCTGGATTGGCGTGTCGTGGCGGTGGCGAACGAGAACGACACGACCGCGACCGACGAGATCTCATTTGGCGACAACGACTTCTTGGCGGCGCAGCTGGCAATGCTCGTGGGCGCCGACCTGCTGGTGCTGTTGACCGATATCGACGGTCTCTACAGCGCCGATCCGCGGCTGGACGAAAACGCCACGCTCGTGGAGGAGATCGGCGACTTCGAGGCGCTCCAGGAGATGGAGATCGGCCACAGCACCTCGCCGCTGGGCTCAGGGGGGATGCGCTCGAAGGTGGTGGCCGCCGACATGGCCACTGCGGCGGGCATCGCGACTGTGATCTGCAACGGATTGCGCGCCGGAGCGCTCGAGGCGGTGCTCGGAGGCTCTCGCGAGGGCACGCTGTTCACACCGCGAGCGACGGGTCACAGCTCGTTCAAGCTGTGGCTGAAGTACGCGAAGCCCGCGCACGGCACGCTCGTGATCGACGAGGGCGCCGCCAGGGCGTTGCGCGAGGGCAGCGCCAGCCTGCTGCCGGTCGGGATCGTCGAGGTGAGAGGAGAGTTCGACGCGGGCGATGCGGTCGAGATCGCGGCTGAGGCCGGGACGAAGACGATCGCAAAGGGTGTCTGCAACTACTCGGCGGACGAGCTGAGGAAGGTGATCGGTAAGCAGTCCGACGCGGTACGAGGAATCCTGCCGCATGCGACCGAGGAGGCGGTGCACCGCGATTACCTGGTGGTCGGCTAGGTCGTACCCTTAGAGTCATGGCCACCGTCATCTCGCCCGTCGCGGATATCTGCGCGGCAGCCAAGCTCGCGGCGAAAGCGCTGGCGCGGGTGGACACTGCGACGAAGAATGCGGCGCTGGAGGGGATCGCGGTGGCGCTGGGCGAGCGTGCCGAGGAGATATTGGAGGCGAACGCGCGCGACATGCAAGCTGGGCGCGAGTCTGAGCTGAGCGAGGCGCTGCTCGACAGGCTGCTGCTGGACGAGGGGCGGATAGCGGGTATCGCGAAGGCGCTCAGGCAGATCGTTGCACTGGGTGACCCGGTCGGAGAGGTGATCGACGGGCATCGTCTGCCGAATGGTTTGGATGTGCGCAAGGTGAGGGTGCCGCTCGGGGTGGTGGCGGTCGTTTACGAGGCACGCCCGAACGTGACGATCGACGCCACCGCGCTGTGCCTGAAGTCGGGCAACGCGATCGTCCTACGGGGCTCGTCCTCGGCGCTTCACTCCAACGCCGCGCTCGCGCGGATCGCCGGTGAGGCCGCGGTGGCTCAGGGATTGCCAGAGGGCTGCGTGAGCCTGGTGGCGGGGGGTGGACGCGAGGAGCTCGCGGAGCTGGCGACACAGAAGGGGACGGTGGATCTGATCATCCCGCGCGGGGGTGAGGGGCTCAAGGCGGCGCTCGAGGAGGTGGCGAGCGTGCCGGTGATCTACGCCGCGTCGGGCAACTGTCACGTGTATGTAGACGCCTCGGCGGACCTCGATCAAGCGGAAGCGATCGTGCTCAATGCCAAGACGCAGCGCCCAGGGGTGTGCAATGCGGCGGAGACGCTGCTCGTGCATGCCGACGCGGCGCCACTGTTCGTGCCGCGGATCCTGCGCGCGCTGAGCGCTGCCGGCGTGGTCGTGCGTGGCGACGAGCGGGTGCTAGAGCTGGCGGAGGACGAGAGCGAGGAGGCGCGGGAGGACGTCGGCGCCTCGCGGCTGGAGGCAGAGGCGTCGCTGTCGGACTCGGCGCTCGTGCAGGCGGCGACCGACGAGGACTGGGGCACGGAGTATCTGGCGATGACGCTGGCGGTGGCGGTGCTCGATTCGGTCGAGCGGGCGATCGAGCACATCGGTCGCTATGGGAGCGGGCATTCGGAGGCGATCGTGACCCGCGACACCGAGAGCGCGCGGGCATTTCAGCTGGGGGTGGATGCGGCCTGCGTGTATGTGAACGCATCGACGAGATTTACCGACGGGGGCGAGTTCGGGATGGGCGCGGAGATCGGGAACTCGACGCAGAAGCTGCATGTCAGGGGGCCGATCGGGCTACGGGAGCTGTGCACGTTCAAGTACCTGGTGGAAGGCGACGGACACGTCCGCGAATGAGTCGCCGTCGGCCGAGCTGCCGGCCGGCATCCGATCGGCGATCGGTGTCCTCGGGGGGACGTTCAACCCACCCCACCGCGGGCATCTTGCACTGGCCGCTCGCGCGCGGGCCGAGCTGGGCTTGGAGCGCGTCGTGCTGATGCCGGCGAACAGCGCGCCGCACAAGGGCGACGAGGGAGACCCCGGCCCGCAGCGGCGCCTGGAGATGTGCCGGTTGGCGGTGGGGGAGGAGTCCGGGCTGCAGGTGTGTGGGCTGGAGATCGAGCGCGGTGGGCGGTCCTATACGGTGGATACCTTGCGAGCGATCCATAAGAGCCATCCGGACACCGAGCTGACGTTCATCGTGGGCGCGGATATGGCGCTGACGTTGCCAACCTGGCGCGAGCCGCGGGCGCTGGTCGAGCTTCGCAAACCTGGCGGTGGCCGAGCGCGAGGATGGAAGACGCGAGGATGTACTCGCGGCGCTGACCCCGCTGCGGGCCAGGATGACGTTCCTGGATATGCCGATGGTCGAGATCTCCTCCTCGATGGTGCGCGAGCGGGTACACGACGGCGAGCCGATCGAGGGACTCCTCGAGCCGGCGGTCGCGGCGTACATCGCCGAGCATGGTTTGTACCGCGCTAGGTCGGCCGCTGAGCCAAACACGAACAACAACACGAAGGCGAACGGGAACATAACGGCGAAGGCGGGTGCGCAGTGAAGCCCGAGGAGCTACTCAGTGAGATCGCGCGCTACGCCGCTGATAAGAAGGCCGTGGAGATCGTGGAGCTCGACCTGCGTGGAGTGCTCGGCTACACCGACTACTTCGTCGTCTGCTCGGGCAACACCGAGCGTCAGACGAAGGCGATCCACGACGGCATTCTGGAGGGCTGCAAGCACGAGCATGAGATCCAGCCGCGCCGGGTCGAGGGCTTGAGCCAGAGGGATTGGATCTTGATGGACTATCTGGATGTCGTCGTGCACATCTTCACGCCGCAAACGCGTGCCTTCTACCGGCTGGAGCAGCTCTGGGGCGAGGCGCCGGCGCGGGTGGCGAGCGCGAGTAGCAACCCTTGAGCGGATAGCGCCACGCCGCTGGCGAGCACGAATGCCGCTGCTATTCCCAGCGCGCGCAGCGAAACGGCAAGGGTGAAGCAGAACAGTGCGAACGCAAAGAATCCGGCGATCAGTCCTCGCGCCAGTCGTAGGAGCTCATCTGCTCCATGCTGGGCGTGAGTGAACGTGGCGAGGACGCTCGCGATCACCGGAAACGGTGCGAGCAGGCCGCTGAGTTGGGGGCCCAGCCAGCCGGCGGCCGCGGTCAGCGCGAGCACGAGCGCAAGCGCGCAGGCGCCACGCAGAGGTAGATCCCAGATTGGTGGTGCCGGGGCCTGGGACTTTTTGGCCCGCGGATTGGGGAGTAGCTTCAGGCCAACCACAAATCCGGCGCTGGACAGCGCAAGCGCGGCGCCGGCGGGGATCCTCAGCGCGCTGAAAATGAGGGTCCCGATCGCGAACGCTGCCCATCCCGCGAGCAGGCTCACGACCCATGGCGCGCGTCCGGCGAGACGGCCATAGACCAAGACGAATGAGGTCAGCGAAACGAGTCCCAGCAGGGTGCCGGCGGCGGCCTGCGCGGCGAAGGCGCGCCCATGGCTCAGTGCGTAGACGAGCAGGATTGGGCCGGCCACGACTGGTAGCCCACCGACCAGTCCGCCGATCCGCGGTCCAAATCGGCGGGCGGTGAGCGACGCGCCGATTACGAAGCTGGGCGCCAGCAGCACCTTGACCGCGAGCGTGGCCACGCTCGCATGATGACCGGCCAGCGCGCCGATCGCGGTGCGGTCGAAATGGAGCTAGAGGGGCTCGAACCCTCGACCTCCGCCATGCCATGGCGGCGCTCTCCCAGCTGAGCTATAGCCCCGAGTCTGCCGTCTTATCGTATAAGGCAAGCACGCCGGTCGGCTGGGCGGCGGTTGAAGGACACACCGCTGACAGAAAACTCGCTCACCCCGGTGGAATGAACTCCGGGACGTCGAGGTCGTCTCCCGGGTCATCCTCGAGGCCCCGGCGGCCGAGCAGGCGCAGGTCGTCTCGCGGCGAGGGGTGCCTGGATCGGCTTGGTCCAGGCGGGCGGTCAGGCCACCGTGGGCCAGGCGCACATCGCGGATCAGGCGCTCGGCGTTGTTGTGCAGGGAGACTGAGAGCTCACGCAGGTTACGCGACAGCTCGGTGCCCTCGCGCAGGACCTCGCGCGCCGCGACGTGAGCCTCGCTGACGATCTCGCGGGCATCCGTGCGCGCCTTGGCCCGTACCTCCTTGGCCTGCTCTTCGGCGCTGAGGCGCAACTGGGAGTGCTCCTCGCCACCGGCGGCGAGCAGCCGCTCGGTCTGCTCACGCGCCTGCGAGGTGAGCCGGTTCGCTTCCTCTTGGGCTTTGCTCAATACCTGGGCGGCCTGTGCGTGTGCCTGCGGCGAGTGCGCGCTCGGCCTCCGCCTGACCGCCGGTCAACATTCGCTCCGATTCCCCGCGGCTGTCGGCCAGCATCTGCTCAGTCTCCCCGCGGCTGTCGGCGAGTACCTGCTCGGCCTCGGCACGTGCCTCACTGCGCATGCGGTCGGCCTCCGCCAAAGCCTCGCCCCGGATGCGCTCCGCATCGCGCAGACGTTCGTCGGCCTCGCTGTGGATTGGCCCCACCGCGGACAGGGCCTCGTTCCTGGCCGCCTCGGCCTGCGAGCGGGCGGCGTGGAGGATCTCCTGCGCCTCCTCCTCGGCCGCCTGCACACGGTGCTCTGCCGCGCGATCGGCTTCGGCGATCCGCTCGCGTCCGCGCGCCTCTGCCTGGGCGCGTAGCTCCTCAGCGGCGCGTTCCGCCGCGTCGACGATGTTCGCGACCTGAGCCGGAGTGCCGCTCAGGCCGTCGAGCGCGTCTGAGGATTCCCGAGACTGAGGCTCCATCTAGCCATGGTAAACCGCGAGGCCGATTGGCAACGTGTGAGGCGCCCGACTGGCTGTTGGCAGGAAACGTGGGAAATATGTCCTTGCGGACAAACTCGCGGTGGGCCATGATCGGGGAATGGAGCAACACGCCACCTCGCGGATCACGCGTACTCCGCGAAACACGCGAGCGCCGCGCCAAATCGCGATCCTCGTCTACCCGGGCGTGCAGAGCCTCGATTTCGCTGGCCCATTGGAGGTGTTCGCGGGCGCCCAGCGACTGATCGAAGCGACGGGCCGGCGCGAGCGCGGCTACGAGGTGAAGCTGCTCAGCGTCGACGGCCGGCCGCTACAGACCTCCAGCGGTCTGACGGTGGTCCCGCACGCGAGCCTTGCCTCTGCGCTCGCCGCGATCGACACGCTGATCGTTGCGGGAGGGAATGGGTCCAGCCAGGCCGCATCCGACCGCGCGCTGCTGGACTGGATCTCCCAGACGGCTGCCACCGCCCGGCGCACCGCCTCGGTTTGTACCGGCGCCTTTCTGCTCGCCGCGGCTGGGCTGCTGGACGGCCGGCGCGCGACCACGCATTGGGCGTCCGCCGCTGAGCTCGCGGCCCGCTACCCGGCGGTGGACGTGGACCCCGAGCCGATCTTCCTGCGCGATGGGCCGATCTGGACCTCGGCTGGTGTTACCGCGGGCATGGACCTCGCGTTGGCGCTCGTGGAGGAAGACCTCGACCGCGGGGCGGCGCTACAGATCGCGCGTCATCTCGTGCTGTTCCTGCGCCGTCCCGGCAACCAGTCCCAATTCAGCGCCACGCTGTCCACCCAGGAGCCTGTGCGTGAGCCGCTGCGTGAGGTCCAGCGCTATGTGATCGAGCACCCCGCGACCGACCTGTCCGTGCAGGCGCTCGCCGCCCGCGCGTGTATGAGCCCGCGCCATTTCGCCCGTGTGTTCGGGGCCGAGTCTGGTGTCACGCCCGCGCGCTACGTCGAGCAGGTGCGCTTGGAGGCAGCACGCAGGCATCTGGAGGACACCACGGAGCCGATTGCGGCGGTGGCCGTCGCCTGTGGCTTTCCCACCGCGGAGACGATGCGCCGTGTTTTTCTGCGCACGCTCGACGTCGGACCGGCGGAGTATCGCCGCCGCTTTTATGCCCCGCTCGAAAAGGAGACAGTGCAATGAATATCGCGATCCTGCTGTTCGACCGCCTGACCGCGCTGGACGCCGTCGGTCCCTATGAGGTGCTCAGCCGTCTGCCGGGTGCGACGGTCACGTTCGTCGCCGAGGAACCGGGCCCGAAGCGCACCGACACCGGTCAGCTTGCGCTTACCGCAGACGCCTCGCTCGCGGAGCTGCCCTACCCCGAGGTCGTGCTCGTCCCTGGCGGCCCTGGCCGTCAGGCGCTGATGGACGACGGTCCGGTGCATGACTGGCTGCGCGCCGCCGATGAGCGCAGCACATGGACGACCTCCGTCTGTACCGGCTCGCTGATCCTCGCCGCCGCCGGCTTGCTGAAGGGCAAGCGTGCGACCAGTCATTGGCTGGCGCTGGAGGAGCTGCGCGGGCTGGGTGTCGAGGCTGTCTCGGAGCGGGTGGTGTTCGACGGCAAGATCGTCACCGCCGCGGGCGTCTCGGCCGGCATCGACATGGCGCTGGCGCTCGCCGCGAAGATCGCGGACGAGCGGACGGCGCAGGCGATCCAATTGGGGATCGAGTACGACCCGCAACCGCCGTTCGACGCGGGATCGCCCGAGCGCGCGCCGGTCGAGATAGTGCAAGCGCTGCGCGCCCGTCGCGCCAGTCTCGACTAACACGTCAGGGTGAAATCTCTCCGTGGCGACTGCGCTAACGTTGCGTTGCCTCGAGCTTGCAACTAGATCAGGGGGAGTCCACAGATGTCCGACAATCCGTTCGCAACCACCTCGTCGAAACGGGCCGCGCTGAGCGTCTTCGATGCCCACGCGACCGAACGGGCTGCCAGCTCTACGTTTTTGCTTGGCCAGGTGATGTTCCTGGTCGCGGTTGCGCTTGCCTTCGCCGCCGCTGGCACCTATATCGGGCGCGATCTTACCTTTGGCACCGCGGAGATCTGCGAGTTCGGTGCGCTTGGGATGCTGATCGTGCAGATGTTCGTCCCCGTCCTGCGTGAAGGGCCAACGGGGATGACATGGATGTTCGCGCTTGCGCTGCTGCTCGGACTGGGCCTCGGGCCGGTGATCAACGAGTACGCGACGGTCGATCGCAGCGCGATCTACCAGGCTGCGGGTGGCACCGCGCTGACGGTCGGGGTGATGGGCTCCTACGGTTTTGTCACCTCGCGCGATCTGATCCGCTGGATGCGCCCGCTGTTCTTCGTGCTCCTCGGAGTCTTCGGGCTCAGCATCATCTTGATCCTGATCGGCTCCGGCGAACACTTTTTGCTCAACCTGGCGATCTACGTGATCGTCAGTGCTTATCTGGCGATCTACTTCCAGATCATCCGCCGCCGGGCGACCGAGCGCGACGTGGTGTGGATCGCCACGGGCGTGTTCATCAACGTGATCAACATCTTCCTCACCCTCTTGCGGATCTTCGGCGGCCGCTGAGCCTCCGGCCGCTAATCTCCGGCGCAATGCCGGAACACCGTTACGACCCCCAGGAGATCGAGCCCCGCTGGCAGGCGTTGTGGGCGAGGGAGCGCACTTGGGAGGTATCGAACGACAGTGGCGCTGACGCGCGTCGCGACGACGCCGAGCAGGCGGGCGTGCGGGCATCTAATTCCTACGTGCTGGAGATGCTGCCCTACCCGAGCGGCGAGCCGCACATCGGCCACCTGAAGGTCTACTCGGTCGGCGACGCGATCGCGCACTATCACCGCCGCACGGGCCATCGCGTGCTGCACCCGATGGGCTACGACGCGTTCGGACTGCCGGCGGAGAACCATGCGATCAAGACGGGCGTGCACCCCCGCGACTCGACGGCCGCGTCGATCGCATCCTTCCAGCGCGAGTTCCGCCGCTGGGGGATCTCGATCGACTGGTCGCGCGAGCTGGCGACGCACGACCCGCGTTATTACCGCTGGACGCAATGGATCTTCTTGCAGCTTTTCGGGGCGGGGCTCGCCTATAAGAAGCAGGCGGCGGTCAAGTGGTGCCCGAAAGACCAGACGGTGCTCGCCAACGAGCAGGTGCAAGCGGACGGGACATGCGAGCGCTGCGGCGCGCTGGTCGAAGTCCGCCAGCTCGAGCAATGGTTCCTGCGGATCACCGACTACGCCGAGCGGCTCTTGGGCGATTTGGACGGGATCGAGTGGCCCGAGCACGTGAAGACGATGCAGCGCAACTGGATCGGGCGCTCAGAGGGGGCGGAGGTGACGTTTCGCTGCGAGGATTTGGATCCCGCCCACCCGATCGACTACCCCGTGTTCACGACGCGCCCGGACACGCTGTTCGGCGCGACGTTCTTCGTGATGGCCCCCGAGCACCCGGACATCGCTCGACTCGCGGAGGGGACTGTCTACGAGCAGGACGTGCGCGAATACGTCAATCATGCGCTCAACGAGTCCAACGAGGAGCGCGGCAACGCCGAGAAGGAGAAGACCGGTGTGCCGCTCGGGCGGACGGTCACTAACCCCGTGAACGGCGAGCAGATCCCGATGTACGTTGCCGATTACGTGCTGATGGAGTACGGCACGGGGGCGATCATGGCGGTGCCCGGGCATGACGAGCGCGATTACGCCTTCGCCCGCGCCTACGAGTTGCCGATCCGTCGCGTGATCGAAGGCCCAGCCAGCGCCGCGCCGGACGCCGACCCGAGTGCGGCCGAGACCACCGAGCAGGGACTGCCATACCCAGGCGATGGCCTGCTGGTCAACTCGCATGCTGACTTCGACGGCTTGCCAAACCGTGAGGCGCTCAGCGCAATCGTGGCCTGGCTGGACCGTGAGGGTAAGGGGCACGCGTCGGTCAACTACCGCCTGCGCGACTGGCTCATCTCGCGCCAGCGCTACTGGGGCTGCCCGATCCCGATCGTCAACTGCGAGCGTTGCGGAGTCGTGCCGGTGCCCGAGGACGAGCTACCGGTGGAGCTGCCGGACATCGAGGACTACACGCCGAAGGGTCAATCGCCGCTGGAGGCCGCGGAGGACTGGGTCAACACGAAGTGCCCCGAGTGCGGCGGCCCTGCGCGCAGGGAGACGGACACGATGGATACGTTCGTCGACTCCTCGTGGTACTTCCTGCGCTACTGCGACGCATCCAACGACCGGGCCGCCTGGGATCCGGCGGCGCTGAAGGAGTGGATGCCGGTCGACCAGTACATCGGCGGGGTCGAGCACGCGATCCTGCACCTGATGTACGCGCGCTTCTTCACTAAGGCGCTCGCCGACCTCGGACATCTCGACTTCCAGGAGCCGTTCAAGGCGCTGTTCACTCAAGGAATGGTGACCAAGGACGGCGCGAAGATGAGCAAGTCCCGCGGCAACGTCGTCTCGCCTGCCGCGATTATTGAGCGCTACGGCGCCGACACCGCCCGCTGCTACATCCTGTTTATCGGTCCGCCCGATCAGGACGCTGACTGGTCCGACGAGGGCATGGAGGGAGTACACCGCTTCCTGAGTCGACTGTGGCGTCTGGCGGCCGAGACGGCAGAACGCACTGCTGGAGAGGGAGAAGAGGGGGCTGACGATCTCGAGCTGCTGCGTAAGGCGCACTGGGCGATCGACAAGGTCTCTCACGATCTGCGCCGCTTCGCGTTCAACACGGCGATCGCGGCGGTGATGGAGCTGCTGAACGAGTGCTCGCGTGTGCGCGACCGCACGAGTGTGGTCACCCAGCACTTCGCGCTCACGACCGCTGCCTCGCTGCTGTTTCCGTTCGCCCCGCACGTCTGCGCGGATATCTATGACCGCCTGACCGGCGAGCGCGTGTGGGAGCAGCCGTGGCCGCAGGCCGATCAGGCGATGCTGGAGCGCGACGAGTACGAGCTGGTGTGCCAGGTCAATGGCAAGCTGCGCGACCGCGTCTTCGCCGCCACCGGCGCGGGCGCCGACGAGCTGAAGGAGCTGTGTAAGGCGGCGCCGAACGTGCGGGCGCACCTCGACGGCAAGCAGATCGTCAAGGAGATAGTGGTACCCGGCAAGCTCGTGAATCTCGTCGTTCGCTGATACGCACGCTGACACGCAGGAGCTCGCCGGTCGCTGCCAAGAGTGTCGAGGGCGTCGATCTCTTGCGCTGCAACGAGCTCGGCGAGATCTCCGAGATCAGGGTGCTGATCCGCCCCCTGCCGGACATCGCGCTCTTCGCCGCCGCGATCGGCCCGGCGCTGGCCGCCAAACGGGCGCCCGATTCGAGGCCTCCTGGCCCGTCTGATGATTCTTCCCCTGCGTGCCATCCTCACGTTGGCGGACACGATCTCCGCGCGTCTGATCCAGCGTCGCTGAACGGTTCCCGCCACATCGCTCGGTCCATCCCATCCACGCCGCTCGGTCCATCCCATCCACGCCGCTCGGTCCATCCCATCCAGCTGAGTCGTCGAGCGTGATGCATACACTCGGGCGCAGATGCCTGAGCTGAAGCCCGCGTACCTGATTCACGGCGACGACCACGGTGCCGTCGCGGAGCGCCGCGCGGGCCTGAAGGCGCTGGCGGAGCGGCAGGGAGACGCCGCGAGCGTGGAGGTGCTCGACGGCGATGGGGGCACCCCCACCGGTGTGGCGCTGGCGCTGAGCGCGATGACGTTCGCGATCGGCCGGCGCGTGATCGTCGTCGATGGTGTCGAGCGCTGGAAGCAGGGGGAGGTCGAGCAGCACCTGATACCGGCGATGGCGCAGATGCCACCCGACACAACTGTCGCGCTGTTCGCGCGCGAGGAGGCGCGCGGCAAGGCGCCCGCGGCGGTCCATGACGCGGTCAAACGCGCGGGCGGGCAGATCGTCATTCAAGCGACGGTGAAGCCGTGGGAGCTGGGGAAGTGGGCGCGCGCACAGGCCACGCGCATGGATATCTCGCTCGACGCGGCCGCCGCGAACGCGCTGGTCGCGCAGGTCGGGGGACGCCAGCAACGGCTGTTGCGGGAGCTGGAGAAGCTCGCGCTGGAATCCGGCGGCGGGGGGGAGACCGGCGGGGGGGAGGTCGGGGCGGGGGAGACCCAGCGAGTGAGCGTGCAGGACATCGAGCGCCGCGCCGCGCACTCCGCCGAGTGGCGATCGTTCGCGCTTGCCGACGCTCTCGTCGGGGGCGACCCCGGAGCGGCGACGCTCGCCTATTTGCGTGTCCGTCGCCAGGGCGAGCGCCTGGCCGGGCTCACTTACCTGATGGCTCAGCGGGTGCGCGAGGCGCTTGCTCTCTCGCTGCGTTTGCAGGCGGGTGAGTCGCTTGCGGACATACGGCGCGGGCTCCGTATGCCGCCGCAGGCCGCCGAGCGCTTCGTGGCGGACATTGCCCGCACCGACCCCGACCAACTGCGCAAGGCGCTCGGCGCGCTCGCGGACCTGGAACTCGACTCGCGCGGTGGAGCCGCGCTTCGCTCGAGCCGCTCTCCGTTTGCCACGCTCGACGAGGACACGATCGCTTTGCGAGCGATCGAGGCAATTACCAGCTGAGGAGCGAGGCTAAGAAGCAGGGGCGCCGGCGCGAACTCTCGCTGCGCGAGACTTCTTACGAGCACCGGTGTTGCGGTGCAGGGCGCCACGCTTGACGGCCTTGTCGATCGTGCTCACCAGCTCACGGTGCTCGGTGTCAGCGGTGGCGGTATCGCCGCTCTCCATCGTTGACTCCAGCCGGCGGAAGTAGGTCTTGATCGTCGAGGTGTAGCGCCGGTTCTCCAAGCGCTCGCGCTCGGCGCGGAGGATCCGCTTCTTCTGGGAGTGAATGTTGGCCATAGCTGGATGCCGCGAGACGTCGCAGAGAAGCTGCGGGGCGCGCCGCGGAGAGCCGTACTATAGCGGCCTTGTCCGCCATCGGAGAAGCCCCCGGCGAGGAGCCGGCCGTCCCCGCGTCGCCGGGCGGCGGAGAGCCACCGGATGACGGAGGCGTGACGGGGGACGCGAGCCCTACCGCCGGTCGCGGCGTGGCGCGCAACACGGCGATCTTCGCGATCGGCACCGGGTTCTCGCGCGTCGCGGGTCTGCTGCGCGAAATCGTGGCCGCCAGCTACTTCGGCACGAGCCCGGCCGCCTCGGCCTTCACGATCGCCTACCTCGTGCCCAACCTGGTGGCCAACCTGTTCGCCAACGCCGCCCTGTCCGCCGCCTTCGTCCCGGTGTTCACCGACCTGCTGCAGAAGGGCCGCAAGCTCGAGGCGGTGCGCCTCGCCTCGACGCTGTTCTGGATCCTGCTCATCGGGCTGGGCGCGATCTCGGCGTTCTTCATCCTCACGGCCGGCCTGATCATGCCCGTATTCGCCGGTCCGACGTTCTCGAGTGTCGACGTTCACCTACTGGTAGGGCTCTCCCAGGTCTTGTTTCCGGTGATCTTGCTGCTGGGCCTGACCGGCCTGCTCGTCGGGATCCTGCAGTCCTTCGACCACTTCACCATCCAGGCGATCGCGCCGGCGGTATGGAACCTGGTGATCATCGGGCTGCTGGTCGTGCTCGCTCCCCACTTCCATGGACGCGAGGAGATCTACGCGCTCGCGGTCGGCGTGCTGGCGGCTACAGCCGTGCAGATGGTGATGGTGATGGGCGCGCTGAGCCGGATCGACTTCCGGCTGCGCTTCAGTATCGACTGGCGCGATCCGCGTATCAAGCAGGTGTTCACGCTGATGATTCCCGTGACGATCGGCCTCGGGATCGTCAACCTCGACCAGTTGATCAACTCGGCTTTCGGCAGCCTCGTGTCCGCTGAAGCGCCACGCGCGATCGACAACGCGTTTCGCATCTACATGCTGCCGCAGGGGATGTTCAGCGTGGCGGTCGCCACCGTCCTGTTCCCGACGCTCAGCCGGCTCGCCTCCCGTCGCGACGCGGCCGGCATGCGCCGCACGGTCGGCAACGGCATGCGTCAGATCAACCTGCTGTTGATCCCGGCGGCCGCGTTCATGATCGTGCTCGCCGTTCCCATCACCCGGCTCGTCTTTCAGCGCGGCCACTTCAACGCGCAGTCCACCCACCTCGTCTCGATCGCGCTGTTCTGGTTCGCCTTCAGCTTGCCCTTCGCCGGCATCAACCTGTTGCTCACCCGCACCTTCTTCGCGGTGCAGCGACCGTGGATACCGACGCGCCTGGCGGCGATGAACATCGTCGTGGACATCGTCGTCAGCGTCGGCCTGTACAAGCCGCTCGGCATCGCCGGGCTCGTGATCGGTACGGTCGCGGCCAACGCGGTGATGACCGCGCTGCAGCTGCAGCGCTTGCGCGTTGGCTTCAACGGTCGCCTGGAAGGGGCGCAGACGACGATGATCACCTCTCGCATCGCGGTTGCCTCGGCCATCCTCGCCGGCGTCTCGTGGGTGGTCTGGTACGTGCTGCACGCGCTCCTCGGGGAGTCGCTGCCGGCCCAGCTGGTCGCGATCGGCGCCGCGGCGGGGATCGGCCTGTGGGTGTACACGCGGCTGGTCCTCGCGATGCGCATACCCGAGGCCCACCAGGTCAGCGGTCTGATCCGCGCTCGCCTCGGCCGCGCGTAGCGCCTCGACGAGCAGAGGCCGGGTGAGCCAAGGCCCACCCGGCTTGCGCCCGAACCTAGATCGCCGCTTACTACATACGTCCCAGGACTGTGTGTTTCGCCTGGGCGGCTTAACACTCTCGACACCTGGACAGGCCGCTGAATGGGTTCTCACCCGCCCAGCGCGTAGCCGCGGCTGAATGAATCCTTGTCGAGTTGGCGATCCGCCGGACCATCAAGGCTAGCGCGTCTACGCTGTAGCGGCCCATGGACCAAGCCAAGATCCGCAACTTCTCGATCATCGCGCACATCGACCACGGCAAGTCGACGCTCGCCGATCGCATCCTCGAGCTGACCCATACGGTCTCCGCCCGCGAGATGCGCGCGCAACTGCTCGACTCGATGGACCTGGAGCGTGAGCGGGGGATCACGATCAAGGCGCAGGCCGTGCGCGTGTTCTACACGGCCAAGGACGGGGAGATCTATCAACTCCATTTGATCGACACGCCGGGGCATGTCGACTTCACCTACGAGGTCTCGCGCTCGCTTGCTGCGTGTGAGGGCGCGCTCTTGGTCGTTGACGCCGCGCAGGGAGTGGAGGCGCAGACGGTCGCGAACACTTACCTCGCGGTCGAATCCGGCCTCGAGCTGATCCCCTGCCTGAACAAGATCGACCTGCCCGGCGCCGAGCCCGAGCGGGTTGCGGCGGAAGTGAGCGATCTGATCGGCGAGTCGACCGAGGGGATCTTGCAGATCAGCGGCAAGACAGGCGCCGGCGTGGGCGAGGTGCTGGAGGAGCTGATCGCGCGCGTGCCTCCGCCGCACGGCGACCCGCAGGCGCCGCCGCGCGCGCTGATCTTCGACTCCGAGTTCGACCAGTACCGCGGCGTGATCGCTTACATCAGGGTCGTCGACGGTGTCTTCAAGAAGGGCCAGGCGATCCGCGCGATGGCGACGGACACCGAGGCGGATATCGACGACATCGGCGTGTTCAGCCCGCAGATGATGCCCACCGACCAGCTCGCCGCCGGTGAGGTCGGGTATCTGATCACGGGTCTGAAGGACGTCACGCTGCTGCGCGTCGGCGACACGCTGACCACGCGCACGAGGACGTCCGGCCCCGGCAGTCGCACCACCACCGGCGGCGAGGCGACCGAGGCATTGCCGGGCTATCGCGAGGTCAAGCCGATGGTCTTCTGCGGGCTGTTCCCGATCGACTCCGACGACTACCCCGACCTGCGCGACGCGCTGGAGAAGCTGGTTCTCAACGACGCGGCGCTGTCGTGGGAGCCGGAGACCTCCGACGCGCTCGGCTTCGGTTTCCGCTGCGGTTTCCTCGGTCTGCTGCACATGGACATCGTGCGCGAGCGGCTGGAGCGTGAGTACGACCTGGAGCTGCTCGCGACGATGCCCTCCGTCGAGTTCGACGTCACCTTGACCAATGGCGAGGAGCTCGAGGTGCACAACCCCTCGGACATGCCCGATCCGGGCACGATCGAGGAGATCCGCGAGCCGTTCATCCAGGCGTCGATCATCGCGCCAAAAGAGTTCGTCGGCGCGGTGATGGAGCTCTGTCAGGAGCGCCGCGGCGAGCACACCGGCATGCACTACCTCTCGCCCGAGCGGGTGCAGCTGAACTACGAGTTGCCGTTGGCGGAAATCGTGCTCGACTTCTTCGACCAGCTGAAGTCGCGCACCAAAGGCTACGCCTCGCTGGACTACGAGCTGAGCGGGATGAAGGAGTCGGATCTCGTCAAGCTCGATGTGCTGCTCGCCGGCGACCCGGTCGATGCGCTGTCGATGGTCGTGCACCGTGAGAAGGCATACGAGATGGGTCGCACGCTCACGGAGAAGCTGCGCAAGCGCATTCCGCGCCAGCAGTACGACGTCCCGATCCAGGCGGCGATCGGTGCGCACGTGATCGCGCGCGAGACCGTGAAGGCCTTCCGCAAGGACGTGATCGCGGGGTGCTACGGCGGCGACATCACACGCAAGAAAAAGCTGCTCGCCAAGCAGAAGGAGGGCAAGAAGCGGATGAAGCAGGTCGGCCGCGTCGAGGTCCCCCAGGAGGCTTTCTTGGCGGTGCTCGAACTGGGCGAGGAGTAATTGACTCCCGCCGACCCCGTGCCGACCGACCGGCCCGCGTGGATCGCCCACCCCGTGTCAACCACCAACCCCGTGCGGATCCTGTTCGTCTGCCTCGGGAACATCTGCCGCTCGCCCACCGCTGAGGGCGTGATGCGCGGTCTGGTGCGGCATGCCGGTCTCGAAGGCAGGATCGAGCTTGACTCCGCCGGCACCGGGGGCTGGCACGTCGGCAGTCCACCGGACGAGCGCGCCACGCAGACTGCCCTCACCCGGGGGATCGTTCTGGAGGGCGCAGCCCGCCAGGTGGCGCCGCGGGACTTCCAGGACTTCGACCTGATCCTCGCGATGGACAGCTCGAATCTCGCCGAGTTGCGGCGTCTGGCGCCCGACGAGCAGGCGCGCTCGCGGGTACGGCTGCTGCGCCAGTTTGACCCGGCAAGCGCCGGTCGCGAGGACCTAGACGTGCCCGACCCCTACTACGGTGGACCGGGAGGATTCGAGGACGTGCTGGACATCGTCCAGGCGGCTTGTCTCGGTCTGCTCGAGGAGCTGCGACCCCGCGACGTTGAGCCAGCGTGAGCCTGCCGCTCGGCTCCACAGACGCGCGGCGCGTCGGCGGCGGGGACATCAACGAGGCTTGGCGCGTCACGCTCGCTGACGGCGGCACGGCGTTTGTGAAGACGCGGTCTGACGTTGGCCCGGGGGAGTACGAGGCCGAGGCCGAGGGTCTGGAGTGGCTCGCCGAGCCAGGCGCGCTGCGAACGCCGCGCGTGCTCGATCTCGGCGATGATTACCTCGCGCTGGAGTGGATCGAGCCCGGACGCCTGGACACCGCTGGGGCGCAGGAGCCTCGGGCGCGGGCTGGCCGTTACCCACGCCGCGGGCGCCGGCGGCTTCGGTGATCCTCAACTTGGCGGCGTCCGTTCGGACGTTCCCTCGCGCTTCGGCTCACTCAGTCTGTCCAACGAGCCGACCGCCGACTGGCCTTCTTTCTACGCCGAGCGGCGCCTGCGACCGTTGGCGCTCCTCGCCCACGAGCGCCGCGCCCTGTCGGATTCGGGACTCGGCGCGGTGGAGCGGGTGTGCGAGCGGATCGCCGACCTGGCGGGCCCGGCTGAGCCCCCGGCCCGGCTGCACGGAGACCTGTGGGGCGGCAATGTGCTGGCCGATGTGCAGGGGCGCCCGTGGCTGATCGATCCCTCGGCCTATGGCGGACATCGCGAGGTTGACCTGACGGCGGCTGTCCCGTTCGCGGGTGGCCGTCGGAATAGGGAGTGTGCGCGCTAGCACTCTCAATGATCGTCAGCGGCTGTACCTGCTCGCCCGCGTGATCGTTGCGCGCCACTACCGCCGTTCGCTCACGCTGGCCGTCGTGGCCAGTGCTCTGTCGACCTCGCCGCGGCAGCTCCAGCGTGCGTATGCGCAGTTCGGGGACACCACCTTCCAGGAGGATCTGCTCGCGCGGCGGATGGCCGCCGCCGCACAGCTGCTGATCGAGCAACGGGCGATCTCGGTACGCGATGTCGCGCGCTTGGTCGGATACCGGCAAGCGCCCCACTTCGCTGGGGCGTTTCGTCGCCGCTACGGCCTATCGCCGGCGCGCTTTCGCGAACAGGCGCCCCGCCGCGCCGACCAGGCGCCCCGGCACGATCGGCGCCCCGCCACGCCAGCCTAAAGCGGTGAGAGGGCCACGACGTCCGCTCCCTGCGGAAGCGACTCCGGCGTGACGGTCTCAGTCCCCGGCAGGCGCAGGCGCATCAGCGTGCCTCCCCCTGGGGCCTGCTCGGCGGTGACGCTGCCGCCGTGTTGTCTGACCACCTGGCGCACGATCGCCAATCCCAGCCCCGACCCGGGGCGCCCGCGAGCCTCGGCGCCGCGGTAGAAGCGGTCAAAGACGTAGGCGAGATCCTCCGCCGAGATCCCCGGGCCATGGTCGCGCACGGTCAGCTCCTCGCCTGCCAGCTCGATCTCGACCGGCTCGCCTGGAGGGCTGTACTTGACCGCGTTGTCGAGCAGGTTGGATACGGCGCGCGCCAGCCGCGCCGGCACGCCGGCGACGATTGTCGGCGCCAGCTCGAGCTCCAGGGGGGTGGCGGGCGAATGACGGTGTGTGCGTTCGGCAATCTCGCTCACCATCAGATCGAGCCGCAGATCCTCGGTGTCCGCGCTGGGTTCCTCGCCGCGAGCGAGTTCGATCAGATCGTTCATTAGCAGCGTCAGCTCCCCGATCTGCTCGACCACGTCGGCCAGCAGGCGCTGTTGTTCGTCGGGCTCCATGTCCTGCGCCTGCTGGAGGATCTCGATGTTTGTGCGCAGGCTGGTTACGGGGGTGCGCAGCTCGTGCGAGGCGTCGGCCACCAGCTGGCGCTGGGCGTGGACGGATGCGTCGAGTGCGCCCATCGAGCGCTCGAGTGCATCGAGCATCGCGTTGAAGCTCCTCGCCAGACGCCCGATCTCGTCTTCCCCCACGGGCTCGATCCGCCCGCTTAGATCCTGTGTGCGGGCGACGTACTCGGTCGCCTGGGTGAGGCGCTTCAGTGGCAGCACGGCGGCGCCGGCCACCAGCCGTCCGAGTAGCGCCGCGAGCGCGATACCGCCGATGTCGAGCAGCGCCAGGATCAGCCGCAGATGGCGCAGCAGGGTGTCGACTTCGGTGAGCTGCTGGGCTACCTGGACGGCGCGGCCCGGCGCGATGTGCTCGGCGAGGATGCGCATGTGGATGCCGTTTACGCGGGCATCTCGGAAATAGCGCCCGCCCTTGCCCGCCGCCAGTTCGCGGGTTCGCGCGTCGATCGGCAGTGTCACGTTCGCGGAGGAGCGGAACAGGACGTGCCCGCTCGCTCCGACCAGCTGCTGGTAGCCGCGCACCTGGCCGGGTCGCGGGGGCAGGTTGTCCAGCGGGGTGGCGCCCTGCGCCGGGGCGGCGATTTGCGCCGGCGTCTGATCTGAGTCCTGGCTTTTGATCAGGTTCACGAGCGCGCTGCGCGAGTGACGCGTCGGACTGTGAGCGACAAATCGCAGGCTGTCGGCGCGGCTGCTCAGCTGGCTGTTCACCTCACCGCGCAGCTGGTGGGAGGTCAGCAGGTAGGTGAGCAGCGAAGCGAGCACCACGGCGACCGCCACCGCGACGGCTGAGACGAGGGCGATGCGCCTGCGAAAGTTCACGATGACCCACGCTTCACGAAGACCCACGCAATACGTAGCCAACACCACGCACGGTGTGCAGCAGACGGTGCTCGTCACCGGACTCGGTCTTACGGCGCAGGTAGCCCATGTAGACGCCCAGCGAGTTGGAGGTCGCGCCGAAGTCATAGCCCCACACGTGCTCGAAGATCGCCGAGCGGGTCAATACCTGCCGGGGATGGCGCAGGAACATCTCGAGCAGCAGGAACTCGGTGCGCGTGAGTGCCAGCATCCGCTCACCACGCCACGCCTCGTGGGCGAGACGATCCAAGCGCAGGTCCTCGAACGCGAGCGTGTTGTCCTGCTCGTCATCCTCGCTCGCGCGGCGCAGCAGCGCACGCACACGCGCGAGGAGCTCACGTAGGGCAAACGGCTTGACGAGGTAGTCATCGGCTCCGGCGTCGAGGCCCGCGACGCGATCATCGACCCCTTCGCGGGCGGTGAGCATCAGCACGGGCGTCCGGTCGCCGCCATCGCGTAGCCGCCGGCAGACTTCCAGGCCGTCGACGTGGGGCATCGACACGTCGAGGATCACGACCTCGTAAGCCATCGCGCCCAGGCGCTCGAGCGCCTCGCGCCCATCGGCCGCCAGCGCGACCTCGTAACGCTCCAGCCGCAGCGCCCGCGACAGCGCCGTCTGCACGGCGGGCTCGTCGTCGACGATCAATACTCGTGCTTGTTGCTCGGTCATTGTCGGTATCGACCCAAGACCAGGTTGCCTTGGCGAACAATCGGGAAAACCGCTGGCATGCATCATTGAGGCTACCGTGACCAAAGGCGTGGGGATGCCGTTTGGGGAGTTTGGGGGTACGGCTAGAGATTTTAATTACACGCATCGAGGCCAAGCGATCACTGGCGAGGAGGCCCAAGCAATCACTGCCGAAACCCAAACCGAGACCCACACAGAACAGGCCGAGATCCACACGGAGCAGGCCGCCGAGCTGGCGGCGCGCTCGCGCACGTTGCGCAACAGCGTTATCAGCCTCGCCGTGTTCTTCGGGCTCGTCGTGGGGTTGCTGCTGGCTGTTCCGGGTTTGCACTCGGTGGCCGAACGCATATCCCATGCGAATTCGTGGTGGGTGGCTGCCGGGATCGGCCTGGAGGCGCTCTCGTGCGCCGGCTACGTGGTGCTCTTCGGCTTGGTTTTCGGGATGCTCGGCAAACGCCTGGTCTCTCGCTTGTCGCTGTCGGAGCTGGCGGTCAACTCGGTCGTCTCGGTGAGTGGTCTGGCGGGCCTGGCGCTGGGGGCCTGGGTGCTGCGCGGCAGGGGTATCTCGGTGGAGCGCATCGCGAAGCGATCGGTCTTGATCTTCGTGCTCACCAGCGCGGTGAACGTCGGCGCCGTCGTGGTGATCGGCGTGCCGATGTGGTTGGGTCTGCTCCCCGGCTCGCGCAATCCGTTGCTCACCCTGCTGCCGGCCGCGGCGGCGCTGGCGAGCATTCTCGGCACGCTCGCGCTCGCCGCTTGGGCCCGCCGGGCGGCCTCGCGCCGCCCGCTCGAGCACGGGCGCTGGGCGGTCACGCTCGTGGCCCTGAGCGGCGGGGTGCAGGATGCCCTCGAGCTGATGCGCGAGCACGACTGGCGCGTGCTGGGCGCGCTTGGCTACTGGTGCTTCGACAATCTCGCGCTGTATGCGTGTCTGGCCGCCTTCGGCCATCCCCCCTCCGTCTGGGCGGTGGCGATGGCCTACCTGGTGGGGATGCTCGCCAACGCGCTGCCGATCCCCGGGGGCTTTGGCGTGGTCGACGGGGGGCTGGTGGGAATGCTCGTCCTGTTCGGCACCAAGCCGGCCTCTGTCGCCGTGGCGGCGGTGCTCATCTATCGGGCGATCTCACTGTGGATTCCCGCGTTGGTCGGCTCGCTGGCCTTTCTCAGCCTGCGCCGTGAGATCGACAAGCCGCTGAACCCCGGACCCGTGGGCGCCGCCGGCCCCTGACCCACAAGTCGCCGCGAAGGGGTCGCCGGCCCCCAACCCACAAGTCGCTCAGGCGGTGCCCGACAGGCGCTTTGCTTCGGCTTCGGCCGCGGCCGCGCGCTGACAGATGCGCCCCGGCAAACTCGCCATCACATGGCTCTCCTCCGTGCTCACAGGGCCGGACAGGCCGGGGCAGAACACGGGTGGCGGCAGCTTTCCGGTTGCCGAGCCGGGCGCGTTGAGCGGACGCAGTTCCAGCGCGGCGCGATGCGCGTGGGCAAAGGTGTCGGAGAAGATGTCGATCGCCAAACGGCCGCTGTAGAGCTCGATCGATCGCCCTTCGTCGTACACGACGGCGGGGACTCCGCGGATCACCAGGTTGCTTTGCGGGCCGAGCGTGGCGTTGGCGTGCAGGCCGTAGATCACCGTGGTGACCTGCAGCGGCAACAGGCAGTTGCCGCCGCCGAAGATCCCCTTGCGCTGCACGCAGTCGCCGTAGTAGACGCTGTCACCGATCCCGCTGTCGTAGCCAATCTGGCCGTCTGCCGCGGCGAGCGGTTGATCGGCGAAGCGTGGCCCCACCCAGTAGACCCGGAAGTAGGGGAACGTCTCGGCTTCGGCGAGTGTTCCCGCCGCGAGCGGACGCGGATCTCCGGTCCCGCAACCGGCCGCGACCAACGCCAGGCCGAGGGTCGCGAGCGCAAGCGTTGGGCGCATCGCCCACGAGCGCCTGCGCCGTGCTCGCGCCATCGCCGGCGCTCCCGGAGGTGTGCTCGTCATGATCTCCACGTGCCGATTATCGAGCGTTTGCCCTCTAGAGCTACTTCCGAGGGGTCGGGGGGTTCCCATGAGTACATCCCCGTCGCATCTGTGGCGGGTGGGCCGGCGTTCGGGGCGGTAGCTCCCCGGACGCCGGCCGTTTTCGCTCGTGCGCTCCCTACGTGGGGGATCGCTGCGGCGCTGGTGGCGATCTGGCTGCTCGTCGATCCGCGCACCCCCGACCTCGCGGCGCAGGTCTACCGTGTCGGCCTGTTCGACCATTACGGCTTCGCCGTCTGGGACGAGCACTGGTACGCCGGCCATGCCCTGCCCGGCTACAGCCTGCTGCTCGGACCGCTCGCCTCGCTGCTTGGCCTGCGCGTCCTTGCGGCCTGCTCGGTGCTCGCCTCCGCCGCGCTGTTCGAGCGGCTGGTGCTCGGCCTCTACGGCCCGCGCGCGCGCTGGGCCGCCGCGTGGTTCGCCGTCGCGGCCGTCGGCGACATCTGGATCGGGCGATTGACCTTCGCGCTCGGCGTCACTTTCGCGCTCGCCTCCGTATTCGCGCTCGTCCGTGGTCATCCCCGCTGGGCGGCGCTGCTGGCGGCGCTGTGTGCGGCCGCCAGTCCGCTCGTGGGCGTTCTGCTCGGGCTTGCGGCGTTCACGCATGCGCTCGCGCGGCGCTCGCCCCGTGCGCTGGTGGTGCTCGCGCTGCCGGCGGCTGTGATCGTCGTGCCGCTCGAGCTGCTGTTTGCGGAAGGGGGTTACGAGCCGTTCCCGACCCTCTCGTTCGTGGCGGTCGCGCTCGTGAGCCTCTTGTTTCTCTGGGCGCTCCCGTCGGGACAGGGCTTGCTGCGAACCGGGGGGATCGTCTATCTGTTGGCCTGCGTCCTCGCGCTCGTGATCCACACTCCGATGGGCAGCAACATCGAGCGCTATGCCGTGCTGCTGGCCGGTCCGTTGCTGCTGTGTGCCCTTGCCGCGGGCTCCAGTCTCTCGGGCACGACGGGTCGCGCTGCGGGTGGGCGCGCGAGGGCGGCATCGTCGATCGCGCTGCTCGCCATCGCCGTCTTCGTGTGCTGGGGTCCCGTGCGCGAGACGGCGGCGGTGGCGGGTAACGAATCGACGAGCGCCTCCTACTACACACCTGTCCTGGACTTTCTGGCCCATGTGCAGGCGCCGCCTGCCTCGCCCGTGCGGGTCGAGGTGCCGCTCACGCGCTCGCACTGGGAGGCCGCGCTGATGGCCCCGGCGGTCTCGCTGGCACGCGGTTGGGAGAAGCAGCTCGACGAGCGCTACGACGGCGTGCTGCTCAACTCCGGGCTGACTGCCGCCGGTTACTTGCGCTGGCTGCGCGAGCAGGCGGTGAGCTACGTCGCGCTCCCCGACGCTCCGCTCGATCCCTCGAGCGCCCAGGAGGGCCGGTTGATCCGCCGCGGGCTGCCATATCTACGCGCGGTGTTCGAGAGCAGACACTGGACGGTGTACGCGGTTCGCGATCCGACGCCGCTGCTGGAAGGCCCCGGGCGGCTCACGTCACTCGGCCACGATTCCTTCGCGCTGCGCGCGCTCGCGCCGGGCAGGTTCATTGTGCGCGTGCGCTTCACCCGCTACTGGACGCTCACCGCCGGCGATGGCCGCGTCTCAGAAGCGCCCGGGGGCTGGACTTACGTGACGGCGAATGCGCCCGGGCCGTTGCGGATCGCGGCTCGCTTCTCCCTCGCCCGCGCGTTGGGGTGACTCGACCCTTGGGGGCGAATGCGTACAGGTCTGTGTAGCCGGTGAGGTAGATGTCCTGCCCGTCGCTGATCGCTGGATCGAAAGCCCCGGTGTCCAGCTCAAAGACGACACGGCCGGTGGAGATTCCGAGCCCGTATGTGCGGTGCTCGCCGAGGTCGGAGAAGTAGACGATGTTGCCGATAATCGTCGCCGAGCCCGAGATCTTTCCGCCCGCGTTGTATTTCCAGTCGATCGAGCCGGAGCGAGCGTTCAGCGCATAGAAGCTTCCGTCGTAGGAGCCGAGATAAATCGTCGGGCCTAGACCGGGAGCGTTGGTGACCGCGGGTGAGGCGTACACGTAGTCGCCGGTCTGCACGGCCCAGTCGAGTCGGCCGGTGCCTGCGTCGTAGGCGTAGATGCGCCCGTCGGTGTTGCCGAGGAACACACGGCCGTAGATGACCGCGGCGGTGGAGTAAAAGGTGCCGCTGCCGAGTAGCGCACCTTCTGAGCCCGCGATCCAGATGCGCCGGCCGGTCTGCTCTGAGATCGCCTGGACGTGTCCGGAGTAGTCGCCGAAATAGAGGATCCCGCCGGAGAGGCTTGGGCTTGCCTTGACGGCGCCGGCGGCGTGGTAGGTCCAGTCGACGTGGCCGTTGTTGGCGTCGAGTGCGTACACGGTCCCGTTCTGGGAGCCGAAGAACACGCGGCCGTGGTCGAGTAGGGGGGAGGACTCGCTGGGGCTTGGAAGCGAGCGAAACCAACGGATTGCGCCGGTGGCGGAGTTCACTGCGACCACGCGTCCAGGGTGCGTGGGGTGCCCACTGTTGAGGATGGTTGCGTAGACGGTGTTGCCGGTGACCGCTGGGGAGGATGCGGAGAGCGCGCCGAGGCGCTGGTCCCAGAAGGTGTGGCCGGTGCGCTTGCTGATCGCCTCGAGGACGCCGTTGTCGGCGAGTTGGAAGATGTGATCGCGATAGATCACGGGCGGGAACTCGAGCAACGCCCCGCCGTTGTGTACCCACAGCCGCTGAACGGCGGGTGCAGGCGGGTGGGGGCGGGGAAGAAGCGTGTGTGGTTCTTGGTGTAGCCGTAGAGGGGCCACGCAAAGCGTTCCACGCCGCTCGCCGGCAGGCGCGGGGTCGGCTGAGAGATGAAGCGCGCGTGGGGGTGGTAGATGCTGCCGGTTCGCTGGTGCTCGTACAGATAGGCACCGAGCACAACGGCTAGTAGCAGCACAACCAAGGCCGCCAAGCCCAGGCGGACTCGTTTGGAGCGGAAGGAGAGGCGTCCGATGCGTTCAGACCCTAGTCAGATGCCTCGACGGATGGGTCGATCGCGGGAGACAGCACCCTATGATCGCGTGCATGATGCTCCACGAGGAATCCGAGATCTTCGCGCCCGGCCTGCTGAAAGATCAGGTGGCGCTCGTCACCGGCGGCGGCACCGGCCTGGGCAAGGCGACCGCGCTCGAGCTGGTGCGCTGCGGCGCGACGGTCGTGATCGCCGGGCGCCGCGGGGAGGTGCTGGAGGGAGCGGTGGCGGAGATCCACGCAACGGTCGGTCGGGGCGGGGCGGACTGGATCGCTGGCGACATCCGTGAGCGCGAGGACTCGGAGCGGTTGGTGGCGAGTGTGCTGGAGCGCCATGGCAGGCTGGATGTGCTCGTGAACAATGCGGGCGGCCAGTACTTCACGCCGGCGGAGGGCATTGCGGCGAAGGGCTGGCAGGCGGTGTGGCGGCTGAACGTGGACGGCATGCTGAACATGGCGCAAGCTGCCCATGCGCGCGGGATTGGTGCTGGCCCTCCAAACGCCACGCGCGCTGGTGCTGGCCCTCCAAACGCCACGCGCGCTGGCACTGGCCCTCCAAACGCCACGCGCGCTGGCACGATCATCAACGTGACGCTGTCCCCTCACCACGGGATGCCGGGGATGGCGCACTCGGGCGCGGCGCGTGCCGCGGTCGAGGAGCTGACAAGCGAGCTGGCGCGTAACTGGGCGGGGGAGGGCCTCACCGTGACGGCCGTGGCGGCGGGGCATTTCGATACTGAGGCGCTCGAGAAGTACCCGGCGTCGCTACGCGCGGGGATGGCACGCACAGTCCCGCTGCAGCGTCTCGGCACGGTGCGGGAGCACGCATGGCTCGTGGCGCTGCTTGCCTCGCCGCTCGGCAGGGCGTTCAACGGGTCGACGGTCACGCTGGACGGCGCGCGCGACAATTGGTTCGGCCCGTGGCCGCCGCCGGGGCTAGCGGATGCGTCGGAAGAGGTGCCGACGGAGGAGCGCAAAGGCTCGCGCCCGTCTGGGTAGCGAACGGCTCTGGCGAAAAGACGCCGGTAATATGGAGGTTCGCGGATTGTATGGGTTCGCGGCTTGCGGGCGAGGTGTTGTGGTTGCACAGGAGCCTTCCAAGCTTCTAGGGCGGGTTCGATTCCCGTCGCCCGCTCTGAGAGCTCTCCCACGGGGTAGGCTCTGGATATCGGCCACGGGGAGTGGCGCAGTCTGGTAGCGCACCCGGCTGGGGGCCGGGCGGTCGCAGGTTCAAATCCTGTCTCCCCGATTTTGACTCGCAGGTTCAAACCTGTCTCTTGCGACGCGCGTGCCACCAGGCACGCCGGGGTGACTGGAGGCTCCACGTCACGCGCCTGCATGGACAGGCCGCTGATCTGTTGCCGGTTGATCGCGCGAGACAGGGGTCGAGGATTGCAGTCCTCGCTCGGGGTCGGCGTGCACGATCAGCACGGGGACGGGACTGTGGTGCAGCGCGTAGTGGCTCACGCTGCCGAGCAGCACGGAGCGCAGCGCACCGCGTCCACGCGAGCCCATGACAATCAGATCGTGATGCCCGGTCTTGATCTGGTGGGTCAGCGCGGGCCTGGCCGGCTTGTTGCTCTGCACGGTGCTGACCGATACCCCATCGGGGACCCGCTGAACGCCTTCTCGCAGGATCGTCTCGGTCTCGGTCTCGGCGTCGCGGGCGAGCGTCGCCGCCACTTCACCGCCCGCACCGAAGTAGGCGGCCGTGGGAGGCATCACGACCGCGCTGAAGAGGGTCAAGCGGGCGTGCTCTGACTCGGCCAGGTCGATCGCTTGCGTGAGCGCCTGATCTGAGTCCGGTGAGCCGTCGATGGCGACAAGGATGTTCTGAAACATGATCCGCTCCTTTCGTGCGACTGCCTTGACATATATAGCAGATAACTATATAGTCTGCAATATGACTAACACGATTATTGCCAGGGGAGCCGAGCGGGCCGAGCGAGTCGACCACATCGCCGAGCAGTTGCCCGCGCGCGCCGCGGTGCTTGTGCGACTGCTCGTCAAGCAGGTGCGCAGCCGCGAGATCTCCCGCACCGAAATGGAGGTCCTGAGTATCCTCACCGAAGGGCCGCGAAGGATCACAGAGCTCACCGAGCTCGAGGGGATCGCGCAGCCCACGATGACGCTGCTCGTCAAGCGCCTCCAGGAGAAAGGATGGGTGAGGCGAGAGGGACTGCCAGAGGATGGACGCGTGGTCATGATCAGCCTCACCAGGGATGGAAACGCGGCGCAACAGAGGTTCCGTGCGCAATTTCTCGCCGCCATGCGAGGAGATCTGCAGGAGCTCTCAGACCAACAGCTCGAAGAGCTGTCAGCCGCGACGGAGACCCTCAGCTCGTTCGTGGACGAGCTGCAGGAGCGGACCGGAAGATGACCAGAGTCGATCGGCCACTCCCGGCCGCGCCTGGGGACGCGCAGCAGGAGCAGGATCGATCACATGCGCCGCGGCTGGAGCCAGATTCCGTCAAGTTCCGCATCGCGTCACGGTGTCCCAAACCAAGTAGTCAGCGCGTCGCGCAACCCGCCATCTGTCCCCTCGCCCACCCAGGCGACATATCCGTCGGGCCGGATCAACACGGCAGTGGGAGCGGTGACCTCGCCGATCACAGGCAGCTCCCAAGCGCCGCCATACTCAGCATCGGTCAGCTGGACCCGGTCATTCCATGGCGTGATGTCGAGACCGCCCGGCTCGCCGAGGTTGAGCAGCACGGGCCCGGCGCTGTGGAGCAGGGTGAAGACCCGCAGCGGGCCGCCGGCGCTCACCAGGTCTAGATCGGGCATCCGGCGTCCGAGCAGGGGGTGGCCCTCGCCGAGGTCGTAGTGGATGTCCAGCCCGGAGAGGATTCCGGCGAGCCGTTTGCGTGGCTCCTCCATGCTCGCCAGCTCCGAGACCAAATCGACGATCGCCTTGATCCCCTCGTCCGGGCGCTGGAGCGCCGTCAGGGCCATCGTGTGCCGGAGCACTCCGGCAGCGACCGGGTGGCGCTCCTGGTGGTAGGTGTCCAGGAGGCTCTCGGGGGAGGTCCCGTTGACCACCTGAGCCAGCTTCCAGCCCAGGTTCACCGCATCCTGGACACCGACGCCGAGGCCCTGTCCCCCCGCGGGGGAATGCACGTGCGCCGAGTCGCCCGCGAGTAGGACCCGTCCCGCGCGGTACGCGGCTGCCTGGCGGGCCATGTCGGTGAACCTCGAGATCCACGTCGGGCTGTGGATCCCGAAGTCGGTGCCGTACACGGCGATCAGCCCCTCGCTCAGATCGCGCAGGGTGGGCTCGTCGCTGGCCCCGACCTGCGGCTCGGTCACCATCACGCGCACGGGCCCCTCGTCCTTGTAGACCACCTCGCCGTCGCGGATCTCGTACTCCAACCTGCCGAGCGCGTGTATCCCGAGGGCGTCATTGCGGATGCCCAACTCCGGTTTCTCGGTCATCTCAGCCTCGGCGATCAGGTTGCTCCTGGTCGCGTCCCACCCTGGAAACTCGATGCCGGCTGCTTTTCGGATAACGCTGCGTCCTCCGTCGCATCCGACGAGATACTGCGCCCGCAAGGACTGGCCGCCGGCAAGCTCGACCTTGACGCCGCTGTCGTGCTGCGCGAAGCCCGTCACCTCACGTCCGTAGTGGATCCGCACTCCCAGCTCGGCGATCCAGGCGGCCATGATCCGCTCGATCTGGTTCTGCCAGATGCCGAGCGAATACGGATGACGCGTCGGGAAGTCGCTCATGTCCAACACGGCCTCTGCGAGCCTCGCGACCTGAACCACCTGACCCTCCGCGAGGAAGCGATCGGCGACCCCACGCTGATCGAACAGCTCAATTGTGCGCGAGTGAAGGCCACCGGCCCGCGAGCCGGCGAGTCCGTGATCTCCTCGACGCTCGACGACTGCCACGTCGACCTTCGCCAACGCCAACTCAGCCGCCAGCATCATCCCCGCTGGACCACCTCCGGCGATCACCACCGCATGCTCTCCCGTACGCATTTTGTTCCTCCCATTCACCTGGTTCTGGCTTGCGGCGGGGCATTATGCGGCACGACCGGGGCTTGTAACAAGCCCCCCTATGGGGTATAAATTGGAAGTGGAGAGGGGAAGTGGAGAGGAGTAAGTAACCCCCTTTCCTTTGGCGCAGGCACTGTCCGCACGGCGTGGGTCAGCCAGGAGAGGGGCTAGCGACCGTTTCTGTCGTTCACCGGCGGTCGCGGCTGCAACGAACCCGACAGCGATGCTGCCGGCGACGGGGGCTCGACGGTGATGTTGGCCCCGCGACGTGCACGGCTTTGGTGGTTGCGAGCAATACCCACAAGCGGGGTAGCGTCGCGCAGCTCTGTGGCACACCTTTCGTGACAATCTTGCTGCAATAATGCTACACTGTCGTTATGTCCTCTCCTGTTTTGGCTCCGCAGCCGTTGATTCGCGAGGCGGTTTATCTGCATGAGATCGCGCAGCTGACGGATGCCGATATCGCTCGTGCGACAGGTGTGGCTCGGAGCACGGCGCGGGCCTGGCTTGCTCATACGCGCTCTCCGACGGGTGAGCGGGCTGAGCGACTGATCGAGCTCTCGGCGCTCGTGGAGCGACTGGCGCGGGTGATGGAGCCGTCCTATATCGCGGTGTGGCTGCGTAAGCCGGTGCTGGCGCTGGGGGAGAGCAAGCCGATTGACGTCCTCGCCGGCGGGGATTACATGCGCGTGGCCGAGTTAGTCTCCGCGCTTGAAGAGGCTCCTTTCTCCTAGGCCACTGCGGTGGCGTCTCGCGTTCAGCGTGTGTCGGTCGCCGGCTCGTGGTGGCGCCAGACTCCTTACGGCTCCGATCCTTTGTGGCTGGCCTCTCCGCCTTCCAGTGGTCGCTGGCAGCACGGCAACAAGCTTGCGGCGATCTACCTCGCCGATGAGCAGGAGACGGCGTGGGCGGAGTGGTATCGCGGTATCGCCGAGCTGGGGCTCCCCCCGACCCGTGTGATGCCACGCGATCTGGATGCGCACTTGACATCTCAATTCACTCCAGCAATGCCGTGCAATTTCTTCAGGCCGGACTCAGAGATCTGCGTCAGCTGCTCTAGGCGCGCGCTGGCCGCTTCCCGACTACTACGCCGGTGGTTGGTCGATGCGCACCATGTTGCCGGATGGGTCGCGCACGGCGCAGTCACGCGTGCCCCACGGCTGCTCGGTTGGCTCCTGCACGATCTCGGCGCCCGAGGTGCGCAGCTGCTCGAAGGTGTCATCTAGGTCGTCGCTGTGGAAGTGGACGCCGTTCAGGGCGCCCTTGGCGAGGAGGGCGGCGAGCGCGTCGCTGTCGGCGGGGCTGCCGTTCAGATAGTTCGTGAGGACGATCGCGACGCCGGGCTGGGTGCCGGCGCCGACGGTGATCCAGCGGAAGTCTTCACGGGCAACGTCGTTGCGCAGCTCGAGGCCGAGCGTGTCGCGGTAGAAGGCCAGCGCGGCGTCGGGGTCGTGGACGAGGACGAAGCAGGTGGAGAGAGTTAGGTTCATGCCCGCAAGGCTAGAGCGCCAGCGCCCCGCGCGTTTCTCCGATCCTGCTTGGCTTGCACCCTGCTCGGCTTGCTGGCCGGCTTGCTGGCCGGCTTGCCGGTCGGGCGGGTCAGGTCCTTGGCGACGCAGCCCGGGACGCTCTCCAGCGCGCTGTGGTCACGAGCCCGGTAGGCCGTCGGCGTCTCGCCCACCACTTCGGTGAAACGTGCGCTGAACGAGCCGAGCGACGTACACCCGACCGCGATGCACACCTCGGTGATCGACGACTCGCCGTGGCGCAGCAGCGCCTTGGCCCGCTCGATTCGCCGCGTCATCAGGTAGGCGTAGGGCGTCTCCCCGTATGTCGCGCGGAACTTCCGCGAGAAGTGTGCGCTCGACATCAACGCGGCGCGGGCGAGCGCGGCGACGTCGAGCGGGCGCGCGTACTCGCGATCCATCAGATCGCGGGCGCGGCGCAGATGCGCGAGGTTGGCGAGCTCCTCCGGCGTCACCACGCCAGTCTAGGAGGCTCGGTCAAGAGCCGACGTAGGCTGCGAGATGCTCACCGGTGAGTGTGGAGCGCTCAGCGATGAGTTCGGCGGGTGTGCCCTCGAAGACGATCTCACCGCCGTCGTGCCCGGCGCCGGGGCCGAGATCGATGATCCAGTCGGCGTGTGCCATCACCGCCTGGTGGTGCTCGATGACGATCACTGACTTGCCGGAGTCCACGAGCCGGTCGAGTAGACCGAGCAGCTGCTCGACATCGGCGAGGTGCAGGCCAGCGGTGGGCTCGTCGAGGACATAGATTCCAGGCCGCCCGGACCCTTTTTCCACCAGGTGGGTGGCGAGCTTGACACGCTGTCGCTCGCCGCCGGACAGTGTGGGCAGCGGCTGGCCGAGGCTGAGGTAGCCGAGTCCGACGTCGGCGAGCCGCTCGAGGATCTTGTGCGCTGCCGGTGTATTTGCCTGACCGGCGCCGAAGAACTCCTCGGCTTCGACCACTGGCATCGCAAGCACCTCACTGATGTCCTTGCCGGCGAACTTGTACACGAGTACCTCAGCCTGGAACCGCTTGCCCTCGCATACCTCGCATGGAGCGGCGACACCGGCCATCATCGCCAGGTCGGTGTAGATCACGCCGGCGCCGTTGCAATTTGGGCAGGCGCCCTCGGAGTTGGCGCTGAACAGCGCCGGCTTGACGCCGTTCTCCTTAGCGAAAGCCTTGCGGATCGGGTCGAGCAGCCCGGTGTAGGTCGCCGGGTTGCTGCGCCGTGAGCCCTTGATCGCGGCCTGATCGATCGAGACGACCCCGTCGCGACCGGAGACCGAGCCGCTGATCAGCGAGCTCTTGCCCGAGCCAGCCACACCTGTGACGGCCACCAATACGCCGAGCGGAATGTCGACGTCGAGGTCCTTGAGGTTGTGAGTGCCGGCGCCGCGGACCTCGAGCGCACCGTCTGGTGTCCGCACCGCCTCCTTGAGGGTGGCCCGGTCGCCGAGGTGGCGCCCGGTGATCGTCTTGCTCGCCCTCAGCTTCTCGACAGTCCCCTCGAACACCACCTCGCCGCCCTCAGCGCCGGCCTGCGGGCCGAGGTCGATGACGTGGTCGGCGATCGCAATGGTCTCCGGCTTGTGCTCGACGACGAGCACGGTGTTGCCCTTGTCGCGCAACTGCAGCAGCAGTTCGTTCATCCGCTCGATGTCGTGTGGGTGCAGCCCGATCGTCGGCTCATCGAAGACGTAGGTGATGTCGGTGAGCGAGGACCCGAGTTGGCGGATCATCTTCACGCGTTGGGCCTCTCCGCCGGAGAGCGTGCCCGACGGGCGCTCGAGCGAGAGGTAACCGAGCCCGATGTCCACGAACGAGTCGAGCGTCGCTCCCAGGGCCTCGAGCAGCGGCGCGACCGACGGCTCTTTGAGTTGGCCGACCCACGCGGCGAGGTCTGAGATCTGCATCGCGCAGGCGTCGGCGATGTTGATCGCATTGATCTTCGATGACCGGGCCTCTGCGCTGAGCCGGGTCCCGTCGCACTCGGGACAGGTGGTGAAAGTGACCGCCCGCTCCACGAAGGCGCGGATGTGTGGCTGCAGCGCCTCGGTGTCCTTGGAGAGCATCGATTTCTGGATCCGTGGGATCAGGCCCTCGTAGGTCAGGTTGATGCCCTCGACCTTGATCTTGGTCGGCTCCTTGTAGAGCAGGTCGTCGAGCTCTTTTTTGGTGAACTTCTCGATCGGCTTGTCTGGGTCAAAAAACCCGGAGCCCAAGAAGATCCGCCCGTACCAGCCGTCCATGCTGTAGCCGGGGATCGTGAGCGCGCCGTCTCTGAGCGACTTGCGCTTGTCGTATAGCTGGGTGAGGTCGATGTCGTTCACCGCGCCGCGGCCCTCGCAGCGCGGGCACATGCCGCCGAGGACGCTGAAGCTTCGCTTCTCTTTCGTCGTACGACCACCACGCTGCAACGTGACCGCCCCGGCACCCGAGATCGAGGCGACATTGAAGGAGAACGCCTGGGGCGAGCCAATGTGCGGCTTACCGAGTCGGCTGAAGAGGATGCGCAGCATCGCGCCCGCGTCGGTGGCGGTGCCAACCGTGGATCGAGCATCGGCGCCCATCCGCTCCTGGTCGACGATGATCGCGGTTGTCAGCCCTTCGAGCACGTCGACCTCGGGGCGCGCCAGCGTCGGCATGAAGCCCTGCACGAAGGCGCTGTAGGTCTCGTTGATCAGCCGCTGGGACTCCGCGGCGATCGTGCCGAACACCAGCGAGCTCTTGCCCGAACCGGAGACGCCCGTGAACGCCGTCAGCCGGCGCTTGGGGATCTCAACGCTGATGTCCTTGAGGTTGTTGACACGGGTGCCGTGCACGCGGATCGCCTCGTGGCTGTCGGCAGCGTGCGGCGCACGCGATCGCGTGTCCGTTCTCTTGGCCATGCTCATCGTTTAGCGCAGAAGCGGTGCTCGGCACTCATCGGTCTTCTGCAAGAGCGGCAAAGTCACGCTTGGCCTTCCGATACCAGGCCATTCCTGACAGGGGATGCTTCCACCTACCCTGCATCTCCTTCAAGGCATCTGTGTGCATTTCATCACCCCCGGCGACGATTTCCTTCAAATGTTTATCTTGTGCCTTTATAACGTCATTGGCAGTATTTCCGTGGTGTGCGAATTCACACGGTCCACCCAATTGTTGACATGTCATCGTCTTCATGAGCCTCTCCTCCTTTTATCGTATGCGGCCGTGAGATTCATGCCAACACTAGGGGGCCAGCGTCCGGCGTGCTTCTCCGATCCTGCTCCTGTAGTTGGACCCTGAGCCACAGCATGCCGCCTCGCCAAGCACCTTCGTCCCGGCATCTACGTCCTCACGATCATCGCCGTGAACGCCGAAGGCAAGCGCTCAATAGCTACGACCGTCAAGTTCTGGATTATCGAGCCACACCCTCGCGTTCGGTGAAGAACGCGTAGTCGAGCTTGCCCATCGACGTGATCGGGGTGCCACCTTCGAAGAGCTCGGCGATCAGCGAGCCCAGGTAAACGCGGGCATGTAGTTGCCCGATCACCGAGGACACCGCCATCTCGATGCGACCCAGCATCGTGTACTCGGGCGGCATCGTGAGGTACCGAAGCGCATTGGCCGCGGGACCGCTGGGGGAGTACCTGTGCTCGACCATCTTGGCCGCAGACACTGGGGTGATCAACCGCCGCCCCGCACCGAACATCGCGTTACCGTGCCGCCACCAGGCGAATGCTTCCTCGGGGGTGACGGGGTCTGAGGATCGCCAAAGCCCGGCCTCCACGCATGCCCGCCAGGTCCCGAGGACGTCGTTGCGAAAGCATGCGCCCGCGATCGCCTCCACCATTGTCACCTGTTCGCGCTGCAGGCGCTTGACGCAGCCGAAGTCCAGGAAACTCACGCTCCCGTCATCGTGGAACACGTAGTTTCCGGGGTGCGGATCGGCGTTGAACGAGCAGAGGCGGTGATAGGAGCCATAGGTGAAGCGGTGTATCGCCTCCGCCCACTGGTCGCGCAACTCCTGTTCCGCGGTGAGGGCTTCGCTCCACGGTCGGCCCCGCACAAGCTCCTGGGTCAGCACGCGGCCAGTGCATAGCTCTGCAACGACGCCCGGCACGTGGATGAACGGGTGTCCGCGGTAGTGCTCGGCGAACTCGGCCTGGTTGGCCGCCTCGCGCCGATAGTCGAGCTCCTCGGTGATGCGCACGGTCATCTCGCGTGCCGCGCCGCGAAGGTCGAGGCTCAGCCGGTAGGAGGACACGGCGCCGATCAGGCTCAAGAACGTGGCGAGCAGCTCGGTGTTCTTCAGGTCGGCGCGGATCGCGTCCGCGACTCCGGGATACTGGATCTTCACCGCGACCTCACGACCATCGTGCAGTCGGGCCGCGTGCACTTGGCCGATCGATGCGGCCGCCAGGGGCTCCCAGTCGAACTCTGCGAATGCGCACTCGGTCTGCTGGCCGAGCTCGTGCTCGAGCACTACGCGGGCAAGCTCGGGCGTCATCGGCGGTGCATCATCGCGCAGTCGCCCCAGCGCCTCGTGGTAGATCGACTGGAACTCTGCCGGCAGCGCAGGGCCGGCTGAGACGCATGAGAGCATTTGCCCGGCCTTCATCAGCGCGCCCTTGGAGCGACCTAGCAGCTCGGCGTAGGACTCCGCCGTGCGGATGTGAAACTCGGTACGTTGCGACTCGGAGCGCTCCGCCCCCGTCAGCTTGCCGCGCAGCCCGACCACGACCGCCTCGCCTGCGGTGCGGGCGCTCAGCGCGGCCAGTGGAGCGGTGCGCCGCAAGCGCCCGCGGTCGATGCCGTCACCCTTCGCCGATGGCTCATCGGTCGGGTACGGCCAGGTTTGCCAATCAGGCATAGTTGCTCGTCGCCTCGCGCTCGGCGAAGAAAGCGTGCTCGCGCTTGCCCATCTCGGTGAGCGGTGCGGCGTCCTCGCAGTACTCAGCGGCGAAGGAGCCCCAGTTGTTGCCGGCACGCAGCCCGGCGATCACTGATGCCACCCCTATCTCAGCTCTGACAAGGAGCGTGTACTCCGGCGGCATTGTGCAGTGCCGCAGGACGTTGGCGGAAGGACCTGTCGGCGAGAACCTGCGTTCGATTCCCCTGCCCACGGAATCGGCAGTAGCGACGAAGTGCTGCTGCGCCCAGACCAGCGCGTTGTCTTCTCGCCAATAGGCGAACACTTCCTCCGGGGTGACGGGATCGGTGGAGCGCAACATTCCCGACTCCACGGTCGTCCTCCACGTTCCCAGCACGTCACCGCGAAAGCATTCGCGATAGATCGCGACGAACATCTCGACCCGCTCGCGGCGCAGGCGCTTGACGCTTCCGAAATCCAGGAAGCTGACGCTCCCGTCCTCGTGGAAGAAGTAATTACCTGGATGCGGGTCCGCGTTGAACAGGCTCCATCGATAATAAGAGCCATAGACGAAGCGGTGGATTGCCTCCGCCCACTGGTCTCGCAAGCCTTGGTCTGCGGCAAGGGCTTCATTCCAACGGCTGCCCCGCACGAGCTCCTGGGTCAGCACGCGGCCAGTGCATAGCTCTGCAACGACGCCCGGCACATGGATGAACGGGTGCCCGCGGTAGATATCGGCGAACTCCGTCTGGTTAGCCGCCTCGCGCCGATAGTCGAGCTCCTCCTCGATGCGTGCCCCGATCTCCCGCGCCATGCTGCGAAAGTCCAAGCTCACTTTCTTCGGGGATAGACCGAACATCAACCCGAGAAACGTGGCCAGCAGCTCATTGTTCTTCAGGTCGGCTCCGATCGCGGCCGCCGCCCCGGGATACTGGATCTTCACTGCGACCTCTCGACCGTCGTGCAGTTGGGCGGCGTGTACTTGGCCGATCGAGGCCGCGGCGAGGGGCTCCCAGTCGAACTCCGCGAACGCGCTCTCGGTCGGCCGGTCGAGCTCGTGCTCGAGTACCGCGCGGGCGAGCTCGGGCGCCATTGGCGGTGCATCGTCCTGCAGCCGTGACAGTGCCGCGCGATAGATCAACTGGAACTCCCTCGGCACCGCGGGACCGACTGAGACAAACGACAGCATCTGCCCGGCCTTCATCAGCGCGCCCTTGGAGTGGCCCAGCAGATTGGCGTAGCGCTCCGCTGTGCGGAGGTGAAATTCGGTGCTGTCCGCCCCCGTCAGCTTGCTGCGCAGCCCAACCACAACTCCTTCGCCCGCAGTACGAGCGCTCAAAGCGGCCAGCGGGGCGGTGCGCCGCAAGCGCCCGCGGTCGATGCCGTCAGGCATAGTTGCTCGTCGCCTCGCGCTCGGCGAAGAAAGCGTGCTCGCGCTTGCCCATCTCAGTGAACGGTTCCTCGCCCCCGTAGAACTCGGCGGCGATCGACTGCCAGTAGTTGCAGGCGTGCAGCTGCGCGACCAGTGACGCGACCCCCAGCTCGATCCTGGTCATGACCGTGTACTCAGGTGACGGGGTGCTGTGGCGCAGAGCGTTGGCCGCAGGGCCGCGCGGCGAGAACACGTGCTCGGCCATGCTGGCCGCATGCTCAGGGGTGAACGCGAGGGGCTGCTCTCTCCAGAACATCTCGAGCAGCCCACGCCAGTAAGCGAATACCTCCTCGGGCGAGACGGGAGCAGAGGATCGCAAGAACTCAGCCTCCACGCATGCCCGCCAGGTTCCGAGCACGTCACCGTGCACACATTCGTTCCCGATCATTCCCATTGCATCGATGTGCTCGCGGCGGAAGCGCTTGACGCAGCCAAAGTCGAGGAAGCTCACGCTCCCGTCCTTATGGAAGCGGTAGTTGCCGGGATGAGGGTCGGCGTGAAGCAGGCGAAAGCGAACGTTGGAGCCGTAGACGAACCGGAAGATCGCCTCCGCCCACTGATCCCGCAGATGCCGCTCGCTGTCCAGCGCGTCGTTCCACGTTTTACCTTGCACCAGCTCCTGGACAAGTACGCGATCGGTGCACAGCTCGCCGATCACCTCCGGAATGTGGATGAACGGGTGTCCGCGGTAGTGCCCGGCAAACTCGGCCTGGTTGGCCGCCTCGAGCCGGTAGTCGAGCTCCTCGGTGATGCGAATGCTTATCTCACGCGCCATGCCGCGAAGGTCGAAGCTCAGCTTCCACGGCGACAAGCCGCCGACGAACAGGCTTAGGAACGTGACCAGCAGCTCGGTGTTCTTGAGGTCGGAGTCGATCGCCTCCGCGACGCCTGGGTACTGGATCTTGACCGCCACCTCACGGCCATCACGCAGCCGGGCGGCGTGGACCTGGCCGATCGAGGCCGCTGCGAGCGGCTCCCAGTCGAACTCGGCAAACACGTGGTTGGTAGGGCAGCCGAACTCGCGCTCCAGCACGGTGCGCGCGAGCTCGGGCGCCATCGGCGGCGCGTCGTTGCGCAGACGGGTCAGCGCCGCCTGGTAAATCGGCTGGAACTCCGCTGGCACTACGGGATTGATCGACGCGAACGAGAGCATTTGCCCGGCCTTCATCAGTACACCCTTGGAGCGGCCGAGCATCTCGGCGTAACGCTCCGCTGTGTGGATGTGAAACTCGGTGCGTTGCGACTCGGAGCGCGCCGCGCCCATCAGCTTGCTCCGCAGTCCAACCACGACCGCCTCACCCGCCGTGCGGGCGCTCAGCGCGGCCAGCGGGGCGGTGCGCCGCAAGCGCCCACGGCTGATGCCGTCACCGATTGGCAGCACGTCGCTCGGATCTGGGGGAAGCCCGGCAGCGGACACTAATCAAACGCCTCTCTCCTCGGTCTACTGACTTCAACTAAGTGTATTCTTAGGCAGACTCATGTCAACCACGACTCGTGAGCGCATCGTCGATGAAGCGATGCACCTGTTCAGCCAGCATGGCTACACAGCCACCAGCATCGCCAAGATCGAGGCCGCGGCCGGACTAACACCGGGAGCCGGCGGCATCTACCACCACTTCGCGAGCAAGGAAGCGGTGCTAGCCGCTGGCATCGAGCGCCAGCTCGCGAGGCTCGGTGCGCTCCGTGAGATCCGAAACGTGCTCGGCTCGCTGGGCGACCTCAAAGCTGAACTGACGCTGACCGCACGCTACGTCCTCGCGGAGCTCGACAGCGAGTCCGAGCTGCTGCGCATCCTCACCTCCGACGTACGCAACCGGCCGCAGTTGTTGACCACCGCCGTCGAGCAGCTCGTGAGCTCCACGTTCGCTGGCTTTGCCACGTGGATCGGCGAACGTGCCGAGCGCGCGATACCCGCGGAGGAGGCGAAAGCCATAGCCGCCTTCGGGCTTGGCTCGTTGCTCTCCTCTCGCCTGCTGCGTGACGTCCTCGGCATCCCGGCCCAGGTCGACGACGAAACACTCGTCGGCACATGGGTGCAGATGATGGTCACGGCCCTGGCCGATCACGCGCCCGAATAGCTAGCTCTTCGCTCACTTAGCTTTCCTAAGTGTATGCTTAGGTGCGATGAGCGAACTGCTGACGATGTCGCGTGAATGGCTTGCCGCGACTGGCGAGATCGGCCGTTTCTTCACAAACGTGATGCGTGAGGTGTTTGGGCTGAGAGTGTTTCGCTTCTTTGGTGAGGCGCTGCGCCAGTCGGGCATCCTGATCGTTGGCTCAACGATGGTGATCGTCGCCACCGTCTTCATCTTTGGGTTGACGTGCGGGATCGAGGGCGCGTACTTCACCCAGGCGCAGGGTGTACCCGCCGCCGCCGGCATCTTCACTGCGTGGTGCAACCTGCGCGAGGCCGACCCGTTGATTTTTGGCTACATCATGGCCGCGAAGATCGGCACCGGGATCGTGGCCGAGCTCGGCGCGATGCGGATCTCAGAGGAGATCGACGCCCTTGAGGTGATGGGCGTCGATTCGCTGACTTTCCTCTGTGCAACAAGATTATTGGCCGCCTGGATCGTGCTGCCCTTCATGTACATCGTCGCGCTCGCATCAGCCTTTCTCGCTTCGTATATCGCGGTGGTGCATCAGGTCGCTTCGGTGTCCTCGGGTGGGTATCTGCTGGTCTTCTGGCAGTACCAGAACCCGGTGGATTTCATGTACAGCCTGACGAAGGCGATGACGATGGCTACGGCGGTGGTGCTCGTGGCCTGTTACTACGGCTACAACGCCGGTGGTGGGCCTGTCGGCGTGGGTCAGGCGACGGCCAAGTCGATGGTGCTCAATCTCGTGTTGGTGAACTTCATCGGGATGGTGGGCACGCAGATCTTTTGGGGCACCGAAGTGCGAGCTCCGGTTGGAGGGTAGGTGCGCCGCGACTTCATCTTCTCCGGCCGTACCCGCCGCGCCGTCCGCCGAGTGCTCCTCGCGGTCGGCTGCGCGTGTGCGGCGCTCACAGGGATCGCCTGGGCCGGGGACGCGCTCCTCGTCAAAGAGGCGTTCACGCCGGACAGGCTGGGCGCGGCTGCCAACCTGTCGATTACGGCGAGCTTTGCGTCGAGCGCCGATGTGCCGCCGTCGCCGATCAGCGGGATCACCCTGTATGGCCCGGCTGGGCTCGGTATCCAGGCGCGGTACGCGGGGACGTGCACTGAGGTAATGCTCGAACAGCAGGGTCCGGCGGGCTGCCCTGCGGACTCGCGGGTGGGCTTCGGCGGCGGCGTCGCCGTGCTCGCCTTTCCCGGTCAGCTCGTGCGCGCGCCGTTCACGCTCGATTTCTTCTTCGCTTCCTCAGAGCACGGGCGCCTGAGGCTGCTGGCGTACGCGAACGCGAGCTCGCCGATCGGGGCGTCGCTCGTGGTGGTGGCGAGGGAGATCCCTGTGCCCAAGCCTTACGGGCTCGGCTTCAGCGTTCAGGTTCCACCGGTCTCGACAATTCCCGGCGCCGCATATGCCTCAGTTGAAAGCGCGTTCGCGACGCTTGGTGCAAACGACGTCGCGTACTACAAGACCGTCCACGGCCGGCGCACGCTCGTTCATGTCAAGGGGCTGATCGTGCCCAGGACATGCCCCTCAGGCGGCTTTCCGACGCGCGCCACGGTGCAGTTCAGCGACGGCACCACGTTCACCGTCAACCCGGCGATTCCGTGTCCACGCGGCTGACCCCGCGCGCGCGGGTGTGCGCCGCGCTGCTCGCCGTGCAAGCAAGCCTGATGCTCGCGTGTGCGACATCGGCCAGCTCCGCGCCCACCGCCGGCTCACAGGCTCCGGCCAGCTCACAGGCCCCGGCCACGATTGCGGCGTCCTTTCATCCCGACCGGCTCGGTGCGATGGGCGCGCTCACCATAACTATGGACTTTGCCGAGAGCGCGGTTGGTGAACCACCGCCGCTGCGTCGCTCGGTTCTGCGCCTACCCACCGGACTGGGTATCGAAATCCCTCACTTGCGCAGCTGTGAGCCCCATCGCCTGCAACTCTTGGGCGCGCGCGGTTGTCCGGCACAATCGCTACTCGGCGTCGGGCGAGCGCTCGTGCGCGCACCGCTGGGCTCCCAGTCGCTCGGAGAGAGCATCTCGCTGTGGCTGTTTCTCGGCCCGCTGCGCAACCTGCAGCCGACGTTTGCGATGCTCGCGCAGGGCTACACGCCGTTTGACGAGCGGGTGGTGTTGAGCGGCACGGTGCTCCCCGACAACCCGCCCTACGGGGAAGACCTCGTGCTGCCCGTTCCCGCGATCGGAACGCTGCCGCTCGAGCCGGAGGCGCAGGTCGCCTCAGTGTCCCTGACGATCGGCTCCAGTCGGCGCTCAGCGCGCGCGTCGAACACGACCATCGAGCCAACGCACTGTCCGCCTGGCGGCTTTCCGTTCGCGGCCGAACTCACCTATGCGGACGGCTCAATCCGGGACATCTCCACAGCCACTCCTTGCCCACGATGAACCACAAGAAAGCAGGTATGACAGATGCGAAATGACAATAGGAAAACCCGCGGTCTCATAAATTTGCTCGCCGTCGCGGCGACCGTCTCGTTCGCGGCAAGCTTGGCTTCCGGGGCGCTTGCCACGAGTGCCTCACAGGCACGCGCCGCGGTTGCGAGCGGCGCGAGGGCGCTATCCCTGAACGAGAACGGCAGCCTTCACCTGACGAGCAAGCAGGGCTTCACGCTCAACGAGAAGGGTCTCGCGTCGGGCACCGTGAGGGGCACGATCTACGTTCATCTGAGCATCGTCTCCAGTAGCCGCGTCACCGCCGAATTGAACATCTACCCGAGCGGCGGCTCGATCACGGCCAAAGGCAGCGCGAGCTATCACAAGGAACGTACGAGAGCGAGCTTCTCCGGCTCCATTGCGATCGAGCGCGGCACCGGTAGCTACGCCCACGCGCGGGGGTCAGGTCTGAGTTTCAGCGGCACCATTGCGCGCTCAAACGACGCCGTTACCGTGCACGTGGCCGGCAATGCAGTTGACTGAGCCGCGCACGTTGACTGAGCCGCGCAAGCACTTCTCGCCCGAGGGCGAGAGCGACAGCGTCATGCTCGAGCTGCGTGATCTGGTCAAGCACTACCCCACCTTCGGCGGGGAGCCGGTGCGGGCCGTCGACGGCGTGTCGCTGACCGTACGCGCCGGCGAGATGGTCGCGCTGTACGGACCGAGCGGGTCGGGCAAGACCACGCTGCTGTTGATGATCGCCACACTGCTCGCCCCGACATCGGGGACCGTGCTCATCGGTGGGCGCGACACCTCTGCGCTGTCAGAGCGTGAGGCGTCCCGGTTCAGGCTCACAGAGCTCGGCTTCATCCGCCAAAACTTTGACCTGCTGCCGGGCGTCAGCGCGATCGACAACACGGTCCTCAAGCTGCTGGGTGCGATGCGCTGGCGCCAAGCGCAGCGCGAGATCGAGCCGTTGCTCATCCGTCTCGGGCTGGGCGAGCGCCTGCACCACCGCTCAGAGACGCTCTCGATGGGCGAGCGCCAGCGCGTGATGATCGCGCGCGCCCTATCCACCAACCCGCGCCTGCTGCTCGCCGATGAGCCAACCGGAAGCCTCGACACCCAGCGAGGTCGCGAAGTGCTCGAGCTGCTGCGCGAGCTGTGCCGTGAGCGTGGCGTGGCGGTCGTGCTCGTCAGCCACGATCCGATGGCCGCCCGCTATGCCGACCGCGTGCTGGTCCTGCGCGATGGGCGGCTCGGTGACTACGACGCGGACCCCACGAGCGCCACGCCGCCGTGAAGCTGTCGAACATCCTCTTGCTCTACCGGGTGCGGCTGCGTGCACGAGCCGCGCAGGAGTCTCTTGCGATCGTCGGCATAGCGGCGGGAGTGGCTCTCCTGTTCGCCTCGCAGGTCTCGAGCTCGAGCCTCCAGGGCTCCGTCGGCGAGCTCGAGCACGGGATCGTCGGCAACGCGACGCTGCAGCTTGCGGCGCGCGACCCGCACGGCATCTCGCAGGATGTGGTGGAGCACGTGCGGCGGCTTGCGGGCGTACGCTTCGCTGCTCCACTACTCGAAGCGGACGCCCAGGCGAGCGGTCGGGGCGGCAGCGAGTCGGTCGAGCTCATCGGCGCCGATCAGAGTCTGTCGGCGCTGGGGGGTACGCTCGTGCCGCACGGCGAACTCACCCCGTTCGGCGGGATCGGCGCGGTCGTTATCGCGGCGCCGCTTTCGCATGCGCTGGGAGTCACCCGTTTTGGCCAGGAAGTCACGCTGCGGCTCGCCGGACACACCGTGCGGGCGCCACTCTACGCTCAGCTGGGCGAACGGCAGATCGGTCAGCTCGCACGCAGTCCCGTCGTGATCGCGCCGCTCTCGTACGCCCAGGAAATTGCCGGGCTTCATGGACGCGTCAGTCGCATACTCATCCAGCCGGACCCGGGCGCGCAGACGCGCGTGCGAGCCGAGCTGATGGCGCTTACCGCTGGCCGATCTTCGATCGGTCACGCGAACGTCGAGCCGATCGACTACGAAGCAACTCTGTTCGCCAACGCCGTGAGCGCGAGCAGCCAGTCGAGCGCGCTGTTCTCCGCGATCAGCGCTCTCGTGGGATTCCTGTTCGCGTTCAACGCGACACTGCTCACAGTCCCCGCGCGGCGGCGGCTGATCGTCGATCTGCGCCGCGATGGCTACGCCCCGCGGACGGTGATCGCGACGCTCTGCCTCGACGCGCTCGTGCTCGGTGTGCTCGCGTCTGCGCTCGGGCTCGCGCTCGGCGACGTGCTCTTCACACGCGTCCTGCGCTCGGACTCTGCGTTCTTCTCGCTCGCGTTCACCGTCGGCTCCGAGCAATCTGTCAGCTTCACAGACGTGGCGATCGCCGCGGGAGGGGGCATGCTCGCCGCGCTCGCCGCGGTGCTCAGTCCGCTGCGCGCGGTTCTCTCGCACGACCCGCTCGCCGCGACCAGCGAACGCGAGTCCTCGGGCGCCAGGTGGGCCGGCGCGCGCACGGCGCTTGCCGGGCTCGCCTGCCTCGCCGCGGCCAGCGCGCTCCTGGCGATCGAACCCGATGCGGCGATCCCCGGCATGGTGCTCGTGATCGCGGCGCTGCTCTGCGTATTGCCGCTCACGCTGCGCGTGACGCTCGCGCTGGCGGGGTGGCTTGCCGCGTTCTTCGTCAGCCCGGTGCCGCACGTCGCTCGGATGGAGCTGAGCGCCGGGCGCACACGAGCGGTGGCGATCGCCGCGACCGGGGCCGTGGCCGTCTTTGGCAGCGTCGCGATCCAAGGCGCGCACCGCGATCTGCTCGCCGGTCTGCGAACGGCCGCGCGCGAAACCACCGCGGCCGCGCCGGTGTGGGTAGCGCCGGTCGGCTCCTACAACCTGCTGATGACCACCCCGTTCGCTCCGCTTGCGCAGAGGCGCTTGCGGCGCGTCCCAGGGGTACGGGCGGTCTCGCTCTATCGCGGCGGGCTGCTCGACTACGGCCGGCGGCGTGTGCTCGTCATCGCCCCGCCCCTCGCGGCGCGGTCGCTGCTGCCCACGGGACAGCTGCTCGGCGGTGACGCACGCAGGGTGCAAGCGCTCGTGCGCGGCCGCGGCTGGATCGTCATGTCACGGGCGATCGCCGAAGAACACGACCTGCACGTCGGGCAGAGCGTCACCCTGCCGACCCCCGACCCGACGAGGATGTACGTGGCGGCTCTGTCCACCAACCTGGGTTGGGAGCCGGGCGCGATCGTGATGAGCGCACCCAGCTATGCGCGCGCATGGGGCAGTACAGACGCAAGCGCGTACGCGATCCAACTCGCCCCCGGTATTTCGCCCAGCCGCGGCGCGCGTGAGATCCAGAGCGCATTGGGCCCGAGCCTTCAAAGCGCGCTAGCCGTGCAGACCGCCCGGCAGCGCAGCGACGCGCTCCAGACGCTCGACACGCGCGCGCTCGCGCGCCTCACGCAGATTGCAACGCTGATCCCGATCTTCGCCATCCTCGCGATGGCGGCGGCGATCGGCGCGATGGTGTGGCAGCGGCGAGCGCGCCTGGCCAAGCTCAAGCTCGAGGGTCTCGCACGAGCGCAGTTGTGGCGCACGATCCTGCTCGAGAGCCTGCTCCTGCTCGGCGCCGGTTGCGTCAGCGGTGCTCTGTTCGGCCTCTACGGCCAGCAGCTCGCCGACCGCGCGCTCGCGCAGACGATCAACTTTCCTGTCGATCACTCGCTCGGCCCGCTGCCCGCGCTCGCGAGCCTCGGCCTGGTCATCGCTGCCGCGCTCGCTGTGCTCGCGCTCCCCGGATATCTGGCGACAGGCGTGCCGGCAAGCGTCGCGCTCCAGGAGTGAAGAGGCCCCGTCACCTGTACCGCGCCAGCACCTCGCAGATACGGTCGGTGCCCCAGCCGATCTCCTGTGCCGGTACGCGCTCGTCCGCCGCGTGAATCAGGCTCGTGAACTTCATCTCCGCTGCAAGGCGCATCGGTAGAAAGCCGTAGGTCTGGATTCCAAGGCGGGCGAAGAACCGGCCGTCGGTGAAACCTGGCATGAGCATCGGCAACGGCACGGCGTCGGGATCGGCGGCGGTGAGCACCTCGCTCAGCAGCCCCATCAGGGACAGGTCCGCGCGATCGGATCCCGGCTCATAGCTCGTTGCCTCCAGCTCGAGGTTCTCGTCACCTGCCAGCTCACGCAGCTCGCGGAAGAGATCGTCCGCGCTCTGCCCGGGAAGCAGACGCCCGTCGAGCTCGAGCTGCAACTCGCTCGGGATCACGTTGACCTTCCCGCCGCCTCGCACAACGGTGGCGTTGACCGTGTTGTGGAACATCGGATCCAGTGTCTGGCCCGCCTCGCCGAGCATGTCGATTGTCGCGTCGGTGCGCTCGGGGTCGAGCAGCCCGTCGACCAGCTCCTGCCCACCGGCTCCTAGGGCGGCCGCCGCCGCCTCGATCATCGCGCGCGGAATCTCGGTGACGTGCACCGGCAGTCGCCGCGCATCCAGCGTGCTCAGCAACCGAGCGAGCTTCGCCATCGCACCGCCGCGCATCGGGATCGAGCCGTGCCCGCCGGGCCCCCGGATCGTTGCACGCATCCAGCACGGCTGCTTCTCGCCCACCTGAATCGGGTAAGTGCTCAGACCCGCCAGCTCGGTGCGCGCGCCACCGAACTCGCCGAGCGCGTGCCTCACGCCCTCGAACAGCTCGGGGTGCTCCTCGACCACGAAGCGCGCGCCGTATGCCCCCAGATTCTCCTCATCCGCGAGCACGCACAACAGCACATCGCCCGGTGGAGGCTCAGCGGACTCGGCGAGCGCCAGGATCGCCCCGAGCATCATCGCCACGCCGCCCTTCATGTCCAGGGCGCCTCGGCCCCAAATCTCGCCGTCGACCAGCTCGCCGCCGAACGGATCGTGGCGCCAGCTCTGGCCGTCCGTCGTGACCACGTCGACATGACCCTGGAGCAGCAGCGGCGGCGCGGCACCCCGACCGGGCAGCCGCGCCAGCAGGTTCGGCCGTGCCGCGTCCTTGGCCAAGACTCTCGTCTGCAGGCCAGCCCCGTCGCAGAGATCCTTGACCCACCCGATGCACTGAGCCTCGTTGCCGGGTGGATTGGTCGTGTCGAACCGGATCAGCTGGCGCAACAGCTCGACAGGATCGTGCCCCACGGTGCCGGACCCTACCGAAAGCAGACACATCGCCGGTCACAGAGACTATCTACCGTCCAACGCGCCGCTACTGGTAGTTCTGGTCGGTGGTGAGCATCGCTTCACGGAAGCGCTCGATTTCACGCGGCTGGACACCGTGCGTGAGCAGCCACCGCTCGGGGCCGCCGTGGCGCGCGTCGAGCTCATCCAGGAACGTGAGGATCGTGCCGGGCTCGGCGGCCAGCACTCCTGCGGCGGCAGCACTCGGATCGGGGCTATATATCTCGATTGGCGCAAGACGCGCGACGACACGGTGAATCCGCGTGCCGCTCAGCGCGTAGTCGGCTGCGATCGTCTCGCGCGGTACGCCCAAGATCTCGAGCACGATCGCACTGAGTACACCCGTGCGATCCTTGCCGGCGGCGCAGTGATAGAGGACCGCATGGTTATCGGGATCCAGCAAAGCGCGAATCGCCCGTACGAGTGGTATGTGGTCTAGCTCGAGGTAACCGAGGTAGGTGGAGATGAAATCGTGACGTCCGCCGGCGCGCGCCTGTCCACTGCGGAACGGTAGGGGACAGTGCAATCTGCGGATGTTCTCGCCCGGCCAAAGCAGGGGCGCTGCCGCAACCTCGTCGTCGCCGCGGAGATCGATGAGCGTCCGCAGGTCCAGCTCGAGCGACAGCAGATCAATATCGGCGTCGGTCAGGGCATGTGTCAGCTCGGCCCGCACAAGCCGTCGCGTGCGGGTCCACCGGCCACCAGCTGCCGGTAGACCACCAAGGTCGCGCGCGTTATCAGCCCCGGCGAGCGCCAGAAACCGGCGATCGTGGCTTGCTTCGCGCATGTCGGCGAATCTACCCCAGATTCTCTGCGCGCTGCACCGCGACTGATTACAGCTTGTTCGCCTCGGCGCGGCTGTGGAGCAGCAAGAGCAGCCTGCTCTCGGTTTCTTCGGATACGGGCTGCGGGAAGGCGGTGGTGACCAGGGCGACTTCGGCTGGGCCGGAGAGGAATGCAAACGCGTCGATGTAGAGGCGAGGCTGGGTCGGTTCGATGGCCTTGGGTACGCCGAGGATGTTTACCGCGACCCGGTAGCCAAGGCTTCCGGGTACACCCGGCAGCGGGTTGGGTAGTCGGCTGACCGTCACCGCGCCGTAGTGGACACGTCCCCCGTTTTGGTTGCCGAGCTCGAGTGGGAAGAAGCGCTTGGCGCAGGCGAGCGCGCGTTGGCTTCGGTTGGCCGCGTTGTTTTGCTCAGCAATGGCTGCGTTGGGCATGACTTCGACCACAGAGCGGATCTGTTCGTGCTCGGGGTCTGTGGTTCCCGTGAAGCTGGCGGAGCGAATATTCGCGACGACCAGATCGGGGAGATCAGCGGCTCGAAGGTTGACGGCGTGAGCGTAAGCCGTGGCTTGCGCCTTGGTGATTGGCTCACTCGTGGCCGAGGTGGCAGGAGCCGACGCGCTACCGCCGCAACCGATTACAGCACTGACTATCGCCACGAGTGCAAGACATGTGGCCGCCGACCGAAGCACCTTCCGGCTCATGGCTCCTCGTGGAGCACCAAGTGAACCTTACGTTCGCCGTAGCTGAGCAGGTGCAGCGAATGGTTGGGGCCAAGGCGGAGAATCAGTTTGAGTTCACGGTTCATAAATGGCGAAGGCCGCGTGCCTGGCTTCGTCAGATAACCGTCAATCCGCGCGAACCACTCTGTACGAGTCGAGTGAGTCGCATAGGTGACCAGTGTGAACTTATCGCTTGGATGGCGCTGTTTGACGTACTCGCGGGCAATCTGTTCAGCTAATGATTCGGCTCGTTCGGAGTCGTTGCCGGAGCCAAACGGCGGCGGCTGCGCTCCCTGCGGCGGCTTCAGGGGCGACTTGTGTTGCGCGCTGCCGCAGCCTGTGAGCAGCAAGGCGAGTAGCGCGCAGCTGAGCAACGTCTTTCCCATCGGAGTGAGCATAGAGTCGTGTGAGGCGGATTCTCCTACGAAAGGGGAGAGGGAGAGGAGATAAATCGCCTGCCGCGCGTCGCCGAATGGTAGACTGAACACAGGCGAACACACCTGTGTTACAATGAACTCGCAATGGCTGTGTCAACCACCCGCCAACGCTCCCTTCGTCTCACCGACGAGACGCTGCACTTGCTGGACGAGCGGGCCACAGAGCGGGGTGAGTCGAGTAACGCGCTCGCGCAGCGCCTGCTCGATGAGAGCTTGCGCCTGGAGCGCCATCCGCTGTTGCGCTTCCGGGAGGGCGGTAGCGGCGTCCGCCGGCCCGCGTTGGCTGGGAGTCGCCTGGATGTGTGGCAGGTGATTGAGACGCTGAGGTCTCATGGGGGCGACGTCGACGTCACGGCCGGCTATTTCGCGATAACGCCGGCGCAGGTTCGGGCCTGTGTCGCCTACTACGCGGACTTCCAAACCGAGATCGACTCCTATGCGGCGGCGGAGATCCAGGCAGCCGAGCGGGAGCGCGAGCGTTGGGAGCGTGAGCAGAGGGCGGTCGGTTGAAGCTGCTCCTCGACGAGCAGTTCTCACCTGACATCGCGACACTCCTCCGAGAGCGCAAACACGACGCCATCGCGGTCGGTGAGCGCTCCGACCTGATCATCGAGCGAGGACGAGACTTTGCTTGCGTCCTCGACGGCGGAGGGGCGGGCGCTGTTGACTAACAACGTTCGAGACTTTGCGCCGATCGCGACGCGCTGGGCCGGCGACGGCCGCACTCACCTCGGGCTCCTGTTCGTGTCCGACCGTACGCTGGGACGGCCGCGCAACACGATCGGGACCTATACCAGCGCGCTTGACAGATTCATGAAGGAGCATCCGACCGAGGACGCGCTCCGCGATCAGATCCGGTGGCTGACCGTCGCTACCGAAAAGGGAAGAGAGAGGAAGAGGAGATAAAGAGGGATAGAACAAGATAGCCCGTTCCACGAAAACGCGAAACCAAGACCCGAGAGCGAATCCTACGAGGTGATTGTGTTGGCGGGGCTAGCGCGCGGCGGGTGTGTCTTTACGTCGGAAGAGCCCAATCAGCCACGAAAAGGGGAATATCGGGCCCGATCCGAGGCTGGGCAGGATCACCTGTTCGAAGTTACGATCACCGTGGGCCTTGACCTTCTTGGTCGCGCCGGTTTCGGCGGCGTCCGCGTGCGGGGACTCGGAGGCGGGTTGCTTACTGGCGGTGGAGCGCTCCATCGGTGTCACTGTAGCCTCCCTGCGAGCTCGACGACGATCGCGAGCACCAGGAATGTCAGCGCCCCGTTGAACAGCCGGGCTTTGCGAACCAGGGCTTGGTCGTTGGTCTGGACGTCTTCCGCGAGGTCTTCGCGCAGCGATTCTTCCAGCTCGTCGTCGTCTTGGGTCTTACGTGCCTCGTGTATGGCCTCGATGACGGGGCCGGTCGTGATCAAGCGCAGGAAGCCGCCGTAGAACTCGATCTCCCATTCCGGCGCACTCATCGCAGACCAAAGCTACGCACGACCTGCGATGGAACGCTCGATCCGCCACCTCCGCCCGCGCGATCAAGCAGTCACAACATCGCCTTGCTCACCAAGCTCAAAGACCGCGAGCTACCGCTCTGGTATGCGACGCAGGTAATCAAGACATTTGAGCCGCGAATCAGGATGTGTTGGGTGAGAGAGGGGAAAGGGGAGAGGGAGAGGGGATAAAACAAAAATGGAGTCACCCCGCGGCCAGCATTACCCCCGCCGTGTCGGTCTGGCCCTCGTTGGGAGAGGGCGTGCTCAGTGCGGTAGGCGAGCATCCGTCCAGCGGAGAGGGGCACGCTCGTGGTCTTGCGCCGCGCGGCGGGGCTAGCGCGCGACGGGTGTGTCTGTGTGGCGGAAACGCTTGCGCAGCCACGCGGGGACGAGGGCGTCGGCCGACACCAGGCCGGGCAGTGTGAGCGATCTGAAGTGGCGGGTGTAGTGGGGGGTGCCGGGCCCCCGATCGGTCGTGCCGGTGCTCGTGTCACCCGGGCTGGCACTTGGTGGTCGATCGGTGCTGGAGTGCTCCATAGGTCTCATTGTACTCCTGCCAGCTCGAGTAGAACGGCGAGCACCAAGAGGGCCAGCGCCCCGATGAATAGGGGGTCCTTTCGCGCGAGGCCTTGGTTGTTGACGAGCGTTTCGTCTGCGAGATCTTCGAGCAGCGACTGTTCGAGCTCCTCGTCATTGTGGGTCGCGCGATCGTTGAGTATGCCCGGCACGAGCGGGCCGATTTCTTCTGCACCTCGGATCAGTAGGGCACGTATGGCCAGGCCGGCTGACAGTCCGAGCAGCACCAGCGCCGCGATCCAGAGGTGGTCGGTGGACTTGACGGCTAGTACGAGCGCCGCGATCGCCGCGCAGGCGCTGATGACGCCGAGCGCCCCGGCATCGACGGACGCAGACCGCGCAGCCTGCATCTGCAACTGGCTTTCGGCCAGCGAGCAGAGCCTGTCGGCGAGCCGCGGCGTGATCGCTTTCCTGGACATGGGAGCACCGTACGCACCGACTGCGATGGAATCTTCGCCCCGGGGTGGGCGGGATCCCAAACAGAGCCCAATCCCCCGTCTTTCCGGGCGTCATTTGAGATCGCAGATTGCGATCTCGAGGCAGCAGCCTCATCTCTCGTCAGCTGGAACATGAACTCCGACGGGTTTACAGGGTCAATACCCGAACGGCCTGACAGGCAGCCCACAGGACGAATGGGGGCTCATATGCAGGTCTGTCACGCGCGCGAGCAGAACTTCCGCTGGCTTGCAGTCACAAAGGACCTGTCGCCCCACACGATTCGTGCCTACGAGACATGCACGGATGGGAAAGGGGAGAGGGAGAGGAGATAAAGAGGGATAGAACCAAAAATGGAGTCACCCCGCGGCCAGCACTACCGCTGCTGTGTCGGTCTCGTAGGAGGCGATCGCGTTTTTGCCTCGCGCACCGTAGGCCGAGCATGGGATGGCTCTCTCGATCCGCTCCACAAGGCACCCGCTAAACAAGCAGATCACCGCCACCTCGTTTCTCATCAACCCCTCCCAGAAGCCAGCCTATGGGGGCACCTACGTGCAGGTACTCACAAACCTCATGCGTGGTGCTTTGGTTTCGCAAGCCGGCTGACCGCATCAAGGATGGTGTGGACACGCTGTTCGATCGGTACCCATGGGACACGGGTAACCGGAACGCCCGCCCGCAGGTAGGCGTCTTCTAGTAGGTCCTCCAAGCGACGCGCGAGGGCGGCGCTCTCGGTTCGCGCGTAGTCGTGGCGCAACTCGTGGAACTCAAGCAGAAAGGCGTGCGCATACACGGCCTCGGGGCGATATCCATGTGCGACCAGGTCGTTGCATGGCAACCCGTGAACGGCGTAGTAGGCCCACACGTCGTGCAGAGCGCGGTCGAAGAATGTGACGCGGTCGGTCGCCAGGCACGCCTCAACTGTAAGCACCCGCTTGAGAATCGCTTGCTCGTGCGCAGCCGGATCGCTCCTGATCTCGCCGAGAGACATTCCGCGCGCCAGTAGCTCATCGATATGGGCTCGTGACGCCTCGGGTATCGTGAGGTGGCCGGCCTGCTGGATTCGCGCCAACGCGCTGGTCTTGCCAGCCGAAGGCGCTCCCGTAAGGACAAACCAACTATCGCCGCGACTCATACTTTCCGAGCTCCGGCTAGTCTGGCGTGACTGTGGACCAAGAGACGATTGACACCTCTCTCCTCGTAAAGGCGATCGAGTTGGCATCGACCAACGTCGCCGACGGCCAGCGACCATTTAGTGCGCTGCTGGCTCGGGGCGACGAGATCGTAGCGCAGGCCGTCAACTCGGCGGAAACGTCGAACGATCCGACGGACCATGCAGAGATCGCCGTGATTCGCACTGGAACCGGGCTGCTGAAGTCGGAGCGACTCGACTACCTGACGCTTTACATAAGTTGCGAGCCGTGCTGCATGTGTGCCAGCGCGATCCGATGGGCGGGCATTGGGCGCGTAGTGTTCGCCCTTGCGCGTGAGGAGGCCGAGGAGTACGGGTTCCGTGACGTGGTCGGCGCCGACGTTTCGAGAGCGATCCTAAGTGCAGTTCCCGTCACACACGTGCGCACGCTTGGCGGTGCCGCCAGGGCACCGTTTGACACGTGGAAGACGCGCCACGTGAACAACAGCTAGGCGACATCGCCAATGAGGTGCGTTGTGCGATGACGCACTCCGAGCGACGCTGGACCGCGGTGGCAGACACACATATGAGTTGCAATGGACGTCACGCGGACCGCCTGAACGCCTGAGTGGGCCGTCAGGTCTTCCGCCAGCTCCCGCACAAGATGCTCCTGAAACTGCAAGCGTCGCGAACGACATCTGACCAACCGGCTTATCTTGCCAAGGCCGGGAAGGGTCGTGCCCGGAACGTATGCAATGTCGACGGTGCCGAAAAATGGCAGAAAATGATGCGCACAAATCGACACAAAAGGGATGTCCAAGCATTCGACTGTGCCAGTCCCCGGTGCTTGAGTGACCGGCTCGTTCGCCGACGGCCGAGTTAGGAGTTCACCTGGATCAGTCAGATAACCGTCGAGGAGTTCGACATAGGCCGTATCGATGCGCGTCGGGTTCTCACGCATCGCGGCAGTAAGCTGCGACGCCGCCGGAGTGTCCGGGAGTATGCGCTCCAACCACACCACTATTGGGTGAGACTCGATGGCGTCGGTCACTCGCGTTCGGCGACCTTGAGCTCGACGACAATATTCTGGTAGGTGTCGCTACCGGTGTTTATGAGACGATGCGGAATATCCCGAGTCCGGTACTGCGTCGATCCGCGAGGGTCGCCGATCTGCTCCTCTACGGAGCCATCGACATACTCACAGCGGGCCGTGCCGGGCCGCGTTACGACGAAGACATAGTCACATGAGTGCTCGTGCCATGGTGTCGCCTGACCCGAAGCTAGCTCAAGAAGCCAGACCTTGACCCGGTCGTCCTCAAACAGAACACGCGTCCCTACGTCGGGACTGAGTGGCCGCTCGCTCACGCCGCATCAATCCTTCTCCGCGCGCTTGTCTCGCAGCCACTTCTCGACGAGTGATACTTCGTGATCACCGAGCGATCCACCTCGCTGGGCGGCCTCTAGCGCTTGATCAATCGTGGTGAGCGTGGTGTGTCGTAGGCCGAGCGACAGTAGGCGGACATGAGCGGAGGGCATGTCGTAGCTGACGATGGTGAGTGCATCGTCGGCAATGAAGCCAGCCTCGCGAAGGTTCTCCGCTGCCGCCGCCAAACTGCCGGCCGTGTATGCGAGATCCTCGATCACGAGCACCTGGGCCCCTTCGGGCGCGGCACCCTCGACCGCCCGCTCCTTCCCCCAAGCCTTGGCTTCGGAGCGAACGTAGAGAAATGGGAAAGAGAGCCGGTCGGCCATCCACGCCCCCCAGGGGATCCCGGCGGTTGCGGTCCCCGCGAGCGCTGCGACCTCCATTGGCCTCGCCGTCTCGACCAGTGCTTCGACTATCTCGAGTCGCGCGTCGACATCCCCAAGAAGCTGTCGATTGTCTACGTAGACGGGACTTTCGGCACCCGACGTGAAGCGAAAGAATGGCGATGTCCTGAAGGAGACAGCCCCAGACCGGACAAGGATCTCCGCAATGGTTGCGCCAAGTTGTTGGGCGGGGGCGGTGCTCACGGGAGCTTCAGGAACTGGATGATGGTCGGACGTAGTTGAGGCGAAACCACTCGCCCTCGGAAAGTTCATTGTGCTCGATATCCAAGCGCAGCAACTCGGCCAGCCGCATGCCCTCAGTTCCGATCGTACCGAGGACCCCAGGTAGCTGGGTCATCAGCAGTCGGTCGATCTCGGCTGCAATGGGCGTCGGGACCCCCTGCTCGTTCCACCACGCGGCAAGGCCGCGAAACATGTCGGCTAGGACCGCATAGCGGGCTTCTCCGGTATCGAGCATTGCGCTCCAGCAGGACTCGGCCACCGAACCGAACTCGGTTGGAGGAGCCGCGGCTATTCCGCGTGTCGCGAGGGCGGTCAGTTGCTGCACGAGCGCATTCTGCCACGTCTAGCGGCTGATCGCCGTCCTCGGCGGTTCTTGCGGTTCCGCTGCGCCTGCGGCTCCTGCCGAGGGAGCGGTCCGGATCGTGCGTCTTGGCGACGAGGCAGGTCTCGGTGGCGGGGCGGTCTGAGCGCCCCGCTGTGTTGACTCAGCGGCGGTGCTGGTCGACGTGGGTCAGCGCGGAGACCTCGATCCCGGTCATGCAGAGAGCGAACAAGACCGGAACGCTCAGCCAGATTTTCCTCGTAGACGGAAGCCGGGACTTTGCGGCCTCCTGAATGCGGTGCGTATAGACTTCTAGGCCGGGCGTTTTCCGCTCTAGTTGCATGGCATGATCCATGTGGAGCTTGATGTAGAAGGCGTGCCGCACCATCGTTAGTAACCAGACGCCGAGCAGAAAAATGTAGGCGCCCCCGATCGCGAGGATCGCAGCCGTGGGGGCGGTGCTGAACTTCGCCCAATTCGCGAGAATCGAGCCAAGCACAAGGGTTGCGAAGGTCAGAAAGAACGCGTTTCCCTGCCAGAACTCGTTGAAGATGTTGCCGATGATTTCGGCTAGCACGGCGTAGTTGCCCGCAACGATCTCGGGCGGGACACCGTCATCCGTACGCACTTCGGCTGTTGATGCAGGATCGCTGCGGCAGCGATTATGCAGGCGTCCGAGCAGGCACCCGAGCTTTCGGTGGGTGGATGCGTCTTTGCTCATCGTGGTCGCCAAATCCCAAGTTTCGACACGATGCCATAGCTTACGTCTCGGACAAAGCCCCGGTGGCGCGGCTGTGCGGCGTAGGCGCTCAAGTAGCTGTGGCCAAGCGTGACGTATGCGGGCGATTTGCGGGATCTTCGTAACGAGTCTGGACGCACGATGCCGCTGGTTTCCAGCGGATCCCTTCGGCTTTGGGCCACGAGCCTTAGTTCCATAGCCCAATCGCCCGAGTTTTGCCGGGGGTCGCGGGTTCGACCGGGGGTCTATCCCAGACTTTGCGGCCCGATGAGGGCCCGTCCGTCACACGCAGTGAGCGAGAATCAATGCCGTCGGGTAGTGGTCTCAGTGTGGTAACTGTGCCTAATCAGGTCGAACGGTTGCGGGTGTGCGGAAGTCGCCTTGACCTCGCTGCAAGTCCCCACTCTCAGTGTATGTGCTGGACTGATGCGCCCGACGCCACAGCACCCGTCTCCACGAAGACTGATTGGGTGGCGTGGGGAGGTGGTAGAGCTGTCGCGGCAGGCCCCATGAGCGAGGCGATCGGCCGACCGAACCACTGCAGCGCGTAAGCAATGGCGAGGCCTCCGGCGAGAAACCCGACCTTTACGGGGGTACTACTCGCGACCGAAACCGAGACGATTAGCCCCAGCGAGATAACTGAGCCGGCGACAGTCAAGAGTCGGATCCCGTGTTTGTCGCGGACCTTAAAGGGCAACTCGATTCTCGGTCCATGAACGCTCGATCCCGGTTCGATTACCACGAGCGTCTGCACGGAGCTGCCATTCGCCGCCAGCCTTGAGCGAAACGGGACTTTGATGCGGTCGTAGCGCGAGGCTACCTCGAAGCCGGATCGGCCGGACAATTGGATCGCCACGCCGTCGGCCGAGACCACGAATGGCTCGGGAGTCTCGATGCCGTGCGGCTGGAAGGAGAAGAACTCGATCTCGTAAGTACGGCCAGCGAGCACCTCGAGGCAGGGCGGATCTCCAGACAACTTGGTCTTTGGGTCGTTGGGCTTCTTGGTCGAATCGGTCAGTCGCAGAAACCGCAGAAAGCGGGTGTTCTTAAAGGGCGGCGTGAGACTGAGATACACGGCGTTGCGCCGAAAGAGCTCTGTGTCGTAACCGTCAGAGTCGCCGGGCGATGCGACGTCGACGACCTCCAAACGCGCTTGCCGGAGCACGTCGGGACCCAACGCTGCCGAATTTAGGTACGGCCGTCCGATGTCGTGTTTCTCGAGAAAGCGGCGATATGCACCGACCGGCTCGGCGAGTTCGGTCTCTTGCAAGCTCTCCTCTTCGTCGGGTCTCGGCCACTTCAGCGCTACGTAATCGCCGACCACGACCTCGACGAAGTGATAGCGGCCCTCTTTCGTTGCCTTCACGACCGTGCCGGTGCGCAGCGGGAAGAAGGCGGGCTCGACCTTGTGCGTCTCCTGCTGGAGCGCAAAGTGCATCAACACAGGGCAGCCGCCGAGTTGAGGCCCCCAGGCGTCCCTCGCCATATCGTTGATCCACTTGCGCGAATAGCGCAGGGTCGTGCGGTGGCCCGCTGCCATCGCGAGGATGTTCAGCCCATTCTGCGCATAGAGGGGCTGTGCATTCGACGAGTAGAGATAGAGGCGCTTGTTCGGGACGCCGCTCGCGACCGGCCCCCGCTTTGTCTGCGTCCGCCCAAACATTATGACCCTTTCGCGTCGTCGGCCACAAATCCTGTTCGTTCGAATCCCGGCGTGTGGGGCTATTGCCACGTTGACGACTGCAACACGCGCTACCTTGACGTTGTGCAGACTTATCCCAGCGTGGAGAAGATCACGGCGGAGCGCGCGTCCGGCGGACGGAGATCACTCGTCCTCTATCTCGCTGGACCGATCACCGGCCTTGGCTACTCGGACGCGCTCGATTGGCGCGAGGAGGTCCGGACGCGTCTAGCCAGCAGTGCACCACATGTCGAATGCGTAGACCCGATGCGCGCCAAGCAACACCTAGCCGAGGTCGAGAGCATCGGCCCCCACGGCCACGCCGGTGGCTTGCTCAACAGCCACGCTGTCGTCGCCCGAGACATGTGGGACGTGGATCGCTGCGAGGTCATGCTGCTCAACCTCACCGGCGCTCGGCAGATCAGCATCGGCAGCATGGTCGAGCTCGGCCGCGCAAGTGCCCGCGGAAAATTCGTGATCGTGGTTCTGTCCCCTGAGGAGACCGGCGATGCAGCGGATGCGGGGCGAAACCCCCACGACCATCTGTTCGTCTTTGAGCTTGCCTCCATGGTTGCACCGAGTATTGACGAGGCACTCGTCGTGATCGAATCGATCTGAGCTAGCTGGCATGCTGGTCCGTCTACGGTGCCCGCGACGGTGACAGACGGGACGAACGCGCCACAAGCGGCAAGAAGTCCGGCAGGCCCCCTTGGGAAGTTCACGGACAGAGCCTGGGGCGGAGGCAGCTTCTGGCAGGACGTCTCAGCGCGCCACCCAACGTCGAGCACGCCCGCGAGCGACTCAGCCTGCAAGCTCAAGAGGCTGAGCGTCCCGCGCGCCGTCGCCTTGGTCCTCGCGCGCGGTTGATGTCGATAGGAGGTCGACACCCCGCCAGCCGATGTAGGGGAGGTCACCGTAGGTCACGTCCACCGACCTCGACGGCATGCTCGATAGCGGGCTGCCCAGTGTCCCGTCTGGAGGTCCTGGTCGGAGAAGGGAGAGTGGATCCCTACTATGTGTGCGATGAGTGCGGGCATTACTGGGCCGAGTCCGCTTGGCCCGATCAATGCGAGCATTGCCGCGCGGGGAGTAGCTGGCTGACGCCCGTTTGGTCGCTGGATACTGCTGAGCAGCGATCCGAGCAGGTCTTGGGTACCCGAAGGGGAAGCCCCGAAAGGCGGTCAGGAATCCCAGGTGGCGCGCAAGGCCACCGGGCCAGAACCTAAGCCGAGCGCTCGAAATACGGGTTGATGGTGACGCGCACAAAGCGTGAGAACTGCTTGCTGTAGAGCACGCACGTCAGTGGTGGCAGCCCGCGCATGATGTTCGCCAGGTGGTCCGCGTCGGCGCCGGAGGTCTTACCGAGGATGGTCCGCTGGATGTCCCGGATTTGCTCGACGTTGGTCTGCGAGAAGTAGAGCTTGGTCGCAGTTGAACCTGCGACCGCCGTCGGCAGATCGGTCGGGAACTGCGACGCGATGACGACACCGAGCCCAAACGCCCGGCCCTCGCGCATCAGCGGCTCTAGGAAGGGCGACTCGACTAGACGCCAGGCCTCGTCGAGGACCGCGATCTGCGCGAGTTGGTGGGACTGCGGTTGTCTGATGAGGTAGTTGTAGAGTGCCATCAGGAAGAACTCGGCGACTGAGTTCTTGACCTCGTCGCCCGGAAGCTGGGCGAGCCGGATGACTGTGTTCTGCTCGGCGACGCTAGCGAAATCTGTCACTTGTGCACCCGAACTGAACAACTCCAGGTCGAAGATCGGTGACATCCGCCCGAGCAGCGCCTGGTTGTCCTTGTCCTCGCGGAGTTGCTCCTGGACCGCCTCGAACGCGGGATAGGTCTGCTCGGCGTCTGGGACGAACGCTCGCGTTGGCACTCCGGCGGCTTCATAGACAGCCTTCATTGCCTCTCGCAGCCGGTACGCCTGCTGATCCCCAAGGCGATAGATGCGCTTGATGATGTCGGTTAGTTGATGTAGATGATGCGTCGGGTTGACCCGGCCATTACGCGGATCGGCGGCCGGTGCCAACGGATTGAACGGCAGGCTCTGATCGCTCGGGTCATAGACGCTGAAGCCCTCGGTGTCTGCGTAGACCGGCTCCGAGTAATCGTCCTTGAAATCGAGGATAAGCGCCGGGATCTCGAAGGGCCGCATGTCGGCGAGGATCGCCTTTGTCGCCTGCGTCTTGCCGCTGCCTGTCTCGCCAGTGATCATGAGGTGCGGATTGGGCAGTCGATCCTCAGGGGACGCCGGATCGAACCAGATGTCGCGTGTCTTGCCGTACTCACCCGGCGAGGTGCCGAGCAGCGCGCGGGGCCGCTCGGGCGCAGTGACAACCGGCTCCGGAGTCTGCTCGGATATCGGGGCGTCAACCTCGGTAGCATTCTTCTCGGGCGTCTGTATGGACACATCAGACGGACCGGCCTCTGGATTGTCGGAGTGCTTGGGATCCTCCGACGGCTCCTCGTCTTTCGGCGACTCGTCCTCGTCAACCTCCGACTCCGGCTCGGGCGGTTCGGTCGGGATCAGGACATCGATCTGGCGCTCATTAAGCTCGGTGATCTCAACGGGAACCGCGTTGTCTCCTTCGTGCGCCGCAACGTTCATTTCGTTGAGCGAGGCCGAGTCAACACCGAGTTGAACGTCGATTAGATGGCAGCGCAAGTCGCTGGTCACTGCACCGTCAAGCAGGCGTTGGAGGCGATCGGCCCAAAGTCTGCGCTCGTCGGCCGTGTATGTCCCCTTGGTCAACTCGCGGTAGAGGTGCTCGCGAAGAATCTCGCGACGCGCCGGCGTCGTGATCAACTCGTCGTTTCGGTTGTCCGAGAAAACCTGCTCTAGGAGTCGGCGGGTCGAAAGCATCTGGTCGATAGCGGCGCCCGTCGCAACGCCGCTATCGACGCTGTACTCAACGCCTTTGGCCTGGACCGCCTTGACCTCGATTACGCTGACTGTGCAATGGTCGTTGGTCCACGTGAAGCCGACGCAGGAGCGGATGCAGAGCGCGGCGGCGCTGCACAACGTGATGGCCGAAATGAAGGCGAGCTTGAGTGCCTGACGGCGTGCTTGACCCTGCCGGGCTGCTCGGGACGCTGTCTGCGCACGGAGTCGACTTCGTGGTGATCGGCGCAATGGCCGTGGGAGTGCACGCGGAGGTGCGCGGGACCGGCGATGTCGACGTGATGGTCCCGATCGGAGATGAGGCCAACAAGCGTGCTCTGCAGGGTGCGCTCGAGCAGCTTGACGCCGTGCTGCTGTCATCCGAGAATCAACGGTCAGCGCGTCCATGTCGTCGGCAAGAACGACCTCGTCCGCATGAAGCTCGCCGCCGGTCGCACCGATGACTTCCGCGACGTCGCCAACCTCACATCATCCGAGCAGGGAGCCCCGCGCCGGGTCTTCCTCTCCATGGTGCTCGCCCCGGAGGTTGACCACGAGTGGGCACGCGACCTCGCCGCGGCGCGAGCCGCCTACTTCGACCCGTCCAGTCGCGTCCGGATCGCCGAGAACACGCACCTGCAGATCGAGGCCCGCAGATCTGACCTCACCGATCGGCAGATCGAGCAGTGGGCGCACGCCCTGGCAGATCGTCTCGAGGCGGCCGGAATCATCGCCCACACCGACATCGACGTGCAGATACGGGATGGCTGAGTGAGATGAGCGGTGGAGCACTGGCCGCGTCTCGCTACCTGCCAGCTCAGGCCCTCCGCTCACGAGCTGTCGCCGAGCAACACCAGGCTGGCGGCTGCTCCGACACGCTCGCTGGCGCGGAACTATGGGGGTATGCTCTGTCCTGCGGGTGAGGGCCTCTGGCCTTTAGCCCGCTTTCTTTTGGGTGTCCGGGCGAGGAGTGGGGGAGACTCGTCAGGAACGCGCCGGAGAAGACATCCACCGAGAAAACGCCTTCTTCGTCTGAGCCCATTTCATCGTCGAATTCGACGGCCGCGCAAGCCACCACCGAACGTGATCGCGTGGAAGGGCGGGCCACCGAAGTCCGGCAGCTGACAAGCCGTCGGCAGAACAAGAAGCCTCGGCCGGCGCCTTCAATCGGACCTCGCTCGCCGCTATTTGCCAGAGTGGGCCGACGCGACATCGCCCCGGCGCGGGCCCGCTCAGTCGACTGGCGCAGAGAACCTCCGCCACGGGTCCTCGTGGTCTGGTAAGCCCAATCGATCTGTCCCGTTTCTCGGGATTCGTCGGTTTAGCGGGTAGACCACGGTAGTGGGCCAACCAATCAAAGGAGTGGGCATGTCCTCAGTACAAGATCTACAAGACCTGCCGGTTGGTTCGATCGAGCCCAATCTTCAGCAGCCGCGTCGCTCCTTCGATGAGGCAACGCTCCAAGAGTTGGCGGGTTCGATCCGCGAGCGCGGTGTTTTGCAGCCAGTGCTCGTGCGTCCCAGTAATGAAGACAAACGTCAGTTGGTTGGGGGAGATAAAGACAAATATCAGCTGATCGCGGGGGATGAGACCAAATACCAGTTGGTCGCTGGGGAGCGACGCTGGCGCGCGGCCGAGCTCGCGGGCCTTCAGACGATTCCGGCCCTCATATCGACATATGACGATCTCGCGGCACTCGAAGTTGGCCTGATCGAGAACATGGCGCGCGAGGATCTGAACCCGGTCGAGGAGGCCCGTGCCTGTGTGACACTTGTGAAGGAGCTCGGTTTGACATATCGGCGGCTCGGGGAACGGGTGGGTCGCAGTGAGGCCACGATGTGGAACGTGGTGCACCTGCTGGATTTGTCCGGGGAGATCATTGAGCTGTTGGAGAGGGGAGAGCTGAGTAAGGCCCACGGAATAGCGCTGCTGGTGGCAAAAGATCCGCAGGTACGTTTGGAGCTGGCTCAAAAAGTAATCGAGCATGGATGGTCGGTGCAGACGCTCAAGGCACGCGCCCGTGAGAGCAACAACTCGAGCAGCTCCGCCCCTCCCGCCCACAGCCCCGCGCTCCCCGTCTACAGCCCCGCCCTCGGCGACAGCTCCGTCTCCGACCACAGCTCTGCGCCCCTCAACCACAGCTCCGCGTCCCCCGTCGACCCTCTGCACGGGGGACGACTCAGACGACGTCGCCATGAACATCGCCAGGGTCTGGGGCGACGCGGTGGGCGAGGAGGTGATGGTTCGCGTCTTGTCTTCTCGGAAGCTGCGGGTGGAGTTCGTCTTCGATTCTCCCGCGGGCGCGCTCGCTGTGGGCGGCCAGCTCGCCGAGAAAGTCGCCCGCGCCTCCAAGTACTCGCACCGCTAGCTGCGGCTTGACCGCGCACCCGCGGGCGATCTGAGCCCGCGCGATCGAAGCTTTCCTCGGGCCGCCGGGCTCGCGGTCGGGGGTAGGCGTCGGCGCGTCCGTGGTCATTTAACTTTCCCCGCCATCGCGGGCCATCCCAAGCGCGGGATAGCTTCGATGGCGATGACCGGTGCGTATAGATTGGAGTTCTTCGCTGAGGACGACGGCACAGAGCCCGTGCTCGCGTGGATCAAGGATGACCTCACCGCCGCACAACGGCAGGCGATCGGCACCGCGATGCGGCGCATCCTGCAGGCAAACGGTGTCCAAGTGTGCTCGACCCCGTGGGGCCGGCAGCTCGGTGGGGGGCTGTTCGAGTTCCGCGTACGCCGCACTGGAGAGCAAATAATCAATGAGGGCTGGGCGAAGCCCGGAAGCGTCGATCGTTCTGAGCGAATCGTGCTTCGCGTCTTCTGTCACGCTTACGGTGACAAGCTGATCCTCCTACTCGGCGGATACGACAAGGGCTCCGCGCCCAGCAGTAGCAGGCAGCAGCGCGAGATCAACACCGCACGAGCCCGCCTACGGACACATCACGCTCGCGCCAACACCACGAAACAGTGACCCAGGATCGTGATATCCTGATGTCCAAATACACATATGCTCCGCAACGGAAGAAGCTCAACCGATGACCGACTTCGACCAGTTGATTGAAGACATAGAGCAGGAGGCGATCGCCGAAGGGCCCGAGGCCGTCGCCGCGCTCCGCTCGCTCGACAGCCAGTTCCACATCGCCGGGCAGCTACTCGCGCTACGCCACCGCCGTGGGTTCACCCAGCGCCAGCTCAGTGAGCTCTCGGGCATCCAGCAGGCCGATATCAGCCGCATCGAGTGCGGCGAGACCCACCCCACCACAGTCACGGCCAAACGCCTCGCCGACGCGCTCGGCGCCGACTTCGGCTTCTACGAGACCGACACCACAGGCAAGACCGCCCCCGTCGAACCCGCCTCAGTCAAAGCGGCGTAGCACCTTGCGGGTGGAGTTCGTCTTCGACTCTCCCGCGGGCGCGCTCGCTGTGGGCGGCCAGCTCGCCGAGAAAGTCGCCCGCGCCTCCGAGTACTCGCGCCGCTAGCTGCAGCTTGACGGCGCACCTGCGGGCGATCTGAGCCCGCGCCACACACCTGCATGCGACCTGAGCCCGTGCCACACACCTGCATGCGACCTGAGCCCGTGCCACACACCTGCATGCGACCTGAGCCCGCGTCATGTACCATTCCACACAGAGAGGGCAGGGGAGGGACGGCCGCGTGATTGGTGCTCGTGAGCGAACCGAGGCAGGCTGGGTCAGACCGGTGACCGCCAAGCACTGAACAGGGGTCGCGGTCGTCCCACGTCTGCAGCCGGGTCGCTAGGGATTTTCTCGTGGGCGAGGAAGTGTCGAGCGGGGTGCGCGCTGAGCTATTGGCGCTGCGGCCAGACGCGCAAAACCTCACGATCGAGCCTTTCGTTGAGCTCTTGCTCTCGCGAATACAGGCGTCTGGTAATCCCGAGACATGTCCTAAGCGTTCGCGCCGAGCTGCAGAGGCTCGCGCCATATGAGGCTCTGGCGCGGATCGTCATACGCCGCCGGGGCCAGCTGGGACTCAGCCAGGCCGAGCTGGCTCAGCGCATAGGGACCAGCCACTCTGCGATCTCTCGCATCGAGGGCGGACAGCATCCCACGACCGTGCAGACGCTCCGCAGGCTTGCCGAGGCGCTCGGGACCCATCTCGTCGTGGGATTTTGTCGATGAGATCGCCGAGCTCGGCGAGAGCTCCCGGTATCGACCCTCTCGCAGCAGATCTCGTCGCTGTCGGCTGACTAGCTAAGCTTTGCGACATGTGCCGAAACATTCGTACGCTCCACAACTTCGAGCCGCCCGCGTCGGAGGACGAGGTGCACGGCGCCGCCCTGCAGTACGTGCGGAAGATCAGCGGTTTCACCAAGCCTTCGCAGGCGAACGCCGAGGCGTTCGAGCGTGCGGTGGACGAGGTGGCCGAGATCTCCGCGCGGCTGTTGAGTGAGCTGGTGACCACGGCGCCCGCCAAGGACCGTGAGACCGAGGCGGCCAAGCGCAAGGCCCGCAGCGAACAGCGTTTCGCCGCGTAGCTCGACTCGGCGCTCAGGTCACGCCCCGTTCCGGCAACCGGGCGCCGGGGCGCGTCGCTCACAGCTCGGGCAGCGCTTGGCGCAGCGAGAGCACCTCGGCAAACAGATCGCCGCGCGCGGCGACCCGCTCGAGCACCTGCCCGGCGTCGAACACGAGCAAATCCTCGTCGCGCTCCTCGCGGCATCTCTGCACCTCCTCCCAGTCAAGCGGCGTGGAGACGGTCGGTGTGGAGCGGGTCGGGTGCTCCTTGGCTCGCAGTGAATAAACAGACACCGTCGTCTTGTGCTCGTCGTTCTGGCTCCAGTCGATCAGCACCTTGCCTGCTCGCAGCTTCTTGGCCATCTGCGAGACGATGAGCTCGGGACGGCGGCGCTCGAACAGGTCGGCCACGGCGTGAGCGAACGGCTTGGTCTGCTCATATGTCAAATCATTTTCATCTCCCAATTTTTCATCCCCCAATTCATCCCCCAATGGCACATAGACCTGCAGGCCCTTCGATCCAGACGTCTTCGCAAACGAGGACAGGCCTAATTCGTTGAACATCCCGCGCAACTCGAGCGCTACCTCGCAACACTCCACGATGCTCGCCGGGGAGCCCGGGTCGAGATCGAACGCCAGCGTCGTGGGTCGGGCGATCGCCTCCGCGCGCGAGGCCTCCGCGCGTGAGAGCGATGGGTGCAACTCGATCGCGGCGAGGTTGGCGAGCCACACCAGCGTTGGTAAATCCTGACAAATTACGTAGTGGATCTCACGTTTACTGTGCTCGCTGTAGATCGTGGTGGTCTGTACCCAATCGGGTCGATGGCGGGGTGACTGCTTCTCATAGAAATATTTCTCCTCAACGCCATTGGGATAACGCTTGAGTGTTAATGCTCTATCACGCAGGTGAGGTAATAACACTGGTGCGATCGCCGCGTAGTAGGCGATCAGGTCTCCCTTTGTGAATCCGCTCTTCGTGCCTCCAGTCTTTGTGACTCCGGTCTTCGGATAGAGCACCTTCTCGAGGTTGGTTAGCTTCAGTGTGCGTCCCTCGAGCTGGATCTCGACGCCACCACTCACCCGGCGCCCGGAATCGATCAACGCTCGGAACGCCGGGATGTCCAGGATCGCCTTTTCATCCACAATTGTCTTCCCGCCCACCGCCTCAGCCGACGGCACCTGCTCGCGCACCACGGCGCTGGCGGGCTTGTCATCGCGCAGCCCCTTGTAGGAGGAGTGGCGCAGGATGTGCTCGCGCGTCCACTGCGCGAACTCGATCTCAGCGACGAGCTCGGGCTCCACGAACAGCGCCTCGCGAGGCGGCTGGGTGCCGGTGAACGGGCTCGTATCTCGCGAGCGTGCCGCCAGCTCCCGGCCCAGGTGCTCCAGATCGCGCTCCTTGAAGCCCGTGCCGACGCGGCCGGCGTAGCGCAGCACCTCTTGGCCGTGCTCGCCGGGCTCGTAATAGCCCATCAGCAGGGCGCCGATCCGCCCGGCGCGGCTTCCCTTGCCGGCCAGCCAGCCGCCGATCACGAGCTCCTGGCGGTTGACGTTCTTGATCTTCAGCCACTCGCCGCTGCGCTTCCCAGGTACGTAGCGCGAGTCCAGCCGCTTGGCCAGCACCCCCTCCAGCTGCTGCTCGGCGGCCGCGGCCAGGAGTGCCCGTCCTTCTCCGGATTGATAGGCGGGGGTCTGCCACGCGGGGCCACGCAGCGCGAGCTCCTCGAGCAACGTACGCCGCTGGCGGTAGGGGAGCCCCATCGTGCCGCGCCCGTCGAGGTACAGCAGGTCGAAGATCATGTAGCTCACGGGCGCCTCAGTGGCCAATCTCCGCACGGCGCTGGGGGAGGAGAGGTGCATCCGCTGCTGCAGGCGCTCGAAGCTCGGGCGGCCCCGCTCATCCAGGGCGACTATCTCGCCGTCGAGGATCGCTTCGTGAGAGCCCAGCGCCTCGCCGAGGGCGCGCAGCTCGGGATACTGCTTGCTGACATCGCGCCCGTTGCGATTTTCCAGGCGCATCCGTCCGCCCTGGACGAACGCCAGGGCGCGGATCCCATCCCACTTGATCTCATAGCCGTAGTCCGCTTCCCGTGCCGGCAGGCCCGAGAGCTTGGCGAGCATCGGCACGAGCCCCCGCGGCATCGCTTCGCGCTCGGACTCGGGCGGGTCCATGCGGTGGATCATCCAGTTCTTGCCGTCGGTCTGGAACAGCACGTACTTGCCCCGCAAGCGCTCGCCATGGAAGGTCACGATCACCTCGTCCTTGCGGAACTTGTCGGTCTCGTAGGTTCCCGCGTCCCAGACCAGCACCTCACCCGCGCCATAGCTGCCTTTGGGTATCTCGCCCGCGAAGTCGATGTAGGAGAGGGGGTGATCCTCGACGTGTACCGCCAGGCGGTTTGACTTCGGATCCGGCGGGATGCCCTTGGGGATGGCCCAGGATACGAGCACCCCGTCGCGCTCGAGGCGCAGATCCCAGTGCAGGCTGCGCGCGTGATGCTCGTGCACCACGAAGCGGGACTCCGCGGCGCCGGCGTCCCCGCCGTCCTCCGCCCCGGGCTCCGGCGTCTGCTCGAAGGCGCGTTTGCGCCGGTACTCGCCAAGTCTCGCGGAGCTCGCGTTTTGCTTCACGCTCATAGCATGCCCACTTGCAATTCGTCCTGCTTGGTTTGACGGGCCTCGTTTTGCGGTAAGACTTCCTTCCATGGCTAACGCGCTGTGGACAGGCCGCATCAGCTTCGGGCTCGTGAACGTGCCCGTGAAGCTCTTCACCGCGGTCAAGAGCAAGACCGTGCGCTTCAACCAGCTGCACGGCAAGGATCACGCGCGGATCGAGACCAAGCGCGTCTCTGCCGCTGACGGCAAGGAGGTCGCCTACGCCGACATCGTCAAAGGCTTTGAGATCGAGCCCGGGACGTTCGTCGTGCTGGAGCCGGCGAAGCTCGCCACGCTGAGTCTCGAGAAGACTTCGACGATGGAGATTGAGGGCTTTGTCGAGCTTGCGGAAATCGATCCGATCTACTACGACCACGCCTACTACCTGGCGCCCGCCGATGAGGGCGCCGAGAAGCCCTATCGGCTGCTGCTCGAGGTGATGCGGGAATCTGGGAAGGTCGCGCTCGCGCGGTTCGTGATGCGCTCCAAGGAGCACCTCATCGCGATTCGCCCGATGCAGGACGTGCTGGCCGTCGCGACGATGAACTTCGCGGACGAAATCGTCCCCGTCAAGCAACTGCCGGGGATCCCCGAGCGCCAGCCGGAGGTCTCTGCGCGCGAACGCGATATCGCCCACCAGATCCTGGGCGAGCTCGCCGTCGAGTTCGACCCCGCCAAGTACCACGACACCTACCGCCAGGCCGTGCGCGATCTGATCGAGCAGAAGGCCCAGGGCAAGAAGATCACCGCCCCCGAGCCGGCGCCCGCCCCCGAGAGCCCGGTTCCCGACTTGATGAGCGCGCTGCAGGCCAGTCTCGATGCGGTCCGCAAGCGCGACGGCAACAAGTCGGCCAGCAAACCAAAAGCGCGCAAGCCGGCCAAGGCGGCGGCTGGCAAGGCGGCGGCTGGTAAGGCGGCGAGCGGCGCCGGCGCCCCGGCAAAAAAAGCCGGCAAGCCCACCAGCGCGAAGCCCAAGACCCGCTCCCGCTAGCGCTCGGCCCCACAATGCTGACTGTGGGGTTCTTGTAGGTGGAGTGGGGGTGTCTTTGCTTGCTACGTCTCGTCGACGGGTTCAGACGCGGTGACCTTAAAACGGGCGTCGGCCGTTCGGTTTGCCGGGAAGATCACGAGATTCACGGCTTCGCTGCGCGCTGAGGGGATAAGTAGCCCGTCATGGTCCAGCCACGCACTTGCGCCGCCGAGTTCTTGGCAGGCCGACATGTCATCAGCGCCAAGCTCGCCGAGTCCGACTCCGAGTCGGGCGAGCAGGTCGATATTGGTCAGGTCGAGGACACTGGAGAGGCTGAGGTCGAGTGTGTGGATTGTGCGCTTGACGCGAGGGCGGATCGGTTGGATGGAGAGCTGGTGCTCAGCCTCCGCGAGCACGCCCGCGCGGGTCAGGCTCGTATAGATCGCTGCGGTACCCGGCGGGTTCCAGCGTGCCCCGCGCGTGTTCTCGACATCCGGGGCATAGTCGGCGAAGGTGTGTCGGAATGCGTGTCCCGCCCACGGCGCTGGCGAGATCGCCTGAATAGCGTCGAGCAGACTGGGCGGATAGACCACAGGCGGAGCGGTTAGACGAACGCGCCATCGCGCAGTTGGGCGATGAGCGCGAGCACGTCGTCGACCTTGCCTTCTTGGATGCGGTCAGCGGGACGCTCGCCACCGAGTAGGCGATGTGGCGCGAATAGCCATAGGTGCGCCTCGTCGGGCTCGTAGAACTCCGAGAGCTCGCTGATCAGCCACTCCAGAGTTAGGAGACGCTGGAGTCGCTCGGGCTGTGGTTCGACCTTGCCCGTGTGCCAGCGAGAGACGGTCTGAGGGGTCGTGTCCAGTAGCTGGGCGACTTCCCGGGCCTTGATCCCACCACGGTCGCGGATGACGTTCAGCCGACTAGCTACAGCTCCGGCCATGCTGTCCTCGCAGGTGGCATTGCAATGAACACAGTTATCTACAGTAGCATGAACAGGTCCATAAACACAGCTTCCGGTAGTGCGCTGCAACGCTTCACTTCATAACTACCGTGAGCGGCAACAGGATTGCGGTCAGGCTGCTACACGGTTATGTGTTGCTAGTTCACAACGGATCGAGTATAAGATCTCTCCTAATGAACGGCTACACCTTCACCCTTCGCTTTCTTCCCGTCCTCGGCCAGGGTCTCGAGGATCTCTCGGTTCATATCTACGAGCGGATCGATGACGCCTCGCTGATGGGGCCAGACGACGATGGGTCTTTCCTGCTCGAATTCGACCGGCGAGCGTCGAGCCTGCCCCGTGCCCTCGCCTCGGCGTTGCAGGAGCTGCTCCACGCATTGCCCTCCGCGACCATCTTGCGCGTCGAGGAGGACGACCTTGCCACGATGGCGGACATTGCCAAGCGCTCGGGTCGCACACCCGAGAGCATCCGGCTGCTCGTCAATGGCAAACGCGGCCCGGGGGGCTTCCCGCCCGCCGCGGGACGCCTCGACGCCCGCACCAAGATCTGGCGCTGGGCGGAAGTGGCGCAGTGGTTTGAGGAGACCCTGGGCCAGCCGCTCCCGAACACCTCGGACAGCGCGTTCCTCCAAGCGCTCAACAACGCCTTGGAAATTCGCCGGCTCGCAGGACGACTCGACAAGCCCCAGCGCCAGGCCGTCGCCGCCGCCCTACCCACGGAGTTCGCGGCTGCCTGAGTGGTGTCAGTGTTGCGATGTGGGGATACGTCGCGCTACGACCTGCTGGCAGGGATGACTTCGTGAACAATGCCCATATCAAGCGCATCGGTAGCGCTGATTGGCTGGGCTTGTAGGACAAGCGCTTCGACTTCAGAACGGGTCAGCTTTGTGCGTTCTTCAATGATCTGCCGCATCTGATTTTCCTTTGCAGCGAGATAGTTGATCCTTTGATCGGCTTCTACAACGCGCGTGTGATTGCCGAGTCCTTCAAATCGGGTGCGAGCTCTACGCCAATCTTCAATGTTCATGGGCACGGAGGTATCGGTAGATGTAATCGCGTGCACAAGAAACGTCGCTTCTAGAGAAGCCAGCCGCGTGTCGCCAGCGAGGAAGAGGACGACTGCCGTCGACGCGACTTCGCTGGTATTACGAGTCACAAGTTCGAACGGTGTTGACCGAAGCGCTTGGTACAGCCCGAATGAGGGCACGACCTTGCCTCCCAGTGATGAAACATCTAGAACCATGCGTTCTGTACCGCGATAGGTATGTTCAACCATTTTTGCAGTTAGGGCTTCACTGCTCGAAAGATCGATTTCACCCGAGAACGCTTCGTAGATTTCGTTCGGAGTAGCTTCCATTGCTCACCAATTATACCGCGCGATGTGACAGATTCGAACGAATCTCTACTCAGGCTGAATGTCCGCTTTTAGTTGGCTCCGCGGCTAAAGACGACGAGGCCTAGTCTACTAGGGGGAGATCAGGCGCTGGCCTAGCGGGTGGCCGTGCGGGTGGGCCACAGCAACCGTCGTTGCGACGAGCTACACAGGCTTTGAATTCTAGGATCGAGGGGTTTTGACCCAGCGGGGCATACATCTTCGGTCGATGGCATGATGCCTGCTTCGCTCCTCGACAGGAAAGGGCGCACAATGCCTGACGCAGAACACGACGACATAGAGCCCGACGCGACAGCGCCCGGCGCCGACGGTAGAAGCCGTCTGATGCGAGAAGTGGCCGAGCAGATGGACGCCATCGAAGCCGACTTTGGTCGCGACTTCGAGATCGGCCGCGTGATCACCATCGTCGAGGTCGAGACACCCGACGGCAACATCAATATTCGCGTTCGAGCCGGGCAGTATCCGTGGGTCTCGTTGGGAATGCTCGATTGGGCGAAAAAAAGCGTGGAAGCCCAGCTGGCTGGCTAGGGCTCCCCGCTTCAGCCTTTCGGCTACACAGACCGCCCGCTACACAGACCGCCCGTTGGCGGTGAGCACGACCTCAATGTTTCCACGCGTCGCATTTGAGTAGGGACACACCTCGTGCGCGCCGCGCACGAGCTCCACGGCCAGCTCGGCGTCCTCGACCGAGGGCAGGCTCACGTCGAGCTCGACGCCGAGCTGAAAGCCACCGGTGCCGGTCGGGGTGAGCGTGACCTTGGAGTCGATCGCCGCGTCCCCCGCCTCGACTTTCGCGCGCCGGGCCACCACGCCAAGGGCTCCCTCGAAGCAGGCGGCGTAGCCGACGGCGAACAGCTGCTCCGGGTTGGTGCCGTCGCCCGCGCCGCCCATCTCGGTGGGCAGACGCAGCTGCACGTCGAGCTGGCCGTCGCTCGTGCGGCCGTGTCCTTCGCCTCGACCTCCGATCACATGGGCCTCTGCTGTGTAGAGCACGTTGGGCATGGAAAACTCCTCGGTTTGGGGGCTGGACCAGTGTAACTTCAGCGGGGCCACCCGGCTCGTTCTCAGCGCCTCTTCTTGGGCTGCTCAGCCTGCTCTGCCCAGAAGTCGACGGTCTCGCGCTCGTGGCGGAGGCCGAGCTCGAGCGCGAGTCGGGGGCCGATCGGGGCCTCGTCGGTCAGCTGTTCGCGGATCGCTTCGTATTCGGCGAGCTTTTGGCGGTGGGTCTCGAGTTGGACCTCGGCGAGTTGGTGGGGGTCGGCGCCGAAGAACAGCTTCAGCAGTGCGGGGTCTCTGAGCATGTACGGCTCGGGGGCGAAAGTCTGTAGCCAGTCCGTGAGCGCCGTTTGCCCGCGGTCGGTGAGGTTGTAGAGCTTGCGCCGGCGGCCGTGTGGCTCCTGCTGCTCGGTTAGGTAGCCGGCGCGCGCCAGACGCGCGGGCTCGGCGTAGAGCTGGGAGTGGGGCAGGGTCCAGAACTCCCCGACCGTGAGCGCGGCCATCTGCTTGAGGTCGTACGGAGTCGCCTGGCCTGACATCGAGAGCAGCCCGAGGACGATGTGGGAGGTGGGTGTCAGCTCGATTTCGTCGGTCATCTACGCGATCCTTGACAACGCTCTGTTTCGGATGGTATGTTTCGGAGCATAAGGGAAATGCTGGTGGGCTAAATGCTGGTGGGCTGGAGGCGAGCTTAGATGACCAAAGCGAGATGCACCTGCGTTGCCTTGCTACTCCTGGGCGCCCTCGTCCCGGTCGCGCTCGCGTCGTTTGCCCCGCTCGCCTCGGCGGCGCCCGCGGTCACGTTCAAGTCGACGGCCATTCCAATCCCCGGCTTCCCTGGCACCGGCAACATCCTCGGAGCGGGCACCGAGGTGGAAGTCCAGTCCACCATCACCGGAACCGAATATGGAGGCTTTCCCTCTCCGCTCGTGCTCCTCACGATCGATTCGCCCGCCGGCACCAAGGTGGACTCAAACGGCTTTGCCACCTGCGCGCATGCGGTGCTTGAAGCCGACGGGCCGGAGGGCTGTCCGAAGAAGTCGATCGCCGGCCCGCTGGGGGAAGGGCTTGGCATCGTCAGCTTCGGCCACGAACAGGTCTCAGAGAAAGTATCGATCCAGGGGTTTTTTGCTCCCGGCAACACCCTGATCTTCTTCGTCGATGGCACCACCCCAACCTCACTTGAAATCATCGAAAAAGCTCACTGGGTCAGCGGCGGCGCTCCTTTTGGACCGGAGGCGATAGTCGAATTACCGCTGGTCGAAACGGTGCCGGGCGCGCTTGACGCATCGATCCTGTCCTTCAAAGTCACGGTCGGCGCGGCGTACAAAAAGGGCAAGAAGACGGTCTCTTACATCACCCTGCCGAAAAAATGCCCAAGAGCTGGATTCTTGATCAAGTCAGAATTCAAGTTCGACAGCGGCGAAAGCACCACGGTCACCTACAAACCGCCTTGCCCCAAGCACTGAGAGATCCTCAGGGTCGCGGACCGGGGATGCCGCGGAAGTTGAACGCCTGGCTCTCGCGGCCGGCTTGCACGAACCAGCACTCACCGGTCATCTCACCGTCGAACAGCTCGATCACCACGTCGGTGACCCGCTCGACGGGGATGATCGGCAGCCCTTGGTCCACGAGCTGCTCGCGGATCGGCTTGATGATGCCCGTCTCCGCGAAGCCGGGGCAGACCGCGTTGATCCGGATCTCCTCGCCCGCGAGCGCGGGGCCCAAGGACCGTATGAGACCGACGACGGCGTGCTTGTTTGCCGAGTAGAGCGGGTCCATCGGCACCGCTGTTAGCCCGGCGAGCGACGCGGTGGCCACGATCGAGCCCCCGCCGCGGGCTTTCATCGCGGGGAGGACCGCGTTGATGCCGAACACGACGCCGTCGAGGTTAGCCCCCATCGCGCGCCGGTAGAGGGCCAGGTCGAAGTTCTCCCCGGGCGCTGTTTCGGTGGCGACGCCGGCGTTCAGGAATGCCATGTCGAGACCACCGAACTCCTCGAGGGCGACCGCCACGGCCGCGGCGTTCTGCTCCGGGTCACTGACATCACAGCGGACGAACAGCGCGCCGGCTTCGTCGGCTGCCTCGCGGCCACCGGCCTCGTCCACGTCGCATGCCACGACCCGCACCCCGCGGCTGCCGAGCGCCTGCGTGAGAGCCCGGCCAAAGCCGCTCGCCGCGCCCGTGATCAGGGCAACCTGCTCACTCATTGTGGGCGCCATCGAGCTCAGGATACCCGGAACTGTCGTGTATCTTCGTGTCCGCATTCACACATCCGACAACGAGGACGTAACCCGTGACTGACTTTCTTGACGATAGACGCAAAGAGATCACCAAGCGTCTGTCGGAGCTGAAGCCTCTGGCAGATGAGTATCGCCGCCTGGAGGCCGCCGTCGCGGCCATGCGTAGCATCCCGGCCGCGCCAAATGCAACGTCCATCGGATCGCCGCGCCCCACCCTTGGCCGCCGCGGACCGGGACGCCCGCGCGGCTCCGTCAACGCGAGCAAGGCGACCCCGGCCGCCAGCGCGATCCCGGTAGCCGGCCCCGCCCCAGCCGCCAGCGCCACCCCGGCTGCGAGCACGACCTCGGCCGCCACTCCCGTGCTCACGCCGTCTGCCGCCCCAGTTACCGCAACGCGCAAAAAACCAACTGGTTCCAAAGGCAAAGTGGGACGCCGCAAAGGCAGCGGTAAGCGCGCGGCGGAGGCACTGTCGTTCGTGCAGGGGCAGCCCGGCATCACGATTCCCGAGCTGGCGACGAAGATGGGGATCAAGCAGAACTATCTCTACCGCGTGCTTCCCGGACTCGAGCAGGAAGGAAAACTGGAGAAGCAGGGCCGCGGCTGGCACCCGAAGGGAGCCTGACCGACGCCCGAAGGGCGACTGAGTACTCGGCCTGAAGCATTGACTTGCGCCGTCGCGAACGCTTTTTCTCGCAAGATGCGGGATGCGGCGGCGAGACCCCCTTGCGCGTGGGGGGTCGAGCTGATATGTTCTTTCCAGACGCGGAACCGAGTCGCAAAGAGCGAGGCCACCGAGGTGTGAGGCCCTGCCACCCAAACCGACAGACCTTCGGGTCGGGCAACCGACCTTCGGGTCGACTGGAGCGGGTTCCTCGAGCGGCCCGGAACCGCGTCGTTTTTTGTGTTAAGCCGGGCCTGATTGTGCTGTTCGGCCTCGCGCGTCTTGCCTATTCGTCCTCGCGCGTTTTGCGCAGCCAGTCGCTCAGCTGCTGGCCGGCGTCCTCGATCGAGTCTCCGAGCTCCTTGAACGTGTCGCGGAAGCGCTCGGCGTAGTGGGCTACCGCATCGCCCGCCTCGGCCCGTGGGCTTTGCGGCTCGTCGCGTCTAACGTACTCGCCTCCGACGATGCGGTCGTAGTCGCCGGACTTCACCCACTCCATCAGCTCGTGTACCCGCTGGACCGACATCGGGTGGGTGAGGTTGAGGTCGCTCAGTAGTCGTGAGAATCGGTCGAAGGGAGAGGCCGTTTCGCGATAGTCCTGGCCTTGCTTCATGAACACGTCGAGATCGAGGTTCGCGGCCTCGGCGCCCGCGGTGATCACCATCAGCGTGCGGCAGATCGCCAGCGGGTCGCGGATCACGAGTGCGGCCGCGCGGTCGCAGCTGAGCTCGGCCGCGCGAAACCACTCCATCAGCGCCGTGCGCAGCGGGAACAGCGGCACCGGTATGCCGGGCAGCGCCGTCAGCCTGAGCAGGATCACGAGGGCTGTGCGGTAGAGCACGTGGTCTGAGAGCACGTGCCCTGCCTCGTGGCCAAAGACCCCTCGCAGCTGCTCGGCGTCGAGCAGCTGCCAGCAGCTCGGAGTTGATCGACGACGATCGGTTGCCCCGCGCCGATCGTCAGCGCGTTGGCGACTGGGAACTGCGTGAGATAGAGGTCGGGCACCGGCTCGAGATCGAGTGTCGCGTAGGCGCGCGCGTGGGCTTGCCAGACTTCGTCGAGCTGATCCTCGCCGAGGCGCACCGCTGAGCCGAGGACGCCGCGGCGCAGTGCTCGCTCGTAGCCGATACTCGATGACCTTGCGCACGACCGTGTCGAGGTGCGGGATCGCCTTCAAGGCCGCTGTGGCGGCACGATCGGCGGGATGCTCGTATGCCTTCGACGAGATTCCTTTGAGCTGATAGCCCTCTGCGGGGAGCGACACGGTTGGCCTAACAGTAGCGGCCGGCCCGCATCTGTAGTGCGCCGCGCCGCCGCGCCGCCGCCGCCGCAGCGGCCCTGTACGCCATTCTGTGTAGGGTCCGGGCGCACACGACTCTGCGCGCTGCGCACCTCAAGGGAGAGCTCATGCCTAACCGGACGTTCGGCTGGCGCGCTGGCACGCGTCGCTACATCGATCACGTGACGCGCGCTCAGCGGATTGTGCTCAGCGCATGCGCGGCCTGCCTCGGCGTCGTGCTCACCTGGATGCTCCTCTCGGCGCCGAGTGCGCTGGCGAGCGCCTGCGTCGCCCAAGACAACTTCACGGGGCCGGCAAATGGGTTTTGGAGCACGGCAGGCAACTGGAGCAAAGCAGCCCTCCCGAAAAGTACGGAAACCGTCTGCATTCCCGAAGGCGAGGGCACGATCACGGTTCCCGAAAAATTCAAAGCTGAAGCGAAAACCGTGCTTGCGCAATCTGGCGTAAAGATTGAAGACCAAGGAACGCTCGCGGTCGCCGAGACCACTGGCGGAGCGGGCACCGCGAGCACCTTTACAGGGCTGAGCATCGAAGCGGGTGGGCTCCTCACGAATGCCGGATCGTGGTTTTTGCTCTCGGGCAACAATGTCGTCAACGGAGACATTACGACCACCAACTTTGGGTCTGCCTTTATCGAACTCCAAAGCGGGATATTTTCAGGGACGGGGAAGGTCAAAGTAGCGTTCGCCAACGCCGGCACGGTCGAGCCCGGAGCTGCCGGGATCGTGGGAAAGCTCGGATTTACCAATTTCGCGCAGAGAGCGGGTGGAACGATTGCGCTTGATTTGAAATCCGCCACAGAATTCGATCAATTGGGACCTGGTGGTGCGGTGGGCGAAGGTAGCTACTACATCATCGGCACGATCGATGTCAACTTGCTCGGTGGCTACATGCCGGCGCCCGAAGCGCAGTGGGAATTCCTCACTGGAATCTCCGGTGACACCATCGAAACTCCACTCACATTCAGCCCAGCCAACTATGAAGCGATCCAGGAACCCTTCGAAGCATTCCTCAAGCTGAAGCCGTTACCGCCGGTGAGTGTGACTGAACCGGCGTCGTCGGTCTTGCAGGCCTCTGCCGTGTTGAACGGGACCGTGAATCCGAACGGCAGTCACGTCAGCTCGTGCGAATTCGACTATGGCACCACCATTTCTTATGGACTGACTGCGGGTTGTAGTGCGATAGCCGGCTCCGGGTCGAGCCCGGTGGCGGTCGACGCAGGGATCGCTGGACTCAGCGCCGCTACGACCTACCACTTCAAGCTCGTCGCGAAAACGGCCAATGGCCCGAGTGAAGGCCTCGACCGCACGTTCACGACGCCTGCCTCATCAACTGAAGGGACGAAAGGATCGAGCACGGAAAAAGAATCGACCGGTGCGTCCTCCACAAAAGGCACTGCCTCGACCACCACTGCCGCGGGCACAACCTCGCTTGTCTCGAGCATTACCAGCGGCGGCTCGACAACGACGGCGGTCGCGACGACGCCAAAGGCCGTGGAAGAACTGCTGCTCGGCTGCACCAAACGCTCACTCGTGCTGAACGATGTGTTGGTTCGTGGCGGGCGCGTCGCGCTGGAGGGCAGCGCCGCCAAGAGCCTCCTCGGCAAGAAGGTCAAGATCATCTTCGACGGGGGCAAGCAGGTCGCCACCGCGACCGTCCAGGCCAACGGCCAGTTCTCGAGCACCGCGCCGCTGCCCGCCGCACGGTTGCGTGAGAGCAACAGCGCCCGCTACCTCGCCGAGTCCGGTAGCCAGCGCTCGCTGAACCTCAAGCTGACCAGGCGCCTCAGCCTGGAACCGCCGAAGTTCTCCGGCGCCAGCGTCACCCTCTCAGGCCAGGTCGTGCCACCACTGACCAAGCCGATTGCCAAGGTCACCGTTGAACAACAGCTCGAATGCGGCAAGACCAGCAAGGTGCTCACCTTTACGCCCCCCGCGAGCGGACGCTTTCATGTAACCATCAACGGGATTCCCGCTAACGCCAAAGCGGGCATCTACCGGCTCACCAGTAGCGTCACCGAAAAGCCCGGCGCCAAGCACGGCTTCGCGACCTTCAGCCTGCCACTACCCGTGGCGCTCGGGTGAGACGGCAACAGAAAGGACTCACATCGTGACCCGCATTCGCTCGCTGCTCGTAGGTGTCTTGACCCTCGGTGCCTTGGCGGCATCGGTCGCAAGCGCGCAGGCATGCACCGACGAATGGACGAACACGAGCGGTGGCTCGTGGGGTGAAGCGTCCAACTGGTCGAAAGACGCGGTGCCGGGAAACATGGACGAAGCCTGCATCACGCACGCGGGCACCTACACGGTGACGCTCGAACCCTATACAGGCGAACTCAGCCGTCCCGAGAACGGCGACACCGTCAAATCGCTCACCTTGGGCGGGTCAAGCGGGCACCAGACCCTCGACATCGAAGGACAGAGCAGCATCTCTGCCAGCAACGAGCAGCTAAACGCGGTCTCTCTCGACGTGTCGGGCGCAACCGCGAAGATCAACCCGGCGGGTACGCTGATGCTCGATGCGACCGCATCCAACAGGCACGGCAAAACCTCAGGGGAAGACACGCCGGGTGGTGAAGCGACCTTTGCGGGAGCCATAGTCAACGAAGGTCACATCGAGTCGCAGGTGCAGGACAGCGCCTTCCACAATAACCTCGAATCGAGCGTGACGAACGAGGCGGACGGTGGCATCCAGGTCAGCTCGGGAGCTCTCCATGTGGGGTATCCAAATACATACTCTGTGTCGGGGAGCAACGACGGGTTGGTCACGGTGGATTCGGGCGCCTCGCTGCAGCTGAGCAGCGGTGATCCCAGCGGTGCGAACGCATACAAAAACGATGGTTCGGTGGTGAATGACGGCTCCATCACGGTGTCGGGTACGGAAGCCACCTGGACGCAGAGCGGCGGCTCGGTGGCGGGCAACGAAGTGGTGATGCAGAACGGCGCGACGCTCGCGGACTCGGCGGGGACTGGGGCGTTTTTGGGCAACCACGAGTCGGTCACAGTCACCGGCACGATCCCGGCTGGTCAGACCGTGACGGTGCGCGGTGAGCCCTTCAACTACCAGGGCGAGAACTTCTACAGCACGACCCTGAGCGACGGGGGCAAGGAACTGGTCAACGACGGGACGCTCGTGCTCGACCCGACGGGGTCCGGCGAAGTCAGTGGCGGTGGCGTCAACGTCGAAGCCGGCTCGATTCACAACAACGGCCTGATCGACGACGAAACCGAAACCGCGACGAGGGTTACCCAGCTCCTGGAGGGCCTGACAAACGGGCCTGCGGGCCGGCTCGAGATAGGCGGTGGCGTCTTCCAAGCAAACAATGGGGCTGCCACAACCAACGAAGGCCTCGTCACGATCGCGCCTGGCGCCGTCTTTCAGCTGCAGGAGGCTGCCGCGTTCGTCAACGAGCCCGGCGGGACGCTCTCGCCGGAGATCGCCGGGTCCTCCGGCTTCGGCGCCGTGCAGCTGACCGGCCCCTGCTGCTCCGGGCCTGGCAAGTTCACCGCCGGCGGCACGCTCGCGCCTGTGCTGCTCGGTGGGTTCGTGCCGGTGGCGGGACAGGAGTTCGACGTGTTCGGACTCGACGGCGGCAAGTTCGAAGGCACGTTCCCCGGAGTCGGCAACGGTTTCAGCGCCGACTACTCCCACGAGGAAGCGGGCCCGGCATTTGTCGGCGTCATCTACGGCCCCTCGACTGCCGGCACTGCCATCAAGGGGCCGGCACCGACGCCTCCGCCGAGCGCCCATGTCGTCTCGATCTCCGGCGGCCATGGCAACCTCACGGTCGCGCTCTCCTGCCCGGCTGGTGGGGCCGCGTGTATCACCGCGACGGTGCAGGCCACGGTCACCGAGCATCTGAAGGGCGGCAAGCTCACCGCGATCACAGCACGCAAGCGTAAGAAGAAGGCGGCCGCAAAGACCAAGACGGTAGTGATCGCGATTGGCGACGTTTCACTTGCGGCCGGTGCCTCCAAGACGCTCGAGCTCTCACTCAACGCGGCGGGGCGCGCGCTGCTTGCCAAGTACGGCAAGCTCACTGCGATCGTGACCGTCAGCTCCGCCGGCAAAACGCTCGATACGGCCACCGTCACGGTGCAAAAGGCCAAAAAGCCAAAACGAAAGAAGTAGCCTGTGCGCCGGTATGAGTAAATTCGATCGCGAGCGCTTGCAGGCCCTTGTGGCGGACGGATGGCTTCGTAGTCAACGCCATCCGGATGCCGATCTGTGGATTTACAATTACACCAAGAGAACTCAGTATCAGAAACACTGGACGGCGGAGACGCTCGTCTGTCGTGGTCTGATCCTCGATCAGGAGGGCAATGTCGTTGCGCGGGCGTTCCCAAAGCTCTTCAACTACGGAACCCCGGAGGCGGTGAGCCTCCCGGCTGAGCCGTTCGTTGTCACCGAGAAGCTCGATGGGAGCCTCGGCATTCTCTACTACCTGGAGTGCTCGCCGTATATCGCCACGCGCGGCAACTTCGTAAGCGAGCAGGCAATCGAGGCGACTGCGATGATCCGCGAGCAGGAGATTGAGCGGGCGGAGGGTGTTACGCCATTGTTTGAGATCGTCTACCCCGCCAACAAGATTGTCGTCGACTATGGCGATCGGCGCGACCTGACTCTGCTAGCGGCGATCAACAACGAGACCGGTTTGGATGAGCCGCTGCCACGTTACTCCGGTCCCGTCGTGCCCCATCACGGCCAAGTCGACATAGACAGCCTCGCGGCCCGAGAGGAGAGTAACCGTGAGGGCTTCGTCGTCGCGTTTGCGTCGGGGCTGCGCGTCAAGGTCAAGTTCGCCGAGTATCTGCGCCTGCACAAGATCATCACCGAAGTGAGCGCGCGGCAGATCTGGGAATCGATGCGCGACGGCGACGATCTCGACGGGCTGCTCGTCGACCTCCCAGATGAGATCCATCGCTGGATCTCTGACACACGAGCGGGTCTCCAGGCGGCCTACGACGCTGAGCTCAGCCGCGCATCCTCGGTCTTCGAGCGGCGCCCCCTCGACGCCGATCGCAAGACGATCGCGCGGTACTTCACCGGCAGCGACGCGAACCTCGCCGTGCTTTTCCGGATGCTCGACGGAAACTCCTTCGACGATCTGATCTGGAAGGCGATCCGGCCGGAGGCCTCGACACCTGACGAGGCCGATCGGACTGGCGGGGCCGATCGGACTAGCGGAGCGGATCTGCCTGGCGCGGCCGATCCGGCTAGCGAGGCCGATCGGACTAGCGCGCGCTCGCGGATCGACCGCGCCGCGTCAGCTCCTTGACGAGCGCCGCCACCGAGCGCTCGAGTTGGGGAATCGTGGCCGCGTCCACGCGGTCAACCCCCACGGCGCGGTTCAGCCAGGCGTTGATCTCACGGTGGCTGCGCCCGTCACGGCGCTGCAGGTCGGCCACCAGGCGGCTGCGCTCCAGGCGTAGATCGGCACGCCGCTCGAACGCCGCCCGTGGCGCTGGCTCGCTTCTCGGCAGGCGCGTGGAGGTGCTCGCCGGCGCCTTCGAGGCCGGGCCGAACAGCGTCATCTGTGGTGCGAACTCGGCGCTCAGCGGGACGAACTCGGCGTGCTCGGATGGCTCGCTTGCGCGCCGCTCGGATGGCTCCTCCAGGCCCTCCTCGAGCTCCGGGTCGCGCAGCGCTCGGCGCAGCTCGTGTTCGATCTCGGCCGCGTGGGCGCACAAGACCGGCTCCGCGGGCAGATACACCCAGCTCGGCTCCGGCGGACGGCCGGGGATCGTGCGCACGAAGCGCCCGACGATCTGGCGGAAGATCAGCGGCGTCTTTGCCGCGGTCGCGTAGACGCCGACGCGCAGGCGTGGAATGTCGACGCCCTCGGAGACCATGTTCACGGCGACGATCCACGGCTCGCGCGAGTCGCGGAAGGCGGCGAGCTTCTGCGCGGCGCGCGCCTCGGTGTGCAGCACGACCACCGGCGCTCGCCCGGTCGCTTCGCTCAGCAGCTTGGCGATCTGCCTCGCATGGCTCGCGTCCGCGGCAACGGCCAGCGCGCCCGCGTCACGATGGCCCTCGGCGCGCAGGGCGCGCAGCTTCGCGTCGGCCTCTCGCAGAATCCGTCCCAGCCCGTCGGGCAGCTCGGTCGAGATCGCCGTGCGGTAGCGACGGCTCGCCTCACGCGTGCTCAGGACGGTCTCGAACGAGGACTCGATCACATCCTCGCCGCTGCGCCACGACAGCGCGCCGTCGAACGTCACAAACGTCACTGGGCGGCAGATCCCATCGGCCACGGCCTCGGCGTATGTGTAGGAGACGTCGGGGATCGCCAACCGCTCTGCGTCGTAGCGCACTCCCGGAATCGGTGTGGCATCCGAGCGAAACGGGGTCCCCGACAGCAGCAGCCGCCGCGATGCCCCGGCGAACGCCTGCTGGAAGCCGGTGCCCCACGCGAGATCCTCGCCGAGGTGGTGCGCCTCGTCGAGGATCACCAGGGTCTCTGGCGAGACCTTGCTTGCCCAGCCCGGCGGGTCGCTGGCCACGCGCGCGTAGGTCACGGCCACGCCATCGAAATCGCGCGGTGGTGCCGGCCCCGGCGCGTCTGGTTGCAATTGCAGGCCGAGCGCGGCCGCGGCGCTCGCCCACTGGCGTGTCAGCGGTGTCGTGGGGCACAGGACCGCCACACGACTGACGCTCCGGCGTGCGAGCAGCTGCTTGGCGAGCTCGAGCGCGGGACGCGTCTTGCCGGCGCCCGGCGCCGCCGAGATCAGGAACGGTCCGGCTTGCCAGCCGGCGAGCCGGTCGAGCGCCAGACGCTGCCAGGCGCGCAGAGAACTCGGATCGGCGACGCGCGGATATGTCGGATCGGCATTGCGCGGATATGTCGGATGGACGGAGGTCAAAGAGCCCGGCATCCTGCGACATGCGACGGACGGATCAAAAAGCATGCCCGCACGCGCCCTTCGCGCGCCTTCCAATGCGCCCTCCAACGTGCCCTTTACGCGCCCGCCAAGCAGAACCGTTCCAAGTCGTGTGTATCTTCGATCGATCGGAAATTGGGTTCTCCGGCGTGAGTTCCGGCGACGGAGCCCGGCGAGAAGGGATTGGCTGCAATGGACACAGAATCGAAAAGGTCACGCGCCGTGGGTGAAGTCGCCCTCGAGCGGGCGATCGTCCTGCAGTTGCTGCGCGACGATCGCGAGCGGATGTGGTCCCGCGCGCAATTGAGGACTGAGCTGGAAGCCGAGGAATCGAAGATCGACCAGGAGGCCGTCGAGCAGGCGCTCCGGCGACTGCATGGAGAAGGGGTGCTGGGCCTCTCCGAGGAGCATGCGTGGGCCTCGAGTGCGACGCGAGCACTGGATGAGCTCGGGTTGATCAGCGTATAGCGGCCCAGCGGTGCTCAACCCCTGAAACTCCGCGCGGGACGGCGCGAGGCCGCGGCAGATAGGGTGCTGGGATGAGCAACAATCGCGTGCTGCTGCTCTCCTGGGAGTACCCGCCCGTGATCGAGGGTGGCCTGGCCCGCCACGTTTGCAAGCTCGCCGAGGCGCTCGTCCGCCAGGGAGTCGCGGTGGACGTGCTGACGCGTGGGGCTACCGATCCAGCCCTGAAAGCCGCGGCGCCCGGTGCTCTGGCCATGGAAGAGCGCGCCGGCGTGAGCGTGTACCGCGTGCGTGAGCCGAGCTGGCCGCGTGATCTCGATCGCTTCGTCGCCTGGGTGGAGCACATGAACGACGACATGCTGGTGGCGGGCGCCCAGCTCGCCGAGACCCACGACTACGACCTCGTGCACGGCCACGACTGGCTCGTCGCGCACGCCTCCGCCGCCCTGGCCGACAGGCTGGGCATCGGCTATGTCACGACGATCCATGCCACCGAGCACGGACGCCACCAGGGTTGGGTGCAGGATGAGCCGCAGTCGCACATCCACTCGGTCGAGCGCTGGATGGCTGGGCGCGCGGAGGCTGTGATCGTCTGCTCCTACTACATGCGGGGGCACGTCGCCGACATCTTCGACATCGACGAGCGGCGGATCGAGGTGATCCCAAATGGGATCGATCCAGACGAATTGCGGCCTGTCGATGATTTGCAGGCGCTGCGGCGCGAGTTCGCCCAGCCCGAGGAGAAGCTCGTGCTGCTCGTCGGGCGTCTGGTCTACGAGAAGGGCTTCCAGCTGGCGCTCGACGCCCTGCCGAGGGTGATCGAACAGGTCGAGAATGTGCGCTTCCTGGTCGCCGGCTCAGGCACCCACGAGGCCAAGCTGAAGGCTCAGGCAGAGCGCTTGGGGCTCACCGAGCACGGCGTGTTCCTCGGCTGGATCGGCGACGACGCGCTGCATTCGCTGTATCGGATCGCCGACCTGTGCGTCGTGCCTTCGATCTATGAGCCGTTCGGGCTGGTGGCGCTCGAGGCGATGGCCTCCGGCTGTCCCTGCATCGTCGCCGACACGGGCGGCCTGCGTGAGGTCGTACCGTCGGGTGAGCGGGTGGGGTTGCGCTTCAACGGCGGCGACGCCGAGCATCTGGGCGTGATGATCGAGCGGCTGCTCGTTGACGGCGAGTTGCGCGACCGGCTGGTTGCGGAGGCATCCGAGCACGTGCTGAGCTTTGATTGGGAGGACATCGCTCGGCGTACGCGCACGATCTACGGCGAGCTGGCGCCCCGCGCCTCTACACGAATGCACGGGGCAGAGCGCGCATGAGGGCAAAGCGCGCATGACGCAGCCGCTGATGAGCCTGATGCAGGACGACTTTCCGTTGAGCCTGCACCACATACGCCGCCGGATGCGCTCCGCTCACCCCGGCGCCGAGGTCGTGACGCTCACCGAGCAGGGCACAGTGCACGCCGGCTACGGCGAGATCTCGGCGCGCGTCGACCGCCTCGCCCGGGTGCTCGGCAAGCTCGGCGTGCAGCAGGGCGATCGCGTCGGCACGTTCGCGTGGAACAACCAGCGCCACTTCGAGCTCTACATGGCCGTTCCATGCGTCGGCGCGGTGCTGCACACGCTCAACGTTCGCCTGTTCGCCGAGCAGCTGACCTACATCGTCAACCACGCCGAGGACGAGGTGATCTTCGTCGACGACTCGCTCGTACCGATCCTCGAGCAGCTTGCGCCCACCTTCGATTGCGTGCGCCATTACGTGGTGATGGGCGACGGGGACGTCGGCTCGCTGCCGAACGCGTTGCGCTACGAGGAGCTGCTGGCGGACGCCGGGGAGGGCGCATACGACTACCCTGACCTCGACGAGCGCCAGGCCGCCTCGCTCTGTTACACGAGCGGCACGACGGGCAACCCCAAGGGCGTGCTCTACTCGCACCGCTCGATCTGCCTGCACGCGACCGCGTCGCTGTTCGCCGACAATCTCGCGCTCTCGCGCCGCGACCGTGCGCTGGTGATCGTCCCGATGTTCCACGTCAACGCCTGGGGGATCCCCTACGCCGCGGCGCTCGCCGGCGCGGATCTGCTGATGCCTGATCGCTTTCTGCAGGCGGAGCCGCTGGCGCGCGCGATCCAGTCCGAGCGCCCCACCGTCGCGGGCTGCGTGCCGACGATCTTTGCCGACCTGCTGCGCTACGCGGACACTCACGAGGTCGATCTCTCCTCGCTGACGCACGCCGTCTGCGGCGGCTCCGCGGTGCCGCGCCAGCTGATGAAGGACTTCCAGGAGCGCCACGGCGTGCGCATCTTCCAGGGCTGGGGGATGACCGAGACGAGCCCCGTCGTCACCTTCTGCGAGCCCACCGAGGGGGTGGGCGGGCAAGGGATCGAGCGCGACGAGCGCTACTGGGACGAACGCGCCCTGCAGGGCAAGCCGCTGCCGTGGACCGAGCTGCGGCTCGTCGATGACGACGGGCGCGAGGTGCCCTGGGACGGGGAGTCGACCGGCGAGATCCAGGTCCGCGGGCCGTGGATCGCCAAGCGCTATTTCGACGACGCCTCCGGCGATGAGAAGTTCGACGGCGAGTGGCTGCGCACCGGGGACATCGCGGCGATCGACGAGCACGCCTTCGTGCGCATCACCGACCGCTCCAAGGACGTGATCAAGTCCGGCGGCGAGTGGATCTCCTCGGTCGAGCTCGAGAACCAGCTGATGGCCCACCCCGACGTGATCGAGGCCGCCGTGATCGCCAAGCCCGACGAGCGCTGGGCCGAGCGCCCGCTGTGCTGCGTCGTGCTCTGCGAGGGCGCCCAGGCCGACGCCGGCGCGCTGCTCGAGCACCTGCGCCCACGGGTCGCGAAGTGGTGGCTGCCGGACGAGTTCGCGTTCATCGAGGAGGTGCCGAAGACGAGCGTCGGCAAGTTCGACAAGAAGGTCCTGCGCGCCCGGCTGACGGAGGGGACGTTGCAGGGACGCGTGCGTATCTGATGACCGCGGTTGGTGATAGACCTTAAGCTATGTAAGGCAGGCTTTCCTAGAGGGAGCAACAGGGAAACGACGAATCATGGAAGCGGAGAGGTTTTGCCAATAGAATCCGGTCAACTCACCGCAAGAGGCCTCCAAGGGCGGCAAGAGGCCTCCAAGGGGCTTCAGTACTCACCAAACTCACTAGACCATGAACGCACACCAGACCACGAACGGGAGGTTGGCATGACTCGAACCAATGCAACGACGAGGAGTGGATCGTCCCGTGCGCGGCGCCGGCTCATGATTCTGCCGGTCGTCTTGGCACTGGGCCTGGCGCCCGTGGCGCCGGCCCTGGCGACGGGCGGCGCGGAAACTGGCTACGCCAAACCGGGAGCCAAACCGCCGGCGAACAGCGGCACGTCGCCGTCGAAATCCTCCAAGACGCCGACGTCATCCAATTCAACTTCGCCCGCCACTGCGAGCAGCTCTCCGACCACGACCACCTCGCCCGCGAAAGCGAGCTCGCTGCCGTTCACGGGCTTCGACCTCCGCTGGACGGTGGGGGGCGGACTGCTCTTGATCGCCGCGGGTGGCTCGATCATGGTGATGCAGCGCCGCCAGCGTCGCGATGACGCCGGTCTGTAAGCCACACGGAGCCCACATCTGAGCAAGCCCCCCACGTGTGTCAAGGCACGTGGGGGGCTCATGTGTGCCCGCCGGGGTCCTTATCCCGGCGGGTGTGTTGCTGCCGGCGGGCGCGTTGCGTGCGAGGTGTGGGTGGCAGCGGAGACACCGCTGTCTCGTGCGCGGCGAGGAGTTCCGCAGAGCCGCCATCACCAAAGCCGAGACCGAGCAGCGAGACACGATCGACGAGATCCTGCGCGTACGAGCAGTCGCCAAACGAAACCACCGCCCACAAGAGCCAGAACCGGCTCTCACAGGCGGTGGGCCCTCAGCCCAAAACGGGCGCGGAGGTTTTAGTCCGACGATGATGGTGCGGATGAGAGGACTCGAACCTCCACCTGATTTCTCAGACACGGACCTGAACCGTGCGCGTCTACCAATTCCGCCACATCCGCGTGCCGCTGAGCAAGCGAAGATATCGCACCGGTCGAGGACGAGCCGGGCGCTTTGCTAGCCTCGGCCCCCGTAGAACGCTCGCCGCTATCGTCCAGGGGACTAGGACGCCGCCCTCTCATGGCGGAAACCCGGGTTCGAATCCCGGTAGCGGTATGCATCCCGGTGTCCCGTTTGCCCCTGGCGGTCGGAGCAGGAAGACGAGGTGCTCCACTTTCTACTGTGGCGAGCCCTGGGCCTGCTCGCCGTTCTCGTGGCCCTTGCTTCGAGCGCGTGGCTGCTGGGCGGAGGACTCGAGACGGTGCTGCGGGGAGCCACGGCATCGAGTGCCGCGGTGCGAGGGCCCACAGCGTCTGACGCCGCGCTTCGGGGAGCCGCGGTCGCGAGCAGAGCGCTGCGTGGGTCCACGGTCTCGAGCAAGGGATTGCCGCGGTCCACGGCACCGAGTGCCGCGCATCATGCGGTCGACTCGCTGCCGGGCGCTCTAGCAGAAGAGGCGCGTGCGGTCTGGAACTGGGCTCCTGGCGGGGTTTCTCCGGTGAAGTCCTTTGCTTTGCTGGTCTTCCTCCTCGGAGGGTTGGTCGCGACCTCACGCTGGTATTCCCGGCGACGGCGACGGTATGTGCGGATGCGCGTGGAGACATATCGCACCGACAAGGCGAGCGCGGAAGCGGTTGTGTCGATGTTCGAGGCGCTGCACAAACGCCTGCTGCGTCGCTGGTGGCGGCGGCTGCTGCGGGGTCAGCCGTCGGTGGCGCTCGAGGTGCACCACACGAGCGGTGCGGCGTGGCTCGCGGTGGCGTGCCCGCTGGGATTGGAGGAGATGGTGCAGGCCGCGCTGCGGACGGCTTACCCGAACTGCCGGCTGGTGGCAGAGCGTCGGGTGCCCGGTCGGCCCCCGGCGGTGTTGCGGCTGAAGAAGCACGCCGAGTTCATCAAGCGCGGGAAGCTGCTCGACCGCTTCGAGCACGAGCGCGAACCACCGATGAACCGGCTGATGACCGTGATGAGCGCTTGCGCGAGCGAGGCGTTCGTGCAGGTGGCGATGACGCCCACGCCGTCGATGTTCGAGCGCCACGCCAAGCGGCTGTACAAGCGCCACGAGGCACGTCTGTCGCGTGAGCGCAGAGATCACCTGATGGTGCGCGACCGGTCGATGGTCGAGGACATCGAGTTGCGCGGTGGCTTGGACATCCAGCACCGCCCGCTGTTCTTCGTCGATCTGCGCGTGATCGCCCCCGATCGGGAGAAGTGCGAGCGGATCGCCTCGGAGTTGCGAGCCGAAGAGGAGGAGAACCGTTTGGTCGAGCGCGGAACGACCGTGCGTCATGGCCTGTTTGGTGTCTACGGGCGCCGCGTGCAGCGCGGAGAGGGCAATCCGCTGCCCTCTTTTCACAAGGGTGTGTTCGCCTCCACAGAGCTGGCGGCCATTTGGCATCTGCCCTCGATCGACTACGCGACCGTTCCCTTCTCCCGCGGCGTCTTGCCCGTGGCGCCCGCGCCACCGGCGATCCTGCGTCCCGCGGACGGGGTCGGCACGCTGCGCGATGCGCTCGGGCCGGTGTCGATCCATCCAGGGATGCGCAAGCAGAACACGGCGGTGCCTGGCACGGTGGAGCAGGGCAAGTCCAGCTATCTCGTGGCCACGGTGGCCGAGGATCTGCGCAGAGAGCACTGCGCGGTGATCGTGCTCGATCCCAAGGGCGACGCGGCCGAGGCGGCAGTGAGCCTCGTACCTGCAGGACGGACGTGCACACTGCTGGACTTCTCTAAGCCGACGTGTGGGTTCAATCCGCTCGCGGTGGATGCCCCGGCGGATGTGATCGCCGATTACGTGGTGGCGGCGATGAAGAATCTTTTTGACGACGGCGACATCAGGGCCTCCTCGGACCGGTATCTGCGCAACGCGATCATCGCGGTGCTGGCCTACGACCGCGAGTCGACACTGTGGGACGCGGCCCGGCTGCTGTCGGTCGGCGAGGAGGGGTACTCCTACCGCAGTCGTGTCGGGGCGCGTGTGCGGGCGTTGCCGGAGTTCAAGGAGATCTCCGAGTTCTTCACCGCTGAGCTCACCGCACAGCTAGCGGATGCGCGCAGCATGACGACCGCCAAGCTGGATGCTCCGGTCAACAAGCTCGCGCGACTGCTCAACTCGCAGTCGATCAAGCGAGTGCTGCTGAACGATTCGCTGAAGGTCGACTTCGATCGAGTTATCGCCTCCGAAGAGGTGCTCGTCGTCAAGGGCGCGTTGGGGGCGATGGGAGCTGGGAACACCTCCGTGCTGATGCAACTGCTCGTTGGCATGCTCGACGCGGCGCTGGCTCGTCAGCAGGATCTCGTTCCAGAGGCACAACGTGTGGCGGTCGCGCTGAAGGTCGACGAGGCGCCGTTGGTGCTCAACCGCGGCTTCGCCGAGACGATGGCGCTGAAGCGCTCCGCGGGCTTGGAGACGGTGGCGTGCTGGCAGACCGAGGCGCAGTGGACCGAACGCGAGGTTCGCGATCAGCTCGACGCGCTGTTCGCCCACCGGGTGTATTTCGCGACGGCCTCTGTGCGCGATGCGCGAGCGGCCGTCGAATTGACGATGGCCGAGTTCTCCGACACGGTGCGTCCGGGCATGGATCATCTCTCCGCGCTCGGTCACCCCGATGCTCGCTTGCATCTGCCCCGCCACCACGCGATCGTCAGCTGGAGCACGCCCGAGGGCCGGCAGTCTCCGTTTGTTGCCGAAACGATCCCGCTGCGTGTCGACCGCGAGCGGCTGGCCTTGCATGCCGCGCGCCAGGCCGAGCGCGGCGGGCGCTCCCGCACCGATCTGCGCCAGCCCCACTGGGATCGCGAGCGCCGGGGGGATCACAATGGAAAGCCCGAGCACCAACCCGCGGGCCAACCGATGGCGCCGCCGGCGCCGACCGCGCCAGTCACGCCGGTGGCGCCGCCGGCGCCGGTCACGCCTGCCACTCAGGACGCGCCGGTGGCGCCGACCGCGCCGGTGGCGCCGCCCACGCCTGCCGCGCCGGTCACTCCGCCCACGCCTGCCGCGCCGGTCACTCCGGTCACGCCGATTACTCAGGACGCGCCGCCCACGCCTGCCGCGCCGGTGGCGCCGGCCCCCCGGGCCCTACAGGATGCCGCTGAGCGCAATGCGCCTGTGCCCCCGGCGGCTCCTCCGGACAGCTATCGCGAGCTGGTCGAACTCGACGATGCGCACAGCGTGCGCTGGGCCAAGGCGGTGCTCCAGCCGCGCTCGCTGAATCCCGAGCCGCTCGATCTGGAGATCCTGGCGCTCGTGGCATGTATGCGCCACGTGCTGGGCAGTCAAATACATCGTCGCTTCAATCCAGGGCGCGCGGTCACCACCACCCAACGTCGTCTGAAGCGCCTCTCGGACGCCGGTCTGGTGAGGCGTTTCCAGTTCCATCGCCGTGATGGCGGAGGAGTGCCGATGTGCTACGCGATCACCGCGACTGGTCTCGAGCTGCTGCACGCCCACGACCGTTTGACCGCGTTGGGGCAGGATGACGTCGACGCACTGTCCGGGCCTGCGTCGCCGGCGGCGCCGGTGGAGGGCGATCGACTGCTGCGCCAGGCGCGCCACGATGTGCACGTGACCGGCTGGGTGCTGGCGCTCGAGCATGCCGTGGATGGCGCGCCGCTGACGCTGCGCGGTGCCCAGGAATCCGTGCTGTCCCCGCCGCTACGTTCGGGGGCAGAGGGACGCGCGGCACTCGGACCGAGCGATCTCACGCTGCCGGGTGGGCGTGCGCCGCACGAATTCATGCGCACCGACCCGAGGGGCGAGCGAGTACAGGTTGAGCGCTTTGAGACGGTCCGCCCGGACGTGAGCATCGAGTTGCCCGGAGCGCTGCGCGAGCGCGTCGCGGCGCAAGCGCGCGCCGCGGAGCTGGGTATCGCCGAGGGCCTGGACGCGCGGGACATGGTCGCGGAGGCAAGCGCGAGGGTGGGCACGGTCGATTTGCTCGTCGAGTTCGATGACCGCCTGCCCACCGGTCGGTCGGCGGCAAAGCTCGAGCGCTATGACCATCTCGTGGCTGGCTGGGCGGTCCATACCAACCGCTATGGGCGCCGGCTCGGGGTGCCGCCTTTGGTTGTGTTCGTGTGTCGTGACCGTGCCCGTGCTCGTGAGTGCACAAGGAGGGCGGATGTGGTGCTGACGGCCTGTCGCGCATACGCCGGCGAGTACCCGATCGACTGGGAGTACCCGGGACGGGAGGGAATCCTGTTTGTGGCCGAGCGCGACGCGCATGAGGGACTTCGGCGCGGCTACGGCGTACCCCGGCTGCCGCCAGATGTGCGCGTGTCCGCGGCGGGAGGCGATCCGCGAGCAGGCGAGTCGGTGGCCGAGCCGCGCGACCTTCTCAGCGGGAAACCGATCAGCGCGTAGTCCGCTCCTGTCGGGATGTCGACGATGTAAGCCTGCGGGGACCTCGACGGACGTGAGCGTTTTCGCGCCAACTTTGACGCGCGAGTTACCAGCTTCCCAGGGCGTTCCGAGACCCCCTTAAGGGGGGATCTCGGATGGTCGCACCACGCCGCTGCGGTTCAGGTGCCGCCCCTTGAAAGCACGCCGATCGGCTCCTACAAGGCCTTCCAACAACTCCCTCGGGCGACTGCCCGGACTAGACCCCATCAGGAGACAAGCCATGACTCTCGCTATCTCGTCCCCGATCGCACGCCAAGCGGCTCGGCCCAAGGCACGCGTCCCGTCGCGAGGCCGGTCCGCTGGTGTGCGTCCCAAGACCGCCCCTTCTGCGAGAGCCAAGCGGGGTGCCTCCAAAAACGAGTCCGGCCTGTTGGGCGGCTACGTCGATCCCAAGGGTGCTGTCCGTCGCGTGGTTGCGCTTCCCGGCGCCTGCGGGAGCGTGCTCGTCGTGGACCGCGACGCCGTCACGCTCGGCGACTGTCGTCTCGTGGCGCACCTCGCCGCCGACGAGCCTGCGGAGAACGCTGCGGTGGCATGTGAGCAATATCTGCAAAATCCAGCGGGTCGCTGGTGCCGCTGCGTCACCCCGGAGGATCTGGCGCTCGTGCCCTTTGCTGACGCGGAGGAGCTCGAGCCTCGCTCGCAAGCGGCGCCGAGCGTAAAGGAGCTCACCGACAGGCACGGACGCACCTATTGCCTGGAGATCTGCTCCACCGGGATGTCGATTCCGGTGCTGCGCTGGTGGCGCAAGTCCTCCTCCGGTGAATCGGCGTCATTTGAGTCGATCAGCATGCGTGAGGTGATCGCAAGCCTCGAGAGCTACGAGCCGGTGCGGACACTCACACACCGGGCGCTCGCACTGCACCGTGACAACGGCGAGGTCTCGATCGCGGTGCTGCGTGCCGAGTGCACACGGATGGACGCGAGCAAGATTGTTCTCAACCGGGGGCTGCGACGAGCTGTGCTCGCTGCCGCCACGACGCAGGGGCTGACCATGAGTGAGATCGCGATGCGGTGCGGGAGGGTTAAACGCGATTGCAGAGGTAAGGAAAGCGGCGAGACGAGCTGGTTGGCTCGACGTCTGGGGATCGCTCCGGAGGGCGGCAAAAGCACTCCCACTCCCTGGATCCACAGCGACGTGTTGGCGCTGATCGCGCGCTGTGGCCTGGGGATCAGCCCACGCGAGGTGGAGCTCGGATGAGTCCCCATGCCGCGCTCGTGAACCCCGCCAATCAAACGATCAGCGCTCCCGCGGCCCTGCGGCGACACGCGCTCCCCACCGGTGAAGACCCCGATCCCAAGGCGATCCTCGTGGTCGAGTCCGATGTTGTTCTGGGAGCATCGATCGTCGAGCAACTTGGGGCTGACGGCTACCACGCCGAGCTCGCGCGCACCGCCGAGCATGCCCGGATCTTGGCTGCGCGGCGCATGCCAAAGCTGGTGGTCATCGGAGACCTCGATACGCCGCGGGACGCCTTGGTGCTACTGGGGGAGATGCGCGATACCGACCGGGAGGGTGCTCCCTGGGCGCGAGAGCTGCCGGTCATCGTGGTCTCCTCGGGTGCAACGGAGCTCGACATGCTCCGGGCCTTCGAGGCCGGAGCTGACGATTTTCTCTCTCGTCCCGCTCGGTATCTCGAGCTGCGGGCGCGTCTGCGGGCGGTTCTGCGTCGCAGCGAGAGCATCCCCGCTGAAGAACGCTGCCTGCAGGTCGGAGCGCTTGCGATCGACCTGCGGGCGCACACGGTGACTCTGCACGGCCAGCGCCTCGATCTGCGCCGCCTGGAGTACGAGTTACTCGTTGCGCTTGCCAGCGTCCCAGACCGCGTATTCGGCAAGCAGGAGCTGCTGAGCTTGGTCTGGGGATACCAATCGTGTGCGGCCACACGCACCGTTGACAGTCACGCCAGCCGTCTGCGTCGCAAGCTCGATGGAGCGGATGCCCAGCCACCCGGGCGCTGGGTGATCAATGTCTGGGGAGTCGGCTACAGACTGAAGTGACGGCTATCTGAGCTTGGTCCCGGCGGGGCCGAGCGAGAGAACCATCCCAAGCGCGGCGTAGTTTTTTTCCTGGTGCTAACAATCAATGAATGGAGACCACGATGTCTAGCTTCACCGTCAACCGTGTCGTACTGATCGGAAATCTGACCAGAGATCCCGAGCTGCGTTCGTTGCCTTCGGGCTCGAGCGTGTGCAACTTTCGGATTGCCTGCAACTCGACTCGTCGCGACGCCGACGGCCAATACCAAGAGAAGCCCAATTTCTTCGACGTGGGCGTATTCGGCGAGCAGGCGGACAGCGTCAATCGCTACACCCGCAAGGGCCGTCGCGTAGCCATCGACGGCCGGCTGGATTGGCGCGAGTGGGAAACCTCCGACGGGCAGAAACGTCAAACGGTGAGCGTCGTTGCCGATACGGTCATGTTCTTGGACAGCCCTGGCGAGCGGGATGACGGTGAGCCTGGCGACCGGGGCCTCGCAGACGAGATCGAGCAGCGACCGGACAGCGAGCTCGTTGGAGTTGGCGTGGGCGCTGAGGATGACGGCCTCGCCTTCTAGGCGTCTTGATGCTGTGTCGTGGCGAGTACAGCGGTGGGGGCGTCAAATGGCGCCCCCACTGTCTGACCTCGAGCCGCACGCCGCGCGGCATCCCGGCCGCGTAGACTGGCGCGCCGCGGCATCCTGAGCAATCATGTAATCAATCATGTAATCGTCCCCGCGCACGAGGAGCCAAGTCCGGTGCCAGTCAACAGTCAAGCGGTCGGCAAGACATACGAGCCCACGCTGTATGCGGTGGGTCGGGAGAAGATCAAGGAGTACGCCCGTGCGGTGGGTGAGACCAATCCTCTTCACCTCGACGTGGAGGCGGCACGCGCGGCTGGTTACTCAGACGTCGTGGCGCCGCCGATGTTCGCGGTGGTCTACAGCGCACCGTCTGTGGGGCCGCCGATCTTTGACCCGGAGATCGAGCTGAACTTCGCCATGATGGTCCACGGTGGACAGGAGTTTCAGTGGGGGCCTCTGGTCGTGGCGGGCGATGAGATCACGACGACGGCGAGCGTCAAGGACATCTCCGAGAGCGACGGACGTGGCTACTACGTGTTCGAGTCGATCTCCGTAAATCAGCGTGGCGAGCAGGTCTGTCGCGGTATCTGGACCAACATCGTCAGAGGAGTGTGAGTCACATGGCAGATCTTTCAGTGGGAGCACAGATCCCCGAGGTCCGAGTCACACCCGACAAGTTCCTCACCAACCGCTACGCGGGCGCCTCCGGTGATTTCAACCCGATTCACATCGACGAGGAGTTCGCCAAAGCCGTCGGTCTGCCCGGGCGGATCCTGCATGGCTTGTGGAGCATGGCTCAGGTTGCCCGCGCACAGACCGAGGCCGCGGGAGGACCCGGTCATCTCAAGCGCCTATCGGTGCAGTTCCGCGGCATGGGCGTGCCCGAGCAGGAGGTGCTCGTCACCGGCACGGTGCGCGAGTCAAGCGGCGGACGGGTCATCGTCGACACCGTGGCCGAGCAGGCGGGCAAGCAGATCATCCGCAATGCCGAGGCCGAGCTGGAGATCGCATAGGCACTGGCGGCAGCACGCGGCTCCTAGAATCGAATCCGTGCTGACTCCCAGACAGGAGTTGATCCTGTGCAAGGTGGTGGAGGATTACTTGCGGACCGGGCAACCGGTGGCGTCGAGATCCCTCGCCGCTGATACGGAGCTCGATTGTGGGCCCTCCACCGTGCGCAATGAGCTGGCGCTGCTCGAGGAGCACGGCCTGCTGGCCCATCCGCACGTCTCGGCCGGGCGCGTCCCTACGGACGCGGGTCAGCGCTATGTGGTCGATCGTATGCTCTCCTCCGGAGATGCTCTCGTGCCGGCACGGCGACTGGAGCTCTCGCTGATCCGCCGCGAGGTGGAGGAGGCGATGCGCGCGACCACCGAGACCCTCTCGCAGGTGACCAATCTGCTCGCCGTGGTCTCCGCTCCGGCGATGCACACGGCGACGATCCGGCACATCGAGGTGCTGGCGCTGCAACCACAGGTGGTGATGGTCGTGATCATCACCTCCACCGGCGGCGTATCGAAGATGCTCGTGACCTTCCAGAGCACGGTCGATCCGGGACTCGTGGCGTGGGCGGGGGAGTACCTCAACGAGCGGCTTGTTGGCCTGGGGTTGGGGGCGCGGATGCTCCACCAGCGCTTGGCCGACCCGAGTCTGTCGACCACGGAGCTCACGTTCTTGAAGCGTTTGGCGACGGCTCTCAGCGATATCTCCTCCGAAGCGCAGGACGACCTCTACCTCGATGGGACGGCGCGGCTCTTTGCCGCCGGACAGATCTATGACACTGTTCAGATCAACGAGTTGATGGGCCTGCTCGAGCGTCGTGTCGCGCTTTTGCGGGTCCTGCGAGCCGCCCTCGGTGAGTCGGGGGTGTACGTGAGGATTGGTCACGAGAACGAGATCCCAGCGATGCGCTCGCTCGCCCTCGTTGCGACGGGTTATGGAGTGGCCCAGCGTAAGCTGGGCACCGTGTCGGTGATCGGGCCGGTGCGCATGGACTATGCCGGCGCAATCGTCACCGTGCGCGAGGCCGCGCAGGAGCTCTCGCGCTTTGTCGAAGATGCCTATGCCGAGAACTAACACCACCGATATGCCCCGCGATCCTTATGAGGTGCTCGGCGTGCAGCGCGATGCCTCTGAGCAGCAGATCAAGAAAGCGTTCCGTGCGCTGGCGATGGAGCTGCACCCGGATGTCAATGCGCACGACCCTCAGGCTGAGGAGAAGTTCAAGGAGGCCGCCGAGGCCAACGAGATCCTCTCCGACCCGCAGCGGCGGGCCACGTATGACCGCTATGGCCACGAGGGCCTGCGCTCCGGCGGATACGCCCCCAACTTCGATGCGTTTGGCTCGATCAGCGACCTGTTCGATGCGTTCTTCGGAGGTTCTGGCGCGAGCGGTGGACGCCCCGGAGGGCGGGCGGGGGCCAACCCCGGCGGCGATTTGGCGGTGGCGGTCGAGGTCGATCTGATCGAGGCGGCCAACGGCGCGAAGGTGGCGGTCACCTACGAGGCGGTCGAGCGCTGTGAGCACTGCCACGGCAACGGCGCCGAGCCGGGCACGCCGATCGAGACCTGTGAGCGCTGCGCTGGACATGGACAGCTCCAGGCGGTGACCCGAACGCCGTTCGGGCAGATGGCGCGCACTGTGCTCTGCGACGTCTGCCACGGCGACGGTCGCGTGCCCAAGCAGCCCTGTCATGAGTGTCGTGGTCGAGGACGCAAGGCTGCTCAACGCGAGCTCGATGTCGATGTGCCCGCCGGGATCTCTGACGGTCAGCGGATACGGCTCTCCGAGCATGGACATGCCGGTGAGAGGGGCGCTCCCGCGGGCGACCTCTACGTGCTCGTCAGGGTGCGCGAGGATGAGCGGTGGGTGCGCGAAGGCGATGATCTGATTGCGGCGCTCGATGTTGCGGCCCCGCTGGCGGCACTCGGCGCGACGCTGCAGACGCCGACGTTGGATGGCATGGCCTCGGTTGACGTGCCGGCCGGCACGCAGCCGGGCGAGGTGCTCACGCTGCGGGGCGAGGGGATGCCCGCGCTGGGGCGTGGCCGGCGCGGGGATCTGCGCGTCGTGGTCAACGTCGTGATTCCGCGCCGTTTGAGCGAGGAGCAGCGCGAGCTCCTGGGGCAACTGAACGGGACGCTCACCGAGGAGAACCTGCGCTCTGAGGAATCGATGTTCGCCAAGCTGCGCCGCACGCTGCGCGGCCAAGCGGCGTGATCCGTCTCGCGGTGCGCGTCAGGCGCGAGGACTCCGAGCTTGTCCTGGCTGAGCTGTTGGAGCTGGCGCCCGCCGGTGTGGAAGAGGTGGAGATTGGACAGGAGACGGTCGAGTACGCCGTGTATGGCGCGCCGGGAGAGCTGCCGGAGATCCCCGACTTGCACGCGGCCGTGGGCCAGACGCTTGTGGTGCTCTCGAGCACCGAGGTCGCCGAGGACTGGTCCGAGCGCTGGAAGCGCTTCCATCGCCCAGTCCTGATCGAGCCTCCGCCGGGACTTCCCGCGCTGCATGTGCGACCCCCGTGGGAGGCTCCGAGCGATCGCGCGGACGCCGAGGAGATCGTGATCGACCCGGGTCAGGCGTTTGGCACCGGCGCTCACGCCACCACTCGCCTGTGCTTGGAGCTGCTGCTGGAGCTGATCGCGCTCGAGGGCCGGCCGGGAGCATTACTGGACGTCGGCACCGGGTCGGGGGTTCTGGCGATCGCCGCCGCTCGTCTGGGGTTTGCGCCTGTGCTTGGCCTCGATCACGAGCGCGAGAGCGTTGCGGCCGCGAGCGAGAACGCAAGGGTCAACGGGGCGAGGATCGAGGTGCGCCGCTTCGACCTGCGCAAGCAGACGCTGCCGTGGCTGGATCGAGCGACGGATGGCGCTCCGGCAGGCGCTCAGCAGGCGCTGAAGCGGACAGGCCGTCTGGATCGCTCGTGGTGATGGCGAACCTGCTGCGTCCCTTGCTGCTCGATCTGGCGCGCGAGATGCCCCACGCCCCGGCGCATCTGCTGGCCGGGGGACTGCTGAGGGAGCAGGTCGAGGAGGTGGTGGAAGCTTTCGGGGAGCGCCTCGGCATGCGCGAGCGTGAGCGGCGCGAGCGCGGCGAGTGGGCGGTCGTGTGGCTTCGTCGCCGGCGATCAATCGAGCTGATCAATCCCCATCGGGCAGCTCGGTGGCGGCGAGTGTGATCGCGCGGTAGACCAGATCGATCGCCGCGCGTGTCCCGTCCTCGCTCTTGAGCGTGAGCAGGGCTCTGGCGGTGCTCAAAGCCACCTCGATCGTCTCGAGTGCCTCGCCGACGTCTCCCGGATCGGCGTCGCGGCAGGCCGCGAGCGCCATCTCGAGCATCGCTAGGGCTTGGTCGGCGGTTCCGCCGAAGATGGCGGGCCCGGCCAGGCTGCCGTAGCCGTATACCCGCGCGAGGCGACCTGACAGCGTGATCGAGTCCCCGCGCCGCGGGGGAGTGACTGCCGGCAGTCCGTGGCCGTCGAACAGCCCGGCGATCGTGCCCCCGAGCATGCCGCGAACGGCGGCCTCGTCGAGGCCGGCATGCGCGGCGACGCGCAGCGCCAGGTAAAGCGAGGAGGCTGGTAGTCCGTAGGGCGGGTCGGAGGCGAACACGATGCGCTCGATTGGCGCGCGCGAGAGCAGCTCGATCACGTCGAGCGGGAAGAAGCAGGAGATGTCATAGAGCACGCCCGGATGATCGGCCAGGCGCGAGGTGATGATCCCCTGGTCACAGATCGCGCCGTGGGCGAGGATCAGCACCACGTCGGGGTGGCGTAGCGTGATCTCGACGAGCTCGTCCCCCAGCGGCGGCAGGCCGCGTCCGGCGTGGATCAGGATCGGCGCCCGGGCCGCTTCGGCCAGCGCGAAGATGCCCTCCATCTCGGGACTGTCGAACCCGAAGGCCTGGGCGCGAGGGTGGAGCTTGATGCCGCGTGCGCCGGCCGTGAGCGCACGCTCGCCCTCGGCCAGGGGATCTTCGGCCGGGTCCAGGCGACAGAAGGGGATCAGTCGCCCTTCGCTTTCGCCAGCCCACGCGAGCACACGGTCGTTGGGCACCCGGTAGGCGGGGCTGCGCTCGGGGTCGTGCAGCGCAAACACGCAGGCCCTGCGCGCGCCCGCGTCGTCGAGCTGCGAGAGCAGTCCGGACAGGCTGAGCGAGCGCCCGTCCTCGTCGAGCCCGAGATGCGTGTGGGCATCGAAGACCTCCGCGCCTATGGGACGCAGGCGCTCCACCTCTGCCTGAAACGGGGCGAGGGCATCGGCATACAGGCAATCAGGCGCGCTCACGGCCCGCACCATATTGGCTGGCTTGCCACCTCGTTGGCTGGCTCGCCACCTCGTGTGATGACCCCTCGTCGCCTTGTGGCATTGGTCTCGACCACATATCCGCTCTAGCCTCCAACGGATGGCGTGGGAGATCGTGATCGCGGGCGGTGGCTTCGGTGGGTTCTATGCGGCCCGCGCCCTCGAGCGACAGCTGCCCGCGAACAGCGCGAGGGTGACGCTGGTGAACGAGGCCAACTTCATGCTCTATACCCCGCTGCTGCCCGGGGCCGCCGGCGCCACGCTCGATCCGCGCCACGTGGTCGTCCCGCTGCGCTCGCAGCTGCGTCACACCGACCTGGTGATCGGCCAGGTGACCGGAGGCGATACGGCGCGAAGAACGCTGGGGGTGAAGCGAATCGATGCAGAGCACGTCGAGCTGGGCTACGACCAGCTGATCGTGGCGTTGGGTTCGGTCTCGCGCACGCTGCCGGTTCCCGGTCTGGCCGAGCATGCGATCGGCTTCAAGTCGCTCTCAGATGCCACGGCGCTGCGCAATCGTGTGCTGAGCTGCATGGACATCGCGGAGTCGATCGAGGACCCGGTCAAGCGCGCAGCGTACCTGGGGTTCGTGTTTGTCGGCGCGGGCTATGCGGGCGTCGAGGGGTTGGCCGAGCTGCAGGACTTCGCCGCGCAGGCGATCGAGCTGTACCCGCGCGCTCGCGCCGCGGGGATGCGCTGGGTGCTCGTGGAGGCCAAGGACCGGATCATGCAGGAGGTGCCGAAGAGCCTCTCGGAGTTCGCGGCGCGTGAGCTGCGCGCGCGAGGGGTCGAGGTTTGCACGCAGACCACGATCAAAGAGATCACCGAGCGCGACGCGACGCTGTCCGGCGGTGAGCGGATCCCGGCGCGCACGGTGGTGTGGACGGCCGGGATCAAGCCGAGCCCCGTCGTCGGGAGATTGGGTCTGCCCTGCGGGCAAGATGGCCGGGTCCTCGTGGATCGCACGATGCGCGTGGAGGGTCACGAGCACGTCTGGGCGATCGGCGACTGCGCCGCGGTTCCCGATCCCGCAAGGAAGGGACAGCCGTGCCCTCCGACCGCGCAGCACGCGATTCGCCAAGGGCGGCTGGTGGCTCGTAACGTTGCCGCGACGCTCGGCAACGGCAGGGTGCGGCCATTTCGATATCGCACCAAAGGGGTTGTCGCCGAGCTGGGCGACACCGAGGCCGTCGCGCTCACGCTCGGCGTGCGTTGGCACGGCCTGCCGGCGTGGTTCATCGCTCGCACCTATCACCTGCTGCTGATGCCCGGCATGGGACGCAAGCTGCGCCTGCTGATGGATTGGAACGTGGCGCTGCTGTTCGGCCGCGACACCTCGGCCCCGGGACGTTTGGGAGATCCGACGCCGCTGGTGGGTGAGGACGACGACGGCTGACCGGCGTATCCTGATCTGAGATGGCGATACTCGACGATGTGAAGGTCGATCTGCATAGCGCGATGCGCGCTGGGGAGAAGGACAGGGTCGGTGCCCTGCGACTCGTGCTCTCTGAGCTGCAGAAGGCTGCGAAGGAAGGCTCAGACGACGAGCTGGCCGTGCTGCGCCGCGAGCGCAAACGGCGTTTGGAGGCGGCCCAGGCCTATCGCGAGGCCGGTCAGGACGACCGTGCCGGCGTCGAGGAGGCCGAAGGCGAGTTGATCGCCGGCTATCTGCCGCCGGAGCTCTCCGAGGCGCAGCTGAAAGAGATCGTCGAGCAGGCTGTGCGCGACAGCGGAGCGGAGTCGGTGAAGGACATGGGTCCCGCGATGGGTAAGGCGATGGCGGCCGTTGACGGCCGCGCCGACGGCAAGCGCGTATCGGCGCTCGTGCGCGGCGCACTCGGCGGATGAGCGCACTCAACGGATGAGATCGCAGATCGAGTTGACGAACGTTCTTGCCGCCGAGCTGGCGGGCAGTCAGGACACCGTCCTGCGCGCGTTGGAGGAGCAGCTGGAGTGCGAGGTGTTCTTGCGCGGGAACCTGATCACCTTCGACGGCGATGAGCATGAAACGCACGTTGGCGAGCATGTCGTGCGTGAGCTGGCAAAGCTGATCGAACGCGGTCACCAGTTGGACGCGGGGACGATCGCGGCCGTGACGGGCGCACTGGATGCCCACGAGTCCCCGGCGCGGGTGTTGGAGGATCTGATCTGGCAGCACCGCGGCTTGCGCGTGGCGCCGAAGACGGTCAACCAGAAGCGCTACGTCGACGCGATCCGCTCGAGCACGATCACCTTCGGGGTGGGGCCGGCCGGCACCGGGAAGACGTTTCTGGCGGTGGCGATGGCCGCCGCCGCGCTCGCGCGCCACGAGGTGAATCGCATCATCCTCACGCGCCCGGCGGTCGAGGCCGGTGAGCGGCTGGGGTTCTTGCCGGGCGATTTGATGGCGAAGGTTGATCCCTATTTGCGTCCGCTGTTCGATGCGCTGCACGACATGCTCGATCCGGAGAAGGTCTCGCAGTACCTCGAGCGCGGCGTGATCGAGATCGCGCCGCTGGCGTTCATGCGTGGTCGTACGCTCAACGACTCGTTCGTGATCCTCGACGAGGCTCAGAACACCACGCCCGAGCAGATGAAGATGTTCTTGACCCGTCTGGGCTTCGGGTCGAGGATGGTCGTGACCGGCGATGTCACGCAGGTGGACCTGCCCCGCGAGCAGCAGTCGGGACTGATCGTGGTTGGCGAGGTGCTGGGCGGGATCGAGGATGTCGAGTTCCTGCGCTTTGGCGGCGAGGACGTGGTGCGCCACAAGCTCGTGCAGCGGATCGTGGAGGCCTACGACGAGCACTCCCAGCGCGAGGCCCCAGACCGATCGGAGATCGTCCAGCTTGCCGCCGATCGCCGCCGCGCCTGAGCTTCGACGGGGAACTCGGCGCGCGATGCTCGAGGTGGAGGTCTTTGGCACGCGGCTTGCTCCCGACGGTCTCTCACAGGCCACGGTGCAGAGCCTGTGCGCTCTGGCGGCCGCGTCGGCGGGCGTGCGCGAGGGGCATCTGGCGATCGAGTACGTCGATGCGCAGCGAATCGCGCGGTTGAACCTCGAGCATCGTGGTAAGCAGGGCCCGACCGACGTGCTGTCCTTTCCGATCGACGGTGCCGCCCCGCTCGACGGCGCCACTGAGCTCGAGGGCTCCACTCCACTCGACGGTTCCGCCAGGGAGTTGGGCGACGTGCTTATCTGCCCCGAGCACACGCGCGATCTGCGTGAGGCGATCGTCCACGGTGTCCTGCACCTGGTGGGCATGGACCACGAGACCGATAGCGGCGAGATGCTGGCGCTGCAAGCAGAGCTGCTGGCATCGGAGCGCGGGTGACCCGCAGCGGCTTCGTCGCGCTTGCCGGACGGCCGAACGTGGGCAAGTCGACGCTAGTCAACGCGCTCGTGGGGGAGAAGGTGGCGATCGTCTCCGACCGTCCGCAGACCACGCGGCGAGCGATCCGTGGGGTGCGCAGCAGCGGCGACTGTCAGATGGTGCTCGTCGATCTGCCCGGCGTGCAACGCCCGCGCGATGCCCTCACTGAGCGGATGGCCCAGCGAGTGCGCCAGGAGCTGGAGGGCTGCGACGCGGCATTGATGGTTTTGAACGGCGAGCAAGGCGTGGGCCCCGGCGACCGTTTCATCGCGCAGGCGCTCGCGGGCTCGAGCGCCGCAGTGACGATCGCGGTGAACAAGGCGGATCGTCTGACACGGGCAGAGACGATCATGGTGCTGGAGCAGGCGGTCGAGCTCGAGGTCTCCGAGGATGTCTTTCCGATCTCGGCGCGCACCGGGGTGGGTGTGGAGGCGTTGACCGAGCATCTGGCGGCGGCGATGCCGGAGGGACCATTCATGTTCGAGGATGGCGCTAGCTCCGATCAGCCGCTCGCGGTGTTGCTGGCTGAGCTGATCAGGGAGGCAGCCATCAAGCGCACTTTTCAGGAGCTGCCCCATGCCGTGGAGGTGATCGTCGAGGAGATCGAATGGGTCGGCGGAAATCTCAAAAAACTGGCACGCGTACGGGCGCTGATCTGGGTGGAGAGCGAATCACAGAAGGGGATATTGGTCGGCGCGAAAGGCCGCATGATCAAGGCAATCGGGGTGGCAGCCCGTCGGGAACTGGAGCGGGAGTTGGGTGCTCAGGTGCACCTAGATTTGTCGGTGCGCGTCCGGCGTGACTGGCGAGGAGATGAGGGATTGCTCGATCGGCTGGGAATAATTTGATCCGCAAAAAACAGGAATAATCTAACTACGGAAATCCGCAAGCAATGATCTAAGCGTCCACCCATTTCGACAAATGTGTGGAGAGCTGTTCGATCGCCGCGAGGTCGACTTCAGGGACGAACAGGAAGGGCAGCGAATGGACCTCGAAGTCCCGGCGGCGTAGGCGGGCGAGTTGATTGTGTTGGAAGTTCGCGCGATCGTGCACGGCGCGCGCGGCCAGCGCTGCCGAGCGCGTCACGGAGTCGCTTGGCTCCGGCTCACCGCCTCCGCTCCGCCGTTCGCCTCGACCCTTTTGTTCGCCTCGTCGCGGACGGTCACTTCCGCCCGCGGGGGCGACTCCTTCCAGGGGGGCTGCGCCGGCTGCGCCATCCAAGCCGTCGATCCGCGCGAGCTCGGCGGCGGAGAAGCGCCGGGGCAGCGTGCCATTGACGATGACCGCCTGCAACGAGCGGTCGATCTGCTGGCGCAAGCCGTCCTGGAGCTCGAGCGCCTCGGTGACGGCCATCTCCGTGGGGAGAGCGACGGCCAGATAGGCCGAGCGCGCGGGGTCGGCCAGCAGCTCGCCCACCTGCTTGGTTTGCGAGGCGATCGGCCCGACGCGCGCGATCGCGCCGAAGGTCTGCGGCGAGTGGAGCATCCCCAGGGCATGCCCAGTGGCGGGGGCGTCGAGAATCACCAGGTCATAGTCGCCGGAGCGCTTGCGTCCTCCCTGCCGACTTCCGGTGAGTCGCCAGATCTTCACCATGCTGATGATCTCCTTCGCGCCGGGTGCGGCGGCGGCGAAGTACTGGAAGGTGCCGCTCGACGCGAGCACCCGGCCGGAGACGCGCCCACCGAGTGATTGCAGCCACTCGAGCAGCGCCCGGTCGGGATCGATCGAGATGCTCCAGAGGTTCTGCCGGAGCTCTATCTCGGCGCCGGCCTTCTCTACGGCGCCGGTGTCCTCTGAGCGGACGCCGAACAACTCCGCCAGCCGGCGCTGCTCTCCCATCTCGACCACGATTGTGCGCAGTCCTCGATCTGCCGCGAGCACGCCCAGCGCGGCGGATACCGTCGTCTTGCCCACGCCGCCCTTGCCGGTGAGGACGAGCAGCTTGCGGTGCAAAAGCGATGTCACTTGGGGTGGCGATGTCACTTGGGGTGCAAAAGCGATGCCATTGTCCTGATGCAACCTACAATCCCGCAGATGAGCCCACCAGCCGGCGTGCAAACCACCGATGCGCAGCAAACCACCGACGCGCAGCAAACCACCGACGCGCAGCAAACCACCGACGCGCAGATCTCCTACGACGAGCGCGGGCTTGTGCCGTGCGTGATCCAGGATTGGCATTCAGGAGAGGTGCTGACGATGGCCTACATGAACGAGCAGGCGCTGCGGCGCACGCGCGCGACCGGGGAGTTGCACCTGTGGAGCCGCTCGCGGGGCGAGCTGTGGCGCAAGGGCGAAACGAGTGGCAATACCCAGACGGTCAGGGCCCTGCGGCTGGACTGCGATGGCGACACGCTGCTCGCGCTGGTGGAACCCGCGGGACCTGCCTGCCACACGGGCGAGCGGACCTGCTTTCACCGTGGCGAGCTCGAGCCGCCCGCGCCCCACGAGACTCTGCCGGCCCTGGAGCGGACGCTGAGCAAGCGTGCGCGGGAGCGCCCGGCGGGCTCTTACACGGTCGAGCTGCTGGACGATCCGCAGCGAATCGGCGAGAAGGTGATGGAGGAGGCCGAGGAGGTCGCGCGCGCGGCGCGCGAGGAGTCCGATCAGCGCGTGGACGAAGAGGCGGCCGACGTGCTCTATCACCTGCTCGTGCTCTTGCACAGTCGGGGACGCGCGCTCGCCGACGCCGAGCGGGTGCTCGATGAGCGTCGCTCCTAGCGCCCCCGAGGCATCCGCGGCCCCCGCGGCCCACGAGGGAGCGGCCATCAAGGTGGAACCGAGCCTCGAGCAGGCGCGCGCGCTCGCGAGAGGGCACAACCTGATCCCGCTCTCTCACTCCTTCATCGCCGACTGCGAGACGCCGGTGTCGGCCTTTCTGAAGCTGCGCGGCCTAGAGCCGGCACAGCCTTCGTTCCTGCTGGAGTCGGCCGAGCAGGGGCAGCGGGTCGGACGCTGGTCGTTCATCGGCCTGGAACCCCACGAGGTCCTGCGGTGGTCGCTCGGCGACGACGGCGACCCATACGCGCTGGCCGCGGAGCAGGTCGCCCGCTTCGATCAGGCGCCGCTGTCGCCTCAGGCGGGAAGGCCGCCGTTCACCGGCGGCGCGGTCGGTGTCTTCGGCTACGACCTGGTGCGTGCCGTGGAGCCGCTGGGAGAGCCCCCGGGCGGGCGGGATTCAGATCCGCTGGGGCTGCCCGACATGGCGCTGATGCTGACCGACACGCTGGTCATCTTCGACCACCTCAAGCACACGATCACGATCCTCGCCAACGCGAACCTGACGGTCGAGCCCGACGTCGAGCGCGCCTACGCGGCGGCCGTCGAGACGATCGAGCGGATTCGCGAGGCGCTGTCCGGGCCGGTGCCGCGTCCGCCCGAGCCACTGCCGCCGCGGCAGATACCGGAGCTTCGCTCGAACATGACCCGTGAGAGCTTCGAAGCGATGGTGGCGAGGATCGTGGAGTACATCCACGCGGGCGACGCCTTCCAGGTCGTGCCGTCTCAGCGCTGGTCGGCCACGGTACCTGTCGAGGCCTTCTCGATCTACCGGGGCCTGCGGGCGGTCAATCCCAGCCCGTACATGTACTTCCTGGACTTCGGCGACTTCCAGGTCGCCGGCGCGAGCCCCGAGCCGCTGCTGACGGTGACGGGAAGCCACGTGCTGACCAAGCCGATCGCCGGCACCCGGCCGCGCGGAGCGAGCCCGGAGGAGGATCGCCGCATCGCCCAGGAGCTGCTGGCCGACGAGAAGGAGCGCGCCGAGCACGTGATGATGGTCGACCTCGGCCGCAACGACCTCGGTCGCGTCTGCGAGTACGGCAGCGTGGTGGTGGACGAGCTGATGGAGGTCGAGACCTACAGCCACGTGATGCACATCGTTTCCTCGGTGTCGGGCACGCTGCGCGAGGAGGTGGGCGCGATGGACGCGCTGCGCTCGGTGCTGCCGGCGGGGACGCTGTCGGGCGCGCCGAAGGTGCGCGCGATGCAGATCATCGACGAGCTTGAGCCGGTCAAGCGCGGCGGCTATGGCGGCGCGATCGGCTACCTCAGCTACGCCGGGGACCTCGACACGGCGATCCACATCCGCACGGTGGTGGTCAAGGATGGTGTGGCGCACGTGCAGGCCGGTGGCGGCACTGTGGCGGACGCGAAGCCCGAGTACGAGTACGAGGAGTCGGTGGCGAAGTCGCGCGCGGTGATGCAGGCGATCGAGCTGGCGATCTCCCAGGTGGACTGGCCATGAGCGCGCATGGCCGTGCCGGAGTCGACATGAGTACGCGTAGCTGCGCCGAGGCGGATCGGGAGCCCCGATGAGAGTTCTGGTGATCGACAACTACGACTCGTTTACCTACAACCTCGTCCAGTATCTGGGTGAGCTCGGCTCCGACGTGTGCGCGGTGCGCAACGACCGCGCCTCGGTCGACGAGCTGCTCGCGGAGGGCTACGAGCGCTGCGTGATCTCGCCCGGTCCGTGTACGCCCGATCAGGCCGGCATCTCTTTGGAGGTGGCGCGGCGGCTGCCCGAGGCCGGCATCCCCACGCTTGGGGTGTGTTTGGGCCACCAGGCGCTGGCGCAGGCGTTCGGTGGCAAGGTGGTGCTGCACGAGCCGGTACATGGCAAGGCGACGACGATCGAGCACGACGGTCGCACAATCTTCAAAGGCCTGGCGACGCCACTTACGGTCGGGCGCTATCACTCGCTTGTGGTCGATCCACAGCTGCCAGACTGCCTCGAGTCCTCCGCGCGCGGGGGCGGTGTGTTGATGGCGCTTCGTCACCGCGAGCTGCCGGCGGAGGGCGTGCAGTTTCACCCAGAGTCGGTGCTGACCGACGAAGGCAAGCAGCTGTTGAAGAACTTCCTCGAAGGTCCCGACATGCCTAACGCGATCCTTACCCGAGCGATCGATGCCCTCTCCTCGCGCCGCGACCTCAGCGCGGACGAGACCGCTGAGGTGTTGGGCGAGATCATGAACGGTGAGGTCTCGGAGATCCAGATCGCGGGCTTCTTGATCGCGCTGCGGTGCAAGGGCGAGACGATCGACGAGCTGGTCGGGCTGGCGCGGACGATGCGGGCGCTCGCCGCGCACGTGCCGACCGAGCGCGAGGACTTGCTCGACACCTCGGGGACGGGAGGCGGGAAGCGCACGTTCAACGTCTCGACCACGGCGGCGCTGATCGCCGCCGGCGCGGGATGCGCGGTGGCCAAGCACGGCAACCGCTCGGCGACGAGCCTGTCTGGGTCAGCCGATCTATTGGAGGCGCTGGGTGCGAGGATCGACCTGACGCCGGAGGGCGTCGCGCGCTGCATCGAGGAGGCGGGCTTTGGCTTCATGTTCGCGCCCGCGCACCATCAGGCCACCCGTTTCGTCGTGCCCGTTAGGCGCGAGCTCGCGGTCAAAACGATCTTCAACCTGCTCGGGCCGTTGACGAATCCGGCGGGCGCGCAGCAGCAGCTGATCGGCGTCTCAGACCCGAGTTTCCTGGAGACGATCGCCGGTGCGCTGGCGCGGCTGGGGGTGCACCGGGCACTGGTCGTTGCCGGCGAGGACGGCTTGGACGAGGTCTCGATCAGCGCGGCCACGCGTGTCGTCGAGGTCAACAGAGGCGAGCTGCGCCAGTACACCTTGACCCCGGCCGATGTCGGCCTCGAGCTCGCCACTGAGCCGGACTACGACGGCGGAACCCCCGAGGAGAACGCGGCGGTGACGCGCGCGATCCTGGCGGGTGAGCCGGGAGTGCGCGCCGACCTGGCGCTGATCAACGGGGGCGCCGCGATCTATGCGGCCGGCGTCGCGGACACGCTGGCGGATGGTGTGCGGGCCGCGCGCGCTGCGATCGAGGACGGACGCGCACAGAGCGCTCTGGAGCGCTACCTGCAGGCCAGTCAGAAGTACGCGCCCGCGGTGCTCGCGCGTTGAGCCGGCTGCACGCATGCGTCCCAGAGGCAACCGCGCGATGAGCGCCCAGGCGCCAACGGTGCTGGAGCGCATTCTGGAGAGCACGCGCGAGGCGCTGGAGTCTCGCAAGCGGGAGCTGCCGCTTGGAGAGCTCGAGTATCAGGCGTTTGCGATCGGTGGTGCGGAGGGGGTGAGCCCGCGGCGCTTCGCGACCGCGCTGACGGAGCCCGGGATCGCGGTGATCGCCGAGTTCAAGCGACGCTCGCCCTCAGCCGGGACACTGCGCCACGCGCCGAACCTGCATGAGCTGGTGCGCGCATACGAGCGTGGAGGCGCGAATGCGTTGTCGGTGCTGACGGAGGAAAAGCACTTCGACGGAACGCTCGAGGACCTAGTCGCGGCGCGCGTGGCCTGCGAGCTGCCGATCCTGCGCAAGGACTTCATCCTCGACGAGTACCAGCTGTACGAGGCGAAGGTGGCGCGCGCGGACGCGGTGCTGCTGATCGTGGCGGCGCTCGAGCGCCGGCAACTGAGTGCGCTGAACGCGTGTGCGCAGACGCTCGGTTTGGATGTGCTCGTGGAGGTGCATGACCGCGATGAGTTGCGGACGGCGCTGGAGATCGGAGCTGAGCTGATCGGGATCAACAACCGCGATTTGAGGGACTTCAGCGTGGACGTGGAGCGCACGGAACGACTGATGGGCGAGATCCCCACTGGGGTGAAAGTGGTCTCGGAGTCCGGGATCGCGAGGCCCGAGCAGCTACGCAAGCTCGAGGATGCCGGTGTGGCCGCGGTGCTCGTCGGCGAGACGCTGATGCGCTCGACAGACCCCGAGGCAGCTCTTAGGACACTGCGAGGCAGCTCTTAGGACATTGCGAGGACGCTCTTAGGACGTTGCGAGGAGATCGCGCATTCCAATAGCTTTAAGCGAATCGAGGCTTCGCTTTAGATCGCCTTGATGGCGAGCAGTCACTCTTGCATCAGATGAAACGCACATTCTTCATTCCCTTCCTTTCTGCCCTCGTCGGGGGTGGCGTGGTCGTTGCTCTGATCGCGGCGTTCGGCGGGTTGAAGAGCTCGAGCAAGACGGTCACGACGGTCCAGGCGGCTCCGCTGGCGCCCTCGAACGCTTCGCAGCGGACTTCGGGACTGACGCCGCACGACATATACGTGCGTGACGCTCCGGGAGTGGCGTTCGTGACCTCGACGATCGTGCAGAAATCGGAATCGGCGTTGAACCTGTTCGGCGGTGGGGAAACCCAGCGCCAGGGAGAGGCGACCGGCTCGGGCATCGTGATCGATGCCGACGGCACGATCCTGACCAACTATCACGTCGTAGAGAACGCGATCAAGGTCACGGTGAGCTTTGAAAAGGGCAAGGCGGTCGAAGCCAAGGTGGTCGGCAAGGATCCCTCCAACGATCTCGCGGTGCTGCGGATCTCGACCGATGGGCTGACGCTGCATCCGCTGACGCTCGGTGACTCGCGCACCGCGCAGGTGGGTGACCCGGTATTGGCGATCGGTAACCCGTTCGACCTCGAACGTACGCTCACAACCGGTGTCATCTCGGCGCTTCAGCGCGAGATAACCGCGCCCAACGGCTTCACGATCGACAACGTGCTGCAGACCGACGCGCCGATCAATCCGGGCAACTCCGGCGGCCCGTTGCTCAACATCGAGGGTGAAGTGATCGGCATCAACTCGCAGATCGAGACCGGCGGCAGCGGCGATGACGGCAGTGTCGGTATCGGCTTTGCCGTTCCGATCAACACTGCTAAGAACGAGATCTCCGAGCTCGAGAAGGGCGGCACCGTGCGCGGCGCCTACCTCGGCCTGACATCGCTGACGATCGACGGGTCCCTCTCGGCGCTGAATCTTCCGGTCCAGCAAGGTGCTCTGGTGCAGAGCGTGCAGAAGGGCACCGCCGCCGAAAAAGCCGGTATCCGCGGTGGGAACATCAGCGGCAGCGTCGAAGGCGGCCAAGTCGCGGTCGGCGGCGACATCATCGTCTCAATCGACGGGAAGACCGTTACGAGCTCAGAAGACCTCGCGAACGACATCGCCGCGAAGAAACCGGGCGATACCGTGAGCATCGGACTGGAACGAGCGAACGGGAAGGGCGGCTACGAACACAAGACGGTGAGCGTGAAGCTCGGCAGTCGCCCCAACTCCGTGCCGAACGCGAACACGCCCGAAGGGTAAGCATCTCATCGCAAGGGTAGGCTCCTCCTACCGCCTGGCCTCGCTACGCCTCACGCATCGGCGCCCCGCTACCGTTGGGGCATGTCCGAGACATCTCCACGCGTAAAGATCTGCGGGATCACCAGCCTCCCCGACGCCGAGCTGGCGGTTGAGCTGGGCGCTTGGGCGATCGGCATGATCTTTTTCCAGGGCAGTCCGCGCCGGTGCTCGATGGAGGAGGCGCAGCGCATCACCGCGGCGCTGCACCGCAAGGTGGAGCTGTGTGGTGTGTTCGTAAACGATCCTTTGGAGCGGGTCGTGCAGAGCAGCGAGGATCTGGGGTTGACGATGGTGCAGCTGCATGGGGACGAGGGCCCGGCGTTCTGTGGCGAGGTGCCGCGGAGAACCGGCGCACGAGTGATCAAGGCCGCCCAGGTGGCGGGTCCGGGCGACGTGAGGGACCTGGAGCGCTACCACGTGGACTTCCACCTGCTCGACGCGCGCGCCCAGGCGCCGGAGAAGCAAGAGCTGAGAGGCGGCACGGGGGAGACATTCGATTGGGCGCTGCTGAGCGAGCGGCGCTCGAAGGTGCCGCTGATTTTGAGCGGCGGCCTGAATGCCGAGAACGTCGTGGAGGCGATCGCGGCCACGGGACCATTCGCGGTGGACAGCGCAAGCGGCACGGAGAAGCTCGCCGGGGAAGAAGGACGAGCAGAAGCTGCGGGCGTTCTTCGCGGCGGTGCGAAGCTCGACGTCCGCCGATCAGAGCGCGCCCGAGGGTGCGGACGATGTCTCGATCTCTCTCGCAGAGCCAAATAACGCGGATGACGGCGCCGGGGCGATCGCAACGGCGGACGCGTCCAGCGAAGGCGCCGCGGCGTGAGCACTGTCGAGCACCGCTTTGGGCCCTACGGCGGGCAGTTCGTTCCGGAGACCCTGATGCCGGCGCTGAGCGAGCTGGAGCAGGCATGGGTTCAGGCGCGCGAGGACCCGGCCTACCGCGAGGAGCTGAACGGCCTGCTGCGCGACTTCGGCGGTCGTCCTACGCCGCTGTACCGAGCGAGGAGGCTGTCCGAGCGAGCCGGGCGGGCGATCTATCTGAAGCGGGAGGATCTCAACCACACCGGCTCGCACAAGCTGAACAACGCGCTCGGGCAGGCGCTGCTGGCAAAGCGGATGGGCAAGCGCCGGATCATCGCCGAGACCGGTGCCGGCCAGCATGGTGTGGCGACAGCGACCGTCTGTGCGCTGCTGCACATCGAGTGCGTTGTGTATATGGGCACCGAGGACACACGCAGGCAGCGGCCGAACGTGCAGCGTATGGAGTTGCTGGGAGCGAGTGTGAGGCCGGTGGATGCGGGGGCCGGGACGCTGAAGGAGGCGACTTCGGCCGCGATACGCGACTGGGTGACGAACGTGGAGAGCACTCATTACGTGATCGGCTCGGTGGTCGGTCCGGCTCCGTACCCAGCACTGGTGCGCGATCTGCAGCGGGTGATCGGCGACGAGGCGCGGGCACAGATGCTGCAGATCGAGGGGCGGCTGCCTGAGCGGGTGGTTGCCTGCGTGGGCGGGGGCTCCAACGCGATCGGCACGTTCGCCGCGTTCTTGGAGGATGAGCAGGTGCAGCTGATCGGGGTGGAGGCCGCCGGCGAGGGAATCGACACACCCCGTCATGGCGCTCCGCTGACGGTGGGTGGGCGCGCGGGTATTCTGCATGGCTCGCGCTCGGCGGTGATGCAGGACGAGGAGGGGCAGATCTTGCGGGCGCACTCGGTCTCGGCTGGCCTGGATTACCCGGGTGCGGGACCCCAGCATGCGCAGCTGCGCGACAGTGGGAGAGCGCGCTATGTGGCGGTGACCGATCTACAGGCCATAGCGGCCTTCAAGGAAGTGGCGCGTCTGGAGGGCATCATCCCGGCCCTCGAGACCGCGCACGCGCTGGCCTGGACACTCGCGCAGGAGGACGGCGAGCTCGACCTGGTCTGCTGCTCGGGCCGCGGAGATAAGGATCTCGCGGAGGTTCTGGCGGGGTGAGCGAGAACGGCACGAACGGGATAGGGCGGATCGTGGGCGCCTTTGCGCAGACGGGTAAGCGCGCGGCGCTTATGCCGTATTTGATGGGTGGATATCCGACGCTCGCGGACTCGACCAGGATCGGCGAGGCCTGTATTGCGGCGGGCGCGGACATCATCGAGCTGGGCATGCCCTACTCGGACCCGCTGGCCGACGGACCTGTGATCCACACGGCCGGCACGCGGGCGCTCGCGGCGGGGGCAAATGTGGCGGGTGTCTTGGAGGTGGCGCGCGAGCTGGCGCAGAGTGTGCCAGTAGTACTGATGTGTTACGTGAACATGGTGATGGCCCCGGGTGCGCAGGCTTTCGTGGAGCGGCTGGCGAAGACCGGCGCGAGCGGGCTAATCGTGCCCGATCTGCCGCTTGGGGAGGAGCCGGCGGTGGTGGAGGCGTGCGCCGCCCACGGATTGGCGCTTGTGCCATTGGTGGCGCCCACGACTCCGCCGGAGCGGCTCGAGGCGATCGGAAAGAGCGCGCAGGGGTTCCTGTACACGGTTTCGGTTCTTGGCACGACCGGCGAGCGAGTCGAGTTGGGGGAGCGCTTTGCGCAGGTTGTGGCGCGTGCGAAGGCGAGCACGCAGGCGCCCGTCGCGCTGGGCTTTGGGATCAGTACGCCCGAGCATGCTCTGCAGGCCGCGCAGGCGGGTGCAGACGGGGTGATTGTCGGCACCAGGCTGGTGCGCGCCGCCGGTGAATCCGAGGATCCGGCGAGCGCCGTCGGTGCGGTCGTAGGCGAACTGGCAGCGGGCCTTGCGCTAGCTCGCTAGGATTCCGCCGGCATGGGATTGGTCCTTACCGTTACTGCCGGCCTGGTCGTCTGGGTCGTGCTTTGGGCGCTCGGCGCGAAAGGCTTCGACGCGTTCCTGCTCGCGGGGGCGATCATCGTGGCCGGAGCGACAATCAAGATTCTCTCCGGCTACCTTCCCGGCCGCCGTAGTTGACGATCCAGTGCGCTCGCGCTGGCTTGGACTACTGGTGCTCGCCGCGCTCCTCGTGGCGGCGCTGGGAGTGGCAGGTTGCGGGGGTGTGGGCGTATCGGGAGCGTCTAGCGCGGTGGGCAATCAGCTGACGGTCTACTCGAGCTTGCCATTACAGGGACCTTCGGGACCCAGCTCTCAGCAGATCGTAAACGGCGAGAAGCTGGCGCTCAGCGAGGTGGGTGGACGCATCGGCCCCTTCAAGATCAGCTACCTCTCGATGGACGACTCGAATACGAGCACCGGAGAATGGAACCCTGGGGTGACGGCGACGAACGCGAAGACAGCCGCCGAGGACACAACGACAATCGCCTATCTGGGCGACTACAACTCAGGTGCGACGGCAGTGTCGCTACCGCTGATCAACGCTTCGGGCATCCTGCAGATCAGCCCTGCGAGTCCCTACGTCGGGCTGACCTCCTCGCTCGACGCTGGCCAGGATGAGCCCGAACGGTTCTATCCCTCGGGGAAACGCACCTTCGGGCGTCTACAGCCGGGCGATCCGGCGCAGGCTGAAGCCCAGGTGCAGCTGATGCGGTCGCTGGGCGTGAAGCGACTGTATGTGCTCGATGACGAGGATCCGTTTGAGCTCCCGCTCGCGGATCTACTCACGAGCGATGCCGAGCGGGCCGGCATCGTGGTGGCGGCCCACGACAGCCTGGACATGACCGACACGAATGCAAGCACGAGCTTCAAAGGCGAGGTCGAAAAGGTGGCGGAAAGCGGTGCGCAGGCCCTGTTCTTTGCCGGCGGCACAGGGACCGGCACCGTGGCGCTATGGAAGCAACTGCACGCCGCCGACTCCAAACTGCTGCTGCTCGGGTCCAGCGACATGGTCAACAGCACATTCACCTCCGAAATCGGCGTGGCCGCGGCGGCGAACACGTATCTGACCACACCGATCCTCCCCGCGGATCTCTATCCGCACGCGGCGGCCGGTGTGCTTGCGGAGTATCGCCTGCGCTTCGGGAGCGAAGGGGATACGTACGCGCTGTACGGGTATGAGGCGATGAGCGTCGCGCTGGCCGCGATTCGCGATGCGGGCCTGCGCGGCAACGACCGCCAGACGGTGGTCGATCAGTTCTTTGCGATCAAGCAGCGCGAGTCGGTGCTGGGCCGCTACTCGATCGAACCCGATGGCGAATCCACCCTCTCACGCTACGGCGCGGACAGGGTGGAGGATGGGCGAGCGGTCTTTTACAAGGTGCTGAACGTTCGCTGAGCGCGGTTCGCTGAGCTCAGCCGCTCACTTAGCAAGGTCAGTGAGCGATGCCGGCCGCACCGAGCGAGCTCAGCCGCCCTGTTGCAACCCGGCGACGATGTGAAAGCGCTCGATGCCGCCGCCGAGGCTCTTGCCGCCGCCGGAGATGGTGCTGAGCGAGCGCAGATAGGGGACGACTTTGGAGATGCTCGGGTCTTCGCTCAGGCCGACCCCTTCGAGCAGGCTGAGCAGCGGGGCGAATTCCACGATCACGCTTGGCCGTGTGCCTTCGCCGAGGGCGCTCGCGGCGGTGCTCGAGGAAGCGGCGCTCGACAGCGTGCTCGACGGGTTCAGCGCGTCCTGCACGGAGGCTTCGCCGAGTCCGATCACGAACTTGGTCTGGCCACTGGAGCTGCGGCCGTTGGCGATGTCGAGTTCGACGGGAAGGCCGTTCACTCGGGCTGAGATCGCGGCATCGGTGCCGGGGATCGAGATCGACTGCACTGAGCTGCCCGTCTTACTCAGCTGCGCGCCGAGCTTGGCGATCGCGGCTTGGGAGCGAGCTGGGTTCTTCGAGCCGATCACGATTCCGGCCCGCAGGTTGACGACGGTGTTGCCGCTCGCGAAGATCCCGGCCGAGCTCATCCAGCCGAGGAAGGCCTGTTGGGTTGGGGCGCCGGGAGAGCTGAGCGCGCCTAGTGGGGTGAGGATCCCTTCGAGCAGACCCTTGATGTCAAAGCCGCTGGTCGAGCTTTCCGCCGAGGCGCCCGCGCCTCCGAGGGAGGTTATGAGCGAGGCGAGGCTGTGCAGCGCCTGCACGTCGCCTCCGAGGGTGACGCCGACGTTGCCGAGGCCCGCGGCAAGCCAGGATTCTCCCGGCAGTTCGCTCAAGGTCCGAGCTCCTTCCGGGCTGGCGGCTGAGGCCAGGAGTCCGCTGCTGCTGCTGCTGCTTGTGCTGGAGGCGAGGCTGTCGACATCGAGCGCGATCGAGCTGGTGGAAGGTATGAGCGAGACAGCGAGCGTGTGGCTGCCACCGAGTAGCCCGAGCAGGCCGCTGAGGCCCGGAGCGCCGCTGCCTGAGGTGCCACCCGCCACGGATGACCCGCTGCCGGCCGCGCTCTTCGATCCCGCTGCGGTGCCTCCGGACGCGGCGGGGTTTGAGTAGATGTTCGCGAGCGCGCCGGACGGGGCGCTCGCGAGGAGCTTGGAGTAATCGGCAACGTGCGCGAGCGAGGGGCCGCCGAGCGAGGTGTCGATCACGCTGTGCAGGCCTGTGACGGTGCCGAGCACGGCCAAGCGATCGACGATTCCGAAAGCATCTCCGCCGGCGGTTGCCTGGTAGGCAACTCCCCGGTAGCTGGCCGCGTGCGCGCCGGCGTGTTGGGCCTCGTCGCTGATGAACGAGCTGGCCTTGGCCCCATCACTGGTATCGAGCACGATCGCGCCCTGGACGCCCGTGGTGCCGAATGGCCACGCGCTGGTGGAAGAGGAGCCACTCTGGAGGACCTGTGTGAGCAGCTGCTCGAGCTGGTCGGTCCCCGAGGGAGTGCTGGACAGCGAGGAGAGGAAGATCCCCGCGTTGAGGCCCAGCCACGGCGCGATGTCATGGCTGTAGGTGAGCGGCGGGCTACCGGGCACCTGGAGCACTGAGGCGAGGCGGGCGTAGGAGTCGGGTTGGTGGGTCAATGTCCTCGCGGCGGCGGTCGCGTCGTTCTTCAGAGTGCCGCTGGGGCGCACGACGGCGCTGGCGTACAGCGGTGCGGACGCGGGCACCACGGCGGCGGGGTCTGCGCTACTGCCGGGGGACGAGGAGGAACCGCAGCCCGCGAGTGCGCCGCCAACGAGCGTGAGGACGAGTGCTGCGGCAATGCGAAGTGGTCGAGAACGGGGCATGAAAGGCGATCGTATTCCCCTCGCGTTGCCCCGCGCAAGTACCAGCGGATCTGCAACGAGCGTTGCACTCAGGGGCGATGCAGGTGGGCTTGCACCACTGGACCCCTGCGCTGGCCTGCCTGACCAGAGCACGAAAAGCCGTTGTGAGCGGGCGTTTTTCCCGTTTCAGATGGCGTTATGAGGGGTAAGTGGGAAAAAATGTGCAATTAGGGTTGCATTGTGGGGGAAAGTGGGATAAGTTCGCGGACAGCGAGCCGGGGTGGAGGGGCTCCTCCCACTCCTCCACCTCGGCTCGGTAACTAATTGGAACCCACCCACCCCCGCCTCTCCATGGTCCCCTTCCGCGGCACCTTCGACCACACGCTCGATGCGAAGAACCGGCTCACGGTGCCGGCCCGCTACCGCGCGACGCTGGCCGAGGGAGTGGTGATCGCGATGCCGGTGGACCTGAAGCCATGTGTCGGGATCTGGCGCCCGGAGGACTACAAGACCTACACCCGGCGCGCGCTGGCGGAGTTGCCGCCTCTGTCGCCGCGGCTGACGGAGCTGGAGCGCTTCTTTTACGGCTCATCCCAGGACATGGACCTAGACGCGGCCGGGCGGATCATGATCCCCGGCTTTCTCGGCGAGCATGCGGAGCTCGAGAAGGAGGTCGTGGTCGTCGGGGTGGGAGACCGCTTGGAGCTGTGGAACAGAGGCCGTTGGAATGACCATCGACCGGCGCTGCTGAGTGGCGTCGCTGAGATAACCGCGCGTGTCGACCATCCTGCTTGACATGAAGAGCACTCACATCCCCGTGCTCGCTGGGGAGCTGATCGACCTGCTCGACCCGCGCCTGGGCCAGACCGCGATCGACTGCACCTTCGGTGGTGGTGGCCACGCCGAGCTGATCGCCGAGCGCCTCGGACCGGATGGGACGTTCATCGCGATTGATCGCGATCCCCTGGCCGAGGAGCGCTTCGAGGAATTGGCCGATGAGGTGGCCTGCTCGGTGCGCTTCATCCGCGCGAGCTACGCGGAGGCTCTGGAGCTGCTCGCCGAGGAGGGTGTGAAAGCCGACATCGCCTACTTCGATCTGGGCATGTCCTCGATGCAGGTGGACACGCGCGAGCGCGGCTTCTCCTATTCATATGAGGCGCCTTTGGACATGCGGATGGATCCCGAGCAGGAGCTGAGCGCCCGCGAGATCGTCGCCAGTTGGGACGAGCGCCGTCTGGCGCGCGCGCTGCGCGACTTCGGCGAAGAGCGCCACGCGGGGGCGATCGCCCGGATGATCGTGCACCGGCGCGAGCAGGCGCCAATCGAGACAACCGTGGAATTGGTGGACACGATCAACGCCGCAATTCCCGCTCCCGCCCGGTTCGCGGGCGGTCATCCCGCCAAGCGCTCCTTCCAGGCCCTGCGGATCGCCGTCAACGACGAGCTCGGACAGCTCGACCGCGGCTTGCCGCTCGCCTGGGGACTACTGCGCGAAGGTGGGGTGCTGGCCGGGATCTCCTTTCACTCGCTCGAGGATCGGCGCGTGAAGCGCTTCCTGACCGAGCGTGCGCGCGGCTGCATCTGCCCGCCCGAGATGCCTGTGTGCGGGTGTGGGCGTGAGGCCGAGGCCGCGCTGCTGGCGCGCCGCGCGATCATGCCCTCCGCGGGCGAGGTCGCGAATAATCCGCGCTCTGCTTCAGCCAGGCTGCGTGCGGCTAGAAAGCTCGGCACGGAGGGCGCGGCGTGACACCTCCGGCCGCGAGCGCCGCCGTGGCGCCGGCGATCCATCCTCGACCTACCGTCACTCCACGGCGTGCGCCGGCTGCTCCGCGCAGGCCGCGCCGGATCTCTGGTCCTGCCAATCCCGCACGCGGGCGGGCGGGATCCATACATGGCCAGACGCGCGGGCGGGTGGGTCCCGCCCAAGCTGTGGGGCTCGCGGAGGCGGTGGCGACCCACCGGCTGCTCGATCGCCTGATCAGAGGACGTCTATGGATCGGGGTGATCGCGTTTGCGTTGATCGGGATCGTGACGATGCAATTGGGGCTGCTGAAGCTCAACGCGGGTATCGGCCGATCGCTCGAGCGCGAAGCCTTGTTGCAGCGTGAGAATGCCACGCTGAGCGCCGAAAACTCTGAAATAGCCGCGGGCGAAAGCGTCGAATCACAGGCTGAGCGCATGGGCATGGAACTGATCCCATCTGGGGCGCTGCGCTTTCTCGCCGCGCGTCCCTCGGTCGATGCCGGCAAGGCCGCGGCAGCCTTGAGCGCGAGCGCCCCGACGACGAGCGGGAGCGCAACCATGGCGTCTTCGCCTACGAGCACCGTTGGGACCACGGCCACCGAAAGCTCCTCAGGCACAGAAACGGGCCCAGGAACAGAAACTGGTGTAGCGACGTCATCCGCCGCGAGCTCGGAACCGTCCGAAACCTCCGCTACCACCTCCGCCGCCCCTACCGACATTTCCTCTACCAGCGCTCCCGCCGCCACTCCTACCGGCACTCCCGCCGCTGGCGGCACTTCTGAAACTGGTGCCACATCTGAGACGCATTCAGCCGAAACTACTTCCTCAGCCGAAACTACTTCCTCGTCTGTGAGCGGCCCCTCAGGCGGTGCCGGTGTCCCGGCAAGCTCGAACAGCTCCCCCTCGACCGGTGGCGCCACCACCCCCGGGGGCTAGCGGGTGGCCGTCGTCCAGCGCCGGATCGGACTGATCTTTGGATTTTTCTTCCTGCTGTTGGTGCTCGCGGCTGGACGCACCTTGTATCTCGGCACGGTGCACAGCGGGACGCTGCGGAAGGCCGCTCGCGACCAGCAGTTGACTTATGAAACGGTGCCCGCTCAGCGCGGCACGATCACCGATCGTAACGGCATCGATCTAGCCGTGTCCGAGCCGGCGCAGGACATCTCGGCGACGCCGTACCTGGTCAAGGATCCGCTGGCGGTGGCGCAGCGATTGGCGCCGTTGCTGGACCAGACGCAGGCGACGCTCTTGACTGACCTGAGCGAGCACACTGGCTTCGTGTACCTCGCGCGGTCGCTCCCCGCCAAGCAGGCGCAGGCGGTGATGGCGCTTGGGATCTCCGGGATTACCGGTACGCCGGTGATGCGCCGCGTCTATCCACGGGGCACGTTGGCGGCGCAGGTGCTGGGCATCATTGGCACCGAAGGAGGCGGGCTGACGGGCCTCGAGTACTCGCGCAATTCCCTCCTGCACGGGCGCGCCGGCGAACGGCGCGTGGTCAGCGATGCGCTGGGGCAGCCGGTTTCGATCGACGACGTGCATCCAGAGGTCGCTGGCGCCTCGCTTTCGCTGACGCTCGACGCGAACATCCAGCGGCGCACGGAAAACGTGCTCAGTGCGGTCGCGCTGAAGTTCGCCCCGAAAGACGCCACGGCGATCGTAATGGACCCGCGCACCGGCGCGATCCTCGCGCTCGCGAACTGGCCACAGATCAACGCCAACGATCCCGCCGCGGCGCCCGAAGGGGCGAGCCAGGATCGCGCGGTCAGCTTCAACTACGAACCGGGCTCGACGTTCAAGGTGGTCGCCGTTTCCGACGGGCTGCAGCGCGGCCTGATCACGCCGAACACCCCCTTCAACATCCCCGATCAGATCGAACTGGGCGATAGAACGATCCACGACGACACCGAACATCCCGAAGAAACGCTCACGACCTCGCAGATCCTCGCGCGCTCCAGCAACGTCGGTGCGATCAAGATCGGTGCGCTCGATGGAGCCGACAGCTTCAACGAATGGGTCCACCGTTACGGGTTTGGCGCGCCGACCGGGGTCGATCTGCCCGGGGAGGAAATGGGCCGGCCGCTGCCGCTGAGCGAATACTCCGGCTCCTCGATGGGCAACCTGCCGATCGGGCAGGGCGAGCTCGTGACCCCTATGCAGATGGCGACCGCCTACTCGGCGATCGCTAACGGCGGCATCCTGCGCTCGCCGCATATCGTCGGTGCCGTCAACGGCCGGCCCCAGCCCGAGCCGGCGGGGCACAGGGTGATCTCGCAGACCACCGCCGCCGAGATCCGCAAGATGCTGCAGGGCGTACTCGCGCCCGGAGGTACCGCCAGCGAGGTATCGATCCCCGACTATACGCTGGCGGGCAAGACCGGCACTGCCAGCAAGATCGATAAGGAAACCGGTGAATACTCCGACAGCGCCTATGTCGCTTCGTTCATCGGCTTCGCCCCGGCGACTGATCCGAAGCTGTTGTGTGCGGTCGTCGTCGACGAACCGCAAGCCGGATCGATTTACGGTGGCACGGTCGCCGCTCCCGCCTTTGGCGAGATCATGTCCTTCGCGCTGCCCTACCTGCGCATACCACCGGGGTAGCATCAGCCCATGAGGCTCGATGAGTTGATCGCCGCCGCTGGCACCGGCCAGGGCACAGCCGTCGAGATCACGGGACTTGCTTACGACAGCCGCGAGGTTCAGCCGGGCTCGTTGTTTTTTTGCGTCAGTGGCTATCAGAGCGACGGGCACGACTTCGCCGCCCAGGCGGTGGCACGTGGCGCGGTGGCGCTTGTCGTCGAGCGGCCGCTCGGCCTGGGAGTACCCGAGGTGTTGGTGACCTCCACGCGTGCCGCTATGGGACCAGTGGCGGTTCGCTTCTACGGAGATCCAAGCGCTGATCTGCGGGTCGTGGGGGTGACGGGGACGAACGGGAAGACGACCACGGCGTTCCTGCTGAAGGCGTTACTGGAGACGGGTGATTGGGGCTTGGCTGACGGAAGCGCGGCGGGCGGGAGCTGTGGGCTGCTGGGGACCGTCAAGTCGGTGGTGGGTGGCGTGGAGCGGCCAGTCACCCGTACCACATCGGAGGCGATCGACTTGCAGGCGGACTTCCGCGCGATGCTCGATGGCGGCGATTGGGCCTGCGCGATGGAGGTCTCCTCGCACGCGCTTCAGTTGGGTCGCGCCGATGGCGTGCACTTCGCTGCTGCGATATTCACGAACTTGACGCAGGACCATCTGGACTTCCACGCGACGATGGAGGACTACTTCCAGGCCAAGCGCAGACTGTTCACGTCGACTCCCGCCGTGAGCGTGGTGAATGTCGGCGACTCCTATGGGCAGCGGCTCGCGGAGGAGATCGATGGTGTGTGTACTTTCGCGGTGGGGGAGCAACAGGCCGACTACCGAGCCACGGATCTGCGCTGTGGCTTTGGGGGTTGCCGATTCACGCTGCACACGCCGGTGGGCGTTAGAGATCTCGCGCTGCCCCTGGCGGGGCGTTTCAATGTCGCGAACGCGCTTGGGGCGCTCGCTGCCGTCCACACGCTTGGCGGTGATCTGGATACGCTCCTCATCGCGCTGGAGCGGGGCGTGCGTGTCCCAGGGCGCATGGAGGTGGTGGACGAAGGTCAGGACTTCGCGGTGCTGGTCGACTACGCACACACGCCCGACTCGCTGGAGAACGTACTGGTGGCGGCACGCGAACTGACGAAGGCCGGCAATCAGGATAAGGGGCGCGTGGTCAAGCGGGACACGGGGCGCGTGGTCTGTGTGTTCGGGGCCGGTGGTGACCGCGACCGCGGTAAGCGGCCGCTGATGGGGGAGATCGGCGCGCGGCTGGCGGATGTCCTCCTCATCACCTCGGATAACCCGCGATCGGAGGATCCAGAGGCGATCATCTCTGAGATCCTCGCTGGGACTGCGCGGACCGCCCAGCTGGAGCACGCGCGACCGATCGAGCTGATTGTCGACCGCAAGGAGGCGATTTCGCGAGCGATCGCTGTTGCCAGAGCGGGAGACGTGGTTGTGATCGCGGGCAAGGGGCATGAGCAGGGGCAGGAGTTCGAGGACGCTCGGAAGCTACCGTTTGACGATGTGAGCGTTGCCCGAAATATCCTCCGTGCTCGCGTGGGCGCCGGCGCGCGAGCCGGGGCGAGCGCATGAGGGGGTGGGACGCCGCGCATATTGCGCGGGCAGCCGGTGCCAGGTTGATCGCGGAGCCATCCCCCATGGGAGGCGATCTGGGTCCCCGCTGCGCGGTGATCGACTCCCGCGCGGTGCAGCGGGGCGAGTTGTTTGTCGGCCTGCGTGGAGAGCACCAGGACGGGGGCGAATATGGGGCGCAGGCGTTGAATGCGGGCGCTTGGGGTGTGCTGGTGGCGCCCGAGCACGCCGAGCAGGCTCTGACAGCGGCTTTGACCGGACCGGGCGGGGCGGTGCTCGTGCACCCCGATCCGCTCGCAGGGCTGCAGGCGCTTGCGCGCGCCTGGCGCCGCGAGCTGGGAGCCGGGGGGGCGAAGGTCATCGCGGTCACGGGTTCGACCGGAAAGACCTCCACGAAGGACATCCTGGCGGCCGTGCTAGGCACTCAGATGCGTACCGTGGCGAGCCCGGAGAACCTGAACACGGAGATCGGGCTGCCGCTGTCGGTGCTGGCGGCGCCCGCGGGCACTGAGGCGCTGGTGCTCGAGATGGCGATGCGAGGCGCGGGGCAGATCACGGAGCTGGCTGGGATCGGTGAGCCCGACATCGGCGTGATCGTGAATATCGGCCCTGTGCACCTCGAGCTGCTCGGATCGCTCCAGGCGATCGCCGCGGCGAAGGGGGAGCTGATTGCCGAGATGGCGCCTGGTGCGACGGTGGTGGTGCCCGCCCAGGAGCCTCTGCTCGAGCCACATCGGCGCGCGGACCTGGATACCGTGACGTTTGGGAAAGGTGGCGATGTCGAGCTGGTGGAGCGCAGGCCTGACGGCGAGGTGGTGATCGCGGCCGGAAGAGAGCGGCTCAGCCTACGTCCGTCCTTTGCGCAGCCCCACAATCTGAGCAATCTCCTGGCAGCTGTCGCTGCCGCGCGGGCGCTCGGAGTCACTCCGCGCGGTAGCGTGGATGTGAGCTTCTCGGCATTGCGCGGGGAGCGGATCGCGCTCCCCGGTGGGATCACATTGATCAACGACTGCTACAACGCCAACCCGATGTCAATGCGCGCCGCGATCGATGATCTCTCGAGAGTTGCCCCGGCACGCCGGTTGGCCGTGCTTGGCGACATGCTCGAGCTCGGTCCGCAGGCGGGTCCCAGTCTGCACCGCGAAGTGGCCCAGCATGCCGCCGCGCGCGGTGTGGACGTGCTCGTGACCGTGGGTGCGTTGGCCGCGGCGATGGCCGGCGAGGCGTTCGACGGCGAGAGCCATTCGGTGCCCGATGCGTTGGCGGCCGCCGAATTGCTCGAGGGGCTGCTGCGCGAGGGGGATACGGTGCTCGTGAAGGGTTCGCGTGGTGTTGGCCTGGAGCGCGTGGCGCAGGCGCTCCAGCGAGAGGCGCGGGGGACACGGCCGATCCCCGAGCCATCAGCCGGAAGGTCTATCCCGGAGCCATCGGTCGGAAGGCGCTGAATGGGCCGTATTCTCATCGGGGGGACTGCCTCGCTGCTGATCTGCATCTTCTTGAGCCCGAAGTTCATCGAGTTTTTGCGCAAGCGCGAGTTTGGCCAGCAGATCCGCGAGGACGGCCCCCAGGGCCACCACGTGAAGGCGGGGACACCGACGATGGGCGGGGTGATCATCTTCCTGGCGGTTTCCGTTCCATTTCTGATCCTGAGCGACTACGAATGGCGTTCGATCGGGGTGTTCGGCGTGGCGATCGCTTGTGCGCTGCTGGGTTTTGCCGACGACTACATCAAGCTCGTGCGGCGCCGCTCGCTGGGCTTGCGGGCGCGAACGAAGCTCGTGGTGACCATCGCGATCTCGCTCGCGCTGTGGTACGTCGCCAGGCACGAGGCGCACCTGGCGCCGACGTTGCGGCTGCGGTTCGTCGACTACCAGATAGAACTTCCCGGGCCCTTCTACGCGCTGCTGATCTACTTCGTCGTGGCGGGGACGACAAGTGCGGTGAACCTGACCGATGGGTTGGACGGCCTGGCCGCGGGCTGCGCGGCGATCGTGCTGCTCGCCTACATCGGGATCACTTTCATTACTGGAGAAGACCTCGATATGGCGATGCTTGCGGGTTGCCTTGTGGGGGCGTGTGTCGGCTTCCTGTGGTTCAACGCGTTCCCGGCGACGATCTTCATGGGCGACACCGGCTCGCTCGGGCTGGGTGGCGCGATCGCGGGCTTGGCGGTGATGACGAAGACCGAGGTGCTGCTGATATTGCTGGGCGGCATCTTCGTGATCGAGGCGCTGTCCGTCGTGATCCAGGTCATCTCGTTTCAGACGTTGCGCAAACGCGTGTTCCTGATGGCGCCGATCCATCACCACTTCGAGCTGAAGGCGTGGTCTGAGACGAAGATCATCCTGCGCTTCTGGATCGTCGCCTCGATCTGCTGTGCGATCGGCTTCACGATCTACCGCCAGAGCAGGGGCGGGTGAAGCCGCGGCCCGAGCTCCCTCGCGGTCCCTATCTCGTCGTGGGGCTGGCGCGCTCTGGCGTCGCGGCAGCGCTGGCGCTGCGGGCGAGAGGAGAGGAGGTGATCGGCGTGGACACGGGTACGCCGGGCGGAGCGCAGGCGCTTGTGCAGGCCGGTGTGGAGTTGCACTGGGGCGAGGCTGGAGTGGCGCTGTTGGAGCGTGTGAGGGCGGTCGTCAAGAGCCCTGGTGTGCCAGGGCGGGCGCCGGTGATCGCCGCCGCGCGCGCACGTGGGGTGGAGGTGCTGGGCGAGCTGGAAGCTCGGGTGGCGGCTGCTCGCGAACGAGTTCGTGGCGGTGACAGGGACAAACGGGAAGACGACGACGGTTGAGCTGATCGGGCACATACACCGAGAGGCGGGGCTTCCCGTCACCGTCGCTGGGAACGTCGGCGTGGCGGTGAGCGGATTGGCGGGAGCGCTCGACGAGCGGACGACGATCGTGTGCGAGGTCTCGAGCTTCCAGCTCCAGGACGCTGTGGCGTTCGCGCCGGAGGCGGCGGTGCTGCTGAATATCACCGCGGATCATCTCGACCGTCACGGCACGTTTGACGCCTACCGGGCGGCGAAGCTCGAGATCTTCGCGCGGCAGGGCAACGAGGACATCGCGGTGGCGCCTGTGGGGCTCGGAGTGGAGGATCTCGGCGGCTGTGGGCGTCGAGTCTGCTTCGGCAGAGGAGCCGGTGCGGCACTCTCGCTGAGTGCCGGGGAGCTGTGGTGGGAGGAGCAGCCGCTGTTGGGGGTTGAGGAGATCTCTCTGCGCGGTCGGCACAACGTGGAGAACGCGATGGCCGCGGCGGCCGTGTGCCTGGCGCGCGGGATCGACGCGGACGCGGTACGTGCCGGTCTGCGCTCATTCGAGGGTGTGAGGCATCGCCTCGAGGTGCTGGCGTGCAGGGATGGCGTGCTTTACGTGAACGACTCGAAGGCCACGAACGTGGCAAGCACGGTGGTCGCGCTGGATCCATTCCCCGGCGGCACGGTCCACCTGATACTCGGTGGCCAGGCCAAGGCGCAGGACTTCTCTGCGCTGCGCGCCCCGGTGCAGAGGAGCTGCCGGGCGGTGTATCTGATCGGCGAAGACGCCCCGGTGCTCGCCTCGGCGCTCCAGGACTTGGACGTACCGGTGTACGAATGTGGCGACTTGGAGCAGGCAGTCGCACGCGCGCGGGAGGCGGCTGGGGCGGGAGATGTGGTGCTGCTGTCGCCTGCCTGCGCGAGCTTCGACCAGTTCAAGGACTTCGAAGCCCGCGGCGAGCGCTTTCGGGAGCTCGTCCTGGGATAGAAGGCTTCGATGTAACAACGTCGAAGTGAGTGGGAATGGCGTCTGTCGCACAGCGCGCGTCCCTGTTGGGGAACAAAGGCAAACGGATCGCTCGCGCCGACGGGGAGACCGCGCAGCAGCGCCGATCGCTCGAGCACCGGATCCTGCTGACCGCCACGATGTGTCTGCTGGCGTTCGGGGCTGTGATGGTCTACAGCGCCTCTTCGGCGACAACGCTGCTGCAGGGTCAGGGCAACGGGACCGGGGATCTCGTGAAGTATGTGATGTACGGCGCGGTGGGGCTGGTGTTGATGCGGCTGTTGGCGCGCGACGGCGTGGCGAAAGTCCAGAGCATCACCGCGCCGCTGCTGGCGATCTCGTTTGTGCTGGTGCTCGCGGTACACATACCCCATGTCGGAGTGAGCGTGAACGGTGCGCGCCGCTGGATCGGGCCAGGGCCGTTGCAGTTCCAGCCTTCGGAGCTGATGAAGTTCGCGCTCGTGCTGTATGCCGCGACGTTGCTGGCGAAGCGCCCGCAGCGCGTGCACGACCTGCGCGAGCTGGCCAACCCGCTGCTGGTGGTCGTCGGCGGGGCGTGTCTGCTGATCGTCACACAGCCCGACCTGGGAACGGCCATGGTGATCGCGTTCACGACGTGCGCGCTGCTGATCGCGGCGGGGATCCCGCTGCGCAATCTGGCGATCCTGGCTGCTGCCACGCTGGGGCTGGTGTTCCTGTATGCGCTCGTGAAACCGTACGCGCGAGCGCGGCTGACCTCTTTCATCGATCCTTGGTCACATGCCTCCGGTAGTGGCTTTCAGGCGGTGCAGGGGCAGATCGCGATCGGCTCAGGTGGGCTGTTCGGGTCTGGGCCAGGGCAGTCGGTGCAGAAGATCTTCTACCTGCCCGAGGCGCCCACCGACTTCATCCTCGCTGTTATCGGCGAGGAGCTGGGCGTCGTCGGGGTGTTCGGGTTGCTGTTCCTGTACGGGCTGATCGCCTACGCCGGTCTGCGTGCGGCGAAGGGAGCACGTAGCCTGTACAGCGCCCTGATCGCAGTCGGTATGACATCTCTAATCGTCTCGCAGGCGACCCTGAATGTATTCGCTGTGCTCGGGCTGGCGCCGCTCACGGGTGTGCCGCTGCCGTTTGTCTCCTATGGCTCGAGCAGCCTGATCGTGATGCTCGCTGCGATGGGCCTGCTGATGAATGTTGCCGCTGGAGGGACCGCACATGTGCGGGCGGTTGCGCCTGCGGGTAAACGGCGTTCAGCCGACGCTCGCGCGCGCGAGTCGGCAGGATGGGCTCGTGGGCACGACGAAGAGCAGGATCGTGATCGCCGCCGGCGGGACAGCCGGGCACGTGGTGCCGGCACTGGCGGTCGCCGGCGCGCTGCGGGCTGAGAACGCTGAGGTCACATTCATCGGTGGCGAGCGCGCCGAGTCCGAGCTGGTACCCGCCGCGGGCTATCCGCTGCGGAAGATCTCGGTCGAAGGTCTGAGTCGTACCAATCCGTTGCTTGCCATACGTGCGATGGTGCGCGCGGCACGCGCCGTTGGGCGTGCGCGCTCGCTGCTGAAGGAGCTGGCCCCCGATGCGGTAATGGGCGGTGGTGGCTATGTCGCTGGACCGGTGGGCTTGGCCGCGGTGACGCTGCGAATTCCGCTGGTGCTGACCGAGGCGGACAGCCATCTGGGGCTGACCAATCGCCTGCTCGCGCGTACCGCGCGAGCAGTGTGTCTGGCCTTTCCGCTCGCTGGTCGAGATGGCCCCCGCTATCTGGTGACGGGCAGGCCGAGTCCGCCGGCGCAGGAGGATCGTGCAGGCGCACGGGCACGTCTCGGTCTCGCTGAGGGGGAGGCGTGCCTGCTCGTAGTCGGCGGTTCGCTCGGAGCACGATCGATCAACACGGCGGCCCTCGGCGCGTTCGGCGGGGAGGCGCCCGCCGGCAATCAGCAAATCGATCGGCCGACGCTCGTATTGCACGTCGCCGGCCGTCGCGACTACTTCGAGCTGGCCGAGAGGACTCTCCCAGATGGGTATGACCTGCGCGAGTATCTCGACGGGGAGGAGTTCGGTGACGCGCTTGCTGCTGCCGACCTGGTGGTGGCTCGTGCTGGGGGGTCGGTGTTCGAGATTGCCGCAAGCGGCACGCCGGCGATTCTCGTGCCTTATCCGCACGCCTCAGCCGACCACCAGACGGCAAACGCGCGCTGGATGGCCGATGTGGGCGCGGCGATCGTGATCCCCGATGGCGAGCTGAGCGGGCTGCGCATGGCGGAGGAGGTCGCTGCGCTGTTGGCCGATCGAGCGCGCTTGACCGAGATGGCTTCGGCCTCCCGTCGTCTGGCTCGCCCCGATGCGGCTCGTGAGGTGGCCCGTGAGTTGCTGGCAGCCGCAGGTGTGCTGAGAGGAGGAGTAGGTAGCCGATGAGCCCGCCGAGCGGACCGTGGAGCGGGCGGCGGTTGCACTTCGTCGGTGTGGGTGGCGCGGGGATGAGCGGCTATGCGCGTGCGGCACATACGCTGGGGGCGGATGTGACGGGCTCTGACGGCGCACTTTCTCCCTACGCGGAACGATTGGACGCGGACGGTGTGCTGCAGGCACAGGTTGGTCATCGCGCCGCGAATGTGCCTGAGGGTCAGGGTGTAGAGGTCATCTATTCGAGCGCGGTACCGGCCGATAATCCCGAGCGCGAGGCCGCGCGTGAGCGGGCATTGCCAGAGCGTCCTCGTGCGGAGCTGTTGGCGGAGTTCACCGCGATGAAGCGCACGATCGCGGTTGCGGGCACGCATGGGAAGACGACCACCGCGTCGATGCTGGTGCACGCGCTGCGCGCCGCTGGACTGCGCCCGGGATGGCTCGTGGGCGCTCCGGTGGGAGGCGGACTGCCGAACGCGGAGTGGGGGGAGGGCGAGTGGTTGGTGGTGGAGGCGGATGAGTCCGATCGCTCGATGTTGAGCCTGGAGTTGGAGATTGGGGTGCTGACGAATGTGGAGCTCGACCACCACGCGAGCTTTGGCTCGCTGGGGGAGCTGGAGGAGGCGTTTCGCGCGTTTCTGGCACACGCCGGGAGAGGCATCGTGGTGTGGGATCGCCCTGAGCTGCTCGCTTTGAGCAGAGAGCAGACTGCGGAGGTCGAGGTTGTTTCCTACGACGTGTCGGATCCACTACTCGAGGCGGGGGGCTCCCGTTTCCAGTGGCGCGGAAATGAGGTGCGTCTGGAGGTGCCGGGTGCCCACAACGCGCTGAACGCGACGGCTGCGCTGGAGGCCGCGCGTCTCGCCGGCGCGGATGCAAATGCCACAATCGAGGGGCTGGCCGGCTTTAGAGGCGCCGGCCGGCGTTTTCAGCGGCTTGGCGAGACTCGTGGCGGCGTGCTGATTTACGACGATTACGCCCACCACCCGACTGAGGTCGTGGCCACCCTGAGGGCGGCGCGTACGCTTGCGCATCGGCGTCTCGTGGCTGTGTTTCAACCGCATCTCTACTCGCGTACTGAGCTTTTGGCACGCGAGTTCGGCGTCGCCTTGGCGCTGGCGGACGTGGTGGTGGTGCTCGATGTGTACGGCGCGCGCGAGCGCGGGGAGGATCATCCGGGAGTGAGCGGGTTGATGATCGCTGAGGCCACTGCGGACGCGGCTGAGGGCAGGCCGGTGTACTGGCTGCCCACCTTCGCGGAGGCCAAGCAAGTCTTGAGTGGCATTCTCGAGCAGGGCGACGTCTGCCTGATGATGGGCGCCGGCGACGTTGACGTGCTCGGAGGAGAATTGACTGAGGACGATTGTGTCTAGAGACTCACCGACGACGGCACCGTCGATCGTGCAGCGGGACTTCTCGCTGCATCGAATGGCCACGGTGCGGACTGGCGGCGAGGCCGAGTATTTCGCCAGAGCCGGGAGTGGCGCTCAGCTGCGGGAGTTGCTCGGGTGGGCACGATCGATCGCCGCACCCGTCGCCGTCGTGGGATCCGGCTCGAACCTGCTGATCGCCGACGATGGGGTGAGGGGCCTGGTGGTGAAGTTGGACCGCAAGCTCGCGTTGATCAAGCACGAAGGGGAGCGCATCGTGTGCGGCGGGGGTGCGCGGCTACCTTCGGTCGCCGCGCGTGCGGCCCAGGCTGGGCTGTCGGGGATCGAGTTCGGCGTGAATATCCCAGGCACTGTCGGCGGCGCTGTGCGGATGAACGCAAATGCCTATGGCGGAGAGCTGGCGAAGGCACTCGAGTGGGTGGAGGTAATGACGGCAGAGGGGGCAGAGCGCCGCACGCCGGCGGAGTTGGGATTTGGTTATCGCCGCTCGAACCTGGCTGCGGGTGAGATCGTCGCGCGCGCCTCGTTCGTGCTCGTGCCCGCGAGGACGGCCACGGTCAAGGCCACGCTTGCGGAGATGCGCGAGCGCCGCCACGCGGCTCAGCCGCAGGGGATCAAGACATTCGGCTCGACCTTCAAGAACCCTGAGGGGTGGGTGGGGCTAGATGGCACGGGCCGTTCAGCCGGGTTGCTGCTGGCGGAAGCTGGTTGCAACGGCCTAACGATTGGTGGCGCGCGCTTCGCCGAGAAGCACGCGAACTTCATCGAGAACACTGGCTCGGCGAGTACTGCCGACGTGATCGCGGTAATGGCTGAGGGGCGACGTCGCGTCAAGGAGCGCTTCGGCGTGGAGTTGGAGCCGGAGGTGCAGACGCTCGGCGAGGTGCGCTTTCCCTGGTAGGGGTTCGCCTGTCGGGGTCGAAAACCCAATGATGGAACGCTCCGTCGCCGTCCGTCCCTCGATTTGGTCGCTGGATTCGCTGTGGCGCCCGTTCGACCTGATCGGTGGCTTGATGCGTAGCTGCTTTCTGTTGATCGCGCGCCGCCGCCGTCTGCGCATTGCGCTCTTGGCCATGCTCGTGGTGCTCCCGCTGCTTGCCGGGGGCTGGCTGTTGCTGCGGAAGTCATCGTTTGTAGCTGTTGAGCACGTGAAGGTGAGTGGCCTGAACGGGCCGCAGGCCCATGCCATCGAAGCGGCCCTGGATGGCGCCGCGCGCCATATGAGCACGCTCGACGTGCGCACAGGCGCGCTGCGCGCCGCGGTCGCGTCATTTCCTGTCGTGCGTACGGTCCGTGCGATCCCGAGCTTTCCCCATGGCTTGCGAATCGAGGTAATCGAGCAACTGCCGGTCGCGGCACTCACGGTCGACGGCACGCGCACCGCGGTGGCTGCCGACGGGGTAGTGCTTGGTCCAGCGCTGCTCTCCAACGCGCTGCCGGTCCTCGCCGGCTACCACGAGGCGCTCGTTGGAGCGCGCGTCCAGGGTCCGAACGTGCTCGCGGCCGTCGCGGTCCTCGGCGCGGCGCCCACACCGCTTCGCCGTGCGCTCGCGCGCGTGTACACCGGCCCCGACGGCCTTACCGCTGCGTTCCGCAGCGGCCTGCTCGCGTACTTTGGGGATGGGGCGCGGCCACACGCAAAGTGGACGGCGCTTGCACGGGTACTGGCCGACCCGAGCTCGGCTGGGGCATCCTACGTCGATGTGCGCCTGCCGGAACGTCCCGCCGCTGGCTTTCCCGCCGGGGGCGGTCCCTCCTCCGACGGAGCCGCCGCCTCCGCGGGACAGTCGAGCACGCCAGAATCGACCGTCGCGGCACTCGCTGCGGGCCTGAGCGCCGACACCAACGGAGGATCGACGGCGGCCAGTGGGACGGCCCCGGCAAGCGGATCGACCTCGACGGTGGAAGCCTCATCGACCGCGGCTCCGGAAGCAACGGCGCCCGCCGCCCCGGTGGAATCGACCTCGACGAGCGGAGCGGAAACCCCCGCGGCTGCCTCGGAGCCGGGCGGTTGAAAGGTAATCCCACGTACTAAGGCTCAACTTGAGGATGAGGCTAGCGAAAAGGCAATCCTCGGGTGGTGGTCGAGGGTTCCGCGATCTGCAACGAATCTTGCGAGATTGGTGGTTGTCGTTGACAGGGCGAAGATCCCTGCATAACGTGCGGATCTGGGTGGTTCGGATGATGTAGTGTGCCGAACCCTTAACAACTACTGAAGGCTTCGGACAGAGAACTCATGGAGAGCGGCGGCGGAAGTTACTTGGCGGTCATCAAGGTCGTGGGTGTCGGCGGCGGCGGAACCAACGCGGTCAGCCGCATGGTCGACGCGGGGCTGCGCGGCGTGGAGTTCATCGCCGCCAACACCGACGCCCAGGCGCTCGCGATGTGCGATGCGGACGTGAAGCTGAACATCGGCCACACCTCGACCAAGGGCCTCGGCGCCGGCGCAAACCCCGATGTGGGCTTGGGGGCGGCTTCGGAGTCGCGCGACGACATCAAGGAGACGCTGAAGGGCGCGGACATGGTGTTCGTCACCGCGGGCGAGGGCGGAGGCACGGGGACTGGCGCCGCGCCAGTGATCGCCGAGATCGCGAAGAATGAGATCGGCGCTCTAACCGTCGGCGTCGTCACCCGTCCATTCGACTTCGAGGGTTCCCAGCGCGGGCGCCAGGCGAGCGAAGGCATCGAGCGTCTGCGCGAGGTCGTGGACACGCTGATCGTGATCCCGAACGAGAAGCTGCTCGCCGTCGTCGAGCGACGCACCTCGATGCTCGATGCGTTCCGCGAGGCGGACAACGTGCTGCGCCAGGGCGTGCAAGGGATCACGGACCTGATCACGATTCCAGGCTTGATCAACCTCGACTTCGCCGACGTGCGTACGATCATGCACGATGCCGGCTCGGCTCTGATGGGGATCGGCACGGCTGGCGGCGAGAGTCGCTGCGCCGACGCCGCGAAGGCCGCGATCTCCTCCCCGCTGTTGGAAGAGTCGGTTGACGGTGCCACCGGCATCCTGCTGAACATCACCGGCGGCAAAGACCTCGGCCTGTTTGAGGTAAACGACGCCGCGGAGATCATCCAGAACGCGGCTGACCCGAACGCGAACATCATCTTCGGCGCCGTGATCGATGAGGCGATGGGCGACGAGGTCCGCGTCACAGTGATCGGCACCGGCTTTGACCGCCGGGCAGGCGCACGCCGAGACCGTGCCGGACGCCCGGACCGCAACCCCCGGATCGATGACCGTCAACGCTCCTCCCTGGAGATCTCAGACGACGACATCGACGTACCGCCGTTCTTGCGCTGAGAGGGTGGCGCAGCCGGCCGTAGGTCGGCAGCCGGGCCCCTCGTTCTTCAAACGTAGTCGATAGCCTGCGGCCGGTGTCGACACCGGCCCACAGGACCCTCCGGCGTACCGCTCTGTTCGAGCGCCATCAGGCCGCCGGGGCGAAGCTCGTGGAGTTCGCTGGCTGGGAGATGCCTGTCCAGTACGCGGGTGTCCGTCCCGAGCACATGGCGGTGCGTGAGGCCGCCGGGATCTTCGACGTTTCGCACATGGGCGAGATCGAAACCGCTGGCCCGGATGCGCTCGCGTTGCTGCAGCGGCTGCTCTCCAACGATGTCGCTCTCCTCCCGATCGGCGGCGCGCAGTACAGCGTCCTGTGCCAGGAGGACGGCGGTGTGCTCGACGACCTGTTCACCTACCGGCTCCAGGCTGACCGCTATCTGACCGTCACGAACGCGGCTAACCACGAGCGCGACCTCGCCTGGTTTCAAACTCACGCCGCTGGGTTCAAAGACGTCCAGGTGACCGACCGTTTGGAGGACTACGCGATGCTCGCCGTCCAGGGTCCCCGTGCGCGCGAACTCGTGCAGGCAATTTCCGATGCTTCTTTGCCAGCCAGGATGACGGCGGCCATGCGACGCCTTGGAGGGGCGCAGGTATTGATATGTGGAACTGGTTACACTGGCGAGGACGGCGTCGAGCTGCTCGCTTCGCCCCACGATGCCCCCATCTTGTGGGACGAGCTTCTGCGGCGCGGCGCCGTTGCAGCTGGGCTGGCGGCACGCGACACGCTGCGCCTGGAGGCCTGCTTCCACCTCTACGGCAACGATCTGAGCACCGAGCGCGGGCCGATCGAGGCCGGGCTTGGCTGGTGCTGCAAGGAGGACACTCACTTCATCGGCGCCGAGGCGGTGCGCGCGGTGCGCGCGGCTGGGTCATCAGAAAAACTCGTGGCGTTCGCCATTGAAGGGCCCGGGATTGCGCGCCAGGGCAACATGGTGATTGGCGGCGGAGAAGTCTCGAGCGGCACGCTCTCGCCCTGTCTGGGGATCGGCATCGGCCTGGCATATGTCCCTGCCGCGAGTGCGGCGGTCGGCACGCGCCTGGAAATCGATGTTCGTGGCAAGATCCGCCCAGCTGTCGTGAAGGAGAAGCCGCTTTATCGAAAGGGCGCGTAATGGCCGAGGCGAACTACCCGACTGACCTGCTGTACCACCCTGAGCACGACTGGGCGCGAATTGATCCGGCCGATCCGCAGACGGCGACACTGGGTATCACGTGGTATGCCCAGGACGCTCTGGGCGAGGTCGTGTTCTTCGATCCGCCTGTGGTCGGGACCACGCTCGTCAAGGATGAGCCCTACGCCGAGGTCGAGTCGGTGAAGGCGGTCTCCGATGTGCTCGCGCCGATGTCGGGCGAGATCGTCGAGGTCAACGGTGACCTCGCCGCGGACCCCGGAGCGATCAACGAGGACCCCTACGGCGAGGGCTGGTTGGTGAAGATCCGGCTGGCCGACCCCTCCGAGCGCGATGCGCTGCTGGATGCCGCCGCCTATTCGGCCACGTTGGGTGGCTAGGCTGACGGCAGGACCTTGAGTCGCTACACCTCCATCACCCGGCAGGACCTCGACGTTATGCTCGCCGCGATCGGCGTGCCTTCTGTCGAGGCGCTGTTCGACCGCCAGATCCCTGAGGCTGTGCGTCTGCGACGTCCGCTGGAGCTTCCCGCGGGCAGAGGAGAGCAGGAGGTATTCGCGCATCTGGGAGAGCTTGCCGCGAAGAATGTCTCCGCCGAAGACGAGCTGAGCTTTCTTGGCGCGGGGATGTACGACCATTACGTGCCGGCGCTGATCGACATGTTGATGGAGCGCTCGGAGTTCCTCACGCCCTACACCCCCTACCAGCCAGAGATCTCGCAGGGGGGGCTGCAGGTGATGTTCGAGTACCAGACCGCGATCTCCGAGCTGACCGCGCTGCCGGTCGCCAACGCATCTGTCTACGAGGGGCCTTCCGCGGTAGCGGCAGCGGGTTATCTGGCGAAGCTGCACAACGGCGGCAAGCGCTTAGTGGTGAGCGCGGGGCTTCATCCGCACTCGATCCAGACGCTGCGCACTCAGGCCCACGGCTACGGGATGGAGGTCGTCGAGGTGCCCTTGAGCACCGGCGCGGGCGGCAGCGTGACCGACCTGGGCGCGTGGGCGGGGGCGATCGACGGCGATACGAGTGCGGCGATCTTCGCTCAGCCGAACTTCTATGGAGCGGTCGAGGACGCCCAGGCGCTGAGCGCCGCCGCCAAGTCGGCCGGCCAGCCGGTCGTCGTGGCGCAGGTCGACCCGATCACGCTCGGCATCCTCGCCCCCCCCGGTGAGTGCGGCGTCGATGTCGCGGTCGGTGAGGGTCAGACGCTCGGTAATCGCCTCGACTTCGGAGGACCCTCCTTCGGGCTGTTCGCGGCGCGCGAGGAGTATCTGCGGCGGATGCCCGGGCGGATCGCGGGAGAGACCACGGATGTGGACGGTCGCCGTGGGTTTGTGTTGACGCTACAAACGCGCGAGCAGCACATTCGCCGCGAGAAGGCGACCTCGAACATCTGCACCGCGCAGGCACTGAACGCGCTTGCGGGCGTCGTGTACCTGACGTGGCTCGGCCGCCAAGGGATCGTCGAGCTGGGTGAGCTGCTGCTGGTCCGTACGCACTATGCGCGCGAGCAGCTCGCGGCGCTGGATGGCGTGGAGAAGCTCCACGAGCAGCCTGTCGTGCGCGAGTTCGCTCTGCGCCTCGACGCCGATGTCGCTGCGGTACGGCGCATCTGCGCGCTGCAGGGCGTCAATCCCGGCGCCGACCTGCAGGCGCTGACCGGGCGCGAGGAGGACCACGGCGGGCTGCTCGTGGCGATCACCGAGCAGCGCTCGCGCGCGGACATAGATCGCCTGGTCGAGGTGCTCGGCGAGGCCGTCGCGGCCGTTCGCAGTGGCGATGGCGCAAGCGGGCTCTCCTCGCGTGTCGAGACCAATGAGGCGCAGGCCAATGAGGCACAGACGGTGCCCGCATGAGTGCCACCGCCGAGCTGCCGCTGCAGCGCGACCGCGCGAGGACGATCTTCCAGAAGGGCGCGCCGGGGCGACGCGCCTTCATCTGCCCGGAGCTCGACGTTCCCGCGGTCGACTCCGAGCAGCTGCTGCCCGAGCGTTTTCGCCGGGTGCGGCCACCGCGGCTGCCCGAGGTCTCAGAGCCAGAGATCGTGCGCCACTACGTCGGTATCTCCAAGCGCAACTTCGACCTCGACTCGGGCTTTTACCCGCTCGGCTCGTGCACGATGAAGCACAACCCCCGCTTGCACGAGCGTGCAGCTGCGCTGCCGGGTCATTCGCGCCTGCACCCACTCCAGGATCCCGAGCGCGCCCAGGGGGCGCTCGAGCTGATGTGGAACCTGCAGGGAGCGCTCGCCGAGATCTCCGGACTGCCGCATGTCTCGCTACAGCCCTCAGCCGGCTCCCATGGCGAGCTCGCCGGCGTGCTGCTGACCCGCGCCTACCACGAGGATCGAGGAGAGATCCGTCACAAGGTGCTCACCCCCGATACCGCCCACGGGACCAATCCCGCGACGGTGACGATGGCCGGTCTGGAGGTCGTGAAGGTCGCAACCAACGCCGACGGCGGCGTCGACATCGAGGATCTGCGTGCCAAGGCCGACCGCGACGTCGCCTGCCTGATGCTCACCAACCCCAACACCCTCGGCCTGTTCGACCCGAACATCGCCGAGATCGCCGAGATCGTTCACGGGGTCGGCGCGACGCTGTACTACGACGGAGCCAACCTCAACGCGGTGATGGGGATTTCGCGGCCCGGTGACATGGGCTTCGACATCGTCCACTTCAACCTGCACAAGTCCTTCACCCAGCCACACGGCGGCGGCGGGCCCGGCTCCGGGCCGATCGCGGTCTCCGACCGCATCGCTCCCTACCTGCCGGTGCCGGTAATCGTCCGCGACCAGGATGGCGCCTTCGACCTCGACCACGAGCCGGAGGGCGCCGGTTCGAAGTCGATCGGCAGGCTGCGCGGCTTCCAGGGCAACTACGGCTGCTTTGTGCGCTCCTACGCCTACATCTGCTCGCTCGGCGGGGATGGCCTGAAAGACGCTTCCGAAGCGGCGGTACTCAACGCCAACTACCTGCTGGCTCGACTGCGCGAGCATGGTGTTGCCGAGCATCTCCCGCTTGCGTATGGCGAGCTGTGCATGCACGAGTTCGTGCTCTCGGGCGGCCCGATGAAGCGGACCTTGCAGATCAAGACGCTCGATCTCGCCAAGCGCCTGCTCGACTTCGGCTTTCATCCACCGACGGTCTACTTCCCACTGCTGGTGGAGGAGGCGCTGATGGTGGAGCCGACCGAGACTGAGACCAAGGAGACGCTCGACGCCTTCGCCGAGGCGATCGGCACGATCTTGCGGGAGGCCGCCGAGGACCCCGAGATCGCCCGTCAGGCGCCGTATACGACGCCTGTCCGGCGTCTGGACGAGGTCGGCGCAGCCAAGCACCCGGTGATCCGCGAGACCCTGGGCTAGGCTGGCCGGGATGGAGCACCGCAAACTCGGCAGCACAGGTGTCTCGGTCAGCCCGCTGTGCCTCGGGGCGATGATGTTCGGCGCTTGGGGCAACACCGATCACGAGGACTCGATCCGCATCATCCACCACGCTCTCGATGCGGGCATCAACTTCATCGATACCGCCGACGTGTACGCACGCGGGGAGTCCGAGGAGATTGTCGGCAAGGCGCTCGCCGGTGCTCGTCGCGACTCGGTCGTGCTGGCAACCAAGATCCACGGCAAGATGGGCGAGGATCCCAACGAGTTCGGCAACTCGCGGAGGTGGATCGCAAAGGAGGTCGAGAACAGCCTTCGACGTCTCGGCACCGACTGGATCGACCTCTACCAGATTCACCGTCCGGAGCTGGACACCGACATCGACGAGACACTCGGTGCCCTGACTGACCTCGTCCGCGCTGGCAAGGTGCGCTACATCGGCAGCTCGACCTTCCCCGCGCACCAGATCGTCGAGGCTCAATGGGTCGCAGAGCGACGCGGCCGCGAGCGCTTCGTCTGCGAGCAGCCGCCTTACTCGATGCTCGTCCGCCGAATCGAGGGCGACGTGCTTCCGGTCTGCGAGAAGTACTCGATGGGCGTGATCCCGTGGAGCCCGCTGGCGGGTGGATGGCTTTCGGGCAAGTACCGCAAGGGCGGCGACTCGCCGGGTGAGAGCAGACGCGCGCAGATGCTCCCGGAGCGCTTTGACATGTCGCTCCCCGGCAACCAGGCCAAGCTCGAGGCTGCCGACGCGCTCGGCCGCTTGGCCGACGAGGCCGGTATGTCGCTGATCGAGATGGCGCTCGCCTTCGTCACAAGCCATCCGGCCGTGACCGCCGCGATCATCGGCCCGCGCACCATGGAGCAGCTCGAGAGTCAACTGCCGGCGCTGGAGCGGACGCTGAGCACCGACATCCTGGACCGGATCGACGAGATCGTCCCACCAGGAATGACCGTCAACCCGAGCGACACCGGCTGGGATGCGCCCTGGCTCACCAACAGTTCACTGCGGCGTCGTTAGCCGCCTGAGCGGGACTGATCTACGCGTGCGCATCTTCTCCGGCATCCAGCCCACCGGGCGCAAGCACCTAGGCAACTACATCGGAGCGATCGCCCAGTACATATCCAGCCAGGAGCGCGGCGAAGGCATCTTCTGCATCGTCGACCTGCACGCGATCACCGTGGCCTACGACCCGCGTGAGCTGCGCCAGCGTCTCTACGACACGACGGCGATCCTGCTCGCCGCCGGCCTCGACCCTGCCCGCTGCATTCTGTTCCGCCAGAGCGACATGCCCGAGCACACGGAGCTGACCTGGCTGCTGAGCAGCGTCACCGAGGCTCGGGCGCCTGCCAGCGGATGCACCAGTTCCGCGACAAGTCGCTCGCTCAGCGCGAGCTGGTCTCGGCCGGACTGCTGCTCTACCCCGTCCTACAGGCTGCGGACGTGCTTGCCTACCGAGCCAATGAGGTACCCGTCGGGGAGGACCAGCGCGAGCACCTGGAGCTGATGCGCGACGTGGCGAGGCGCTTCAACGCGCGCTTCGGCGACGGCAAGGACGTGCTGGTTGTTCCCGAGCACCGGATCCCCGCGGTCGGGGCCAGGATCATGGACCTCCAGGACCCGACCGCGAAGATGTCGACGACGAGCGGCTCTGAGCAGGGCACCGTATACGTGCTCGACGAGCCTGCCACGATCGAGAAGAAGTTCAAGAGCGCCGTGACCGACTCTGGCAGTGAGGTTCAGCGCGGCCCCGAGAAGCCAGGCATCGGCAACCTGATCGAAATCCTGGCGGCCGTGCGTGGCCTCGATCCGGCGGCCGTGGAGAGCGAGTTCAGCGATGCTCGCTATGGGGAATTCAAGGGGGCCGTAGCGGCCGCTGTGATCGACTATCTCGCGCCGGTTCGCGAGCGCTACCAGGAGCTGCGCGCCGACGAGGCGGCGCTGGAGTCGATGCTCGCCGACGGTGCGCGGCGCGCGAGAGAGATCGCCGCCGCAACGCTCGCGGAAGTTCGCGAGCACATGGGCGTCGGCGCGCCGCACCGGGGCTGATGGCGAGGATGTCCGCTCACCCGTACGCGAAAGAGCGCAAGACGCCTCCAGCGCGCGGAGCAGGCAAGAGGCCTCCAACGCGCGGGGCAGGCAAGAGGCCTCCAGCAGGCGGGCGAGGTGACCATCTTGGCCGATCGGTACGGTGAGCGAATGAGCGTCGCCTCGCTAGAGCTGGATCTCGATCTCTTCAGCGGCCCCTTCGACCTGCTGCTAACGCTGATCCTGCGCGAAGAGGTCGATCTGCTGGAGCTGGCGCTCGCCGACGTTGTGCTGGCGTACCTCGACTACCTCGAGGCCCAGGGCGAGCTCGACCTGGAGACGGCGACCGAGTTCATCGTGCTGATCGCCGCGCTGTTGGAGTTGAAGTCGAGGCTGATGCTGAGCGGCGAGGAGGAGGACGAGCTGCTCGACATCGAGCCGGCACAGGCGGCGGAGGAGCTGCTCGAGCGGATGCTCGAGGCCCGGCGCTACCGTTCGGCGGCCGGACACCTCCGCGAGCTGCTCGCGGGCGAGGAAGGGGTGCGTTTTCGCGAAGCGCCACTGCCGGCCAGCCTGCGCAAAACGGTCACTCAGCCAACGGATGGCTCACAGAATCCAGAGCTGCTCGGCGAGGCGGTCGGTCGGCTGCTGCAGATGCCGCCGGCGATCAGCCTGCGCCATATCGGCGTGCCCCGGATCACTGTGGGAGAGCGCCTGGCTCACCTGCGTGGCCTGCTGCGTCGCGGGCGCTTCAGCTTCGATGAGGCGGTGAAAGGGGCGGACAGGATGACCGTCGCGGTCACGTTGTTCGCGCTGCTTGAGCTGTACAAGCGCGGCGAGGCCGAATGGGAGCAGGAGGAGAGCTTCGGTGAGATCGCGATCCATGCCAGAGCTGAGCCGGTGGCGACTTACGCCGAGGTAGCCGCCGGGTGAGCGAGTCACTCCAGAGCACCGTTGAGGCGCTGCTGTTTCTGGCGCCCGATCCCCTGAGTGAGGGGGAGCTGGCTGAAGCGACAGAGACCGGGGTGGATGAGGTTGAGAGAGCGCTGGGCGCGCTCGCCGAGCAGTATGCCCAGGGACGGCGCGGGATCACGCTGCGCGAGCTGGGCGGCGGCTGGACGCTGGCGAGCGACCCGGCGGCGGAGGATGCCGCCCGGCGCCTGTTCAGCCGCAAGCGCGTGGCGACGCTCACTCCCGCGCAGGCTGAGACGCTGGCGATCGTTGCCTATCTACAGCCGATCTCCCGTCCGGAGATCACGCGCATCCGGGGTGTCAGTGCAGACTCGGCATCTGCGACGCTGCTGGAGCGGGGCCTGATCGAAGAGGGCGGCCGCTCTCAGTTCGGCGCGGTGCTGTACCGAACGGGGATCCAGTTCCTGAAGCTGTTCGGCCTGAGCACGCTCGATGAGCTGCCCGATGTCGCCCGCTGGGATCCGACCCCGGACGAGCAGGCGGCGCTGCGCGAGCGGTTGCTGCGCGCGGGCGAGGCCCGCGCGGGCAATGGCGCGTCGATCGAGTAGCTCAGGCTGTGCGGGCGGCTAACTGGCCGCACGCCGCATCGATATCGCGGCCGCGCGTTAAGCGAACGGTCACGGGGATGTTGCGGGATTCCAGAGCGGCGCGGAACGCGGCGATCGACTCGCGCGAGGAGCCTTGGAAGGGCGAGTCGGTGGGGTTGAAGGGGATCAGGTTGACCTTGAAGATTGAAGGCTGCGCGGGCGGGCTCGATGACGTACCGGACAGCGCGCGGGCGAGCGAGAGTGCCTGGGCGTAGTGGTCGTTGACGCCGGCGAGCATCACGTACTCGACGAATACGCGGCGGTGCTTGCGCTCGTAGAACGCGCGGCACGCATCGAGCACGTCCTTCAGTGGATAGCGCTCGTTGACGGGCATCAGCTCCGAGCGCAACGCCTCGTCAGCCGCGTGCAACGAGAGGGCCAGGCGTAGTGGCATCGGCTGCTCGGCGAGCTGTTCGATCCCGGGAATCCAGCCGACCGTGGAGATCGCGGTGCGCCGGTGGGTGATGCCGATGTCGGGCAACCGCTCGCAGGCGGCCAAGACATTGTCGAGATTTAGCATCGGCTCGCCCATGCCCATGAACACGCAGTGATCGATCGACTCGATCCGGCGGAAGTGCAGGGCCTGGTCGAGGATCTCCGAGGTGGTCAGGTTGCGCGCGAATTTCATCTGGCCGGTGGCACAGAACGTGCACGTCAGGGGACAGCCGGACTGCGAGGAGACGCAGATCGATCGCCGCTTGTCGCGATATCTCATCAGCACTGCCTCTAGTGGACGGCTATCGACGGTCTGGAACAGCGCCTTGATCGTGCCGTCGCTTGATCGGGCCTCCTCGGAGAGGGAGAGGCTGGAGAAGGGCAGCTCGCGCGTGAGCGTCTCGCGCAGGGCGCTCGGGAGGTTCGTCATCTGCTCGTACCCCTGCACGCCCTTGGCCGCCCAGGCCCAGATCTGCTCGGCGCGAAAGCGCGGCTCACCGCTGGTCGCGAGCAGCTGATCGAGTAGTCGCAGATCCATGGCCCCTATGGTGGCAGCAGATGCGTTTCGACCAGCGAACTGATCCGATGAGCCTCCTCGCCGCCTCCAGTCGATGCGACTAGCCAAGTATCTGGCCCACGCCGGCGTCGCCTCGCGGCGCGCAGCCGAGACGGTGATCGCGGGTGGGCGCGTGAGCGTCGACGGCGAGATCGTGCTGGACCCGGCTCGCGATGTTGGCGATGAGCACCACGTGAGCGTCGATGGCCAGACGTTGCGAGGAGTGCAGGCACGCGTGGTCTATGTCGTGAACAAGCCGCTCGGCGTGGTGTCCACCGCGCGTGACACCCACGGTCGCCCGACGGTCGTTGAGCTCCTAGATAAGGATGCCGCCCACCCTTCCACCCATCCTTCCACCGACCTGCGCTTGTATCCCGTCGGACGCCTCGACATCGACACTAGCGGGCTGATCCTGCTCACTAACGACGGCGAGCTGGCCAACCGGTTGACCCACCCGAGCTTCGAGGTGCCGAAGACCTACCGGGCGAAGCTCGGCGGTAGGCCGATAGGGGATGGCGCCCTGCGCGCACTGCGCCGTGGCGTGGAGCTGGATGACGGCCCGACCGCTCCCGCACGGGCCCGTCGTGTGGGGACGGCGGGCTCGAATCTGCTCGAGCTGACGATTCACGAGGGTCGCAACCGGCAGGTGCGTCGTATGTGCGAGGCGGTCGGTCATCCGGTGCTGACGCTTGAACGTATCGCGTTCGGTCCGCTGGAACTGGATGGTCTCGCGGCCGGTGCGTACCGGCGCCTGAGCGAGCGGGAGACCGGGCGCTTACGCGCGCTCTGACACAATCGCGCTTCGTGTCACCCTCCCGTCTCTTCGCCCTGCGTGGCGCCATCAGCGTGGATCGCAACGACGCGCAGGACATCCTCGACGCGACGACTGAGCTGATGAAGGCGATCATGGAGCGCAATACGCTCTCCCCGGAGCACGTGGTCAGTTGCATCTTTACCGCCACAAACGACCTCAACGCGGAGTTCCCCGCCGTCGCCGCCCGGGCGCTGGGCTTTGACCGCGTGCCGCTGCTGTGCGCCCGGGAGATCCCCGTGCCGCGCGCGCTGCCGCGCGTGATCAGGGTGTTGATCCACTACTACGCTGAGGAGGGCCACGAGTCCGCGCACGTCTATTTAGGCGATGCGCGCGAGCTGCGCGCGGATCTCGAGGCGGCACAATAGGCGCTGAGATGACCCTCGAGTTCACAGAGCGCATTTCGCGCATCCCGGTTTACCCCGCGGCCGGCGGCTACGCTCAGCAGGAGCCTCTGGTGCGCCTCGCCAGCAACGAGTCCCCCTACCCGCCGCTGCCGGCGGTTCGCGAGGCGATTGAGCATGCCCTCAGCACGCTCAACCGCTATCCCGATCCGACCAACTCAATTCTTCGCACACGCCTCTCGGACCGCTACGGGGTGCCGGCCACACAGATCGCGATCGGAAACGGCTCCTGCGATATCTTGCTCGCCGCCGGGGAGGCCCTGCTCGAGCCTGGGGCCGAGCTCGTGTACTCCTGGCCATCGTTTTCGGTCTACCCGCATCTCTCTGCCGCATCTGGAGCGCGCGCGGTGACCGTCCCGCTCGATCGCGAGGAGCGCCACGACCTCGAGGCTATGCTGCGCGAGATCACGGTCGCGACGCGGTTGGTGATCGTTTGCAACCCGAATAACCCGACCGCAACAGCGTGGCCGCTGGCGGATATCGCCGCTTTTGTGGCTCAGGTACCACCGCACGTGTGTGTGCTCCTCGACGAGGCTTACTGCGAGTTCAACCTGCTCGATGACCCCGACGCGTCGCTGGAGCTGCTCGAACGCCACCCGAACCTCGTTTTGCTGCGCACCTTCTCCAAGGTCTACGGTCTCTGCGGACTTCGCGTCGGTTTCGCGCTGTGCGGCTCAGCGGATCTGCCGAGAGCGGTCGATCAGGTTCGCCAGCCGTTCTTCTGCAATGCGCTTGCGCAGGCAGCGGCGGTCGAGGCGCTGGCCCACCAGGACGCCGTCACCGAACGTGTGACGCGCACGATCGCCGAGCGCATCTCGGTTGATGAGCGACTGCGCGCGCTGGGCCTCGACCCGACGCTTTCGCAGACCAACTTCTGCTGGTTTGCACTCGGCGAGGAGCGCGACGAGGCCGAGGTGATGGAGGGTCTGCAAGCGCGCGGCGTGCTCGTGCGCGGCGGCGGCGCTCTCGGCAGTGCAGGGGCGCTGCGCGTTACCTACGGAACATCTGAGGAAAATGAGCGCTTCCTGGAAGCGCTTGCCGAAGTGCTGTGAAGGTGCTACAACTTTCCTAGATGACCGCGCCAGTCTCCGTACGAGCATCGCTTCGCACCTCCGCGCGTGCCACGTGGTCGTCGTCCTACGCCCGCGCCTGGCGATTTAGCTAGGCGCTTCGGCTCGACCCGTCCGTGAGCGGGTCCCTCGAGCCGCATCGTGTCTCCGTCCAGGGAGGCTGAGCGCCTTTCGATTGGGCTCGACTCAAAGCCCACCTCGCGATCTGCGTCTCCGGGCGCGGTCACGGCTAGCAGGTAAGGGTGGGAACCCCAACAACGGGGACCCAACAAATAAGATTCCAGGCGTCAGTGAAAGGATGAATCAATGATGATCGTCATGAAGGAGACCGCGACCGACGAGCAAGTCGAGGCGGTCGTAGCCAAGATCGAGCGCGCCGGCGCGCTCGCCCATCGCAGCCGCGGCGCGCGCGTGACGGTGATTGGCGCGATCGGCGACGTCGAGCAGGATGTCAGCGTCGAGGGTCTCGGGCTCGAAGGTCAACCTGGCGTCGATCGCGTGGTGCCGATTCTGAAGCCCTACAAGCTTGCCTCGGCGCAGATCACCCACGGCGAGCGCACCGTCCTTGACATCGGCGGACGCAAGATCGGCGGCGAGAACTTCGCGCTGATCGCCGGCCCCTGCACGGTCGAGTCGCGCGAGCAGACGCTCACGACCGCGCGCGTCGTGCGTGACGCGGGCGCGACGCTGCTGCGTGGTGGCGCCTACAAGCCGCGCACCTCCCCATACGCCTTCCAGGGGCTCGGCCAGGAGGGCTTGAAACTGCTGGCCGAGGCGAAGGCCGAGACCGGCCTGCCGATCGTCACCGAGCTGATGGATATGCGCGATCTGGAGCCCGTGTTGGAGGTAGCGGACGTAGTCCAGATCGGTGCGCGCAACATGCAGAACTATCCACTGCTCGCCGAGGTAGGGCGCTCCGGGTGTCCTGCCCTGCTCAAGCGCGGGCTGTCTTCGACGCTCGACGAGCTATTGATGGCGGCGGAGTACATCCTCAAGGAAGGCAACCCGAACGTGATGCTCTGCGAGCGTGGCATCCGCACGTTCGAGACTGCCTACCGCTTCACACTGGACCTGATGGCCGTCCCAGTGCTCAAGGAGCTCTCGCACCTGCCGGTGATCGTCGACCCCAGTCATGCCGCCGGGCGGCGCGAGCTGGTGCTGCCACTGTCGCTTGCGGCGGCGGCCGTGGGTGCGGATGGCATCATCGTGGAGGTCCACCCCAACCCAGACGAGGCGATCTGTGACGGGCCGCAGGCGCTGCGCGCCGATGACTTCGCCGAGTACGCCGCGGCGGTCGAGCGCGCGACGGCGCTGGCCGGCAAGGCGCTCAGCGCGGCGTGAGGGTTGCGATCCTCGGTATCGGGCTGATCGGTGGCTCGATCGGGCTGGCCGCACGCGGGCGGGCGGGCGCGGAAGTCTGCGGTTACGACCCCGAGGAGCGCGTGCGCGCGCTGGCCCTCGAGCTGGGTGCGATCGACACGCAGGCGCCAGACATCGCCGGTGCTGTGCGAGATGCGGACGTGGTGTTCGTGGCCGCGCCGGTCGGGGCGCTCCCGAGGACAGTCCGATTGGCGCTCGCCGCCGCGAGCCCGGGAGCGGTGGTCACAGATGTCGGCTCGACCAAGCGGGCAGTTGCCGAGGCGAGCGTGGCGGATGAGCGTTTCATCGGTGGGCATCCTCTCGCTGGCGCCGAGACGGCGGGTGTGGAGCACGCGCGCGCGGACCTGTTCGACGGCGCGACTTGGTACCTGACACCAGCACGGGAAAGCACCGCCGGTGTGCTGTACGAGCGCCTGCACCGACTGCTCACGAGCTTCGGCGCGCAACCGGCTGCGATCGACGCCGACACCCACGATCGTCTGATGGCGTCCGTGTCGCACTTGCCGCACGTGTTCGCCAACTTGCTGGTGGCCCAGGCGGCGAGTGTTCTCGATGGGGATGATGAGCAACGCCTGCCGGCCGTCGGCCCAAGCTTTCGTGATGCCACACGCGTGGCTGGTGCGAATACCGCGATCTGGACCGACATCTACCTGTCGAACCGAGACGCGCTGATCGCCGGCATCGACCGGCTGACGGAGCAGTTGGGCGACGTGCGAGCCGCCCTCCAGGGGGGCGACGCGGCAGCTATATCGGATTGGAACGAGCGCGCCCGGGCCGACCGCGACGAACTACTCGATGCGGGTCTCACCGGCGGGGTAGCTGGAGAGACGGCGATAGAGCTGCGTGCCTCGGTACCCAATCGGCCGGGTGTGATCGCCGAGCTGGCGCTCGCTTTGGGCGGAGCGGGCGTGAACATCGTCGACATGGCCCTCTCCCCCTCCGAGGACAATCGCCAAGGTGTGATCGCGCTGTGGGTCGGTGGCGAGCCACAGGCGGTCCGTGCACAAGAGCTGATCGCGGGCCTCGGCTTTCCGGTGGCGCGGGCATGAACATGCGCTTTGAGCCCTCGGGCGGGCTGCACGGGAGGCTGACAGCGCCGGCCGACAAGTCGCTCTCCCATCGCGCCGCGTTACTCGGGGCGATGGCCTCGGAGCCCGTGCGGATCGAGAATTATCTGCACGCAGCGGACACGACGTCCACGCTGCAGGCCGTGCGCGCGCTCGGCGCGCTGGTGGAGGTGCGTGAGCAGGAGGTCGTGGTGCGTGGCACAGGTCTGCGCGAGGCGCGTGAGCCGGAGGGGCCGATCGATGTTGGCAACGCAGGCACGCTGCTGCGTCTGTTGCCAGGCTGGCTGGCGGCCCAGGAGGGGCGCTCCTTCACGCTTGACGGTGACGATTCGATTCGCCGCCGGCCGGTCGATCGCGTGGCTGAGCCCCTGCGGCTCATGGGCGCAGAGCTGAAAGCGAGCAGTGGGCGCTTTCCACCGTTCGAGGTGCACGGCGCGCGGCTGCGCTGCATCTCTCATGAGCTGCCGGTCGCGAGCGCTCAGATCAAGTCGTGCGTGCTGCTGGCGGCACTTGCAGCCGATGGTGCCACGACCATCGGTGAGCCGGCGCGCAGCCGCGATCACACCGAGCGGATGCTGCTGCGTGCCGGGGTCAACATCCATCGCAACGGCCGGCATGTGACCGTTGTAAACGCCGACGAGCTGGTGCTCGAGCGGGTACGGGTGCCTGGTGATTTGAGCTCAGCGGCGTTCATGGTGGCCGCCGGGGTGCTTGTCCCGCACTCGCGCCTGCTGATCGGAGATGTGGGGGTCAACTGGACGCGCACCGGTTTCCTGCGGATCCTGCGCCGGATGCAGGGCATCGTGCTTGGCGACCTGGAGGACGAGTCGGGCGAGCTGTCCGCGGACGAGCCGGTCAGCGACCTCGATGTTGCCCACGGCGCGCTGGAGGGAACAGTCGTCGAGGCCGAGGAGGTTCCACTCGCGATCGACGAGCTTCCCCTGGTGGCGCTGCTCGGCTGCTTTGCGGAGGGCGAGACGATCGTGCATGGCGCACAGGAGTTACGCGTGAAGGAGTCAGACCGCATCGCGGGAGTGGTGGAGGGCCTGCGCGGTCTCGGTGGCGAGATCGAGGCGATCGAGGATGGCTTCGCGGTGCGCGGCAGTGGTGGTCTGCGAGGCGGCACGATCGATGCCCTCGGGGATCATCGTCTGGCGATGATGGGTGCTGTGGCGGGCCTAGCTTCGCGTGAAGGTGTCGAGGTGCTGGGAATGGAGGCCGCCGCGGTGTCCTATCCAGAGTTCACAAAGGATCTGGCGCTGCTGTGCTCATAGCGATCGATGGTCCGGCGGGTGCCGGCAAGTCCACTGTCGCCCGGGCCCTCGCGCGCCGGCTCGGGTTCACCTATCTGGACAGCGGTGCGATGTATCGCTGTGTGGCGCTGCTCTCGCTTGCCCACCCTGGCGAGGCGCCCGACGCGCTTGCGCGTAAGGCGAGCATCGAGCTGGGCGCTGACGCGCACAAGCGGTCAGCCTCCGCGACGGGGTCCACGGAGGTGTTTTTGAATACGTGGGTGCGACTCGACGGTCGCGACGTGACCGAGGAGATCCGCTCGCCCGAGGTCTCCGAGGAGGCCTCGCGGGTGGCTACTGACCCGGAGGTGCGCGCGGCGCTGGTGTCCTCTCAGCGCGCACTGATGGCGGGTGGCGACTGGGTGGCGGAGGGTCGCGATATCGGCACGGTCGTGGCGCCTGAGGCCGAGCTGAAGGTGTTCCTCACCGCCTCTGCGCAGGAGCGCGCCCGCAGGCGTGCCGATGAGCTCGGTGCCGATCCTCGAGCGATTCTGGCTGAGCAGACGATGCGCGATGAGCGTGATGCCACGCGCGAGCACAGTCCGCTCGTGACTGCCCCAGATGCGGTCGTGCTCGACACAAGCGGTTTGACGGTCGGGGAGGTGGTGGAGCACATCGTGGCGCTACTCCGAACGGTCTCGACCTCCATTTGACCGGGCGTCCCGACCGAATTTGAACGGCCCCGTCCCGCCCGAGCACTCGGCCCGGTCATACTGGCCAGATGATGAAGGTCGCCGTCGTCGGCTATCCGAACGTGGGGAAGTCCTCGCTGATCAACCGTCTCACGGGCACCCGTGAGACGGTCGTACACGAGCGCCCTGGCGTCACGCGCGACCGCAAGGAGCTCGACTGCGAGTGGAACGGGCGGCGCTTCACGCTGATCGACACGGGCGGGGTTGACTTCCAAGACCAAGATCCTCTCGCCGGCTCGATCCGCGACCAAGCGCGCGCGGGACTCGCGGATGCGCAGGTGGCGGTGCTCGTGGTCGACGCGCGCGCCGGGGTGCGTCCCGGTGACGAGGAGATGGCGGACCTCTTGCGCCGCTCGTCACTGCCGATGATCGTGGCGGCGAACAAGTGCGATGGCGTCGCCGAGATTCCGCAGGCCTCGGAGTTCCATCGTCTCGGCCTTGGCGTACCGATCCCCGTCTCGGCCGCCCAGGGTCTTGGAACCGGCGATCTCCTCGACATGATCGTCGAGTTGCTGCCCGCGGGAGATGATGAGCCCGACACGGACACCGTGCGTCTCGCGATCATCGGCCGGCCGAACGTCGGCAAGTCCTCGCTCGTAAATCGTTTTCTGGGCGAGGAGCGGGTAATCGTCTCCGACGTCGCTGGCACCACGCGCGACGCGATTGACATGCCGCTGATGGTCGGCGAGCGCAAGCTGACCCTCGTCGATACAGCTGGCATGCGCCGTCAGTCGAAGGTGGCCGACTCGATTGAGTACTACACCGCTCTGCGCTCCCAGCGCGCTGCTGAGCGCGCGGACGTGGCGCTGGTGGTGTGCGACGCCCGCGATGGCGTAACGGCCCAGGATCTGCGGATCGCGGAGCTCGCGATGAAGGCTGGATGTGCCACCGCGATTGTGCTGAACAAGTGGGACGTTCACGATGGCTCGGAGGACGATCTCGATCACGAGCGCGCGCGTGTGGCGCAAAAGCTGCGCCTGCGCCCGCGTGTGCTTACCGCGAGCGCGTTGACCGGACGCCACGTCGCGCGCCTGTTGACGGAGGCCCTCGCGCTCGGTGACCGCATGGCTGGGCGCATTCCCACCGCCGAGCTCAATCGGTTCCTCTCTGAGACCGTCCAAGCTCGCCAGCCACCCGTAGGCACACGCCGAGGCTCGAGCCAGCATCGCCTGAAGCTGATCTACATGGCCCAGATCGGCGAGCGGCCGCCGCGCTTTGCGATCCAGATCAACTCGCGGGCGCGCGTGACGCGCGACTACGCATACTTCCTGGAGAACCGCCTGCGTGCGCGCTACGGGATGGACGGCGTGCCGCTCGTGATCGACTTCGTCGAGCGTGGCCAGCGCGGACGTGAGGCCTCAGGGCGCGAGGACGTGGCTAAGCGCAAACGCGTGAGAAGCTCTCAGATCTCCTAGCTCCCCTATTCTCTATCGACTTTTCGCCTGCGACCCTGGAGTGATTCCCGAACCCATGAGCCAGCATCCTGACAATGAGTACCTGTTCACCTCCGAGTCTGTCACGGAGGGGCATCCGGACAAGATCGCCGACCAGATCTCCGACGGCGTGCTCGACGCTGTGCTGCGAGACGACCCGTACGGTCGCGTGGCCTGCGAGACGCTTGTCAATACCGGCCTGATCGTGGTCTCCGGAGAGATCTCCACGAACACCTACGTGGATATCCAGGAGATTGCGCGCGAGACGGTCCGCAAGATCGGCTACACAGACGCCGAGCTCGGCTTCTCGGCTGACTCATGTGCGGTGCTGAACGCGATCGACAAACAGTCGCCCGACATTGCGCAGGGCGTCGACGCCTCGCACGAGACGCGCACCGATGCGACCGACGACGACGAGCTCGATGTCGCCGGCGCCGGCGACCAGGGCATGATGTTCGGCTACGCGAGCAACGAGACGCCGTCGCTGATGCCGCTGCCGATCTCACTCGCCCATCAGCTGGCAAAGCGGCTCGCCACCGTTCGCCACGATGGCTCGCTCGGCTATCTGCGCCCGGACGGCAAGACCCAGGTCTCCGTCCGCTACGTCGACGGCAAGCCGGTTGGGATCGAGAAGCTGCTGATCTCCACTCAGCACGCCGAGCACGCGACGCAGAAGCAGATCACCGACGACCTCTGGGAGCAGGTCGTCGTCCCGGTGTTGCCGGCCGAGTTGCTCGATGCCAATGCGCTGCGCCGCGACTTCCTCGTCAACCCGACGGGACGCTTCGTGATCGGTGGGCCGGTCGGCGACTGTGGGCTGACGGGACGGAAGATCATCGTCGACACCTATGGCGGTATGGCCCGTCACGGTGGCGGCGCGTTCTCCGGCAAGGACCCCTCGAAGGTTGACCGCTCCGCCGCCTATGCCGCCCGCTGGGTCGCCAAGAACATTGTCGCCGCGGGGCTCGCCGAACGTGCGGAGGTCCAGGTTGCCTATGCGATCGGCGTAGCACATCCCGTTTCGGTGATGGTCGAGACATTCGGCACTGAGCAGATCGGCCGCGGCCAGATCGCCCGACTGGTTGACGAGCACTTCGATCTGCGCCCAGGAGCCTTCCGCGAGGAGCTCAAACTGCATCGCCCGATCTACCAGAAGACCGCCGCCTACGGGCACTTCGGCCGCGATGATCAAGACTTCACATGGGAGCGGACCGACAAGGCCGCGGCGCTGCGTTCTGCTGCGGGCCTCTGACCGGGAGCAAGTCTAATGTGGCGGCGTGTCCGCCATTGCCCAAGTTGAGCCGATGACAACGGCCCGCGCGCTGCGCGGGCCGTTTGACTACCGGCTGCCCCCGGAGTTGCGCGGCGGTGTGGTGCAGGTCGGCTCGATGCTGGTCGTGCCCTTCGGCCGGCGCGAGGTGTTGGGCGTGGTCGTCGGCCTGGCCGAGCGCAGCGAGGTTGCCGATGAGAAGCTGCTCGCTCCGTTGCGCGCACTGGATGAAGGCCCTCCTGCGCTGCCCGGCGATCTGCTCGAGCTGGCCGAGTGGATCGCGGCGGAGTACTGCTCGACGATTTCACGTGCGCTCGGCCTCGTGCTGCCGCCCGGCGCCGCACGCCGTCTGAGTGGGCGTAAGCGCCGCGCGGTCACTCGCAGCGTGCATCTGCCCGTCGGAGCGCGCAGTCCCGAGCCGCCGGTGTTGACTACCGAGCAGCGGGACGTGCTCGAGTCTTTGACGGTGGCGCTCGTCGCGCGCGAGGGGCACATGTCCCAGAGGATGGGGTCGCGGCGGCTGCTACATGGGGTTACGGGCTCCGGCAAGACCGAGATATACCTGCGCACCACCGCGACCGTGCTTGCGCAGGGACGCGGTGCGATTGTGCTGGTCCCGGAGATCGGGCTGACCCCACAGATCGTGGGGCGCTTCCGCGAACGCTTCGGCGATACCGTCGCGGTGCTGCACTCCCAGCAGCGTCCGGCCGAGCGCTACGAGGAGTGGCGGCGGCTACGCTCCGGGGAGGCGCGAGTCTGCGTAGGTCCCCGCTCGGCCGTGTTCGCGCCAATCGAGGATCTCGGCCTGATCGTCATCGACGAGGAGCATGACGCCTCCTACAAGCACGAGGGGGACCCACGCTACGACGCTCGCGACGTCGCCGCCGAGCGCGCCATGCGCTGCGGAGCGCTGCTACTGCTGGGCAGCGCCACTCCGCGACCGGAGAGCGTGCGCACAACGCCCCGGCCGCTGCGGTTGCCCGGCCGCGTGGATGGCCGTCCCTTGCCGGAGGTGCAGATCCTCGACATGCGTGGTGAGACCCAGGGTTTGCACCCGTTGACCGCTCGCGCGCTTGCCGGGGTGCGCAGCGCTGGTGGGAAGGCGATGGTGCTGCTCAACCGCCGCGGCTGGTCGAACTTCCTCTCGTGTCGCTCCTGCGGGCGGGTATGGAGCTGCCCCGACTGCGACGTTGCGCTCGTGCTGCATCGCGCCGAGGGGTATGTCGCATGTCACCACTGCGGACACCGCGAGTCCGCTCCGGCCCGCTGTGAAGACTGCGGATCCACGGCGGTGGCACGCCATGGCGCGGGTACCGAGCGCGTGCAGCATGAGCTCGCGGCTACGCTCGATGATGGAAGCTTCCCCGTGTTCCGCCTGGACGCCGACGTGGCCGGCACCGGTGCAGTCAAGGACAGTGTGGGCACGGTGCTACGCCGCTTTGAGGCAGCCCCCTCGGGGGTTCTGATCGGTACCCAGATGGTGGCTAAGGGCCACGACTTCCGCGACGTGACGCTTGGAGTCGTGCTCGACGCTGACGCCACCCTGCGCTTCCCCGACTTTCGCGCCGAGGAGCGCACGTTCGCGCTGATCGCACAACTCGCCGGCCGGGTTGGGCGTGGCGGGGAGGGCCGCGTGCTGGTGCAGAGCATCGCCCCTGAAGCACGCTCGATCGAGCACGCCGCGCGCCACGACAGTGACGGCTTCCTGGCGGGCGAGCTGGAGCGGCGCGAGGCGCTCCGCTACCCGCCCTTCTCGCACCTGATCAGGATCGTCTGCGCCGCAGTTGATCCCGTCTCGGCGCGTGCGGCGGCGGATGCGCTGCGCGCGCGCTTACGGTCCACGCCGCCCGGTCCCGACTCCAACGTGCTCGGGCCAGCTTCGCTGTTTCGGTTGCGCGGCCGCGAGCGCCAGGTGCTGGTGATCAAGGCCGCCGAGCGTCGTCCCGCCGTGCACGCAGTGGGAGCGGCAGTGCGACATGTGGCGGCGGAGCGGGAGCACGCGGGAGTGAGCTTCAGCGTGGATGTCGACCCGCAATAAACTCAAAGGCGCGATGGCCGAAACAGACGAGCTGGTCGAGTCCGAGGAGGCGCAGGAGCCGCCCAAGGAGCTCGACGCAGAGACCCGCGCGCGCCGTGACGCGGCGCTGAGCCACGTGCGCAAGCTCGGGGACCCGGTGCTGCGCGCGAGCGCTCTTCCGGTCGACCGCTTCGATGAGGCGTTGCGGTCTGAGATTGAGCGCATGGGGGAGCTGATGGGGGATGCCCTCGGGATTGGGCTGGCGGCGACCCAGATCGGCATCCTGCACCGCGTGCTCGTCTACCGCGCGGATCCTGAGGATCCGCTGACTGTGCTCGTCAACCCGGTCCTCGAGTGGTCCAGTGAGGAGACGGAGATCGCGAGCGAGGGGTGCCTGAGCATCCCCTTCGTCCATGTCGATGTAGAGCGCCCTGCCGAAGTGCGGGTACACGCGCGTGACGGGTATGGCGATGAGCTGAAGGTACAGGGGAGCGGGTTGACCGCGAGGGTGATCCAGCACGAGATGGACCACCTCGACGGCGTCCTGATGATCGACCGCATCTCGCGAGAGGAGCGCAAGGAGGCGATGCGTGCGATGCGCGAGGCGCAGCTCGAGGCGAGCGAGGCCGGCGGCCGCGCCGATCGTGCGTCGCCGGACGCCGATGAGGACCGGAACGCGGGCGAGGCTGCCCCAGATGCCGGTGAGGCCGTCATCGAGGCTGCCCCCGACGCGAGTCCCGCCTAGCGGCGCGCGAGTAGATCTGATCTTGCGTACCGTCTTCCTTGGAACCTCCGAGTTCGCTGCCGCCGTGCTCGAGCGGTTGGTCGCGAGCGATCACCGTCCGACGCTGGTGCTGAGCCGGCCCGACCGCCCCCGAGGCCGTGGCCGGCAGATGGCCACGCCACCCGTTGCCGAGCGGGCACGTGCACTGGAGATCGCGCTGGAGCAGCCCGAGAGCGTGAATGATCCGCCGGTGCAGGCGCTGATTGCAGAGGCCCGGCCGGAAGCTGTGGTGGTGTGTGCCTTCGGAGCGCTCATCAAGGAGCCACTGCTATCAGAGCATGAGCTGTTGAACGTGCATCCGTCGCTGCTGCCGCGCTGGCGTGGGGCGGCGCCGATCGAGCGCGCGATCATGGCTGGTGATGAGCGTACCGGGGTGTCGATCATGCGTCTCACCGCGGGGCTCGATAGCGGGCCGGTGTGCCTCACCGCCGCTGTGCCGATTGCTCTCGAGGACACCTATGGGTCGCTCGCCACACGCCTGCGGGAGCTCGGCGGTGATCTGCTCGTGCGAACGCTGGACCTCCTCGCGGGGGAGCAGGCGCCGGTGTTTACCGAGCAGGGCGAGGCTGGCGTCACATACGCCGAGAAGATCGGACCCGAGGACCGTCTGCTCGACCCGGGCAGAGCGGCGAGCGAACTGGAGCGCACTGTGCGTGCCCTGCACCCACACATCGGCGCACTGCTTGCGCTTGCGGACGGGACGCTGCTGGGTGTGCGCCGCGCGCGTGATGCGGCAGAGAGGACACCGGTGGGAGCGCTGACGGTCCTCGCGGGGCGACTGCTGTACGGGGCCCGCGATCATGCGCTGGAGTTGCTCGAGGTGCAACCGCCGGGCGGTCGTCCGATGGACGCGGCTGCCTACCTGCGTGGACATGCCCGCTAAGGCACGAGCCTGCGCCTATGTGGTGCTGCGCCGGGTGTTCGAGGACGGGGCTTACGCCGACCGTGCGCTGCAGGGAGAGGCGAAGGGCCTCGACGCACGCGACCGGGCACTGGCGATGCGCCTGCTTTATGGGACGGTGCAGCGCAAGAGCACGCTCGACTATTTGATCGAGCGACTCGCCGAGCGCCCCCCGGACCGGCTGGATGCGCGACTGCTGGCGGCGCTGCGACTGGGGCTTTATGAGCTGCTGTACTTGAGTGGCGCGCCCGATCATGCAGTCGTGGCGGATGGGGTGGAGCTGGCGAAGGGAGGCGCTCGCGGCGGTCATGGCCTGGTCAACGCGGTGCTGCGCCGCGGCGTGCGCGAGGGTCCTGCGCTATTAGCCGGGCTGGGCGATGAGACACCTGCACAGGCGGCCATCAAGCACTCGCACCCGGAGTGGATCGCACAACTGTGGTGGGAGCAGCTAGGAGCGAGTGACGCCCGTGCGCTGATGAGCTACGACAACGAGCCAGGCGAGGTGGCGCTGCGCGTGAACACGCTGCTCACCGATGCCACCACACTGGCGGGTGAGCTCCCGGTTGCAACCCATGCCGACCCGGGCTTGCCCGAAGCGCTGGTGCTGGAGGGCCCGTTCGACGCCCACAACTCGCCCGCGTGGCGCGCGGGGGCGTTCCTGGCGCAGTCACGAGCGGCGATGCGCGTTGCCCGGGTGCTCGATCCGCAGCCGGGCGAGCGGGTACTCGACCTGTGTGCCGCCCCGGGTGGCAAGAGCACCCATCTGGCGGCCTTGATGCAGGGCGAAGGGGAAGTTGTGGCAGTCGAGCGCAACACGCGGCGGGCGGGCGCGCTGACGCGCACCGCGCAGCGGCTGCATGCCTCCAATGTCCGTGTCGAGGTCGTGGATGCCGCCGAGGAGCGCCCGGAGGGGGCCGTGTTTGACCGGGTCCTGGTCGATCCGCCGTGCTCGGGGCTGGGGACGCTGCAGGCGCGCGCCGACCTGCGCTGGCGGGTGACCCCGAGAGATGTCCACGAGATGACGCTTACTCAGGCCGCGATCCTTGCTGCCGGCGCGGCAGCGCTCCGTCCGGGTGGCGTGCTGGTCTACTCTACGTGCACGATCTCCCTGACCGAGAACGAGCAGCAAATAGCCGCTTTCCTCAATGTCCACCCCAACTTCAGCCGCGATGAGTTCATGATGACGCTGCCGCACCGCGACCACACAGCCGGCTTTTTCATCGCCCGGCTGCGCCGGAGCTGAGCGCGATGGCAGGCGAGCCGGGAGCCCCGAGCAGCGCGCCGGTCGACCTCGGACCGAAGTGCCCAAATTGTGGCGAGCCGTGGCTGCGTCCGACTAACTTACCGGGACGCTATCGCTGCGTGTATTGCCTGCACCGCTTCGAGCTCACCTCCGTATGCCCCAACTGCGGCGAGCATTCGACGATCGTGCGCATGTCCTCCACAGCGCTCGTCAAGTGCAACAACTGCGGCGATTCGATGCTGCAGCTGATATGAGATTGATGACGCCGGATATGGAGAGGGTTTGACATGGGCGAAGCTGCAAGCGAGTTGCTCAATGGCGTGCGTGTGGCGCCGTCGATCCTGTCCGCCAACTTCGCGCGGCTGCGCGAGCAGGTGGGAGAGGTGCTGGACGCCGGCGCGCGAATCATCCACGTCGATGTGATGGACGGGCACTTCGTGCCTCCGATCACGGTTGGTCCTTTGGTGCTCGCGGCGCTGCGCGAGCAGGTCGCCGCGGTTGGCGCGATGCTTGACGTGCACCTGATGGTCGAGCGCCCCGAGCGGCACGTGGCGGACTTCGTAAAGGCGGGCGCGGACTCGATTACATTCCACGCCGAGGCCACGCCACATGTCGCCTACACCGCGGATCTGCTTCGCCAGAGCGGGGCCGGAGTCGGCGTGGCGATCAACCCCGGCACCCCCGTCGGCGCGCTGGCCGAGGTGGTGGAGCTGTTGGACATGGCGTTGTGCATGACCGTCAACCCCGGTTGGGGAGGGCAGCCGTTCATCGCGCATTCGCCACAAAAGATCGAGCGTGTTCGCGCGATCGTCGGCGCGGATGTGGCCGTTGAGGTTGACGGTGGCATCGACCCCGGTACCGCGCCCAGGTGCAGGCAGGCGGGCGCGAGCGTGTTCGTGGCCGGCTCTGCCATATTCGGCTCGAAGGACCCGGGCGAGGCCTACGCGGCGATCGTCCGTTCACTCACCCCGGGCTAATGGCGCCGGCGGTGCCCGGTGAGATGTCGAGCTGCCTGCTGCCGCGGCGGTACAGGGCGCCAAGCAGCAGCGCGAGCAGCGCGGTCGCGCCGGCATAGCCGATCTCAGCCCGCAGCAGCTGTTCGCTGACCGGCGAGCTCAACATCCACACGAGGAACACGACCGCCGCGCACATCCAGCAGCCAGCGGCGGCCCGGGCACGGTCGCGCGCCAGCGCCGCCTGGTTGAGCGCACCCGATGTCAGGTGCAGGCCCATGCCGACCCCGATCAGCGCCAGGCCGAAGCGGTTGTAGCTGAAGGCCTGCCCGAAGAAGACGTGCCGTAGCGCGAACGGGCCGAGGATCAGCAGGCCCAGAGCCACCGCCGCCGCGAAGCCGGTGATCGCGAGGATCGTGACACGGATTGCGCGCGCGAAGGCGTCGTGGCCGTCGGTGGCCTCCAGTCCCGTCAGATGGGGCAGCAGCGAGGTTTGGATCGCCTGGAAGAGCTGCAGCGGGGCACGCGCGATCAGCAGCACGTTGAAAACGATGCCCGCCAACGCACCGTTGTGGGAGGTCGCGTCGACCGTCAGCACCGCCGCGTTCAGCAGTGTCTGCTCGGAGAGCATGATGCTCAAGACCCACACCGCGAAGCCGCCGCCACGCCGCAGCGACAGGTCGTCGTGAGCGGCTGTCTCCTGGACACCCTCGGTCCCCGGACCGGCGAGCGCCGCGTCGGCCTCGTCGACCGTTATCAGAGTCCCGCCCGCTGGTCCCACGCCTCCGGCGAGCGCCTCGTCCAGTGCGGCCTCGGCCGTGGTGGCCGCGCCAGCGCTCGACTCCCGATCGCGCCTGGTGCGGGCGAACGCCATGGGCACCACCATCAGCGAGACAAACGGCGCGGCGGCGATACCCAGCGCGACGGCGGTCTGGCCGCTTGCCACACCCAGCGCCACCGCGATCGCGAAGCTGATGCGCGAAGTCGACTCCATCAGCACCAGTCCGCCGAACAGGCCGAAGCGTTGATGTCCGGCTAGCCAACCGCGCGCGAAGTAGCTCGCGGCATAGGCCAGCGTGCCCACCAAGAGTATGTCGTAGAGAGCGCTCTGCCCTTCGAAGACGTCGTTGACCAGCTTGCCGTGCAGCGCGAGCGCGACCACCAAGAATGTGAGCGCAAAGCTCGCCTGGATCAACATCGGCACGCGCAGCTGATTTGCTGCCCGCCCACCCACGTGCCCGCGCGCGCGACGTTCGGCGATCGTGCGTGAGAGCAGCTGTTCGATCGGCCGGTAGATCACCGAGATGATCACGAACATCACCGACCACAGAACGTCGAGCAGCTTGGCCGATTCTTCGCCGAGTACGTGGCTGGCGATCGAGAAGTACGCGAACGTCAAAAGCCCGGTCGAGGCGATCCCGATCGACAGGATGCGCGCGCCGCTGCCGTACGAGCGCGGCGAGGAGCTAGAGGCGGACAAGCAACATCGTCCAGGGGAACGGCGAGCGGACCTCTGCGACTTGGCCGTAGCGTGAGAGTAGCCCCACGAACGAGCGTCGGGACCAGTGGTTGAGATGTCCTGGGGTGTTACCGAGGCTTGACCAATAGGCGCCGCGTGCCATGTTCAGCATCCGCCACAACGGCTCATGGGGGACCGAGACCAGCAGATGGCGCTCAGCGCAGCGCGCCATCTCGGCCAGTGTGTGCTCTGGGTCGGGGACGTGCTCGAGTACCTCGATCGCACTGGCAAGGTCGAACTCGTTCTCGGCGAACGGCAGGTTCTCGGCGTGCATCACGTGATATTCGAGGTTGGGCGCCTGACGCTGCGCCCAGCCGGCCTGGATCGACTCCTCCTCTAGATCGATCCCGACAACGCGCTGCTCGCCCAGGCGCTGTGCCCACTGGTGCACGAGGACTCCCTCGCCACAGCCGACGTCCAGCAGCGAGCGCGGCTCGGCACGCGTGAACAACTCCTCGAGCGTACGCTCGAAGCCGCCCATCAGACGACGCACCACGGGATTGCTCGAGCCGTACTTGTCGTAGGTGTTGCCGGTGACGATTCCCTCGTCGGAGACGGTGACGGCGCCGCTCACAGGCGCACCGCCTCATGCTCCTCTGTCCCTTCTCGCCTCTTTGTCGGATCTCCATTCTCGTCGTTCTCTGGGCTTCTCACATCGCTGGGATTCGTGGCGTGCAAGCGGCCTGGCTCGTAGTGGGAGGGCGCAACCTTCAACTCCAGCTCGATGCGCCGCACGCGCTCGAACGTCTTCTGTGTCATCACCCTCTGTGCGGCGAGCAGGTCGCCGATCACGCCCAGCGCCCACAGCACGACGGCTGCGATGAACAGCACGGCACCGAGGATCAGCGACTGCACGTGCCCCTTCCCGCTGCCGTCGGCGAAGGCGACGACGAAGCGGATCCAGACCGCGAGTGCGGCCACACCGATCAGCGCGGAGAGGCTCCAGAACACGCGCAGCGGCTCATACTGAGCGTAGATGCGGAAGATCGACACGGCGTTGCGACGCACATAGGCGCCCATCGAGGGGAACAGGCGCGACTCGCGCGTCTTCGGGTTGGTGCGGATCGGGACGTGATCGATCGCGACGAGTTGCTTGCCCGCTTGGATGATCGTCTCCAGCGTGTAGGTGAACTTCGAGACCACGAGCATCTGGATCGCCGCCTCGCGGTTGTATGCGCGAAAGCCGGAAGTGGTGTCCGGCACTGATGTGGAGGAGGCCTGGCGCACGACCCACGAGCCGAGACGCTGGAGCGACTTCTTCAGTGGCGAGAAGTGCTCGATGCCCGTGACCTCGCGATCGCCGACGACCATATCGGCGCGCCCGGCGAGGATTGGCACCACGAGCCTTGCGATGTCAGGACCGTAGTACTGATTGTCGGCATCGGTGTTGACGATCACATCGGCGCCGAGCTTCAGGCAGGCGTCCAGGCCCGCCTGGAATCCTGCCGCCAAGCCCTTGTTGTTCGTCAGGCGCACGATGTGGTCTACGCCATGCGCGCGCGCGACCGCGATCGTCTCGTCAGTCGAGCCGTCGTCGATCACCAGCCGCTCGACTATGTCGAAGCCATCGACCTCGCTGGGTAGGTCTGCAAGCGTTTGCGGTAGCTGATCTGCCTCGTTGAAGCAGGGGATTTGGATGATGAGCTTCACTTTGTGCTTGCAAGGATAGGCTCTGCGGCTCATGGCCAGCGCCACGCTCAGCAAGCCGCGGCAGGACTCGACCCCGCTGCAGCGGCTGCGCGCGGTGGACGCTTCGACGTGGGCGAAGCTCGCCTTTGCGGTGCTATGCGTGGTGGCGTTGTTCGGGTACTTCGCATTTCCGACGTACCCGACCTACGACTCCTTCTATGCGCTTCTCTGGGGTCGGGACCTGCTGCACCTGCACCTACCTGACTTCAAGGTCTACCGTGGCCCCACCGAGCATCCCCTCGCAATCGCCTTCGGAGTGCTGTGCTCGCTGTTCGGTCAAGGCGGCGCGCGTTTGATGGTGCTCGGGTCGATCGCCTCGTTCGTGGTGCTTGTGGCCGGCGTGTACAGGCTCGCGCGGCTGTGCTTCGGGCCGGTCGTCGGGATGTTTGCCGCGCTGTTGATGCTGAGCCGCTTCTTCGACGAGAACCTCGCGGCGCAGGGCTACCTGGACATCTCCTACGTCGCCCTGATCCTCTGGGCGGTCGCGCTCGAGGTAGAAAAGCCCAGGCGCGGGGCCGTGGTCTTTGTGATTCTGGCGGCCGCGGGCCTGCTACGCCCAGACGCTTGGGTGCTGAGCGGCGTCTACTGGCTGTGGTGCGCTTGGCCACCGATCGGAGATCGACGAGATCTCCGATCGGTCAGCACGTCCAATCGGACGCGCCTTCAGTATCTGGGCCTGGCGGCGATTGCGCCGCTGGTGTGGGTGGGGGCCGACGCGGTGGTTACCGGCAACCCGCTCTACTCTTTGCACTCGACCGCTGGCCTGGCGCAAGAACTCGGACGCACGCAGGGATTCTCCAGCGTCCTTGCCTCGGTGTGGACATACTCGGTGCGGATCGACAAGCTGCCCGTCGTGCTCGGTGGCCTGATTGGCGTGCCGATCGCCGTGTGGCTCGTCCCGCGGCGAGTGCTCGTCCCGCTTGCGGTGCTGGTCCTGCTGATACTCGTGTTCGTCGCCGAGGGCGCCGTCGGGGCGTCGGTGATCGATCGCTACATGATGGGCGCCGGGGCGGTGCTGATCGTCTTCTGCGCGGTGGCGATCGGGGGTTGGTCGATGCTCGAGCGCGGATCGAGGCTACGCCGCGCGTGGGTGGGCGGGGCCGCGGTGCTGGTGCTCTATGGGGCGGTGGCCGCCGCCACCACGCTGAGTCTCTCCAGCCTGCGCACGACGCTGGCCTATCACGAGGACTTCCACAAGGGACTCGCGGTCGCGCTGGCGAACCCAGCGGTGAAGGCAGAATTGAAGCGCTGTCCGTTGGTCTCGCTGCCGAACAACAAGCTGATCCCCGACGCCCGCTGGATCCTCGACAGCACCGGTCAGCGCGACATCGTCGCCCGCAGCCAGGCGCGCGCCGACGCAGACAAAGGCTCGCACGCGCTTGAAGACCGCATCCGCGGCGGCAGTGTCGCGATCTATCCCTTGGGCAGCGCCGTGTTCTTTGAGGCGATCGTCGACGTCGGCGACGATCCACGCGACCAGATCCCACTGGCCGGCTTCAAGCGCATCTTCACCAGTCGCTATTACGCGGTATATGGCGACTGCTGAGGAGTTGAGGATCGGCCAACGACCCCTCGACGGGTCCGAAGGCTCACGCCGATGGGCTTGGCCCGGGTTGGCGGTCGTACTCGCTGGTGGTCTTGCGCTCCGTCTGTGGGGCGTCGCGCAGGGGTTGCCCTATGCGTACAACACGGACGAGGCAGACCACTTCGTGCCCAGGGCGATCGCGATGTTCGGGCACAATTTGAATCCCAAATATTTCGCTAACCCGCCGGCGTTTACATACGTGCTGCACTTCGTTTTCGCCCTCTGGTTCGGAGGCGGGGCGCAGGCGCGGCACGCATTTGCGTTGCATCCCGACGAGGTGTACACGCTTGCCCGCGTGATCGTCGCGCTGCTCGGCACAATGGCGCTGTGGCTGCTGTACGCGACCGGTGCACGTCTGTTTGGTCGTGGCGTCGGCTTGCTTGCCGCGGCGATCGAGGCTGTCGCATTCCTGCCGGCCTTCTATGCGCACCTTGCGCTCAATGATGTGCCCACGCTTGTGCCGCTGACCTTGTCTTTGTTGGGCAGTGCGGGTGTGTTACGCAAAGGCCGCCTGATCGACTACCTCCTAGCGGGGGTGGGTCTCGGTTTGGCCTGCGCGAGCAAGTACACCGCCGGGATCGTCGTGTTGCCGCTGATCGCGGCCGCTGCGACGCGCTACCTGAGCATCGAGCCGGGCGCCCGCGCATACCTGATCGGCCGCCGGGCGATGATCGGTCTCTTGCTTGCTGGCTCGAGCGCGCTGGTGGTCTTCCTGGTAGCGAATCCCTACGCGGTGCTCGACTACCAGAGCTTCCACTCCGAACTTGTGCATCAGTCGACGCTCTCCGCCGAAGCCCAGGGCAAGCTCGGTGCGCCGACGGAGGGCGGCGTTCTCTACTACCTGTGGTCGCTCACCTGGGGTCTTGGCTGGGTGCCCGCGCTGGCGGCGCTCGGTGGGGCGCTGATGATCTGGCGCAAGGACCGGCGGCTTGGCTGGCTGTTGGTGCCGACGCCGCTGCTGTTCCTGGCGTTTATGGGTCTACAAGGGCGCTACTTCGGGCGCTGGCTGTTGCCGATCTTTCCGATCCTCTGTCTGCTGGCGGCCTTCTTCGCATTGCGACTGTGCAACCTCGCTGTTTCACGCAAGCTACGGACTGGATTCGCTGCGCTGTGTGTAGTGGCTCTACTGGCCCAGGGGCTCCTGTACAGCGTCCATTCGGGCCTGGTGCTTTCACGCGCCGACACGCGCAACCTGACGCGGGCTTGGATGGTGGCGAACGTGCCGAAGGGTGCGCTGATCGTCGCCGAGCCGGTTTCGCCGGACGAATGGGCGCGCGAAATCAGGCCGGGAACATCGACCGCGAGTAATCCTTACCGCTGGCCGAAGTATGCCTCGCTGTTCTCGCGGATCTCCGCCGACGGAGCACTCGAACCCGAAGCGAGCCGACTGCCAGTCGGGATCGAGGACTATGAGCGCACGCTCAGCCCCGCGTTGATCGGCTACTACGAGAGCCACTCCTACTGCTGGGTCGTGAGCGGCTCCACACAGGCCGGGCGAGCGTTTGCCGACCCAAAGGCGGTGCCGCGGGCGATTGCCTACTACGCGGCGCTGGCCAAGCAGGGCGAAGTGGTCTATCGCGCCTCTCCGTATTCGCACGGGCGGAATCGGGTGGCGTTCGACTTCGACTGGAGTTTTGACTACTACCCCCTTGCCTACTACCGGCCAGGGCCGGAAATGACCGTGTATCGCCTGCACGGCGGCCGGTGCGCAAACCGCACGGGGATATCCTGAGTGACTATGGCCACCTGCACCGATACCGACCGGATTCACTTGGAGCGCGCGATCGAGCTGGCGCGCAAGGGCGTCGGTGCGGTCAAGCCCAACCCGGTCGTTGGGGCGGTGGTCGCTCGCGACGGTGAGGTGCTCGGCGAGGGTTGGCACGAAGAGTTCGGGGGGGTGCACGCGGAGGTCAACGCGATCGAGGCGTGTGGTGTGGCGGACCTGACTGGAGCGACGCTGTACGTGTCGCTGGAGCCGTGCTGCCACGAGGGCAAGACGCCGCCGTGCACCGACGCGATCCTGCAGGCGGGGATCAAGCGGGTGGTCGTGGCCTCCGACGATCCCACGGAGAAGGCCTCAGGACGTGGCTTGGGGATCCTCCGTGACGAGGGCGTGGAGGTACTGCTCGCCGATAGCGAGCTCGCGGCGCGCGCGCGGCTGCTCAACCAGGCGTTTCGTAAGCACGCCCGTGTCGGGCGCCCGTGGGTGCTGTTCAAGTCCGCGATGACGCTCGATGGCAAGGTCGCAACCCGCACTGGCGACTCGCAGTGGATCAGCGGCGAGGACAGCCGCGAGCTTGCCCATCGCTGGCGCGCATCGGTTGATGCGGTGGTCGTGGGCATCGGCACCGCGCTGGCGGACGATCCGCGGCTGACGGCGCGACCGGATGGGCTGGCGGCCGAGTTGCCACACCAGCCGCGACGTGTGGTGTTCGACTCGCTCGCGCGCTTGCCACCCCTCTCGCAACTCGTGGCCGCGGCGGCGGAGATACCGCTGACGGTTGTGGTCTCACGGGCGGCGGCACGGGCGGACACCGATGCGCTGGAGGCGGCTGGAGTGCAGGTGCTCGTGGCAACCGGGGAGAACGAGCCGGCACGAGTCCGCTCGGGGCTGGAGCAGTTGGGTGCTCTGGGTGTCACCGCCATTCTGCTGGAGGGCGGACCGCATCTCGCGGGGGCATTCCTGGACGCGGGCGAGATCGACGAGATCCGCTTGTTCCTGGCGCCGCTGCTGCTGGGTGGAAGCGCGGCTCGCGATCCCCTGGAGGGGAAGGGAGTCGAGCAGATCTCCGAGGCGCTGCGCGCGCTCACCTTCGACTGCGAGCGCGTCGGTGAGGACCTGTTGATCTCGGCGCGCCTGCGCGAGTGGTGAGCGAGTGATGTTCACCGGCCTGATCGCCGACCTTGGAGATGTAACCGCGCTTGACAATGACCAGGATGGCGCCACGCTCAGAATCGCAACGCGGCTGGCGGGAGAGCTGGGCGAGGGCGATTCGATCGCCGTGAATGGCGTGTGCCTGACCGCTAGTGGAGTGGATGACGGGGGCTTCGTTGCGCAAGCGATGCGCGAGACGCTCGAGCGCTCGGCTCTGGGAGCGCTTCAGGTGGGCGCGCGGGTGAACCTCGAGCTGCCGCTACGAGCTGCTGATCGCTTGGGCGGGCACGTGGTGCAGGGCCACGTCGACGGTACTGGCGTGGTGAGCGAGCTCCGTGAGCAGGGCTTTGCGCGGGCGCTGAGAATCGAGAGCGAGCCGGGTTTGGGGCGCTACTGCGTCGAGAAGGGGTCGATCGCGGTGAACGGGGTCAGCCTCACAGTGAGCGCGCTGTCCGACAACGGTTTCGAGGTTGCGCTGATCCCGGAGACGCTCGAGCGCACCAACTTGGGAGAGGCGGCTGTCGGAGATAGGGTCAACCTTGAGGTCGATGTGCTGGCAAAGCACGTAGAGCGACTACTGGAGGCCCGCATATGAGTCAGTCCAAGACAACCACGCCCTTCGCCACGATCGAGGAGGCGCTCGAGGAGATTCGTGCGGGGCGGATGGTCGTCGTGTGCGACGACGAGAATCGCGAGAACGAGGGCGATCTGACGATGGCCGCGCAGTTCGCCACGTCCGAGGCGATCAACTTCATGGCCAAGGAGGGACGCGGGCTGATCTGCCTGTCGCTGACACCCGAGCGCTGCGAGGAGCTGGGGCTGGAGCTGATGGCGGCCAAGAACGAATCGTCGTTCGAGACGCCGTTCACGGTCTCGATCGAGGCGCGCGAGGGAGTGACGACGGGGATCTCCGCGCACGATCGCGCGCGCACGATCCAGGTGGCCGTTGACCCCAACTCTCATCCACGCGATCTCGTGCAGCCCGGGCACATCTTTCCGCTGAAGGCCCGCTCCGGGGGTGTGCTCGAGCGCACCGGACAGACCGAGGCCGCGGTCGATCTCGCGCGTCTGGCGGGGCTGAACCCCGCGGGGGTGATCTGTGAGGTGATGAACGACGACGGCACGATGGCGCGTGTGGACGATCTCGCCGGCTACTGCGAGCGACACGGGCTGAAGATGATCACGATCGCCGACCTGATCGCTTATCGTCGCCAGCACGACAAGCTCGTGGAACGCGTGGCGTCGGCACGGCTGCCGACCGCGTTCGGCGAGTTCGAGGTCGTTGGGTATCGCTCGTTCATCGACGCCAAGCACCACGTCGCGCTCGTCAAGGGCGACGTATCCGGGCGCAGCGACGTGCTCGTGCGCGTGCACTCCGAGTGCCTGACCGGCGATGTGTTTCACTCGCTGCGCTGCGACTGTGGCGAGCAATTGGAGTCGGCGCTGGCGATGATCGAGGGCGAGGGCGAGGGCGTGCTGCTGTACCTGGCTCAGGAGGGGCGTGGGATCGGGCTGCTCAACAAGCTCAAGGCCTACCGTCTACAGGAGGACGGACTGGACACGGTGGACGCAAACATCCAGCTCGGATTGCCGGCCGACCTGCGCGACTACGGCATCGGTGCGCAGATACTCGTCGACCTGGGCCTGTCCTCGATCCGCATCCTCACGAACAACCCCAAGAAGATCAAGGGTCTGGAGGGCTATGGTCTATCGGTGAGCGCCCAGATCCCGATCGAGCACGCCCCCAATCCGCACAACGAGGAGTACATGCGCACGAAGGCTCAGCGGATGGGGCACACGCTCCACCACCAGGGGCTGAACCTCGACGCCGAGCTGCTGCGCTCCGAGCGCGAACAGGACGCCGCGCAGGAAGGACTCGACTGGTGAGCGCCAGCGCCTATGCGATCGCGGTCGCCCGCTTCTATGAGGATCTGGCCGAACGGCTCCTCAGCGGCGCACGCGACGCGTTCTCCCAAGCTGGGTACGACAACGTCGAGGTATTCGATGTGCCCGGCGCGTTTGAGCTGCCGCTCGCCGCGAGCTATGCGGCGAAGTCTGGGCGCTTTGCTGGTGTGGCGTGCTTGGGGGCGGTGATCAAGGGTGAGACCGATCACTACGACTTCGTCTGCGCCGAGACGGCGCGCGGGGTGATGCGGGTGGCGCTCGACACCGGCGTGCCATGCGCGTTTGGTGTGCTGACCTGCGCGACGATGGAGCAGGCGCTCGCGCGCTCGGGTGCCGACAAGCGCGATCAGGGCCGCCACGCCGCCGAGGCGGTGCTGCGGATGGCGGCGCTGCGCCGCGAGCTTTCAAGCGGCTGAGAGCCTTTTTCAAAAAGGCTCTAGACTGCCGCGCATGGCAAAGGTGTGTCATAGCTGCGGGAAGGGTCCGGCGTTCGGCCAGAGCCGCAGCCACTCGATGGTTGCGACTAAGCGGCGCTTTGACCCAAATCTGCAAAAGGTGCGAATCCTCGTGGGCAAGGCGCCAAAGCGTGTCTACGTGTGCACCCGCTGCCTGAAAGCTGGCAAGGTCACGAAGGCTCTCTGAGGGCTCGTTCGGCTGCGAGCGGGCGGCGTGCCGCCCGGATGAGGTGATAGAGGTGTGGCCGTGACCGATACGAATCTGGTCCGCTTCCGCGCCGCGGTGGCGGGGGCGCTGGCGCACTTGGAATCGCGCCGCGAGGAGGTCAACGACCTCAATGTGTTTCCGGTCGCCGATGGTGACACCGGCGACAACATGGCGCTCACGCTGCGTGCCGTGCTGGCTGAGCTCGATCGCCTGCAGGGGAGCGACGAGGCACGCACGATCGATGAGATCGGACGTGAGGAGATCGTGCAGTCGGTGGCCCGCGCGGCGCTCTTGGGCGCGCGCGGTAACTCGGGCGTGATCCTCTCTCAGCTGATACGCGGCGCGGCCGAGGAGTTGGTCAGTCGGCCCGGTGAGCTGATCGACGCGACGCTGATCGGCGCGGCGCTGGCCAATGCGGCCGATCGGGCTTACTCCTCGGTGCGCGAACCCGCGGAGGGCACGATCTTGACCGTGGCGCGCGAGATGGCTCACCAGATCATGACCGACCTTGCGCACAGCCCTGAGAACCCGCGCCTGGATCCCGACGCCGAGCCGGGGTTGCAGGACGCGGCGATCGCCGCGGCCCTCGAGCGGGCGGTTACGACAGGACAGGAGTCGGTCAAGCGTGGCCCCGAGTTGCTGGCGGCGCTGCGCGATGCCGGAGTCGTCGACGCGGGTGGTTATGGGCTTACGATCATCTTCGCTGGAGTCGTGGCCGCGCTGCGCGGTGACGATCCGCCGGAGCTCGACCACTACGCGCCGGCGCGCATCAGCCATCCCGAGCATCACTCGAGTACGTATCGCTTCTGCACGAACTTCGCCGTCACCGGTAATGGGCTGAGCCCGGCGAGCTTCATCGCGCCGCTGGAGAAGCTCGGCGACTCGGTGTTGGTCGTTGGTGACGCCACGACGCTGAAGGTGCACGTGCATACCGATGTGCCCGAGCAGGCAGCCGCGGTTTTCGCGCAGGCGGGCGAGGTCTCGCATCTGGATGTCGCCGACATGCGTTTGCAGGTGAGTGAGCGCGAGCAGCGACTGAGGGGCGATGGCGCGGTTGGCGCCGAGGCCGGTGGGAGCGGAGATGATGGGGGCTACCCAGCAGGCCGGTCCGCCGCCGGCCCAAGGATGCGCTGCGGAGCGGTGGCGGTGGTCAGCGGCGATGGGCTTCGGGCGTTGTTTGAGGAGCTCGGTGTGCACACGATCGATGGTGGTCCGACGCTCAACCCCTCCACTTATGACTTGCTGGCGGCTATCCACGAGGTGCCGGCGGAGGAGGTGGTGGTGTTGCCGAACAGCGCCAACGTGATCATGGCGGCTGAGCATGCGGCCGAGCTGTCGGACAAGCAGGTACTCGTGGCGCCCGCCACCAGTCAGCAAGCTGGTCTTGCCGCCGCGGTTGCGTTGGCGCCCGATCGCACGGTGGAGGAGAACGCTCGGGCGCTGAACGAAGCTCTTACCCACCTGCGTACGGGGGCGGTCGCGCAGGCCGCGCGCGACGATGCGCGAGGACGCTTTGCTCGCGGTGAGGCGGTGGGGTTCGTGGCAGATGAGGTGATTGCCTGGGGTGATCCCGGCGAGACGCTACGGGCCGTTCTTACGGCGCTTGCTGATGGCGCCGAGCTGATCAGCGTGCTCTCGGGTGAGGACGCTCCGCTGGAGCCTGAGGATGTTGCCGGGCTCTTGGACGGTGGGGTTGAGCTCGAGCTTCGCCATGGCGGTCAGCCCGCCTATTGGTGGTTGTTGGCCGCGGAGTAGATCTGGTCTGATCCGCCGGAGGGCCGTGCATCATGCGGCGATCGTCATGTCCGCAGCTGGCACAGCCATCGCGACGTCTTCGCCGAGGCCTCGACGCAGGCAGACCTCCAGCCCTCACCCCCGGGCCGGTCCGCGCTCACCCAGCGCACGTTTGCTTCAACGAGGCGCCTATCTCGCGCGGAGATGCTCGGAGCGCCTGTGCGTTGGCCGAGGCCGTCGCGACTGGATGACTCCTTGGATGTACCGCATCGGAAGCTGGCTGACGGCCTCCGGGTGCTTGGGCTGACGAGCGTCGGCGCGCTGCTCGAGCACACGCCCAGGGATAGCCGCGACGCGCGCACTGTGAGAGACCTGAAGGCTGGAGAGCAGGCAACGGTCGCCGTGCAGGTGCGTGCGATCGGCGCGCGGCCGGTGAGGCGTCGGGGAATGAAGCCGCTGGTCGAAGCGGCCGTGTTCGACGAGACAGGAAGCATGCGTGCGATGTTCTTCAACCAGCCGTGGCTGGCGCAGCGCTACGAGCCCGGGACGCGGCTCCTCTTACACGGCAAGACGACAGCGAGAGGGGCGTTCAATGTCGCTCACCACGCGATTGGCTCGGACCTTGGTGCCGGTGAGACTGATGCGGCGCGCGAGATCGGCCACTACCCGGCGACGGAGGGCGTCAGCTCAACTCAGATATTGACGCTGATGCAGGCCGCGAGAGGGGCACTGGTGGATATGGCGGAGCCGCTGGCCGCGAGTGTGCGCGTGCGGGAAGGGTTGCCGGATAGGGCGAGCGCGTTGGCGGCGATGCACTTCCCGCATATGGCCGAGGATCGGGAGAGAGGTCGCGAGCGGCTGGCATTCGAGGAGCTGCTGCTGACGCAGTTGGTGTTCCTGAGAAGACGCGCGCGGCGGGGGGAAAGTACGAGGGCTCACAGGCTGGATGAGCCGGCGGGGCTGAGCGAGCGCTGGCTGCGGGAGGGCCTGCCGTTCGCGCTGACGGGAGATCAGCAGAGGGCTGTGGAGACGATCCGAAAAGAGTTGGCGACGGTACGCCCGATGCAGAGGTTGCTGATGGGGGAGGTGGGCAGCGGGAAGACGGTGGTGGCCTTGTACGCGATGCTCAGAGCGGTTGAGCACGGGATGCAGGCCGCGCTGATGGCGCCGACGGAGACGCTGGCCGAGCAGCACTTCGCGACTTTGCAGCGGCTGATCGGCGGTGAGCAGGTGCCCGCCGCGCTGTTGACCGGCTCAACGACGGCGCTGCGACGCAAGGACACCCTGGGCAAGCTGGCTAGCGGCGAGCTGGGATTGCTGGTGGGCACCCACGCGCTGATCGAGCCGGATGTCTCCTTCAGGGCGTTGGCGGTGGCGGTGGTCGATGAGCAGCATCGCTTCGGTGTCCGCCAGCGGGCGGCGCTGGACGGGAAGGGAGCCAAAGCGGTGGGCGGTGGCGGAGCCCTGGGAGATCGGTTGGCGCCGCACGTCCTGCATATGACCGCAACGCCGATCCCGCGTACGCTCGCGCTGGCGAAGTACGGGGATCTCGACAAGAGCGTCCTGCGTGAGCTACCGAGAGGACGGCAGGCGATCCAGACGCGGATCGTCGCGGGCGAGCGGGCGCGGGCGGGCGCATATGAAGAGCTGCGCAAGCAGTGCAGTGAGGGCAGGCAGGCGTATGTGGTGTGCCCGCTGGTCGAGCAGCCCGAGGCAGATCAGCTCTCGGGCGAGCAGGGAGAAGTGCGCGCAGCGACCGCTGAGTACGAGCGACTGGCGAAGGGTGAGCTGGAGGGATATCGACTGGTGCTGCTGCACGGGCAGATGCGCTCCCGGGAGAAGCAGCGCGTGATGGCTGAGTTCGCGTTGGGGAAGGCTGACGTGCTGGTGGCCACGACGGTGATCGAGGTTGGGATCGATGTGGCGAACGCGACGGTGATGCTTGTGGAGAACGCTGAGCGCTTCGGGCTGTCGCAGCTACACCAGCTGAGGGGCAGGATCGGGCGGGGTGAGTACAGCTCTAAATGCCTGCTTGTGGGACCACCCGGCGCGAGGCGGCTGCGCGCGATGGTGGAGCATTCCGACGGTTTCAAGCTGGCGGAGATTGATCTGGAGCTGCGTAACGAGGGGGAGTTGGTGGGGACCAGGCAGTCGGGGTTGAGGCAGTTCGCGGTCGCGTCTCTGCCGCGGGACGAGGCGCTGCTCGAGCGCGCACGCACGCTGGCGGAGGCGATCTTCGCGTCGGACCCGGAGCTCGAGGGACCCGAGCATGCGCTGCTGGGAGAGGCGTTCGAGCGAGCATTCGGCGATCAGGCGCTCGCGCCGATTCCCGCGTGAGCGAGCGCTTGACGCGGGGGCTCGAGGCGCGACCGATCGCAGGACGCGGGGGTGCGAAGTGAGGGTGATCGCCGGGCGCTGGGGCGGTAGACGGCTGCAGGCGCCGAAGGGCAGAGCCACCACCCGGCCGACGTCCGAGCGCGTGCGAGAGGCCCTCTTCTCGATGCTGGGCACAGTCCAGGACGAGGTGGTGCTCGACCTGTTCGCTGGCACCGGCGCGCTGGGGATCGAGGCACTGTCGAGGGGCGCGAAGCGGGCCGTGTTCGTCGAGCGCGATCGGCGCGCGCTGGATGTTCTGACGGCCAATCTAGAGGCTCTCGGGCTGCAAGAGGGTGAGGCCGAGGTACGGCGCACAGAGGCCCTCGTCGCGCTGCACAGTGCACGAGCGCGCGCAGAGACGTACGATCTGGTGTTGATCGACCCCCCGTACAGGCGGGCGAGCGACTTGGGAGGCGAGTTATCGCTGGCCTTGGCCTCGCTGCTGGCGCCGCAGGCGCGCGTGGTCGTCGAGAGCGACCGCAGGGCGCCACTGCAGCTGCCCTGGGAGATCGAGAAGGAGCGGCGCTATGGCGATACGACGATCACAATCCACCGTTACCAATGACCTCAACGACTTGCGTGGGTGAGCGATGACGGGTCGCGAGAAGTCGATCGTCGTGTGCCCGGGCTCGTATGACCCGATCACGAACGGTCATCTGGATGTGATCAGAAGAGCCGCGGCGTTGTACGACGAAGTTGTGGTGGCGGTTGTGAACCGCTCCGTGCGAAAGGACAAGGCGCTGTTTGGGATCGATGAGCGGATGGGCTTCATCGAGCACGCGATCGCGGATCTGGATGGGGTGAGGGCCGAGCCGTTCTGCAACGCTCGTGGTCGAGTTTGCGCGCCACGTCAATGCAAAAGCGATCGTCAAGGGGCTGCGTGCGATCTCGGACTTCGAGTACGAGTTGGAGATGAATCAGCTCAACCGCCGCCAGGACCCGGAGATAGAGTCGGTTTACCTGATGGCCAGCCCGCAGTACAGTTTCCTTTCCTCCAGTGGCGTCAAGGAGCTCGCCACTTTCGGGGGCATGATCGATGATCTCGTTCCCGGCGAGGTCGCGAGACGGTTGCAGGAAGAGCTGAAGCGCTGACGAACTTGGAGACGCAATGGATGTCTTGGTACTCATAGACAAGCTCGACGACTTGGTGCACAACGCCAAATCTGTTCCCATGACCGATCAGGTCAGGGTCGACAAGGAGGAGATTTACGACATCCTCGATCAGATGCGTGCGACGATCCCCGAGGAGATCAAGCAGGCGCGGTGGATCGTCAAGGAGCGTCAAGAGATGCTCGCGGAGGCCAAGAAGGAGGCCGAGCGGATCGTCAAGGACGCGCGCGAGCGCCAGGAGAAGTTGGTCGGCGAGGAGGAGGTCACCAAGCAGGCCGAGCGCGCCGCCGAGGACATTGTCGAGGACGCCCGCACGCGCGAGCGCGAGATTCGCCTGGGCGCGGAGGATTACGCGGATGAGATCCTCAACACGCTCGAGGTGAACCTTTCGAAGTTCATCGCCGCCGTGCAGCGCGGCCGTGAGCGTCTTCAGGGCAAGGACGAGCCCGCCGAAGTCAGCTAGTCCCAGCCAGGGGCGCGCTGGGCTGAGTCTTTGAAGTAGGGTGCCGCGCGTGAACGCTCCAGAGGCGAAGCACAAGCTGCACGTCATAAAGACGCTGCTCGGCACGGGCATGATCCAGCCGACGCGCCCGGACAGGGCCGTACGCTCGATCAGGGCGCTGCGCCGCTGGGGGCCGACGCCGGCGGCCGCGTACACGGGCTCGGCCGCGCGCTATCCAAACCGCGCGGCGATCGTCGACGAGCGGGGAACCCTGACGTTCGACGAGGTGCAGCGGCGCACGAACGCGCTCGCGTGGGGGCTGAAGGCGGAGGGAGTCAGAGAGGGCGACGGGGTGGCGATCATGTGCCGCAACCACCGCGGGTTCATCGACGCGACGATCGCGTGCTCGAAGCTGGGCGCGAACTCGCTGTACCTGAATACGGCATTCGCGGGCCCGCAGATCGCCGACGTCCTGCGGCGCGAGGATCCGAAGGCGCTGATCTACGACGAGGAGTTCGCCGACCTCGTGAGCGAGGGATGCGTGGGACGGAAATGCTTCGTCGCTTGGCGCGACCCCGGTGAGGCTCCGTCCGCGCCGCTGTTGGAGGAGCTGATCGCAAGAGAGACAGACTCCGAACTACAACCTCCGAGCGAGAAGGGTCGCGTCGTGATCTTGACCTCGGGCACGACGGGGACGCCGAAGGGTGCGGCGCGCAAACAGCCCGAGTCGCTGGATCCGGCGGCGGCGCTGTTCTCGAAGATCCCATTGAAGGCCAGGGAGACGACGATGATCGCCGCGCCGATGTTCCACTCGTGGGGCTTCGCGCACTTCACGCTGGGCTTGCCGCTGGCGAGCACGCTGGTGCTGCGCCGGCGCTTCGATCCCGAGGACACGCTGCGGGCGGTCGCTCAGCACCGTGCGAGCGCGCTGGCGGTCGTGCCGGTAATGCTGCAGAGGATTCTCGAGCTGCCAAAGGAGACGATCGCGCGATACGACACCCACGCGCTGAAGGTGATCGCCGTGAGTGGCTCGGCGCTGCCGGGGGAGCTGGCGACACGCGCGATGGATGTGTTCGGCGACGTGGTCTACAACCTGTATGGCTCGACCGAGGTCGCGTGGGCGACGATCGCCACGCCGGCAGACTTGCGTGCGGCGCCGGGAACCGCGGGACGGCCACCGCTGGGCACGGTCGTGAAGCTGCTCGACGGTGACGGCCACGAGGTCAAGCCCGGAGCGGGGGGGCGGATCTTCGTGGCGAACGAGCTGGTATTCGAAGGCTATACCGGCGGTGGCAGCAAGGAGATCGTGGGCGGCCTGATGAGCACGGGCGACGTTGGGCACTTCGATGCGGGCGGCAGGCTGTTCGTGGATGGGCGCGACGATGAGATGATCGTGAGCGGCGGCGAGAATGTGTTCCCGCGTGAGGTCGAGGACCTGCTGGCCGATCACGAGGAGATCGAGGAGGCCGCTGTCATCGGCGTCGATGACGACGAGTGGGGGCAACGGCTGAAGGCGTTCGTCGTCCCGCGAAACGGCACCGAGCTGAGCGAGGAGACCGTGAAGGGCTATGTGAAGGAGAACCTGGCCCGGTACAAGGTGCCTCGTGAGGTGGTTTTCCTGGACGAGCTGCCGCGCAACGCGACGGGCAAGGTGCTCAAGCGCGAGCTGCAGGAGCACTGAACAAGGCCTCGTCCGCCCGTCTCGCCTCACGCCCGCCCGCGTCCACCGTCGCTAGCCTGGGGAGGGTGAGCGCGAGGGCTGACGAGTTCGACCTGGGAGGACTGCGGCTGAGCGTCGGCGAGGGGCGTCGGATCGAGCTGAGCGTTCGGATCGACCCGCTGGAGCTGGGCGGCGAGCGGTATGAGATCGAGCCGGAAAGAGTGCCGGTGCAACTCGAGGTGTCGCGCATGACCGGCGGTGGATACGCGCTTAGGCTGCGCTTGCAGGCGGCCCTGACGGGCATCTGTATGCGCTGTCTAAAGATCGCGAGCCCGCAGGTCGAGGTGCAGTCGCGTGAGGTCGACCGGCAAGGTGAGGGCGAGGAGCTGGAAAGTCCTTACGTGAGCGCAGAGAAGCTCGACTTGGCGGCGTGGGCACGAGATGCGTTTGTGCTGGCGGCACCGGTGAAGGTGCTGTGTAAAGAGGATTGCGCCGGGCTGTGCCCGATCTGCGCGGTCGATCTCAACGAGGCCGGGCGGGCGGGGCTCCAGCACCGCCACGAGCCGGAGCGAGATCCGCGCTGGGCGAAGCTGAGCGAGCTGAAGCTGGAGTAGGAGGCGCTCGCGCGTAGTGGGTGCTTCGGGGCGCTCCGCAAGGCTGGTAGGCTTCTCGACCGATGGCGGTACCCAAGAAAAAGCAATCGCACAGCCGCACGGCGAAGCGCCGCGCGCAGCACAAGATCGGTACGCCTGCGGTGAACGCGTGTCCGAAATGCCACAGCCCCCGGAGACCTCATCGGGTGTGTCCAGTGTGCGGTACGTACGCAGGACGGGAGGTCGTGGTGCAGAGCACGCACGACCACGGCGAGCACGACCACGACCACGAGTAGTCAAGTCAATGATCGGGTCCCCGCCCGCCCCCGGCCCGCTCCGATGATCGGTGGCCGGTGATCGCGCCGGTCGTAGCGGTCGATTGCAACGGTGCGGACATGGGCCCCGCGGAGGTTGCCGCCGGCGCCGCGCTCGCGGCCAAGCAGGGCGCGAGGGTATTGCTGTTCGGGCCGGAGGCTGAGCTCGGAGCCCCGGCCACGCTGCTGGAGGGTGTAGAGGTCGTCAATGCGCCGGTCTCGATCGCCAAGAGCGCCGATCCGGTGAGTGCGGTGCGATCGACACCCGAGGCCTCGATCGTGCAGGCTGCGCGAGCGGTCGCGGAAGGTAGGGCCCAGGCATTGGTGTGCGCGGGCGGTACCGGCGCCGCGCTGGCCGCTGGGCTGTTCAACGTGAAGCGCACGAAAGGCATCTATCGCCCGGCGTTGGCGATCCCGCTGCCTATTCCGGGATCCCCGCCCGCCCGCGAGCCCGCCCGCCCGGGCGGGCACTCCGTCATCCTGCTGGACGTAGGGGCGAATGCCGAGGCAAGGCGCGAGCACCTCGTGCAGTTCGCGTTCATGGGCGCGGCACTGGCGAGCGCGGTGCTGGGTGTGGAGCGCCCACGGGTGGGACTGCTGTCGAATGGCGAGGAGTCCGCGCGTGGTGGGCGGCTGATCGTTGAGACCGGCGAGGAGTTGACCGCGAGAGCGGAGCGGAGCGACGCACTCCAGTTCATCGGCAACGTCGAGGGGGGCGACGTGGTGAGGGGCATGGCAGATGTGATCGTGACCGACGGGCTGACAGGGAATATCGCCCTGAAGCTGATGGAGGGCGTATCGCAGACTTTGCTGGGTGCGGTACGGGATGCCGCGATGGCGTCGACGCGGGCAAAGCTTGGAGGCGCGCTGCTACGGCCCGCGCTGCGAGAGGTGCGTGGCGAGCTCGACCCGGAAGAGCATGGCGGGGCCTATTTGTTGGGGTTGCGCAGCCTGGGAGTCGTTCCCCATGGGCGCTTCACTCGGAGAGGTTTTGCGCAGGCGATCCTGAGAGCGCAGCGCGGCGCGAGCGAGGACCTCGTGGGACGGACTCAGATCGCGCTCGAGCGGGCTGGGGCGCTGCGCGGTGGGGTGGGCTACTCATCATCCGATCTGGCCGCTAGCCTGCCGCAGGCGAGATGACCCGCGAGCAAGTCCTCACCCTGATCCAGGCCCATCTCGCTGACGAGCTGGACATCGATCCGGGCAACATCGACAGCGACACCCGCTTCAAGGAGGACTTGGAGGCCGATTCGCTGGATCTGTATACGTTGGTGCAGGAGCTGGAGGACACCTATGGAGTGCAGATGTCCGACGAGCAGGCGGCGAGGATCCTGACGGTGGGAGCGGCCGTGGATTTCGTGCTGGCAAATGCCACCGACGGCTGATGCGCGATGAAGCTGCTCAAAGACCTGCTCGACGAGCTGCCGCAGGAACTGGAGCGACAGGTCTTTACGCATGCGTCGTGGAGCGAGCGCTCGAGCGATTCCTACACGCGCTTGGCGTTTCTCGGCGACAGCGTGTTGGCGCTGGCGGTTACAACTCATCTGTATCCGCGCCTGGAGGCAGAGCGGTTTGGTGCGGGAAGGCTGACCAAGATCCGTGCGCAGGCCGTGTCGGGTGCATCCTGCAGGGTGGTGGCGGAACGCTTGGAGGTGCCGCGGCGCCTGCGGGCGGCGGCGCCCGCGGGCGCCGAGGCGAGCGCGACGGTGGCGCTATTGGCGACCGAGCGGGTGCTGGCGTCGGTGATCGAGGCGGTGATCGGAGCCTGCTATCTGGAGGCGGGTTACGAGCGCACCGCCGCGGCGGTGGTCGAGGCGTTCGGGCCGGAGATCGAGCAGGCGCTGGAGCATCCGCTGGACTTCAAGTCGGCACTGCAGGAGCTATTGGCGCGGCGCGGGACAGAGGTGAGCTACGAGATCGCCGGCGAAGAGGGGCCGCCGCACGACAAGACGTTCGAAGTGGTGGCGAAGGTCGACGGGCGGGCACTGGGGAAAGGCCGAGGCAGGAGCAAGAAGCATGCCGAGCAGGAGGCCGCCCGCGAGGCCGTCGAGGGATTGGCGAGCCACGAGTGAGATCGGTGAGCAGATGCGCTTGAAGTCGCTGACGTTGAAAGGCTTCAAGTCCTTTCCCGATCGCACTCATCTGGACTTTGGTCCCGGTGTGAGCGTTGTGGTCGGCCCGAACGGGTCGGGCAAGTCGAATGTGACCGACGCGGTCCTGTGGGCGATGGGCGAGCAGTCGCCGCTCGCGGTGAGGGGCCAGTCGATGCAGGACGTGATCTTCGGAGGGGGACGGGGAGTGCAGGCGCGAAGTGCGGCCGAGGTGGAGATCGTGCTCGACAACTCCGACGGCACGGTCGACCTGCCCCTGAGCGAGATCTCGATCGTACGTCGCCTGGACCGCAACGGAGAGGGTGGATACCGGCTGAACGGTGCGCGCTGCCGGCTGACCGACGTGATCGAGGTGCTCTCTGACACAGGTCTGGGGAAGGAGACCCACTCGGTCGTCTCGCAGGGGCGAGTGGAGGCGATCGTGACCTCCAAGCCACGTGAGCGGCGTTTGCTGATCGAGGAGGCTGCGGGGCTGGGCAAGCACCGCAAGCGCCGGCGACGAGCACAGCTGAAGCTCGAGAAAACACAGGAGAACCTGGACCGCGCGCTGGATGTGGAGCGTGAGGCGCGCACCCGTCTGCGTCCGCTCAAGCGCCAGGCCGAGGCGGCTGAGCTGCACGCGCGTTTGGAGCGCCAGGTGCTGGAAGCTCGCTGGGAGCTCGCGCGCGAGACGTTGCGCGCCCGCGGAGTGGATCTCGATCAGGCCGAGGCCGAGGTAAAAGAGGCGCGCGCTGCGCGAGCGGAGATCGAGGAGCGGTTGCAGGCGGTGGTGCAGCGGCGCGCGATGGCCGAGCGGGCACTCTCTGAGCGGGCCGAGCGCCACGACGCGCTGGCAAAACGCGTGTACGAAGCCCGCTCCGCGCGCGAGCGGCTGGGTTTGCGCGAGGAGCAGGCTGGCGCGAGTGCCCAAGCCCTGGCGCGGCGGATCGAGCGGATCGAGCTGGAGCTGAGCGCGCTGAGTGAGTCCGGGACTGAGGGGTCTGGCGCTGGCGTGGTGAGTGAACCCGACGGGTCTCCAAGCGCGGAGCGGATGCAGGCGCTGGAGGGTGAGCTGGCGGAGCTCGAGCAGCAGCGCGAGCTCGAGCTCGAGCGGGAGCTCGAGGGTTTGGAAGCCGCGCGCGAGCGCGAGGCCGCGCGCGTTCAGGAGCTGGAGGGCGAGCTGGCTCAGGCGCAGAGCGCGCGAGCGCGGGCAGATGATCTGACTGAGCAGGCGCGTGAGCGCCTGCGGGTGGCCGAGCGCGAGGTGCAAGATACGCGCCGTGAGTCCGCGCGCGTGGGCGGCGAGCTGGCGGTTGCGAATCAATTCCTGCGCAGCCACGCGCGTGTGGATGGTGGGTCCCGTTTATCCGGGACCCACCCACCCGAGGATGCTCCGAAGGCGCTGAGTGAGGAACTGAGTGTGCGCGACGGATATGAGCTGGCGCTGGCCGCTGCGCTCGGCGGCCGCCTGAGTGCGGTGCTGGTACGCGACGTGGCCGGGGCCGAGGCATTGCTCGACCGTGCGGGTCCCGACGGCGGCAGCGCGTTGCTGGTGGATATCAGACCCGCGGCTGCGCTCGCGGAGCAGCCGCGTGGGGCCTCGGTGGATGCGGGCGAGCCGCCGGTGGCCGGCGCGGAGCGGCTGCTGGATTTAGTAAGCGGACCAAAAGCAGTCATGGAGCTGGCCGAGCGGCTGCTGGCGGATGCCTGGGTCCTCGAGCGGTTGGAGGATCTCCCACCGAGCTTCAGGGGTATCGCCGCCACGCATAAGGGCCGCGTGTGGTTTGCGGCATGGGGCGAGGTGCGCCAGCTGACTGAGGGCGGCGCTGAGCGCGTGCTGGCGCGCCGCAACGAGCGCGACCGGCTGATCGAGGCGAGTGAGGTGGCCGCTCAGGCAGAGCAAGCAGCGCTCCTCGCCTCAGAGCGGGTGCTGGAGGCGCTTCGTGGCACCGAGGAGGGGCGGGTGCAGGCAGAAGCTGCTTTGCGCGAAACCGAGCGCCGCTATGCGGAGGGGGGCGAGGCGCACAGACGAACCGAGTGGTTGATCGAGCAGCGAAAGGCGGCGCCCGGGGAGGGACCGCTGGCCGTGCGCAGAGCGCAGCTGGAGGGTGAGCTGATGGCTGAGCGCCGGGTGGCCGAGCGCGTGGCGCGCGAACATGCCGAGCGGCTGGCTCGCGTGGAGCGTCTTCATTCCCAACATGCCGCTGACCTGGTGCTGGTGCCGGTCGCCAAGCGATTGGAGGCGGCCTGCAAGTGCGCTGGCGAAGCGGTGCAGGAGCGGGTGAGGCAGCTGGAGGAGCAGCTGTCCTCTGACCGCGTAGCGGGCGAGGAGATGGCCGGCGAGCTGCGCGCCTGCGCCGGTGAGGAGGCCGAGATCCAGACCTCGCTGCGCGCGGCGGGCGAGGATGTGACCGGCGCCGAGGTGGCCGCGCAGCGGCTGCGCGATCAGGCGCAGGAGGCTGTGCAGGAAGCCCAGGCAGTCGCCGAGCTGCTGGAGCTTTCAGAGCAGGCGCGAGCCGAGCAGGCGGAGCCGCTGGAGCAGGAGCAGGCCGACGCGCTCACCGCTCGCGTGGAGCGGCTGCAAAGGCGCCGCGAGCAGCTCGGCCCCGTCAATCCACTGGCACAGGAGGAGTACGCGGAGGCCGTGGCGCATGTAGAGGAGCTGGAGGGCAGGCGCGCCGATTTGGAGACGGCGCTTCGCGAGCTCAAAGCGGTGATCCGAGAAACCGACCGTCAGATCCAAGAGACCTTCGAGGAGACGTTCGCCGCTGCCGCGCGCAACTTCGAGGAGCTCGCGGGCGATGTCTTCCCAGGTGGGTCGGGCAGACTGCGGCTGGTGCGAGACGAGCAGGCGCCGCGGGGAGTGCTCGGTGGGCAGCCGCTGTTGGCAGCCGGGGTGCAGGGCGCAGACGGATCAGAGGAGAGCGAGGAGGCGACGGAGGCCGCCGCGGAAGCGGAGGCCGAGCGTGAGGAACTTGCGGGGGAGGAGCTGTTGGGTGTGGAGATCGAGATCACGCCCGCCGGTAAGTCAGCGAAGCGCTTGTCTTTGCTGTCGGGTGGGGAGAAGTCGATGACGGCGCTGGCGTTCTTGTTCGCCGTGTTTTTGGCGCGCCCATGTCCGTTTTACATCCTCGACGAGGTCGAGGCCGCGCTCGATGACCTGAACTTGGATCGCTTTTTGGCGCTGCTGCGTCGATATGCGGACCGCGCGCAGTTCATCGTGATCACCCATCAGAAGCGCACGATGGAGGCTGCGGACTGGTTGTTTGGCGTGTCGATGGGTGGTGACGGCGTGTCAAAGGTGCTCTCGCGGAGGCTGCCGGCTGAAGAGGACACCCCACCCGCCCACGCCTCGCCCACACCGACCTCGCCCACTCAGACCCCACCCACTCAGACCCCACCCACACCGATCCCCCAGGTAGCCGCCTGAGAAGCCGCTATCGTCGCGCGGTCCGTGGCCCGCGATTGGAGCGATCTATTCATCACCGATGGGGCCGCTCGGGACGTGTCCGAGTCAGTCCCGCCGGCGGACAGGCGCCGCGGGGTGTTTCGTCGTTTGCGCGAGAACCTGTCGAAGACCCGTCAGGCCCTGAGCGGCGAGCTTCAGGCGACCTTGTGGAAGACGCTCGACGAGCACACGTGGGAACGGCTCGAGGAGGCATTGATCATGGCCGACGTCGGCGCGAGCACGACCGCGGCTGTGGTGGCGACGTTGGAGGCGGAGGCCGCCGAGGGCGCTCTCACGGGTGGTGAGGCACTGAGTGAGCGCTTGATCGAGCTGCTGGCCGAGACGGCACGGGTGGGCGACGATCACATCGACCTCCGCCCGAGCCCGACGGTGATATTGACGGTGGGGGTGAACGGCACGGGCAAGACGACGACGATCGGCAAGCTTGCGTGGCACCTGCGGCACGAGCTGGGCCTCACGGTGCTACTCGGGGCGGCAGACACGTTCAGGGCCGCGGCGAGCGAGCAGCTGGAGGGCTGGGCGCGGCGAGCGGGCGCTGAGTTCGTTACCGGACCGGCGGGCTCGGACCCGGGAGCGGTGGCGTTTGAGGCGATCGCCACGGCGCGCACCACGGGAGTGGACGTCGTGATCGTGGACACCGCCGGGCGCCTGCATACTCAGGACGATCTGATGGCCGAGTTGGGCAAGGTGCGGAGGGTGATCGGCAGACAGCTGGAGGGAGCCCCGCACGAGACGCTGCTGACAGTCGACGCGAGCACCGGCCAGAACGGGTTGCGCCAGGCGAAGATGTTCGCCGAGACGGCTGCCGTCACGGGGGTCGTGCTGACGAAGCTCGACGGCACCGCTCGTGGCGGGATTGCGCTGGCGATCGCGCGCAAGCTGGAGATGCCGGTGAAGCTGATCGGGGTGGGCGAGGCAGTCGAGGATCTGAGGCCGTTCGATCCCGAGGACTTTGCCCGCGCGCTGATCGCTGAGGACTGATTTCGGTAACCAGTGGTTCCACGGCACACGTCTTGCTTGCGTCGCATGCTCCCATGAGGAGCGTGTCGAGGGGTAACCTGGAGGTGTGGACATATGGATTATCTGGCTGGTGGCGGCTTGCGTCCTCGGCGTGGGGGAGATGCACCAGGGCGGCTTCTACCTGGCGCCGTTCGCCCTGGGGGCGGCGCTGGCCACAATCGTTGCCCTGCTCGGTGTTGGCGCGCCGCTATCCGCGGTCGTGTTCTTGGCCGGGTCGGGGATCGTGTTCGGGGCGCTGCGCCCGGTAGCTCGTCGTCACCGTCAGCTGCCTCCGTCGATTCGCACAGGCGCGGCGGCGCTGGTGGGCAAGCACGCGCTCGTGCTCGAGCGGATCGCCAACGAGGAGGGCGTGGGCTGCGTCAAGATCGACAGCGAGGTGTGGACAGCCCGCAGCTATGACGAAGACGCGGTGATCGACCCTGGCGAGCACGTCGAGGTGGTCGAGATTCGCGGTGCGACAGCTTTGGTCATGCGCTGACCGAGAAACAGCAAACGAAAAGGAAACAGTCCCCATGGTTGCTCTGATCGTCATCGTCGTAGTGGTCGTGTTCGCGCTCGTCCTCGCCGCACGCACGATTCGCGTGATTCCCCAAGCCCGGGCCGGCGTGGTCGAGCGTCTGGGACGGTATAGCCGCACGCTCGAGCCGGGCTTGACGATCGTGACGCCATTCATCGATCGCGTGAAGCCGCTCGTGGATCTGCGCGAGCAGGTCGTCAACTTCGCGCCGCAGTCGGTGATAACCGAAGACAACGTGGTCGTGGGGATCGAGACCGTGTTGTATTTCACGATTACCGACCCACGCTCGGCGACGTATGAAATCGCGAACCCGCTACAGGCGATCGAGCAGCTGACGGTGACCACGTTGCGAAACGTGATCGGCGGCCTCTCGCTCGAGGCGACGTTGACCGCTCGCGAGAACGTGAACACCGAGCTGCGGGTGGTGCTTGACGAGGCGACAGGCAAGTGGGGGATCAGGATCAACCGGGTGGAGATCAAGTCGGTCGACCCGCCGCAGGACATCAGGACGGCGATGGAGAAGCAGATGCGCGCCGAGCGCGACCGTCGCGCTGCGATCCTGACGGCGGAAGGCGAGAAGCAGGCACAGATCCTGACGGCTGAGGGCGCCAAGCAGTCTGCTGTCCTGAACGCCGAAGGAGCCCAGCAGGCGGCGGTCCTCGATGCCGAGGGTGAGCGTCAGGCCGCGATCCTGCGCGCCGAGGGTGAAGCGAAGGCGATCGACACCGTCTTCAAAGCGATCCACGCGGGTAAACCAAATCGTGAGCTGCTGAGCTACGAATACCTGCAGATGCTGCCGCAGCTCGCGGAAGGCGATTCGAACAAGGTGTTCGTGGTCCCGAGCGAGTTCGCCGAGGCGTTTGGTGGCATCGGTGCGGCGCTGTCGCGGGGCGCGAACCCGGACAAGCCCACCGAGTAGCAGCCGGCGCGCCGAGCCCAGATGACCCCGGAATCGACCTTCTAGAGCCAGATGTTCGACTCGCTCGCCGAGAAACTGCAGGGCACGCTCGCCGATGTCCGCAACCGCGGGACGCTGACCGAGGCGGACATCGATGGTGCGATGCGCGAGATCCGCCTTGCGCTGCTGGAGGCCGACGTCAACTTCAAGGTCGTTCGTCAGTTCACCGCCCAGGTGAAGGAGCGCTGCCTCGATGCGGAGGTGATCGGCAAGCTGAATCCAGGTCAGCAGGTCGTGAAGATCCTCGCTGAGGAGCTGACGAGATTGATGGGGGGCCCGCCCACCAGCGGCGAGGGAGACGATAACGATGCCTCAGCCACCCTGAGCTTCTCCCCGAAACCGCCGACGGTGATCTTGATGGCGGGGCTGCAGGGCTCGGGCAAGACGACCGCGACGGCGAAGCTCGCGAAGTACCTGCGTGAGGAGCACTCCTCCACTGTCGCGGTGGCGGCATGCGATGTTTACCGCCCGGCCGCCGTGGAGCAACTCGTGAAGGTGGGCGCCCAGGCTGGGGCGGAGGTTTATCACTGGGGCCCACCCGCCCCCGATCACGACCCGGTGGAGATCGCGGCGTGGGCGCTGGAGCGTGCGCAACGGGAGGGCAAGGACGTCCTGATCGTCGACACGGCAGGCCGGCTGCATGTGGACGAGGAGCTGATGGCGGAGCTTGTGCGGATTGCAGAGGTGGTGAAACCGCACGACGTGCTGCTCGTCGTGGACGCGATGACCGGACAGGACGCGGTGAACGTCGCCGAGCGCTTTGCGGAGGCGGTGCTCCTCGACGGCGTGGTGATGAGCAAGCTCGACGGTGATGCTCGCGGTGGCGCCGCGCTGTCGGTGAAGGCGGTCACTGGCAAGCCGATCCTGTTCGTCTCGACGGGCGAGAAGCTCGAGCAGTTCGAGCGCTTCCACCCCGACCGTATGGCGCAACGAATCTTGGGTATGGGCGACGTGATGAGCCTGATCGAGCACGCCGAGCGCTCATTCGACGAGACCGAGGCGGCCGAGCTGGAGCGCAAGCTGCGCCGCAACGAGCTGGGATTGGACGACTTTCTGGCGCAGCTGAAGATGATCCGCAAAATGGGGCCGCTGACGAGCTTGCTGGGCATGATCCCCGGCTTGGGTGGGGTTCAGCTGAGCAACATGAAGGTGGACGAACGCGAGCTCGATCGCATCCAGGCGATCATTCAGGCAATGACCCCCGAGGAGCGCCGCAAGCCGGAGCTGATCAAGGGCTCGCGCCGGCTACGGATCGCGCGCGGCTCGGGCACAAGTGTGCAGCAGGTGAACCGCCTCGTTAAGCAGTTCTCCCAGATGCGGAAGATGATGCGCCAGGTGGGGCGGGGAAAGACTCCCGATATCGGCGCACTGATGCGGGGCACGCGATGAACGGCCTCACCCCGGCCCCACCCACTCGGCTTTCGCCGAGCGCACCGTCTAAGCTCTCTTCTTCAAGAGATTAGATCACCCAATCTCTCCTAGGCGAGAGTACGTTCAGCATCCGAGAGGACAAAGTGTCAGTAAGACTTAGGCTCACGCGAGTGGGCGGCAAGAAGGATCCAATGTGGCGTGTGGTCGTCGCCGACCAGCGCTCTCCGCGCGACGGTCGCGTGATCGAGACGATCGGCCACTACAATGCCCAGACGGACCCGTCGACGATCGTGATCGATGAGGAGCGCGCGCGCAGTTGGCTGGCGAGGGGAGCTCAGCCGTCGGACACGGTGCGCAAGCTGCTGCGTATCCAGGGAATCGAGACGCGGAGCGCCTAGCGCGCTGCGGATACGGCGTGGAGCATCTCGGTAGCGAGCAGGAGATGGCGAGCGCTACCCCGAGGCAGCTGCTGGAGTATCTGGCGCAGGGCTTGGTCGACGATCCGGAGGAGGTTGCGGTCGAGCAGTTCGAGGAAGACGACGGCACGATCGTGCTGGAGCTATGCGTGGCGGCAGGCGACTACGGCAAGGTGATCGGCCGCGGCGGGCGCACCGCCCATGCGCTGCGCGCGGTCGTGAGAGCCGCCGCGACTGGCTCCGGGCAACGCGTGCTGCTCGACATCGTCGATTGACGCGCCGCGCTGGTGGGTCCGAGACGAAGGCGCAGGCGATGACGAGGGCCGGCGATCCGGCGCCGGATCTGCAGGCAGGTCGCATCGGACGCGCGCATGGCCTGGATGGGAGCTTCTATGTGACAGTCCCACGGCCGAGACTCTTGGACGTAGGACTGAAGGTGACGGTGGCGGCACGGCGCACGACGATCGTGCGCCGTGCGGGGACTGAGGAGCATCCGATCGTGCGCTTGGAGGGCATCGGGGATCGTGCCGCGGTGCAGGCGCTGCGCGGCGTCGCGCTGATGGTTGAGCAGCTGGAAGCTCCGGCGCTCCTCGAGGGCGAATGGTGGGCACACGAGCTGGAGGGCTGTGTGGTGGTGGATGGCGAGCGCCTGATTGGAACTGTCAGCCGTTTGATCGAGCTGCCCTCCTGCGAGGCGCTGGAGGTGCTATGTGAGCTGGACGGGGAGCCGTTGCTGGTGCCGATGGTGAAAGACGCGATCCGTCGTATGGCTGTCTCTGAGGGACGGATCGAGATCGATATGGGCTTTCTCGGCGAGACCGGGCCCGGGGAGCCTGGTGGCCCCGCGACCCGCCAGGGCGGGGGACGTTGATGGAGATAGACGTGTTCACGCTGTTCCCTGAGTGGTTTCAGTGGTTCACCGCCCAGCGCCACGTATGCAATGCGCTGGAAGCGGGCACGAGCTTCCAGTGCGTGAACTTCCGCGAGCACACCGAGCTCAGCGGCGGCCAGGTCGACGACACGCCATTTGGTGGCGGCGCGGGGATGGTGCTGCGCGTGGACGTGATGGACAGCGCGCTGCGCGCTCACTACGGCGTGGACCCGGTGCGGTTGCGCAAGCAGCGCAGGGTAATCGCGCTCACGCCCGGGGGGCGGACACTTGACGACAGCCTCGTCGACGAGTTAGCGGCCGAGCCCGAGCTGACGCTGCTGTGCGGTCGCTATGAGGGTTTCGATGAGCGCATCATCGAGCACTTCGCGAGCGAGGAGATCTCGATCGGGAGTTATGTCCTCTCCGGCGGAGAGCTGGCTGCGATGGTCGTATGCGATGCGGTCCTGCGTAAGTTGCCCGGTGCGCTTGGGCACGAGCGCTCAGCTCTGGAGGAGTCCTTTAGCCCCGCGCTCGGCGGCGATCCGGAGTACCCCCACTACACGCGCCCGGCCGAGTACCGCGGCTGGCGGGTGCCGGAGGTTCTGCTGTCCGGCCATCACGAGCGGATCGGCGACTGGCGGCGCGAGCGAAGCCGGGAAAGGGGCGAGCATCGACGCGATGCGAGGAGCCGGTGAACCGGTCTCCCACCGGGCGCGGGAGCGGGTGCGGCGGCGCGGGCCTGGTGTCCGCTACCATTCCTTCCCGCGTCGGCCGGATGCCCCGCTCGGGGTCACTTCGTCGGGTCATCAGGGCGCACACCTCCTTTACGTTATGAGCAGCGTCATCGAAACCATCGAGCGCGCGCAACTGCGCCGCGTTCCCGACTTTGCGCCGGGCGATCGCGTGAAGGTGCATTTCCAGGTGATCGAGGGTGCGCGCCGTCGTGTGCAGATTTTCGAGGGCGTAGTCATCAAGCGTCAGGGGCATGGCGCTCGCGAGACGTTCACGGTCCGTAAGCAATCCTTTGGCGTCGGGGTTGAGCGCATGTTCCCTGTGCATTCGCCGAAGATCGAGCGGATCGAGCTGGCCGCGCGAGGCGATGTGCGCCGCGCGAAGCTCTACTATCTGCGCGATCGCGTCGGCAAGCGTGCGCGTGTGCGCGAGCGCCGCTACACCGGCCCGGAGGAGGCGATCCAGCCCGGCCTGCTGCATGAGGTGGGCGGCGCGACCGATGCGGATGGCATGACCGCCGATGAAGCGGTCATCGAGGGCGCCACTACGGAGGCCAATGAGCAGGGACTGGCTGAGCAGGGTGCCGCCACAGAGGGCAGTGACGAGCAACACCCCGCCGCAGAGGGCAACGAGGAGCAACACACCGCCGCCAAGGGCGACGAGCAGGACACTGACGCCGACGTGAGTGAGCAGAGCGCGGCTGTTGAAGGTGAGAGCCGGGGAGAGCAGCAACGACGAGGTAGCCGCCGGGGTTGACCCACAGGCGGCACCCGACGCCGATGCCTCCGCCGATGCCGCTGACGACGCGCCTGCAGGCGCGCTCGCCGGCGACCCGCCGGCGTGAAAACGGTGGGAAGCGCTCGAGGTCCACTGGTTTGCGCTTGAGTTCTTTCGCTGGGGTTGGAAGGAATTCGATCGTGGAGCTGATCGTGATCGTTGCGGTCGCGCTCGGTCTCGCACTCGGCATCCAGAAGTGGATCGTCAAGCCGTACCGCATCCCCAGCGGATCGATGGAACCGACGCTGACGATCGGCCAGCGCGTCTTGGTCGATCGCATCGGTACGCACTTCAGCAACCCGCATGTCGGCGAGATCACGGTCTTTCATCCGCCCGAAGGTGCCCAGCAGGAGCAATGCGGACCTGTCCCGCACACTGTCAAACTGGGTGGCGCGGCCTGCTCGGAACCGGTGCCGAAGGAGGACATGGGCGTCAACTTCATCAAGCGTCTAGTCGCTGGCCCCGGCGACGAGATCTACATCAAGGAAGGCCACGTCTTTCGCAAGGCCGCCGGCAAGAGTCAGTTCGTCCGCGAGCAGGATTCCTACATCCGCGAATGCGGCGCTAGTCCTGAGTGCAACTTCACGATACCCGTCAAAGTTCCGGCCGGTCACTGGTTCATGATGGGGGACAACCGTGGTGAATCCGACGACAGTAGGTTTTGGGGACCCGTTCCCACCGGATGGATCATCGGCGAAGCCTTCGCCACCTACTGGCCTCCCGACCGGATCGGCGTCTTCTAAGGCTCCCACCAGCGTCGTTGCGGCCGAGGCCTCTCCACGGTCCTCCGCGAAGGGGAGCCGTTCGGTGCGACGCCGCCGGCGGGCAGGCACGAGCGGACAGCGACTGTTTGCATTCGACCGCCGTCTCGGTGTGCGTTTGGTGGCGGGCGCTGACGAGGCCGGCCGCGGCTGTCTAGCGGGGCCCTTGATGGCAGCTGCCGTGCTGTTCGACTACGAGAGGCTCACAACCCGTGAGCTGCAAAACCTGAGCGCACTGAACGACTCCAAGCAGCACACAGCGCAGGCGCGCGAGGAGCTGTACCCGCTGGTGTTGCGCACCGCGACGCGAGTCGTGGTGGTCTCGCGGTGTGCGCGTGGAATCGACGCTCGCGGGCTGCACAACACTAATCTCTCGGCGCTGCGCGACGCTATGCGGGGGGTCACGGCCGGCATCTCGGGCGAGATCGCGTGTCTGCTGGATGGGTTTTCGGTGCCCGCGTTCGAGCGGCCACAGCGCGCGGTCGTAAACGGCGATGCCACCAGCGCCGCGATTGCGGCGGCATCGATCGTCGCTAAGGTCACACGCGACCGCTACATGCATCACGCCGACGTGCTGCATCCGGGTTGGAGCTTTGCTGAGCACGTTGGCTACTCGACGCCTGTTCATCGCGAGGCGATCCTGCGCCAGGGCGTCTCTCCGCTGCATAGGATGTCCTTCCGCTCGCTCGCCTACCAGCAGCTCGCGCTCTGAACGTGCGTTACTGAGCTCGCTCGCGTAGCCTCTGGCCCGTGGAGAGCACTCCTCAGGATCCAGCAGCCCCCATGCCTGGGAGCCCGAGCTCTCCGGCCGGCGGCGCCCTGCCCGCCGCTGGGCCGCAGTCACTCGACGGTGTCACGAGCTTCATGGGTATGCGCTGGGACGATCCCCAGACGGTCCGTCTCACCATCAGGCCGGAGTTGATCAACAACGGTGGGCTGCTCTCCGGTGTTGTCACCTATGCGCTTGTCGACTACTGCATGGGTTCGACGCTCTGGGCACAGACCACCAAGCAAGAGCGCATCGCGACGATCAGCATCGCGATCAACTACATCCAGACCGCGACCGAGGGCGAGATCGTGTGTCGGACTGATCTCGACCGGCGTAACCGCACCGTGGGGATTCTCAAATCAGAGGTTCGTCACGAGGATGGCCGACTCTTGGTGACCGCAGTGGGGAGCTACTCGATTCGCGTTCCGCGGGATTTGCGCCAGTGATCAGGCCCGCGACCCCGCTCGAGCGCTGACACCCACGGCACTCACAATCGCTGGCTCTGACTCCGGCGGTGGCGCCGGCATCCAGGCGGACCTGAAGGCGTTTGCGCGCTGCGGCGTGTACGGGACAAGTGCGATCACCGCGATCACTGCCCAGAACACCGTCGGGGTTACCGTGATCCATGCGGTTCCCGGAGAGATCGTGCTCGCCCAGGCACGCGCGGTGCTCGCCGACATCCGTATCGATGCCGTCAAGGTTGGGATGCTCGGCACCGTCGAGGCGACGCTCGCGGTCGCTCGCGTGCTCGACGAGCTGCCCCCCGGCATTCCTGTGGTGGTCGACCCGGTGATGGTCGCCGAGTCGGGCGCTCGACTGCTCGATCCCGATGCACAGCGGGCGCTGGTGCGGGAGATCCTGCCGCGCGCCACCGTGCTGACACCGAACCTGCCCGAGGCCCGCGTGCTCTGCGGCGAGTTGCTGGACGATCGCCAGTCGGTCGCGGTGGACGAGGAGGAGGAGGCCGAGGTTCTCCTTCGCGCGGTGCTCACGCTCGGCCCTCGCAGCGTCGTGCTCACCGGAGGCCATCGCGCGCGTGCGGTGGATCTCTTTCTCGACTCTTCTGGTGATGGGTCTGTGGTCGGCATCGAGGGTGAGCGCCACTCCGACGGCGCCGCCCATGGCTCAGGTTGCACGCATTCCTCTGTGCTCGCCGCCCAATTGGCGCTCGGTTGCTCACTGCTTCACGCCGCACGAACTGCTCGTGCGTTGGCGGGAGAAGCCGTGGCTGATGGACTGCGCGAGATCGGCGAGGGCGCCGGTCCGGTCGATGTTCTCGGGCTGGCTCGCATGCGCGCCGCCGACTAGGAGATTGAGCTTCTCCAGTTTGCCATAATCGTGCAACGATGAAGCTACTGCGTATGAAGCCAGGTCATGGCGAGATTGTGCTTGCGGAGGGGGATGTTGAGGTGCCGGAGCAAGAGCGGGAGCTGATCGAGGCATTCCGTCGTGAGCTCGACGAGGGCATGTGGGCCGCGGTTCCTACCGGAACCCCTGACGGTCGCCGCGAAGCTGAGCTGGTTAAGAGCTTCGCGGAAGTGCCTCGTGACGCCGAGCGCGTGATCTTCTTTCCACGCGCCGCCGGCGGCGCGCCCCGGGCGACGCTCTAGCGTTCATGGCGCTTGCGCTGGGTACCGGTGCGGTTCTCCTTGTGGCGCTCCTCTGGGAGCTGATCCGGCCCACGCTCAAAGGTGCGATTAGGCGCGGACGAATGCTCTGGTTTCTGCGCTGTCACTCCTCGACGCAGAGGAGCTATGACCCGGGCCGCGAGCGTCGCGCCGAGCAGCGGGCGCGTGCGTTGCTGCGCTCGTGTATCGATGAGCGCGATTGGGCGATGTACCGAGACTTGGGCTTTCTGCGTGTATGGGGCGGGCTCGGTAAGCACGAGCGCCAGCAGGACGCGACCTACGCCTACCTGATCTACCCGCACAAGCCGATCGTCGCCTACCTGCCTCAGACTGGAGCGTTGCTGAACGAGTATTGCGTCGCTTTTCCCGATCACTCGCGCCCCTATGGCAGCTCCCGGCTGCCTGACTCCGATGACGTGCTCGCCAAGTGGATGGCGCTCACCGCCGACGAGCGCCGTCTGATCGCCGACGCCAACATGCACCTCCCCGGTCGCCAGATCGATCCAGACGGGGTGCGCCGCGACCTGCTTCGGCTCGCACGCTGGGAGCGTGAGCGGCTGGGATGTCCTGCGCCATCGGTCATCGGCCGGCCAGTTGATCGTGCCGGTACTGTGCACGCGTGAGCTTCGACGTCCGGCACAAGAGCAGGGCCCTCACCGAGGGCCCTGAGCGGGCCGCCGCCCGTGCGTATCTACATGGCATCGGCTACTCGGCCGAGGATCTGGCCAAGCCGATTGTGGGTGTGGCCCACTCGTGGATCGAGACGATGCCGTGCAACTTCAACAACCGCGTGCTTGCCGCGAAGGTCAAGGAGGGCATCCGCGCCGCCGGCGGTACGCCGATGGAGCTCAACACGATCGCGATCTCAGACGGGATCACGATGGGCACCTCTGGGATGCGCGCGTCGCTCGTATCGCGCGAGCTGATCGCCGACTCGATCGAGCTCGTCGCCTCTGCGCACGCCTTCGACGCGCTCGTGACGATCTCGGGCTGCGACAAGACGATCCCGGGGACCGTGATGGCGCTTGCGCGCTTGAACATACCCGGCCTGATGCTGTATGGCGGCTCGATCAAGCCCGGTCACTACAAGGGCGCCGAGGTCACGATTCAGCAGGTGTTCGAGGCGGTCGGTGAGCTCGCCGCGGGGAAGATCACCGAGCAGGAGCTGCACGAGTTGGAGGAGGCCGCCTCGCCGGGTGCGGGCGCGTGCGGAGGACAGTTCACCGCCAACACCATGGCGATGGCCTTCGAGGCGCTGGGGATCTCGCCTGCTGGCACCGCGATGGTCCCCGCCGAGGATGGGCGCAAGCTCGAGGTCGCAAAGAGCTGCGGGGAACTGGTGATGGACGTTCTGCGCCGGGGACAGCGCCCGAGCGAGATCATCACCAAGTCCGCGCTCGAGAACGCGATCGCGGCGGTTGCCACCAGCGGCGGCTCGACCAACGGCGTGCTGCATCTGCTGGCGGTGGCGCGCGAAATGGGCGTGGCCCTGGAGATCGACGAGTTCGAGGCGATCTCCGAGCGTACGCCGCTGCTGTGCGATCTGCAGCCCGGCGGGCAGTACGTCGCGACCGAGCTCTACGCGGCGGGCGGCGTGCCGCTCGTGCTCGCCCGCCTGAAGGAAGCGGGGATTCTCCACGCCGACGCGCAGACGGTTACCGGCAGAACGATCGGCGAGCACGCGGCCGAGGCCGTCGAGACCGACGGACAGCGCGTCGTGCGCTCGCTTGCCGAGCCGATCAAAGCGACCGGCGGCTTCGCGATTCTGCGCGGCAACGTCGCGCCCGAAGGCTGCGTCGTAAAGCTCTCTGGGCACGAGCGCCGCAGGCACGTCGGACCGGCGCGCGTGTTCGACGGTGAGGAGGCTGCGATGGCGGCCGTGCTCGGCCACGAGATCAAGGCCGGCGACGTGGTCGTGATCCGCGGTGAGGGGCCCGCCGGTGGCCCAGGCATGCGCGAGATGCTCTCCGTGACCGCCGCGATCGTCGGCGAGGGAATCGGCGAGGACGTCGCGCTGATCACCGACGGTCGTTTCTCGGGCGCGTCGCGCGGCTTCATGGTGGCCCACGTCGCACCGGAGGCCGTCCGCGGCGGTCCGATCGGTGCCCTCAGAGACGGCGACGAGCTGACGATCGACGCGGACGCGCGCCGCCTCGATGTGGCGCTGTCCGACGAGGAGATAGCCGATCGCGTGAGCGCCTACAGCCAGCCGCCGCGCGCCGACGAGCACGTGGATGTCGCCATTCAGAAGTACGCGAAGCTCGTCGGCAGCGCCGCCGAGGGCGCGATTGCTCGCTGAGTCGAGCATGCGCTGAGCTCGCCCGTTGGTCGAGCTCGCGCGTCGCATTGAGCGCTACTGGCGGAGGAACTCCTCCAGCAGGGCGTTAAATGCCGCTGGGCGCTCGATCATCGACATGTGCCCGGTGTCATCGAAGATCACCTTCCGCGCGTTCGGAATCAGCTGCTCGTATATCTCCGCGTCCTTTGCCGTCACGACGTTGTCTCGATCGCCCCACACGATCAGCGTCGGGCAGGCGATCTCGCCCAGCCGCTCGCGGTAGTCGTAGTCTTGATTCGCGGCCATCCCTTCGATGAAGCCGGGCGGCGCCAAGCCGCGCGTGAACTCCGCGACGAACGGCGCCGGCAGGCGGTCGGGGTAGCGCGTCACGAGGTTCGTCACGGGCTCCCACAGGCGTAGCCGCGGTCGCCTGGCGAGGAGCTCGCCGTTCGCCGCCACAAGCGCTTGTCCGGTGAGCGCAAACCACCTGAACCGCCGGATCAGAGAGAGGACCTTCACATCTCGAGGATTGTTGTAAGTGCTCAAGCCGGCGGGAGAGACCAGCACCAGGCGCTCGACGCGCTCCGGGAAGTTGATCGCGAGCTCGACCGAGGTGAAACCACCCATCGAGTGACCGACAAAAGCGGCCGCGCTGATCTCGAGCGCCTCCATCAGGCGCTCGATCGTGCGGGCGTAGATCGGCACCGAGATCCCTCCCTGGGCCGGCAGTGGCGAGTCGCCGAAGCCCGGCAGATCGACCGCGATCACGCGATGGCTCGGCGCGAATGCGGTCAGCTGCTCGACCCAATGCGTCCAGCGTCCGATCAGGCCGTGGAGGAACACCAGTGGCGGGCCTTCACCGAGTTCGATCACATTTATCGGCTGACCGTCTAGGATCACCCAGCGCTGATGTTCGCGCCAGTCGACATCGAGCCACCGGGAGCGCCCCTGAGGTCCGTAGACTAATGGGTCATCGGGCCGGAGAAGTGAGGGAGAGGCTGTGACTGTCGGGTTCACGACTACTCAATCTACCCGAGGACCAGCATAAATATGAGGCTTGCGATCGACATCGATTCGACGCTCCACCACTACTGGGACATCCTCTCCGAGGTTTCGGTGCGGCGCTTTGGCATCGAGCTGCCCCTACGACGAGCAGTTCACCTGGGGGATCACCCGCTTGCGCCCCGAGCAGCTCGAGATCTGCATCGAGGAGAGCCACACCGACGAGCGGATTCTCGCCGGCACCCCCTACCCGGGCGCGGTCCAGGCGATCCGCCGCTGGCACGAGCAGGGTCACTTCGTGCACATCACCAGTCACCGCGCAGCCGACCGGAAGCTCGCCACAGCCGCTTGGCTGAAGCGGATCGGACTCCCGTTCGATGACCTGCACTGCTCCTACGACAAGGTCTCTCGCTGTGCCGAGCTGGAGATCGACTTGCTGATCGACGACGGCCCCTTGAATCTCGTCTGCCGCGCTCGAGCGCGGTATCGCCGCCGCCACGATCCGCCATCCCTGGAACCGTGACGTATGTGAGGAAGAGGATGTCCTCTGCGCGCACGACTGGCCCGAGCTCGAGCGCCTGCTGGAGCCGTTGTTGGGGATGAAGGCGCGTTCCTTGGCGCACAGCCGCTGATGCGCAGCGGCTGAGCTATATGGATCTGGGTGGGATAAACAGGTTCCAAGGGTCACGGCGGCGAATTAGGGCTCGTCATGGCTACTGACTTGCGGGTGTCCGCTGAAGCATCCGGAATCGATCTGCGCTGGAGCACAGCGCTCCAGTTGCTCGAAGACGACCTGCTCAGACGCGACGCGGCGCAGCGAACTCGCCGGGCATATGGCGTCGATCTTTCCCAGTTCGCGGACTGGGCGACCTCGCGAGGCTTGGGGCCCGAGGATGTCGGCCCGCGCGACGTGCGCCGCTATATCGCGTTGCTCTCGGAAAAGAATGCCGCCGCTAGCACGACTGCACGCAAGCTGGCGGCGCTACGCGCCCTCTTTGGCAGCCAGCGTGAGCACGGAATGATTGCTCAGAACCCGGCCGACTTGGTGAGCACCCCGCGGCGTTCGTCCTACCTCCCGCGTGTGCTGAAGGAGAAGGAGGCTGCCAAGCTGTTGGACGCAATCGGGGCGGGCCGGCCGGGCGGAGCGCTTGGCTCATCGATCAAGGCGGGCGGGGTGAGCGGGACGGGCCGTGCGGGCGGGCCACTCGATCAACGTGATCACGCGCTGTTCGAGCTGGCCTATTCATGTGGGTTGCGGGCCGAGGAGCTCATAACGCTTCAGATCTCAGACGTCGACTACGACGGTGAGCAGCTGCGGGTGGAGGGGAAGGGGCGCAAGACCCGCTATCTGCCGGTCGGCGAGGTCGCGATGGCTGCTGTGAGGCTCTACGTGCAGGGGGGCCGCAATGGGCTCATAGCTCCCGGTGCATCTCCAAGGCTCGCCGGCCATGCCGGCGAAGAGGGTGCGCTGTTCCTCAGTAGGACCGGAAAATCGCTTGGCACAAGCGATGTGCGCAGACGTCTACGGGTATGGGCCACGCGCGCTCAGATCGCGGGTGGAGCGACTCCGCATGCCCTCAGACACAGCTTTGCGACGCACCTGCTCGACGGCGGAGCGGACTTGCTTAGCATCCAGGAGCTGCTTGGCCATGCCAGCGTGTCGACTACACAGGTTTACACTCGGGTAGAGTCCGCCAGGCTGAGAAGCGCCTATGCGCGCAGCCACCCTCGGGCCTGAGCGGGGGGAGAAGACACTGGAGACGAATGTTAAAGCGATCGAGCTGCGCGAAGTTTGGCGGCGGTACAAGGCCGACGATGATCGGCGCGCCCGCGAGCGGCTCGTCCTCGCCTACTCACCGCTGGTCAAGTACGTAGCCGGGCGCACTGCCGCGGGGCTGCCTCCGCATGTCGAGGAGGCGGACCTGATCTCCTATGGGCTGGTCGGGTCTGATCTCCGCGATCGAGCGATTCGAGCCGTCGCGGGAAATCAAGTTCGAGACGTACGCGATCATGCGCATCAAGGGCGCGATCATCGATGAGCTGCGCGCAATGGACTGGGTGCCGCGCAGCGTGCGCTCGCGTGCCCGCGAAGTGGAGCGCGCTAACGCGAAGCTCGAGCACACGCTGCAGCGGGCGCCGACGGACAAGGAGATGGCGGCCGAGCTGAAAATCACAGTCGATGAACTGAACGAGTCGCTGCTTGCCATCTCGCACTCTTCGATCGTCGCCCTGGACGAGCTGTGGAGTGTTTCGGATTCCAGCGGCGATCAGGTGTCGCTGATGGACACGATCGAGGATCACGCGGCGCCCGATCCGGCGAAGGCGCTCGACGTGGGAGACCTGAAGGACCGGATCGCCGAGTCGATCGCAAAGCTGCCGGAGCGCGAGAAGCTTGTGATCGCGCTGTACTACTACGAGAACCTGACTTTGCGCGAGATCGGCGAGGTGCTTGGTGTGACCGAGTCGCGTGTGTCCCAGCTGCACACGAAGGCCGTCCTGCGTCTGCGCTCGCGGATGCAAGAGGACTCCTTCGACGGCTGATTTCTTTGGACCGACCGGAGATTGGCCAGCTTCCACGCGTTGCCTGATAGAGCCTGTTGACGACGCTGTGAGCAGTCGCTGCCGCGCGAGGTGGCGCGCAAGCGACTACGCTAGGGCCCGATGGCTACCCGCTCGATCATCACCTCCCAGCCCGATGTCGCGTGCGACGTATGCGGGCGACGGCTGCTGCGCGGTGAGTTGCCCGACGTCTTCCTGGCGGGTGGACGGCGTCGCACGGTATGCGAGCTGTGCGCGCCGCGTGCGACGCACGAGGGGTGGCTGCGCGAGGCGGACCGCCACTCGGTGAGCCTGGCGCCGTCGCGCTCCAGGCGCGGGCGCAACCTGTTTGAGCGGCTGCGTCCGCAGCGCGCGCCGATCTCCGAACGATCCGTGGAGGACTTCGCGGGGGAGGGGCTTGGGCTTGGGCTCGCGCCCTCGGTGGATCCCCTTCAGCCCGACTCATACGACTTCCTGGGGGCCATCGCGGGGGCTCCGCAGGAGTCCTCGGGCGCGAGTTCGGCGAGTTCGGTTACCTCGAGCGAGGAATTGGCTGTCGTGTTGACCGGTGGCGAGGTAAAGGTCGAGCGAGCGCTCGAGGTGTTCAACGCCGGTGAGTTTCCCCGGCGCGTGGCCGGTGTGGCGCGCTCGCTGGGTGAGCCGAGCGTCGCCGTTCGGCCGGTCGCCGACTCTGGGAGCCTGGTTGCGATCGTGGTCGCCTGGGAGCTGTGCTGGTACCGGTATGAGGTGGATCTCGGCGACGAGCTTGCCGGGGCGCGGGTGGCGGAGCAAGGCACTGAGCTGGGGCAGCTGGCGGACGAGGACCGGCTGGTGAATGCCACAGCCGACGAGCATGGTGCTTTGTCGCGCCTGAGTGTTTGAGCTTCACCCCTTGCGTATTCTCTGATGGGGAGTAGAATTGCTCGCGATGATCTATTGCGTTGTCCCCAAGCCGTTGGCCGATGAGCTGTATCCGAAGCTCGTTGAGCACTACCAGCACGAGGACAATGTGACGGTGATTGTCGACCGGCGCGAGTTCGACCGGCGGGCCCGCCAGGGGGCAGCGGTCGCCCAGGCGCCGGCTTCCGAGGACGCGCCGCGGCGTGTGAGTTCGCGACCGTCGCAGAGCCCGCGTGGCTGGGGACATGGCCCCGCTCGCACGTGCATCGTCCTAGCCCGCACGTTTCGTCTTAGCCGATCTGGATACTTCGAGCGATGAAGGTGATCGTGCATGTCGACGGCGGCGCCCGTGGCAATCCCGGACCAGCGGCTGCCGCGTGCGTGATTTCCTCGCCCGAGGGCGAGGTGCTGGGTGAGCACGCGCAACTGCTCGGCAAGGTCACGAACAATGTGGCCGAGTATCGAGCGCTGCTGCTCGGACTTCAGCACGCGCGCGAGCTGGGAGCGAACGAGATCGAGGTGATCGGCGACTCGGAGCTGATCGCCAAGCAGGTGAGCGGTCTCTACAAGGTCAAGCACGAGGCGATGAAGCCCCTGCACCGCGAGGCGATGGAGGCCTTGAGAGGATTCGAGCGCTGGTCGATCCGGACTGTGCCGCGCGCGCAGAACGCGCACGCCGACGCGCTCGTCAACGCCGCGCTCGACCAGGCGCGCGCGGCCGCCTCGAGCTGAGAACCCTTGTTGAGAGCTTCTTCGGCTGAGGGTTGAGAGTCCCCTCGGCTGAGAGCAGCTGAGAACCCGTCAGTGCAGCGGCTGGGCGGATTTGGCCAGAGCGATCATCTGCGCGTTGGAGAGTTCCTCCAGCAGCGTGTTCGTCAGCCAATACAGCACGTCGCCGGAGCGCCAGCCGATCACGTGGATGTGCGCGCCGTCGTCGACGAGCCGGTAGGCGCGCCCGTCGATGGTCTGCGTGCGCGCGTGCGCGAACAGTGGTGGGTTGAGCCAGTCTGAGCCCTCGAAGTCGTAGTAGCCGCCTATCGTGTTCTCCTGCCATACGACAACGTAGGCGTGGTGGAGGTTGCCCTGCTGGTCTTTGAGCGTGTAGGCGCGCACCTGCTGCTGCTCGGCTGGGCCGCTCTGAAAGGTTGGGTAGAGGACGGGAAAGGGGACTTCGATGGCGGCCTTCACCGCTTCGCTGTTGCCGGCCGCGGTGCTCGGAAACAAGTCGAGTGTGCGCGGGGAGAAGCTTGCGCGGCTGGAGTGGTGGTGGCCGTGGCGTGATGTGTGCGCCGGCGGCTTTGAGGCAGGCAGGCTCAGCTGTTCGTGACCGTGCAGGAAGTCCGCGAGTGTCGCTTGCTCGAGCGCGGGGGTGCTCGTCACGTAGGAGCCACCGCCCGGAGCCTTGAAGTCGACGTTTGAGCTCTGAAATTTGACCTGGCGCAGCGGCTTGGACTGAGAGAAAGCGATCAGCTTGGACAGTTCGATCAGCTCTTCGGCGGAGGCGTGGAAGGTCGAGGTGATCGCATGCCCGACCGCTTTGGCCACGGTGTCGATCTGGTCGACCTCGTTGGCCGGGTTGATCTGCTCGCGCAGGTCGCGCAGGAAGTCCTGCTGACGCGCCACGCGCACGAAGTCCGAGTCGGTGTGGCGGTAGCGCACGTAGTCGAGCGCGTTTTCGTAGCAGAGCTTCTGATAGCCGGGCTGCAGGTTGATGGACGTGTAATCCGTTTCGGTCGTGCCGACGTTCTCGTTGTAGTAGTGATGATCGACGTTTACGTAGGCGCAGCCGAGGGTGTCGACGACCTGGATGAAACCCCTGAAGTTCACGTCGACGATCCCGTTCAGCTTCAGTTCAGGGAACACTTCGCGCTTGATCGTTTCTGCCGCGAGCACGATCCCGCCCTTCGTGCCCTCGAGCCGGCTGCCAATCGTGTACGCCGCGTTGATCTTTTCGCCGGCATACACCTGACCTGAGGGCGTCGTGATGTTGACCATCAGATCGCGTGGGATCGAGAGCACCGAGGTCTGACCCTGTGCGGGGTCGAAGCGCACGAGCAGGATCGTGTCTGAGTGCGGCGGGTCTTCCTTGTCGTAGGAGTCCTTGGAGCCTTCCCTGCGGTCAGAGCCGAGGATCAGGAAGGTCTGCGGACCGCCGCTGTATTCAGGTGTGACGAGGCCTCGAGGGGCTTCGATGTGGCTGACGGCGGGGAAGATGTCGTGCGCGAGGCTGCTGGCGGTGTTCAGGGCGACGGTTGCGGTCGCCCCGGCGCTGAGCAGCACGATCAAAACGCCGCCGATCAGGAAGCGCTTCCACATGCCCAGCCACAGAGAGGGTGGGCGCTCGTCATCCATCGGATGTCACCAAGAAGCAGCTCATAGAGCGAGGCAAGACTGGCGCCGCCCCCCGACGGCACGCTTGCTCATGGAGGTTAGCGAGCCGCTCGGCGTGCTTGCGCCGGCGGAGCTGGGCGATGACGGGCGCGACCGGTACCCTCGAGATCGTGCTCGGCCCGCGAAATCGAGAGTTGCTGGGGCTGATTCCCTCCGCGCTGCTGGTTACCGCGGGCTTCACCGCGATCTTCATCCAGGCCGAGAACAACTCGCCGGGAGCCTCGACGAACTTCACGCTGAACCACGCATCGGGCGTGTCGCTCACGTATGGGGCGCTCTTCCTGGGCCTGTGCCTGGCGGCGCATCTGGTGATCCGCTTCGCGCTGCCCCACGCCGACCCCTACCTGTTTCCGCTCGGGGCTGTGCTCGCAAGCGTGGGGATCGTGATGGTGTATCGCATCAACCCGTCGCTGGCCCGCCAGCAGGCGCAGTGGATGGTGATCGGGCTGATGCTGTTCGCGGCGACGATCCTTGTGCTGCGCCGCCGGGGGGTGGGGGTGCTCGAGCGCTACCGCTACACGATCGCGGCGCTCGGCATCGGCATGGCCGTCCTGCCGAGGTTCCCTGGCATCGGCGAGCAGGTCAACGGCGCCTATCTGGACATCCACGTGGGCAGCGTTTCCTTCCAGCCCGCCGAGCTGGCGAAGGTCGCGATCGTGATCTTCCTCGCCAGCTACCTGCGCGATAACCGCCAGATCCTCGTGACCGCCGGGAGGCGCGTGCTGGGAGTGACGTTTCCGCCGATGAAGCAGTTCGGCCCGATGCTCGTTGTGTGGGGGGCGGCGATGGCGACGCTCCTGTTGACTCGGGAGCTCGGTACGTCGCTGATGTTCTACGGCGCCTTTCTCGCGCTTCTGTATGTCGCCACCGGACGCCTCTCCTTCCCGCTGATCGGACTGGTGCTCTTTGCCCTCGGGGCGTGGTTCGTGGCTGTGCATGTCAGCCACGTGCACGCGCGCGTCCTTGCTTGGGAACACCCTTTCGATCCGGCCCTCTACAACCGTCCGGGTGGTGGTAGCTATCAGCTCGCCCAATCGTTGTTCGCCCAAGCCGACGGTGGTCTGCTGGGTACGGGCTTCGACCAGTCGCTGTTGCGCTTGCCTCATGGAGGGCCCTCGATCTTGCCGGTCCCCGAAAGCGACATGATCTACGCGGTCATCACAAACGAGCTGGGCTTGGTGGGCGCGACGGCGCTGATGCTCGTGTACCTGCTGTTTGTCGCTCGTGGGCTGAAGACGGCGATGCTGGCACGCGACTCTTTCTCCAAGCTGTTGGCGACTGGACTGTCATTCGTCGTGGCGATGCAGGTGTTCGTGATCGTGGGCGGCGTCACGCGCTTGATCCCGCTGACGGGGGTGACGCTGCCGTTCGTCGCTTATGGAGGTTCCTCGGTGGTGATGAACTTTGTGCTGCTCGCGCTGCTGTTGGTGGTGTCCGACCGCGCGCGCCGGCCTTACGCCCGGACTTGATTACGCCTTGCGCAGGTTTGTCGAGGTTTTCGGGCGAGAACCTGCATAAACCGGCGGCTGCGCAGGTGAGCTCCGAATACCGTCGAAAAGGAGGGCCGTGTTGACTTCGACGATCGCCGCGACCCCTCGCCTGTTCCTGCGGACACCACCGGAGCAGGCGCACCACCGCTACGCCGGCCTGGCTGAGCCCCGCTCGCGCAACCGCGGACTGTCCTCCCCCGCAGGGCTTCACCGGCGCCCATGGCTGGCGCGCCTGCGCCGCGCTTTGGAGGAGGATCTGTTTGTCCTGCACTATCAGCCGATCATGTCGCTCGAGGACCGCAGCGTGTCGCATTACGAGGCGCTCGTGCGGCTCGCCGACGAGCCGGGTGCAGGCTTGGTGGCGCCCGGTAGGTTTCTGCCGGCAGCCGAGCGCTACGGGCTGATCCGCGAGATCGACCGGATGGTGCTGGGCAAGGTCACAGCGTTGCTTGCCGATCGCGGCTGCACCGGCGAGCAGAGCGAGCATGGCGTGCGCGTCGCGATCAACTGCTCGTCGCTGTCGATCACCGACGGGGGCATGCTCGAGCAGATCGAGCGGGCGCTCACGCATGCGGTGGTCGATCCAGCGCGCCTGATGATCGAGGTCACCGAGACCGCCGCGATCTCCGACATGGCGCGCGCGCAAGCCTTCTGCGCCGGTGTGCAGGCGCTCGGCTGCGCGGTTGCGCTCGATGATTTCGGCGCTGGGTTCGGTTCTTTTCAATACCTCAAGCACCTGCCGTTTGAGTACCTGAAGATCGACGGCGATTTCATCCGCGGTCTGCCGGCTTCACCGAAGGACCAGCTCGTGGTCAAGGCGCTCGTGGAGCTCGCACGCGGCATGGGCAAGCAGACGATTGCCGAGTATGTCGAGGACGAGGCCACGGTCGAGTGCTTGCGCGACTACGGCGTGGATTACGCCCAAGGCTTCGAGATCGGTGCTCCGCACCCGGTCGTGCCGCTGATGGCGTAGGGGTCGCTACTTGGGCTGTGGGAACTGGGATCGCATCGCCGCGTCCCAGACACGATCCGGAGTCAGCTTGCGCTGCAGGATCGACAGGCGTGCCGAGGCCGTCACCGGCACCCGTGAGGGCGCGCGGCGGCGGGAGATCGCCTTGTCGATGGCCTTCGCCACGACCTCGGGGCCGCCGCCGAGGTGGCGCATCGGGCCTTCGTAGACACCCGTGGTGAGCGCCGAGACCTTTGTGTCGAACTCGGCATATGGGCCATCCGCGGCGCCATCGCCGGCCTTGGATGCGTCATCGGCCTTGGACACGGCGGTGGCCGCGAACTCGGTCGTGATCAAACCAGGCTCGATCAGCACGACGTCGATGCCGAAGCCCCGGACCTCGAAGCGCAGAGCGTCGCTGATGGCCTCCAGCGAATACTTGGTGGCGTGGTAGAAGCCTCCACCGGGGAACGTCAGTCGCCCGCCCATCGAGCCGATGTTGACGACCTTGCCCCAGTGCTGAGCGCGCATCCCGCCCAGGACCATCTGGGTGAGAGCGATCGGCCCGAATACGTTGGTCTCGAACTGTGCTCGCACGGCGTCCAGTGGAACCTGCTCGATCGCGCCCCCCTGGCTGTAGCCCGCGTTGTTGACAAGCACGCCGACTGCGCCCTCGGTGCGCTGCACCTCGTCCACAGCGGCGCGCATCGAGGTCTCGTCGGTCACATCGAGCGCCAGCGTGTGGCAGCCCGCGTCCTTCAGGTGCTCGATCCTCTCCAGCCGCCGGGCGGTGGCGTATACGGTCCAGCCGCCGGCGGCCAGTCGGCGGGCCGTGGCCTCGCCGATACCGGAGGAGCAGCCAGTGATCAGCACCGCCTTTGAGATATCGCCCATCGGCGTAGCAGCATAAGGGTTCTGCGTGGCGCCAAAAGGCGCCGCCGTTCTCTAGGCTGGGCCGTCGATGCGTGCGGTCACCTTTCAAGCTCCGGGCGAGGTTCTCGTCGAGGACGTGCCCGAACCCGAGCTGATCGATGCCGGCGACGCGATCGTGCGGATCGAGGCGACGGGCGTGTGTGGGTCGGATCTGCACATCTACCACGGCCGCGTGCAGATCGAGCCCGGCTTCACGATCGGGCACGAGTACGTCGGCACGGTGATCGAGGCCGGCCCCGACGTCCGCGATGTGCAGGTCGGCGATCGCGTGCTTGGTTGCTTTCAGACCGCCTGCGGGCGCTGCTGGTTCTGTCGCCGCGGCGCCTTTCACAAGTGCGACTCCTCGCGCACGTTCGGCCACGGCGCGGCGCTCGGCGCGCTCCAGGGCACGCAGGCCGAGCGGGCGCTGGTGCCGAATGCCGATCTGATCCTGCGCAAGGTGCCTGAGGGAATGAGCGACGAGACCGCGCTGTTCGCCGGCGACGTGATGGGCACCGGCTACCACGCGGTTGCCGAGAGCGGCCTGCGCGCGGGCGATGTCGCGGCGGTGCTCGGCCTCGGGCCGGTAGGGCTGTGCGCGGTACAGGCGGCAAAGGCGGCCGGCGCCGCGCACGTGATCGCCGTCGACTCGGTCCCAGAGCGCTTGGCGATGGCCGAGTCCTTCGGCGCGCAGGCGGTGCACCTGAGCGAGGGTGACCCGCGCGCCGCCGCGCGCGAGGCGACCGGCGGACGTGGGGTGGACGTCTGTATCGACGCCGTCGGCCATCCCCAAGCGCTCGATCTCGCGCTGCGCTTGACGCGTAAGTGCGGCACGGTACAGGCGGTCGGGGTCTACGCCGAGCGTTGTGAGCTGCACATGGGGTTGTTGTGGATCAAGTCACTGCAGCTGTATGCGGGCCACGCCAACGTGATCGCCCACGTAGATCGCGTGATGGCGATGATGTCCGCCGGCCTGCTCGACCCAAGCCCTCTCGTCACCCACCACATGTCCCTCGACGATGCGCCCGAGGCCTACGCGCTGTATGACCGGCGCGAGGCGCTTAAGATCGTGCTGAAGCCGTGAGCTCATTCGAGCCCTGAACACCTGCAAGGAGCCGCTATGACCGCCGCAGTCGACACCGCAAGCCCGAACACCCTCCCCGACGCGCTGGGAGACGCCGCGCGCGCGTTCATCTCCAGTCCTCAGCGCCTGCTGATTGGCGCGGAGCGCCTCGAGGCGACCGACGGGCGCACGTTTGCGACGCTCGACCCCGCAACGGGCCGCGAGATCGCGCAGGTGTCCCACGCCGGCGCACAGGACGTGGCGCACGCGGTAGCGGCGGCGCGTGCGGCGTTCGCTGACGGCCCCTGGACCTCGATGCCCGCTGCTGGGCGGGAGCGCCTGATGCACGCGCTGGCTGACGCGATGCAAGCGCGCGCCGAGGAGCTCGCGCAGATCGAGTCGCTGGACAACGGCAAGCCAGTCGGCCTCGCCCAGTACGTTGACGTGAACGGGGCGATCGGGCATCTGCGCTACTTCGCGGGCTGGCCGACGAAGATCGAGGGGGGCGTGCTGCCGGTCGCCGCGCCGAACATGCACTGCTATACCCGCCGCGAGCCCGTCGGCGTGTGTGGCGCAGATCATCCCCTGGAACTTCCCGCTGCTGATGGCCGCATGGAAGCTCGGTCCTGCTCTCGCGGCCGGGTGCACGGTCGTGCTGAAGCCGGCCGAGCAGACGCCGCTGTCCGCACTGCGCCTCGGCGAGCTGGCGCTGGAGGTCGGTTTCCCGCCCGGCGTCCTGAACGTGCTCACCGGCGACGGTGAGACCGGCGCCGCGCTGGTCGACCACCCCGGCGTCGACAAGATCGCCTTCACCGGCTCGACCGCGGTCGGGCGCGAGATCGGCGCAAAGGCGGGCAAGGCGCTCAAGCGTGTGACGCTGGAGCTCGGCGGCAAGTCACCGAACATCATCCTGCCGGACGCCGACATCGACGCGGCGATCAAGGGCTCCTTTCAGGCGATCTATTTCAACTCCGGCCAGGCATGCAACGCCGGCTCGCGCCTGTTCGTGCCGGCCGAGCACTTCGACGAGGTGATGAGCGGCCTTGCCGAGGCGGCCAAGGCGGCGCGACTCGGTCCGGGGCTGGACTCGGGCACCCAACTCGGGCCGCTGGTCTCCGCTGAGCAGCACGAGCGCGTACTCGGCTACATCGACGCCGGCCGAGCGGAGGGCGCCGAGTTGCTCGCCGGCGGCGAGGCGGCCCTGACCGACAGCGGTGGCTACTTCGTCGCTCCCACGCTGTTCGCCACCACCTCCGACGAGTTGCGAATCTCCCGCGAGGAGATCTTCGGCCCGGTGCTCGTCGCCTCTCCCTACGGGACGCTCGAGGAGGTCGCCGAGCGGGCGAACGCGAGTGAGTACGGCCTGGCCGCGGGAGTCTGGACGCGTGACCTCTCAAGCGCCCACCGCCTGGCCGCGATGCTGCGGGCCGGCATGGTCTACATCAACACTTGGGGGGTGGTCGATCCGTCGGCGCCGTTCGGCGGTTTCAAGGCCTCCGGCATCGGTCGCGAGCACGGCCACGACGGCCTCGACGCCTACCTGGAGACCAAGACGGTTTGGACAGCGTTGTAGGGAGTAGCGGCGGCGTTGTAGGTCCCAGCGTCGTACATCACCCGGGCAAGCGTGCCGGCGGCGCGGGCCCTCTGAGCGCATCGCGCTTTGCGCGGCTGCGCGAGCACCCACAGGCGGAGCGCGGGATGCGGGCGCTGATTGTCCTGTGCACGCTGGTGCTCCTCGCCGCCACTTTGGAGATCGTGCTCGACGCGGCGGTTGGGCATTCGGCGCTGATCCCCAAACAGCCTGAAATCGCAGGTTGGCTGAGCGGGATCGGTGTGCGTCTCGGATACCGCACCTTCCTCATCGCGCTGCTCTGCTTCACCGTCGCCTACGCGATGCTGCTGGGGCTCGCGGGGCAGATCTCAAAGCGCTGGGCGATCGTGCTTGTGGGGATTTTGCAGTTGGTTGTCTTCGTCGGGCCGGTCCTGATCTCCACGGATGTATTCAGCTACATCGCCTACGCGCGCATGGGCGTCGAGCACTCGATCAACCCTTATACCCATGGTCCGATTGCGATCGTGCACGACCCGGTCTACCAATATGTCGGCAAAGACTGGAAGCACGTTGCCACTGCGTATGGCCCGCTATACACGTTGCTCTCCTACCCGCTCGCCCCACTCGGGCTGAAGGGCGCGCTGTGGGGGATGAAACTCGAGGCGCTACTCGCGGGCGCGGGGACGCTGGCACTTACCTGGCGCTGCGCCCGCGTGCGTGAAATCAACCCGGTGGGAGCTTTGCTCGCGGTGGGTGCGAACCCGCTATGGGTGATCTACGGCCTCGGGGGGGCGCACAACGACCTGATCATGACCCTGTTCATGATGGCCGCGGTCAGCTTTTCGCTCGTCGGACGCGACGCCCCGGCCGCTGCCTCGGTGGTGGCGGGCGCGCTCGTGAAGGCGACTGTTGCCGCACTGCTGCCGTTCATGATCCTCTCCCGCCGCAAGCTCGCTCCGGTTCTCGGGGCGCTGGCGGCGCTTGTGCTCGCGGCGCTCGTTGGCTACGCGGCGTTCGGTATCCACGGGATCGACCTCGTTGCCGCGCTGAACCGCGACGCCGCATTTGTCTCCACGGACAGCTTTCCGACCGAGCTCGCCCACCTGGTCGGCAAGCCGGGGGTGTTCCCGATCGATCACGATCTGCTCAAGGGGGCGCTCGTGCTGATCGTCTTCTACCTGCTGTGGCGCACCTGGCGGGGTTATGACTGGGTCGCCGCCTCCGGCTGGACGCTGCTTGCGATCTCCGTGACGAGCACATGGCTCTTGCCCTGGTACACGTTGTGGTCGCTGCCGCTCGCGGTGGTCGTGCGCGACCGCCGCCTACTCGCCGCGACGCTGGCGGTGCAGGCGCTGTTCATCGTCCATCAGCTGGCCCCTCTGTTGGTGCCTGTCCAATGATCGACGCCGCGCCCGCCGCCCAGGACACGGCTTCCGTTGACGGTGGCTGGTGGGATCGCCTGCCGAAGTGGCTCCAGCCGCGCGATGTGGAGTCGCCTGGCACCGGCCGCAGGCACCTGGTCGAGGTGACGCTGCTGATCCTCGTGGGCCTGTTGCTGGCGGTCGGGACGGTCAACGACCTGGTCGATCAGACGCACGTCAACCATCGCCTCAACGCGGATCTGCGTACATGGCGCGAGTACACCGGCCATGACTACAAGAACGTGTCGACCGAACAGGACCTGTACGGCCATACGACGAAAGATGTGGTCTGCGGCAACACCACGCCTGGACCACCGAAAGAACGGATCCAACTGTGCCTGCAGATGACGGGGCCGGTGATCCACGGACGTCGCGCCGCGCGCGGTGGCTGGTATCTGCCGCCGAAGGTTGAAGACGCGCCGGCCTTCCGCTACGGCTGTTTCGGCACGGCGACACCGGCGGAGTTCTGTGGAGCGGCCGCGGCGGGCGCCGCCGGAAGTCCCGAAGGCACATCGCCGGAAACAAGCCAGTGAGCAGGCGCAGAGAAGCGCTGCCCGGGTGGTGGCCGCTCGCGGCGCTTCTGCTCGCGGCGGCGGTGCTGAGGTTCTCGACGCTCGGTCTGCAGAGCTTCTGGTACGACGAGGCGTTCACCCCCGTGCACGTGCTGCACGCGAGTCTCGGGGCGACGTTGCGCTCGGTGCTCCACACCGAGAACACGCCGCCGCTGTGGTACGTGCTGATCTGGGCATGGTCGCGCGTCTTCGGCACAGGCGTTATCGCGCTGCGTCTGCCATCGGCTGTGTTCGGCGTGGTCACTGTTCTGCTCGCATGGGCGATCGGGCGCGAGCTGACCGGCCGGCGTGCCACGGCGATCGCGGCCGCCGCGTTCGTCGCGGTGAACCCCCTGTTCGTGTGGTACTCCCAGGAGGCGCGCGCGTACGGGCTGTTCGTGCTGATGAGCGCGCTCGCGATGCTGTGCTTCCTGCGCACGCGGCGGGAGCCGACGCCACGGCGACTCGCGGCCTTTGCCGCGAGCGGCCTCGTTGGCGCTTCTGAGCCACTACTTTGCGGCTTTCCTGGTGGCCCCGATGATGCTCCTCCTGCTGCTGGGTCGCGGACAGCGAGCGGAGAATGGCGCAGATCGGCGCGCGTCGCTGATGGCGTGCGGCGTGGTGGCGATCGTCGGCCTCGCGCTGCTTCCCCTCGCCTCCGCTCAGGGTGGCCACGGCGCGCAGTGGATCGGTGAATGGGCGCTCTCGAGCAGGCTGCAGGCGATCCCGCAGTACTACCTGACGGGCTACATGGGGGCGCCGCTCGGGCACGGCATCGAGCTGCTCGTGGCGTTGCCGATCCTCGCTGGTCTCGCCTATGGCCTGTGGAGCGTGCTCGAGCCAAGCGAGGAGCGGGGCGCGGTGATCACGCTGATCATCGCGGCCTGCGGGGTGCTGCTGCCGATCGTGCTGATCGCCTTCGGCGCTGACTACCTAGCGCCCCGCAATCTGCTCGCGGCGATGATCCCCGTGACCGCGGTGATCGCGGTGGTTCTCACGGCCCGGCGGGCGGGGCGCGCCGGGACAGTGTTCGCGGCGCTGATCGCGGTGGCTTGGCTTGCGATCACGATCGACGTCGATCTCAGCCCGCGCCTGCAACGTGGTGATTGGCGCGGCGTCGCCGAGGTACTGCGTGACACCGCGAGCAACGGCGCGAACGAGCGTGTGATCACGACGGTCGAGCTCGGCGCGGCGCCGCTCGAGTACTACCTGCCGCCACTGCACAACCTCGCCCGAGGCACGGCGGTGACGGTGAGCGAGATCGACGAGACCGGCTACGCGCCATTGAAGGCTTCGGCGGCCAGCCCGCCCGCACCCGGCTTTCATCTACAAAGCCGCGATGACGTGAACGGCTTGATCGTCTATCGCTTCCTCTCCCCGACGCCGCGTACGGTCTCCGAGGCAACATTGCGCCGGCACGTGATCACCGAAGCGCATCCGGAGGTGCTCGTCCGTGGACGCTAGGTGCCGTTATAGGAGTCGGGCGCCGGGGGGTCTTCGTGGATTCCCGCGATCTGCGCCAGCAGCGCTTGTGGTGTGGTTTCCCCGAGCACGCGTAGTCGATGCAGGCGGTAGCGGTCTTCGGCGGGGTGCGCCCAACCCGGGACGACGGTGGTGGAGCCGGTGTAGCCGGCGGCCTTGACGGCTGCGATGACGGTCGCATCGTAGTGTCCGGAGGGGTAGCAAAACCAGTTGACCGGCACGTGGTAGCGCTGCTGAACAGTGCTCCGCGCGATCGGCCACCTGGTAGTGCAACTGCTGCGCGTCCAGGGTGATCAGGTCGGCGTGGCTGAAGCCCTGGGTATCGAGCTCCCAGCCCGCCGCGACCAGACCACGGATCTGTGCCTGGCTGAGGCCCCCCTGGGAGGGTGGCAGCCCGGTGAGCTGCACGTTCTCATCGCCGACCCATCCGAGGCCGCGAAGCACGGGCAGCGCTTGGGTGTATTGCGACTGATAGCCGTTGTCGAAGGAGACGACGATCGGTTTGCCCGCTCCCAGCGATACGCCATGCTGCCAGTACGCCTGCACCTGATCGAGCGTCACGGCGTGCCAGCCGGCGCGCTTCAGCGCCTGCATCTGCGCGGCGAACTCACTCGGCACGACGTACAGCCCCGGGAACGGGGCGCTCCGGGCGGGGGTGCGGCGATCACGTGGTACATCAGGATCGGCACCGGCTCGGTGCCCGGAGGGCCGACCGTGGCGCTTGTGCTGCTCGTACTCGTCGTGGCCGGCTTGTCGCGTACTTGCAGAGTGGCTCGCGCGGCGGGTAGCGTGGGTGTGGCTCGCCGGCGGTCTGTGTTTCACCGGCGGATGGACCGGCCTGGATCGCCCCAGAGATCGCCCAGCAGAACGACGCCCACGGTCACGATCAGCAGCGCGATCAATCCGGCGGCTTGAAAGCGGTGGCGGCGGGTTGCACGTCGAGCGTGCCTCGCGACGGGCGCGCAGCCGCTCAGAAGGCTCTATCTCTGGCGCCGGCACCGGCGAAGCATGGCATGCGGCGCCCCTGCGCTCTCGGGACAGCTGCCGTCAGCGCGGGACAGCTCCTCGGAGATGGCACGAGACGATGGCTGGCTCTTGCAGATGCGCGGGCACGCCCGCTGCCGCGTAGGCGTCGAGTCCGTCGAGCGTCTCCGCCTTCAGCAGCGCCTGTGCGAGGCTCTCGAGCTGGTCGCGGTGCTCGCCGAGCAGCCTCGTGACTTCCTGATGTGCGCTTTCGACGAGCTCGTCTCACCTCCTCGTCCACGAGACGCTGGGTGGACTCGGATGTCGCGCTCGCGCCGGGTAGGAACGGTCCCTCGCCGTCGGCCGGCAGCACCGCGATCGGGCCGACCGCCTCGCTCATGCCCCAGCGCCCGACCATCTGGCGCGCAATCGCGGTGAGCTGTTGGATGTCGGACTCGGCACCCGAGGTGATCGTGCCGTAGACGAGCTCCTCGGCCACGCGGCCGCCGAGGGCCACGCGCGATCTTGGCCTGCAGGTCCTCCAGGGAATAGGACACGCGGTCGGAGTCGGGCGTCGAGAGGGTCACGCCGAGCGCCATGCCGCGCGGGATGATCGAGACCTTCCTGACCGGGTCCGCGCCCGGCGTGAGCATCCCCACGAGCGCGTGGCCGGACTCGTGGTAGGCGGTGCGCTCGCGGTCGGCGGGCGACGAGCAGGATGCCGCGCGGGGAGCCGAGCATCAGCTTCTCGAGCGAATCGGTGAAGTCGCCATCTCGACCTTCTCGTGTTCGCGCCGGGCGGCGAGCAGGGCGGCCTCGTTGGCGAGGTTCGCAAGGTCGGCGCCGACCATCCCGGGGGTGCTCGCGGCCAGCGCGTCGAGGTCGACGCTCTCGGCGAGCGGGATCGAGCGCGTGTGCACTTCGAGGATTTCGCGCCGGCCAGTGCGGTCGGGGGCCTGCACCGCGACCCGGCGATCGAAGCGGCCGGGCGCGCAGCAGCGCCGAGTCCAGCACGTCAGGCCGGTTGGTCGCGGCCAGCACGACGACGGCCTCGGAGCTCTCGAAGCCGTCGAGCTCGGTGAGGATCTGGTCGAGTGTCTGCTCGCGCTCGTCGTTGGCGCCGGTGACCGACACCGAGCCCTGGCGCGATCGCCCGATCGCGTCGAGCTCGTCGATGAAGATGATCGCCGGCGCCGCCTCCTTGGCCTTGGCGAACAGGTCGCGCACCCGCGAGGCGCCGACGCCGACGATCGCCTCGATGAACTCCGAGGCGGAGATCGAGAAGAACGCGGCGTGCGCCTCGCCGGCGACCGCGCGGGCGAGCAGCGTCTTGCCCGTGCCGGGCGCGCCCGAGAGCAGCACGCCGTGGGGCATGCGCCCGCCGAGGCGACCGTAGCGCTCGGGGTTGCGCAGGAAGTCGACGATCTCCGACAGCTCGGCCTTGGCCTCGTCGATCCCGGCGACGTCTTTGAAGGTGACGCGGATCGTTTCCGGATCCACGCGTCTCGCCTGCGAGCGCCCGAAGTTCCCGAGTGCGCCCATCGCTCCGCCGGCCTTCGCGGCGCGTCGGGCGATCAGCACGAACAGGCCGACGATCAAAAGCGTCGGACCGAAACCGAGCAGGATCTCCGCCAGCAGCGACTCACTCGTGCTCGTCGATTCGGCGTTGATCTCCACTCCCTTTTCCTGCAGCAGCGCAGAGAGCTGGCTGCCGTTCCAGAAGCTCGGCACCTGGGTTGCGAACAGCTTTGTGGGCGTCGCCTTCTTGTCCGTCGCCGGATAGCGCAACTTGGCCTTGAACTTGCCCTGGATCGTGTCGCCCTTGGAAGAGATCGAGCTGACCGTGTTCGCCCTTGACCTGTTCGAGGAAGTACGGGCTGAACGGCACCGTCACGCGCTGTTCGCCGGTGGAGGGCTGGAAGAACAGGACCGACAACCAGTTGATCGCGATCAGCGCCAGCACGAAGTACCAGAAGCCACGCATGCGGTGTGGCGGCGGTCCAGACGGCGCGTGCTCGGGCATGCCGCGCCCGTCGGGCGCGGGGGAGACGTGCCAGCCGCGTTTGTCGCGTGGCATTGGCGGGTGCACGTCGGTCCGGCTCGCGCTCAGGCTGGCCGATCTCCGATCGGCGGGCTCGTTCAGGGCTTCGTCGGGCAAAACGTTCTCGGTCAGCCGGTGATGTAGACGATGTCGCCCAGCGCCAGCATCCCGAAGACCGTTTTGGCGGTTTCGATCGGCAGCTCGACGCAGCCGTTTGACTGGGGGAAGCCGTAGGAGCCGCGTTCATACCCGTGGACCGCGTCGCCACCGTTGAAGTAGTTCACCCAGGGGACGTCGGGAATGTCGTATTTGGTGCCGTCGACGTCCGTTCCGCTCATCGTCGTCGACACGTCGCGCGCGAAGATCGGAAAGATGCCCTGGGGGGTTTCCGCTCCCGGGACGCCGGTGTTGGCGGGAGTGGAGAGGACCACGTGGTTGCCCTTGTGGACCTCCAGTGTCTCGGGATCGGACTCCGTGACGGTTACGAACGTATAGGGGTTCGGATCCCTGCGCCCGTCCGTCTCGGCGGCCAGCAGGCTCTCCCAGATCCGGGCGTCGGAGACGCTGGAGGTTTCGCTCGATTCGATCCCGTGCGCGGCCTCGAAGACGGTGAGGGCGCCCTGGGTGGTCTCGTCCAGCCGGCCGTAGTCGAGCGGGGGAGCGTCGTGCACGTTGGCGCGCAGCACGCCTGTCGGCGGGTGAAAGGCGTGGTGGGCGGCCATGCTCCTGGTCTCCCGTCCACCCGGCAGATGGATTCCGTAGATGGAGTGAAATGTGTAGGGCAGATATCCAAGGCGGGCCAGTGCCTGCTGGAATGCCTTCACGGGTGGACAGACGACTTTCAGCGCGATCGTGCGGGTCTTGCCAAGCGGAGTTTGACCGGTGGCTTGAATCGAGGCGGGAATCGAGAGCGTGTAGGAGGAACACGGCTCGAGGGTCGAGGCGGGGGTGAAATACTCCGAGTCCCCGACTGTCGACCACGCGCCGGCCACCACCGGGCTCACGCTTGGGCGCGGCGACCCGGGCGCGGGTACACCTGAAAGCCTGACCCACAGTGGAGCTGTTCCGTCGAAGCGCGTGCCGTCTGGCAGGGCTGTCAATGTGGTGTGCGGCTCTGCCGCGACGAGGAGTTGCAGCATAGGCTGGACCAGAGCCGAGCAGCCCGCTCATACCGTGACTGCGATCTGCCAGCGAGACCGCTGCCGCCACGGCTATGACCGCCGCCATCAGCAACATGCCGGCCGGCAGGACGCCACGGTGGTGAGCCGCCGAAGACCCCATCTCTTCTCGATGCGTACTCATTTCGCGCTCATTTGCTAGAGGGTAACGCCTCGGGGGTCGTTATCCCGATGTCCTGAAGCTAGACTGCGTGCCCCCGCCGGAGTAGCTCAGTCGGTTAGAGCAGCGGAATCATAATCCGCGTGTCGGGGGTTCGAGTCCCTCCTCCGGCATCCAAGCGACCGCATCCAAGACGGCATCCAAAAGACGTTTACCCGGTCGGTTTTGCCTGTCCATAGACGAAGAACTCATTTGTCGTAGTCAGCTCAGCGCACCAGCCAAGCCCGGCGAGCTGGCGCTCGAGCGTGTGGGGCTCGTAGAAGCGCTTGACGATTTGAAACTCGCTGCCATTGGCGAGGCGTCGGAGCATCACATGATCACCCTCATCGGGAAGCTCGTGATCGATCGCGGATGCGAGATCACTGCGCGAGCTGTCGAGCAGGAACACACGACCCTCGGGTGTCAGGGCGCGCCTGACTTTTTCCCAGAAAGCCGCAAAGCGCTCCTCGGGGACGTGGGATAACCAGAAGCTGAAGAAGCACACGTCATAGTCTGCGGTCAGGCTCCCAGTCGAAGAGGTCCGCCTCGACGTAGGTGACGGACGGGTCCGCTACGCCCTCTCCGCTGACACCCTGGCCATTGACTACCTCGTGGTTGGCCACACGCTCGCGGTTGAGCTCGAGCATCTCCGGTGAGGCGTCGACGGCGGTCACATGTTGCCCAAGAGATGCCAGGTGGCGGGTCCACAGGCCCGTGCCACAGGCGAGCTCCAGCACCTCTCCGACCGGCTCGAATCGCTCGAGCGCGTCTTTGACTTCGGCGGCGTCGGCGAACCAGCGCGCATTCGCATCGGGTCCATGGTCGTAGCGCCCGCGTCGAAACCACCAGTCGTCGTACTCCTCCGCCCGCTCGCGGTAGTAACGGGCTTGTCCCGCGAGCAGATTCTCAATGTCGTTCATCGTGTCTGTCTTTCTGTCGGAGGTCGATTTGGGTGGAGAAGAGAAGAAAAACTAGATTATAATCATAATCTGAGTTACTGCAATCATTTGGGGCGTGTCGCAGAGGAGCAAACCCTAAGGGCAAACCCACAAGCAGCGCCCCGACCAGGAGCGCCCCCACAAGGGGCAGATCGACTCGAGCCGAGAAGCAGGCTCAGACCCGGACGCAGCTCCTGCGGGCCGCCGCGCAGGTGTTCGCGCGCCGGGGCTTTCAGGGGGCGACGGTGGAGGAGATCGCCGAGCAGGCCGGCTACTCCCATGGCGCCGTGTACTCGAACTTCGGTGGCAAGGAGGATCTCTTCCTGGCCGTCTTCGAGCAGTACATGGCTCAGCGTGTCCAGGAGGTCGCGGATGCGACCGAGATCGAGGGGTCTTTTGCTGATCGCGCCCGCGCAGGCGCGGACCAGTGGATGGCGCGCTTCTCTGAGGACCGCGCCACCTTCCTGCTGCACCTGGAGTTCATGATCCATGCCGCCCGCAATCCGCATCTCAGCAAGCAGCTCGGGGAGCGCATGTCCGCTTTGCGACTGGAGATCGAGCGCTACCTGACGGAGCGCCAGGAGGACATGCAGACCTCGCTGCCGCTGCCCGCTGCCGACCTCGCGCTGATCCTGCGCGCACTCGGTATCGGCTTGGCGGTCGAGGCGCTCAATCAGCCCGGCGAAGTCAACACGCACCTGTACGGCGACTTCGTCGCGCTGATGGCGAACCTGCTCGAAGCGGCCGCCGATTCATGAGCGTCCGCCGCGCCGGCGTAGATGATCGCGGGGCCGCCGCTGAAGGTCGTCGCACTGCCGCGGATGACCGCCGCGCGGCTGCTGAAAGAGATCTCGCGCGTGCGGGCGTCCGTGATGGGCGCGTCGAGCTCGTCGTATATGACCCCGCATGGCCAGCTCTCTATGAGACTGAGCGCGAACGGCTCGAGCCGCTGCTGCCAGGGTCTCTCGAGATCCATCACATCGGCTCCACCGCCGTCCCCGGGCTCCTCGCCAAGCCGATCATCGACATCGTCGCGCTCGTGGACGATCTCGACGCGCCAATCGCCGCGCTGATCGGCAGCGGCTACCAGTACGCGCGGGCATTCAATGCGACGCTCAGCCACCGGCGCTTCCTGTGTTATCCCACGGCCTCGCATCGCACCCACCACCTGCATCTGGTGGATGACCGCTCAGAGCTCGAGCGCCGTCTGTACTTCCGTGACCGGCTGCGCGCAGACCCGGCGCTGGCAGCGGAGTATGTGGCGCTGAAGCGCACGCTCGCCGCGCGCTACCCCGAGGATCGCGAGGCCTACACCGAGGCCAAGGCCCCGTTCATTGGGCATGTAGAGAGGCAGGCCACATCCGAGGACACGCCCGCTCGCTCAATCGCAAACTCCGACTCGGAGCTCGTGTTTCGTGCGGCCACCGTGAGCGACGCTGAGCAACTCGGCCGGGCGATCGCCGAAGGCTTTCAGGGCTATCTATCGTTCGCGCCGGCCGGGTGGACGCCACGCTCGGCCGAGGACGAAACCAAGCTACTCCGTGCGCTGCTCGAGCGCGATGACTTCTGCTGTCTGCTCGCGTGGGCGGAGCGCGCACCGGCAGAGCGCGTCCTCGCCGGGAATGTCGGATTCTCTGCCCGCCATCCGCGCGTGGCGGGCCGTGGAGGACTCCGACCTCGCGCACTTACGCCAGCTGTTTCTCGCGCCCGACTACTGGGGCACGGGACTTGCGCGCATGTTGCATACCCGCGCGCTGCATGCCGCTTGCGAACACGGGTTCACGGCAATACGCCTGTTCACCCCCACGGGTCAGGCCCGAGCCAGGCGGTTCTATGAGCGCGAAGGCTGGACGGCGAACGGCGAGCCGTTTTGCGACCCGGGCTTTGGTCTGCGGCTCGTCGAGTACCACCGCTCGCTGCGGTGATGCTTCTGCCTGCGCCGCCTCTACGCTTTCCCTCCGTGCCGAACATCAATGATCCTGTCTTCGACGAGCCGCGCGAGCATCCCGGATTTCGGTGTGTCCGCGCGCGTCTGAGCCGGCAGGCCGGAAGCGAGCGGTTGGGACTCAGCCTGTGGGAAGTTCCGGCCGGCGAAGCCGCCTATCCGTATCACCACCATCTCGGTGAGGAGGAGCTCATTCTCGTGTTGGAGGGTCGCCCGAGCCTGCGTACGCCGCAAGGCTGGCGCGAGCTGCGGGAGGGCGAGGTCGTCGCCTTCCTGCGCGGTGAGCAGGGCGCTCATCAGCTCGTCAACCGCACTGCAGAGACGGTGCGCTTCCTGTCGTTCAGCCCGAGCGGCGACCCCGACATCGTGGTCTATCCCGACTCGGGTAAGGTCGGCGCCTTTGAGCGACTGCCAGACGGCGGCGGGCTGCGCACGATGTTTCGCGTCTCCGACACGGTCGACTACCACGAGGGTGAGCAACCGCCCGCCGGGGCGTAAGTGCCGAGCGCAACGACTTCGTCAACGCCGCTCGCGAGAGCAACGCCTTCACCGACCCTGCTCGCCGTGCCGAACGTCTCGGAGGGCCGTGATCGGGCGGCGATCGAGGCGATCGGGGCGGCCTTTGCGGAGAAAGCTGCGATCGAATGTGGTGTGCGCTTACTCGACACGCACTCCGATCCAGACCATCACCGCGCTGTGTTCACGCTGGCTGGTCCTCCTGGTGCGCTCGGCGATGCGTTGCTGCGGGGGGCGCGGACGGCGGTGGAAGGGATCGACATCGGCAATGAACGTGACCAGTCGGAGATCGGCCAGCATCCGCATGTGGGGGCGATCGATGTCGTGCCGGTGGTCTACCTGGACGAGGGGGCCCGCGGGGCTGCATGCGCGGAGGCGCTGGTGCTGGCCGATCGCATCGGCTATGAGCTTGCGGTGCCGGTTTTCCTCTATGGCGAGCTTGGCGATGGACGCACCCGCGCGGAGCTGCGCCGCGGCGGGGTCGCTGGACTCGCGGGGCGCATCTCCGCGGGCGAGCTGCGCCCGGACTTCGGTCCGCCCCGTCCGCATGCGAGCGCGGGCGTGACGCTGGTGGCGGCTCGTCCACCGCTGGTGGCGTTCAACCTGGCGCTGGCGCCCGGAGCGACCGTGAGGGACGCACGTAGGATCGCGGCCCTGATTCGAGAGGGTGGAGAGGAGGGTTTACCGGGATTGCGCGCAATCGGGGTGCAGTTGGGCGGCGCGGTGGGGCAGGTCTCGATGAACGTCGAGCGCCCATCTGAGCTGCCCCTGGCGAGGGTGGTGCAGGCGGTGCGCCGGCACGCCGAGGTAGCTAGCGGTGAGTTGGTCGGGCTAGCGCCGCGTGCGTCGCTAAAGGATTTCCCCGAGGACGTGCCCTTGCCGGGCTTCGATCCCGCGTGCCACGTGATCGAGAACGCACTAACCTGCTAGCTGTGGCTCAGACGAAGCGCAAGCGACAGACCAAGCACCGTGGGAACGCCGCCGGTGTGGTCGAGTCGCGCGGTCGCACCGGACGCAAACCGACGACCGCGGAGAAGACCGGCAAGGGTATGAGCGCGACCGGGAAAAAGGAGCAGAGGCTGGCAAGGCAGGATCGTCCGCCGACGTGGCTGGGCGCGTTCTACCGGTCGATGATCGCTGCGGTACTGATGCTGCTGGTGAGTCTGTTCCTGTTGAAAAAGCCAGGGGAGGCGATCGCGCTGTTCCCGATCGTGCTGCTGGCGTATGTGCCGATCAGCTACTACACGGACACCTGGATGTTCAAGCGGCGCCAGCGGCGCAAAGCAGCAGGTGGTGCTGGAAAGGCCTCGACATGATGAGCTCCGCGCGCGGGGTGGCGCTCCGATGAACGGGCTGGACATCCGGATGTTCACCGTCGGGCCGGTTCAGGAGAACGCTTACATCGTGCTAGCCGATTCCCAATCGGTCGGTAGTGACGCGAAACGAGCGCTGATGGTCGACCCGGGGGAGGAGGCCGAGCGGTTGTTGGAGGGGGTGCGAGCGCTGGGAGTGGAGATCGAGGCGATCTTGATTACGCATTGCCACTTCGACCACATTGGCGCGGTCGCCGAGGTGGCGCGTGCGACGGGCGCTGAGGTGTACTGCCCGGAGATCGAGCGGGGCGTGCTGGCTGACATCAACAGCTGGGTGCCGCCGGGGTTCGGGCCGTTCGAGAGCTATGAGGCCGACCACACGGTCAAGGGCGGCGAGCGGCTGAAGCTGGCGGGCCTGGACATCGACGTGGTCTTCACGCCTGGGCATAGCCCAGGACATGTCACCTATGCGATTGCCGCGTCAGCATCCGACGGCGAGGCGGGAACAGGTGACCAAAACGGGCGAGAGGATGTCGGAGAGGGGATCGAACGGGTGCTGCTCTCCGGCGACGTGCTGTTCCAGGGCTCGGTCGGTCGCACCGACCTGCCGGGCGGCGACTGGAATGTGCTGGAGCGCTCGATCGGCGGTCTCTTGCGGGCATTTCCGGCCCAGACAGCGGTCTATCCGGGGCATATGGGCACGACGACGCTGGGACGCGAGCGCGACACGAACCCATTTCTGCAGGAGCTGCGTGTCGCCGTGAGCAAGTCGACAGCGGACGCTGAGCCCGATCTGGTGGCGCGCGCCGCGCCGGACGCCGGAACTTGAGCCGCGCCGAGAAGATCAAAGCGCCACGGGGCATGTCTGACGTGCTCGGCGAGCAGGCCGGGGTGCGCGCGGCGCTCGAGACACACGCGCGGGCGATCCTCGAGGGCGCGGGATATGAGCGGATCGAGACACCGGTGTTGGAGGCGACCGAGCTGTTCGCACGCGGGGTGGGCGCCTCGACGGACATCGTGCAGAAGGAGATGTTCTCGCTCCACGACGGCGGGGGGCGTTCACTGACGCTGCGCCCGGAGGGAACAGCGCCGGTATGCAGGGCTTACGTGGAGCACGGCATGCACAAGCGCAAGCAGCCGGTGAAGCTGTGGTACCTGTCGAGCTTCTTTCGCCACGAGCGCGCGCAGGCGGGGCGCTACCGGCAGTTCTGGCAGGTGGGTGCGGAGGCACTCGGTTCGGATGATCCGGCGGTGGACGCCGAGTCGATCGCGTTGTTGGCCGCGCTGCTTGCTGAGATGAACGTACGCAATGTCAGGCTGCGACTGTCGAGCCTGGGCAGCAAGGAGAGCAGGGGCGAGTACCGCGAGCGGCTGCAAGCGCACTTGCGCGAGCACGAAGCGGGCCTGTCAGAGAAGGTCAGGGGCCGGATCGAGCTCAACCCGCTGCGGGCGTTCGACTCCGACCACGCGGGTACGAAGCGCATCATGCAGAGCGCGCCGCGCCTGCTGGATCACCTCAGCCGGGAGGACACCGAGCACTTCGCGCAGGTGCGTGACCTGCTGGACGTAGCGCGCGTCCCATATGTGCTCGACCCGACGCTGGTGCGCGGCTTGGACTACTACACGCGCACGGTGTTCGAGTTCACATCCGATGCGCTCGGCGCCCAGAGCGGAGTGGGTGGTGGAGGACGCTACGACGGTCTCGTGGAGTTGATCAAGAGCTCGCCCACTGCGCCTGCGCTGCCTACTGCGCTCGCGTCGCCCGCATCGCCAACCTCTGGCGCGCCCACCCCCGGCATTGGCTGGGCCGCCGGGGTGGAGCGGATCTTGCTTGCCGGAGATGCCCCACCGGTCGCGGGAAGTCCGCCAGAGCTCTTCGTGGCGCTTGGTGAGGAATCTCCAGAGGAGCACGGCGTGGTGGGTTCAGAACGCGGCGTGGTTGTTAGACGGGCCGCTTTCGAGATCCTGAGCGAGGCACGCTCGGCTGGGCTGATGGCTCAGATGGAGCTTGCCGGACGCTCGCTGAAGGGCCAGCTGGGGTACGCGAATGCACTCGGCGCGCGCTATGTGGCGATCGTTGGAAAGGACGAGACCGTGCTGAAGGACATGCAGGGCGGCGGGCAGGAACGGCTCGCCACGGACACCGTTGTACATGCCGTATTGCGCGGCCTGCGGACGCTCTGAGAGCCATCCGCGCACACTTTGAGAGTCCTCCGCGCGCGCTCTGAGAGCCCTCCGGAGACCCGTTGGAAAACGCAAAGAAGAGTCCAACGGGTTTTGCGCGGTTCAACTCTTCGGCGATTATTGCCGAAGGAAGGGGCGATGGCACAGCTTTCCCGTCCCTATCAGATCGCTCTTGCGGTCCTGGCGTTCTTAGTGCTCGTATGGTTCGTCGCGCTGCGCGGACACAGCTCGAGCTCGACGCCTGTGGCCAGCACACCCGTCAGCACACCGGCAAGTACGCCCGCAAGCACGCCGGCGTCCACCGCCGCGTCAGAGGCAAAGGCCGCCGCGGCGCCGACTCCGGTCTACCATGGCGCGACTCCTGGTGTGGCTGGGCTGACGCGTGCGATCAACAAAGCCCACGGCGCGGTCGCGACCTCACAGCGGGACGCACAAGGATTCGAACACGCCTCAGCGCAGGCGCCCGGTCAAAGCGCCGAAGGCACGGGGGCGAGCACAGCGAGCACCGGCTCGCAGCCGGCCGGCGCTCCGGCGACTGCCACCAAGCAGGCCGCTGCTCCAGCAGGTACCGCCGCTAAGACTTCGAAAAGCGCTGCGCACGTCGCAATCAAGCCGCGCACGGTCACTAAAGGTATTCCTGCCCAGCAGGCCGCTGTGGAAAGCGAGCTGAAACAGGGAAAGGTCGTGGCGGTGCTGTTCTGGAATCCGAAGGGCGCCGACGACGTAGCGGTGCGCAAGGAATTGCGGGCGGTCGGCAAGCAGCTCGGCGGGAAGCTCGCCGTGCACACCGCCGAATCAAACCAGGTGGGCGCGTTCGGTTCGATTACACAAGCGATCCAGGTCTACCAGACACCGACGATCCTGTTCGTGAATGGGAAAGGGCTGACGACGACGCTGACGGGCTTCACCGATGCGTTCTCGATCGAGCAGACGATCGAAGAAGCACGCAAGGCATAGCCGTACACTCGACCGGGTGAGCAGTACCGAGAGCCTGGCAAATCATCTCGAACGTCCGCTCTGCCGTGGGCATACCCCTGAGGATGCTTTCACCGGCGCGGCGGGCGGCGCCGCCTGCGGCGATCTGATTCGGGTGTCGATCGCACTCGAGCGCGAACACCCCGACGGACGTATCGCTGACGTGGGTTTTGAGGCTAGTGGCTGCGGTGCGAGCATCGCGGCCGGCAGCGCGGTTGTGGCTCTGACGCGCGGCATCCCCTTGCTCCAGGCAGCGAGAATCGGCGTGGAGGAGATCGCGGGCGAGCTGGGCGGGCTGAGTGTCGCCAAGCGCCACGCGGCCGAGCTGGCGGCCGATGCGCTACACCGGGCGCTCGGCGGCGCGGCACGCGCAGGCGTGGCCCTGGCTCCGGCGGCTGATCGCACACTGGTGGCGATGAGCGGCGGTGTGGATAGTGCGGTGGCGGCGCTGCTCGTAACCCGTGAAGGAGAGCAGGCCGTCGGCGTCACGCTCGAGTTGTGGTCGGATCCGGAGAACGACGGTGAGGCCAGCTGCTGCTCGGCGCAGGCGGTACGCGGAGCCCGAGAAGTCGCACATGATCTGGGGATGGCGCACCTGTCGGTCGACCTGCGTGCGGAGTTTCGCGCCGGAGTGGTGGATCCATGGCTATCGGATCATGCGGCCGGAGAGACGCCGAACCCATGTGTGCGTTGCAACGGGAACGTGCGTCTCGACGCGATGCTCGAGCTGGCGGGAAGTCTTGGAGCGAAGACGCTCGCGACTGGTCACTACGCGCGCATAACGGAATGCCCGCCGGCCTGCGGATCGTCTGCCCCATTACTGCGGGTGGCCGAAGACCCGGGCAAGGATCAAAGCTACGTTTTGGCCGCACTCGCCCCCGAGTCGCTTGCCCGGCTGCGCTTCCCCTTGGGCGCTATGCGCAAGCCGCAAGTTCGCGAGCTTGCCGAGGCGGCTGGGCTGGCCGTCGCGCGCCGGCGTGACTCACAGGATTTGTGCTTTCTCGCGGGGACGCGTCAGGGAGCCTTTCTGCAGCGTCATGGCGGTCTCCGTGAACGTCCGGGCAAAATCCTCGACGGTGCGGGAGAGCTGCTCGGCGCCCATGGCGGCGCACACCTGTTTACCGTCGGGCAACGGCACGGTCTCGGCATCGGTGGAAGGGACCCGCTGTACGTGCTCGAGACCGACACGCGCACGAACACGGTCACGGTCGGTCCGCGCGCGGAGCTGATGAGCGGTGGTGTGCAGGTGCGGGAAGTGACACTCCACCGCGACGGCGATTGCGTGGATGGCGTGAAGGTGCGCTCGCGTGGACGACGACTGTCGTGCCGGCTGGGCGGCGAGGCGAGCGCTGGACACCACCCGAACGTGAGCGTGGAGCTCCAGGAGCCGGCGGAGCGCACGGCGCCGGGCCAGTTCGCGTGTTTGTATGCGGGCGAGTCAATCGTCGGCTACGGCACCGTCGCCTGAGCAGACGGACGGCCTGCTGGACGATCTCCTCCCTCGGCACCCGCCTTGTTGGCCCCGTCGGCTGGAAACATCGAGCCGATGGGCCCTAAGATCATCCATCCATGACCTCAGATGAGATCCGCGAGCGATACCTGAGCTTCTTTGAGCAGCGCGGGCATACGCGTATCCCGTCGGCATCGCTCGTGCCCTCGGCACACGATCCCTCGGCGCTGCTGACGGTCGCGGGGATGCACCCGCTGAAGCCTTATTTCCTGGGTCAGGAAGACCCCCCCGCGGCGCGACTGACGAGCTGCCAGAAGTGCTTCCGCACGGTCGACATCGACAACGTCGGCAACACGACTCGACACCTGACGTTCTTTGAGATGCTCGGGAACTTCTCGTTCGGCGACTACTTCAAGCGCGAGGCGATCGAGTTCGCGTGGGAGCTCTCGCGAGAGGTCTTCGGGTTGGCCGAGCGGGACATCTGGGTGACTGTGTTCGCCGGCGACGAGGCGCTGGGGCTGGGAGCCGACGAGGAGGCGATCGCCTTCTGGAGGGAGGTTGGAGTCCCGCGTGAGCGGATCGTGCAGTGCCCGCGTGAGGAGAACTTCTGGCAGGCCGGCCCCACTGGGCCGTGCGGGCCGAGCTCGGAGCTGTATCTCGACCGCTGGCCGGATTTGGGCCCACCCACCCGGGCCGATGACCTGCCAGGAGGCGATAACGAGCGTTTCCTGGAGTACTGGAACCTGGTGTTCACCCAGTACGACCTGACAAAGGGTGCTCTCGCGGGATCGACCGGCGATCTCGGAGGATCAACCCTGACCAATTTGCCCGCAAACAACATCGACACGGGCCTGGGACTCAACCGCATGGCGGCGATCCTGCAGGGCAAGGAATCGGTGTTCGAAACCGACCAGTTCCAGCCCCTGATCGATCTGGGCGAGGAGCTGTCGGGCAGGCGCTATGGCGAGGAAGGGGGCACCGATCGCGCGCTGCGGATCCTGGCTGACCACAGCCGCGCGATGACGTTTCTCGTAGCCGACGGTGTGGTGCCCTCGAACGAGGATCGTGGATACGTGCTTCGCCGCGTGATGCGCCGCGCGATCCTGCAGGGCCGAGCGCTCGAGCTGGGGCCTGGCTTCCTCAGGCGCTACGGCGAGCGCGTGAGGGAGGTGATGGGTGGCGCATACCCCGAGCTGTGCGAGCGGGCGGATGCGATCGACACGTGGCTGGCCGGCGAGGAGGAGGCCTTCGGGCGCACTCTGGAGCAGGGGCTGGGCAACCTGAACGCGCAGATCGCGCGGGCCAGACAGGCTGGTCGCGAGCTGATCGAGGCCAAGGACGCCTTTCAGCTGCACGATACGTTTGGGTTCCCGTTCGACCTGACAAAGGAGCTGTTGGCCGAGGAGGGCTTGACGGTCGACGAGCGCGCGTTTGAGGAGTTGATGGACGCCCAGCGCGCCCGTGCCCGCGCGGCTGCCGGCGGGGACGCGCAAGGCGATAGTCCGCGTTCGCGCGCCCAGGCGTTCGTCGAGCAGACAGCCGGGATGAGCAGGTTCACGGGTTATGAGACGGCGCAGCAGCAGACCACGGTCGCCGATCTGCGCGGTGCTGAGTCAACAAACGGCTCCGACGGCCGACCAGCCACCGGAGCGCCCGAGCAGGCCCCGGCTGGGACGGGCGCTCGATATCTCGTGAAGCTCGCTGAGTCCCCGTTCTATGCGGCCGGCGGCGGGCAGGTGGCGGATCAGGGCACGATCGAATGCGAGGACGGAGACTGCCGCGCACGTGTGGAGGACGTATTCCGTCTGGGTGAAGATCAGGTGCTGGCTGTGGTGCTCGAAAGCGGCGAGCTGAAGCAGGACGAGCGCGTGCTGGCGAGGGTGGACCGCGAGGCCAGGCACGCCACCGAGGCAAACCACACCGCCACGCACCTGTTGCAGGCCGCATTACGCGCGCGATTGGGCGGGCATGTGCGTCAAGCGGGCTCTTACGTTGGGCCGGACAAGCTGCGCTTCGATTTCAGCCATGGCCAGGGGCTCACCGAGTCGGAGCTGCGCGACGTGGAGGATCAGGTGAACGCGTGGATCGGACGCAACGACCCGGTGCGTGCGATCACGACGACGTTGAACGAGGCCAAGCGGTTGGGTGCGATGGCACTGTTTGGCGAGAAGTACGGCGAGGTGGTGCGGATGGTGCAGGTCGGCGAGGGGGGAGGCGGGGGGAAAATCCATACTCGCGCGAGCTGTGCGGCGGCACGCACGTGCGCTCCACGGCTGAGATCGGCCCGTTTCGTATTCTCAGCGAGACCTCGAGCGCGGCGAACGTGAGACGGATCGAGGCGGTCACGGGGCCCGCGGCGGTCGAGCTGCTGCGCGGGCACGATCGCGTGCTGGGCGAGATCGCACAGGCGCTGCGCACGACAGCCGATCAGGCGCTCGAGACTGTGCACGCGCGCGAGCGCTCGCGCAAAGAGCTGGAGCAGGCGCTGAAGCAGGGAGGCGGCGCGAGCGCGGGTGCGAAGGTCGACCTGGCGGCGTTGTTGGCGGGCGCGGAGGAGCTGGCGGGCGCGCCGGTGCTGACGGCGTCGGTGGAGGGGTTGGATGCGAAGGCGCTGTTGGAGCTGGTAGATCATCTAAAGGGACAGCTCGACGGAGCCGTGATCGTGCTCGCCAGCGCGATGGGAGAGAGGGTCGCCCTGGTCGTAAGCGTCGCGCCGGAGCTGGTGGAGCGGGGAGTGAAGGCTGGGGCGGTGGTCAAGGCCGCGGCTGCGGTCGTCGGTGGTGGCGGCGGCGGGCGTGACACGCTGGCCCAGGCGGGAGGGCGCGACGCGGGGAAGCTGGAGGAGGCCCTCGCGACCGCGCGCGAGCAGATCGCGGCCGCGCTCGCCGGCTGATGCGGGTACTGGCGCTGGACTACGGCAGCGCCCGCTGCGGCTGCGCGTTGAGCGACCCGACGGGGACGATCGTCACCCCGATCCAGATCGTGCCGCGACCGGGCACCCGTCGCGGGCTGGCGAGGATCGAACAGTTGGTGCGCGAGCGCGAGGTCGAGTGCGTCTTGGTTGGTCTGCCGCTGTCGCTGAGTGGGGAGGACAGCGAGCAGACGCGCGAGACACGCGCGTTCGCGCAGGCGCTGTCGCTGCGGCTGGGGGAGGGAGTGCCGGTGGAGATGCACGACGAGCGTTTCACCACGCGCATGGCCCAGCGTGACGATGCGCGATCAAAGGCGGACGAGGACTCGCGCGCCGCCGCACACCTGCTCGAGAGCTGGTTGGCGGCCCGGTCTCTCTAAATCGCGTTAAGGTCCCTGACTTGGCCCGCGGCAACCGATCACAGTCCCCCCGCGAACGTACCGAGGAGGAACGCGAGCGTGACCGCGAAGAGCGCGCTCGCCGCCGCGCGGGACTTGCAGCCACGCCGTCGCAGGACGCTCCCGACGTAGTGGCGCCGGTCGAGCCGGTGCGAGATACGCCTGAGGATTCCCCGGTGAGCCATGCGCCGCTTCGGGTGAGCCAGGAGCCGGCGCCGGTGCTCGAGGAGTCTGTGGAGGATCGACGCGAGCCGACGCTCGCGAAAGAGCTCGTAATGCCCGCAGAAATCTCGGCCGCCGCAGCTCCCGTGGAGGATCCTCCGCCGATCCCACCACCGAGCCAGCCTGTGCGGCCCGCGCGTCGAGACGCGCTGCTCGAGCAACGCCGCGATCGCTTGCGCTCCGGCGGGTCTCTCGCCGGTCGTGCCTCCGCCATCCCAAGCGCTGGTGAGAATGGGAGTCGCCGACTGACGCGTGCACGTATGGGAGCCCTGCTTGCCCTGGCCGCGGCGGTCGCCGTCGTGTGGTTTCTGCTGGCGCTGTTCCAGCCGTTCACCGGTGGGGGACATGGGCGGGTGATCGTGGTGATTCCGAAGAACTCGAGTGCGAGCAAGGTTGGCTCGATTCTCGCCCGCGACGGCGTGGTGTCCTCTGGGTTCTTCTTCGACCTGCGCGCGCTCGTGGAGGGCAAGCGGGGCGCGTTGCATTCGGGTCGCTTCTTGCTGCGACACAACGAGAGCTACGCGGCAGCGATTACGGCGCTGAGCAAGCCGCCGCCCGCGGCTATCCCCGTGAAGGTCGTTATTCCTGAGGGGGAGAACCGCCTGCAGATTGCGGAACTAGCGGCGGCAGACGGTCTCACGGGCAGCTACATGGCGGCTTCTGAGCATTCCTCGCTGCTGAACCCGGTCACCTACGGGGCACCCAGGAACACGCCAAACCTTGAAGGCTTTCTGTTCCCGGCGACCTACGACATGGAGGCAGGCGCTTCCGTGAGCCGGCTGGTGGCCGAGCAGCTGACGGCCTTCCAGGAACGCTTCGGTCCAGAGGAGGTGCGTCGTGCGCACGAGCTCCACCTCACGCCATACCAGCTGCTCACGGTTGCATCGATGGTGGAGCGCGAGGCGCAGCTGCCCGGTGATAGGCCAAAGATCGCGGCTGTCATCTATAACCGCCTGCGCTTGGGCATGCCGCTCGGGATCGACGCGACGATCTACTACGCGGTGGAGCTGGCGGAGAGGATCCCCACCTATACCCACGAACTGACCGAAGCGCAGCTACGGATCGACTCGCCCTACAACACGCGCACCCATCGGGGCCTGCCGCCGACGCCGATCTCCAATCCGGGGGCGGCCTCGATCCAAGCCGCGGCCCATCCGGCGCACGTGCCGTATCTGTACTACGTGGCTGGCGCCGACGGCTGCGGGGAGCAGGTCTTCTCCACCTCCTACGCTCAGTTCGAGCTAGATGCCGCCGCCTATGACGCGGCAGTCAAGAAGAACGGCGGCAAACCGCCGGTCTGCAAGCGGAAATGATGGAGCGGTGATGCACCGTCTCGGGGTTCTAGGCTGGCCGGTGGCGCACAGCCGCTCGCCCGCGATGCACAACGCCGCGTTGCGGGCTCTGGGCATGGAGGACTGGCGCTATCAGGCGCTACCGGTTCCCGAGGATCTACTTACCGAGACCGTACGTGCCATGGGCCAGCTGGGCTTTGTCGGCGCCAACGTGACGATTCCTCACAAGCAGGCCGCGCTCGTGCTGGCTGAGGGGGCGAGCGAGGCAGCCAAGGCAATCGGGGCCGCGAATACGCTCATCTTTGCCCCGGATGGAACGATCTCTGCGGAGAACACCGATGCTCCGGGTCTGATCGCGGCGTTGGGCGAATCCCCGCGGGGAATTAGTGCACTCGTGCTGGGTGCGGGGGGCAGCGCGCGCGCGGCGGTGTGGGCGCTGCGCGAGGCGGGCGCAAGCGAGGTGTCGGTATGGAACCGCACCCCCGCTCGGGCGCAGCGGCTCGCGCGAGAGCTCGGCGTGCGGTCGGTGAGTCAACCGGATCACGCTGACCTGCTCGTCAACTGCACCTCGGTCGGGCTAGAACGGTCGGCCAGTGAGCCCGAGGGGCTCAACCAACTCGGGCTGACGTTCGATCAGGTCGGTAAGTACCCGTATGTCATCGACATGGTCTATCGCTCGAGTCCCACCCTGCTGCTCGCCGCCGCGCGAGAGCACGGAGCGCGCACGCTCGACGGACTGGAGATCCTGCTCGCGCAGGGCGCGCTCAGCTTCGAGCTGTGGACCGGCCGAACGGCGCCGCTGGAGGTCATGCGCCAAGCGGTCCGCGATTCTCTGGGCGCCGTCTGAAACAGCTTCGCCTAACTCCAAAACGGAAATAGGGCAGAGGGGATGAGCGAGGTTCCCCAAGAGACTGGCCCAAACCTGCACGAGATCTTCGGCATCGACGCCGATCAGGTTCTCGCGGCCGAACATGCCGTGCAGATCGATCGGACCGTTGAGCTCGACATAGCCGACAGGGTCGATCAAACCGAGGAGATCGATCACATCGAGGAGGTCGACTCTGACTTGGAGATCGGCGTCCGGGAGGGCGGGGAGCGGGACAGCGGGGAGCGGGCCGGCGTCACCGGTCCCTCTCGTCGGGGATCCTCGTCACGCTTTCTCACAGATGTGATCGTTGATTTGGGGCTCGTCTCCCGCCGGCAGGTGGAAGAGGCGATCGAGACTTCGCGTGGGACGGGCACGATGCCCGAGCGCGTGCTGCTTGACAGCGGTGCCCTGACCCAGGACGGGCTGACGCGTGCTCTCGCGGAGCGCTACGGGCTCGATCACCTGGATCTTGGTGTCTTCTCCGTGGACATGAGCGCAGCCAATCTGGTGAGCACACCTGCCGCCAAGCGCTATCAAGCGGTACCGGTGGCGTTCGCCGACAAGCACACGCTGCTGGTGGCGATGGCGGATCCGTCGAATGTGCTCGCTGTGGATGACATCGCGATCATGACGGGCTACGAGGTGCGTGTCGCGGTCGCTCCTCCAGAGGACATCGCCAACCTGATCTCGCGCCTCGATCGGCTCGAGGACGTGGTTTCCGAGCAGGACGCCCATGTCGAGGATCTGGAAGACGGTGGTGGCGAGGTCGTAGATCTGCGCGAGACCGCCGACGACGCGCCGGTCGTCAAGCTGGTCAACCAGATCGTGGCGCAGGCCGTCGAGCAGGGCGCCTCAGACGTGCATCTGGCGCCAGACGGACGCGAGCTGCGCGTGCGCTTCCGGGTGGATGGGGTCCTGCACGACGTCACCACCGTCCCACGGCGGATGGCGGGGGGTGCGGTTTCGCGTGTGAAGATCATGGCGGAGATGAATATCGCCGAGAAGCGCCTACCGCAGGACGGCCGTGTCGGGTTGACGGTCGACGGGCGTCACATCGACCTGCGCGTGGTGACGCTGCCGAGCGTTCACGGGGAGGCGGTCGTGATGCGCGTGCTCGACAAGGAGTCGGTCGTGACAAGACTCGACAAGCTCGGCATGTCCGACTCCGACCGCAACCGCTTTGAGCGCGCATGCCACGAGACCCACGGTGCGGTGCTGGTGACGGGTCCGACGGGCTCGGGCAAGTCGACGACCTTGTACGCGGCGCTACAGATGCTGAACACCCCGGAGAAGAACATCATCACGGTCGAGGATCCTGTGGAGTATGAAATGGAGGGCCTCACGCAGCTGCAGGTCGCCGCTAAGTTCGGTCTGACGTTCGCTGCCGGGCTGCGCTCGATGGTGCGCGCCGACCCCGATGTGATCATGGTGGGGGAGATACGCGACGGCGAGACCGCGCGGATCGCTGTGGAGTCGGCGCTCACCGGCCACCTGGTGCTCTCAACCCTGCACACCAACGACGCGCCTTCTGCGATCACGCGCTTGATCGAGATGGGGATCGAGCCGTTCCTGGTCGCCTCGGCGCTCGATTGCGTAGTCGCTCAACGGCTTGCGAGGATGCTCTGCCCGAACTGCAAGCGGCGCACGATCGTCTCGGCGGAGGTGCTGCGCGAGAACGGCTATAAGGCGCTGGTAGACCTCGAGGCGTATGAGCCGGTTGGCTGCCGGCGCTGCGGCGGCAGTGGCTACCGCGGGCGTTTGGGGCTGTATGAGGTGATGAGCGTCTCCTCCGAGGTTCGCTCGCTGGCGCTGGAGCGCCGTCCAGCGGAGGAGATGCGTGAGGTAGCGGTGCGCCAGGGGATGCGACGTCTACGCGACGACGGCCTGGAGAAGGTCAAACAGGGTCGCACCTCAATCGCCGAGATCGCCCGCGTGATCGGCAGCAGCTAGAGCTCGTACCTTCGTCCAGTCCCCGCGACGCCGAGTTGCACGCGCTAATGGCCTTGCGCCGATTTGTCGATGGGCGAGCATGGACATCGACTTCGCAGACATTTTGATGGAGGTCGTCTCGCGCCGGGCCTCCGACCTTCACCTCAGCGCCGGCGCGCATCCCACTGTGCGTATCCGTGGGCGGTTGACTTCGCTGGAGGATTATCCGGTCCTGTCTGGCACCGACACCCGCGAGATCATCTATTCGATCCTCACCGGCGATCAGCGCCAGCGCCTGGAGACCAACTGGCAGCTGGACTTCGCCTACTCGATTCCCGGCCACGCGCGCTTCCGTGTCAACGCCTACTACCAGCGCGGAGCGATCGGCGCGGCCTTCCGCTTGATCCCCTTCGGCCTGACCTCGATCGACGAGCTCGGCTTGCCCGCGACTGTGCACGACTTCACGCGCCGCCCGCGCGGTTTCGTGCTGGTGACCGGCCCGACCGGGTCAGGTAAGTCGACCTCGCTGGCGGCGATGATCGATGAGATCAATCGCACTCGCGAGGAGCACATCATGACGATCGAGGACCCGATCGAGTTCCTGCACGCGCACAAGAAGTGCCTCGTCAACCAGCGCGAGCTGGGCTCAGACGCGCAGAGCTTCTCCGATGCGCTGAAGGCCGCCCTGCGCCAGGATCCCGACGTGATCCTGGTCGGGGAGATGCGCGACCTGGAGACGATCTCAACCGCGCTGACCGCGGCCGAGACTGGTCACCTGGTGTTCGCAACGCTGCACACCCAGGACACTGCCCAGACGATCGACCGCGTGATCGACGTTTTCCCGTCACACCAGCAGGGACAGGTGCGCGTGCAGCTGTCAGTCGCGCTGCAGGGGATCATGACTCAGCAGCTGCTGCCGACGGCTGACGGCGCGGGCCGCGTAGTCGCCACCGAGGTGCTGGTGCCCAACCCGGCGATCCGCAATCTGATTCGTGAGGGTAAGACCCATCAGATCTACTCGGTCCTGCAGACCAGCTCTGCGCAGGGCATGCAGACGATGGACGCTTCGCTGGCCACGCTTGTGCGCGAAGGCAAGATCACCCAGAAGCTCGCCGAAGCTCGCTCGGCCACGCCCGATGAGCTCGGGCGTCTGCTCGGGGCCGGGTCGCTGGCGGCGGCATAAGGAGATCTGACGGATGAGCACCTATGTCTTCAAGGCAATCGACCTCGCCGGCGTCAAGGCCAAAGGGGAGGTCGACGCTGACTCCAAGCAGGCGGTCTCCGACCAGCTGAAGTCGCGCGGGCTGATCGTGCTCGACATCGCCGACAAGCACGCCTCGCGCGAGATCGAGCTCAGCTTCATGAAGTCCGTGAAAGCCTCCGAGCTGGCGGTGTTCTCACGCCAGCTCGCCACGATGATCTCCTCGGGCATGAGCATCCTGCGCGCGCTGTATGTGCTGGAGGAGCAGACCGAGAGCAAATTTCTGAAAGAAACGATCGTCGCGGTCCGCAAGGATGTCGAGGCGGGGCTGTCGCTGAGCGACGCTATGTCGCGCCACCCGAAGGTGTTCAGCACGCTGTTCGTGGCGATGACACAAGCCGGGGAGGCGGGTGGTGTGCTCGAGGGCGCGCTGCTGCGCGTCGCCGACCAGCTGGAGAAGGACGCCTCGCTGCGGCGCCAGATCCGTGCGGCGATGGTCTACCCGATCATGGTGATCGTCTTCGCCGTAGGGATCATGCTCGCCCTGTGCGCCTTCCTGGTCCCCGTGTTCGTCGGGGTCTTTCAGCAGTTCGGGGGAGAACTGCCGTCGATCACCAAGGTCTCGGTGTTCGCGTCGAAGGTCGTGACCGGCTACTGGTGGGCGCTGTTTGGCGTGACCGCCGTGGTGGTCGTGGCCTTCATCAAGTGGAAGAAAACCACGTGGGGGCGCAAGCAGTGGGATCACTTCCGCCTGCGTATCCCGATGAAGATCGGCACGATCGTGCAGGAGGTGGCCGTCGCGCGCTGGTCGCGCACCCTGGCTTCGCTGACGAGCGCCGGGGTGCCGCTGCTGCTGGCCCTGGACATCACCGGCCGGACGGGCGGCAATGTCGCGGTCGAGGAGGCGATGGAGGGTGTGATCGCCTCTGTCAAGCGTGGCGGCACGATCGCCGCCCCCTTGGCTCAGGCGCCGATCTTTCCGATGATGGTGACGCACATGGTCGGCGTCGGCGAGGAAACCGGCGCCTTGGACGCGATGCTGGACAAGGTCGCGGAGTTCTACGAGGACAGGGTCGAAGCGTCGGTGAAGGCGCTCACCTCGATCCTGGAGCCGATCATGATCATCCTGATCGGGTCGATCGTCGGGTTCATCGTGATCTCGATGTACCTGCCGTTGTTCGAAGTCTACAACCACATCGAATAGCCTCCTCTTCTTCTTCTTCCTCCTCCTCCTCTCGTTGTCGCCGTCGTGTCAGTGGAGCATGCGCAGTTTGCCGTCACTGACAGACAGTGAGACACCGCCGTCGAGCAGTTCGAGCAACTCACTTCCCACCAGCTCATGTCGCCAGCCGCGTAGCGTGCGGACGTCGGCCTCCTCGCCACTTACGCGCCACGCGGCGACGATCGCCTGCAGATCAGCTCGCGCGGCGAGCAGCTCGTAAGCGAGACCAGCCTCGCGGGCACGCGTTCGAACGAGCGCCTCCGCGACGGCTATCAAGGGTCCGTCGTCGGGATCTGGCGCTGGCGGGCGCGTCTCCTGGGACAGCGGTTCGAGCGGGCGCTCGCTCCCGCGGCGCACAGCGTCGAGCAGCTCGTGTGCCCGGCGGTGCAGACTGGCCGCGCCGACCCCGCGGATCTGCTCGAGCTGGTTGCTCGAAGAAGGCTTACGCTTGGCAAGCTCGACCAGCGCGGCGTCGCTGAGGACGCTCTGTACCGGCCGGTCCGCCTTGGAGGCGGTGCGCTCGCGCCACTGCACCAGCTCGCGTGCGATCGTCTGTGATGTGGCACTCAAGCCACGGATCCGCGGCAGTCGCGCGAACACCGTGTTCATATCGCGCTCGTCGCTCGAGCACTCCAGGAAGCGGCACTCCTCGCGCGCCCACTCCAGGCGGCCGAGTGCTCTCAGGCGACACTCGAGCTCTGCTGCCAGCTCGAGCAGGTGGATGACGTCCTCGCGCGCATACTCGAGCTGCTCGGAGGAGAGCGGCCGCGCGTCCCAGCGGGTGAAGCTGGCGCTCTTGGCCAGACGCAGGCCGAGGATCTCCGAGAGCAACGTGTCATATGAGCACTGGGCGCCCAGCCCCACGAAGCCCGCCGCGATCTGCGTATCGAATACGTTTCGCACTTCCGTGGCAAAGCGCCGGCGCATGAGCGCCACGTCCTGGCGCCCCGCGTGCACCACGATCTGGACAGCGGGGTCGGCGATGATCCTCGCCAGCGGCGCGCCGTCCAGATCCTGATCGAGCGGATCGACGAGCTCGATGCGCTCAGCGTTGGCGCCGTCCGGAACCGCCAGCTGGATCAGGCACAGCAGCGTGCGATAGCGCCCCTCGCCCATGAACTCAGTGTCTAGCGCGATCCGCCCTGCTGTCTTGGCGCTGGACGCAAGCAGGCCCAGTGTGCTGTCCTCGATATCGCTCATGGGGTTGCGCCCGGGAGTAGCCACAGGACCTTGTGGCGCTTCAAGCCGGCCTGTCGGGAGACATCCGTGCCGTATGCGCGTATCCACTTGGCGGGCGCCGAGCAGGCCGCGTTCGTGCTCGAGGAGTGCCGGCCGCAGTAGGTGCTCAGGAAGGCGTAGCGCACTTGTCCTTCGGCGATCAAGCGCTTCAGCTTCGCGATGCCCGTGAACACGCGCGCTTCGTAGGTTGTGAGGATCACCACGGGGCGGGCGTCTTGCACGATCAGCGATCCGATTCCAGTAGCCGACTCGGCTGCCAGCTCATAATGCGCGCTGCCCTGGTGGGCGATCAGGTAGGTGCTCAACTGTCGCTGCTCTTCGCCCGGCAGAGCACCGATGTAGCCGGCGTCGCTCACGCGGTTTTCGATCGCCGTAATGTCGACGCTCACCGGGACCGCTGCGATCGCGAGTAGCGTCAGCGTGAGCGTTCCGCTCGCGAGCAGCGCCGAGGAGCGTGCCGACGGGTTCACCCGCACGCGAGCCAGCCCCGCGAACACGAGCGCGCCGAGCGCCCCGGCTAGCGCTATCCACCAGCTCCCCGGTCGCCCGTACAGCAAGCGATCGGCGTACACGACCAAAACCGCCATGCTGACGGTCAGCGTGAGCAGGCGGGCACGTCTGGAGGAGGTGCTGGCCCACGCCGCGCCGATGCCGAGTGTCGCTGTCACGGCCGGGACGAGGCCCTCCACATAGCGAGGGTGCAGGCGCGCCATGTCGCTGAACAGTGCGATGCCGGTGAGCAGCCACACGATCAGCCCGGCGGCTGTCGCGCGGCGCATCCCGTAATCGGACACGTCGGCTACGTCGGCCACCACCGTCTCAGACGATGGAGGCTCCGATCCGGGGGGCCTTCGCAGCGCACCCATGAGCAGCGCGGGCACCCCGAGCAGCAGCGCGAGCAGCAGCTCGAGCCCCAATCGCTCGCCGGAGAGCGGCCCGATCCGCGCGAACAGGCGCGTGGGGGAGGTCGGGACGATCGGGATGTGGTCGCGCTCGGACTGCGTCGCCTGCGGGTAGTGGTGGCCAGGCTGGTAGACCGTCTGAGGTTCGATCGACTTGCCCGCCAGCCGGTCGGTGCCGTTGAACACGAACGCGGCGTTCCAGGCACTGCCGTTAGTCGAGCCGATCGCGTAGGGGCGGTCGTGAGCGGGTGCCAACAGCGTCGCTCCCAGCCATGCGAGTGCGACCGCTACGTACACCGCACTGGCGGCCAGCAGTTGCAGCAGGCGCCTGCGCCGTCGCCCGGGCAACCCGAGATAGGCGAGCACCGCGAGGCCTGGCAGCGCGACCAGCGACTCGAGCAGCTTCACGTCGAAGGCGATCCCGAGCGCCGCCGCGCCCGCCAGCAGCCAGGCGCTCGAGCCGCTCTCGTTCGCGCGCACGATCAGGTACAGCGCGAGCACGATCAGCGCCATCATCACCCCGTCCATCGTGTCGCTGCGCGAAGTGATCACCTCGATCGGCAATACGGCCTGCGCGACCGCCGCGGCCAGCCCGGCGGGGGTGCTCCACATGCGCCGCGCGACTCCGAACAGCAGCGGCACCGCGGCGGTGCCGGCGAGCGCCTCGGGCAGCTTCAGCGACGTGTTGGAGAAGCCGACGAGCTTGACGGACGCCACCTGCAACCACAGGTCCACAGGTGGCTTATCGATCGAGACGCTGCCTCCGGGCTCGAACGCGCCGAAGAAGAAGTTGTGCCAGGAGAGCGTCATGCTCTTGACCGCCGCGTCGTAGAACGGATCGGGCGGCACCTGGCCGATGTGGATCAAGCGCAGCACCGCGGCTCCGGCGGTGATCAGCGCCAGGGCGAGCCACGTGAGCCCTCCGGCAGACCTTTTCATCGGCAGAACGCTAACCTCGCCCGCCCATGGCTGGCAAGCAAGACGACGACGAGGTGGATCCGGTTGCGGCGGCCCATGGGCCGCGGGAGTGTATGCCTTGTCGCGGAACCGGCAAGCTGATCTCCTCGCTCGGCGGTGAGCCGAGCACGGTGCTCTGTCCCTGGTGTGGCGGCGAGGGCATCCGCCTGACCGATGTCGACGCCCAGGCCAAGTGGCTCGAGGAGGCAGCCGACGCGGCTGGCGGTTCGTAGGTCCGGGTGGTCATCCGTCCAGGTCTTATGCAGCTATTCAGTTTGTCTACGCCGCGGCCGATGAAGGGTCTGACAAAGCCAGTACCAAGGTGCCAAGGCAAACACCTGAATTAGGTGTATTAGCAACGCCGGCGGCTCTCGCGGACCAATCTTCGGGTTGACCAAAGGGGACGTATCGCCATTTGAGGCGATGGAACCAGGGGCTGGCGCCCTGTAATCGGATCCTAGGAGGATTCAGATGTTGAATCGACTGCGCCAGCGCTCAAGTGATGAGGGTGGTTTTACCCTGATCGAGCTTCTGGTGGTTATCCTGATCATCGGCATTTTGGCCGCGATCGCCATTCCGTCATTCCTGAGCCAGAAGAGCAAGGCGACTGATTCTTCGGCGAAGGAGCTGGCTCGCACCGCTGAGACGACTGCGGAGACGTATGCGACCGACCACAACGGCGAATATACCGGTATGAGTGTGGCCGTTCTGCACGAATACGAGCCCACGATTCAGACGACGTCTGGTAGTGGTAATGCGTATCTGTCAGCTGTCACCGTGCCGGCATCGAACGAATACACAGTTACTGCTTCCTCGGTTACTCCGGGTCACACCTTCACCATTACGAGAAAAGCAAACGGAGAAGTAACTCGTACGTGTACCCCGGCAGGTAAAACTGGAGCAGAAGGCGGCGGTTGCCAAAACAGCACCTGGTAAACGCCTGCTTCGAGCCCAGCGCTCGTAGCTCACAACAACAGCATGTAGACAGCGGGGTCGCCTTCGGGTGGCCCCGTTTGTATGCTGTGCGTGGCCTGTCGTGGTTGGTGCCAATTCGTCCGCAAGCGGCGCTGCAGTTGTGCAAGAAGCTGGTCCAGTGTCGATTAGGTGCTCAGCCAGTATCACGGCACAGGCAGGCGCCTTTACGGTGACGAGTCAAAGCCAACGGTTCTGCATAGAGCCGAGTTTCCATCGAGATGGTAACGAGCCGGGGGCTGGCGCCCTGTAATCGGATCCTAGGAGGATTCAGATGTTGAATCGACTGCGCCAGCGCTCAAGTGATGAGGGTGGTTTTACCCTGATCGAGCTTCTGGTGGTTATCCTGATCATCGGCATTTTGGCCGCGATCGCCATCCCATCTCTTCTGAACCAGAAGAGCAAGGCGAGCGACGCGTCGGCTAAGGAACTGGCGCGTACGGCCGAGACCACGGCCGAGACGTACGCGATCGACCACTCCGGTAGCTATGAAGGGCTCTCGATCACTGTGTTGCACGAATACGAGTCGACGCTCCAAACAGCTGCTGGTAAAGGCAACGCCTATCTAACTAAGGCAGAACCGGAAGAAGAAGGTAAGGGCTACACGGTCGCCGCAACCTCGACCAACGGCGACAAGTTTGCCATCGAAAAGAATGCCAATGGGTCGGTGACTCGCACTTGTGAACTCAAAGCCGGTAACAACAAAGGCGGTTGCCCGAGCGGAACTTGGTAGGCGCGCCGCTCCGAAGGGCGCGCGTGTATGACGAGCACGCGCGCCCGCAACCGTTCGTATGTCCGGGCTCAAGTGCTGGGCCACCCCGGTCGATCAAGTTTCCATGGAGGCCATCACCTTCGCCGGAATCATGGGGGCGATCTTTGGATCGTTTCTCAATGTGGTCGCCTATCGCCTGCCCCGTCACGAGTCTCTGGTCTCCCCAGCGTCACGCTGTCCCGGGTGTGGAACGCCAGTCAAGCCCTACGACAACGTTCCAATCCTCTCGTGGCTGTTACTACGTGGCCACTGCCGCAGCTGCTCTGAGCCAATCTCGCCGCGCTACCCACTTGTCGAGGCGCTCACCGCGGCGCTGTGCGCCGGCGCCGTGCTCGCTCACGACTCCGTGGCTCCGATCGTGCTCAGCGTCACGCTGATCCTGATCGTGGTGCCCGCCGCGCTGATCGACCTCGAGCATCGGATCATCCCCAATCGCATCACCGCACTCGGCGTCGTGCTCGCGCTGGTGCTCGGCACCGCGCTCGACCCCGCTGGTGAGCCGGGGCGCTTGATCGCGGGCGCCGCTGCCGGTGGCTTTCTGCTGCTCGCGGCGCTCGCCTACCCCGGCGGTATGGGCATGGGCGACGTGAAGCTCGCCGCGGTGATGGGCCTCTTCCTCGGCAGCGCCGTTGCTCCCGCGATCCTGATCGCGCTGCTCTCGGGAGTGCTCCTCGGTGCTGTCGTGATCGCTCGCAAGGGCGCTCACGCTGGACGCAAGACGGCGATCCCATTTGGCCCCTTCCTTGCGCTCGGCGCGCTCGTGGCTGTGTTCGTTGGGCAGGACATCGTGCAGTTTTACGTGAACCACTTCCTCCACTAAAGTGCCGCGGCCTTCGCGCCGATACCCCTCGTGCGGGCGATCAGCCCTCCCTCTGAAGCGCCACAAAAGCAGATGCAAGTTCCCTCCCTGAATATCAACCTTGGCCGCCGTGGCGGCGTCGATGTCGTCGGCTTGGACATTCAGCCCGGTCACGTCGCAGCCGTGCAGGCGCGCGTGAACGGCTCGATCGTCGTCAAGCATGCGGCCGGTGCGTCACTGCCCGCGGACACCGTCCGCGAAGGAGAGGTGCTCGACGAGGGTGTGCTCTCAGAGACGCTGCGCGAGCTTCTTCAAGGACAGTCGCCTGAGTCGGCGCGTGCGCCTCGGCGTCGCCAACCAGCGCACGGTGCTGCGCACACTCGAATTGCCCCCGGTCACCGACCGCAAGGAACTCGCGGCGGCCGTCAACTTCCAGGCCCAGGATCAGGTGCCGATGCCGCTGAGTAACGCCGTGCTGGACTTTCACCCGCTCGGCATCTTCGAGACGCCGGACGGTCCTCGCCAGCGGGTTGTGCTCGTCGCGGCCCAGCGCGACATGATTCAGCGTCTGCTGGCGGCCGTGCGTGACGCGGGCCTGCGTCCAGAGGGCGTCGACTTGTCCGCCTTCGCGCTGATCCGCTCGCTCTACCGGCGCGACGCAGAGCACGCCGGCCGCGTGCTGTATCTGAACGTGGACGGACTGACGAACATGGCGATCGCCGAGGGTACGACCTGTAGCTTCACCCGCGTGGTGGGAGGTGGTATCGAGGCGATGGCGAGCGAGCTCGCCGAGCGTCGCTCGATCCCGCTCGTCGATGCCCGCGCGCTGATCGCCGCGGTCGACCTGACCGTGTCCGTGCCCGACCTGGCAGCCCAAGTGGCTCTTGCGGAAGCTGAGTCCGAGCCGCAGAGCGTGGTTGATCCTGATGCGCCGACTGTGATCGCCGACGAGGCTCCGCCTGTGGGGGATGTGCTCGAGAGCGATGAGGATCAAGTCGCGCGCGAGCGGGCCATGAGCTATTCCGAAATGGCATCCGTGGCACAACCTTCCCCTAAGTCCGATCTCGAGTCTCCGTCCACTACGCCTTCCAAGGGAGCGGCCGAGGCGCCCGCCGATGTGCGGCTGGTGTTGGAGAACGGTATCCGCGAGATCGCCGGCGAGGTGCGCAACTCACTCGACTTTCATCGCTCCCAGGAGGGTGGGGGCGAGGTCTCGCTCGTCGTGCTGAGCGGCTCGGCGCTCGATCTTCCCGGCTTCTCCGAGGCTCTCCAGGAGCAGTTGGGCGTTCAGGTGGAGCGCGAGTCCGTGCAGCTGGATGAGCAGGATCTCGGCGGGGTCTCCGCGCACCGCTTGGCGATCGCCGCCGGCTTGGCCGTCGAGGAGGTGCCCCAATGAGGGCCTTCAACCTGATCCCGGCCGAGGAGCGCGGTGGTGGCGGCGGCAGCGGCGCGGGCAAGTCCGGCGGCGGCGCGTTTGTCGTGCTCGGTCTGCTCGGCCTCCTGGCGATCTTTGCGCTGCTCTATGGCTCCGCTCGCCATCAGATCTCTAGCAGGCGCGGCGAAGTGGCCACGCTCAACGCTCAGGCGCAGGTTGCCCAGGCGCAAGCCGCCCGGCTGGCGCCCTATGTCAGCTTCATGGCGCTCCACGAACAGCGCATGCAGGCGGTCTCCCAACTCGTCGACTCGCGCTTTGACTGGGCCCACGCCTTCCACGAGATCGGTCGGGTGCTGCCCAAGGACGCATCGCTCGCGTCGATCTCGGGCACGATCGCGGGGGCGAGCGGCGCAGCCGCCACACCCTCGGCGAGCGCCGCGCCTGCCGCCACCCCTTCATCGAGCGCCGCCTCCACCGCGAGCTCGGTGACCTCGGCGACTCCTGCCGGCAGCGTTCCGAGCTTCACGCTCAGCGGCTGCGCCACGAGCCAGTCGGAGGTCGCGCTGACGCTCGACCACCTGCGGCTGATCGATGGCGTCAGCGAAGTCACGCTGCAGAGCTCTACCAAGGGGACCGGTAGCGGTGGCGGTGGCGCCGGAGGCTGCGCCGGCAGCGACCCCGTATTCGCGATGCAGGTGGCTTTCGAACCGCTGCCAAATGTCGCGACGATAAGCTCCACGAGCAGCACGTCCACCGCGGCGGCGAGCGCCGCGACGCCCGCAACGGGCGCCGCGACCGCTCAGCCGGCGACATCCACTGGAGGCGCGCAATGACCACCCGCGATCGCATCGTCATCATCGTGCTCGCGGCGCTGGCCGTGGTTGCCGCGGCATGGCTGCTGGCCGTCGCCCCCGAGCGTGAACAGGCCGCCAAGCTCAGCACCCAGGTCAGCGCGGCACGCTCGGCGCTCGCCACCGCCGAAAGCGGCGTGACCAGCGCACGCAGCGCGCAGGCGGGTTACGCGGCCGCGTACGCCTCGCTTGTCAGCCTCGGCAAAGCCGTGCCGACGGGCCAGGAAGTGCCGTCGCTGATCTACCAGCTGGAACAGGCGTCCAACCAGAAGCGCGTCGAATTCGCTTCGATCACTAACGGCGGAAGTGCCGGCGGCAGCTCGAGCGGCTCATCGAGCGCGACCGCTGCTACCGCGGGCTTCACGCAGATGCCGTTCACATTCACCTTCAACGGCAGCTTCTTTGACCTGTACCACCTCTTTCAACAGCTGAACGGCTTCACCTTGCGCACGGCGTCCGGTGGCCTACAGGTCAGCGGCCGTCTGCTCACGATCCAGAGCGTCAAGTTGGCTCCGGCGAGCACGGGCACGGGTACCGGACAGAGCTCCGGCGGCCAGCTGACGGGCACGATCACCGCCACCGCCTACGTGTTGCCCGCGAGTCAGGGACTGACCGGCGGAGCGACGGCCGCGTCTCCCGCTGGCGCTACCCAGGCGACTTCGGGCACCGCCCCATCGAGTTCCGCGACCACCCCCGCCGTGATAGGAGCAAGCCGATGAGTGCGATACAGGACTTCTTCGTCTCGCTGAAGGATGACCTGCTGGGCAGGCGCCTGCTTCCATTCCTGCTCTTGCTGGGGGTAGCGCTGGTGGGCGCGGTGGCCTACGCCGTGCTCGGCGGGGGCTCTTCCACATCAACCACTCCAGTCACCGCGTCCGCTCCCGCCGGCGCCTCCGCCGCGGTTGGAGACGTGGCCGTCAGTCAGGCCCCGGTAAACCCCAACCGTCCGGTCTCGGAGACCACCAACGGCTCCTCGAAGCAGCATGGGGGCTCCGCGCGCAATCCGTTCAGCCCGCTGCCGGGCGCGAAGACTGCGGCCTCGTCGAGTGCTAAGTCGACTGGAGCCTCCACGGCGGCCGGCTCCTCCACTACGGGCTCGTCCACGTCGGGAACCTCGACGTCGAGCGCCGGAGGAGCAACTCCCGCGCCATCCAAAGAAACAACGCCGGCTAAGCCTGAAAAGGTCTACGTTCACTATCACGTGACCGCGCAGCTCGGCGTCGTGCCTCCATCGGCCGAAGGGGCGCCGCCCCAAGTCGCGGCGCTGAAGACATACAAGGACATGTCACTCGATGAACCGCTTCCCAGCAAGGCCAATCCGCAGCTCGTATACCTCGGTGTGGTGCTGCGTACCGGCAAGGATGTGCTGTTCGGGCTCACGGGCGAGGCGATCCTGCACGGGAGCGCCACCTGCCAGCCGAGCCCGACGCAGTGTCAGGCGATCGAGCTGCAGGTCGGGGAGAGTGAGACGCTCGAAGTGATCGAAGCAAACGGCAGCTCCGTCACCTATGAACTGAAGCTCGTGAGCATCGGCAAGAGCCTGAGCACCGCGTCCACCGCTCGCGTTCGCGCTGCCTTCCGCACGCAAGCCAAGGCCACGCGTGAACTGACACGCCGCGCGCCAAAGCTCGCCGAGCTGCGCTACTCACCGTGGGGGGGAGGGCTCGTGCTCGCTGAGCACCCGGCCTTCGCCACGCGTGCTGACGCCGCGCGCCACCACGGGCGCTGACTGCTCAGCAAATAAGCTAAGGCGGACATGGCGCTCCGTCTGATAACCGCCGGCGAGTCACACGGCCCCGGCTTGACCTGCATCGTCGAGGGTCTCCCCGCGGGCCTGCGGCTGCACCCCGAGGATCTCAACGCCGACATGGCGCGCCGCCAGCTCGGCCATGGCCGTGGTGGGCGCATGAAGATCGAGCGCGACGCGGCCGAGGTGACGGGGGGTGTGCGTCACGGACGCACGCTTGGTGGCCCGATCGCCCTGCAGGTCGCAAATCGCGACTACGCCAACTGGGAGGAGCGCATGAGTCCCTGGCCGGTATCGGCGGACCCCGCGCATCCTGTGGCAGAGGTTCATCTGCCGCGGCCCGGTCACGCCGACTTGGTGGGGACGCAGAAGTACAAGCAGTCAGACGTGCGCAACATTCTCGAGCGGGCCTCCGCCCGTGAGACGGCCGCGCGCGTTGCCGGCGGGGCGCTCTGCAAGGTGTTCCTGGGCGCGCTCGGGGTCGAGATCCGCTCTCACGTCATCCAGATTGCCTCCGTCCACGCCCCCGTACGCGAGCGATCGCTTGCGCTGGAGGACTTCGCCGCGGTGGACAGCTCACCTGTGCGCTGTCTCGACGCGGATGCGACGAAGGCCATGGTGCGTGAGATCGACACGCTGCGCAAGGCGAACGAGTCGCTCGGTGGTGTCTTCGAGGTCCAGGCCTTCGGGTTGCTCCCCGGGCTCGGCTCGCACATCTCCTGGGAGGAGCGCCTCGACGGGCGTCTGGCGATGGCGATCTGCTCGATTCAGGCGATCAAGGGCATGACGGTCGGTGACGGCTTCGCGGTAGCCGGCATGCCTGGCTCAGAGGCCCACGACGAGATCTTCTTCTCACCCGAGCGTGGCTACTACCGCGAGACCAACCGCTCCGGTGGCCTGGAGGGCGGGATGAGCACAGGCGAGCCGCTGGTCGTGCGTGGCGCGATGAAGCCGCTACCGACGCTCACCAAGCCGCTGCGCTCGGTGGACACGGAGACCCACGAGCCCGCACAGGCACTGCGCGAGCGCACCGACTCCTGCACCGTCCCGGCGGCTGGGGTCGTCGGGGAGGCGATGGTGGCACTCGTGCTCGCAGACGCCTATCGCGCAAAGTTCGGTGGCGACCACATCGACGACGTCTTGGAGGCTGTCCGCGCCTACGAGGAGCGGATCGGATGGCGCAGGTAGAGCAGGCCCCTGGTGGGCGAGCACCGGCTCTACGGCGGGCGATCGTCTTCATCGGCTTCATGGGCGCCGGCAAGTCGACCGCCGCGGTGCAGCTGGCAAGAGCGCTTGGAGTCACGGCGCTCGATAGCGATCGAATCTTGGAAGAGCGCTTCGGGCGTCCGCTTGCGGAGGAGTTCGAGTTGGGCGGCGAGACGGCTTTCAGGGCAGTCGAGGAGCAACTGGTGTGCGAGTTGCTCGAGGATTCGAGGTCCCGCCAAACAGTGATCGCGCTTGGTGGTGGCAGCGTTCTCTCCGAGCGCGTCCGTACAGCACTTGCTCCGCACTTGACGGTGCTGCTCGATGTCGACGTGGACGCTGCGTGGGAGCGTGTCAGCGCGGCAGAGAGAGGTGAGCGACGGCGTCCTCTCGCGCGTGATCCAGAGACGTTCCGAGCGATCTTCGCCGTGCGCCGGAGACTGTATGAGGAGCTGGCAGACGTTTTCCTGCCGGCGCTCGCGCTCGGCGCGATGCCGGGAGTACCCGATGCCCTGAACGTGCTCGCGGCGGCGTCGCATGGCGCTCGCATGGTGTGGGCGCACAGTGCGTCTGGTGAATATCCCGTGCTGATCGGCCGTGGACTCCTGTGCGCTGGTGGTGAGGAGCTGGAGGAGGTATGGCCCATAGATCGAGCCTCCTCACGTCCATTCTGCGTGACCGACGAGACCGTGGCCGCTCTCTATTCAGAGAGGTTGGGTGAGGTGCGAGCGCTGGTGAGCGTTCCGCCCGGCGAGCGGCACAAGACTCTGGCGAGCGCTGAGCGCGTGTGGCGCGAGTTGGTCGCCGCCGGCATGACTCGTGCCGATCATGTGGTTGCGCTCGGCGGTGGCGTTGTGGGCGATCTGGCCGGCTTCTGCGCCGCCACCTACCAGCGCGGCGTGCCTGTGGTGCAGGTACCGACGACCCTTGTCGCCCAGGTCGACTCAGCCTATGGCGGCAAGACCGGCGTCGATCTTCCGGAGGCGAAGAACTATGTAGGCGTCTACCACCAGCCTGCGGGGGTGCTCGTCGATCCCGACATGCTTACGACCCTGCCTGCGGCCGAGCTCGCCGCCGGCTGGGTGGAGGTGCTCAAGACGGCTCTGATTGCCGGCGGGGATCTGTGGGAGAACGTGGCCGCCGGAGGCGAGGTGGAAGAGGAGATGATCCTCGCCTGCGCGCGCACGAAGCTGGCCGTCGTAGCTGCGGACGAGCGCGACACCGGACGCCGCCAGGTTCTGAATCTGGGGCACACCGTCGGTCACGCGATTGAGACCGCGACCGGCTATGCCCGCTATCGCCACGGCGAGGCGGTCGGCCTGGGACTGCTCGCCGCCTTGCGACTCTCGGGGCTCGACCAACTGCGCGCCCAGGTGCGCGAGCTGCTGCTTGACCGTGATCTGCCTGTGAGACTTGGAGATACATCCGTCGAGGTCGAGCAGATCGTTGCGGCGACCACGCGCGACAAGAAGCGTGTGGGTGCTCACGTGCCGTTTGTGCTGCTTCAAGGGCCCGGTGAGGTGACGACCGGCAGCGAGATCTCCGAGGCGGATCTGCGCAGCGCCGTGGCCGAGTTGATCTAGGCTCTTGCTTTGATGGCTGGCGCGCGGAATCGCATAGAGGTGCTGCACGGGGTCAATCTCAACATGCTGGGCGAGCGCGACCCGCTGCACTACGGCACGCTGACGCTCGCCGATCTGAACGCGCAGATCATCGACTGGGCTACGGAGCTTGGCCTGCGGGCGAGCTTCTTCCAAACCAACGCCGAGTCTGAGTACGTCGAGCGCCTGCACTCACTGCGCGGACAGGTCGACGGCGTGATCCTCAATCCGGGCTCGTGGACGCACTACGCGTACTCGATCCACGACGCGCTGGAGCTGACGGGTTTGCAAGCCGTGGAGGTGCACCTCTCCGATGTCCAGGCGCGCGAGCCGTGGCGGCGGCTGTCGGTGATCGGCGACCTCTGCCTCGCGACGTTCTCCGGCAGGGGGCCGGACGGCTACCGGCTCGCGCTTGCACGTCTGCGCGAAGCGCTGGAGGACACCAGCCAGTGAGCGGCTCGAATGGGATAGAGGCGGCACGTAATCAGCGTATGGTGCGCTTGGCGGCCGAGTTGCGCGAGCGCGAGGTCGATGTGCTGCTCGTCGCGACAGCGGTCAACGTGCGCTACCTCACCGGCTTCACCGGCACCAGTGGGCTGGCTCTGGTCGTCGCCGATGAGTCCGGAGATCACCGGTTTTTCACCGATTTTCGCTACGCCACCCAGTCAGCGGCACAGGTGCCGAGCGCGTTTCACCGCGAGATCGTGGCGGGCGATCTATTGGAGGCCACAGCCGGTGCGCTCGCTTCATCCACGAGTACCGCAGGCAGGCGCCTGGGCTTCGACGAGACGAGTCTCACGGTCAAGCAGCATGCGCGCCTGGGCGAGCTGCTGGGTGTGGAGTGGGAGCTCATCCCATGCGCCGGTGCCGTCGAGCGGTTGCGGGCGGTCAAGGATGCCGGTGAGATCGAGCGCGTCCGCGCGGCAGCCGCGCTCGCCGACGAGGCGCTGCGCGGAGTGCTCGAAGCTGGTGTTGTGGGTCGCACTGAGCGGGATGTCGCGATCGATCTGGAGTTGCGCATGCGCCGCCTCGGCGCTGAAGGCGCGAGCTTCCCGTCGATCGTCGCCGCGGGGGCGCATGGCGCGCTGCCACACGCTGAGCCGCGTGCGCGCGCCATCCACAAGAACGTGCTGCTTACGATCGACTGGGGTGCGCTGCACGAGGGCTACTGCTCAGACTGCACCCGCACGTATGCCACGGGGGAGCGGATCTCCACGCTGGCACGCGAGGTCTACGAGCTCGTCCTCTCAGCCCAAGAGAAGGGACTCGCCGCTGTCCGGGCCGGTCCGAGCGGTCGCGAGGTGGATGGTGTGGCACGCGAGCTGATCGAGCGGGCCGGACACGGCGAGCATTTCGGCCATGGGCTCGGCCACGGCGTCGGGATGGAGGTCCACGAGGGCCCGCGTCTTTCGCGTCTGGCCAGCGAGGAGCCGCTGCTGGTCGGGAACGTGGTTACCGTCGAGCCCGGCGTTTACCTGCCGGGCCGGCTCGGCGTGCGCATCGAGGATCTCGTGGCGATCACAGCGGACGGTCAGGAGGTCCTGAGCCGGCTGGGTAAGGAGCTCACAGTCGTTTCGTAGCGCGTCTGAGCGGCGAAAGGCCGGGGCAGGTGCAGCGAACGCCACAACATCATGCTCACCGCCGGGATCGTCCACATGACATAGAACAGATTTGCGGTATTGGTGCTGGAGACCTGGCTGACCGCGCCAAAGCCGATCCACACCAGGAACGTTGCGGTCAGGGCGAGCAGCGGGGCTCGACGGTGGCCGGCAACCTCCCACGTGGCAAGCGCCACCAAGAATGGGTATTGGTAGTAGACGACGTTCCAGGGATCGAGCATGCAGCGCAGCAACAGCACGAGCGCGAGCATCAGCAGAGCGTCGGTGCTCTGCACGTGGCGTTGGCGCAGCCAGAAGGCGATGCCGAGCAGAGTCGCGATCAATACGATCAAAGGGTGGCTGTAGCGCGCGACGAGGGAGATCGGCGCGGGCCCGAAGATCGTCGAGTGTGGACCCCCCAGCGGGCGCACGTAATAGAGGTGCAGAGTCCACCAGATCTGTTGCGGATGGAAGATGAACGGCGCGCTGGTAAGCCCTTTGTTGACCGCCACGAAATTACCGGTGTTGGTCAGCGCCATCGGGGCGAAAAGCGCCAGCGCGGCGCCGCCGGCGGTGGCCGAGAGGCGTATGCGGTGGCCGCTCGGGACCGTGGCCAGGGCGACCGGTAAGGCGAGCAGCGCCCACTGCTTTGATGCAACCGCCAACCCGAGCAGGATTGCCCCAGTGGTGATCCGCCCGCGAACCACGAGCAGCATGCCGCCTACGCACAGCGCCGCTGTCAGGATCTCCTCTGGATGTCCTCCAATCACAGCCCACTTGGCGGCTGGACTGGCCACCAGCAGGCCGATCAGCAACCAGCGACTGAGGGCCGGTCTACCTTCCGAGCGCTGGATGCGCGCCAACGTCAGCGCGAGCATGGCGACGGTGGCCACGCAGAAGAGCGTCTCGAATCGGTAGGCGCCGTTCAATCCATCGAGCGCTCCACCGAGTGCCAATGTCGGTGTGCTCAGTAGCAACGACCCCCCGTAAACCGGCGTTAGAGCAAGAAAGCCATGAATGTTGCCGACTATCAGGTGCTTGACCGCCGGGGCTGCTTCCACAAAGAAGTCTTCCCAGATGACCACGCGCAGCGTGAGATAGCTGAGCACGCCGATCATTGCGCCGGCCATTGCGGCATCGGCAAATCCGGGCAGGCGATGACGCATCGACATAGGCGTTGTATCGGTCCGATCCACGGCCGTCTTGAATGCCACGCGCCTGGTCCAGCATGCCACGTGCCGGTCCGACGCGGAAGATCTGAGTCAGCTGCTCAGGAGGTTCTGAGCTGGCTGGGTACGGAGCTCACGGTTGTCTCATGAACGGTCCGTAAATGTTTGGAGAGCAGTCCTGGCGCATACAGCCGCAGGGCGAGTGCGCCCGCGAGCGGCAGCGACCAGACCAGGAAGAAGGCTGCCTGCGCGTCGGCCGAGACGTGCACGGGCAGCCACTGGAAGCTGACCCACGCGAGCACCGTGCTCGACAGCGCGAGGACCGCGGGACGGCGTCGCTCGCCGAGGCTCTCCCACGCAAGCAGGGCCAGCACGAATGGGATCGGGTAGTACACGGTGTCCCAGGTGTCCAGTACGCAGCGCAGCAGCAGCAGCAGCGCCAGCAGCAGCAGGGCGTCAGACTGGCGGCCTCGTCCCCGGCGCCAGGCCAGTGCGGTGAGAGGCAGCGAGACGGCAATGATCAGCGGATGGCTGACGCTCCCCACCCAGGCGGGCGCGGCGCGGTAGCCGGGCTTGATCGCCCCGAACAGGCCACGTACGACGGTGCCGTGGTGGCCCAGGAACCAGAAGACCTGCCATGGCTGGAAAATCGTGCTGGGCGGCGCGGCCGTGCCGCGCGTGGAGGCGACGAACCCGCTCGAGCCGACGAGTGTCAGTGGCGCCAGCACGATCGCCGCCACGGCTGTGGCGCTCAGCATGCACAGTGCCCTGCGCGAGGGTAGCGCCAGCAGCACGGGCCCTACCGCGAGCAGCGCCCACTCCTTGTTGGCGATCGCCAGTCCGAGGGCCAGTCCGGCCCACAGGGGCCGCTCGTGTGCGGCGAGCAGGACCGCGGCCACGCATAACGCGCCGCCGAGCAACTCCTCGGGATGGCCGAGTTCGAGTGCGCGCAAGGTGAGCGGGTTGGCCACACAAATCCCCAGCGCGACAGCACGTGCGAGCGTGGAATGGGTGGCTGGCGGCCATTTCATCTCACGCATCTGTGCTACGAGCCACACTCCTAGGGCGGCGGCGGCGAGCAGGCAGGGCAGGGCGAGCATGCGATACACAGCGAGCGCTCCGCCGCCCCAGAGGTCTGGTAGGAGCGCGAACGGCGCGCGCTCAACGAGTGAGCCGCCGTAGGCGGGGGCGAGACGCAGAAAGCTCAGAACGTGACCATGCACGAGCGCCTCGACGGCGGGGCGCGCCTCGGTGTCGTAATCGTTCCAGGCAAAGCCGTACAGGCCGAGCCACGCCATCGTCGCGCTGCCGGCCGCCGCCAGGAACGCGCACAGGGCGTTCTCGCGTACTCGCAGCCTCATGGTTCGGCATCGGCGCGGGCCGGGGTTTGCTTGAGCTTCCAGGGCACCGACCGCACCATTGCGCCATGCCCGGCAGCGACGCGTGGTGGCGCCCGCTACCCTCCGAAGCCGTGATCAGCACAAATCAATTTAAGAACGGCAACCACATCGATGTCGACGGAACGGTCTTCAAGATCCTCGAGTTCCAGCACGTGAAGCCTGGCAAGGGTGGAGCGTTCGTACGGACGAAGCTGAGGCGGGCCTCCGACGGCAACGTGATCGACAGGACATTCAGGGCGGGGGAGAAGTTCCGCTCGGTGAGGACAGAGGCGCGCAGGATGCAGTTCCTGTACGCCGACGGGACGGACGCGCACTTCATGGACACGGAGTCCTTCGAGCAGATCGCGATCGCCGAAGGCACGGTGCAGGAGATGTTGCGCTGGACTAAGCCGAGCAGCGAGGTGGACGTGCTGTTCATCGATGACGAGCCGTCCGACATCCAGCTGCCGAGCGGGGTGGACCTGGAGGTGACGCAGGCCGACCCCGGCCTGCGTGGCGACAGTGTCTCGGGCGGCGGCACGAAGCCGGCGACACTCGAGACTGGCGCGACGCTTCAGGTCCCGCTGTTCGTCGAGGTGGGCGAGCGCATCCGCGTGGACACGCGTTCGGGCGAATACGTCTCGCGGGCGTAGGGGCCGCGCGGTGCGGCGCTCAGATCAGCGAAGGGCCGCGGTGGTGGCGCTCTACCAGCACGACCTGACCGGTAGGCCGCTGTTGGAGACGCTCGGGCCAAACGCGTCGATCTTCGCCCGCGCGCTGGCGTATGCGGCGGCTGACCGCGCGGAGGAGCTGGACCAGGTGATCGACCGTCATGCCCATGGCTGGTCGGTGCAGCGGATCCAGCCGCTGGAGCGCAGCATCATGCGTGTGGCGTTGATCGAGATGCTGCATCCCGACGTTGCCCCGGCGGAGCAGCCGATCCCGGCGGAGGGGGCGATCGAGGAGGCGGTGGAGAGCGCTAAGACATTCTGCGGAAGTGATGCGCCAGCATTCGTGAATGGGGTGCTGGGAGCAGTTTTGCGTGGAGTGCGAGAGAATCAGCCAATCCCATGAGCGGTGTCGAGCACTTGGACAACCTGATCGCCCAATTGGAGCGTGCCGCGGAGCAGATGCGCTCGGGCGAGCTCTCATCAGATGCCGCCGCGACGATGGTCGAGGATTGCGCCGCGCTGGCGACGCAGGCCGCGGCGGAGCTCGAGCAGTTGGCGTCAGCCAATCTGCGATCGGTCGATGCTTTCGCTCCGGCCCCCGGCCAGGACTCCTTGCTGTAAGGCATCGGCGACGGGGTGAGCGCCACGGGGTCAAGCGGCGTTGAGCAGAGGCCGAAGGCCGAAGCTGTGCAAGGCGGCGGGCAGGGCCGCAAAGAGGACGCCTATCCCGAGCACCTGCGCGAGGAGGTCGAGCGATACCTCGAGGCGATGCGCTTCTCCGAGGAGGCGCTGACGGCGGGCCTGGAGGAGGCGATGCGCTACTCGCTGCTGGCGGGTGGCAAGCGCATCCGTCCGGTGCTGGCGCTGGCGAGCGCTCGGGCGGTGGGGCTGGAGCAGCGCGAGGTGTTGCCGCTGGCGGGTGCGATTGAGTTGATCCATACCTATTCGCTGATCCACGACGATCTGCCGGCGATGGATGACGACGCGCTGCGTCGCGGGCAGCCGACTTGCCACGTGAAGTTCGGTGAGGACGTGGCGATTCTCGCCGGTGATGGGTTGTATGCGGAGGCGTTTCATCATCTGCTGAGCAGTCGAGGCTTGCCGCCCGAGCGGGTCCTGATGGCGGCCGCCGAGTTGGCTGCCGCGACTGGCGTGAGCGGAATGGTTGGCGGGCAGTACGCGGATGTGAGTCCTCATACGCCGAGCGGGCCCGAGGCGCTGCGACGCTTGCACGAGTTGAAGACGGGTCGTTTGATCGGGGCTTCGGTGCTGTGCGTACTACTGTTAGGAGGGGCAGCGGATGGACCTGCGACAATTCAGTTTCGCCGCTTTGCCGCCGAGCTGGGTGTGCTGTTCCAGATCGTCGACGACATCCTCGACGTGACTGGCACGGACGATGCACTCGGCAAGCCGCGAGGTAGCGATGAGCGTCACGGCAAGCGCACATATGTAAGCGAATTCGGAATCGAGCGTGCCAGGGAGTTGGCGGCGGAGTCTCATCAGATGGCGCGGGAGGCGCTTGCCGAGGCTGGGGCGAAAATGGGCCCGTCGCATAGGACGGGCGAGCTGGAGCAGATCACGGACTTCATCTACACCCGCACCTCATGAGCAGAGCTAAGCAAGAGCCACCAAAGCGCCTCCTAGAGGGGGTCGATGGCCCGCAGGACCTACACGGTTTGTCCGAGGAGCAGCTGGCCGAGATCGCTCAAGAGGTGCGCGAGCACATCATCGAGACGGTGGGGGAGATCGGGGGGCACTTCGGTGCCAACCTCGGTACCTGCGAGCTGGCGGTGGCGCTGCACTCGCTGCTGGAGAGTCCGCGCGACAAGATCCTGTGGGACGTCGGCCACCAGGCCTATCCGCACAAGGTCCTCACCGGTCGTCGCGAGCAGCTGAGCACGATCCGTCAGTACGCCGGGCTGGCGCCGTTCTGCTCGATCGAGGAGTCTCGGCACGACATCATGGGCGCTGGGCATGCCTCGACGTCGATCGGGTATGCGGTGGGCATCAAGGAGGGGATGCGCCACGGGGGCGGTGAGCAGGGCAAGGTCGTGGCAGTGATCGGTGACGGTGCGATGACGGGGGGGGTGGCGTTCGAGGCGATCAGCCAGGCCGGCGGGCTGGGCACGCCGATTGTGGTCGTGCTCAACGACAACGGCATGTCGATCGCGCCGAACGTTGGGGCGCTGTCCAAATACTTCAACCGGGTACGCCTGAACCCCAAGTTGTGGCACGCGCGCGAGGGCGTCGAGGGTGGGCTGACGCGCCTGCCAGGCGGGATCGGTGCCGCGTTCGAGCGAATCGGTCCACAGCTGAAGGAGTCGATCAAGGCGTTCTGGGCGCCCGGCCTGTGGTGGGAGGAGCTCAACTGGGCGTATATGGGCGTGGTGGACGGCCACGACGTACGCGCGCTGAGGGAGGCACTGAGAGAGGCACTGGCGGCCGAACGTCCTGTTGTGGTGCATGTGGCCACAGTCAAGGGCAAGGGGTTCGCGCCAGCCGAGGATGGTGGGTTGGAGGGCATGGAGAAGTGGCACGCGGCCAAGCCGAAGTCGATTAAGGATGGGATTCCCACCCACCCTGTCCCCACCCACCCCGTCGAGACTCGTCCCACCCCGACGCCGGCCTCCTCGACTCAGAGCGAGCAGGCGAAGCCAGTGGCGCAGACGCTGGGTGGGGTGGCACTTCAGTACACGCAGGTCTTCGGCGAGGCGCTCGTGAAGGAGTGCGAACGCGACGAGCGCGTGGTGGGAATCACCGCCGCGATGAACTCGGGCACAGGCTTGAGCATCCTGCAGAAGGCACTGCCAGATCGATATTTCGATGTGGGGATCGCCGAGCAGCAGGCAATTCTGTTTGCGGCTGGGTTGGCGTTACAGGGAATCAAGCCGGTCGCCGCGATCTACTCGACGTTTCTGCAACGGGCGTATGACCAGATCGTGCACGACGTGTGTCTGCAGCGGCTGAACGTCGTGTTTGCGCTCGATCGTGCGGGGCTGGTCGGCGACGACGGGCCGACGCATCATGGGGCGTTCGACATCGCCTACCTGCGCTGTCTGCCGAACATCGTGCTGATGGCGCCGCGCGATGAGGCGATGCTCGTGAACATGCTGCACACCGCGCTCCTCTACGACGATGGGCCGATCGCGTTGCGCTACCCCCGCGGGGAGGGAACGGGCGCGGCGCTGCCGCAGCGGCCGCGGGCGATCGAGATCGGCACGGGCGAGATCCTGCGCGAGGGCGGCGCGAGCGCCCCCGCGGGCGGGCGCGTGGCGTTGATCGGCTACGGCAGCGGCGTCGGCAAGGCGCTGGAGGCCGCGGAGGAGCTGGCGAGGCATGAGATCGAGGTGACGGTCGCCGACGCACGCTTCGCGAAGCCGATTGACGCTGGTCTGATGGCTCAGCTGGCGGCCGAGCACGACCTGCTCGTGAGCGTCGAGGAGGGTGTGCTGGCGGGCGGCTTTGGCAGCGCGGTGTGGGAGACCCTGAACGAGACGGGCACGACGATCCCGCGAATTTTGCGAGTGGGCCTGCCAGACCGATACGTGACGCATGGCAAGCCGGCGCTGCTGCACGAGGAGGTCGGCTACACGGGCAATCGCATCGCCGAGCGAGTGCAGGCCGCAATCCTCGATCGCCACTCCGCGACCGTGGGTGCGTAGGCGCTCGTTAAATGAAACGACCCGCAGGGGAAGCGGGCCGTTTCGGGGAGGAGGGATGCTGCTGTGCTTCGGGTCATTCATCATGATGCCCAGAGGAGAGGGGGTTATGTGTGATGTTGATCACAGAGACCCTGATCGAAGCGGCGGGACGAACGCGAGTCGCGGGCGGAGAGCGGCTACGGTTGCCCGTAGCGATGAGCAAGCAGCGTCTTGACACCCTGATGGCCGAGCGCGGACTGTTCGGATCGCGCAGCCGGGCGGCCGCATCGGTTATGGCAGGCGAGGTCTATCTGGAACCCGCCCGCCCGACCAGGCGCCGGGCGCAGAAGCCGGGTGAAATGGTCGAGCCCGACATCGAGGTGAGCGTCGATGCGCAGCGATCGTTCGTGTCGCGCGGCGGGATCAAGCTGGCGAACGCCCTGCGGGAGAGCGGGCTGGAGGTACAGGGCCGTTGGGCTCTGGATGTAGGCGCGTCGACAGGCGGATTCACGGATTGCCTACTACAGCGGGGGGTCACGGGAGTGGTCGCGGTGGACGTCGGCTATGGCGTCCTCGACTACAGCTTGCGAATCGATCAGCGGGTGAGCGTGATGGAGCGCACGAACGCCCGGACGCTGAGCCCTGAGATGTTGCCGGGCCCGCCCGCGGAGCACGAGTCGCTCGTCTCAGACCGACAGATGCCGGTCAAGCACGCCGCGGGTCGAGTGCTGCCAGACCTGGCGACGATCGATGTGTCGTTCATTTCGCTTCAGAAGGTGCTGGGGGCGGTGTTGGAGTGCTTGGGGGAGCGGTATGACGTGATGGCTCTGGTGAAGCCACAGTTCGAGGTCGGCAGGGAGAGGATCGGTAAGGGGGGAGTGGTACGCGACGCCGGAGATCGCCGGACGGCGTTAATGAGTGTCGGCGAGGCGGCGCTCGGATTGGGGGCGGCAGTGCTGGGGTACTACTCCTCGGGGCTTCCTGGACCCAAGGGTAATCGCGAGACGTTCATATGGTTGGCCGAGCCCGGCCGTGCTGGCCGATCTTCGACCGATGGGGTGGAAGACGCGGCCGAGCTGGAGAGCATGGCGCGGCGGGTGGAGCCATGAGAGAGATCACGGTATTCACGCACCGCCGCCCCAAGGACACGAGCGCAGCCCTGAAGCGTTTCGCCGCGGCGGCCGCGGACGCCGGCGTGACGCTACGGATGGATGAGGAGGAGACGCGTAAGCACCATGCTGTGGCGGAAGGTCCTGGAATGGCATTGGACGCGCCGGTGAAAGATGACGTCGAGCTGTGTGTGGTGCTGGGTGGGGACGGCACGATCCTGCGCGCGCTGCAGCGGTATGCGGGCACGGATGTGCCGGTGTTCGCGGTCAACTTCGGCGAGATCGGCTTCTTGGCGACGGTTGAGCCGCAGGACATCGAGGACGGCATTCGCCGCGCGTTGGATCGAGATTTCGAGCTGTTGCGGTTGCCCGGGATCGCGCTGAGCGAGCCGGGAGGCCAATCGGAGATTGGGCGCGCCGCTGCCGACCCAGCCTTTCGGGGTGGTCTAACGGCGGTCAATGATGTGGCCATTCACCGCAAGGTCGGCGAGCGGGTGGCACAGATCGCCTACGCCTTGGACGGCGAGGAGGTCGGGAGCGTGCGCTGTGACGGCCTGGTGGTGGCGACCCCAGCGGGGTCGACCGGTTACAACTTGGCCAACGGCGGACCCGTAATGGCTTGGGGGGTGAAGGGATTCGTGGTGTCGTTCATCGCGCCTCACTCGCTAGCCGCGCGCACGTTGGTGGTTGCGCCACGCGACCGGTTGACGATCCACAACCGCTCCCGGGAGCCACTCGACGTGGCCGTCGACGGACGTCCGGTGTGCGAGATACCACCCGGCGAGGCAATCGACGCGCGGTTTGTGGATGCCGTGGGCACAATCGCGCAGCTGCCGGGCTCCTCGTTCTATCGCAGACTGCGCGAGAAGTTCGGGCGTTTGGCCAGCTGAGCACTTACCTCTGGGCGCCGCCCGTCTCGCGCCGCCCGTCTACATGCCGCCCGTCAAGGCAGCACGGAAGTCCCTTTCAGGCGACCTTCGTGGCTGGCGGGTTGTGGGTCTCGCCGGCGTTCTGCATCGAGGTGACGAAGTCGTTGAGCTGGTCGCGCGAGAAGCGGCGCTGGCCGCCGGGTGTCCGGTAGCAGTGGATGTGGCCGGCGTCGGTCCAGCGGCGGATCGTGGCGAGCGAGACGCCGACGTAGCGAGCCGCCTGGGAGCTCGTGAAGACGAGCTGCCGATCGCTTGGGGTTGGGAGGGGCCTAAGGGTCATGGGTTCGCCTTCTTGCGCTTAGGGGACGGATGCTCCATGTTTCGGCCATATAGAGGCGGAAGTCGAGTGCCGCGAAGCTTTGTGGACGTTTGGCCGAGAAAGCGAGCAAAATCCCCTCGAGTTAGAGGCGAAGCTGGAGAATCTTCAGGGTCGAGCTTCATTCAGGGTCGAGCGTGCAAGCTCTCGCAGCTCTCGCGCGAGGGCCGTGCTCCCAGCTCTCCTACGAGGCCGCGAGCGCAGATAACCCCGTTTATGCGTGTTGGATACGGAGCTCGTCGTCGCGAGCGGCGAGATCTCCGCCGGATGTTCTGGCGGGGCTGTCCACGATCAGCACCGCCAGCGCGGGATGCCGGTGGGTGAGCATGTGCATCAAAGACTCTGCGGGAGCGTCGTCGACGTCGCCGGTGATGATCGCCATGCGACTGTGGGGGGCGTGCTCCAGCGCCCCGCAAATCGCATCGGCCTCGGCGAACACGGTGCTCGCGGGCAGCGTCTGGGCCAGCTCGTCGAGCAGCGCGGTGCGCTGACCGGCGTCCGATCCAGCTATCAGGACACGGGCGGGACCGTCAAGAACATGGGTGGGACCGTTGATGACGCGCAGCTCCGGTGAACAGGCGTCGTGGCCGTCGAGGGACTCGGGGTGTGCGGGATGTGCAAGTCCTTGGCCGTGAAGCAAGCGCAGCGCGGGCGCCCGTGTGCGTGAGCGTGTCTCAAGAGGTGAGCGCTTAAGAGGTGAGTGTGTGCGACTCATAGCCGTGAGACTCCCGGCATGGCAGGCCAACTGTCGGTGAGAACGATCCGCTCGGGCTCGAGTGAGACCTTGTCGGTCTCCAAGTCGTTACGCAGCTCCAGACGCCCGAGTGCGGACAGCGCGGCAAAGCCCGCGGCCGTCAGGGTCAACCAAGTCATCGCGATACTGAGAGCGATCATGCGGACTCCTTCGTTCTCGCGGATGGGCTCTTGCGCGACATAGCCGACATGATGAGTCCTCGCTGAACGTTTGTCTGTAGAGCAGGTGGTGCCGATCGTGTAGTCCTAAAGGTGCAGATCGGTGTAGTCCTTCCGGGCCGACTCGGCAATCCTCGAAAGCTGTCCCGGCAAGCCGCTACGGTGTGCATTCGATGGAAGCTGACACGCCAGGGGTGGATCGACCGATCGACGTGATCATCGCGGATGACCACGGGGTTGTCCGCGACGGCATCCGCATGGTGCTCGAGCGCGAGGCCGGGGAGTTCCGGGTAGTGGGAGAAGCCGCCGACGTTCCCGCCACGATTCGAGCTGTCCGCGAGCACAAGCCGGATTTGCTCACGCTGGACCTCTCGATGCCGGGCGGCTCGAGCCTGGCGGCGCTTCCTTCTTGCTTTGTCGCACATCCAACGTTGGCGGTCGCGATCCTGACGATGCGCGAGGACCCCGAGTACGCTCGTCAAGCGCTGCGGGCGGGGGCGCGCAGCTACGTGTTGAAGGAGGCCGAGCCGGCCGAGTTGTTGCAGGCATTCAGGTTGGCGGTAGCCGGCGGCAACTACTTGCACCCGCGATTGGGCGCGCTGATGGCCACCGGCGATGAGGCTCCGAGCGATGGTGTGGCGCTGTCAGAGCGCGAGCGCGAGGTGGTGCGGCTGATCGCCAATGGCTTCACCAACCCCCAGATCGCCGAGCAGCTACATGTGGCAGAGCGCACGGTGAAGACCTACCGAGCACGAGCGATCGAGAAGCTCGGGTTCTCCTCACGGGCGGAGATCACGGCCTACGCCCGGCGGCTCGGCCTGGTCGAGTAGCGCTCAGCGCCGATCTTGCCGCCCGCTTCAGCGGCCGACGGTCGCTCCCGGTACATCGCCTGATATCTCAACGGGCGCGGGCCGTCCCGCGAGCGGGACCGTCAGACGCATGACGGTCCCTTTGCCCGGTGCCGGGACGAGCTCCAGCTCGCCCCCGACCAGCTCGGCGCGCTCGCGCATTCCCGACATTCCGAACCCGCCCTCCAAACCGTCGCCCCGCGGCCCGAGACGGTCCGCTTCAGGAAGTCCCTGCCCGTCGTCGGTCACCGAGGCGTGAATCATTCCGTTGCGCTCGACGATCCTGATTGTCGCCTGGGTTGCCTGTGCGTGGCGGCTCACGTTCGTCAGCGCCTCCTGGACGACGCGATAGATCGTGCTCTCGAGCTCGGGATCCAAGCGGCGCTGATCTGTCTCTGAGCCGGGGTGATCGGACTCCGAGCCGAGATCGATCTCGGTCTGTACCTCCAAGCCATCGATCGCCTGCGCCCGCCGGGCGAGCGCCTGCAGCGCCGCCGCTAATCCGAGATCGTCGAGCGCCGCCGGACGCAACTCGGTAATCAGGTGGCGCAGCCCGTCGATCTCATCGCCAAGTCCCTCGAGCACCGTCTCCACCGCGGCGCTCATTGCTCCCTGCTCATCGATGTCGCGGGCGTGAGCGAGCTGCAGGCGCAGCGCGCCGAGGCCTTGAATGGTTTCGTCGTGAATCTCACGCGCCCAGCGTGTGCGCTCACGCTCGCGCGCCTCCATGCCATAGCGTAGGCGCTTGATCTCGACCGAGCGCTCTGCGGCGAGTCGCTGCGCAACGCTTGTCGCAAACGCGTTCAATGCCCGACGATCGGGGTCGCGGAAGCCGCCATCGCTGCGCAGGGCGATCACCAAGCCGCCACCGTAGCCCTCCATGCTCAGCGGCTCGATGAGAGCAGCGCGTGCCTCCAGCCCCAGTTCGTGCAGCCATGCCGCCTCCTGTCCCCGCGGACGGTCCAACGACACCGGCTTGTCCTGGCGGTACAGCTCGCCCAGCGCGCTGCCCTCGACGGGGACGATCCGCAGGCGTACCGTCTCCGCGCCGCTGGAGGCAGCCACACGCAGCTCGCCGCGATCCTCGATCACCACTAGCAGGGTGCCGGCGTCGAGCAGCGCCAAGCCTCGATCGGCCATCAACCGCAGCAGCCACAACTCTGATCCCGAGAGCATCGGGCGGGATTATGTCTCGATCGTCTCCAAGCCGTGCTCCCGGCGCGCGGCAGCCCGTGTCTGGGCCAGCAGCTCCTCGCCGCCGACATCCTCTCGCCAAGCCGCGAGTCCCACTGATATGCGCAGTGGCTGGCGCTCCCCGTCGACTTCCACCTTGATCGCGCGCATGCGCCCGAGCGCCCGTCTGGCGACGATCTCACCACGGGGGCCATCGGCGCCGGGCAACAGCACCGCAAGCTCGCCCTCGCTCGGCCTGCCCACCCGGTCGAAGCGACGCAGTTCGCGACGCAACGCTTCGCCCACGTAGACGAGCGTCTGCTCGGACAGCTCGCTGCCGTGAGCCTTCGCCAGCTCGGGGAGATTCTCGATTACCACCAACAGACAGCTCAGCGGCGTGCCGTGGCGTCCCGCGCGATTGATCTCTTCCTCGAGGCGCTGCCCGAGCGCCTCTGCCGAGAGGCAGGCGATCGACCCCGGTGGCATCGGGCCTGCAGAGTGCTGGTGTCGGTTCTTGGCGGCCATTCCTTTGGCGGTCTCAAACGGAGGTTGGTTCCCTGCAGGGTCCTTCCCGCGTAGTCCTTGATTATGCCCTCTCATCGATCATCAACCCCTCTGACACAACAACGCACGCCGGCCCGTCACATAGGCGACTGCATAAAAAATGTCTTTCCCTTCGAGATCCGTCCCCATGCGCTGCTACACCTGCCTGCGTGCTTGCAGAGTTGAATGTCGAGAACCTCCTGCTGATCGAGCGTGCGCAGCTGCGGCTGGCGCCCGGGCTGAACGTGCTCACGGGCGAGACGGGGGCCGGCAAGACGGTGCTCGCTCACGCGCTCGACCTGCTCCTCGGGGGTCGCGCGCGCTCTGGGATCGTGCGTCCCGGTGCCTCGGAGGCCTATGTCGAGGGTGTCTTCGATCTGCCGGACTCGCTGCGCTCAGAGCTCGCCGAGCGGATACCGGACGACGCCGAGGAGATTGTGCTCGCTCGTCGTCTCGGCTCAGACGGACGTACGCGCGCATATCTAAACAGCCGCTCCGCCACGATCTCGGAGCTGCGCGATCTGGGCTCGCGCCTGGTCTCCTTCTACGGTCAGCACGAGCACCGCAAGCTGACCCTCGCGGCCGCCCAGCTCGAGATCCTCGACGCTCTCTGCGGTCCCGATCACACGCTGCGCCTGCGCGCCTGCGCCAAGGTCTTTGCCGAAACCCGCAGTCTCGCCGCGGAGCTCGATTCGCTGCGCGATCTCGCCGCGGCGCGTGAGCGCGAGCTCGACCTACTCCAGCACGAGCTTTCCGAGATCGATGACGCCGGCCTGGACCAGCGCGAGTACGACGGGTTGCTCGCCGCGCGCGCTCGCCTCGGCCGTCTCGATGCGCTGCGCGTCGCCGCAGACGCTGGCGCGGACGCGCTCGCTACCGAAGACGCCTCTGCTGCTTGCGGCAGCTCACAGCTGATGGCCAGCGCCGCCGCGGGCTTGGACGCGCTCGCCGGCGTCGACCCGCGCCTGGATACGCTCGCCGAGCGCATGCGCGGGCTCGTTATCGAGTCACAGGACCTATCCACCGAGCTGCGCGGTTATTGCGAGCAGATAGTGAGTGAGGACGGCTCGCTCGACATGGTCGAGGAACGTCTTGTGAGCATCGAGCGGCTGGTGCGCAAGCACGGTGGGACGCTCGCCGCGGTGCTCGACTACGCCGCGCGTGCGCGTGCTCGGCGCGATCAGCTCGCGGGTGCCGAGGTCGCGCTCGCGCAAGTCGCCGCGCGTCTGGACGAGGTACGGTCGGCGCTCGAGGGCCACGTTCTCGCTCTGCGCAAGGCGCGCGATCTCCATGCCCCACGCCTTGAGTTCGCGGTGCGCGAGCAGCTCGCGGCCCTGGCGATGGCAGACGCGACCTTCGAGGTCTCCCTCAGCTCGCGCGAGGCCGGTCCCGCGGGCGGCGACGCCGTGGAGTTCATGATCGCCCCAAACCCTGGCGTGCCGCCCGGTCCGCTGCGCGAGATCGGCTCCGGCGGAGAGCTCTCGCGCGTGATGCTCGCTCTCGCCACGGTGCCCGATCGTCGGGCTCCGGTTCGGGGCGGCGCTCGCGTAGGCGCCGAGGATGCCTACTCATCGATCGCCTCGGCGCAGGCAACGCTCGTGTTCGACGAGGTCGACGCGGGTATCGGGGGCCACACCGCGCGCGCGGTCGGCGAGCGCCTGCGCGAGCTCGGCCGCGGTAGGCAGGTGCTGTGCATCACCCACCTACCCCAGATCGCCTCGCTTGGCGACCGTCACTTCTCGGTGGTCAAGGACACCGCTGCCGACCCTACCCGTGCCACTGTGCTCCAGCTCCCCGAGGCAGACGTAGTCTCCGAGCTGGTTCGCATGCTCGGTGCCGAGGAGACTGATGGCGCCGCGCGTCGCCACGCGCAGGATCTGCGCAAGGCCGCCTGAGCACTCGCAGAAGGTGCGCTTTGCGCCCGCGGCCGTTACTCTCGCTCGATGGCCGCGAACCCGCGCAGCCCACGGCAGCCCGCGTCGCAAGGTCCTCTCGACGTGCCAACGCCCGCCTCGCTGCCCGGAGGCGATGTCGCGCCCTGGCGCACGGTCACCGGACCGGTGCGCCTCGGCCGTCGGACGAAGCTGCTCGTCAGGCACCTCTCTAGTGGTGATATCGCGCTGATCGATCACCTGGACATCGACCGGGTCTCGGCCGAGGAGCTGATCGCCGCGGACGTCGGTGCGGTGTTGAACTGCCGCTCCTCATCCAGCGGCACCTATCCCAACCTCGGCCCCCAGTTGCTCGTCGAAGCGGGCATTCACCTGGTCGACCTGCCGGACGATTCGCTCCTGCAGGTGCTCTCCGACGGAGAGGCGGTAACCGTGCGAGACGGTGACGTCACGCGCGACGGCGAGGTACTCGTCCGCGGCGAAGTGCTCGACCTCGCCCGCGTGCACGCTGAGACCGAAGCCCGTCGCCGCGAGGTCGGTGAGGCGCTCGAGCGCTTCGCGCACAACACGATCGAGCACATGCTCGAGGAGCGCGAGCTGCTCTCCGGGAAGATCGAGATGCCGCGCTTTGCCACCGACTTCCGCGATCGCGCCGCGCTCGTGGTCGTTCGCGGCGTTGGTCATCAGCGCGACCTGCGCGCCCTGCGGCCGTTCATTCGCGACATGCGCCCTGTGCTGGTCGCTGTCGATGGTGGCGCTGAGGCGTTGTTGGACGAGGGACTTTGTCCGGACATGATCGTTGGGGACATGGACTCGGCGGGAGAGGCGGCCCTGATGAGCTCGAGCGGCCGTCGAAGGTGGGGCGGGGGCGCGGGAGGCTTGGGCTCGTCTAGGTTGGGCTCGTCTACAAAGAGCGGTGGCGCGGAGCTCGTCGTACATGCCTACCCCGACGGACGCGCCCCCGGCCGTGAGCGTCTGGAAGCACTGGGCCTGCCCTTCAAGCTCGTGCCGGCGCCGGGCACCAGCCAGGATGTGGCGATGCTGATCGCCGCCGAGAAGGGCGCCAACCTGATCGTCTCGGTGGGCTCCCAATTCAATCTCGTCGAGTTCCTCGACCGCAACCGCAAGGGCATGTCCTCGACGTTCCTGACGCGTCTTCGCATCGGCGAGATCCTCGTCGATGCCAAGGGTGTGAGCCGCCTGTATCACCCCCGGCCAGGTTTGACCCCCCTACTGGTAGTGGTCGCGGCGGGTCTGATCGCGATGATCGCCGTCGTCTGGACGACCCCGGCGCTACGCGACGTGGTGGACTTGCTCTGGCTCAAGCTTCAGCTGCTCGTCTGAGCATGTTCGACTACCGCTACCACGCGCTCTCCCTGGCCGCCGTCCTGTTCGCCCTGGCGGTGGGCGTGCTGATCGGCGTGGCGATCGGTGACTCGAACCTGGTCTCCTCTGCCAAGAACGGGATCGTGCACAACCTCGAATCGGAAGTCGGTGGCGCACAGCGGCATGCCGAAACGCTGCAGACGCAGCTGAACTCCAAGGAAGCCTTCGCGAACGATCTCTACCCGCTCGCCGTCCATGACCTGCTCACCGGCCGCAACATCGGCCTGGTGTTCCTCGGTGGCTCCTCCGATCGCGTGAACGGCCTCGTGCGCGGCGCGGTCACCGAGGCCGGCGGCAACCTGGCGACGGTCGTGGCGGTGCGCGAGCCCCTGAACCTGAACAGTCTCGCGCAGGGGGCGAGCGGGACCATTTATGCCGGAGTCGCCACCGATCCGGAGCTGGTGCACAAGTTCGGCGGCCTCGCCGGGCGCCAGCTCGTCAGCGGTGGCGCGCAGGTGAGTCGCGAGCTCCTCAGCCGCGTGCGTGGAAGCCTGCTGAGCGCCTTCGACGGTCAGCTCGGCAAGCTCGAAGGTCTCGTCGTGATGCGCGCCGATCCGACGGAGATGACCAGCGAACAGACTCAGGCGAGTGCCGCCTTCGAGTCGGGGCTGATCGCCGGCGTTACCGCGGTCGGAGTCCCGGTGGTGGGGGTTGAGCTGAGCAATACCGAACCATCTCAGGTGCCCTGGTACAAGAGTCAGAGCATCTCCAGTGTCGACGACCTCGACGCGCTCGCGGGTCAGGCCGCGCTCGTCTATGCGCTCACGGGGTCTGACGGCGCCTACGGGGTCAAGTCCACCGCGGACTCGCTACTGCCGGCCGTCGCAAGTGGGTGAGCGACCTATCGCGACGGGCCCGGAGCTGCTCCAGCGAGGAGTCCTGAGCGCGTCCGCGCTCATCGCTAGTTTCCATACATGCACGCTCTGCCGTTCCTCCTAGCGCTGGTGAGTGCCGCGATCCTGGCTCCGGCCGTGTTGCGAATGCTTGGAGAGGGTGGCCACACACAGGCCAACTACCGCGAGTGCATGCTCCCTTATCCCTTCGGAATGCTGATCGTGGTCGCGGCGCTGCTTGCGCTGATCCCCCTTGCGCTGCTGCAGAGGTTGGCGGGCTCCGATGTCTTTCATCCCGAGGTGATCCCGATTGCCGTCTATGCGCTCGGCGTCGCCACGCTAGGCCTGATTGACGACACTCTTGCCGAGGGCCATGTCGGTGTGAGCGGCCCGAGCACCACCCGGCGTGGTTGGCGCGGCCACGGCCGCGCGGCACTGCGGGGTGAGCTGTCTACGGGGGCGCTGAAGGCTGCGGGCTCGCTCGGCTTGGCGCTTTTCGCGATGAGCTTTGAGGGGCTCTCCAAGCCGCGGTGGCTGCTGGCTGCCGGTGTGCTCGTGCTGGCCACCAACGCCTTCAACCTGCTCGACCTGCGCCCCGGCCGTGCGACCAAGGCATTCGTGTTGCTCGGCGTGGGCTTGACACTCGGCTCGCTGGACTTGAGGCCGCTGTGGGCGCTCGGTCTGTTCGCTGCGCCTGTGCTCGTGGCCGGGATATACGACCTACGCGAGCGCGCGATGCTGGGTGATACGGGGGCGAACCTGCTCGGTGCGCTGGCAGGCCTATGGCTGGTGCTGACTCTGTCTGGGACAGGCCAACTGATCGCGCTCGCATTGCTCGCTGCAATCACGCTTTACGGTGAGCTGCGCTCGATCTCCGCACTCGTCGAGCGGACGCCGGGGCTGCGCGCACTAGACTCCTGGGGTAGGCCTTCATGACTCCGCGTCCATCCGACCGCCACGCTGTAGCGCCCTCTAAGACCCGGTTCATTTTCGTGACCGGAGGCGTCGTCTCCTCGCTGGGTAAGGGGATTGCCGCCGCCTCCATCGGTCGCCTACTCGTCTCGCGTGGCTTGAGCGTGGGTTTGCAGAAGTTTGACCCCTACATCAACGTCGACCCGGGCACGATGTCGCCCTACCAGCACGGCGAGGTATTCGTAACCGAGGACGGTGCGGAGACCGACCTCGACCTCGGACACTACGAGCGCTTCACCGACGCCAACACCAGCCGGGCCTCCAACGTCACGGCCGGGGGTATCTACGATGCCGTGATCCGGCGCGAGCGCCGGGGTGACTATCTTGGCGGCACGGTTCAGGTGGTGCCGCACATCACGGATGAGATCAAGCAGCGCGTCGCGCTGATAGCCGAGTCCTCCGACGTGGACTTTGTGGTCACTGAGATCGGCGGCACCGTGGGTGATATCGAGTCGCTGCCGTTCTTGGAGGCAATCCGCCAGTTCCCTGTTGATGTGGGACGCCGCCGCTGCATGTTCATCCATTTGACTCTCGTTCCATACATCGGCCACGCCGGGGAGCTGAAGACCAAGCCCACCCAGCACTCGGTCAACGAGCTGCGGCGCATCGGCATCGCCCCGGACATGCTCATGTGTCGTTCAGAGGGCTCGCTTTCTTCGGAGATTCGTAAGAAGATCGCTCTGTTCGCGAGCTTGCCAGCGGAGGCGATCGTCTCCGCGTGCGACGTGGACAACATCTACAAGGTGCCGCTGACCTTTCGCGAGCAGGGCGTGGACGACTTCATCCTCGATCACTTTGGCCTGGAGGCGCCCACACCTGATCTGTCGAGATGGCAGGAGCCGATCGAGCGGGCTGGGCGTAGTAGTCGCACGGTGCGGATTGCGCTCGTTGGCAAGTACGTGCAGCTCGAGGACGCGTATCTCTCTGTATGCGAAGCGCTGCGACATGCCGCCTCGTTGCAGGACGGCAAAGTCGAGATCGATTGGATCGACTCCGAGCATCTGGAGCGATCGGGCGCGCGCTCTGAGGGCAAAGACAGCGAGGATGGTCACGACGGCGAGGAGATCGCTGAGTCCTCAGTAATCGACCGGCTGGCTCGCGTCGACGGAATTCTGATTCCGGGCGGTTTCGGCGGACGAGGGATCGAGGGCAAGATTGCCGCGGCGCAGGTGGCGCGTGAGGAGGGTATTCCGTATCTGGGTATTTGCCTCGGGATGCAGATAGCCGTGGCCGAGTTCGCCCGGCACGTAGCCGAAATGGAGGGGGCCAACTCGACCGAGTTCGATCTCGAGACGCCCTTCCCGGTCATCGACCTGCTGCCGGAGCAGAAGGAGGTCTCAGACCTCGGCGGCACGATGCGCTTGGGCGCCGACCCGATCAAGCTCCACACCGGCACGCGAGCGCGCGAGATTTACGGTGAGGCGGTCATCTACGAGCGCCACCGCCATCGCTATGAGGTCAACAACCTGCTGCGTAAGCGCCTGCAGAGCGCAGGTCTGCGCATCTCCGGCACATCTCCCGATGAGCGTCTCGTTGAGGTCGTCGAGATCGAGGAGCACCCATTCTTTGTGGCCTGTCAATTCCATCCCGAGTTCAAGTCCCGCCCCGAGCGTCCAGCTCCCCTGTTCCGTGACTTCATTGCGGCTGCGCTGGAGCGAGCAGCTGCGCACTCGGATGCCTCAACGCTTGCCGACACACCGTGAGTGGCGACCTATCGGGCGGTGAGACACTGCGCAGGGTTGAGCCTGAGGTGGCCCGCATGCTGCGTGTGGAGACCATTTTCCGTGTTGCCGACGAGCTGCAAGGTCAGACCGTCGCGGCCAAGCTGATCGATCGCGTGCACGAGATAGCCAACCTTCCAGAGTGCGAGTGCGACGTGGACGTAAGCGTCGAGTGGGCACAGGCGGATGAATCCGCCGATCCCAGCGGTGTGCTGAGCGGCGGCTCGCCGCCGGCCAGCGGGCATTGCGCTGAGCGATAACGTCCGAGCGCCAATGCTGAAGCTTCGCCGTGCCATCGTCCTCGACGCCGGTCTCCCCGGTAGCGCAGGAGAGCAGAATCTCGTGATCGAGCTGAGGGCCGCCGACGGCGCTGGTGCTGTCCTCGATGCAGTCAGGCCGGCGATTGCAGACGTTGCTCTCGTCGGTCGCGCTGAGGTTGGCGACGATCTGGTGGTCAACGTCCAAGCCCTCGATCTCGGCTTGGGCTCAGGCGGCTTCGACATTGTCCACGTCAACCTTTCGCGCGGGCTCGCGGGCGAGGGCGCGGCGAGCGCAAACGTGATGAAGCTCAACTACACGAGCCTCCAGCACACCGTCGAGCCTGTTGAGGAGCTTCTACCGGCGGAGCTCCCGGTCGGTCCGCTCGAGCGTCCGGTCGCGGTGCTCGCTCTGCATGGCCAGCTGGCTCCAGTCGCCTGGGCCTTCGCACAGGTCCTCCCAGGCAGTCGTCTCGGGTACGTGCAGACCGAGGGAGGCGCGCTGCCCGGCGGCCATTCGCGCACAGTCCGCTTGCTGCGTGAGCGTGGTCTGCTGGCCGGACACCTGACCGCGGGCGCCGCGTTTGGGGGAGAAAGCGAGGCGGTCACAACCGTCGGCGCTCTGCATCACGGCCTGCGCAATCTCGGCTGGGACGCGGCGCTCTGCGGGCCGGGTCCGGGCATTGTGGGCTCGAGCTCCCCGCTCGGGCACGGTGGCATGTCCGCCCTGGACTCGGCGCATGCGGCGCTGGCGCTAGGTGTCCCGACGCTGTTGGTGGCGCGGATGTCCTCTGGGGATCCTCGAGCGCGCCATCGCGGCATCTCACACCACACGCTCACGGTGCTCGACCTGCTGCTCGAGCCGGTCACAGTGGCGCTGCCTGCCGGTGTGCGCTCTCCGGTAGGCGCCGATCTGCGCGCCGGTCTAGGCGCCGTCTTCGCTGGGGCATTGCCGAGGCTACCGCCTCGAAATAGGCCGGCACTCGAGCTGGACGTCGAGCGCCCAGCGCGCATCACACGTCACGACTGGCGCCGGGCGAGCGTCGACCTTCCGGCATACGCCGCCACCAATCTGCCCGCCGAGACGATGGGCCGTAGGCTGGTCGAGGACCCTCTGTTCTTTGGAGCGGCGCTTGCTGCCGGCGCGACTTTGGCAGAGCTCACAGGGGATGCCGATCACGGTGAGGATGGAGCAGCGGAGACTGAACAGCCTGTTGCACCGTCAAGGAGCCTCTGAAGCGGAGGCGAAGTCGGAGAGATGAGTTCTTCCGGAACCATCTCGTCTGCCTCGAGGATGAGTATCGAGCTCGAGCGGCTGATGCTCGACTTCCTCGCCTATCTCGAGTTGGAGCGAGGCCTTTCACGCAACACGCTGGATGCGTACCGCTCGGATCTACTGCAGTTCGGCGTGTTCCTGGATCATCGGGGACTGAGCGTGATGGAGGCGCGGCACGGTGACCTCGCGGCGTTTCTGTCTGAGCTTGCCGCGGGTATCGACGGACGCCCGCCGGTGGCCGCGACCACGCTACAGCGCAAGGCCGCTGCTCTGCGCTCGTTCTACCGCTACCTGCGGCGCGAGGGTGCGATCGGGCACGATCCAACGGCTGAGCTTCGCGGGCCGCCCAAGACCCAACGTCTGCCTCGGGTGCTTACGCGTGAGGAGGTTGCACGGCTGCTGAGCGAGCCCAAGGGCACCGAGCCCCTGGCGCTGCGCGACCGCGCTCTACTGGAGGTCATGTACGCGTGCGGTCTGCGTGCCTCGGAGGCGATCGGACTCGAGGCTGGCGATGTCGATCTCGATGAAGGGATGCTGCGCGCGCGAGGCAAGGGCTCCAAGGAGCGAGTCGTGCCGATTGGCCGCCAAGCAGTGTCGGCGTTGGACGCATACGAGCTACGTGGGCGCCCCGCGCTGGTTGGCTACAAGATGCAGTCGCGGCTCATCGTCAACCACCGCGGCGGTGCTCTCACGCGTCAGGGTCTCTACAAGATCGTCCAGGGCCATGCCCGTGGGGCGGGTCTGGAGCAGAAGATGAGCCCACACACGTTGCGTCACAGCTTCGCCACGCACCTGCTTGCGGGAGGCTGTGATCTTCGCTCCTTACAAGAGATGCTCGGTCACGCCGACCTCGCGACCACCCAGGTCTATACGCACCTTTCGGCTGATCGGCTGAAGGACGTCTACTTCCGGGCGCACCCTCGGGCTAAACGCTGAGAGCAGGCCTCATAGAGGAGCAGGCCTCGGAGGGGAGCGGGCCGCATAAGCTAGGACTGTGCCCGAGCTTCCCGAGGTCGAGACGATCAGGCGTCAGCTCGCACCGCTGGTGCAGGGGCGCAGGTTGGAGCGCGTGGAGATCCTCGACGCGCGCTGGTCGCGGCCGCTGGCTCCCCGCGAACTGGCTGAAGCGCTCGAGGGGCGGCTCGTGGAGAGGTTGGGCAGGCGAGGTAAGTACTTGGTCTGGGACTTGGAGGACGACGTGCATCTGGTCCAGCACCTGCGCATGACCGGAGCCGTGCTGTGTGATCCAGAGCCCGAGCCATCGCATGTTCGCGTGCGCATCGAGCTCGGCCAGGGGCGGCGGCTGGTGATCGTCGATCCACGCCGGTTTGGCACCGGCGAGCTGCTCTTAGGCGAAGAGGCGCTTCAGAGGTTCTTCGCCGCTCGCCTCGGACTGGAGCCGCTGGACGAGCTGTTCACCGCCGAGCATTTGCGGAGGCAGGCGCGCGGGCGAACCGGGCCGGTGAAGGCGTTCCTGCTCGATCAGCGTCGCATCGCCGGTGTGGGGAACATCTATGCCGACGAGGCGCTGTTCCGGGCGGGTATCCACCCGCTGCGACCAGCTGGAGCGCTCTCGAAGGAGCAGTATGCGCGCCTGCGCGAGACGACGATCGCCTCGCTGCGGGATGGGATCGAGGCGCGCGGGGCAACGATCGACGACTTCCGCCACGTCGACGGCGTGCGGGGGTCCTTTCAGAATCAGTTCCTCGTGCATCGACGCGAGGGGGAGCCATGCGGGACATGTGGGACGACGATCGTGAAGATGGTCGTCGGCGGGCGGGGGACATACGTGTGTGAGTCATGCCAGCCGCGGCCGCGGCTCAGGCGGCCAACAGCTCGTCGAGGCGACCGCTCTCGGCGGCGGCCTGGACCTCGGTGAAGCCGCCTAGCAGCTCACCGTCGACGATCACCTGAGGGAAGGTCATCATCCCGGTCTGCTGTGCCAGCTCCACGCGGCCCGCGGGGTCCTTCGACAGGTTGATCTCGGAGAACTCGACCCCACGCGCTTTCAAGAGACCCTTCACACGGGCGCAAAAAGAGCACGGCTCAGTCGTGTAGACAGTTATATTACTCATTACTTCAGAAAGTATAGCAATGCTGGACGCTTGCCAACGGGGCGTCAGCCGCCACTGAGGATGCCTTCGCGGACTTCCCTATGCGGACTTCTGGAAGGTGCCGCCGCACGCGACTCTAGACTCGATTTGGCGGATGGCCGGACCTGTGAAGACCGAGGCGGTGGTGCTGCGTTCGATGCGCTACGGAGAGGCTGACCGGATCCTTCATGTGTACACGCCCCACCGCGGGCGAATGAGCGCGATCGCTAAGGGCGTGCGTCGTACGCGCAGTCGCTTCGGGGGCCGTCTGGAGCCATTCTTTCGTCTGCGAATGGATTTGCACGAGGGGCGTAGCGATTTGTTGACTGTCACCGGGGCACAGACGGTCGAGGCTTACCCCCGGTTGCGCGGTGATGCCCGGGCGCTGGACGGCGCGGCGCGCGCGTGTGATGCGGTGGGGCGGTTGTTCGAGACCTCTGAGCCGCACCCCGGTGTATTCAACCTGCTGTGTCGTCATCTGGCGCTGCTCGACGAGCAGGCCACGGGTGCGGATCGATCGGCCGGTCGATCCCCAACTGATCAAAGATCGGCCAAGCGGGCCGGCGCACTGGCATTCCGCCTGAAGCTGCTGCTCGCGGCGGGCCTGGCTCCCGCACTTGGCGCGTGCGCTTGCTGCGGGGAGCGCGAGCACCTGGTCGGGTTCTCCGGCTCGGCCGGTGGAGTCGTTTGCGGGGCTTGCGAGGCAGGGTCATTTCCGCTTGGTGAGGCGGCATATGACTTCATGACCGAGGCGCTGGGTCGCTCCCTGGCAGAGATCCCGGATGCGCCCGATCCGGCGCTCGGTCAGGTCGAGCGGGCGATCTCCGAGACGCTCGAGCACCATGCACACCTGCGGCTGATGCCGGCCGCGGCTCGCGTCTGAAGGGCGCTCTGTATCGTGATCGCTGTGGACGAGGGACTTCCGATCGCTTATGGGCTGCTCGAGCAGAACGTGCCGGTGCTCACCTCAGACGGCGAGCAGGTGGGCACGGTTCATCACGTCGTGGCAGCGCCCGAGCAGGACATCTTTCACGGTCTCGTGATCTCGACCCCGGGGCACGGTCTGCGGTTCGTGGAAGCCGCGGATGTGGCGTCGCTGCACGAACACGGTGTGGATCTGCGCATCGACACAGCGGCGGCGCAGAGCCTGCCTCAGCCCGGCGGCGGGGCTCCCGTCTTCGACGAGGATCCGGGCGAGATGAAGGGTTGGCATCACTGGGCGCACAAGGCGACCATGCGCGGCGACTGGAAACGCGAGGGCTGAGCGCTCTTTCGCGCGATCGAGCATCTCAACGCGACCCTGATCGATCCCGCGACGGCCATGATCTCCGGGGCCGCTGCCACAATCGAAGGATGAGCCTCGCCAAGCAGAGCGATACTGTCGCGAACGTCTTCGCCGAGCGCCAGCGTGAGCTGGAGGAGCGCACCCTGTCGCCATTGGCGGCGCGCTCCTACCCCGCACGACGCGCCCAGCAGGAGGAGGACTGCGCATTGCGCACTCCATTTCAGCGCGACCGCGACAGGATCGTGCACTGCAAGGCGTTTCGCCGGCTGAAGCACAAGACGCAGGTGTTCGTGGCGCCTCAGGGCGATCACTACCGCACGCGGCTGACGCACACGCTCGAGGTGACCACGATCTCACGCACGGTGGCCCGCGCACTGCGTTTGAACGAGGATCTCGTGGAGGCGATCGGTCTCGGCCACGACCTTGGGCACCCGCCCTTTGGGCACATTGGCGAGGAGGTGCTCGACAACTGCCTGAACGAGCGCTTCGGTGTGGGTTTTCGCCACTACGAGCACTCGCTGCGGGTGGTCGAGTACCTGGAGCGCGACGGCGCCGGACTGAACCTGACCGAGCAGGTGCGCGATGGGATCGCCGGCCACTCCAGCCGGGCACCGCTGCCGCAGACGCTCGAGGGAAGGATCGTGCGGGTGATGGACCGTGTGGCGTACATCAACCACGACATCGATGACGCCGTGCGCGCGGGGCTGCTGCACGAGGAGGAGCTGCCGGTGGAGCCGATCGCCGTGCTCGGATCTAGCGGATCGGCGCGGATCGACGCCCTCGTGCACGATATGGTCGAGCACTCAGAGCTTGTGGGCGACATCGTCCAGGGAGATGTGGCTCGCACGGCGATGAAGGAGCTGCGGGATTTTATGTTCGAGCATGTCTACCTCGGCCCTGGCGTGCGTGCCGAGCACGCGAAGATCGCCGGAGTGGTGCGGAGGCTGTTCGAGCACTACGTCGAGCAACCCGAGCTCCTGCCCGCTCCTGGGGATGGTGGACACAAAGAGCACGATCTGCCACGGCGCGTAACGGATTACTTGGCGGGCATGACTGACCGGTACTGCATCAGGGAGTACACCGAGCTAGACGTGCCTAAAGCATTCGCGCGGTAGCGTAGTCGGCAGTGGCTTTGTACACCAGCGCATCCAAGGATCGTGTGCGTGATGCGGTCGACTTCGTCGAGCTGGTCTCGGCGCGCACCGAGTTGCGCCGGGCCGGGCCGGCTCGGTATGAGGGGTTGTGTCCGTTCCACGAGGAGCGCAGCCCGTCGTTCGGGATCGACCCGGGGCAGAAGCTCTATTACTGCTTCGGTTGCCAAGCCTCCGGCGACGTGTTCACGTTCGTGCAGGAAACCGAGGGCGTTGATTTCAAAGGTGCGATCGAGCTCTTGGCCGATCGCTTCGGGGTCGAGCTGGAGCGCGAGGAGGAGGATCCGCAGCAGGCTGAGCGCCGCAGGAAGAGGGAGCGGCTGCTCGAGCTGCTCGCGCGCACCACGGCCTACTACGAACGGTGCCTGTGGGAGTCAGAGGAGGCGCGCCCCGCGCGTGAGTATCTGAAGGGTCGTGGGCTGGGGGAGGAGATCCTGCGCGAGTTCCGGGTGGGCTATGCCCCGAGCGCCTGGGATCGAGTGCTGCTCGCTTCGCGCAGAGGCGGGTTCTCCGAGCAGGAGCTGTACGCGACCGGACTGGCTCAGCGCTCACAGGAGAACAGGCAGCTCTACGACCGGTTTCGTGCTCGGATCATGTTCCCGCTGGCAGATGTCCGTGGTCGTGTGCTCGGCTTCGGCGCGCGCGCTATGCGCGACGAGCAAAAGCCGAAGTACTTGAATACATCCGACAACGACGTCTACCACAAGGGCCTGCACCTCTATGGCGCGCACCTGGCGCGTGCCCATGCAACGAAAGCAAATGAGGTGATCCTTTGCGAGGGCTACACCGACACGATCGCGCTGCACCAAGCGGGCCTGAGAAATGCGGTCGGGCTGATGGGTACGGCTCTGACGGCCGAGCAGATCGCTGCCCTAGCCGGGATGGCGCGTACGGCGCTACTTGCGCTAGATGCGGATACAGCGGGCCAGGAGGCGATGCTGAAGGCTTCGAGCCTGGCACGGAAACGGGATACGAGACTACGGGTCGTCCCGCTTCCTGAGGGCCGAGATCCCGCCGAGTTGATTCAGCGTGATGGGCCGGAGGCGATCAGCGCGGCGTTGAAGGCGGCGGTCCCATTTGAGCGCTTTCGCGTGGAGCGTGTGCTGGCTGCGGGCGATCATGCGAGCTCCGAAGGTAAGCAGCGCATGATCGATGAGCTGAAGCCATTGTTTGATGATCTGGGTGACGGCGCCGTGCGAATGGAGCTCATGCAGATGGTCTCCAGCCGGCTGGCGCTCAAGGAAAACTTGGTGGAGCAGCAACTGGCCTCCGGTGTGGCTCCACGTGCGTCATCGAGTGCTCAGGCCGGGGCCGCCGGCGGAGAGCGATTGGCCAACGGCTCGGGCGCACGCGTCGCGGGCCTGTCGGGGCGGGAGGACGTTGAGCGGGCGTTCCTGGCACTGTGCATAGCCTCGCCTCAGGAGGGGGTCCTGGCGCTGGAAGGGCTGGACGTGGAGGAGGACTTCTCCAGCGACCTTCTGCGCCGTGCGGCCAGGCGTCTGCGTGACGGTGCTTTGCACGAGCCGATGGCGGACTCCGCCGGTGAGGCGGGAGGGCTGGAGCGCGATCCCGAGCTGAAGCGACTGCTCGTCGAGCTGGTCGTGGAAGCCGGCCGAGAGCAGGCTCACCCCGCGATGCTCGAGGTGCAGCGCCTACAGTTGGAGCTGGCCCGTGTGGATCGCCAGATTCAGCAGGCACGCGGAGCGCAGAGCGGGGATGTGAGCGAGCTGGCCGTAAAACGGGGCGAGGTCAAGCTGGAGTTCGACCGCGCTCAGGAGCGAGCGCTGGAGGAGACAGGGGCCTAGAGGACAGGGGGCCTATCTAGAGGACATGGGGGCCTAGTAAAGTTGCTCCGGTCGGACGGTCCGGGGTAGCTCAATGGCAGAGTAGTCGGCTGTTAACCGATTGGTTGTGGGTTCGAGTCCCACCCCCGGAGCTTTCTTTAGGTGGCCAGCTGCTCCACGAGCGTGGCTGCTGTTGCCCCCGCATCGTGTGCGTCCGCCCACGCGGCCAGCTCACGCGCCCTCGCACGAATCGATGGTTCCTCCAGGGCTTGTTCCACGGCCAAGCGCAAAGGCCGCGGCGATATGAACCGCTGTGGAACCCGCACTCCCGCCCCAGCCCAGGAGACGCGCGCGGCGTTCTCGTTCATGTCGCCGACGGCGGGGCAGGCGACCACCGCGCAACCCGAGGCGAGCGCACGAACAAGCGTGCCGTGGCCAACGTGAGAGACGACGACGTCGCAGAGGGGCATCGTGCGCGAGTAGGAGACCCAGTCGACGACGCGGGCATTGGAAGGCACGGGCAGCGAGCGAGGGGGGAGGCGGCGGTTCCACGTCGCGAGTACCCGCACGGGCGCGTCGGCAAGCCCTCGCAGCGCGGCCGCGAGCATCCGGTGCGAGGGATCCTGGGCGGTCGACGGGGCCACGAGCACGAGCGGAGCATCGCCCGGAGGAAGCTCGACATCCTCCGCCGGGGGCTCCCACATGAGCGGGCCGACGATGTGAACATGTGGGTCCCACCCGCCCGGCCAGGAGCGCGGGTACTCGAGCTGGGGGAACGTGGCGACCAGCGCGAGCTGACGGCTGGTGCCGCCATGGGTGTAGGCGAGCGCCGGCAGCCCGAGCCGCGCGCGGACATCGTTGAGCTGGGCGCGGCCCAGCTGCAGGCCGTGCTCGAGCGGGCGGCCGGCGCGACGCCAGAACGCGCGACCGGCCGCAGTGCGTGGCAGGCGCGCGCCAAGCGAGTAGATCGGCAGGCCGGGCTCGCCCTGAGGGAAGACGTGGGGGATTAGCGTCGCGCAGGGAACGCCCTCGATCTCCGCCGCCAGCGCCGGTGCGAGGGTGAGGATGTCGGCGACGACGACATCGGGCGCCAGCGCGGCGACCATGGGCAAGGTGTCACGTGTGGCATAGACGACGGCCTCATAGAAGTCGAGCGGTTGCGAGCCCGCCCCTCCGGAGGGAAACACGTGGTACTCGGGCGCCGCCGCGAACTTCAAGCCCTCCGCCTCGATCGGCGCGCGCCAGCGCTCCCAGGTCTGCACGGTGACGTCGTGCCCGCGTGCGGCGAGCGCGCATCCGAGCGCGATCATCGGGAAAGCGTGCCCAGGGTCGCCGAAGGCGCCCAGCAGCATCCGCCGTCGGGTCACCGTGTCAGGCGGCGGCGAGCTCGGCGATGAGGCGCAGCTGGGTCAGGCGCTCGGCGGCGGTGAAGGCGATCGGGGTCACGCCGAGCGTGCCGACGCCGGCGTCGCGGTAGATCGCCAGGCGCTCGCGCACGACATCGGGCGGCCCGCACAGCGAGACGGAGTCGATCAGGGCGTCGGGAATCGCCGCCATCGCCTCCTCGCGCTTGCCTTCGAGGTAGAGGTCCTGAATCTTGGCGGCCTCGGCCTCGAAGCCGTAGCGACAGACGAGCTGGTTGTAGAAGTTCTGCTTGCGCGAGCCCATGCCGCCGACGTAGAGGGCGATGAACGGGCGCATCCCGTCGCGCGCGGCCTGCAGATCGTCGGTGACGAACACCTGCACGGTCGGCGCCATGTCGAAGTTCTCGAGTGATTTGCCGGAGCGCGCGGCGCCCTCCTCCAGCAGCGGACGCAGCTCGGAAACGTGCTCGGGCGAGAACAGCGTCGGGATCCAGCCGTCGGCGATCTCGCCGGCGAGCGCTGTGTTCTTCGGGCCGATTGCGGCCAGGTAGATCGGGATCCGCTCCTGGACGGGAGAGATCGTCAGCTTGAGCGCCTTGCCGGGGCCGTCGGGCAGCGGCAGCTGGAGTGTCTCGCCGGAGAACTGCACGCGTTCGCGCGCGAGCGCCATGCGTACCACGGCGACGTACTCGCGGGTGCGTTGGAGCTGCTTTCCGAAGCGCTGCCCGTGCCAGCCCTCTGCCACCTGCGGGCCGGAGGAGCCGATTCCGAGGATCATGCGCCCGCCGGAGAGCTGGTCGATCGTGGCAGCGGTCATCGCGGTCATCGCGGCGGAGCGACCGGGCATCTGGAAAATCCCGGAGCCGAGCCGAATCGTCGAGGTCTGCCCGGCGAGCCAGCCGAGCACGGTCGCGGTATCCGAGCCGTAGGCCTCCGCAGCCCACACGGAGTCATAGCCCAGTCGCTCGGCCTCCTGGACGATGTTCAGCTGATCCTCTGAGGTGAGGCCGAGGCCCCAGTAGCCGATGTGCACGCCGAGCTTCATGTGCAAGTTTCCTTTCAGCTGGAGGGGTTCATTGCCGGGGAGAGACGCGTGTCCTACGCTTTGGTGCCTGCCGCGAGTGAAGAGCGCGGGGCAGGCACAGCCTATGGCAAATCGTCGTCATCCCTCCAGCCGACTTCTCGAGGAGCTGCGTCTCACGATCGACTGTCTGCCGGTGTCCACGCGCGAAGCGATGCTCGACGGGATTGCGAGCGCCGAGCGGATCATCGTGGGCGCGTACGTTGATAGGGAGGGTGGCGTGTGCCCGATGCTGGTGGCGCACCGCAACGGAGGGCGCACGAACTTCCTCTCGTTTGCCCGCTCCTGGGATCGGTTCACGCGGGCGCCTCGCAAGGCTCGGCAGGCCACCCGGCGGGAGCTGGACATCCTCGTGGGTCAGCTGGAGAGCAGCCTGATGAGCGAGGCTCACCTCGATCTGGATCGCGCGATCGAGGAGCACCGGGAGCTTGTCAGTCGATCTCTGATTCCCCGTTACGTGCTTGCGGATGGGGCGGATCTCACGGGAGAGATCATCGTGCGCCGCAGGCTGAAGGTGGCCATGCCGCGCGTGATGGCCAATGCTGGGTGATCGGACTCGAATAGCTCCTAGAGGGCCTCGCCTGGACGGACGAACATGATCTCCGGCACGACGCAGGCGGGGGAGACCCGCAGCATGAAGCGCACGGCCTCAGCGATGTCCTCTGGTCGGATCATCTCCTCGGCGGGGACCTGGCCCTTGACGAAGTCAGTCATCGGCGTGTCCACGAAGGCGGGGCAGAGGGCGGTCGACTTGATGCCCTCGGCGCCGAGCTCCTTGTTCATCGCTTCGGTCCAGCCGACGACGCCGTGCTTGGTGGCGGAGTAGACGGACAGCCACGCCTCGCCGTGCTTGCCGGAGATGGATGAGGTGTTGACCACGAGCGCATTTTTATGCTCGGCGGCGGCACTGCGCAGCATGGTCATGGACTCGCGGTAGAAGAGGACTATGGAGCGCAGGTTGATGTCGAGCTGCATATCCAAGCGCTTGGTCTCGATGTCCGCGACGGTGCTGCCGACTCCCACGCCGGCGTTGTTGACGAGCACGTCGAGGCGGCCGTACTTCTCGCGGTGAGCGGCGACGACCTTCTGGATCTCGGCCTCGTCGGAGACGTTGGCGGCGACGGACTGCACGTCGAACCCGTCCGCGGCGAGGCCCTGGACGGCAGCGTCGAGCTTCTCTGCCCGCCGGGCGGCCATGGTGATGGCATAGCCCTCTTCGCCGAGGACCCTTGCGATGGCCAGCCCGATGCCGCTGGATGCCCCCGTGACGATTGCTGCGCGCGCTGCTGACATCTGCCGTCCCCTCCCTTTGATGAGCCGAATCTGAGCGGCCGTCCTGAGAACAAGACAGCGCGCGGGAGCATTCCACATCTCGCTGGTAGCGTCTGCGCAGCGCGCTCGGCCGAGACGGCTGAAGTGCGTGGAGGGCCCGTAGCTCAGTTGGTTAGAGCTGCCGACTCATAATCGGTAGGTCCCTGGTTCGAGTCCAGGCGGGCCCATAGCGAAAAGCTCTGCAAATCGTGAGCTGCGTCGAGCATCGGTGACGAGTCTTTAGGTTCCCAGGGAGGTTGTCGAGGAGGGCATGTCGAATAAATACAGCCGATGCTTACGCTGGGGGTACAAACGGAGGAGACGTTGTAATGAGCTCGATCAGAATATTCGTATTTGCTGCGCTCGCCGGAGCTGTCGTGTGTGTGCTCGCCGCGTGCGGCTCGAGCTCGAGCACGGTTTCCGGCGGCAGTGGGATCAAGGTCGCAAGCGGGATCCAGACGCCGTTGACCGAGATGCAGACCGGGGGCAAACGTGGCGGCACGCTGACCGTGCTCGACCACACCGACTTCGAACACATCGATCCGGGCCAGGCCTACTCCACGCTCGACTACCAGGTCATCTACGCCACTCAGCGTCCGCTGTACTCCTACGCGCCGAACACGTTTGCGACGCCGAGCCCGAACATGGCTTCCGGGCCCGCGCAGATCTCGTCCGACGGCAAGACGATCACGATCCACATCCGCAAGGGGGTGCGCTTCAGCCCGCCGGTCAATCGCGAAGTGACATCGGCCGACGTCGCCTATGCGATCGAGCGGGGCGCCAACGCGAACGTTGCCAACCCCTATTGGGAAGCCTACTTCGGCTCGCTGATGGGGGCCAAGAAGGAGGTCGAACAGGGCACCGGCGGACCGTTTCCGGGGATCACCACGCCCGACAAGGACACGATCGTCTTCCACCTGAGCGAACCGAAGGCACCGATCGTGCTCGCCGCGCTGGTGCTGCCGCTGAGCGCGCCCGTGCCGGAGGAATTCGCCAAGCGCTTCGACGCGAAGAAGCCGACCGAATACGGCAGCTACCAGGTGGCAACGGGCCCGTACATGTTCAAGTCAAACAGCGAAGGCAAGGTGCTCGGGATCGGCTATCAGCCGGGGAAGTCGGCGACGCTCGTGCGCAATCCCAACTGGAATCCGGCGACCGACTCCAGGCCCGCTTACCTGAACCAGATCGACATTCAGATCGGCGGCGACCCGACGGTGATCGGGCGACAGGTCCTGGAAGGGTCGGACATGGTCCAGAACGATACGCCTGCCCAATCGATCGTCCAACTCGCCTATGAAAAGTTCCGCACCCAGCTGGAGATCTCACCGGGCGCCGGCGACCGTTACATCGCCGTCGACAACAAGCAGGGCCCGTTCGCCAACGTCAACCTGCGCAAGGCGTTCTGGGCGGCGCTCGACCGTGTTGCGATGAACAAGGCGCGCGGCGGCGAACTCGTCACCAACGTGATGACCCACTTCCTGTACCCCGAAATCCCCGGGTTCGAAGCGGCCGGCGGTCTGAAGGGCCCGCAGGTGGATTACAACGACTACCCCGCAGGCAGCATGGCGGTCGCCGCTAAGTACATGAAACTCGCCGGCTATCCCAGCGGCAAGTACACCGGCTCAAAGGCGCTCCAGATCGTCGGTTCGACTGGCAGCCCCGAAGCCGAAGACGCCGAAATCGTCAATCAAACGCTGAAGAACCTCGGTTTCCAGACGAGGTTCAACCTGGTCGATCCCTCGGTCATGTACTCGAAGTACTGCGGCACGCCCGCCGAAGCGATCGACGTCTGCCCCAGCGTCGGTTGGCTCGCCGACTTCGGCGACGGACAGGCGGTGCTGGATGTGCCGTTCAACGGCAAGAACATCCTCCCGACCGGCAACAACAATTGGGGCCAGGTGAACAACCCCGAAATCAACCAGGCGATGGACGCCGCCGAACTGGTCATCGGCATTCAGGCACGCGCGGCGGCCTGGGCTCAGGTCGACCGCAAACTGGTTGCCCAAGCCGTGGCGATCCCCTTCGCCTGGAACAAGGAGCCGAGCATCGAGTCCAAGGACGTCGCGGGTGTCGGCGACCTGTCGAATCTCGGCGGGTGGGACTACACCTACACCTCGCTGACGTAAGGCTCAGCGCGAAGGCTCAATGCACGATCGTGCCGCTTCGGCGCTCGTGAGTGCCGACAGTCTGAATCAGTCGCTTCCCCCACGACCGGTGAAGTCGTTAGCGTGGCGGCGTGCCATCGCCCCTCAAGCCGTCCCGGCTGCGCCGGATCCTCTTTGCCTACACGGTCAACCAGCTGGGCAGCTGGGTCGGCTTGGTCGCCCTGTCGCTGGCCGTATTCGACCACACCCACAGCGCCTTTGCGGTCGCGGCGCTGCTGTTCGCCTGGCAGGCATTGCCGGCGTTGCTCGGGTCTGCAGTCGTCGCCCGGGTCGAGGCGTCTGCCCGCCGCAGCGAGCTCAGTGGGCTGTACGTCTTCGAGGCGGTAGCCACCGCCGCGCTCGCGGTCCTCTTGTGGCACTTCTGGCTGCCGCCTGTCTTGCTGCTGGCGGTGCTCGATGGGACCGCGGCGCTCGCCGCCAGGGCATTGCTGCGTGCCGAGGTGGCGCGGGTCGCGCGTGATCAGGTCAGCGGGCAACCGGTAGGCGCGGGGGGGCCGGTGGAGAGCCTCGAGGCCGACGTGCAGGAGGCCGAACGCAAGGCGAACGCCGCGCTGAACGTCGCCTCTTCTGTCGCGTTCGTGGCGGGGCCGGTGGTTGGGGGCGTGGTGGTCGCCGCTGTCGGTTCGCCTACCGCGCTGTTCGTCGACGTCGGCTCGTTTTTGATCTGCGGCGCCCTGCTGATCGATCTGCATCCCTATATCGAGGAGGCTGGGGGAGATTCCGTCCGCGCCCGCATGCGCGCCGCCTGGACGCACATCAACGCGACTCCTTTGCTGCGCGCGCTGCTGTTGACCGAGGCCTTCGCGCTCGTCTTCATCCAAGCCGGAGGACCGATCGAGGTTGCCTACGCGAAGGCAACGCTGCACGCCGGTGACCGCGGCTACGGCCTGCTTGTGAGCGCATGGGGAGCCGGCGCGGTGCTCGCGAGCGTGATCTTCGCGCGCTCTTTGCGCCGGCCGCTGGGAGCGATGTTGAGTGTCGGCATCTTCGCGCTTGGAGCCGCCTTCGTCGGGTTCGCCCTGGCGCCGTCGCTGGCCGTGGCGTGCGTCGCTTCGTTCGTCGGTGGGGTCGGCAACGGCTTGGAGTGGCCCTCGCTGATCAGCCTCGTGCAGCGCTTGACCCCGCAACACCTCCACGGCCAGCTGATGGGCACTGTCGAATCGCTTGCAGCCATGTGTCTGGCGATCGGTCTGCCGTTTGGTGGCGTGCTTGTCGCGCTCAGCTCGACGCGGGTGGCCTTCCTGGTAGTCGGATCTGGGGCCGTGATGACAACCGTCGCATTTGTGCGCCTGATCTTGATTGGTCTCGAGCCTGGGACGCCGGACAGCCTTGACGCACCAGCGGCAGGGAGCCCACCAGGAGATTTGGGCGGACTTCTGCCGCACGAGCCAACGCCTGGGTGAGGCACGCCTGGTGAGAGTGACCTAGCACCTCAAGTGCGACGCCGCGTCGGCCGTTAAGTACGACAGAGCCGATGATGTCCTCACCCAAGCTAACGAGACGCCTCTTCTGGGCGGCCGAGCTCCTGCTGCTGGCAGGCACGGTCGTCGCGGCCGCGTTGTTCTCACGTCCAGGGGAATGGCGTCCGCTCACGCTCGTCGTGCTGCTGCTCGTGCTGGCGTTTGGCGGAGAGTGGTTCACCGTCAAGACTAGGTACGGGATTCTGAGCGCCTCACTGGGCGTGATGGTGCTGGCCATGGGCCTGCTCGGACCGGCTCCGGCCTTGGCATGTGGCATCGCTGCGGCAATCCTGAGCTCCGCCTCGAGGCGTCTGACGCCAGCCGATTGGCTGGCCGGTTTCGTGGCAAACGGGGTTCCCGCCTTCGCGGGAGGGTGGGTTGTTCGTGCGCTGGCGGTCGACGTAACCGGTGTGCACAGTCAGAAACTGGCGCCAAGCGTCATCTTCGGGCTGATCGTGTTTGGCGCCGTGATCGTTCTCCTTGTGCTCAACTTCGCCCTGTTCGCGCTGGACAGGGCTGTCACGCAAGGTCGCTCGCTCCCGCGGCTGGTGCGCGAGCTGTTCCTCCCCCTGCTCCCCGGCGAGCTCGCCGTGGGTGTGTTCGCGACGATCCTGATGCTCGCGTACAGGAGCATTGGCCTGCCGATCCTGTTTGCCGCGATCCCGGTCCTCCTGATCTTCCGCTATCTGACGGTCGCGCTGGTGCGCTCCGAGGACCGCGCCGATCAGCTCGAAGCGCGCTCGATCCAGCTGGTTGGGCTGCAGCTGGGTGTTCTCAGAACGCTCGTCCGGGCGCTCAGCTCGCGCGACAAGACGATCGGCCAGCACGCCGCCGCGGTGGCCAGCTATGCGAAGGCCCTGGCGATCGAGGCCGGTTGCAGCGAGGCTGAGCAGGAGGTGGTCCACACGGCCAGCCTGCTCCATGACATCGGCAAGTTCGCGTGGCCCGATCGCGTCCTGCACGCGGATGTCGTCAAGGACGAGGACCTCGCGATCGTCAAGGATCACCCGCAGGAGGGGGCGATCCTCGTGGGCGCGCTCGACGGCTACGGTGAGGTCGCCGACGCGATCCTCTATCACCACGAGCGGATCGATGGCGGTGGCTACCCGGCGGGGCTGATCGCCCAAGAGATCCCGCTGGCTTCGCGCATCCTCGCGATCTGCTCCACCTACGACACGATGACCACCAGCCACGCCTACCAGTCGCCGATGACGCCCGAGGAAGCGATGATCGAGCTGGGTCACGCCGCCGGGCATGGCCAGTTCGACTCGGAGTTGGTCGAAAAATTCATCGCGGTGCTCGGGCGCGAGGGTGCGACGTTCGGCCGGGAAACCGACTACGAGACCGAGCTGGATTTCGAGCGGCGCGTGCGTGACATGGCGGAACCGCGCTCGGCCGATTCGGCGGCGCGCTCGTCTCGGCCCGGGCTTGGCCGCGTATCAGCGCTCGGGCCCGTGGCGGATCTTCTCGACCCTGAGCAAGTGGCCCAGCAGACGACGAGGGCGCCATGCATGTCGCAGGACGCCCTCGAGTCATACTTTGTACGTAATGCTACTAATGCTTACGGGAGGTGAGGCTGCGTCATAGTGCTCTCCTTCTGCAGTTTCAGGTGCCAATGCAAAACCGGCGACCCGTTTGTCTCCATCCACGGGACAACGGCAACCTTTGAGTAGGGTTGCACAGGATAGTAGAGCAAGCAGCAGCAAATATCCACTCTGCGGAGCACTGTGCAGGTTTGCTTGCACGTGCAGGTTTGCGTGTACGGCCGATCGCGCTTCGTGCTGGAGTTGGGCCCAGTCTCAGCACGGTGTGCCTACTCGTCGGTCCTTCCGCAAGACCGCCTGGACCGACGACCGGAGGGCGCTGCGTTCGCGCGTGCTATTCCGGTTAGGGGCTAGTTGATCGCAACGACGTGGGGACTAGTACAAAGCTAGCCCATGTCGCAATCGCGCATTCTAGAGCCGGATTTGGCTCACACAGCACTCTGCGTCACGACTGTGTTCGACTGTCCGAGAGAAGTGCCGCTGGCATCGAATGCCTCCACGGCGAAATAAGGCCCGGCCGAGATGGTGCGCAGGGCGCTCTCGAACCCGCGCGACTGGGTGCTCGACACCGGTCGCAATGCGTCGGGCTGGGCGCCAGCGAGCAATTGCCAGGTGTGGAGCCCAGTTGCCCCGTTCCAGCTCGCATACACGGTCGTCTCCGCGCTGGCACGGGTCGCGGCGATCGCCGGAGCTCTCCGCGGGAAGGCCCGTCCAGGGCAGGCGAAAAGCCCTGTAGGACTGGTACTTAGCACCGAGCACGGCGTCGAACAGCATGCGGCCCGCGTAATCGAACTCGGACACGTGTGGCACTTCGCCCCAGCCGACGAACACGTTTCCATTGCCCAGCAGTTGCATGCTGCCCTGGCTGCCGGAGAGGATCTTCGGGTGGGTGTACTGACGCACCAAGGTCGCGGACATAGCCTGCTCGTCGAGTTCGAGAATAAGGCCACGGGAGAGCTTCTCCACCGCGGGGGTCGCCCCGTTGTCAAAGATCGTGAGCGTGCCGTCGGGTTGCCGGCGGGCGTCGTGCTGCCAGGCGAAGTGAGCGCCGGGGCCGATCGCGAAGTCATTGCTCTTCCCGCCCAGACGCCACAGGATCTTGCCGCTGTGGTCGAGCTTGTAGATCGTATGCATGCTGCGCGAGGAGATCAGCAGGTTGCCGTCGTCGTCGAGGTCAACCGAGTTGATATGAAAGAAGTCCCAGTTCGCTTCCACCGGCGCGTAGGACTCGTCGAGGGGTACGTGATCGAGGCTGTGCCACTCGAGCAGGAGCCTGCCTGTGGCTAGGTCGATCTCCTGGAAGATCGCGTCTTGGATCGTGCCTTTGCGCGAGCCGCCGACACTCGACAGGTCGGCGTTCCTGATGACGTAGCTCGTGAGCAGCGCCGTGTCGCGGGAGGTGATCACGAACTCGTGTAGATCGCCGCGCAGTCCGCCCGCCGCCTGCACGCGGCGAATCGTGCGGTAGCTGGCGTCCGCGATCACGTATTCGCCCACGCCGTGGCCGTATTCGATCAGCCCCTCCCACCACGTGAGCACCGGGCTGCCGCGATAGCTCTGCACCTGGAAGTTGGTCGTCACCTTGCCCGCGAGCGGGTTCTCCCAGATCGGCTGACCGTCGTTGTCGACGATCACCGCGCCGACCTGGCCGACGGGGGCGTTGTACGGCGCGATGAAGATCGGGTCGGTGGAAACCCCCTGCTCGCGGTGGGTTACCGTCAGTGAGGGAATCCGCAGATCCGGCCGGGTGTGCCATTTCGGTGGTCTGGGTGGCTTGGGGCCCGATGACGCAAAGGCGCCGGTGGCGATCTCGCCCAAGGTGCCGGCGAGGGTAAGCCCGGCAGCACCGATCCCCGCAGTGCGAAGCAACTGCCTACGGGTCAGTGTGGAGCTTGCTCCATCCATCTGTGCCACTCAGGTAAGCGCATCTCTCGAAAGACTCCCTAAGCGCCTATGCGAGTGAGCTGCGCCAACGTCTGATCCAGGGTGTGCAGCTGCTCGGGGCTCAGCGCACGCAGTGCGGCGGGGGGTTGGTTCAACAGTCGCTCAGCACGCCGAGCCGCGTCTTGTCCGGCCGGGGTGACGGCCACCGTCTTCGCTCGCCTGTCCGTCGGATGAACAGTGCGTGCCAATAATTTCCGCGCTTCCAAGTCATCGACGATCAGCGTTGTGTAAGGGGGGTCGGTGCTCAGGCGGGTGGCCAGCTCGCGCATCGTCATCGGCTCTCCGGCGAGCGCGAGCAGCGCCTTGATGCGCACGAAGCTCATGTCCAGCGCGTCACATACCTCCTTACGATGGTCGTGGTCGAGCACCAGTGCCCTCATCGCCCGCCAGCTGCGATGCGCCGCGTCGTTCATCAGGCATTCCCCCCGGCGGGCACGGGGAGTGCCTGTTCTGCGCCGGTCGCTGTTGGAGGGGCCTCGTCCGCACACAGGCGGGCGGCTGTGGCGGTCGCCGTGTGTAGCGCCCAGCGGCTTGTCGTTACGAGCCCGAGAGCCACGATGAGCAAGCCGCAGCCGGCAACGAGCCACCATCCAGGGTGGCTGGCCGTGGCTAAGCGCATGCGATCGGTGCTGGCCACGACGGCGATCGCACCGACGATCGCGACCCCGAGCGACTGGCCGACCTGGCGACTGGTGGAGGCGACGGCCGAGGCCACGCCCGCCTGCGCGGGTGGCATGCCCGATACCGCGGTATTCGTGATCGGCGGGTTGACCGAGCCGAAGCCGACCCCGAAGATGACATAGCTGACGATCAGCCAGGCGGGCGAGGTGGTTGAAGTCAGGCTCGTGAGCATCAAGCCGCTGAGCAGAATCGCGACGCCACCGATCACCAGCGACGGTCGCGCGCCTCGGGCACCCACCAGTCGCCCGGTCAAGGGTCCCACGACAACCGTCATAGCGGCCATCGGCAGCGTGTAGAGGCCGGCGTGGAAGGGGGTGAGGCCGCGGGAGTTCTGCAGGTACAGAGTGTTCAGAAACAGGAAGCCGCCAAGCGCGACGAAGGCGGCAATCGCGATCACAGTGGCGCCCGAGAAAGGCACGCTCGCGAAGAAGCGCACGTCGATCAGGGGGTCCACGCGCCGGCGCTCGTAGCGGATCAAGGCGCTGACCGCGAGTGCCGCCAGCGCGAACAGGCCGAGGATCTCGCCCGAGAGCCAGCCGTGAGGGGGACCCTCGATGATCGCGTAGACGGTACTGGCCAGCAGCACGATCACCAGCAGCTGCCCGACGGGGTCCACCCGCCGGGCGCGCGGCGCCTTGGACTCTGGGACGAAGCGCCAGGTGAGCGCGGCCGCGATCAGCCCGATCGGTACGTTCACCCAAAAGACCGAGCGCCAACTGCCCGCGTCGACCAGTGCGCCGCCGAGCACCGGGCCCATCGCCAGGCTGACGCCAATCACGCCGGCCCACAAGCCGATCGCCTGGGCGCGCTCACGGGCGTCGGTGAAGGTATTGCGGATGATCGACATCGCCACCGGGTTCAGCATCGAGCCACCGATGGCCTGCACCATGCGGAAGACGATCAACAGCTGCACGGTCGGGGCGAGGCTGCACAGCAGCGAGCCGAGCGTGAACAGCACCAGCCCGACCTTGAAGATACGCGCCCGGCCGAGCCGGTCGGCCATCGACCCCGCCAGCATCAGCAGGCTGGCGAGGACGAGGGTGTACGCGTCGATCGTCCATTGCAGCTGCGGGACCGACGCCTGCAGATCCCGCCGGATCGAGGGCAGCGCGACGTTCACGATTGTGTTGTCAAGCCCGACGATGAACAGGCTCATGCAGCAGATGGCCAGGATCAGGTAGCGGCGGCGATCTGGAGCCTGCTCCCCGATGGCCTTGTTACTGATAGTTGTAGCCATATAACGATCATGGTAGTGGTGTTTGGTTGCACTCGAGAGCCCTCCGACGCGGTGAATACGCTCACGGTATGCAGCCCGGGGAGCGTCTCGCCGTAATCGATCTCGGCTCCAACTCGTTCCGGCTGGTTGTCTTCACCGCCGGCTCCGGCTGGTGGAAGCGCACGGATGAGATCTACGAGCCCGTGCGCATCGGCGAAGGGCTGATGGCGACCGGCAGATTGGGGGAGGAGCCGATGGAGCGGGCACTCGCCACGCTTGACGTGTTCGCCCATTTCTGCCGTGCCAGCGGACTGGGTGAGGATGCGGTGGACGCCGTCGCGACGAGCGCGATTCGGGATGCAGAGAACGCCGACGGCTTTCTGGAGCGGGCTCGCAAGCGCTTCGGACTACCGATCCGCGTGCTCAGCCGCGAGGCAGAGGCCCGCTACGGCTACCTGGCCGCCGTTAACTCGACGACGCTGCGCGACGGCGGTGTGCTCGACCTCGGCGGCGGGTCGTTGCAGCTTGTCCGCGTTGTCGACCGGCTGGCCCGCAAGTCGTGCTCCTGGCGACTCGGCACGGTGCGGATGAGCGAGCGTTTCCTGCCACCAAACGGGCCGGCCAAGCGTAAGCAGCTCGAGGAGCTGCGCGACCACGTAGCTCGCGAGCTCGAGCAGGCCTCCTGGCTGCCACAGGCCGGCCGGCGCCTGATTGGCATCGGGGGAACCGTGCGCAGCCTCGCCACCGCGGCCCAGCGCGCCGCTGGACTGCCGTCCAACGGTGTGCAGGGCATGGTCGTGCAGCGCGAGGCGCTCGACGAGCTGGTGGAACGGCTCGCCGCGTTGCCCGCCTCCGAACGCGCCAGCGTTCCCGGTATCAAGCCGGCCCGCGCCGACCTGATTCTCGCTGGAGCATTGGTCGTGCAGGGGGTGCTCAAGGCAGGCGACTTTGCCGGCCTCGAGGCGACCGAGGCGGGGCTGCGCGAGGGCGTGTTCTTCGAGCGCTTGCTCGGCGGGTGCGAGCCCACCGCCGGAACCGCTGGTGGTGGAGCCGATCTGCCTCCCCTGTTCGAGGATCTCAGGCACACAAGCGTGATGAACCTGGCGGCTCGCTACAACATCGACGCCGCGCATACCCGCCACGTCGCCGCGCTGGCGCTCGGCATGTTCGACGAGCTCGCCCGACTCGGGCTGCACCCCGGCGACGCCCGCGAGCGCGAGCTGTTGTGGGCAGCCTGCATGCTGCACGACATCGGCATGTCCGTCGACTACGACGATCACCACAAGCATTCGCGTTACCTGATCCTCAACGGTGGCCTACCGGGGTTCTCGCCGGTCGAGGTGGCGACGATCGCGCAAGCCGCCCGCTACCACCGCAAGGGGATGCCGGAGCCAGGACCGCTGGCGGCTCTGTTCGAAGCGGAGGATGCGGCGCGCCTGAACCGCTGCGCCGTACTGCTGCGCCTGGCCGAGGATCTCGAGCGCTCACGCGATCAGCTCGTGCGCGGCGTTGACATCGCGCTATTGAATGGCGACTCCGGTGGCGATGGGGAGGTCGAGCTGCGCGTGATCGCTGACGGCGAGTCGGCCGTTCCCCGGTGGGCGGCCAGTCGCGAGACCGAGCTGTTTGCTCGTGCTTTCCACCGCGACCTGTCGGTCGCCGCCTGAGGACTCAGCCTGCCGCGGCGAGTGCGCGTTCGTGGCCGGCACAGTCGAACAGCGCCAGGCCGTACGGGTAGGGGACCGGGCTTTGCCAGGCCGATGGCGCCAGCTCTGTGCAGGCTCGCAGAACCGCGCGCGTGGCGAGGTTGCCGCCGCGCAGCGAGTACTCGCCCCCGAGCAGCACATAGCGAGCTTCGCGGTTGGCCACCAGGCGTGCGAGCCGGGGGCCGTCGACGGCGGGGTCGGTGCCGCTGTAACCGCCCAGCGCGCCCGCGTCCAGGCCGAACAGCATCATCGGAGATGCCGTGTCGGATGCGACGGTCAAGAGCGCCCAGCGCGAGCCGGGATCGTGCGTGCTCACGTAGTCGGCCAGCGCGCGGTCGATCCTCTCGTCGCGCGCGTTGACGCCGTAGGCGCCAGGGCCGGGATCGTGTCTGGGTCCGGCCGCTGGGAACGTGCCCTCAGCCGGCGCGAGCCATGTGGTAGCTGAGTAGGCAGTCGGCGCGACGAGCAGCAACACGAAGGTGAAGGCGACCGCTGGCAGTGCCAGGCGTCGTAACGCCAGCAGCGCGCACATACCCACGGCGGCTCCCACCACGAGCAGGGGGATGAACCATTCCAGGTAGTGCTCGCGATGCATCAGCACGACCTGTGCCACCACGGTGCTCGCGACCGCGCAGGCGATCAACGCGAGACCACCAATCCTGCGCGTGCCGTGCCCGCGGGCGAGCTCCACGAAGCTCGCCGCGCCCGCTCCGGCCATCGCTCCCGTGCCCGGTCCCAGCGCCGAGACGTAATAGGGGTGCACGATTCCTTTGGAGAGGCTCAGCACCGCGGCCTCCACCAGGAACCACCCTCCCAGCACCAGCATGGCGGCCAGCCGGCGGTCACGCTTGCGATTCAGGCACGTCAGCAGCGCTATGCCGAGTAACCCGAAGAGCGTGAAGGGGAGCATCCAGCCGGCCTGGTCGCCCAGCCCCACGCCGAACAGTCGCAGTGGACGAGGGGGACCGCCGAACGGGATCGGGTTCTTTTCCCTGCCCTTGGTGACGATCGGCGTGAGCGTGGGCGTCGGCTCATGGGCGGTGCTCAGTCCAGGGGTGGTGCTCGGAGCGGGAGCGGCCTTCGACACCGGAGCGGCGCTCAGCACCCCCGTCGTGTGTCCAATGGAGCCACGCTGCTCAGACGGAGGAACGCTCGTGCGGGCGGCGGCGGCGACCGCGCGTTCCTGCGCGGCGGGAACGTAGGCGCCGGGGCGAACTACCACCTGGCCCGGGCCGCCGGCCTGGCCTTCCACGCGCCCGAAGCCGTTGTATTCGAACGTCAAGCCAAACTCGGTGTTGTTCGTCGAGCTGCCCACGTAGGGGCGCTGAGAGGCGGGCGTGAGTTCGACGAAGGCGATCCAGGCGAAGGACACGAGGAGCATCGCCAGGGCAGCGACCGCGATTTGCCAGATGCGACGCAAGACCCGACCTGGGGCGCACACGAAGTAGGCGACGGCGATTGGAGGCACGACGAGGTAGGCGGCCAGCGTCTTGGTGTTGAAAGCGAGCCCAATCAGCACGCCGCAAGACACCAGCGTGCGCCAGCGGCCGGTTTCGCACGCGCGCAGCCCTGCCCCGCAGGCGAGGATCAGCAGCAGGATCAGCACCGGGTCGACGCCGTTCTCGCGCGAGACGGCCACGAACGACGGGAACACGGCCAGCGTCAGTGCACCCGCGACCGCGGCCCAGACGCCGAAGCGGGGCGCCATCACCCAATACAGCGCCGCGACGGCAAGCACGCCGATGATCGCCTCGGGCAGCAACAGGCTGAGCGGCGAGAAGCCGAATACCTTCGCGCTCGCCGCCTGTACCCACAACGCCAGTGGCGGCTTGTCCACCGTGACCAGACCGCCGGGGTCGAACGAGACGAACAGGAAGTTGTGCCACGAGCGCAGCATCGACTTCACGCCCGCCGAGTAGAAGATGTTGGCGTAACCGTTCTGGGACAGCTTGTTGACGTTCAGCATGGCGGACAGCGCAAGCACCCCCGCGAGCGCCAGGTGTGCCGGCGCGAGCCTTGCCAGTCCCCGTTCTCGCTCCAATGGCTCGTGCCCTAGACCCACGAGTCCCGGCGTGGCCGGGGGAGAGGCGCTCATCTGGGGAGCAGGCCGACGGTCACCGGGGGAGCATCTCCAGCAGCCGCTCCAGGTCGCCCTCGTCGTTCCACGCCCCGACAGAGGCCCGCAGCCAAGGTCGGCCTGGGATGTCGCGCAGCACCACGCCACCCTTGGCGAGTCGTACCCGCTCCGCTTCTGGGGCGGCGCTCTCGAAGGAGACCAGCGTGCTCTCGCCACGCGGAGCGACATCGATGCCGCGTTCGCCGAGCAACTCCGCGAGCCGCGCCGCGAGCGTTCTCGCACGCTCGTGCACAGTTTCCCAGCCCGCCGACGCGAGCAGCGTCGTCGCCGTCAATGCGCAGGCGAGGGCCTCGGCGCTCAGTAACTGCGAGTCGAAGCGGCGGGCATCGTCGTGCAGCCGCGCCGCGAGACCCTCGTTCGGGTCAGCCAGATTAGGATAGCCGCGCCGAAGCACCTCCAGCCGCTCGCGCAACTCCGCGCTCACGTACAGCATCCCCGTCCCGTCCGGGCCGCACAGCCACTTCTGCCCGGCGCCGGCGTACGCGTCGCAGCCGAGCGCGCCGACATCGACCGGGACGGCGCCGACGCCCTGGGCGCCGTCGAGCAGCACGGGGACCTCCACCTCCGCGAGCTTCTCCCGGCGCGAGGCTGCCGCTCATCCAGCCGACGTGCGAGCAGGCCACCAGCCGCGTCTGCGGGCCGACGGCGTTCGCCACCTCCGCAAACGGCACCGCCTTGATCGAGACGCCCTTGCACTCGCGCGCTGCCACGAGTGCGCCCTGCAGGCCGGGGTGCTCCTCGTCGCTCGTCACGATCTCATCGCCTTTGCCGAGCTCGAGGCCGCCGATCACCTGTGCGAGTCCCTCGCTCGTGGAGGTCGTCAGCGCCAGATCCACCGTCTCGCATCCGAGTGCCGCGGCATAGAGCGCTCGTAACTCCCCACTCAGCTCGGCACGACGTTCGAAGTGCGCCGAGGTGCGCCCCTGCTCGGCCTGCCGCTGCAACTCATCGCCGGCGGCTTTCACTGCGCGTGCGGGCAGCGGCCCGTCGGTGCCGGCATTCAGGTAGGCGAGCTCGCGCAGGACGGGAAACTCGGCACGCAACTCGGTGAGGTCCACAAACCGCGAGAATACCCGCATGTCCAGCGCCTCTGAGCAGGTACCGCTGTGGGAACCCACGGCCGGGGATCTCGAGCGCGCGGAGATGACGCGCTTCATGCGCTTCGCCGGCGAGCGCCGCGGTCGTCCGTTCGCCGACTACGACGAGCTGTGGCGCTGGTCGGTGGGAGAGCTGGAGGACTTCTGGGCGAGCATCTGGGAGTTCTGCGGAGTGCGTGCCTCAAAGCCATACGAGTCGGTTCTCGGCTCCCACGAGATGCCCGGGACGCGTTGGTTCGCTGGGGCCGAGCTGAACTACGCAGAGAACCTTTTATTGGGCCCACCCACCCCACAGTCAGATGTGGAGCATCGGCCGCCCGGCGATCGCTTCGGTGAAGTGGCGGTCCTGCATGCCTCGGAGCTGCGCGAGCTGCAACAGCTGACCCGAGGCGAGCTGATCGCAGAAGTCGCCCGCGCCGCCGGGGGGTTGTGCGCGCTCGGCGTGCAACGCGGCGATCGCGTCGTCGCCTATATGCCGAACATCCCCGAGACGCTGATCGCCTTCCTCGCGGTGGCGAGCATCGGGGCGATTTGGTCGAGTGCCGCGCCCGAGTTCGGCGCGCGCAGCGTGATCGACCGCTTCGCGCAGATCGAGCCCAAGGTGCTGCTCGCGGTCGATGGCTACCGACACGGCGGCAAGGACTTCGACCGCCAGGCCGTCGTGGCTGGCATCGTCGCGGAGCTGCCGACGGTCGAGCACGTCGTCTTGTTGCCGTACCTGGATGCGGATGCCCGCTGGGGTGAGGAGGCACGAGTCGACTCGGACGATGCAGGCACCCGAGTCGATCTGGACACCCACGCCGGCGAACGTCCCAGGGGCCTCACTTGGGCGCAGTTGTTGGAGGGGGGATCTAAGACAGAGCTGATCTTTGAGCAAGTGCCATTCGACCATCCCCTGTGGGTGCTGTACTCCTCCGGCACGACCGGCCTGCCAAAGGCGATCGTGCACGGCCACGGTGGAATCCTGGTCGAGCAATTGAAGAAGAGCCTGCACCTCGATCTGCGCCGCGGGGACCGCATGTTCTGGTTCACGACGACGGGCTGGATGATGTGGAACTTCCTCGTCGGCTGCCTGCTGTCTGACGCCGCGATCGTGCTCTACGACGGCAGCCCCGGGCACCCCGACCTGGGGATGCTGTGGGACTTGGCGGAGCGCACAGGGATGACCTGCATGGGTGTCAGCGCCGGTCTGCTCGCCAGCTCGGAGAAGGCGGGAATCGAGCCGGCGCGCGACCACGACCTGAGCGTTTTGCGCGCGATCGGCTCGACCGGCTCGCCGCTGGCGCCGGAGAGCTTCAAATGGGTATATGAGCACGTCAAGTCAGACGTCTGGCTGTTTTCCACGAGCGGCGGCACCGATGTCTGCACGGCGTTCGTCGCAGGCTGTCCTTTGTTGCCTGTGTACGAGGGCGAACTGCAATGTCGCGCGCTCGGTTGTGCGGTGGAGGCATGGGACGAGCAGGGCCGTAGCCTCACCGACGAGGTTGGGGAGCTGGTGATCACAGAGCCGATGCCCTCGATGCCGCTGTTCTTCTGGAATGACCGCGACCCTGCCCACCCCGAGGATCCAACCCTCCCCGGCGAGCGCCTGCGCGAGAGCTACTTCTCGATGTACCCGGGTATCTGGCGCCACGGCGACTGGATCAGGATCACGCCCAGGGGTGGTGCGGTGATCTACGGTCGCTCGGACTCGACGATCAATCGCCAAGGCGTGCGCATGGGCACGAGTGAGATCTACCGCGCCGTCGCGACCGTTCCGGAGATATTGGACGCGCTCGTCGTCGACGTTCCCAGGGGTGGGGGAGAGGGAGAGAGAGAATTATGGATGGGGCTGTTCGTCGTCCTGCGCGTGGACGCCGAACTAGACGAGGACCTCGAGAAGACGATCAAGCGACGTATCCGCGAGGACTGCTCACCACGCCACGTGCCGAACGAGATCCTCGCGATCGACGAGGTGCCGCGCACGCTCTCGGGCAAGGTCTTGGAGGTACCGGTGAAGAAGATCCTGATGGGCGCCCCGCCCGAGCAGGCCGCGAGCGTAGATTCCCTGGCCAACCCACGCTCACTCGACTACTTCGTCCAACTGGCAGAGACTTTTACTTAGCTTCTCAGGCGATCATGGACGCGCATCGACACGGCCTACAACCCCATAGATCGACCGACGATCTCCTTCATGATCTCGTTCGTGCCGCCGTATATCCGCGTCACTCGTGCGTCGGCGTAGGCGCGCGCGATCGGGTACTCGGTCATGTAGCCGTAACCGCCGAAAAGCTGCAGGCAGCGGTCGACCGCGCGTCCCTGCAGGTCGGTGCACCACCACTTCGCCATCGCCGCGTCCTCGGGGGTCAGTTCGCCCGCGTTGAGGGCTTGCGCGCAACGGTCGACGTAGGCGCGTGCGATCTCTGTTTCGGTGCGGATCTCGGCGAGCACGAAGCGCGAGTTCTGGAAGGAGCCGATCGCCTGGTCGAAGGCCCGACGCTCGTGCACGTAATCGAGCGTCCAGCCGAGCGCGGCCTCCGCCGCCGCGACGGCCGAGGCGGCGATCGAGAGGCGCTCCTGGGGGAGGTTGGAGACGAGGTAGCGAAACCCCTCGCCCTCCTGCCCGAGCAGGTTCTCGACGGGCACGCGCACGTCCGCGAACGACAGCTCGGCGGTGTCCTGCGAGTGCTGGCCGATCTTCTCGAGGTTGCGCCCGCGCTCGAACCCCTCCATGCCGCGCTCGAGCACGAGCAACGAGATGCCGCGATGGCGCTCGGAAGCGTCGGTCTTGACGGCGACGACCACGAGGTCGGCGTTGATCCCGTTCGTGATGAACGTCTTCGTGCCGTCGATGACGTAGTGGTCGTCCTCGCGCCGTGCGCGCGTCGACATCGACGCGATATCCGAGCCGACGCCGGGCTCGGTCATCGCCAGCGCGGTGATCAGCTCGCCGGAGGCGATCCCCGGGAGCCAGCGTTCGCGTTGCTCCTCGTTGCAATACGTCAGGAAGTATGGAAGGCAGATGTCATTGTGCAGCGTGATCCCCAGCCCGAAGCCGCCGACGCCCGCGCGCTGGGTCTCCTCGCCGATCACGAGGTTGAAGCGGAAGTCCTCGGCCCCCGCGCCGCCGTAGCGCTCGGGCACGGCCATCCCGAGGAAGCCGCCGCGGCCAGCGAGCGCGAACACCTCACGCGGCACGATCCCATTGCGCTCCCACTCGCCGTAGCGGCCCGTCTCGCCGAGCACCTCGCGCTCCAGGAACGTGCAAAAGCTCGCACGGAAGTCCTTGTGCACGTCTTCATACAGGGTGCGCTTCATGCAGCGAGGGACACTACCGGCGTCGACTCGGCGCGGTAGCCGGGCTTGGCGAGCAGCAGCTGCACATCCTGGATGCGCCGCTCGCGAAAGCCGCCCTCGCAATAGGACAGGTACAGCTCCCACAGGCGGCGAAAGCGTTCGTCGTAGCCGAGTTCCGCCAGTCGCTCGGACGCCTCCAGGAAACGCTCGCGCCACAACCCCAGGGTCCTCGCGTAGTGGGCTGTGATGTCCTCGAGATGGATCTGCCGGAAGTCCGTCACGCGCGGCAGCTGGCGCGAGATCACCTCCAGCGATGGCAGGCAGCCGCCCGGGAAGATGTAGGTGTTGATGAAGCTCTTTGACGCCTTCTCGACCTGGTAGGCGCGATCGTCGATCACGATCGCCTGCAACAGCATCGCGCCATCGTCGGAAAGCAGCTCTGAGCAGCGCCGGAAGTAGGTTGGGAAGTTCTGCCAGCCGACGGCCTCGATCATCTCGATCGACACGAGCTTGTCGTAGGAGCCCCGCAGGTCGCGGTAGTCCTCGAGCAGAACCGTCACCTGCTCCTGGAGTCCCGCGGCGCGCACGCGCTCGGTCGCGTAGGCGTGCTGTTCACGGGAGATCGTCGTGGTCGTCACGCGGCAGCCATAGTGCTCGGCCGCGTAGACGGCGAATCCGCCCCAACCGGTACCGATCTCCAGCACGTGGTCGGCTGGACTCAGACCGAGCTTCGTGCAGACTCGCTCGAGCTTTGTGAGCGAGGCCTCTTCCAGCGTGGCGTGCGGCGAGTCGAAGACCGCGCACGAGTACATCATCGTGGGGTCGAGAAACAGCCCGAACAGCTCATTTCCGAGGTCGTAGTGGGCGGCGATCTGCCTGCGGGAGCGTCCGACGGTGTTCCTCCGCAGCCACCGCACCCAGCGCTGTACGGGGATCAGGACCGGCGCCAGCACGCGTCTCAGGTTGTCCAATGAGGAAACGTTCAGCGCGGCGAGGCGGGTCAGCGCGACGAGATCCGAGCACTCCCACAGGCCATCCATGTATGACTCGCATAGCCCGACGCTGCCCCGCAGCAGCGCCCGGTAGAAGCGAGGCGAGCGCACCTCCAGCGTGACTCGCAGCGGGCGCGATGCCGGCACGTCCCCGAACGTCAAGGGCTCGCCGCTCTGCACAACGCCGTGCTCCACTACCCTGGCCCCGTTCTCCGCGACCCCGAGCCCGTTCTCCACGATGGTCAACTCGCCACCCTTGATCCCTCGCAGCAGGCGCAGCACGATCCATCTGGCAATCCGGTTCATGTCGGTACACCTGCGCTCTCCGGGTGGGGGAAATACTTCGCCCCGCGCAGCTTCAGCCGCAGCGCATGCGTGTAGATGCGCGCGAGGATCCGCGCGGTGAGGAACGGGTAGCGCAGCAGCGCGCTCCGCAGGGCGCTCGGCGTTAGCTCCCGGCGGCTCAAAGACAGCGTCGCGTCGAACACGCTCTCCGCGCCGTGCTCACCCGGCCGATGGGACTCTTTTGCGCGGTGGGGCTCGTCCTCGCGATGGGACTCGATGTGTACGAGCAGCTGTTCACCGGGCTCGGTCAAACGCCAGTCGTAGACGTGATCCATGCCCATCAAGGGCGAGACGTGCAGCTGCTTCTCCAGTCGCGCCCGCATAACCGTCACGGAGCCGTGGTCGGCGCTCTCCTTGACTGCCATCACGTAGGCGTGACGCTCGCCCCAGGGCGTGTTCGTCACGTCGGCCACCACCGCCACGACCTGCTCGCCGTTGGCGTCGAAGCAGTAGTAGAAGCTGACGGGGTTGAAGCACTTGCCGAAGTAGCGCAGATGCGTGAGCAGACGAATCGGTCCTCGCGGGCGCACGCCGGTGCGCTCGGCCACCAGCTCGCGAACGGCGGTGGTGAGGGGCACCGTGGGGTCGCCGAGATAGTCGCAGCGGCGAAACCACGCCAAAGCCGGCCGGCGCGCCGACCACAGCCAGCGCCCGTCGAAGCAGCCGGGCAGCTCGTCGAGGTCGAGGTAGGCCATGAACAGCGGATAGCGAAACTCGTCCTGCGGCACGCCGTGGCGGCGGTGGCGGACCGAGCCCTCGTACAGGCAGCTATTCACAACTTCACCCCGAACGGCTCGCAGGCTCGCAGGGCGCTGAGCACGCCATCCTCGTGGAAGCCCCAGCCCCAGTAGGCGCCACAGTAATGGGTGCGATTGGCCATGCCGCTGATGCTCGGGTGCTCGGACTGCGCGGCGACGCCGGCGGGGGTGAAGACGGGGTGGGAGTAGGAGATCTTGCGGATGATCTTCGCTGGGTCGATTGCCTCAGTGCGATTCAGGGTGACGCAGAAGTTGCGGTCGGCGCGCAGCCGTTGCAGGTGGTTCATGTAGTAGGTGACGGTGCTCAGCCCCTTGGGCTCGCGCAGCAGATGGAAGTTCCACGCCGCGCGCGCGAAGCGACGGCGGGGGAGCAGAGTGCTGTCGGTGTGGAGCACCGCCTCGTTGGGTTGATATGGGATCGCGCCGAGCACCTCGCACTCGCGCTCTGAGGGGTCGCGCAGCAGCGCGAGCGCCTGGTCGGAGTGGGTGGCGATCACGACTTGGTCGAAACGTTCGGTGTCACGGCCGCCCGGACCAGCCGCGGTGATCTCGATGTGGCTCTCGGCTCGAGTGATCGAGTGCACCGGCGAATCGAGCCGGATGCGCTCCCGGAAAGGCCGCGTGAGCGCCTCCACGTAGCGCGCCGAGCCCCCCGCCACAGTTGCCCAGCGCGGGCGATCACGGAAGCCGAGCATCCCGTGGTTCGAAAAGAACTCGGCGAGAAATCGGACTGGGAACGAGGAGATCTGTCGCGGGTCGGCCGACCACACGGCGGAGACCTGAGGGACGATCAACTGCCGGATGAAGACCTCGGAGAAGCGTCGCCGGACGAGAAAGTCATGCAGCGACTCTTCCTGCGGCGATCTGTCCTGCAGCGACTCGCCTGTTTCCTCACGCGCCAACAGCCGCCGCAGCTCGCGGTTGAAGCGCAAGAGTTCGGCGATCATCCGCTGAAAGCGCGGGCTGGCGAGGTTACGCGGCTGGCAGAAGAGCCCGCGCGGCGTGCCTGCGTATTCGAAGTCCTCGTCCTCGCCCTTCACCGAGAAGCTCATGTTCGTCGGCTGGGTTTCCACCCCGAGCTGCTCGAGCAGCCGCGTGAAGTTGGGGTAATTGCGGTCGTTCATCACGATGAAGCCGGTGTCCACGTGATGGGTTTGGTGCTCTGTGTCAACCCGGATCGTGTTCGTGTGCCCGCCGGCATAGGAGCCAGCCTCATACACCACGATCTCGTGCTCGCGATGCAGTAAATGGGCAGTGAGCAGGCCAGAGACGCCCGCGCCGACGATCGCGATCCTCATCGAAGCACTCCGTTTAGCCGCATCAGGTCTCGCATTGTGTGCCTATCTTCGCTCGGAATCGGAGCAATGGATCATTGGCCGGGGAGGAGTGCAAGGCTCCCGCGTCGAACAAGAGCGCCGATGAAGCGTGTCGCCACTCCTACTCAGGATCGTCCGCCGGCCAACGGCACGAGCGAGCACCAGAGCCTGTCCAAGTACATCCAGGCGCGCTTCGACGAGTGCTCGCGCTCGCAGAAGGATGTTGCGCAGTACATCGTCGATCATCTCGACGAGGCCGCCTTCCAGACCGCTGAGGAGCTGGCGCGCCGCGCGAACACGTCGAGCTCGACCGTCGTGCGCTTCTCCCAGGCGCTCGGTTTCGAGGGCTTTCCCGAGCTGCAAGCCGCCGCGCGCGAAGAATACCGCCGCGTGCATACGAAGAGCGAGCCAAAGAACGGCGCCGGCGCCTCGGGGAGCTCAACCCCGCTGTTCTCACTCGACCAGAACGAGTTCGAGACCGCCCTAACCGCCGATCACCTGAATGTGGAGGAGACCGCACGCAAGGTCTCTCGCAGCTCGGTCGAGGCGCTGATCGAGGCGATCGTCTCCGCCGAGAAGGTGCTGGTTGCCGGCACCGACCAGATGGCGTTCTTCGCCAGCTACCTGCGCCACCTGCTGATGCTGCTAGACCTGCGCGTCGACGTCGTGGCCAGCCCCTCGCAGGAGGCGCTCAGCCGCCTGGGCCGGATCGACCAGGGCACGCTCGTGATCGGCCTCTCCGCCGGTCGCCCGCACCCGCTCGTAGTGCGCGCGATGAAGCTCGCCCGCCACCGCAAGGCCCGCACCGCCGCGATCACCGACGCGACGCTGTCCGAGGTCGCCAAGCTCGCGCAGATCAAGCTCTACTACTCCTCCAATTCGCCAGCCTATGTGCGCTCACACACGGCCCTGCTCAGCCTGATCCAGGCTCTCGCCTACGGCGTCTACGCGCAGGACTCAGCACAGTACGACGACCGCATCAAGGCGTTCCGCCTCAAGTAGCGCGACGCGCTCAGGCTAGACTGGGTCGCATGCGCGACGAGGCGACATTCCGGGTCAAGACCGGCCTGGCGGAGATGCTCAAGGGCGGGGTGATCATGGACGTGGTCACGCCCGATCAGGCCAAGGTCGCCGAGGATGCCGGGGCGGCCGCGGTAATGGCCTTGGAGCGAGTGCCGGCGGATATTCGTCGCGACGGCGGCGTGGCGCGGATGAGCGATCCGGAGATGATCGCGGGGATTCAGGAGGCCGTCTCGATTCCCGTGATGGCGAAGGCGCGCATCGGGCACTTCCTCGAGGCCCAGGTGCTGCAGGCGCTGGAGGTCGACTACGTCGACGAGTCGGAGGTGCTGACGCCCGCGGACGAGAGCAATCACATCGACAAGTGGGCGTTCAAGGTCCCCTTCGTGTGCGGTGCGACGAACCTCGGCGAGGCATTGCGGCGGATCGGCGAGGGCGCGGCGATGATCCGCTCCAAGGGTGAGGCCGGCACGGGCGACATCGTCGAGGCGGTCAGGCACATGCGCGCCATCAACGGCGCGATTCGCCGCCTGGGGACGCTCGACGACGCCGAGGTCGCGACCGCCGCAAAGGAGCTGGCCGCGCCCCTGGATCTCGTCCGTGGGGTCGCCCGCGACGGTCGCCTGCCGGTCGTGCTGTTCTGCGCGGGCGGGATCGCCACGCCAGCCGACGCGGCGCTGATGATGGCGCTCGGCGCCGAAGGCGTGTTCGTAGGGTCGGGCATCTTCAAGTCCGATGACCCGCCCGCTCGCGCGGGCGCGATTGTCGAGGCGACGACACACTGGCAGGATCCCGAGCGCGTGGCGGCGGCCTCGCGTGGGCTCGGCCCGGCGATGGTCAGCCTGGAGAGCTCCAAGCTGGACGATGAGCAGTTGCTAGCCCAGCGCGGCTGGTAATCGTCCTCAGGTGGTCTCGATGGCGGGCGCGCCGCTGATCGGAGTGCTTGCGCTGCAGGGTGACTTCGCGGCGCATGGGCGGATGCTGCGCGCGCTCGGCGCCACGGTGCGCGAGGTGCGTGTGCCGCAGGACCTCGACGGCCTCGAAGGGCTCGTGATTCCCGGGGGAGAGTCGACCACGATGACCCTGGGGATCGAGCGCGAGGGTTTGCGGGAGCCGCTGAGGGAGCTCGTGAGCAGCGGCGTTCCGGTCCTCGGCTCGTGTGCGGGGCTGATCATGCTCGACCGCGACCACTTGGGGCTGATGGATATCAGGGCCGAGCGCAACGCGTTCGGACGTCAGCTGAGCAGCTTTGAGACAGATATCGAGCTGCGCGGCATTGATGGGGATCCCGCCCACCCGGAGGCCGAGGGCGGAGAGTCGCTTGCCGGAGGGCCTATGCGGGCGGTATTCATCCGCGCACCGTGGATCGCCGAGCATGGTCCCGGCGTGGAGATTCTCGCGGAGGTGGACGGTCATCCCGTGGCGGCACGGCAGGGGAACATGCTCGCGGTCGCCTTTCACACCGAGCTCGGCGAGGACGATCGGCTTCACCGCATGCTGCTCGGCGCGGTGAAGCGGACGATGCCGTCTTGCTCCTGCTCGACGACCCGCTCGTCGGCGAGCAACAGGTCGACGTGGCCGAGCACCTCGGAGAGCGTGAGGTAGGCCTGGGTGACGGCGACGTTGCCCCACAGCTCGATCGCGATCTCGTGCGCGGTGCGGGGCTGGGCGGCGATCAGGCCGTGGATCTTCTCGGCGCGGCGGTCGTGCATGCGGAAGCGTTTGTCGATCAGCGAGACATGGTCGGTGATGGGCTGGCCGTGCCCCGGCAGCACCAGGGCGAGGTCCATCGCTCGCGTCTGTTCCAGCGAGTCCATGTAGGTGATGAGCGCCTGCGGGCGCGGGCCGTCGTAGTCGCCGCTCACGCCGAGCGGCCGGGCGAGTAGCGGGTTGGAGGAGATGTGCTTGATCAGGTGATCTGCAGCCAGCAGGATCGAGCGATCCTCGTCCAGGAACACGGTGTCCGAGGGGCTGTGCCCGGGCCGGTGCAGGACCCGCAGCGTGCGGTCACGCAGCTGCAGCTCGCCCCCGTCTTGCAGCGGGCGGGTGACCTCTACCGACGCGCCCCAGGCGCGGAAGCCAGCGGAGACCGCGCGCAACGCGGTGACGACCTCTTGGGGGATGCCGTGGCGCAGCATCAGCTGCTCGGCGAAGCGATCTTCCAGGTCGGTCTCGTGCCCGTAGGCGGCCAGGAACGGAGCCAGTTTGTCGAGCGCCGCGACCTCGGCTCCTGAGCGCCTTGCGAGGATCGAGGCCAGGCCGAAGTGATCCATGTGCTGGTGGCTGACGACGAGCAGCTCGATGTCCTCGATCGCGTGCCCGCGTGCCTGGAGCGCCTGCTCGAGCTCGTCCAAGGCCTTGCCGGAGTTTGGGCCCGAGTCGATCAGTGTCAGCGGGGAGTCCTCGATCAGGTAGGCGTTGATCCTGCCGACCATGAACGGGGTCGGGATCGCCAGCCGGTGGATCCCGGCCTCGGCCGCGCGGGCCAACAACTCCTCCTCGCCGGGTGCGTCCGACGGATCCTGCCCGCTCACGAGCGGATCAGCTCGAGCACCTCGTCACGGCGGCGTTCCATGTCTTGCACAGAGACGAGCGACTCGAGACAAAGGCGCAGCAACGGCTCAGTATTCGAAGGCCGCACATTGAAGTGCCAGTCGGGGTAGTCGATCGAGATGCCGTCGAGCTGTTTCTGCTCGGCATCGGGAAAGCGCGCGGCGAGCTCCGCCATCTTGGCGGCGGGATCGGAGACCTCTGAGTTGATCTCGCCGGAGATGAAGTAGCGCGAGCGGTAGGGCGCGAGCAGCTCAGACATCGACCGCCCGGTGCGCGAGAGCAGCTCGAGCACGAGCAGCGCCGGGATCGTGCCGGAGTCCGCGCAGTAGAAGTCACGGAAGTAGTAGTGCCCGGAGACCTCGCCGCCGAACAGCGAGCCCTCCTTGCGCATACGGGTCTTGAAGAAGGCGTGCCCGACGCGGTTGATGTGGGGGGTGCCGCCCGCTCGCGTGACGGTGTCGGGCACGGCGCGGGAGGCGCGCACGTCATAGAGGATCGCCTCGGGGTGGGTGGGATCTGATCTTTTTCCGAGCAGCGACTCGGCGAGCAGCGCCGTGAGGAAGTCGCCATCGACGAACTGGCCGGTCTCGTCGATGAAGAAACAACGGTCGGCGTCGCCGTCCCAGGCGATCCCGAGGTCGGCGCCGGTGGCGAGCACTCGGTCGATGATGAACTGGCGATTCTCTGGGAGCAGTGGGTTGGGCTCGTGCTCGGGGAAGTTCCCGTCGGGCGTCCAACAGGTCTCGATCAGCTCGAGCCCGAGGTCCTCCAGCAGCGGTCCGGCGACAGGCCCGGCCATCCCGTTGCCGCCGTCGACGACGACCTTCAGGGGTTTGATCACCGAGGGGTCGATGAAGCGCAAGACCGTCTCGTGGAACTCTGTGTAGAGGTCGATCTGCTCGATCGAGCCTTCGCTGGAAGATTCGGACAGCCCGGCCTCGATCATCCGCCTGATGTCCTGGATGCCGCTGTCGCCGGACAGCGCGATCGCGCCCTCGCGGACGAGCTTGGCGCCGGTGTAGGCCTTGGGGTTGTGCGAGGCAGTGCACATCAGCCCGCCGTCGAGCGCGCGCGAACCGACGAGGTAATAGAGCATCTCGGTGCCCACCTGGCCGGCATCGAGCACATTCGCCCCCTCGCCGAGCAGGCCGGCGCGATATCGCTCTGAGAGCTCCGGGGCCGTCAGGCGCATGTCGCGGCCGAGGCCGATGCGCAGCTCGGAGACGGGCTTGCCGGACAGATCTGAGAGCACGTGCGCGAACGCACGGCCGATCTGCTCGGCGATCGGGCCGTCGATTTGCTCGCCGTAGAGGCCGCGGATGTCGTAGGCCTTGAAGATGTCGGGTGTGGGGGATGGGGTCATTGGCTCGCAATCCTATGGGTTGCTCGGAAGACCTTGGTCGGAGACCTCCGGAGCGCCCGGATTCGTAGACTGACCTACATGTCAGGTCATTCCAAGTGGGCCAGCATCAAGCACAAGAAGGCGATCGTCGACTCGCGCCGCGGCGCGCAGTTCACGAAGCTCGCGCGCTCGGTCACGGTCGCGGCGCGCGACGGTGGCGGCGATCCCGTCGGCAATCCGGCGCTCGAACTGGCGATCCGCAAGGCCAAGGAAGCGAGCATGCCGAAGGAGAACATCGAACGCGCGATCGCGAAGGGCACCGGTGAGGGCGGCGAGGCCGAGGCGATCGAAGCCGTCCTCTACGAGGGCTACGGCCCCGGTGGCGTCGCGGTATTGGTCGAGGCGCTGACCGACAACCGCAACCGCACCGGCGCCGACGTGCGCCACGCCTTCTCCAAGCATGGCGGCAACCTCGGCGAGCCGGGCTCCGTCGCCTACCTGTTCGAGAAGAAGGGCACGATCGTGATCGACTCCGAGCGCTACTCCGAAGACGACTTGATGGCCGCGGTCGAGGCGGGCGCCGATGACATCGTCACCGACGAAGGCGTGTTCGAGATATTGGCCGAGCCCGCCAGTTTTTCCAGCGTGATCGGCGCCCTGGCCCAGGCGGGCGTGGAGACCGAGAGCGCCGAGATGTCCTTCCGCCCGACGAGTCTCGTGCCGATCGATGAGAACCAGGTGCGCAAGCTGATGGGACTCACAGATGCCCTCGAAGAGCTCGACGATGTGGATGATGTGCACGCCAACTTCGACGTGCCCGCCGACGTGCTCGAGCGCGTAGCGGGCTAGCGTGAGCAGACCCCCGGTCGTGATTCTGTGTGGCGGGCGCGGGACGCGGCTGCAGGAGCACACGCAGGAGATCCCGAAGCCGCTGGTGGAGATTGGCGGAAGGCCAATCGTTTGGCACGTGATCCAGCTGTATGCGGTGCAGGGCTTCCGGAAGTTCGTGCTGGCAACGGGCTACAAGGGCGAGCTGATCGAACGCTTCGCGGCTGAGCAAGAGTGGCCGGATGGCGTGAGCGTCGAGTGCGCGGACACAGGCTTGGAGACGCCGACGGGCGGCAGGATCAAGCTGCTGGAGGACAAGCTCGCGGGGGAGGAGCGCTTCTGCGCGACATACGCCGACGGCGTGGCCGACATCGACTTAGAGGCGCTGCTGGAGTTCCACGCGGGGCACGGCGCGCTGGCGAGCATGACGGTGGTGCGCCCGGAGCTGCAATTCGGGGTGACGGAGCTCGACGGAGAGGATGGGAGGGTGACGGGTTTCCGCGAGAAGCCACGCTCAGAGCACTGGATCAACGGAGGTTTCTTCTGTATGCAACGGGACGCGCTGAATTACCTTGCGTCAGACAGCGTGCTGGAGCGTGAGCCGCTTGAGCGTTTGGCCAAGGAGAACGAGCTGCGGGCATATAGACACGAGGGTTTTTGGGAGTGCATGGATACCTATAAGGACGCGGTCGCTTTGAATGACCTGTGGGCCTCGGGCAAGGCCCCCTGGCGAACGTGGGATTAATGGCGAACCTGCGAACCTGGGATTAAGGAGCTTCGGAGAGGAGTTCAGAGAGCCTCGGAGAGAGGAGCTTCAGAGAGCCGTCGCGCGCGGAACAGCGGCACGGGCTCGCGGATACCGCGTAGGCGCCGCTCGCCCGCGTAGGACCAGCGATACGCCTCACGCGCGGACTCGCGCACCTCACGCTCGGCCAGCAGGCTGCCGGGTCGGGCGATCTGAGTGATGCGGCTGGCGAGGTTGACCGGGCGCCCGAACCAGTCTCCGGCGCGACTGAGGGCCGGTCCGATCGCGATGCCGGCTCGCAGCTGAGGGAAGTCCTCGGCCTCTGCCTCGGCGGCGTCGAGCAGGCTGAGCGCGGCGTCGAGCAGTGGCTCGGGCTCTAAGGCCGTGAGCATTGCGGCGTCGCCGATCGTCTTGATCAGCCTGACGGGCGGCACGGCGACCTCGCTGGCGAGCGCCTCCAGGCGCACCGCCAAGCGCCCGAGCTCGTCGGGTGGGACCTCCTCGCCGAGGCGGGTAAAGCCGACGAGGTCGGCGAAGCACACGGTGATCTCACGCGAGCCCGCGAGCTGTCCACCACTGCGCTCGGCGGCGTTGATCGCCTCGCTCTGGGCCATCTGGCGTAGGTGGAGGTTCAGCAGATTGGTGACGAGCGGCCCCAGCATCGGGGAGAGCTGTGAGGCCGCGTAGGCGTAGCGCTGGGCGAGTTCGTGCTCGCTGACGCCGGGCTCGAGCACCAAGCGCATGGTCAAGGTGCGCATCGTCTCCGCGGCCTGCGAGAGACCGCGTCCCAGCGTGCGCATCAGGTCGAGGATCTCCTCGTCGGAGATTCCTGCCGCGTGGGCCACGTGGCGCATCCGGACGGCCTCGAGGTCGGCCTCGGTGTACACGGCCTCCTCCGGCGCCGCGATCGGTAGGCCCATAGCGCGGCGAACCGCGATCAGGAAGTCTTCCGGCACCTCCCCCCGCTGCGCTATCTCCGCCGCGGTATAGCGGGCGCGCCCCCCGATCACTCGCTCGGCGGGAAGGAACATGATCGTGCCCGAAGCCGTGGCGCGTTGCAGCTCGGTCAAGGGAACCCCGTCAGCGGCGAGGTACTGAAGCAGCGTCAGGCGCTCGGCGCGCTGCTCGCCTTCGAGACCGTCGAGCAGGCCCTCGGACGCGAAATCGATCTGCTCCCCGCTCATCCCACTCCAGCGTATGACAGGCAGGCGTCCGGCGGCGCGACAGGCAGGCGTCCGGCGGCACGCGGAGAATCACAGACGGTGATCGTTCTGGGAATCGACCCCGGCCTGGCAAACACGGGCTATGGCGTGGTGCGAAGCGCGGCGGGTCGGCTCGTGGCACTCGACGGTGGCGTGATCGAGACGCCCGCGGGGGCGCCACAGGAGCGGCGCTTGGCGGACATCCATGCGGCGGTGGATGCGCTGCTCGCCGAGCACGAGCCCGATGCAATGGCGCTGGAGCAGTTGTACTTCGGCCAGAACGTTCGCACGGCTTTTGCGGTCGGTCACGGCCGCGGTGCCGCGATGCTCGCGGCCGGGCAGCGTGGCATTGCGTGCACGAGCTACACGCCTCAGCAGGTGAAGGCGGCTGTCTGTGGCAACGGACGGGCGGACAAGGGTCAGGTTGCGCGGATGGTCCAAACACTGCTCTCCCTGCCGGAGCTGCCCACTCCAGACCACGCGGCGGATGCGCTGGCGGTCGCGATCTGCCACGCAAACTGCGCGCCGCTTACAGCCGCACTGGCAGGGGCGACGGCATGACCTTGGTCTTGACTGCCCGCCCGCGCGCACGATGTGATGCCGCGATCGAAGCCCTGAAGCCAAAGTTCGAGAGGGCAAGACGATGATCGGGATGCTGAAGGGAGAGGTGGCGGTTCGGCGGACCGACTACGTCGTGATCCTGTGCGGGGGTGTGGGATATCGCGCCGCGGTCTCGGCGGAGACGTTGCGCCACGTCCCGGTGGTGGGCGAGGAGATCACGCTGCACTCGCATTTGATCGTGCGCGACGATGCTCTGTCGCTATACGGCTTTCACTCCGAGCAGGAGCGCGATCTGTTCTTGATGCTGCTGTCCGTCCAGGCGGTCGGCCCGAAGGTGGCGCTGGCCGTGCTCTCCGGCGGGACGCCGCGCGAGCTGATGGCGGCGATCGCGGCGCAGGATGCTGCCCGCTTTCAGGCGGTGCCGGGGATCGGCAAGCGCACGGCGGAGCGGATCATCGTCGAGCTGCGCGAGAAGGTGGGAGTGGAGATGCTGGATCGGGCTGACTCGGAAGGCGGATCGATCGTTGCGCGCAGGGGCGAGGAGCGACCGGAGATCAGCCAGCGAACGCTCGCGCGCGACGGGCTGCTGGAGCTCGGATACAGCCTTGGCGAGGCGGAGGAGCTGTTGCGGGGCGCCGATGCGGATAGCGCCGAGGGATTGATCGCGCACGCACTGAGGACCGCGCGCGCGTCATGACCGAGACCGCGGCTCGCATTCAAACTCCTTATCTGGCTCCAGAGGACGAGATCGATCGTTCGCTGCGTCCGCGGCGCATCGAGGACTTCGTCGGCCAGGAGGGGCTGTTGGAGCAGCTGGGGGTGGCAATCGAGGCCGCGAGCGCGCGGGGGAGGCGCTCGATCATCTGCTGCTTGCCGGGCCACCGGGCTTGGGAAAGACATCGCTGGCGCAGATCGTGGCAACGGAGTTGGAAGTGCCGTTTGTGCAGACCGCCGGACCGGCGCTCGAGCGCAAGGGAGACATTGCGGCGTTCCTAACCGCACTGGAGCCTAGGAGCGTGTTCTTCGTGGACGAGATCCACCGTCTCTCGCGCACGCTGGAGGAGACGTTTTACCCGGCGATGGAAGATCACCGCCTGCCGATCACGGTTGGACAGGGGGCGGGCGCGCGCGTGGTGACGTTGGAGTTGCCGCCGTTCACGCTGATCGGAGCGACCACGCGCACGGGGCTGCTCTCGACGCCGCTGCGTGACCGATTCGGCATCCAGGCACGGTTGGAGCCCTACGGGAGGGATGAGCTCGCCAGCATCGTGAGGCGCTCGGCGGGGATCCTGGAGATCGGCTTGGAGGACGCCGGCGCGGTGGCGATCGCGGCACGCAGTCGCGGGACGCCCCGCGTGGCGAACAGGCTGCTGAAGCGTGTGCGCGACTTCGCAGAGGTACGCATGGAAGGCGTGGTGACGGCGGTGGCGGCTGAAGCGGCGCTGGAGCTGCTGGAGGTGGATGAGCGCGGACTGGACCGGCTGGACCGGGAGATCCTGCACGCGATCTGCGTGAAGTTCGACGGCGGTCCGGTGGGGCTTTCAACGCTTGCCGTGGCGGTGGGAGAGGAGCAGGACACGCTCGAGGATGTCTATGAGCCGTATCTCTTGACGCAGGGCCTGCTCAAGCGCACCCCGCGGGGCCGCATGGCAACTCCAGCGGCCTTTGCGCATTTGGGTATCCCGCCGGCCTCCGTCCCGCCCGCCCCCATTCCACCCGCCCCCGAGCCGTCCAGCACAAACGGCCCTGCGCTGTTCTGAGCGCCGCTGCCTTACTCTGTCGATCAATGACCCACCCATTCATCTGCCCAAACTGCGGTCACCGCACCTCAGAGCTCGACCGCAACCTCGGCTTCACCCGCCAGCGCAAGGGCTGCACGAAGTGCGGATTCGCCTTCCTGTTCGAACTGCTCGATGACTACTATCCGGCGCCGGATGCGGCGTTCTTCGTGTGTGACGGCGAGGGGCGCGTAATCGGCTGCGGGAAGAACTCCTTCGCCTTCACGGGCCTGGAGGAGGAGGACGTGATCGGCCAGCGCGTGGAGCAGGTGCTGGGGCTGAGCTTTCAAAACGGCGATGATCCTGTCGCGACAGTGCTCGAGTGGGGAGTCAGGGCGCTCGACAAGCCGGTGCAGGTCGCCGGCGAGCGCGACGTCGCGGCGAGCGCGAAGGCGGACATGTTCCCCGCGTACGACGACGACGGCGGGCTGTTGCTTGTGTTGACGCCCGACAAGTAGGCTGGGCGAGCCGAGATGACCGACCGCCGCCGCAACACCTTCGTCCTGCTGATCGTCGCCGGTTTGGTGATTCTCTCGCTGCTCGTGGTCGTCGGTATACCCGGCGTCGTGAAGGCGAAGAAAACGCGGCTGGGCCTGGACCTGAAGGGCGGCGTCGAGCTCACCTACCAGGCACGGCCCACGGCCCACGCAAAAGTAGACGCCGAATCGCTGGAACGCGCGATCGACATCATGCGCAAGCGCGTCGATCAGCTGGGCGTCGCCGAGCCGGAAATCCAGCGCACGGGTGAAGACGAAATCGACGTGGCGCTGCCTAACGTGAGCAACGCCGGGCGTGCGCAGGCGCAGGTCGGCAAGACCGCGCTGCTGTACTTCTACGACTGGGAGCCGAACGTGATCGGCCCCGACGGCAAGCCGGCGCCGAGCGAATCGACCGTCACCGGCGGGGAGCAGGCCGCCTCCTCGGTGTCCGGGCTGCCGGAGTACAAGGCCGTGCTGCTCGCGGCAAAACGCCCGGCGATCATCCGCAAGAGCGACACGACACTGAGCTCCGGCTGCACGCCCGAACAGAAGGAAGGGTGCATCTACGGGACCTGGTACCTGCTCGACTCCAAGCACGAAAAGGTGCTGCGCGGGCCCGAGGAAACCAAAGCGAACCTGTACTCCGAAGGCTTCAAGGCGCCGAAGGGCGCGAAGGTAAAGGCGGTGCGCGTCAATCCGGGCACCGTGCTCGTGCAGGCGCGCCCGGTCGAAAGCACCAGCGGCAAGGTCACGCAGGCCTCGCCGAACAGCTGGTACGTGCTCAACGACGACCCGGTGCTGGAAGGCTCGGACATCACGAACCCGCAGGAGAGCTCCGAAGGCGAATCGGGCCAGCCCGATGTGACGTTCGGCTTCAACTCGCACGGCAAGAGCGTGTTCCAGCGGGTCACCAAGGAAATCGCCGAGCGCGGTCAGGAAGCGCAGTTGCCGGGCGTGAGCAAGGAAGCGGCGCTGCAGCACTTCGCGATCGTGCTCGACGGGCAGGTGATCACGGCGCCGTCGATCGACTACACGAAGTACCCGGAAGGGATCGACGCCTCCACCGGCTCGGAGATCTCCGGCGGTTTCACGTTGACCTCGGCGGAAAACCTCGCGGACGAGCTGCAGTCCGGCGCGCTGCCGATCAAACTGAACCTGATCTCCCAGTCGCAGGTGTCGGCGACGCTCGGCAAACAGGCGCTCAGCCAGGGTCTCTTGGCGATGTTGCTGGGCTTTGCCGTGGTGTGTCTGTTCCTGCTGACGTTCTACCGCGTGCTCGGCGCGATCGCGATCGGCGGACTGGTGATCTACGGGATCTACTACTTCGCGCTGATCAAGCTGATTCCGATCACGCTGACGCTGCCGGGGATCGCGGGCCTGATCCTGACAATCGGGATCGCGGCAGACGCGAACATCGTGATCTTCGAGCGCGTCAAGGAGGAGATCCGCGGTGGGCGCTCAATCATCTCGGGCATCGCCACCGGCTACCGGCGCGGCTTCGCGGCGATCGTCGACGCCAACGTGGTGACGTTCATGACGGCGTTCATCCTGTTCGCCCTGGCGACGGCGGAAGTCAAGGGCTTTGCTTTCACGCTGGGGATCGGCACGCTGCTGACGCTGTTCACCGCGGTGCTCGCCACGCAGGCGGCACTGGGCGCGATGGGCCGCTCGCGGCTGGTCTCTCATCCGGCCGCGCTCGGCGCGGCGCGGCGCGGGAAAGGCTGGACGTTCGACTTCATGGGCGCCTCGAAGTGGTTCTTCTCGCTGTCGGGGACGATCCTGCTGGTGGGAGCGCTGGCGATCGGCGGGAAGGGGCTGAACTTCGGGATCGACTTCAAGTCGGGGACGCGGATCCAGACGGCGTTCGTGAAAAAGTCCGTGAACGAGAGCCAGATCCGCGAAGTATTGAAAAAAGACGGCTATGGGAGCGCGGAGATCCAGAAGTTCTCGAGCAAGAGCGTCGGCGGCACCGGCTTTCAGATCTCGACCGAGACGCTGCGCCCGGAAAAAGTCGAGAAGATCAGGGCGGCCTTCGACTCCAAGTTCGGCAACGGCTCCAGCGAATCCGGTACGCCCCACTGGTCCTCGACCTCGATCGGCCCGACGTTCGGCAAAACGATCGCCAACAGCGCGGTGATCGCGATCATCGCTTCGCTGCTCGTGATCTCGGCCTATATCGCCCTGCGGTTCGAGTGGAAGTACGCGATCCCCGTGCTGATCGCCTTGATGCACGACCTGTTGATCACGGCGGGCGTTTACTCATTGACCGGCCGGGAAGTGACGACGGCGACGGTCGCGGCGCTGCTGACGATCCTGGGGTATTCGCTGTACGACACGATCATCGTGTTCGATCGTGTGCGCGAGAACGTGCCACGGATGCCGCGCGCCGCGTTCTCGCAGGTCGTGAACCGCTCGATGTCGGAGGTGCTGACGAGATCGCTGGCGACGAGCTTCTGCACGCTGCTGCCGGTGCTCGCGCTGCTCCTGTTCGGTGGGGAAACGCTGAAGGACTTCGCCTTCGCGCTGATGGTCGGCGTCGCCTCGGGGGCGTACTCGTCGATCTTCATCGCCTCGCCGGTGCTGACCCACTGGAAGGAACGTGAGGGCTCGTATCGGAGCCGGCGGGCACGGATCGTGCGCGAAGTGGGTCAAGTGCCGGCTTACGCGACGGCGCTCGGAGGCGAGCCCGTCGATGTCGAGCCGGTGCAAGATCGCAAACGAACGCGACGCGGCAGTATCACCGCCCCGGAGGAGCCGGGCGAGCAGATCTCCAGAGACGAGTTCCAGGAACTGGTGCGCGATCTGGACGTCGATGCCGAGCGCAAGCAGCCAAGAGGGCGCGCCGCGCCCACGCGACCCGATGCCGGAAAGCGGCTCGATAAACGGAGTGCCCCACCCACCCCCACGCCTACGCGCGACCCGGCGGCGGATTTGACGCCGGAGGATCTCGTCATGAAGGAAGACCCAAAGCGAGCGCCCAAGCCCAAGCGACCGCGCAACCGCAAACATGGGAGGGCACGCTGATGGGCATGCTCGGCTGGGTGATGATGGGCCTTGCGATCTGGCACTTCACGATCTTCCTGCCAGACCGCTTCTGGGGCGGGATCGTGGGAGCGTTTGTGGGCTCGTTGGTGGGCGCGATCGTCGTAGGTCTGATCATCTACGGCGTGAAGGTCTCCGCTTTGAGGATCCCGGGCGAGAAGGCAACGGACGTGGCAGTCATCCTGTACGCGATCCCCGGTGCGCTGATCGGGATCGCCGCCGTGTACCTGGAGGGCATGCGTCGCGAACGCAACGCTCGTTAGGGCAGTCGAGGGTCGAGCACCGACCGAAGATCGACTGGCGAAGCGCCATCGGCCGCGCTGGGCGGTTCCGTCTCATTCGAGCCGTAGTGTGGTCGGGGTGGAGAGAACTCGTTTTGAAATTCGCGATTGTCCGCGGGTAGATGTGGAGCGGCTGGAGCGCGAGCTGGGGGTGAGCGAGCCGCTCGCCCAGGTCTTGGTGCGCCGCGGTCTGGGTGAGCCGGCGCGCGCGCGCGCGTTTCTGGCCGCTGACGAGGAGCATCCGCCCACGGCATTCGCGGGTATCGAGCAGGCGATCGAGCCGATTCTGCGGCACGTGGATAGCGGCGAGCGGATCACGATTCACGGTGACTACGACGTCGACGGGGTGTGCTCCACGGCAGTGCTGGTGCGGTCGTTGAGGCGAATCGGAGGCAACGTCGACTGGTATCTGCCCGACCGCGCTACCGATGGATATGGCTTGAATCCGCGTACGGTGCAGCGGCTCGCGCAGCGGGGCACGCGCCTGCTGGTGACGGTGGACTGCGCGATCACGGCCGTGGACGAGGTGCAGGACGCGAAGGCGCTGGGGATGGAGGTCGTGGTCACGGACCATCACGCTCCTCGAGCGGACGGCGTATTGCCACAGGCCCCGATCGTGCATCCCGCGATCTGTGACTACCCATGCCGGGAGCTGTGCGCGACGGCGGTCGCCTACAAGTTGGCTCAGCTGTTGGAGAGCACTTTTGCTTCGCGGGATCGCGCTGATTGCGCTGCTCCGCGCGACGCACGCGCGCTGGAGGAGGATCTCGATCTGGTGGCGCTGGCCACAATCGCTGATCTGGTGCCGCTCGTAGGTGAGAATCGCACGCTCGTTCGGCGCGGTTTGCGTGCGCTCGCGGGCACCGCCAAGCCAGGTTTGCGCGCGCTGATGGCAGTCGCTCGGATAGATCCGGGCAAGCTCAACGAGCGCTCGGTGGGCTTCGCGCTGGCGCCGCGATTGAACGCCGCCGGGCGCATGCACCGCGCCGATGCTGGGCTGGAGCTGATCTTGACAGAGGACCCGGCTCGCGCGGCGAAGGTCGCGCAGGAGCTCGACCGCGTTAATTACGAGCGCCGGCAGATGGATACGCGCATCCGCTACGAAGCCGAAGCCCAGCTCGCGGCATTGGACCCCACCCACCCGCACTCGGCCTATGTGCTGGCGAGCGAGAACTGGCACGCGGGGGTGATCGGCATCGTCGCCTCGCGGCTGGTCGAGCGTCATCGTCGCCCGGTCGTGATGATCGCCTTGGACGGGGATACCGGCAAGGGTTCGGGTCGCAGCATCGACGCTTTCGACCTGCTCGGGGGCCTCACCGCCTGCGCGGGACACCTGCGTGGCTTTGGTGGGCACCGGGCGGCGGCTGGCCTGGAGATCGAGCGCGGACGCGTAGAGGAGTTCGCCGAGGCGTTCCGCGCGCACGCCGAGCAGGTGCTTTCGCCCGCTGACATGATTCCAGTGGAGCGAGTCGACGCCGTGGTGGGATGTGAGGAGCTGGGGATGGCTCTTGCGGAGGAGCTGCAAACCCTGGCTCCGTTCGGCAGGGGCAACCCAGGCGTGACGCTGTTGGCCGCGGACGTGATGTTCCGTGACGTGCGTCCGATGGGCGAAGGCAAGCATGCGCGCTTCACGGTGCAGTCGGGCGGAGCCCGCGCGCGTGGTGTTGCGTTCGGGATGGGCGGACACCTGCCGGTGGGCGAGGGAGAAGCGGCCGAAGCCACGTTCACGCTGGAGGTGAACGAGTGGAATGGCGTCACCGAGCCCCGTCTGGTGCTCCGCCATGCACGGCTGGCCGAGCTGCCACCGCAGCCGCCGATGCGCGATCCCGACCCATCCGCCGGGGACGAGGAGCTCGTGCTGTTCGCGTGAGCTGAGCTGCTCGCGATCGGCCCGCGGGCGATCGCTTCAATCCGGGCGGTCTGTCCCCTACCCTTAGAGCATGGCGATCGCAAAGGATTCCAATAGCCCGCCTGTCGCTGAGCTGCAGGAGCGTCCCGCAACGCTCGATGGTGCTGTTCTCCCAGGCGCCGGCGAGCGCCCCGGCCCAACCGAGGCCACCGTCGTCCCAGAGGCCATCGAGCGCTTGGACCTGAATGAGCTCGAGCGGCGACTGCTCGGAGACCTGTTCGCGATCGTCTCCGAGCACTCGAAGGACTCGGCCGTGGAAATCGACCGGGCCCGTGTGCAAGACGCGTTTGTCTTCGCCTGCGAGCATCACGCCGCGCAGCGACGCATGTCGGGAGAGGACTTCATCGTGCACCCCGTCCGTGTGGCACGCATCTGCGCGGGTATGCGGCTGGATACCGAGACACTGTGCGCAGCACTGCTGCATGACACGGTGGAGGACACATCCGCCTCGATTGAGGAGGTCCGCGCCCGCTTTGGCGAGGAGATCGCGCAGATCGTCGACGGCGTGACCAAGCTGACCGGCATCGCTTTCCAGTCGCGTGACGAGGCGCAGGCGGAGAACTACCGCAAGATGATGGTTGCGATGGCCACCGACGTGCGGGTGATCCTGATCAAGCTCGCCGACCGGCTGCACAACATGCGCACGATCGACGCGATGGGAAAGCAAAAGCAAATCGAGAAGGCGCGGGAGACGCTCGATATCTACGCGCCACTGGCTCATCGCTTGGGTATTCACGCGATCAAGTGGGAGCTCGAGGACCTTGCCTTCGCGACCTTGCATCCCCGTAAGTACCAAGAGATCAAGGGGTTGGTCGCCCAGCAGCGCGATGAGCGCGAGCGCTACGTCAGCGAGGCGGGTGACTACCTCCGCGACGAGCTCGCACAGGTCGGCATCGAGGCCGAGATCGCCGGGCGCGCCAAGCATTTCTACTCGATCTACTCGAAGATGACGAAGAAGGGACGCGAGTTCAACGAGATCTACGACCTCACCGCGATGCGGGTGATCGTCGACTCGGTGAAGGACTGCTACGGGACCGTCGGCGTGATCCACTCGCTGTGGAAGCCGCTGCCCGGCCGCTTCAAGGACTTCATCGCGATGCCCAAGTTCAACATGTACCAGTCGTTGCACACGACGATCATCGGGCCCGAGGGCCGGCCGCTGGAGATCCAGATCCGCACCCACGAGATGCACGAAATGGCGGAGTTCGGAGTGGCCGCCCACTGGATGTACAAGCAGCCACCCGGGTCGGGCAAGGGCGAGCGCAGCGAGGAGGCGAGCCGCGCTCCGTTCAATACGGGCGAGGACGCCAAGCTGCAGTGGCTGCGCTCGATGCTCGACTGGCAGAAGGATCTGCTCGATCCGCAGGAGTTCATGGAGACCCTGCGCACGGACCTGTTCGAGGACGAGGTCTATCTGTTTACTCCCAAGGGCGAGGTCAAGTCGCTTGCCGCCGGCGCCACGCCGCTGGACTTCGCCTACGAGGTGCACACCGAGATCGGCCACCGTTGCGTGGGAGCCCGCGTGAATGGGAAGATCGTGCCGCTGCACTGCGAGCTTCACTCCGGCGACATCGTCGAGATTCTTACCGCCAAGCGCGAGCGTGGGCCTTCGCGCGACTGGCTGGCGACGGTCAAGACCACGCGCGCGCGCAACAAGATCAAGGCGTGGTTCAAGGCGGAGTCGCGCCAGGACACCGAGCACGTCGGACGGGACCTGCTGCAGGAGGCCTTGCGTAAGCACGGCCTACCAGCGCAGAAGATCACCGGCTCGGCACTGCTGGCGGACGTGATCCGCGAGGTCGGCTACCGCAAGGCGGATGACTTCTACATCGCCCTCGGCGCCGCCAAGGTCTCGCCGAAGGTAGTGGTCAACAAGGTGATGCAACGCCTCAAGCAGGGCGAGGCCGCCGACGGTGAGGCGACCGCGGCCGACCTGCTGCGGGTGGGACGCGCGCGGCGGCGGCCGACCAAGTCCTCCGGCCAGTACGGGATCCGTGTGGACGGTGTTGAGGACGTGATGCTGCGCTTGGCGAAGTGCTGCCGTCCCGTGCCAGGCGATGAGATAGTCGGCTACATCTCGCTCGGCCGTGGCATCACGATCCATCGCGAGGACTGCCCCAACTCGGTGCTGCTACGTAAAGATCCCGAGCGCTTTACGAACGTCACCTGGGAAGGCGACCAGAGCACGGCGTTCGTCGTCGAAATTCAGATCGACGCGTGGGATCGCCACCGCTTGCTCGAGGATCTCTCGCGCGTGTTCTCCGAGTCTGGCGCGAACATCTTGGAAGCACGTTGCCTGTCCGCTCCCCCGATGGTCAAGAATCGGTTCGTCGTGGAGGTGGCCGACACGCACACGCTGAAAGGCGCGGTGACCCGCCTGCGCAACATCGAGTCGGTGTTCGACGCCTACCGCGTCACGCCCGGCGCGGGATAGCTTCGCGCGTCCGTGTGGGACGCTCCGGGGAGGGATTCAGCTAACGATGTGAAGCGCCCGCGGCAGGATCGAGTAGCGCGCCTCGGCGACCTCGCCAATGTAGTCGCCGTCGACCTGCAGTGGCAGGAGACGCCCATCGGCGCTCTGGACGGTCAACTCGGTGAGCTCGGGGAAGCTGCTCACATGGCGATGGCCAGTCATACGTGCCCGCCCGGAGAAGGCTCGCCAGGCAATTGAAGGCATGTCCATCGGCGCGGCTCGATGCAGGACACATCCGGCCAGTGCCCCCGAGTCGAGCGCCGCGCCCTCGGCGATCTCGATCGGCCGGTTCTGGAAGTAGGTGAAGGGCGAGCCGTTCTGCACGATCGTGGTGACACCTTCGAGCGCCTGCTCGCCCGTGTGCGCCACCATCCGTGGCGGGTTCACCAGGTAGCGGCGGGTGAACGTGCTGATCGCGGCCCACGTGAAGTAGTAGGCGCCCAGACGCGCCTTCAGGCGGGGGTTGGAGTCGACTCGCTGCACTACGCTTGCGTCGACACCGAGGCCTGAGGCGAAGGTGAAGCAGCGGCCGTTGACGACCCCCAGATCGACCTTGCGGGGGCGCCAGTCGTCCGCCATTGCAAGCAGGTGCTCGGTCGCGTCGACGAGCTCTCCGGGGATGCCGAGCATCTTGCCAAAGACGTTGGCCGATCCGCCGGGCAGGCAGGTGAGCGGGGTGGAGGAGGGGCGGGCGGGATTTCCCATCAATCCGTTAGCGGCCTCGTTGACGGTGCCGTCGCCGCCAAAGGCGACGACTACGTCATAGCCCTCGTGCGCGGCCTCCCGGCACAGCTCGGTGGCGTGACCTTGAGCCTCGGTATCGACGGCGTCGACCTCGAAGCGACCCTGCAGGGCGTAGACGACGAGATGGCGCAGACGGTCGGAGACCGTTGTTGCGTAGGGGTTGACGATGATCAACATGCGCCGCTTCGTTGCGGCCTCTAGCGGCTCGAAGTCTTGTGGCGCTGTAAGCCGATCGGCCTCGTGCAGGGGTGAGCTCATGGCAAGGCCTACACCGCGTGAGGGGGAGCGTTACCGCTCCTCTGTTTCTTCTTGCGTTTGTCTGTCTGCCCGCTATACTTCCGCTGGACACATCCAGAGGGGTGGAGGGCCTGGCCCTACGAAACCCCGGCAACCACCGTCAAAGTCACAGACGGGAAGGTGCCAATTCCAGGAGATGTGTGGCGGGCTTCGCGCTCTTTGCCACACGTGACACGGCGAAGACTAGAGCGAAGGAGCCCCAATGGCTGTCAGTCATCTGCAGTGCAAGGAGTGCAAGGCCCAGTATCCGCTGGAGGCGCTGTACGTCTGCGATAAGTGCTTCGGGCCACTCGAGGTTGCTTACGATCACAGCCGCTCGAAGCTCGACGTCGGTGAGCTGCGCCGCCGCATTCAGGGCGGTCCGCAGAACATCTGGCGCTACGCGGACTTCCTGCCTCTGGCGGGTGGGCCTCCAGGTCCCTCCGGCCGCCTGGCCTCGCGCGTGGGCCTGCCGGCGGGGTGCACGCCGCTGATCCGCGCCGATCGCCTCGCTGAGCGATTGGGACTGCGCGAGGTGTGGGTCAAGAACGACGCCGCCAACCCGACGCACTCGTTCAAGGACCGTGTCGTCTCGGTGGCGGTTACGCGGGCGCGTGAGCTGGGCTTTGAGACGATTGCGTGTGCCTCGACCGGCAACCTCGCCAACTCGGTGGCCGCCCACGGTGCGGCGCTGGGGATGGACTCCTACGTCTTTATCCCCGCGGATCTCGAGGAGCAGAAGATCCTTGCCACGGGCATCTATGGGACCAAGCTCGTCGGCGTGAATGGAAACTACGACGACGTCAACCGCTTGTGCACGGAGCTGTGCGCCGAGCGGGACTGGGCGTTCGTGAACATCAACCTTCGCCCGTACTACGCGGAGGGCTCAAAGACGCTGGCATTTGAGATCGCTGAGCAGCTCGGCTGGGAGTTGCCCGACCGTTGCGTGGTGCCCGTAGCCTCGGGATCTCTGTTCACGAAAATCGCCGCAGGCTTTCAGGAGTGGACCGAGCTCGGGCTTATAGATGACCCCGCCCGCCCGCTGCCGCGCATGAACGGCGCTCAGGCCGAGGGCTGCTCGCCCGTGGCCAGCGCATACGCCGCCGGCCACGATGTCTGCCGCCCGGTGAAGCCGAGCACGATCGCCAAGTCGCTGGCGATCGGCAATCCCGCCGACGGCCCCTACGCGCTCGATCTGGCCCGCCGCACGGGCGGCTCGGTGGATGCGGTCAGCGATGAGGAGATCCGCGCTGGCATCAAACTGCTGGCCGAAACGACCGGCGTCTTTACCGAGACGGCTGGGGGGGTCACGACAGCCGTACTGTCGAAGCTCGCCGCCCGCGGCGACATCGATCCCGACGAGCGCGTCGTGCTGGTGATCACGGGCGATGGCCTGAAGACGCTCGATGCGGTGCGTGACACGTTCGAGACATACAAGATCGACCCTAGCGTGGAGGCGTTCGAGAGCAATGTGCCCGAGGCACAGACGGTCGAGGGCCTGCGGTCATCGGCCTCTGTGGCGGTCTGATGGCGGTGCTCGTGAAGATCCCCACACAGCTGCGGGCGGCTGCCGAGGGTTCGTCTGAGACGGAGGTCCAAGGCGCTACCGTGGCCGAGGTCCTGAACGATCTGTACGAGCGCTATGGCGAGCTGCGTGAGCGCATCTGCAACGAGGACGGTTCGCTGCGACGCTTCGTGAATGTCTACCTCGCCGGCGAGGACATTCGCTTCATGGACGGCCTGCAGACGCCGGTCCCCGACGGCGCAGAGCTGACGATCCTGCCCGCCGTCGCCGGCGGCTAGGGCGTCGCTGACACGTGGGTCGTTGCCGGTGAGGCATGCGTGGTCGCGCTCGGTGTCGACCCGCTGAAGCCGATTGTCGATACAAGTCCGGCGGCGCACATCGCTCCGATCGTCATCCCCCGCAGCCGGCGTGGGGTGAGCCAGCCGAAGTTGTGGGTTTGCAACCACGATCGGAAACCCGTGGCGGCTGAGGCCGCTGCCATGGCGCAACCTGCACACATGCCCTTAGCGTAACGATCTCGCTCACGATCGGTCGGGGGTGCCGGCGCGTCCCTCCAAGCGTCTTTGTAGTTCAGCGCCGCGACCCGCGGCGACCGCTCGAGCGGCACGCGCCTCGGTTAGCTCGAGGCCCTGGGCTCGGGCGAAGTCGAGCAGGTCTTGGCGCTCCTCGCTCTCGCGGGCGGCTCGCAGGAACAGCCAGCAGAACAGACAGAGCGTGAGGATCGACTCCTCCACCATCATGATCGCCCCAGCGATGTTCTGGTCGGCAAGGGGAGAGATGTGGTGGAGCGCCTCGCCGTGCAGGTAGAAGGGATAGAAGACGGTGCCCGACCACAGGAAGATGTTGCCCAGCACCGTGCCGGCCAGGCGCACGGCGACTATGTAGATCAGCTTGCCGAGATTGCCGAACCAGCTCGGTGTCGGCAGCGGACCGAACAGGCACATCCACATGTTGATCCCAAAGCCGAGGAACATGGCGTGCTCGAGCGCGTGCACGCCCGAATGACGCAGGGCCGCCTGGTAGAGGGCGGGAGCGTGCCAGCCGTACAAGTCGATCGCCCACAGTGGGAACGCGATGGCGGGATGCGAGAGCGCACGCAGGCGGTCGAACAGCCTGATCTTCAGGATCGGGGCGAGCAGCGGCCCAGTGAGGCCGAGGACGATCAGCAGGGCCGCGATGTCGCCCAGCAGGAGATGCTCGATCATGTGCATGTACAGCAGGTCTTGGCTGGCGGAGCCGAGCGATGTGAGCGCCACGGCGATCACCACGAAGCCACCGTAGAAGCACGCTTGGCGCCAGCCAGGCACCGGACGGCCGTCAAAGGCGAGGGTGCGTGCGCGCTGTGCGTAACAGAGGCCGAGGATCGCCAGCGGGCCGAGCTGGAAAGCGGCCGAGATGTCGGTCGAGACGGCGAGTGGGAGGGTCAACACAGATGTGCAGCGTAGAGCGCCGGGGGCTTGCGGGTAGCAGAGACGATTCGGGCTGAAGATTCAGAGCCTGAGTCCGGAAGGCGTGGTAGCTTGTGAGCCGATGAGCACGCTGGCCTGCCTGATGCACTGGTACATATCGATGCTCTACGTTGCTCCCGTCGTGGCTGTCGGCGGCTGGGGCTGGTGGAGCACTCGGAAGATGTCTCAGCGCCGCGACCCGCCGCGCAGCACGCCCGCCGCGTAGCGCATACCTGACTGCATAGCGCACGCCGGCTGATCATGGCGGGGGCGCCAGGGCCATTCAACGCTATTCAAGGCTTCGAGATTTCTTCAACTCCGTTGAGGTGCGCCTGAGCCACGTCCGGTTAGCTACTGCTATGGCTACTCAAACACTCACCCGCCCGATCGTCGGTCCCGGTGAAATGACCGAGATCTTTGATGGGATCGCGTGCTTGGACGAGCGCGTGCGCCGCCAGGCAATGCCGGCCCAGCCCACCGAGGCGGGCCGCTACATCGAGGTTCAGGGGACCGAGGAGCGGCTGTTGATCAGGCTGGAGAGCCACGTGACTCACATCGGTCGCGGTCTCGCCGCCGACCTGCGCCTCGACGAGGACTCGGTTTCCAGGCGCCACGCAATCCTGGTCTATCGCCTTTCGGGCTCCCGCATCCTCGACGATCGCTCCTCCAACGGCACGTTCGTCAATGGCCGTCGCGTTACGCAGGCGAATCTGCAGGATGGCGATGTGCTTGTGCTCGGAAGGGTCGTACTGCGGTACCTGGAGGTACCATCGATGGTGCGTCCAAGCGAATAGGAGCCGATCATGAAGGCGGTCTGGAACGGAACGACGCTCGCGGAGAGCGAGGCAACGGTGGTTGTCGAGGGCAATCATTACTTCCCTCCCGAGAGCGTTCACGCAGAGTACTTCCTCGATAGCGACACCCACACGACATGTCCGTGGAAGGGCGAGGCCAGCTACAGGACAGTCGAGGTCGATGGACAGTCCAACCCGGATGCGGCCTGGTACTACCCGGCGCCGAAGGACGCGGCGGCGGAGATCAAGGACTACTACGCCTTCTGGAAGGGCGTGCAGATCGAGGACTGATCCTCGCGGTGGGATCCTCGCGGTGGCTTGTTCACGGGGCGAGGGAGCAGCTGTCAGTGGCCGCCGAGGCTGAATGAGCCGCTGAGGACGGTCGGCCCAGGGTGGGTCGCCCGGCTGTTCGTCTCACGCGTCAGCAGGATCTGGTGGTAGTCGCCGGCATTGGTGGGTAGCAGCGTTCCAGCCTCTAGGCGGCCGTTGGAGCCGACCGTGGGAGTCTTGCCCAGCGGGGTGGAGCTCGTCGGAGAGTTGGAGAGCCAGACGGCGTAGAAGGAGCCCGCTGGTGGCGAGGGCAAGTGTTCTGCCGCAAGGTAAATGGCGTGCTTGGAGGATTCGGAGAGGACCTCGACCAGGCCGATCGTCTTGCTGCCCGGTTCGGGCGAGGTGAGGGCGATCTGCTTGTCAACGGTCGGCTTGGAGGTGCTCGATGCGCTCGTGCTTGTGGAGGTACTCGAGGTGCCTGAGGTTTTTGTTGCGCCAGGGGTCTTGGTGCTGGCCTGGGTGCTCGACCCCTTGTGGGATCCGCCGCCACTCGAGATCAAGATCACGGCTACTACCACGACGACAAGTGCGGCGAGCAGCAATGCGCCGCCACGCTTGGAGCTGGGCAGCGAACTGGTGGTGGATGCCCGGGTCTGCCGGCTGTCATCCCCTGCCTGCTCGTGGACTGCACCGTGAGTCTCGCCCGGCTCCTCTGCGAGGGCGTCAAGTGCCGCTCGGGCACGGTTGCGGACGGCGCTCTGGGGAATACCGAGCATGTCCGCGATCTCAGCGTGGCTCTTGCCTTGCCGTACCAGCAGTAGGAGCACTGCACGTTGGTCGGGTGGGAGGTCGTCTAGTCGGCTCATGTGAAGAGGGTGCGTAGGCTATCGTGGCGCCGGGATGACCACGCCGAGCGCCGAGCAGCTCAACGAGTTCATGGTTGGATTCGACCGTCTATATGGCTTGCATCTGGTGGAGTTCTCCGATGGGGATGTCCGCGCTCGAGTGGAGCTGCGTGAGGAGCTGAAGCAGCCGATGGGCCTGCTTCACGGAGGCGTCTACGCTTCGATCGCCGAGTCGCTGGCCTCGCTCGCCACGGCGCTGGGCGTGCTCGATCGTGGTGAGGTCGCGATGGGCCTGTCGAACAACACGAGCTTTCTGCGCCCGGTCACCGAGGGCGCCGTGCACGCCCACGCCACGCGGCTGCATCGGGGTCGTACGACGTGGGTGTGGGATGTGCGATTTTGCGATGACGCTGGCCGGATGTGCGCTGTGACGCGGATGACCATCGCCGTGCGTCCGGCGCCGGTCAGCTGACAGATATGCGGCGCCACTACGGTCGCGCCGCCCACCCTCGCTCCAGAAGCCCGCGAGCGTCGTTTCAGGGACCGCGCGGCGAGCGCAGAGCACGCAGGGGATTCGGCGTCTGGCCGGGCAGAGGCTGATCGGCAAAGCCCGTGTCTGGAAGCGGCGAGGGCAGGATCTCCGCGGGCGCGCCGACCTCGTTGATCGGTACAGCCGTCTCGGCGGCGCTACGGGCAAGATTGGAGCTGTCGGCGTAGATCGAGAGGATCACGCCGGCGGTGGGGAGCTCGATTGTGTTCTCTCCCTGCGCCGCCACGCCGGTGACGCCGCGAAGGTGAACAGCGCGATGCGGCTGTGATCCAACCGCGATGAAGCTGTTGTCGGGAGAGGTGACCACACGCAGACGCGGAACACAGGTGTTCTGGCCGCCCGCCGCACAGTCCCCATACTGGACAGTGAACGCGCCGCTGGGGTCCTTGGAGGCTTCGCTGATCGCCATCCCCTGGAAGGAGCCACCCAGCCAGTAGACGGGATAGGGGGCGAGGAGCAGGCGCTCGAGCGTCGTCTGAGAGATCGGCTGGTCCTGGAGGGTGTTGCCACAGGCTCCGAATGCGACAGCGCAGAGCCCGATGGAGACTACGGCCAGGCCGTGACGCAGGAGACGAGATCTGGGCATCCTCAGCCTCGGTAGCGGTTGGTGATGGGCATACGCCGGTCGCGGCCGAAAGCGCGCGTGGTGACCTTGATGCCGGGGGGTGCTTGGCGGCGCTTGTACTCGGCGAGGTCGACGAGGCGGATCGCGAAATCGACCTCCTTGGCGGGCAGGCCGTCGGCGATCAGCTGATCACGACCGTGGTCCAGCTCGATGTAGCCGTAGAGGATGCGGTCGAGCAGCTCGTAGGGAGGCAGCGAGTCCTCATCGCGCTGGTCGTGACGAAGCTCGGCCGAGGGTGCGCGGTCGAGGATCGAGGAGGGGATCGGGGCCTGCGTATGCCCGGCCCTCACTCCGCCCGCGGAATTACGCCATTCGCACAGGCGGTAGACGAGTGTCTTGGGCACGTCCTTGATCACGGCCAAGCCCCCGGCGAGGTCGCCGTAGAGAGTGGTGTAGCCGACGGACATCTCGGACTTGTTGCCGGTCGTGAGCACGAGCCAGCCGAACTTGTTGGAGAGCGCCATCAGCAGGTTGCCGCGAATCCGGGCCTGGAGGTTCTCCTCGGTGAGGTCTGGGCCCGCACCCTCCTCGTGCCCGGCGAGCTCGGAGCGGAGCGTCTCGGTGTAGGCGTCCATGACGGTCTCGATCTCAAGCTCGTGGGTGCGCAGCCCGAGCGTGGCGGCCAATGCGCGTGCGTCGTCCTGCGTGGCGGAGGAGGAATAGGGCGAGGGCATGATCGCGGCGCTCACGCGCTCGGCGCCGAGCGCATCCGCCGCCAGGCAGGCCACGAGAGCGGAGTCGATTCCTCCGGACAGGCCGAGGATGACGCGCGAAAAGCCGTTCTTCTCGACGTAGTCGCGCAGTCCGAGCATCAACGCCGCATAGATCTCAGCCTCTTCGGGAGCGATCGGCTCGGCCAGAGGGGGGGTGGCTGTCGCTCGCCGCCCAGCCCCCGCGGGATCGTCGAGATCGAGATCGCACACAAGCAGGCTCTCCTCGAACTGCGCGGCGCGAGCGAGCATCTGACCTGTGTGGTCGACGACGAATGAGTGGCCGTCGAAGAGGAGCTCGTCCTGACCACCCACGAGTCCGCAGAACGCGATCGGAACCCCATCTTCGCGGGCGCGCTGGGCGAACATGCGCTCTCGTTCGGCACCCTTGCCGGCGTGGTAGGGAGAGGCGGAGATGTTGATGATCAGCCGAGCGCCGTCGGCTGCCTCCTCGGAGGCCGGGGGGCCGGGCAGCCAGATGTCCTCGCAGATCGTCAACCCGACGCGCTGCCCGCCCACTTCGACCGTTGCTCCCGAGGCTCCGGGCTGGAAGTAACGCCGCTCGTCGAACACGCCGTAGTTGGGCAGATGAACCTTGCGGTAGATCATCTGGATGACTCCATCGGCGAGCACGGCGGCGGCGTTGTAGACGTGACGTCGGCGTGCTCCGGAAAGCCGACGATCGCGACCACGCCGTGCGTTTCGCCGCCAGCTCCGAGAGCGCAGCTTGGGCGTCTGCGAGGAAGTGCTCGCGCAGCAGCAGATCCTCCGGGGGATAGCCGGTGAGGGCAAGCTCTCCGAACAGCACGAGATCCGCCTCGGCCTCGCGGGCGCCATCGATGCCCGCACGGATGCGCTCCGCGTTGTCGAGCGATGTCGCCTACCGTGGCATTCATCTGGCAGAGAGCCAGCCTCACAATCGCTCTTTTGCAGGAATTTTCAACCCCCGTAGTGAAGATGTGGTCTCGTTGAGGCCGGGAAGCGGTCGGGTATGGTGCGGGACTGTCATGGCAGGATCGTATCCGCGCCTTCGTGAGCGCTACCGCGGCGGGTACTCGAGGGAGGTGGCGTCTGATGGCCGCAGAGGACTGGCTGGTGGGAGTTCCTGCGCGACTTCGCTTCGCGTCGGAGGAGGAGCGCGACGCCGCGATCGACGCACTCCCGCCGGCGGATCGCGATGCGATCCTCGCCCTCGCGGAGGCCAGAGAGGTAACGTCGGAGGCAGGCCTGGTCCAGGTTTTGGATGCCGGCCAGGTGGGTCTCGAGAAGCTCTACGAGCTGCGAGAGCCCGGAGATCTATACACGCTGCTCAACCTGGCGGTTAGGCAACATCCAAACATCGTCGTCGAGGCTCTGTTCGCCGCTGTGGTCCTACATCGGGGATGGGACCAGGAAGAGCCATCGGCGATTCTCGCGCTTCGCGAACAGTGGCACTGGCATGTGCACGAGCAGTTCTCAGCGCGAGAGCGCGGAGAATGACAGCCAGCGGGGGGAGATCTTGGAGTGAGCAGAGTGAGCTCTGCACGGCGGGAGGCTTACGAGCGCCGAACGGCCGTTGCCGAGCGCTCGCCGACGGCCTTGCGTGGCGGTTTCGCGCCGTTGGCTCTGGAGCCGTCGGCGGCGCGGCTTGCGCTACGAGCTTTCGAGCGCGTGGCTGGAATCTTCGCCGCGCGAGCCAGCGCGGCGATCGCCCAGCGCAGGTCGCGCGCGAGCCCCTCGAGGCCGGGCAGGGCGTCGTAGTCGGCGAGCAGACCGAAGCCGAGATGGCCGTCGTAGCTCATGACGGCGATCCCGAGCGCCTGGCGACGGGCGAGCGGCACGACCGGGTAGAGCACCTGCAGTCGGCGGCCGAGCAGATACAGCGGGAACTGCGGTCCGGGGACGTTCGTGACGACGAGGTTGAAGAAGCGCTGGCGTGCCTGCAGCCGCGCTGCCTGGCTGAGGATCGTGGGTGGTGCGAACCCGGCGAGGTTGACCAGCGCCTGTGCGCCGACGGCTTGACCGGACTCCTTCAGGTTCTTCATCTCGCCGCTGATCTGCCGCAGGCAGTCAGTCGGGTCCTCGACGCCGACTGGCAGCGGAGCCCACATCGCCGCGACCTGATTGCCGAGCGCTCCCCGCTGGGAGTCGGCGCGTACCGACACCGGCACCATCGCCTTCAGCACCAGACCCTCGGTGTCGTGGCCTCGAGCGCGTAGATAACGGCCCAGGGCGAGGCTGACCGAGGCGAGCACGACATCGTTCAGTGTGCCGCCGAGCGCGTCCTTGATCGCCTTGAACTGCGCGAGATCGCCGTCTATGAAGGTGTAACGCCGGTGCGGCCCGATGTCGACGTTGAACGGGCTCGGCGGTGCGGGAGCGTTGATGCCGGCGAGGGCCGTGGCGCCAATGCTCACGAGGCCATCCTTCAGCTGTGCCTGCCGCGCGGCGCGGGGCGCGCAGCAACGCGCGAGCACCGCGGGTCATCTCGCCGGGCACGGTCGTGCGCTCGAGCAGCGCCTCGCCCAGCAGCTTCGCCGATCCCGGTAGTGGACGAGCGACCCAGGGCATCGGAGTGACGAGGCGTGACTGCGGGCTCGGGGTCCGGTGTCGAACAGGACGGTGGTGATGTCCACGCCTGAGATCCCATCGACGAGCGCATGGTGCGTCTTTGCGATCAACGCGAAACGGCCTCCGGCCATACGCTGCACCAGCCAGATCTCCCACAGCGGCTTGGAGCGATCCAGGCGCTGGGAGAAGAGCCGACCGGCGAGCGCCTTCAGCGCGGCGTCGTCGGCCGGTCGCGGCAAGGCGGTGTGGCGGATGTGGTACCGGGGGTTGAAATGCGGATCGTCGGTCCACACCGGCCGGCCCTGCCCGAGTGGCACGTAGGCGAGCCGTTGTCGATAGCGCGGCACCAGGTGCAGGCGGCTGAGGATGTGATCCACGAGCTCTTGGGGTGTCGGCGCCTTGCCCTCGAACACCATCACCGAAGCCACGTGCATGTGCGCGGTCGAGTCGTCCTCCAGGTGCAGAAACGTGGAGTCGAGCGCAGACAGACGATCGGGGTTGGCCATCGAGTCGATTGTCGCCGCTCCGGTGCCGCACGTCAACGTTGGGTGTCCTATTGGGCGCTTTGCGGTGCGCCTCGTGCTCGGTGCGCCCCCAGGCCCAAGTGTGACGCCCGTCACACATAAGTGTCGCATGTGACGTTTAACATACGAACGATTGTTCGACTCGCCGAGTCGCTCCCGTGGATGGGGGCGAACGGGGGACCCATTGCCGGATCGCTCAACCCGCGATCTGGATGGGGCGAATCGGCCGCTGATGTGGCCGTAACGCTCGGTTGACACGCGTCTGTTCGCGTGCTCGCCGATCGTGAGCCCGACAGCTAACCCCGTAGGCGGATTACAAGGAGGTTTCCCAATCCCCATCTACGTCCCCGCGACGCCTGCGCTGCCTGCGCAGGCTCTGGCCCCTGTCGGGATCGTCTCGACGGCGCCGGCGGCCATCGCCACCGATGTACACACGGCGATCAGGGTGCGCGGCTCCCAGCTGAACGTGCTCGACGGCCATCGTGCGAGCGTCACCGGCAGGTTGCTGGAAGATCGCCGGCCGGGTTCCCCCGGACAGGTGGTCGCGCTGCAGGCGCTCGCCGGTCACGGCTGGCGCACTCTGACACGCACACGCACCCACACGGGTGGGCGTTTCCGGCTCAGCTACGTTCCGCGCCGTTTGGGAAGCGAGTGGGTGCGCCTACGTTTCGCCGGCAGCGCCGAGGATCTCTCCGCGCACCGCCGGATCGGCCAGCTGAACGTATACCGCGTGGCCGAGGCCTCCTGGTACGGAGGCGGAGGCAGCCTGGCATGTGGAGGGTCGCTCACGAGCGCGACGATGGGCGTCGCCAACAAGACGCTGCCCTGCGGCACGCTTGTCACGCTTCGCTATGACGGGCGCACGGTGCGAGTGCCGGTCGTCGATCGCGGACCATACGTCGCCGGACGCGAATTCGACCTCACCGAAGCGACCAAGCAGGCACTCGGATTCGGCGGCGTGGGGCAGGTGTGGAGCACGAGCTGATCTGCACGCTTGCGTGCAGGATGGGCGCGGTCGTGCAGAGGTTGGCTTTCGGTGTTGTGCATCCTTGAATCTGCCGAATGTCTGTGGGAATGAAGAGCACGCGCGCACACGTATGGATGGACAGCCTGGGCGAGTGGAGCTGGCCGGGCAGGGCTGCGGAAGCGGTGGAATCGCTGCCCCCGTCCTGGGTGCCGGCATTTCCACCTCGCTTGGAGCCTGTTCCCGCCGCGGCCGCAGCGGGGCAATGGCAGCCAACGCGAGGGATCCCGCGCCGGTTTGGCACGGGCGCGTTGCTGAGCGCGTTGGCGGCGATCTGCGCAATCGTGGCACTCAACGGTCCACTCAGCCTGGAGCGCCTCGTCGGGGTCCGCACCGCTGGACCGATCAGCCAGGTGCTCCCAGCAATCAGCTCGACCGCTCTTCCGGCGCAACCTCTGCCCACCCTCAGGGCGCTCAGCCAAGACGCGGCCGGAAGCTCGATTGATGCGGGGAGCTATCCGTCAGCGGCGCTGCACGGAACAGGCTCATTCCTCGTCTATCTCCCTGCTGGCTATGCCAGCACCACCAGCCACTACCCCGTGCTGTATCTGCTGACCGGTAATGACCAGTCGAATACGTCGTTCCTGCAGATCGGATTGCAGCGCCAGCTCGATCAGTTGATCGCCCACCACGTGATCCCGCCGCTGATCGCCGTGATGATCCAGGGTGGGCCTGGATCCAACAACTGGCGCAACCAGGGCGCCCTGCGCTACGAAAGCTACATCTTGGAAGTGCAGCAGCTGATCGACCGTACGCTGCCCACCGTGGCCGCGCGCGACGCTCGCGCAATCGTCGGCGACTCAATGGGCGGCTATGGCGCCATGAACGTCGCTCTCGCCAACCCATATCGCTTCGGCGTGGTGGAGAGCTGGCTCAGCTTCTTCAACGGACTTGGAGGCGATTTGCGCGCCGACCGTCCGGTCTTCTCGCGGCTTGGCTTGCACGCGTTCGTGTACGGCGGCGAATCCGATCACATCGCCAATCCGGAAGAGGATGCGCCATTCGCCGCCGCGCTGCGGTCCGCCGGGGCGGATGCCAAAAGCGCGATCTACCCGGGCGAACACAACCTGGAAACGCTCGAAGCCCATCTTGCGCACATGCTCGCGTTCGCGGGACGCTCGCTATCCAGCCAGATTGGAGCCGCCCGTCCAGCTAGATCGAGCCGGGGTAGCGCATCGACCGGGTGAGTCTGGTGTTCTGGCTCACGACGAGTCGCCGTAAACTAGTATGTGCGCTAAGTCGCATACGTGCGCTGAGTCGCATTCGAGTTCTTGTTGGGTCGCTAAGGGTAAGAGGAGAGGTCTGTCAGATGGCACGCAAAACCGGTAGCTACGATGCTTTAGCAGGTCAACCATTTTAAGCAGGTCAACCATGGTTCGCGCGCGTAGCGGCCGCTCGGGAGCGCGAGCCATGCTGGTAGCCGGGGTGATGTCCGCCGGCGTCCTCACAGGCGTTGCCGGACTCGGGGTCGCCAGTTCCAGCGCGGCGGGTAGGAGAGCTGTTGCGGCCCGGACGCTGTCGCTGAACGAGACCGGGCATTTGCATCGCACGAGCAGCGCGGGGCTCAAGCTCAACGAGCAGGGCTCAGCGTCGGGCACGATCAAGGGCACGATCTACATCCATCTGGACGTCGTCTCACCCAATCGCGTGACGGCCGAAGTCAACATCTATCCAAATGGAGGATCCCTCACAGGGTCTGGGTCGGCCAACTATCGCGTGAATGGCGGTACGGCGAGCTTCTCCGGCACGATGTCGATCAATCGTGGTAGCGGCAGCTTTGCCCACGCTCACGGTTCGGGATTGAGCTTCAGCGGCACGATTCAGCGTCTGAGTGGCTCTGTCACCGTGCACCTGAGCGGCAGCATGTCCACCTGACGGTTACGGGTGAGTCTCGCTTCCAAGATCAGGGCCATTGCGGCCGCGTTGGTGCTCTGCTGCTGCCTGCCGGCGACGGCCAGTGCCACGCAGACGGTGACGCTCCACACGTCGTTCTCGCCCAACAAGCTCGGCGCCAGTACAACGATCGGGTTTGGCTTTCAGATTGCCGACGTGGGCGGCGGACTGCCCTCTCCGATGACTGGTCTCAGCCTGCATCTACCAGTAGGTATCGACTACGTCACGACGACGCTCGGCCTCTCGATCTGTCAGCCCGCGGACCTGCTTGCGCGTGGGCTTACCGGCTGCCCGCCCAACTCGCGCCTAGGGTTTGGGAGTGCTCTCGTAGAAGTGCCATTCGGCACAGGATCGGGGCACGAGATCCCCGAAATCCAAGCGCTGATGGGTCCCTCGCACAACGGCAACATAGTCGTGCTGTTCTATGCGAACGGGCAAGAGCCGGTCTACGCCCAACTGATCTTCCAGGGTGAACTCGTTTCCGGCTCGGAAAACCTCGGGGGGAGTCTGAACGCCGCCATCCCGCTGATTCCCAGCGTGCCCAATGGTCCGCCTGTCTCGATCATCGAGACCCAGGCGACGATCGGGCCCAGCCATCTGACCTACTACACCCACCGTCATGGGAAGAAGGTGGCCTTTCATCCGAAAGGTGTCTCCGAGCCGCTGAGTTGCCCCCGTGGAGGCTTTGTGTTCACTGCGGACTTCACCTTCCTGGACGGCACGAGCGCCGTTGCAAAAAGCGTCGTGCCCTGTCCGCCGCCTCTACGACGACGGTAGAGCTGCTCCCCGTCTGGGTGGTCGCCTTCGTAGGGCCCTCAGGTTCGTAGGGGCCCCTCCAGGTCAGTCTTGTAGGGCCAGCGCGGCCGGCACGCGCGAGGCGAAGTAGCCCGGCGCCGCGACCATCACAACGGCGGCGGCGGTGACGAGCGCGAGGCTGATGATCGCATCGAGGATGCCCAGCGAGCTCACCACGGGATAGTTGATCACGGTGCTCAGGGCGTGGTCCAGGAGTTGCTGTCCAAGCAGCCCGAAGATCGCGCCGGTGGCGCACCCGACGCCTACCAGCAGAAAGCTCTCGAGCACGATCGTCTGCCACAGTTCGGTGCGCGCGAAGCCCTCGAGCTTGAGCTTGGCCAGCCGGGGGCGGCGCTGCCAGATCAACGCGCCCATCGCGGCGGCCATCGCGAGGATCGCGGCGATCAGGATGAGCGTGGCGATCTGCGAGAGACGCGTGAGGCCCTGGCGGGTGATTTCGACCAGTTTGCCTTCATGCTGTGCGGAGGTTTGCACCGCCAGACCCGTGTGCGATCCCAGAGCGGTCCGGATCTCATCCCGGATGAGACTGGGTGTGCTCCCCGGCTTCACGCGCACGCTGTAGGCGCTTATCTCGTTGCTTTCCCAGGCCCGCGCGTAGTCCGCGGCGCTGATGATGATCGCCCCCGGCGCCCAGCCGATGTTCGTGCTGACCGCCGCGAGGCGCATCGTGGTGGGGTATGGGGCGTGCAGTGTGAAGGGCCGTCCGATGTGCAGGTGACGTTCTTCGACGATCGCCAGCGACACCACGGCCCAGCCGCCTTGGCGCAGACGCGAGTCGGCTTGGGCGATGTTGCCTTCGATGAGCTGTGTGGGCGGGATCAGCGGTGAGGCATCGTTGGGGGGCGCGATCACCCAGATGCGGCGGTCACCTTCGTCGAGCAGCCCGCCGCGGTAGAGGCCGACCGACTGCACTCCTGGAAGCTTTTCGAGCTTGCCCCGCGCCGTGGGTGCAAACGGTGTGGTCATCAGCAGGTTGGAGCTCCCCGCCGCCGAGACCCACACGTCGGTGGAGGCATTCGTGTCCCGGGCGGCGTTCTCGAGGCCCTTCAAGAGGTCGCCGTGGGCCCCCTGGATCGAGACGGCGCCGAACACGGCGATCGCGCCGGTGGCGGCGATCGCGACGGCCCGCGATTGCCCGGAGCGCAGCTCCATGACGGCGATGTGGGGGACGACGCTCGTAACCGCGGGGGCGGCGCGCTTGACGAGCAGGAGGGTCGCGTTCAGGGGAATCGGCAGCAGCAGCAGCAGCGCGGCGATCAGGCTGACCATGCCGGCGATTGCCGCTTCGGGGTCGAGCAGCAGAATGCCCAGGGTCAGCGCGAGGGCGGCGAGGCCGCTGATCAGCAGCCACCTGCTCCGCGATCTGCCAGAGCTTTCCTTGAGGGTCGTCGCGGCCAGCGGATCGCGTGAGAGGATGTCGCGCAGTGGGCTGAGCACCGCGACGCAGGCGGCGAACATCCCGCCGCCCGCCGCGATCGCGATGCTCTGAGCGCTCACGACACGCTCGGAGCCGAGCGCGAACGCCGAGGACAGATAGCCGGGGTTGGAGTGGAAGAGGTGGATCGAGAGCTCGTCGCCGAGCAACAGCCCGAGCGCCGTGGCGATCAGCCCCAGCACGACGGCGTCCAGCAGCAGCACCGCGATCACGGCCCCCGGTGTGTATCCGTCGCGGCGCAGATCGACGATCAGCCGGCGACGCTGGGGCACCGTGAGCAGCATCGCGTTGAACGCGAACAGGAATCCCACGAGCGCGCTGATCACGGCGAACAGGGCGGTCGACTGGTTGGTCGCCGCGGCGGCTTTGGCGAACAGCTTTTCGTCGTGGTTGGAGGACTCGACGTCCAGTCGGTCGCCCGCGAGTCGCTTCAGGCCCACCAGCACCTGGGCTTGGAGCCCGGGCTTGGGCTCTACGAGGATACGGTTCAGGCGACCCTTCAGACCGGCGAGTTCCTGTGAGTATTCCAGCGGCGCGAGCGCGATCGGGCTGTTGATCAGCGCCCCGATCTGCTTTTCGTGGAGCTGTGCGTAGAGCGCGGCTTCGGAGTTCTCTCCAGCGACCTGGAAAGTCACCATCTTGCCGAAGGTGGTCACGCCGATCTTCCTGGCCAGCGGCGCGGGCAACACCACGGCGCCGAGACCCGCGAAGGGTGTCAGGGCGGCGCGCTTGACCAACGCGCCGCCGAGTTCGGTGAGGCTCGAATCGGCGCCCACGAGCTGCACGGATTCGCTGCCCTTGGGTCCGACCGCGTTTGCGGTGGCTTCGACCAATCCGGCCGCGAGGCGCACGCCCTGGAGGTGGCGCACCTGTGTGAGCACCTGCTGCTCGAAGCCATAGGGGTCACGCGCCGTGAGTTGCAGGGTGGCTTTGCCGACGATGCCACTGTTGAGCTTGCCCACAGAGCTCGACAGGCTGGAGCTGGCGATCTGGGAGGCGAACAGCAGCCCGACGCCGGCCGCGATGCCGACGATCGCGAAGATCTCCTGCAGGGCTCGCGCACGCAGACGCACGCGATACAGGTGCATGACGTTCGAGAATCTCATGCTCGCCCGCCAGCGGGTTTTCAGTTCGCGGGAGCCGGCGCGAAGCCCTGCTCGGGGTCGTAGCTCGAGAGCTTGCCGTCGCGTAGGGCGAGCACCCTGTCGGCGTAGGCGGCGGCCTGGGGGTCGTGACTGACGAGCACCACCGCCACCTCGCGCTCGCGACAGAGCTCACGCAGCAACTCGAGCACTTCGCGGCTGCGCTGTGAGTCAAGACTCCCAGTGGGCTCGTCAGCGAGCAACAGCTTGGGCTCGCTGGAAAGCGCACGGGCGATCATCACACGCTGACGCTCACCCATCGAGAGGGTCTCGGCGCGATGCTGCAAACGCTCACCCAGACCGAGACGCTCGAGCAGCGGCTGGATACGATTGTGGGCCTCCCGCCAGCGGGTGTGCTTCAGGAGCTTGAGCACCGCGTTGTCGATCGCGGTGACCCCGGGCAGCAGGTCGAAGTTCTGGCGCACGAAGCCCATTTCGGAAAGCCTGAAGTTGGAGGCTTCGCGCTCGGATAGAGAGGAGATGTCACGACCGTTGACCAGCACAGACCCGCTGGTCGGCTCGAGCAGCGCCGCGACCATCAACAGCAGCGTCGTCTTGCCCGATCCGCTCGGCCCGTATAGGACCACCATCTCACCCGGCGCGACGGACAGCGAGACGCCATCAACGGCACGCACGGACTCCCCACCAACGGCGGGGTAATGCTTCACGAGATCGCGCAGCTCCAGCATCTACAGCCCACTTTCTCTCCCCGACCCAAGCCCGACCCAAGCAAAATCGACCATGTATCTCGCCCCTCCGATGAAACCATCGGAGGACACACGGCGGCAACCCTACCTCAAACTATTCAGGCTCGCGGATGGCGCCAGTGAGGCGCTGCTCGGTGTCCCATTCCTGATCGGCGGTGGGCGTTCCGCTCGCCACTGGGTCACCGACGGATGCTGTGTAGGGGGCACTGCTGCCCAGGCGCCTCAGCTTGAAGACGAGCAGCGTAGGCGTCGCGAGGTCACCGATCGCCTCGCGCACGCTTTGGGAGACGGTCTTTACGTCAAGCGTATTGGCCTCCGGGGCCGAGAGGTAATTGCCGGCCATCGCGGCAAGGATGATCGCGTGCCTCGCTCCTCGCGGCAGCGCCTGGGCACGACCCACAGCCTTCACGGCGAGCACCTGCAGCCGGGCAGCGGCCTGCGCCGGTGAAGCGTAGTAATAGACCAGGCTGCGCTGATCGGTGATGGCGTCCTCTTGGATGTCGACGATGTTGTCGAGCAGCGAGTGCAGCGCCCCGATCCACGGGAAGTAAGCGTCATTGATCGCAGCGATGTCGGTCTGCTGGAGCTCGGCATCAGCCGCGGCCGCGATCAGCACGTGGACGCCGAGCGAGGAACCCGCGGCGGCAGCTGTCTCCCACCACTCCAGGTCCGCCGCCGATGGCGTCTCCTCGCGCGCCCACCGGGAGAGCGCGACGTGATCGCCTTGCGCCTTGCCCACGTTGAGGCTTTGAAAGGTCACGATGCGCTCGGCGGCGATCCGCGCCGACTCCGCGACCGCGGCGTATGAGGGCAACGTGCCCAGCGCCATGCGGCAGGTATCGACGAGCTCCTGGAGGTAGCCGTCGTCGTCGTGCTGTGGATGATGTGCGTAGTAGTCGAGTTCAGGGGCGCCGGGATCGAGCGCCACGAGCAGCGCTTCGTGAAGCCGGCGCCCGTTTGCGATGGCCTGCACGTGTGGCTGCTCGGAGAGCATGTCGGCGTAGTTGTAGGCGGCCTGGAAGGCCACCAGCGCGCGCACCACCGCGGCGCGATGGCCGCGCGGAGCGAATGCCGCGAATGCCGCGGCGCCCTCGATGTTGCTGCGCTTGCGTAGGGAGTCGAGCGCGATCCGTCGAAGTGAGGAGTCGGGGATCTGCCCAGCACGGTCCTGCCAATGTCTCAGCCCGCGGTTGACGCGTGGAAAGACCGTCAGCCAATAGCGCAGCGCGGCATCGACAAACGCGGCGGCCAGCAAGATACGTTCACGAACCGTCGAGGACACACTCTGAAGTAGTAACAGGAAGCCAAAGGCCCGCGCGACGCTAGAGCAGAGTGGCGCGGTGTCAGTCTTCGCGCGGCGGTGGCTGAAAGACGATGCGCTTTAGCTCGGCCATAGTGCCGCCGCCGAGACGCAGCGCGGTCTGGAAACCCTCCAGGCCGACCTCACCGGAGTCGAGCGCGCGGCGCAACTCGTTGAGCGTGGCACGCTCTTGCTCGGGGACCTGATCGCGTGGAATCTCCAGCAGAATCAGATGTCGCGGGCGCTTGGAGCCATGGGCGAGCCGCACGTAGCGCTCACGCTCCGCGGCATCGAGGCCCTCGAGGGTGAGGACGATCGTTTGCCTCTCGCCCAAGCGCTTGACGACGGCGGCGTCGAGCAGCTCGCGGGCCCGCGACTCGATCTCCTCCGCCGGGACACGTCCCGCCAGCAGGGTGCGCACCTTCGCGAGCGAGAGCACCGCGCCACGCTCCTCCACGACGCGCTCGGCGAAGCGCCCTGACTCCTCCGCATCGGAGGAGACGATCAGCAAAAGGCTACCCGGCGAATAGCGCAGGCGGTCCGATGGAGCGAGTACACGGCAGCGCGCCGAGACATCGACCGGGCGCGGTGGCCCGTCGCCCTCGCGGCGCGGGCGTTCAGTGGTCCACCCGCCGCGCTCGTCAGCGCCGATCTTGACGCTGCGCACGGAGGGGGGAGTCGGCATTTGTCCATCATCCCTTACCGGGCGAGCTGACGCTTTGCGATACTGGCGTCAGGGGAGCAGGCCGCCCGCGACCCACGCAGTCATGGACCCAAAACAGGATCTGCCGATCATCTCATTCGCCTCTCGGGAAGACTGGGAGCAGTGGTTGCATGCGCAGCACGCGACGGCCAAGGGCCTCTGGCTGAAGATCGCCAAGAAGGGCTCTGGCATCGACTCCGTCACGTACGACGAGGCTCTACAGAGCGCCCTCTGCTACGGCTGGATAGACGGCCAGAAGGGGTCCTTCGACGAGCGATACTGGCTGCAGAGGTTTACGCCACGCGGGCTGCGCAGCAAGTGGTCGAAAATCAATCGGGACAAGGCCACCGAGCTGTTGGCCCAGGACAGGATGCAACCGGCCGGTCTCGAGCAGGTGCTGAAAGCCCAGCAGGATGGCCGCTGGGAAGCGGCGTACGAGGGGCAACGCACGGCAACGGTGCCGGATGATCTGCAACGTGAGCTGGACTGCAACCCCGGAGCCAAGGCGTTCTTCGCGACCCTCGACAGCGCGAACCGCTACGCGATCCTGTATCGCCTCAAGGATGCCAAGAAGCCCGAGACGCGCGCCCGGCGCTTGGCGAAGTACATCGGCATGCTCAGCGAGCACGAGAAGCTACACCCGTAGGAGCTATCGTCCTCGCATGCCCGTAGTGGAAGGAGCCCGATGGACCTGACTTTCAGCGAGCAAGAGACGGCGTTCCGCGACGAGCTGCGTGGTTGGCTGGCGGAGAACAAGCCGGGCCCGGTGCCGAGCGAGGGCGACGACGACACGCAGTACGCCTACCGCCGCGATTGGCAGCGCAAGCTGTATGACGCGGGCTGGGCGGCACCGTCCTGGCCGACGGAGTACGGCGGACGCGGAGCGTCGCTGACCGAGTCGGCGATCTACTTCGAGGAGCTCGGCCGGGCGCGGGTGCCGATGGCGGCCAACGTCCTCGGCCTCCTGCTGGGCGGCCCGACGCTGATGGTGTGGGGCACTCCAGAGCAGAAGGAGCGCTACCTCGCGCCGATCCTCTCGGCCGAGGAGATCTGGTGTCAGGGATTCTCCGAGCCCGACGCCGGCTCGGACCTCGCCGCGCTGAAGACGCGGGCGGTCAAGGACGGCGACGAATGGGTCGTGACCGGCCAGAAGGTGTGGACGAGCGGGGCGCAGTACTCGAAGTGGTGCATGCTGGTCGCGCGGACCGACTCAGAGGTGGCCAAGCACAAGGGGTTGACGTATTTCCTGATGGACATGGACCAGGACGCTGTGCAGGTCCGTCCGCTGCGCCAGATCACCGGCGAGGCCGAGTTCAACGAGCTGTTCATCGAAGAGGCACGAATCCCCGACGCGAACGTGGTCGGCGGCGTTGGCAACGGCTGGAAGGTGGCGTTGACGACGCTGATGAATGAGCGTGCCGGTCTGGGGTTCGCCCTGCAGATCCGCCTGCGCCAGCTGCTCGACGACGTACTTGCCGTTGCGACTGAGCGAGGGCTGCTGGAGGACGCGCTGTACGCCGATGCGTTGGCCGAACTGCATATCCGCTGCGAGTCGATCAGGCTGCTCGCCTGGAAGGGTTTAACCGACATCGAGAAGTACGGTCAGCCCGGCCCTGAGGGATCGCTGGTGAAGTGGTTGTGGTCTGACACCAACCAGCGCCTGACCGAACTTGCCGCCGATGTGATCGGGCCGCAGGCGCTCACGGCCGGCACCAGCTGGAGCTATGAGCTACTGCGCGCACGAGGAAACACGCTCGAGGGCGGTACCACCGAGGTGCTCAAGAACATCATCGCCGAGCGCGTCCTGGGCCTGCCGCGGCTCAAGGCGATGGCGTAGGGGAGGGAAGGGAATGGATTTCGGACTCACCGACGACCAGCGCGATATTCAGCGCACCGCACGGGATCTGCTGGCCGAGCGCGCGAAACCTGAGCGCGTGCGCGAGCATGCCGAGGCCGGTCGCAGCGACGAGCGCTTGTGGAGCGAGCTGTGCGAGCTCGGGTGGCCCGGTATCGCGGTATCGGAGGAATACGGTGGCCAGGGTCTCGGCCGGGTCGAGCTGTCGATCCTCTGCGAGGAGCTGGGGCGAGTGGTCGCGCCGGTGCCGTTCCTTCCGAGTGTGCTCGCAGCCACGCTGATCGAGCACGCCGGCTCTGAGCCCCAGCGTGAGCGCTGGCTGGGAGACCTCGCGAAAGGCACGGCGATCGGGGCGGTCGGCTCGGCGCGCGAGGGCACCGCTGAGCTTGTGATCGGTGGCGTCGATGCCCAGGTGATCGTGCTCGTGGAAGACGACGGGGCTGCACGCGTGCTCGCCGCCGAGGAAGCCGATGTCACTCCGCTTGCCTCAATCGACCCAACACGCACGACTGCACGTGTGAGCGCGCTGTCCTCGGAGGGGGAGGCGCTCGACGGCGATATCTCGGCCGGCGTGGACCGCGCGCTCGTGGCGGTGGCCTCCGAGCTCGTCGGAGTGTGCGATCGAGCGCTCGAGATGACCCTCGCCTATGTCAAGGAGCGCAAGCAATTCGGCGTCCCGGTCGGCTCATACCAGGCGGTGTCGCACCGCTGTGCGCAGATGTTGCTCGACACCGAGAAGGCGCGCTCCACGGCGGCATTCGCCGCGTGGACCGCGGATGCAGACCCCGAGCGGTTGGCAGAGGCCGCGGCGATGGCCAAGGCCGCCGCGAGCGACGCCGGTCGGGAGGTCACCGCGAGCGCGATCCAGGCCCATGGCGGTATTGGGTTCACCTGGGAGGCGGACGTCCACTGGCTGTACAAGCGCGCGCAACTCGATGCCGCGCTGCTCGGCGGCGCGAAGTTTCACCGTGCTCAGCTGGCCGCGATCCTCGCGCGGCGAGCGGTCGCACTGGTCCGGTGATACGAGAAGATCCCGGCCGACCTCGCCGCTAGATTCGTTGGGCAATGTCCAACGAGCATGCCCAGTTCGGCGTCGCGCACCTCGACGCCGACGCCTTCTACGTCTCGATCGAGCTGTGTCGCCATCCAGAGCTGCGTGGCAAGCCGGTGGTGGTTGCGGGGAGCGGTCCGCGCGCTGTGGTCACCACCGCCAGCTACGAGGCCAGGCGCTATGGCGTGGGGTCGGCGATGCCCGCTGCGAAGGCCCGGCGATTGTGCCCGGAGGCGGTGGTGCTGCCGCCGGACTTTCCCGCCTACAGGGAGGTTTCGCGACGGATCATGGATCTCGTGCGCACCCATGTCGAGCGAGTCGAGGTGGTGGGGCTGGACGAGGCCTATCTGGACCTGAGTGGGCTGTACTCGCCGCGCGCGGCGATGCGCCGCTTGGTGGCGGAGATCACGGCGGCTACGCAGCTGATCTGCTCGGTGGGTATCGGACCGAACAAGCTTGTCGCGAAGGTTGCCTCCGACGCTGAGAAGCCGGCGGGCTTCGTGGTGCTGACGCGTGAGCAGGCATGCGCGCGCTTCGCGCAGGCACCGCCAGGACTCATCCCGGGAATCGGGCCAAAGACAGCGGCGCGTCTGGCCGAGTTGGGGCTGAACACGCTGCAGGCCGTTGGCGCCGCGCCCGAGCGGCTGCTGGTCGAGCGCTTCGGCCCGAACCTCGGGCGCGATCTGTCGAGACGTGCGCGGTTCGAGCACGATGGCGAGGTGGGGGCCGCGCGCAAGGTCGTCTCTGAGTCGCGCGAGCGGACCTTCGATGAGGATATTCGCGACCCGGCGGCGCTGCGCGAGGCGCTGCAACGGATGTCCGGCGAGCTGTGCGCGAGCCTCGTCGCTAACAGGCGCCGCGGCCGTACGATCGGGATCAAGGTCCGCCTCGATGACTTCTCGACCGTCACTCGCGCGCATTCGGTCGCGGAACCCACCTGCGACGTCGAGCAGGTGACGGCCGTCGCGCTGCGGCTGCTCGACGAGTACGCGCCGGCACGGCCTGTGAGGCTGCTCGGCGTGCGGGTGGCAGGCCTGGCTGGTGTGGACGCCGGCTCGCCTGAAGAGCCGGGAGGTGCGCTCGGGTCCTCGACCTCCGGCGCCGGCTCGGAGTCAGAGGTTCAGCTGGCGTTGTCCGTGTAGGAGCACATCTCTCTAGGATTGCCCGATGCCCGTCGTGAGCACCGGTGAGGTCGAGCTGAGCTACGAGCGCAGCGGGTCCGGTCCGCCACTGCTGATGATCATGGGCGCGACCGGCACCGCCCTGAGCTGGGGAGAGCCCTTTCTGGACGCACTGCGCCAGGACTTCGAGACGATCGTCTATGACAATCGCGGGATCGGCAAGAGCAGCCGTGTGGAGGAGCCATTCACGACCGCCCAGCTTGCGCAGGATGCAGTGGGGCTGCTCGATGCCCTCGAACTCGACACCGCACATGTGCTGGGCATCTCGATGGGCGGGATGGCGGCTCAGGAGCTTGCCCTCGCGCGGCCCGAGCGGATACGCACGCTTACCCTCGGCTGCACCTACTGCGGTGGTGAGGGCAGCTCGCTGACCAGCCCCGAGGTGCTCCAGCGGATGGCCGAGGCAAGGACATCCGGCGACCGCGAGCGCGCGATACGCGCCTCCTGGGAGGCGAACGTCTCCGCCGGCTTCGCCGCGGATGCAGACGCATACGCGGCCTTCCACGCCAGGTCACTGGCGCGGAGGGTGGCCGTTCCGGTAATCGTGGCCCAAGTGCAGGCGATCGCGGCGCATGACACCTATGCCCGTCTACCTGGGCTGACGATGCCCACGCTGGTCGTGCACGGCACCGAGGATGAGATATTCGCGGTGAGCAACGGCCGGCTCGTCGCGGCGCGCATACCCGATGCGCGCCTGGAGATCCTCGATCGAGTGGGTCACCTGTTCTTCTTGGAGGCGCCGCAACGCTCGGCCGAGCTCGTGCGCGAGCACGCAGCCGTGCATGCCTGAGCGGCCCACCGAACTACGCGTCGTCACCGACGATGATGTCGAACTGGCCGGCGAAGACTCGGATCCCGCCCGCCCGGGCACGCCGATCGTCCTGCTCCACGGCCTCACGGCGACGCGTCGATATGTGGTGATGGGCTCGCGGACGCTAGAGCGTGAGGGATATCGGACGATCCTCTACGACGCGCGTGGGCACGGACACTCGACCGCGGCGCCCGTGCCGGTGGACTACGGCTACGAACGCCTCGCTCGCGACCTGGAGGAGGTGCTCGACGCGCTTGGTCTGGAGCGCGCGGTCTTGGCCGGAGCCTCGATGGGCGCGCACACCGCCATGCGCTTTGCTCTGCTGCGCCCCGAGCGAGTGGCCGGGCTGGGGTTGATCACGCCGTCCTTTGATCCCGACGTGTCGCTCAGCGAACCGGTCCTCGCCGGGTGGGACGCCTTGGCACAGGGGCTGCGTGAGGGTGGGGTGGAGGGGTTCGTGGACGCCTATGACTTCTCCGAGGTGCCCGCCCAGTGGCGGGATACCGTGGAGAAGGTCATGCGCCAGCGGCTCGCTGGTCACGAGCATCCCGACGCGGTGGCTGATGCGCTCGAAGTGGTTCCGCGCTCGCGGCCGTTCGAGGATCTACGGGAGCTCGAGAGCGTCGAGGCGCCAACGGTGGTGGTGGCCAGCCGCGACGAGGTCGACCCGGGCCATCCGCTCGCGGTGGGCGAGCGCTACGCCCGCACGATCCCGCACGCGAAGCTCGTGGTCGAGGATGCCGGGGTGGGCGGGCAGCCGATCCACTCGCCGATCGCCTGGCAGGGAGGGCAGCTCTCCAAGGTGCTCTCCGAGCTGGCTGCGCGCGCCGTGTGACCCATACGTGATAGCGTACGGATGTATGTCGGAGGTGCGTAAATGGGACGGCAAGAGCTATGACCGGATCTCGGGACCGATGGAGGCCCTGGGGCGTGAGGTGCTCGCTCGGCTGGAGCTGAGAGGCGACGAGGTGGTGCTCGATGCGGGCTGCGGGTCGGGGCGAATTACGCAGGCGCTGATCGAACGGGTGCCACGCGGAAGGGTGATTGCGGTGGACACGTCGGCCTCGATGGTCGATGCCGCCCGGCAGCGGCTCGGACCGCAGGCCGACATTCGCCGCCAGGACCTGCTGGAGCTCGAGCTGGACGAGCCCGTCGACGCGGTCCTGTCGACCGCCACGTTTCACTGGATCGCCGATCACGAGCGGCTGTTTGCCCGCCTGCACGGTGCTCTGCGCCCAGGTGGCCGGCTGGTCGCACAGTGTGGGGGTGAGGGCAACATTACGGAGTTGCGTGGCCGGGCCAACGCGATCCTCGCCCGCGCCCCTTACGCCGAGCACTTCACGGACTGGCGTCCACCGTGGAATTACGCTGCCCCAGAGCCAACACGCGAGCGGTTGCTCGGCGCCGGCTTCGCCTCCGCGGAGTGCTGGCTTGCACCGGCGCCCCAAGAGCCTGAGCATCCGCGCGAGTTCCTCTCCACAATCGTCCTCGGACCCCATGTCCAACACCTGCCGGAGGAGCTGCGCGACCCCTTCATGGACGCCGTGCTCGCCGAGCTCGGAGCGCCGGTCGTAGTCGACTATGTGCGGCTGAACATCGACGCGACGGCGTAGCTCAGGTAACCGCTGCCGGGGCGGTGTTGTCGCCTGCGACAGCAGTGTCGCTGAGCAGCGCCGTGTAGCGCCCGCCCAACTCGAGCAGCTGCTCGTGGGTGCCGCGCTCGAGGATGCGCCCGTCATCGAGAACGAGGATCTGGTCGGCGTCACGGATCGTCGAGAGCCGGTGAGCGATCGCGATTGTCGTGCGTCCGCGCGAGAGATCGTCGAGCGCGAGCTGCACGGCGCGCTCGGTCTCGGTGTCAAGGGCGGAGGTGGCCTCGTCGAGGACCAGCACCGGTGGATTGCGCAGCACGGTGCGAGCGATCGCGATGCGCTGCTTCTCGCCACCGGAGAAGCGATAGCCGCGCTCGCCCACCTGGGTGTCATAGCCTTCGGGCAGCGACGCGATCAGCTCGTGGATCTGCGCCGCGCGCGCGGCGTCCTCAATCTGCCTGTCGGTCGCATCGGGGCAGGCAAAGCGCAGGTTCTCCCGGATCGAGGCGTGGAACAGGTAGGTCTCCTGCGAGACCAGTCCGACCGTGGCGGCCAAGGAGTCGAGCGTCATGTCGCGGATGTCCACTCCGTCGATCGCGACGCTCCCGCGCTGGGGCTCGTACAGGCGCGCCACCAGATACGCGAGTGTCGTCTTGCCCGAGCCCGTCTCTCCGACCAAGGCCGTGCGCGTTCCCGCCGGGATCTCAGCGGCGATCTCCTGCAGTGTCCAGGGCGCCTCCGGCGTATAGCGAAACCACACGTCGTCCAAGCTCACGTCGCCACGCACGCCGCTCAGCGCGCGGGCGCCGGGCCGCTCGACGATGTCGACGGGCAGGTCGAGGTACTCGAAGATCCGCCCGAACAGCGCCAGCGAGGTCTGCACTTCCAGGCCCACCGACAGCAGCTGCTGCATCGGAAACAGCAGACGGGTCTGGAGCGTCGTGAACGCGACCACCGTGCCGATCGAGAGCACGTCGCCGCCGTGGACGATGCTGTAGCCGGCGAACCAGTACACCGCTGCAGGCATGATCGCGAAGCTCATCTGCACCGACGCCATGCGCCAGCGGCCAGCCATGCGCGCACGCACCTCCAGATCGGCGAGCTCGCTCGACTCATTGGAAAACCGGTTCACGAGCTCGTGCGAGCGGCCCATCGTCTTGCCGAGCAGGATGCCCGAGACCGACAGCGACTCCTCCACCAAGGTCGACATGTCTGCCAAGCGACCTTGGCGGACCGACTGGATGCGCCGGCGCTCATTGCCGACACGGCGCGTCAGCCATACGAAGAACGGCAGCAGACACAGCGAGAACAGGGTCAACTCCCAGCTCAACGCGAACATCGCCGTGACGGTGGCGATGACGGTGGCGACGGTCGAGACGGTCGAGGTCGCGGTGCTCGTCACCACGTCGTCGATCCCGCCGATGTCGTAGGCGATCCGCGCCTGCACCTCTCCCGAGCGGGTACGCGTGAAGAACGCCAGCGACATGCGCTGCAGGTGGGCGTAGACAGCGGCGCGCAGGTCGTGCATCACGCGCTGGCCGACCTGGTTTGCGATCCAAGTCTGCGCCACGCTGATCACTCCGTTGATGATCGCCAGCGCGACCATCCCGCCGACCAGCCACGACAACAACGTCAGATTGCGCTGTTGGAGACCCTTATCGATCGCTTCGCGCAGCAGGAACGGCGAGGCGACGCTGAGGATCGAGCCGAGGAAGATCAGCGCCAGCAATGTCCCCAGACGCAGCCGGTAGGGGATGAACAGACGGGCAATGCGTCGCAGTGACACCGGCCGGTCAGGGGTGTCCTCGGGGCGAGGGTGGACGGAGATTCGATTCTCCGGAGCGACGGCCATTGCCGCCTCCACCGTGCCCCTGGGCGAAGGGCTGACTGCTCACTGGGCTGACTTTAGCCGCCGGGTCGTAGGCTTAAGGCGATGAACCTGTCCGCCTCGGAGACGCGCGTGCTCGGCTGCATGCTCGAAAAGCAGCTGACGACACCCGACATCTACCCGCTCACGCTCAACAGCCTGCGCTTGGCGTGCAACCAGTCGACCAACCGCGACCCCGTGGTGGACTACGACGACGCTGTACTGCGCGACGCGCTGCACCGTCTCGAGCGCCGCGGCTTTACGCGCCTGGCGAGCGGACGTGGCAGCCGCACGCCGAAGTACCGGCATCTGCTCGCGGAGGCGCTGCCGATGGCAAGCGACGAGCAAGCCGTCATGTGTGTGCTGATGCTGCGCGGCCCCCAGACGCCGGGCGAGCTGAAGCAGCGGGCTGAGCGCATGCATTCGTTCTCTGACCTGCCAGCGGTTCACGAGACGCTCGCGCGGTTGATCGAGCGGGGCTTGGCCGCATGTCTGCAGCGCCGGCCGGGGCAGAAGGAGGACCGCTACATACAGCTGCTCGAGGACCGCGACGCGCAGGTTGACGCCAACGCCAGCCGAGCGGATGTCACCGCTCGGTCCGACTCAGAGCCATCTGCGGCGCTCGCACCGGTCAACGGCTTGGAGGAGCGTGTGGCTCGGCTGGAACGCGAGGTCGCCGCACTCCTCGCGGCGAGCGACATGGCTGGCGATACGGCGAGCGACATGCAGACAGGGACGGGCCTGGAGAGGCAGGCGGAGACGGTCCTGGAGAGCTCGCCAATCGACATGGACGACGCGCGAGCGAGTGAGCCCGCGTCGCGGTCGTGGTCATGAGCCACGTGCTGATCATCGCCGCCACCTCGTCGGACACCGCCACGGGCGTGGGTATTCCGCTCGCGCTCGCCGCGGGCCTCGTGTCGTTCCTCTCGCCCTGCGTGTTGCCACTCGTTCCCGGGTATCTCTCGACGGTGATCGGCGTGACGCCGGCCGATCTCAAGGACGGCGTGGGGGTGCGCCGCGTGCTCGTACCCAGCCTGCTGTTCATCGCGAGCTTCTCAACGATCTTCATCCTGCTGGGACTGAGCGCGACGGTGATCGGCTCGAGTCTCGTCGCCCACAAGCACGAGCTCGAACAGGCTGGCGGCGTCGTGATCATCTTGCTGGGCGTGGTGTTCCTGGCGACGCCATTCGTGCGGCTGCTCAACCGCGAGTGGCACTCCGAGAAGCTGCTTCGCCTGGCCGGACGTGGCGGACCGATCGTCGCGGGCGCCGCCTTTGCTATCGCCTGGACGCCTTGTACGAGCATCACGCTCGGCGCGATCCTGACCCAAGCGGCTGTCTCCAGCTCAGCCGCCCATGGCGCGCTGCTGCTTGCCTTCTACTCGGCGGGCCTGGCAATCCCGTTCCTGTTGATCGCACTGGCCTTCGAGCGGATGACCAATGCGCTGACTGTCGTCAAGCGTCATTTTCCGCTCATCATCGCCGTCGGCGGCGCTGTGATGATCGTACTCGGCCTGCTGATTCTCACCGGAGAGTTCACGGTGCTCAATGCGAAGGCCAACACGCTGCTGCAGGGCACCGGGCTGAACGTCTCAAACATCTAGCCCGGCGCTCCGCGGCGCGCGTACATCACTACTCATCCAGCGCTACTGAGAGCTAACGGCTTAGGCGGCCTCGCGCAGCGCGACCAGCTCCGGCAGCTCGGCCAGCTTCTTCAAGGCTCGCTGCTCGAGCTGCGAAGCCCGCTCAGCCGAGAACCCGAGCCGTTTACCGATAGCGGTCAGGGTCTGGGGCTCCTCGCGCCCGGTGCCAAAGCGCAGCGTCAGCACGGTCCGCTCGGTTTCGGGCAGCTGCTCGATCGCCTCGTGCACGATCCGCTCGCGCTCGTTGTCCCAGGCGGTGTCCTCAGGGGCCTCCTGATCGGAGGGCAGCAGGTCGCCGAGAGCCGTGTCGCCGTCTTCGCCGATCTGCTGATCGAGGCTGACCAGGGCGGCGCGCTGGTGGCGCACCTCCTCGACCTGCTCGATCTCCAGTCCGGTCTCTTGCGCCAGCTCCTCGACGGTGGGCTCGCGCCCCAGGCGCACCGACAGCTCGCGCTCGACACGCCCGACCTTGCGCGAGCGCTGGGCTACATGCACGGGCAGGCGGATCGTGCGCCCGGAGTTCTCCAGGCCGCGCTGGATCGCCTGGCGAATCCAGAGAGTGGCGTAAGTGGAGAAGCGAAAGCCCTTGCGCCAGTCGAACTTCTCGCTCGCGCGAATCAGCCCGAGCAGGCCCTCCTGGACGAGATCGGCCAGTGGTAGACCTTGATTTTGGTAGCGCCGCGCGTTGGAGGCAACCAAGCGCAGGTTGGAGTTGACGAGCAGTTCCTTGGCGTACAGGTCACCGCGCTCGATACGCTGAGCGAGATCGATCTCCTGGGCGGGAGTGAGTAGCGGGTAGCGGCGTGAATGCGCGAGCAGCTGATCGACCGCCTCGGGAATGAATGTTTCTGCTGCTCCCAGCGCGATCGGCTCGGGAGCGGGATTGTCCAGTCGCTCGGGCTTTGCGCGAGGCTCCTCGGCGGCGCGCGGGCCAGGGGCTGGCGTGGCGCGCTCATCGCGCGTCGCGGAGATGGAATCGATTGGAGTGATGGGGGTGATGCGACTGTCTGACATGGCTGTCCTTCTAATCCGATGCTTGGAGTCGGAATTATAAACCGCGATAGTTGCGTTGTCAATGATTTTGTTGATGAATGCTCCGCCCGCCTGGGCGGGGTGGGGCCCTCAAACACTCGTTCGACAATGTGTACGGTGCTACCTGCTCTTTGGAACACAACCCGCCGGCAAAAGTATTACCCGCCATTGCGACGGTTCTATCGTTCGACCCTCGATCGGCTTCAGGACTCAGCGACCAAGCGCAGATCGTGGGCGCCGACTCGAACGGTGTCGCCTGGGTGTAGCTGACGGCCGCGGCGTGTCTCGGGCTGATCGTTGACCAGCACCCGCTCACCGGCGAGAAATGACTTGGCCTCGCTGCCGCTGTCGATGATTCCCGCGAGCTTCAATAGCTGGCCGAGTCTGATCATCTCACCCCGGATCGTGATCTCGCTGGGCACCTGAGGAAAACCTAGCGATCGCCGAGGTAGCGCACGACATCCAGCGCGTCAGCCTGTAGCGCGGCGGCACTCTTGCGCGTGAGGGGGGCGAACGGGTCCAGCACGACTTTGCCCGCCGGCATGCTCCAGGTGGCGACGGCGCGAGCGTTGGCGAGGGCAAAGGGACGGAAGAGCCCGTTGACAGTGATGACCGCCCTGTGAGAGTCGAGCAGCCAATCGCGCGATACCCAGCCGAGCAGGACGGGGTCAAACGAGCCGAGCAGGCGGGGCGGCGGTAATTCCGCGGGCTCCGGACGCCCAGCTATATCGATCAGGCCGTCCTCGCACACGCAAAGCTCTGTCGCAATCGAGCGCAGCCCCGCGCGGGCGTCCCGCAACGGCAGTCCCGCCCACTTCGCGAGATCACGGTCATCGGCGGGGCCGTGGCCGGCGAGATAGCGGCGCGCCAGCTCCGCCAGCGCACGATCGCGGTCGACGGGCGGGGTCTCGCCGAGCCAATCGTGGACGAGCACGAAAGCGTGCTGGCGGCCGATCATCGGCCCGCGCACCGCGATGCCGCGCAGTGCGGCGAGCATCAGTAGATGCACGAGCGCTTGGCCCTCGGTGCGCACCCCCGCCATATCGAGGCGCTCGCGCAGTTGCGCGCGCGTGAGTGGGCCCTCCGCGGCGAGCGCGTTGGCGATCACGTCGACTCCGCGCTCGGCGGCGGTCGGTGTGACGCCCTCTTGCGCCAAACGCCGGGCGTTGCCGGTAAGCGGCCGCGGTGTGGTCAGCGCCTGCCAGCCACGGGTAGTCCTCGCGGCACACCAGATGCAACGTGCCGCGGTTCAGCCACGTGATCAGCAGCGAACGGTCCTCGGTGAGGGCGCGATCGACGTCCGCGGCGGAGCACCCCTCAGTCCGCGCGCGGATCGCCAGGCGCGCTCCGCGCGGGTCCTGGCCCTGCACCGCCAGCAGTCGCTCGGCGACAGCCACCGGATCGCGGGCCGGTGGCCCCGCGAGCAACTGCGCGGTGAGACGCTCGGCGATCATCGTGCGATATCTTGCCAGGCGCCAGATGGAGCCCTGGTGGGAGGCGATGCCTTCCGAACCGCCCGCTTTGAAGGGCTGATGGCTCCTTTCGCGAAACCGAAGCCACGCGAGAGGAGCTAAAGAGATGCCCACGAGAGTTTTGCTGGCCGAGCCTGGACAGACACGAGCTGGTGGCGATCTTTTTCGGGGGGGCCGTCGGCGGGCTGCTGCGGGTCTGGTTGAGCCGCTCGTTCGCGAGCGGCGTGACGGACTGGCCGTGGGCGATCTTCGCGATCAACGTCTCCGGTGCGTTCACGCTCGCCTGCATCGCGACCTGGTTCAGGGAGCGCCCGCCGGAATCGAGGTTTCATCACCCGCTGTGGACCGCCGGCTTCTGCGGCACGTACACGACCTTCTCGACGATGCAGCTGGAGATCTTCGTGCTGCTCCAGCACGACCGTTACGCACTCGCGGGAGGGTATGCGCTCGCGAGCGTCCTTGCCGGCTACCTGGCGATCCGGCTCGGCACGCAGCTGGTGCGACGCGAGCGAGGGGACGAGCAATGAGCGTCTGGGTCTGGATCGGCGTCGCGCTGCTCAGCGGGGTCGCCGCGCTCGCGCGGTTCCTGCTCGTCGCGCTGCTCAGCGCGCGCGCCGCGGGCACGTTCCCGCTCGGGACCTTTGTGGTCAACATCACCGGTGCGCTGCTGCTGGGCCTGGTCACGGGGCTCGCCGTCGAAGGGGACGCGCTTGTCCTGATCGGCACCGCGACGCTCGGCTCCTATACGACCTTCTCGACCTGGATGCTCGAGACGGAGCGTCTCACCGAGGACGGCGAACTGCCCGTCGCGGCGTTCAATATTCTGCTCAGCCTGTTGGTCGGCGTGGGAGCCATCGCGTTGGGACGCGCAATCGGAATGCAGATATGAGCCACAACTCCAAGCAGACGGGCGGCTGGCGGGTGATCGTCGCCTACAGCCTGGTGTGCGCGGCCACGCAGGTGCTGTGGCTGACCTACGCGGCGATCACGACCGAAACGGCCAGGCGCTACGGAGTCTCCGTCGGCGCGGTCGGATGGCTCGCGGAGATCTTTCCGCTGCTGTACGTGGCGCTCGCGATCCCGGCGGGCATCCTGCTCGATCGCTGGTTTCGCCCGGCGCTGGCGGCGGGCGGGGCGCTGGTCGCGCTCGGCGGCCTGGTGCGCCTCGGCGGTGAGACGTTCGCGTGGGCGATGGCCGGCCAGGTACTCGTCGCGGTCGCGCAGCCGGTCGTCCTCAGCGGGGTCAGCAAGCTCGCCGGCGAGTACCTGCCCGCGGAGCAGCGCGCGAGCGGGAATCGCGGTCGGCTCGGCGGGCAGCTTCGTCGGGATGCTGCTCGCGCTGGTGCTGGGCCCGACGGTCGGGCGCGCACGGGCAGCTCGAGCGGCTGCTGGTGCTCGAGGCGGTGCTCGCGGTGATCCCGGCGGTCGGCCCTGGCGATCGTGCTGCGCCGTCCCGGACAGGAGAGCGAGGAGCACGCGGCGATCGAGGGCAGCGCGGCGCGTGCGCTGTGGGCGCTCCCGCCGATGCGCACGCTGTGCGGCCTGGTGTTCGTCGGCTTCGGCATCTTCGTGGCGCTCGCGACCTGGCTGCAGACGTTGCTGGCGCCCGCCGGCGTCTCGGAAAAGACGGCGGGAGGGCTGCTGGTCGGGATGGTGATCGCCGGCATCATCGCCTGCGCGGTGCTGCCGCCGCTCGGTCGCCGCGCAGGCACACCGAGCGTGGCTTCATGCGCGGCGCGGTGCTCGTCGGCTGCGTCGGCTGCGTCGCTCTCGGCGTGGCGCCATGGCTCGGGGCGCAGGCGCTCGCGATCGTCGCGATCGGCATCGTCCTGCTGCCCGCGCTGCCGATCATCCTGACCGCCGCCGAGCAGCTCGCGGGCGCCGCCGCGGGCACGGCCGGCGCGATCGTCTGGATGGCCGGCAACCTCGGCGGCCTCGTCGTCGCGCTGCTCGTGCAGATCCTCGTCCACCATCCGCTCGCCGCGTTCGGAGCGATGGCCGCGGTATCGCTGCTCGGGTTACCGATCGCCGGGCGCCTGACGGTGGGGTGGGGATATGATCCGGCCAGGCCTGCCGCGAGGGCTGGCTTCTCCAATCCGTAAGGGGGATTATGTTCAGCTCGATCGTCGTCGGAACCGATGGCTCTGACACTGCCACCCAGGCGGTGCGCCAGGCAGTCGACATGGCCGGCGCTCTGGGTGCGACGCTGGAGCTCGTAAGTGCTTTTGCGCCCGTTCCCGAGCAGCGCTTGCAGGCGGAGAGGCGAGACGCGCCTGAGGATGTGCAGTGGGCGATCAATCCACGCCAAGAGGTCGAGGCGTCACTCGAGAGCGCCGCGGCAATAGCGCGCGAGGCAGGCGTGAGCGTGAATACGCATGCCCGTCAAGGAGACCCCGCCGATGCGATCCTCGACGTCGCCGAGGAGCAGAACGCCGATCTGGTGATCGTGGGCAACAAGGGGATGAGCGGCGCCAAGCGCTTCCTGTTGGGATCGGTACCAAACAAGGTCTCCCACCACGCGCCATGCTCGGTGTTGATCGTTCGGACTACATAAGCGCTAGCTGGTAGTTGGCGCGGCCCGCCACTGGCTGGTGTCGGGCAAGGGGGTGAGGTGCGGCTCGATCTGCTCGCGCATCGACTCGCAGGCGCGGGGGGAGGGAGAGCTGCTCGCCGAGCGTCTCTGCCGGCTCGTCGGCGCCGAAGCCGGCGCCATCAGAGGTTGCAAGCTCGTAGAGGATGCTGACCGGGCTCACGGAAGTAGACCGACTCGAAGTAGAAGCGATCGATGATCGGCGTGGGGTGAGCCCCGCCGCGATCAGGCGCTCTCGCCACTGCTCCTGCTCGGCGCTGAGGACCGACCAAGCAATGTGGTGCACGGTGCCAGCGCCGGGGACGCCGCGCTCGTCGCTCTGCGCGAAGGCGATTCGCCCGCCGCGGTGCTCACCGCGCGCTTGCCAATCGTGCTCTGTTAGCTCGGAGAAGCCGAGGGTGTCGCCCAGCAGGGCTTCGCTGCGGGCCGGGTCGGCGACGAGCGCATGGACCCCCTCGAAGCCCTGCAGCGCGAATTCGGCTGGGACCTCCGTCGAGCGCGCGGTGAGCGGCTCGTCGCTTGTCTGGTGACGACGAGCTCGTGGCTCATGCCCTCGGGGTCGGCGAACCGCAGCCAGCCTGGCTCGCGCGTGAGCGCGACGCCCTCACCGGTGAGGCGCTCGCTCCAGAAGTCGAGCGCCGCCTCGCGACCGACGCGATGGACGATGCGGTCGATCATGCCGGCGCCGGCGCGGCCCGCTTGCGCGCCGGGGTACTCGAAGAAGGTGATGTCCGCACCGGGAGAGCCATGCTCGTCGGAGTAGAACAGGTGGTAGACGCTCGGATCGTCCTGGTTGACCGTCTTCTTGACCAAGCGAAGACCGAGCACGCGCGCGTAGAAGTCCACGTTGCGAGGGGCGTCGCCGGTGATCAGAGTGATGTGGTGGATGCCGTCGATCGCACGCATGCCGTCCTCGCGAAGGCTATCGTGCTCAACCCTGTGACCGGGGCATTTCTAGAGCGCTGGGGATTGCGTATCGCGGCCGCGACGGGCGTGCTCGTGCTGGTGGGCCTGGTCGTATCCGACTTCGAGACGAGCTTCTGGGACCGCCACGAGATGACGTCCTCGATCCTCGCGAGCCTGGTGGTCGTGCTGATCACCGTCGTCGTCATCAACGAGGTGCTCGAACGGCGCGAAAGCGCACGCTGGCGGGTGTTCGCGCAGAACGCGCTGCTCGAGCTTGCCGCGACCGCGCGCTTCACCTGGGTCGGCCTGGGCGACCTGCTGGAGGTCGAAGGCGATACCGCCGGTAGGCGCACGGTCGATGTGCGCAACTTCATCTGCAGCGCCGCGGGGACCGAGCGTGTCACTACCCTCGTCGACGAGCACATGCCCGACAGCGCATGGCGACACCGGCTCGCACGGCTGGTCGAACGCTTGCTCGATGAAAGCCGCGACTCACTTGCGGCATGGGGCCCAGTGATGCTCGGCGCGTCGCCCCTATACAGCGCTGATCGAGCGTCATGTCGAGCTATACGGGCGCGTGCAACTGCTCCGCTACATGATCGACGACCCCGAAGACGCCGAACTGGACGAGCTCGAGGACCCGGCCGCGCGAGCCCGGCGGCTGAGCGCCACGCGACGGGCCGCGATCGAGGGGCAGTCCGCAGGCGATCTCCACCACACGATGCGCACAAACCTGATCATTATCATCCGCCGTGCCGCGGAACTCGAGATCGATACGCGGGCACTCGCGCGGGCGCTAGTTCCGCTCGAGTGGTGGACGACGCCGTACGCCGATCTCACTCAGGCGGCTGAGTAGCGCGACGGCGCGTTATGAGGTCCAATGACGTCCTAAATGGCCTGGGAAGAGCAACTTCGGCCTATTGCGGGGGTTCCTTGCTGACGCGTGACCAGAAGCGGATGAACTCGCGTTCGTGGCCGATGCCGCATTCGAGGGCCAGTCGCCAACCGTGTGGGATGTCGGTGAGCTCGGCGAGCATCTCCTCGCAGCGCGCCAGGCGATGGCGGTGTGTCTCGAGCCGTTCAGCGGCGAGCGTGGCGGGATCGGCCCCGAAGAACAGCTTGAGCGTCGCGGCGTCACGAAGCTCATAGCTCTGAGAGGCAGGTTCGGTGCGCCATTGCTGCAGCGCCTTGCGTCCGGAGTCGGTCAGTTGGTAGACCCGTCGGCGCCGTCCGGTCTCCTCCTGGCGCTCGGAGAGCAGGCCCGCACCGGCCAGTCGGGGGCACTCGGTGTAGAGCTGAGTATGGGGGACGCTCCAGAAATTAATCGTACTCATCTGCGCCAGTTGCTTGAGTTCGTAGGCAGTGGCGGACTTGGCCTGCTCAAGCAGTCCCAGAACGATGTAGGAGGCCTCGGTCAAGCGTGGGCTCGAGGTCGGACGTAGGCTTGACATGATCAGCAGACTATACTACGGTCCGAACCATTCAAGCTGAACCATTCAGTCTGAACTATTCTCCTCGAGTCGTTCGGCTCGAACAGGGGATAGGCGGACACTCGAACAGGGATAAGCGAACCAATGGCCCGATATACCCCGTCGTTGTATCCTCGCGAACGGCGATACAACCCGTTCATCCGGGAGCAGCACATGAATGTGCTCGGCCTGAGGCTGCATGGTGGGCGGATCCTCAGTGCACTGGAGCTTGCCTGGTTTTGTCTGATGCCACCCCGGGGCTTCGGCGTGCTGAGTACGATCGGGCGCAAGAGCGGCAAGACGCGACGCAAATGCGTACGCGCGATACGGCGCGGCGAGCATGTGTACATCGTGTCGATCGGCGGCCCCGACATGGCGTGGCTGAAGAACATCCAGGCCAACCCCAACGTCTCTCTGCGGATCACAGGCGGGACGTTCGCGGGCCGAGTGCGAGAGCTGAGCGACCCTCTGGAGCGAGAGCAGGCGCTGCGGGTGTACTGCGAGACGGTCCACGCCGTCGACTACATGGCATGTATGAACTGGCGCAAAGGACGCCCGACGCGCTCGAGGATCGAAGACCTGACCCGGGGTTGGTTCGAGGAGGGCATCCCGCTGGTCGTCGAGCTCGACGCACCTCCTCCCACAGAAGAGCAACCTCCTCCTACAGAGCAGCCTCTTCCCGCAGAGCATTGAAACCAGCAACGAAGGAAAGGAACCCCCGCAATGAGCGCCACAGCACCGCCCACTGACACACCACCCGCCCTCGTTGACACACCACCAACGCTCGAGCAGCAAGACGGCCTCTCACTGGAGCAGCTCAAAGGAGGACTGCAAGGGTTCTCTGAGCGCTGGCTTCCCCGCGCCGATCAGCTGCACGGCTTTTTCGAGCGCTGGGATCAAGCTTGGAACACCCACGATCTCGACCTCCTCGGGACGCTCGTCACAGAGGACATCCTCTGCGATGACCCAGCGATGTTCGGCCAGACCGTGGAGAGTCGCGAGGAGTTCCTGGCGTTTCTGGAGGATCTTTTCCGCGCCTTTCCCGACGTGCGCTTCCAGGCCACCGGCGAGCTCTACCTGGCGCTCGAGGGCGGCGGGATAGCGCTACCGTGGCGTATGACCGGATCCTTCACCGGCGAGCTGCGCACCTGGAGCAAGAACCGCGAAGCACAGCCGCACACGACCCAGCCCACGGGCAAGACCTTCGACTTGGAGGGTGTCGATCTCTACCAGTTCCGCGACGGGCTGCTCGCTAACTACTCGATCGTCTATGACCTGCTCGGCTTCTCGGCACAGGTGGGGCTGATGGGATGACACCGAGCGGCGGCGCGCTCAACCTCGGCGCCGACACCAAGGCAGTGTTGGTCGCGGACGCGCTGATGTTTCTCTGCGCGATGCTGCTCGGGGTCTGGAAGTACCGTCAGATCGTCACTTCGGAGAATCACCAGGCTCACATCTACGTGGACATCGCCCACAGGGTGGCGTTGATGTACAGCTTCGCCCTGCTCGTGATCGCGACGTTTGTGCAGCTGAGTGGCTGGAGCACGCTCGTGAACCTGATCGCCGCGGGCGCGATGACGTTCTACTTCTTCGCCGCGACTGCCAATTACGCGCTTCACGGCTACAGGCGCGACACCGAGAACCAGTTCCGCGGCCGCATGCGTGGACGCGTAGGAGAACCTGGTGGGGCTCGGACTCAGGAAGCTTCGGGAATCAGGTTGCGGTGATGAAGCCGCCCATATAGCCGGCGTGGAGCATCGCCCAGCCGTTCGCTTCGGTGTCGCAGGGGATGGTGCAGAACCACGAGAACCGTCCCTTTTCCTTGACTACGAGCTGGTAGGTGTGGATGCCGGGCTTGACAAGGATGTTCACACCAATGTCCGGCGAGGTGATGCTGTGCTCGCCTTCATCCGTGTTGTCGATCTCGAGGTCGAGCTTCTGGCCCACTTTGACGGTGAATTCGGTCTTTGTGTAGTAGTCGTGCTTGAGTTTGTCGGGACCCAGCTTCCCGCCGGGGATGATCTTCAGGCTGATCAGCTTGGCAGGCGTCGCCGCGTTGGCCTTAGCGCCGCTGGTCGAGCTGATCGCGGGGGCAGGTACGCCGCTCGTGATCGTGACCGTGTTGTGTTCGCTGCTCTGATTGAGAGCGATGATCGACATCGCAAGCGCAGCGAAGATACCTACGCCGGCGAGGACCTCGAGCACGATCTTGCCGTCCTTGACGACCACCTCGTCGAACTCCGCCTGATCGCGGATCTCGGTCTGCTTGTCTGGCTCTGAGATGTGCATCTCTTCATCCAACAACCTGGCTGGATCGCTGCCATCCGCGCTAGCCCTCCAGACTGGTCAGGGTTTTCCCGCAGCCCGAGGATTTGTGCGGCGTCTCACCGATTTGAGACAGACCAATCTCAGCCATATGAGACTGTTGGCGTCTCACCCATATGAGACTGGCGTCGCCTCCGCAAGGTCTCTCCCATCGTGTGAGAGACCTTCCGCGTGCGTGCGCTAGCCGGCGTAGGTCCTGGATTTGGCGAACAGGAGGACCAACCCCGCCGATACGGGTCAGTCCTGCTTTCGCGATTCCGCTGGTGCGCGCTCGGCGGCGTCGATGGTGCCAGCTGGCGCATCGGGTGGGTGACTTGATCGTGATTGCTCAGGCAGGAGTGTTGGGCCAGCCCGCGGCGTCGAACACCGCGATCGGGTCGAGATAGTCCCGCCAGTGCGTCACCTTGCGGTCCTTGACGGTGACGATGGAAACGAAACGATTGTTGTACGGCCGGCCGGTCTGTACCGATTCGCCGTGTACCTCGTACTCAAGGACGACCACCGACGCTTCCGGATCCCGGTAGACGTGGAGATTGTCAGCGGTGTGGACAGCCATGTAGTCGTCGTAGTTGCTGTACAGGTCGATGATGTTTTGTCGCCCCTCGACGCGCCTGGGGTAGCCAGGGACAGAGATGACGTACTCGAAAACCACGTCGGCGGCCAGAAGGTCGAAGTAGTCCTCTCCGTCCGCGACCCCTTTCAGCCCTTCGTGGATGATGCGGAAAAAGGGTCCATCAGCTCCGAAGTTCGACTTTTCATCGGTGTACGTGGTCATTTGTCCTCCCCGGTTGTCCAGGCGGCGGCGTTGCGCTCTGCGAATGCTTCGAAGCTGGTCGCCGGCCGGCCGACGATGGTCTCACCGCCGCAATGTCGGCGGCGTCCGGATCAACCCAAACTGACCAACTCCGACTGAGTGCTCGATAATGTATGTTATGTCAACCTAGATCGGGAATCAGGCGTCTACCAGGGTCAGGAATCCCCCAGATGCCCCACAGGCCTGGATTCCTCGGGTTGAGCGAGCGGGTCTTTCGTTGGTTCTATCCGAGGGTGTAAACGAGCGAGACTTGCGTTGAGAGCGTGCAGGTCGTCGTGCTTGCAGTCGTCGCTGTCGCGCTTGCGGTCTTCGCGTTTGTAGTCGTCGCGCTCGCCTGTTTCGCGGAAGACTTTTTTGGCTTCTTCTTGCTGTGTTTCGTGGCCGGTTTTCGCACACCGGGAGTTGCCTCAGTGCTCGCGCGCGGCGTGTTGAACACCGGTGTCGAGGTTGTAGTGCCCGGTGAGCCAAAGTCGGGTTGCGCGCCCTGGTATTCGTCGTTGCTCGATTCGTCGCTGCTCGTACAACCGATGTATCCGCCACCTTCGACGATGCTCTGAACCGATCCCAGAGTCACGCCCGCCTTGCTCGCCAGGAACTGCGCCTTGGCCTGGCCGTCAGTGATTGCGTCGGCCATTCCCTGGCGATAGACCGCGGTTGCCGTCGCCGAGGAGGCGTTCTGTTCGATCGGCTCGGTCGCCACGCCCTGCACGCTCACCGTGGGTGGCGGAGTGGTCGTCGTGGGAGCTTCCGCCGAGGCCACACCCAACAGGCCGGCGATCATCAGAGAGAGCACCGTGACGGTCGTCGCTGTGATCAAGAGCCTCATTACTGGACCTCGATCCGCATGTCGATCTGCAGGCTCTCCATCTGGATCTCGATCCGCATACCCACCAAGGCTAGCGCCTCTGTGCTCTCTCGGCCAGCGCTCGCGCGCGCTCCAGCACCGAGTCGATCATCGGCTCGGTCAGCTTGCCCGTGAAGGTGTTCTGCTGGCTTGGGTGGTAGCAGCCGATCAGCGTGTAGCGCTGGCCCGAGAACTCTGCTCCGTGACCGAACCGCGGTCGTGGACGCGGCAAAGGCGCCGGCGGATCAGTGAGCGCCGTGGTCAGGCGCAGCGCGGCGTCCCAACCGAAGGCGCCCAGACAAAGAACGACCCGCACGTCTTTCAAGCACCGTAGCTCCCGCACGCTCCACGGCAGGCACTCATTGCGCTCGGCGGGTGTCGGGCTATTGGCCGGCGGCGCGCAACGCACCGCCGCGGCGATCCAAGCATCTTGCAGGCGCAGGCCGTCCCCGCGCCGCGTCGATGTCGGCTGATTGGCAAAGCCCGCGCGCCACAGTGCCGCGAACAGGAAATCGCCCGAGCGATCACCGGTGAACATCCGGCCGGTGCGGTTGGCGCCATGGGCGGCCGGAGCCAGTCCAAAGACCAGCATTCGCGCCGCTGGATCACCGAAGCCCGGAAGCGGCCTTCCCCAATACTCCTCCTGCGCGAACGCGGCGCGGCGCTCGCGCGCGATCTGCTCACGCCACGCCACCAGGCGCGGGCAGCGCCGGCAACTGCTGATCTCCTCGGCCAGCGCCGCGAGCTCGCTTGGCATCACGCGCACCCTACGCGGTCGTTGCGGCCAGGGGCGCTCCAGGGCTGCCGCGCTTGCCGGCATCCTCGACCGTCAACGGCTGGGCGATGGACTCGAGACTCTGGCGCTCGGCCTTGACGCCAAAGAAGAACTCGGCGACGCCACCGAGGATCATCGCGACAGCGCCGATCATGAAGCCGACGAACACATGACTTGCCTTGCCGCTTTCGATCAGATCGGCGAACAGGAGCGGCCCGGTGGTCCCACCGGCGGCCGTGCCGACGGCGTAGAACACGGCGATGCACAAAGCTCGCGTCTCCAATGGGAAGATCTCAGAGACGGTCAGGTAGGCGGCACTCACACCGGCGGAGGCGAAGAAGAAGATGATCATCAGAGCCGCCACCAGGCTTGCCGCGGTGAACTGGCCGCTCTTGAACAGGAAGGCGGTCAGCACCAGCAGCCCACCGGAGAGGATGTAGGAGCCGGCAATCATCGGCTTGCGCCCTACCGTGTCGAACAGACGTGCCAATGTGAGCGGCCCGAGCAGGTTGCCGACAGCGAAGACAGCGATGTAATAAGGCACATCGCCGCTGGCGATCCCGAAGAATGTCTTCAGCAGGTCTCCCAGGCTGAACAGCAGGGCGTTGTAGAGGAATGCCTGCCCGATGAACAGGGAGAGGCCGAGAATCGTGCGCCTGGGATACAGCGTGACCACAGAGCGCACGATCAGGCTGAGCGGGATCGTCTTGCGCTGGCGGACCGTGATGCTCTGATCCTCATCGATCTCGGGAAGCTCTTCTCCGGTCTGCTCGCGAACCTGGCGTTCGATGTCGCTGACGATCTCCTCGGCCTCCTGCTCGCGCCCGTGAATGAACAGCCAGCGGGGGCTCTCTGGCACGTTTCGGCGAATCAGGAGTACTCCCAGGCCGAGCACCGCGCCCAGCCCAAAGCACAGACGCCAGCCGAGGTTCTCCGCGAAGATGCTGGTGTTCAGGGCCAGCACCGCGAGCAGCGACCCGGCGATCGCGCCGCCCCAGTAGCTGCCGTTGATCGAGATGTCGGCGTGTCCGCGGTGCTTGGCGGGGATCAGCTCGTCGATCGCCGAGTTGATCGCCGAATACTCGCCACCGATGCCCATGCCGGTGAGGAAGCGGAACACAAACAGCCACAGCGGTGAGAAGGCAAAGGCGGTCAGGATCGTCGCCACCAGATACATGCCAAGAGTGAGCATGAACAGCCTCTTACGGCCAAAGCGATCGGTCAACTGGCCAAAAATGAGGGCACCGACACAGGCGCCAGCGACGTAAAGGCTCGCGGCCAGCCCCGAGACATCACCGGCCGAGATGCCAACACCAGCTCCCTTTTCCGATAGGCGGCCGGAGATCGAGCTGACAATCGTTACCTCCAGACCGTCGAGGATCCAGACCGTCCCGAGGCCAATGATCACCATCCAGTGAAAGCGCGACCACGGCAAACGGTCGAGGCGCGCGGGAATGTTCGTCTCGATCGTGCCTGTCTGGACACCATCGCTCATCGCTTGCCAGCTCCCCTCGGTAGGTATTGCGAGTCGGTGCGCCGTCAACAGCCATCTACCCCGAGCGTGTCTCCTCCAACCCCGCGCGGGCGGTAGTAGCATCAAGCGAGCGATGTCGCTGTGGATGCTGTTCGTACTACTCGGCCTGATCAAGCTTCCGTTCGTCGGCCTGATGCTGTGGATGCCGTTTCGCAACGACGAGGCGATGCGCGCGGTCGATGTGACCGATGCCCCCGACGCTTCTGATGCTGACGCCGCTGATGAGGAGGGAGGCAGCCACACACTGCCCGCGGGGCCGCTCGATCCGCATCCGCGCATGCCCCTCCCCCGCTCCCCGCGTCGTGATCCGCACGGCTCTCCGGCGCTCCCGGCGCCGGCTCGGGTACGCACACCGCTGCGTGCCAAGGGCATAAAGACGCTGCGCTGAAGGCTCCTCTCGCTGGGACCCCCGGGGCGTCGGCGAGACGTTGACGAGGCGACTATCTGCGGCGTTTGTTGTTCTGCTTGCGCTGACGCCTCGCGGCCTTTGCCTTCGCACGCCGCTTGCGCATCATCGCGGCCGTATCGCGACTCGAGCCTCCCTTACCCAACAGGCCGTCACCCGCCGGGGCGACGCTGCGCGCGTCACGCATGATCAAAAAGGCGATCCCTCCCAGCAGCAACAGTGCCGCCCCACCCGCGATCACGAGCACGCCGCCTGAATTGGAGCTGGTTTCCGTCGAAGCGCCGGTCGTGGTCGTTGCGGTTGGAGTCGTCTCAGTCTGGGTCTGCCCTTCGGTCAATTCGCTGAATGCGCTCCCGCCGCCGAGGGCCGCCAGCGACGTGGCCGGCGCGGTGAAGGCCAACGCGAGGATGGCGCAGATGCACAGGGGGATCAGTGCTCGGCTCGACACGCCGCGAGCATACCGCCTGCTGGGCACGCGGCATGCGCCTGCCCAGACCGTAGAATGAGCGGCCGATGCCACCTAAACAACGCCAGGTTCGGATGGAGCAGCGTGGCGCCTTCGACCAGATCCAGGCGCTGGAGCAGCGCTCCGACGAGGAGCTCGAGAACGAGACCAAGTACAAGTCGGCCGCGATGGCGATCCTCGGCGCGCGCGCGTCAGAGCGGTTCGACGCTGAGAGCGCGCGCAGCTACTTCCAGCGTGCGATCGCCGCCGCGCGCCCGCAGGAGCGGATGCAGATTCGTCGTATGGCCGACGCGTCGCTCGCGCTGGCCGAACGCCGCGCGGGCGATCTGAAGGACGCGGTCGAGCGCCTCGGCCAGGCGCCCCCGAGCGGCCGTCAAATGCTTGCCCTGAGGGCGATGGGGCTGCTCGCTCCCCCCTCCTCCGCGGGAATCCTCGTGCGCATCCGCGGGATCCTGCTGATAATCGCGCTGATAATCGTTCTGCTCGCGATCGGCCTCGGCCTGGTCGAGCTGATCTCGCTGCCATTCGGCGGGCTGGGGATCGCGCCGGGCGTGCTGCTCGGCCTATTCCTCGTGCTCGCCGTCCTCGGTGTCGCCGCGGCCATCGGCCGGCGGCGACGAGACCGGGCACAGAAGGCCGCCGCGAGCTAGTCGGAGTGTGGGTCGCCGGATCCCGCCGGGGCCCGCCCCCAATACGATGGCTCGGTGCCCGCTTCCGTCTGCCTGATCGTCAATCCCTCCGCCGGGGGCGGCAAAGCCGGACGGGTGGCGGAGGAGGTCGAACGGACCCTGCGCGAGCATGGTCTGCAGGTGCGCCGCGTCGACACGCGCGACCTCGCGCATGCGCGCGTGCTGGCCGAGGAAGGCGCCCGCGCCGGGGAGACGGTGGTGGCGCTCAGCGGCGACGGCATGATCGGAGTGGTAGCCGACGTCTTGCGCGATGTTCCGGGCGCCGTGCTCGGGGTGCTCCCGGGCGGGCGCGGCAACGATCTGGCTCGCGTGCTCGGCATCCCTGAGGATCCGATCGCGGCGTGCGCGGTGATCGCCGACGGTGTCCCTCGCGAAATGGATGTCGGCGAGGTCGCGGGACAGGCGTTCGTCGGGATCGCCTCGGTTGGCTTTGACAGCGAAGCCAACCGGATCGCCAACGAGGCGCCCGCGTGGCTCGGCGGTCTCGTGTACGTCTACGGCGCGCTGCGAGCGCTGGCGGCATGGCGCCCCGCACGCTTTGAGATCGAGCTCGACCCCCCGGGCGAACGCATGCGCTTCATGGCCTACACGGTCGGCGCGGCCAATTCGAAGACCTACGGCGGTGGGATGCGCGCGGCACCGGACGCACTGCTCGACGATGGCCTGCTGGAGGTGGTGGTGCTCGAAAGCCTCAGCAAGCTCAAGTTCTTGACGAAGGTCCTGCCGAAGGTATTCACGGGCGCTCACGTGCAGCTGCCCTCCGTACACGTCTACCGTGCCGCCGAGGTCGAGATCTCGTCCGACCGCCCTTTCACGATGTACGCCGATGGCGATCCGATCGGCGAGCTGCCGGTGCGGGTGCGGGCTGTGCGCAGCGCAGTCTCGGTGCTCGTGCCCGCCGATATCGCGGGCGAGTCAGCATTCGCATCGCCGGTCGAGCACACGACAGGGGACTGATGGCCGGGCCACTCGCACCCAAGCTCGCCGTAGCGCGGGCCGTCGGCGCCGTCTCGCGCCTGCGTGGCGGCGGCGCGTCCAGTGCGCCGGGGAAGGTGCTGATGTGTCTCGATCCCAATGCGATCGGTGAGCTGGGGGGGCGCCTGTCGCGGGGCAGCGTGCTGGTGTCGGCGACGAACGGCAAGACCACGACCTCGGCGATCCTCGCCGCAATTCTCGAGCGCGCCGGCGTGTCGCTCGTGAACAACCAGTCCGGGGCGAACATGGCCGGGGGGATCGCCTCGACGCTGCTCGCCGCCGCTCGCCAGAAAGGTGAGATTGCGGGTGAGCTGGGCCTGTTCGAGGTGGACGAGCTGTGGCTCGACTCGCTGGCCGCCCAGCTGCACCCGCGCGCGATTCTGCTCGGCAATCTGTTCCGCGATCAGCTAGACCGCTATGGGGAGCTCGAGACGATCGCCGATCGCTGGGACGAGGCCCTCAACCGTATGCCCACCCACCCGGCCCGGGAGTCGGTGCTGGTGCTCAATGCCGACGATCCCGCAGTCGCCGATCTTGGCCGTCAGCGCGATGCGCCGGTCCTCTACTTCGGAGTCGAGGATGACTCGCTCGCGCTAGCAGGCATGGCGCACGCCGCCGATGCCAAGCACTGTCGTAACTGCGGAGCTCCCTACGTGTTCGATGCGGTCTACCTCGGCCATCTCGGCCACTACCACTGCCCGAGCTGTGGCCAAGCGCGTCCCGCGCCCACCGTTACCGCGACGCACGTCACGCTCGAAGGCGTACACGCGGCTCGCTTCACCCTGCAGACGCCTGCAGGCGAAGCCGAGGTCGCCCTGTCCTTGCCCGGCCTCTACAACGTCTACAACGCGCTCGCCGCGGCTGCGCTCGCCACCGCGTTGGAGGTGGGCCTGCCGGAGATAGTCGCCGGGCTGCAAGGCACGAAGGCGGCGTTTGGTCGCGCCGAGACGGTGCTGCTGGAGCCTCGATGGGGGCAGGCACCGGGAGCTGCAGATCCTACTCGTGAAGAATCCCGCCGGCGCCAACGAGGTGCTGCGCACACTCGCGCTCGAGCCGGGCGAGCACGACCTACTCGGGGTACTCAACGACAAGATCGCCGACGGGCGCGACGTGTCCTGGATCTGGGACGCCGACTTCGAGCTGCTCGCCGGCCGCGTACGCCGGGCCACCTGCAGCGGCACCCGCGCCCCCGAGCTCGCGCTGCGCCTGAAGTACGCGGGAATCGACCCATCGCGCATCCGAGTTCAGGCCGACCTCCCCAGCGCTCTGCGCGAGGCGGCCGCGGACGGGTTGGTTGAGTCCGCAGATGCCACAGCGCCGCTTTACGCGCTGCCGACCTACACCGCGATGCTCGCTTTGCGAGAGCTGCTTGTCGCGCGCGGGGAGGCGAGCAGCGCGTGGTCGTGACCTCGACAGATGTCGTCTGGCATGACCTGGAGTGCGGCTCCTACAGTGCCGACCTGCCACTGTGGCGGGAGCTGGCTGAGCGCCACGGCGGTCCGGTTCTCGATATTGGCGCGGGGACCGGCCGAGTGGCGCTCGATCTCGCCCGTGCGGGCCATCGTGTGACCGCGCTCGACCTCGACCCAGATCTGCTCGGGGCGTTGCAAGACCGGGCCGGTGGAGAGCGCGTGGAGACCGTACGCGCGGACGCGCGATCGTTCGAGCTAGATCAGCGCGACTTTGCGCTGTGTCTCGTGCCGATGCAGACGATCCAGTTGCTCAGTGGCTCGGTTGAGCGAGACTCGTTGCTGCGCTGTGCCTTCGCCCACCTGCGCCCCGGCGGGCTGCTCGCGTGCGCGATCGTCACCGAGCTGGAGCCATTTGACCTCGCCGCCGGCTCGCCCGGTCCTTCGCCCGAGACGGCACACGTCGGTGATGCCCTCTACATCAGTCGAGCCACGAGCGTGCAAGTGCTCCCGGAGCACATCGCGATCGAGCGCATGCGACGAATCATTGCCCTCGACTCCGGCCAATCAAGCGAGCGACATTCTGCCGGTCAAGCGGCGGGTGAGCGCAACGTGATCGAGCTCGCCCGTGTCAGCGCCTCCGAGCTCGAAGATGAGGGCTCCCGAGCGGGACTAAAACCTGAGACCGCCCGGGAGATTGCGCCTACCCATGAGCACGTCGGCAGCACCGTGGTGATGCTGCGTGCCTGAGTCCGCAAGCGCCTCCCAGTTGACGTCGGACGCGCCAGTGCCCGGGCGCCATGTCCTGCGTGTCTGCGCGCTCTATCCGGACCTGATGAACATATACGCCGACCGCGGCAACCTGCTCGTGCTCGAGCATCGCTGTTCATGGCGCGGGATCGGTTTCGAACTCGCTTCCAGCGGGCTAGGCGAGGCTCTGCATTCCGAGGCCCACGACCTGTTCTATCTAGGCGGCGGCCAGGATCGAGACCAGCGCCTGTGTGCCGATGACCTGATCGAGACCAAGCGTGAGGGTCTCCGCGCCGCCGCCGCGCGCGACGCGGTGGTTCTCGGGGTATGTGGCGGCTATCAGCTGCTCGGGCACTCATACACGCTGGGCGAGGAGGAGATCCCTGGTGTCGGACTGCTCGACGTGCGTACCGTTCGCGAGGACGGCCCGCGCCTGATCGGCAACGTCGCGATCGAGGTTTCGCTCGACGAGGGCGACGAGGGCGACGCGGGCGAGCCGCGGGTGCTGGCGGGCTTCGAGAACCACGGCGGGCGCACACACCTGGGCGAAGCGCAGAAACCGCTCGGACGTGTGCTCAAGGGCCACGGTAACGACGGGCGCAGTGGCTTGGAGGGTGCGCGCAGTGGCAATACGATCGGCACGTATCTACACGGTCCCCTCCTGCCCAAGAATACTTGGTTTGCGGACTGGCTGATCGCCACCGCTCTTCGCATCGAGGGGAGCGAGCTCGAGGCGCTCGACGACGGTCTGGAGAAGGGGGCGCATCTCAGCGCGCGCCACGCGGCTGGAATCTGACACGATCCGAACGTGGAGCTATCCGAGTACCAGCACCTGTCGCGAAGCACCGCGCAGTACCCGCGCAACGAGGCGCTCACCTACCCAGCACTTGGGCTGGCCGGCGAGGCGGGAGAGTTCGCCGATCACGCGAAGAAGGTGATTCGCGACGACGGCGGCGAGGTCACGGCCGACCGGCGTGAAGCTATGGCCAAGGAGCTCGGGGATGTCCTCTGGTACGTCGCCCAGCTTGCAAGCGAGCTGGAGCTCGACCTCGACGAGATCGCTCAAGCGAACCTCGACAAGCTGCTCTCACGCCAGCGCCGGGGTGTCCTATCCGGTAGCGGTGACGACCGCTAGAACAACCTCTAGCGGCTAGGACGCGACGGCGAACTTGGCGAAGCGCTCAGCCGCTCTTTTTGGCAGCAGCGCTCGGACGCGGACGCCCTCGGGGGTGTCATCTCGCGATAGATCGCCCGCCAGCTCGTGCAGCTCTGCCAAGCTGCCGCCGTCTGCGTAGGGCACCAGCAGCTCGACTCTGCACAGCATGTGCTCAAGCTCTGCTTCGAAGCGCGAGTTCAGCTCCACCAGGCCCTCGCCCGTCACGCCGCTCACGAAGATTGCGCCGGGGTAGCGCAGGCGCAGCTCGTCACGTTCCCGCTCGTCGAGTAGATCGATCTTGTTCAAGACCAGCAGCCTCGGGCGCTCGCCGGCGCCAATCTCCTCCAGCGTCTGCTCGACCGCGTGCTGCATCGCCTCGGCCTGGCGCTCGGGCGCGGAGGCGTCGAGCACGTGGGCCAGCAGGTCGGCGCGGCGGGTCTCCTCCAGCGTGGCGCCGAAAGCATCCACCAGCTGGTGTGGCAGCTTGCTGATGAAGCCGACCGTGTCGCTGACCAGGTACTTCCGCCCCGAGTGACTCCGGCGCGCGTGGTGGCCGTCGCCATTACACGCGGCACTCCCGATCGGCCCGATCGTTCGTGTCGTCGGGTCGAGCGTGTGAAACAGCCTGTCGCGCACCCCGACCTCCGCGCCTGTCAGCACGTTCAACAGTGTCGACTTACCGGCGTTCGTGTAGCCGACGAGTGCCACCGTCGGCAGCGCCGCGCGCTCGCGCTCGGCGCGCATCACCTGACGTGTGCTCTTCACGTGCTCGAGCCTGCGGCGCAACGCGGAGATCCTGTCACGTGCCAGCCGCCGGTCGGTCTCGATCTGGCTCTCCCCTGGTCCCCGCGTGCCGATTCCGCCGCCGAGGCGCTCGAGGTGCGTCCACAGTCCGCGCATTCGCGCGAGGTTGTATTCCAACTGAGCGAGCTCGACCTGCAGCTTGCCCTCCGCGCTGCCAGCGTGCGCGGCGAAGATGTCAAGGATCACCGTCGTGCGATCGACGACCGGCAGTCCCAACGCCTCCTCCAGGTTTCGCTCCTGACGCGGGGTCAGCTCGTCGTCGCAAGCGATCACATTTGCGTCGCATGCCTTCGCGGCCTCCTTCGCCTCGAGGACCTTGCCGGAGCCGAGATAAGTGTTCGGATGCGGCAGCTCGCGGCGTTGGACCATCTCCCCTACGACCGCCACCCCCGCTGTGCGCAGCAACTCCTCCAGCTCGCCGAGGTCATCGCCTTCGGGCAGCACCGCGATGCAGAATGCCCGCTGAACCGCGCGCTGCTCAGACGGTAAACCGTTTGCCGCGGCGCGCGATCGATTCGAGGTGGTCCCTGTGCGGCCGTTTCGGCTTCGATCCATTCGACTCTCAGTCTAGGACTCCAGCTTGCTAGGACCCCAACTTGCCCAGGCGCTCGACCGCCTCCAGCAGACGATCGTCGGGCGTCGTCAAGGAGATCCGGAACCAGCCCTCCCCCGCCGGGCCGTAAATCGCACCGGGCGAGAGCACGACGGCCGCCTGCTCGAGCACGTGCTCGCAGTATGTCTCGGAGCTCGCATAGTCAGCCGGGATCGGCGCCCACACGTAGATTGTGCTGTGCGGCGGATGCACGTCGACGCCGATCCCTCGCAGCGCGTCGCAGACGAGATCGCGGCGGCGGCGATATAGCTCGTTCATCGAGGCGACCTCCACGTCCGCGTCCGGCGAGAGGGCGGCAACCCCGGCCAGCTGCACCGCCTCGAACAGGCCGGAGTCGATGTTCGTCTTCAGCCGCCAATAGGTCTCGATCGCCTCGGCGTTACCCACCACGACGGCGCAGCGCCAGCCGGTCATGTTGTAGCCCTTCGACAGCGAGAACACCTCGATCCCGACCTCCTTCGCCCCTGGCGTCGCGAGGAACGAGGGCGCGCGGTAGCCGTCGAAGACGATCTCCGAGTACGCGTTGTCGTGCACGACGAGAATCTCGTGCTCGCGGGCGAACTCGACGACCCGCTCGAAGAAGCCCGCCGGCACGACCGCGCCGGTTGGGTTGTTTGGGTAGTTCAGGAACATCAGCTTTGCTCGCTTCGCCGTCTCCTCGTCGATGGCGTCGAGGTTCGGGACGAAGCCCAACTTGGGCTCGAGCGCCATCAGCACCGGCTCCGCGCCCGCCAGCCACGGTCCGGCGGTGTACACCGGATAGCCCGGATCCGCGGCAAGCGCGTAATCCCCCGGATCGAGGAACGCGAGGTTCAGGTTGAAGATCGCCTCCTTTGCGCCGATCGCCGGGATGATCTCGTGCTCGGGGTCGAGCGCGACGTCGAAGCGCCGTTCATAAAAGTCGCTCACCGCCACGCGAAAGTCCGCGCGCCCCCGGTTCGAGGGGTAGCGGTGTGTCTCCGGCTCGGTTACCGCCTCCTGCATGGCCTCTACGACCAGCGGTGAGGTCGGGCGGTCGGGGTCGCCGATGCCGAGGCTGATCACGTCGACACCAGCGGCGCGCTTGGCAGCGATCTTGCGCTCCATCTCGGCAAATGCGTACGGCGGAATGCGCTCCAAGCGCTTACTCGGTTTCATGCAGCTCCTTCACGAAGTCGTCACTCAAGCGGCCGTCGAATACGGGTCTCGCCCAGCCTGTCAGATTCACGCGCAGATCCTCCCCCACCTCGACCTCAAGCTCACCGCCGTCGAGGACGACCGTGACGTGTGCTCCCTGCTCGCCGGCCCCTCCCCGACTGAGCACATGTGCGACCGCGGCACCGGTGGCCCCGGTGCCCGAGGACAAGGTCTCCCCCACACCGCGCTCGAAGATTCGTGCGCGAATGCGGCTGGGCTCGATCTCGCTGTACCAGGAGACATTGGTGCGATTGGGGAAGCGCTCATGGCCTTCGATCTGCGGTCCGAAGACAGACAGGTCGAGCGCGTCGAGCGCGGCCAGGCTGGTGACGTGGATGGCGCACTGGGGGTTGCCGATCGAGACGTGCTGGAAGCTCAAGGTGGCCAGCACGGAGTTATCGATGGGCAGCTCCCCGCGACCGTCGGGTGGTCCGCCGGGAAAGTCCTTGGAGGTGAGGCTCGCGCGGCCCATATCCACGCGGCAGGTGTGGGCCCCCGTGATCCGCGGGCGGATCGGCCCGGCGGCGGTACTGATCGAGAACTCATCGTCCTCGGTCCAGCCACGGTGGCGCAGGTACATGATCGCCTCGCGTGCGCCGTTACCGGACAGCTCGGCCTCCGAGCCGTCGGGATTATAGATCCGCAGGTCGGCCACATATGCCGGGTCTCGAGAGCGGGAAAGCAGCAAAACACCGTCGGCGAACACGCCGAAGTGACCCTCGCACAGCCTGCGCACTCGCGCGGGCGTGAGCTCGAACGGCAGCTCCTCGCGCTCGAGGATCAAATAGTCGTTTCCCAGTGCCTGCCACTTCTCAAATCTCATCCGGCCGCGCTCCGCGCCTGGTCTTTGCTCGTTGGGGTCACGGCGCCTGAGTCTAGGATCTCGTGGGCGACGGCGTCCGGGTCGCGCGAGGTGACATCGATCACGCGCACGCCAGCGAGCTTGCGCATCCACGTGAGCTGGCGCTTAGCGTAGTTGCGCGTTCGCCGCTTCATAGCCTCCACATCTCCGCTCAACAGCTCATTGAAGCCGAGCGCCTTGCGCGCGGTCGCGGAGGCGCCGGCCGTGTGCGCGGCACGCACCTCCTTGGTGACCCCTGCCGCGAGCATCGCATCGACGCGCGCGTCGATCCGCGCGTACAGCGCCTCGCGCTCCATCGTCAGCCCCGCGAGCAATGTTGGATGGCGCAGCTCCTCGCTCCACAGCTGCGACGGAGCGTCCGGCGGCTCGCCTGTCCCCGGATGGGGGAGCTCTCCCTGCTCCAGAAGCTCCAGCGCGCGCACGATCCGCTGGCGGTCGTTTTGGTCGATCCCATCGGCCGCCCATGGGGCGCGTCGAGTGAGCGTCGCATGCAGCGCGGGCGCGCCCTCGCGTTCGAGTGCCGCGGTCCAGCGCTCGCGCGCGCCTTCCGGCGGCGGGGGGCGCAGGTCCAGCTCGGTCAGCGCCGCGCGCAGGTACAGGCCGGTGCCGCCGACAACCAGCGGACGGCGCCCGGCAGCGAGCAGGCCGTCGATCTCCGCGTGGGCCAGCTCGGCGTACTGCCCGGCGCTGAAGGTTGCGTCGAGCGGTAGGAACGACACTAGGCGATGTTCGAGCCTCGCCTGCTGGGCCACCGAGGCCACGCCTGTGAGGGTCTCCAGTCCCGCGTACACCTGCAGGGCATCGGCCGACACGGCAACGGGGCGCTCCTCGTCGCGCGCCCGTAGCAGCTCGGCGAGCGCGAGGGCGACGTCAGTCTTGCCCACGCCTGTGGGGCCGAACAGCGCGATGATTTGCATTGTCGTAGGCTCGCACCTCATGCAGATCTCCGGCGCCACCGTCCTGCTCACCGGAGCCACTGGTGGCATCGGCCACGCGATCGCCCGTGAGCTGCACGGGCGCGGTGCCGAGCTGATTCTGACCGGGCGCCGCACGGAGGTACTGGAGCCGCTCGCCGTCGAGCTCGGCGCCCGCGCGCTGGCAATCGATCTGAGTGACTCCGCCGAGGTCGAGCGTCTGGTGGTGGAGGCTGGGGAGGTCGACATCCTCGTCGCGAATGCCGCGCTGCCAGGGTCGGGGCGCCTGGAGACCTATACACAGGAGCAGATCGACCGGGCGCTGGACGTCAACCTGCGCTCGCCGATCGTGCTGGCACACGCGCTGCTTGGAGCGATGGTGGCCCGCGGGCGCGGGCACCTGCTGTTCGTGTCTTCCTTGCAGGGCAAGGCTGCCACTCCGGGCGCCTCGCTGTATTGCGCGTCGAAGTTCGGGATACGTGGCTTCGCCTTAGGTCTGCGCGAGGATCTGCACGCGAGCGGCGTGGGTGTCTCCACGGTGTTTCCCGGTTTCATCCGCGACGCTGGTCTGTTCGCCGACTCTGGGGTCAAACTGCCGCCGGGTGTCGGTACGCGCGCACCGGAGGATGTCGCCCGCGCGGTGGTCCGGGCGATCGACCGCAACCGCGCCGAGATCGACGTTGCCCCTCTTCCGCTGCGCGCCGGCGCGATCTTCGCGGGCCTTGCTCCAGAGCTGGCGGCGAACGTCTCACGCAGGCTTGGCTCGGAGGAGATCGCACACGCGGTGGGGTCAACCCAACGAGACAAACGCTGAGGCGGCCGCCTCAGGACCTTGCTTTAGAAGAGCGCCTGCTGGTGTGATTGCTCATGGCGCGTCTGCTCGGCGGCGGGAGGGCGTGTCTCGGGCTGCAGGCGTCTGAAGCCTCTCGCACTAGGCGCACCCCGGCGCACCAGCTGTGAGAGGCGTTCACCTTCCTGCTTCGGCGCGTAGGCGCCGCGGCGGTACAGCTCCTCGTAGCGCTCGATCAGGTCGGGGCGCTGTGAGCGCAGCCAGTCCATGAAGATGCCCTTCACCTCGCCGCGCAGGTGTAGCGCCACGCCGCCGATGCTCGTAGCGCCCGCATCGATGGCTCCTTGAAGCAGAGGCTCGATCTGATGCGGAGCGTCGTTGACTCCAGGCATCAGCGGAGCGATCAGCACTCCGGTGGGGATGCCGGCCCGGTTGAGCTCAGCCACCGCCTCCAGTCTCGCCCGCGGGTTGGGCGTATGCGGCTCGGTCGCCCGCCATGCCTTCTCGTCGAGCGTCGGGATAGACAAACACGCGCTGAACGTCGCCCGCTGCGCGATTTGTAGCATCAGCGGCAGGTCGCGCAGCAAGAGCGGCGACTTGGTCAGCACAGAACAGGGATTGGCGAAGTCCCGCATGGCTTCCCAGATGCCCTCCATCAGCCGGTATCTCCCCTCCACCCACTGATACGGATCGGTGTTCGTCCCCAGCGCCACGTGCTCGTGCTTCCAGGAGGGCTTTGCCAGCTGCACTCTCAGCACCTCAGGGGCGTTGACCTTGACGACAATCTCTCGCTCGAAGTCTCGTCCGGCATCGAAATCGAGGTACTTGTGGGTGGGACGAGCGAAGCAGTTATGGCTGACCACGCCGTTCGCGATGAAGTCGCCGGTGCCGGTGGTGATGTCGTACATGGGCATCCGGAGACCCAGGGACTCGACCGACACGATGCGCAGCTTCGCGAAGGTCTTGACGATTTGCCCCTCGATCGAGCGCTTGCGGGTGATCGCCGGGTCGGTGAGATGGAAGAAGCGCAGATGCTCGGACAGGCCACCGCGGATACGCACGCTGGTCAAGCCGTTGGGGTTGCGCGTGCGGTCATCTGCCACGTCGAACCCGAATAGCTTCAGAGAGTCCGCCGTCCAGGCGATGATCTGCTCGTCGCAATTGGCAATGCGCAACGCAAAGTCATTGCGGCCTCCCTCGGCGTCAAAGATACCGGCCAGAAATCCCTTCCTCCACGACACGCTGGCCCGCGTTGGCCAGCTGATCAGCTCGGCGATTTGCTCGACGTTTTGCCGGGCCTGCGTACGAATTGCCGTGATTGCTCTGTGGTTGCCTGCCGCCTTGGCAGACGCGAACTCAGTTGTGGGAACATCGAATCGCGCGAGGTAGTCACTGGCACGGCGTAGTGCCTCGACGTCGGCCAGGGCCAGGCGAAAGCGGTGGACCTCACCGATTGTTCGGCCCGGCCGCGTATAGGGGTAAGAGCCGAGATGTCCGTCGCCGCGGATAAGGCCACACAGGTAGCCACGCCGATACTCAGGCGTCTCGGCGGGCTGGGGAACGAACGGCCCGGTCCCCACCATCGAGACTCCCGTCGTGAGATGTGGTCGCTGCAGCGGTCCCTGCTCGGCGCCGATCACGTGCTTCCACCCCCGGTTCGTGAGGAAGCGATGATCGCTGCTGGTGATGAGCTCGGTGCCGTTCTCGAGCGTCACCCTGTAGGCGCTCCGCACGCTCGTCCACTTCGCCAGCACGGTCGTACGCGCATAGCGTCGATATCGCTCGCGCTGGACCGTGCCGTAGATCGCGTCGCCAACCTCCAGATCTGCGAGCTTGCGATGCTGACCGTCAGTCATCAGGATTGGCGTTCCACCCCAGCTGCAGTAAATGCATGCGTGCGTACAACTCCGATAAGGATTTATCGTCCAGCGGAAGGGCACCTGGGATTTTCCGGGTACGCGGTTCAGGACCGACTTGGCGCGGACCTCGTAGAAGTTGGTCTCGAGCGTCTCGGGCGCATCGAAGTGGCGTACCACGGCCTCGTCGCGGTAGCCCGGCAGCCTTCGCTGCTCGTCGTCCTCCAGCGATAGGTTGCTCCAGCGCACGAACATATGTTCGCATGCGCGTCGGACTACAAAAAGCGCCCTGACGTGCTCCCTCTTACATGCTCCCTACAAACATCTGTGCCAGCCCTTACGCGGGCCTTTGGGTTCGCTTAGCGACGTAACGGACGATCGATCGACACAACCACCCGACCTATCCCAGGAGGATCGATCGCATGAATACATCAAAGCTACTTGGCGCAACGATGGTGGCCGGCGCACTTGCCAGCGGCGGCGCGCTGGCCGGCATCTCCAGTGCGGGCGCGGCGTCCGGCTCCACGAGCACCGCCCCATCGACGTCACAGTCAACGACACCGACGACGACCACGCCCACGACTCCCAGCCCCACGGTGCCAGCACCGGGATCGAAGACAGGGACGCCGCCGAAAGGCGGGTCGCCGGGGAAGCACTCGTGCCCGGATATGGGCTTCGGCCCCAGCGGAAGTTCCGGTTCAGGATCGGGGTCAAGTGCGGGCTCAGGCGCGCAGTCGGGCGCGGGCAGCGCTGCTGGGGCAACCGCGCAGTAGTCAAGCAAACCAACCGATAGCCGATAGGGGCTCAGGTCGCGCCGCGGGGAAGCGCTCGCGCGGCGCGGAGGATCCTCAGCCGACCGTTCTTGCCAGCAGGCGCTCTTCCCCGGAGAGCGTCTGGCTGGTGGCCGCGGTGATCTCCACCTCGGTCAGCTCACCGGGCGCGGCGAGGCCGGAGAAGTTGACGGCCTTGTTGTGTCTGGTGCGGCCCCTCAACCGCTCGGGGTCGGTGCGTGACAGCCCTTCGACCAGCACCTCGACCGTCCGGCCCACGAACCTTTGGGCGCGCTCGCGCGCACGGCGCTGGACGACCTCCAGCAGGCGCTCCATTCGCTCCACCTTCACCGGGTGTGGGACGAGGCCTTCGGTCAGCTCGGCCGCCGTGGTCCCGCGCCGCGGGGAGAAGAGGAACGTGAAGGCACTGTCGTAGCCAACCTGCTCGGCCACTTCGAGCGTCTCGGCGAAATCCGCCTCGGTCTCCCCCGGGAAGCCGACGATGATGTCGGTCGTGAGCGACGCGTCGGGTACGTGCTCGCGGATCAGGGCCACCCGATCCAGGTAGCGCTCGCGGTCGTATGTGCGGCGCATCGCCTTCAGAATCCGGCTGGAGCCCGATTGCAGGGGCAGGTGTATGTGCTCGCACACGCTTTCCAGTTCCGCGTGGGCGCGGATCACATCCTCGCGCATGTCCTTCGGGTGCGGGCTCGTGTAGCGGATGCGGTCGATGCCCTCGATCTCATCCACGGCCGCGAGCAGCTGCGCGAATGATGGACGCCCACCCACCCGATGTCCCGCGGAGCGCAGGTCTCGCCCGTAGGAGTTGACGTTTTGGCCGAGCAGCGTCACCTCGCGCACGCCGTCGGCGGCCATCGCCCGGACCTCCGTCGACCAGCTCGTCGAACGGGCGGCTGACCTCGCGGCCGCGTGTCGAAGGCACGATGCAGTACGAGCAGGCGCAGTTGCAGCCGACGGAGATCTGCAGCCACCCCTGGAACTGGCGTGCGCGCCGCGCGGGCAAATGGCCGGTGAAACCCTCGAACTCGAAGTAGCCCTGGGCTGTCAACGAGTCGCTCGTGAGGAACTCGGCGAGCTTGTGCACCTGGCCGGGGCCGAAGGCGACATCGACGAACGGAAAGCGCTCGAACACCTCCTCCTTGACCGATTGCGCCCAGCAGCCGCCGACACCGACGATCCGCTCCGGCTGTTCGCGCTTGAGGCGCTTGGCCTCGCCGAGGTGGGCAACGAAGCGACTGTCGGCCGTCTCGCGGATCGAGCACGTGTTGAAGAGGATCAGGTCGGCCTCGGCGCGCTCGGGCGCCTCTGCGTAGCCGAGCGACTCGAGCATCCCCTTCATGCGCTCCGAGTCGTGCTCATTCATCTGACAGCCGAAGGTCGTGAGGTGATAGCGCTTCATCGCTTCCACAGGGTACCCGCGGACAGTCAGATATCCCTACCTAGCGGGTCGCGGGCTGCCACAGCTCGATCCGGTTGCCCTCGGGATCGGTGACCCAGCCGAATCGACCGACACCCTCCATGTCCTGCGTCTCTGTAGCCACGTCCGCTCCCATGGCGCGCAGCTGTGCAAGCATCGCCTCCAGGTCTCCGACCCGGAAATTGATCATCACCTGCTGGGCACGGGACCCGAAGTAGTCGGTCTCGGACTCGAACGTCGCGAACACCGTGGGCCCGGCCTCCTGACGCCACAGGCCGTTCTCATCAGCGTTCAGGCCTAGGCAATCGCGATACCACGCGCCCAGGGCCACCGGGTCGGCGGCACGCATGAAGTGTCCACCGATTCCAAGCACACTCTCCATATCGCCATCTTGCCAGGCCAGCGATTCGGGGGCTGTTCGTCTAGGCGGCGGCGACTGCTGGTTCGCTGGAGATCGGCACGGGGATCGGAGCGTCCTTGTCACGCTCGATCGGCGTGACCAGGTCTTTGCCGAAGCCAAGCGCGGCATAGATCTTGCCCTCGATCTCCTTCGCCATCGCAGGGTTCTCGTCCAGGTAGGCCTTGGCGTTGCCGCGACCCTGGCCGAGGCGGTTGTTGCCGTAGGAGAAGAACGACCCGGACTTGCTCACGATGTTGTGCTCAATACCCAGATCCACCAGGCAGCCGGAGGTCGAGATGCCCTTGCCGTACTCGATGTCGAACTCGGCCTGGCGGAAGGGCGCGGCGACCTTGTTCTTGACGACCTTCACGCGCACACGGTTACCGACCGCCTCGGTGCCGTCCTTGAGTGTCTCGATGCGCCGAATGTCGAGACGCTGAGAGGAGTAGAACTTCAAGGCGCGCCCGCCCGGTTGGGTCTCGGGCGAGCCGAACATGACGCCGACCTTTTCGCGGATCTGGTTGGTGAGGATGCACAGTGTCTGCGTGCGATTCAGGTTGCCGGCGAGCTTGCGCATCGCCTGAGACATCATGCGTGCCTGCGCGCCAACGGTCTGGTCGCCCATCTGCCCCTCGAGCTCCACACGCGGAGTGAGCGCGGCGACCGAATCGATCGCGACCACGTCGACCGCACCGGAGCGCACAAGCATGTCGGCGATCTCCAGCGCCTGCTCGCCATAGTCAGGCTGAGAGACGAGCAACTCGTCGATGTCGACGCCGATCCTCTGCGCGTAGAGAGGATCCATCGCGTGCTCCGCATCGATGAACGCGCACACGCCACCGAGCTTCTGCGCCTCAGCAAGCACGTGATAGATCAGCGTCGTCTTACCTGAGGACTCCGGGCCGAAGACCTCGACGATACGTCCACGAGGGACGCCGCCGATACCCAGCGCGAGATCGAGCGAGAGCGCGCCCGTGGGGATCGCGTCGCAGCGCACCTGGGCACCCTCGTCGCCCATACGCATGACTGTGCCCTTGCCAAACTCGCGCTCGATCTGCGTGAGCGCTCCCTGAAGGGCGGCGTCACGCGCATTGGCTGCCTTCTCTTGGTCGGTCACAGACATGGTCTTATTCCTCCGGTTCGAAATGGGATCGACCAAGCTAGAGGTCGCTTCGGACGGAACAGTTGTTCGTATCGCCCCGGCGAGGTGGGATGCTAAGAATGCAGCAGCGCGCGGCGGATCAAGTGCATCGCGACCGTCGTCGTGCGGTCGCGGATATCGACCCTCGAGCCCGGCAGGTTGACCGAGCGGGTCAATGGCTCGCCGTCCGCCGTCACGACGCTCAGCCAGACCAGTCCCACAGGCTTCTCCTCCGTGCCTCCACCCGGGCCCGCCAGGCCCGTCACTCCCGACACCCACGTCGGCGCCCAGCCGCGCTCTTGCTCCATGGGCAAGCGCATCCGCGACCTCCGCCGACACCGCGCCGTGGCGCTCGATCAGCTCGGCCGGCACGCCGGCCTGTGCGACCTTCGCGTCGTTGGCGTACACGACAAGGCCGCCCTTCACATAGTCCGAGGCGCCCGGCTGGTCGGTCAGCCGGGCAGCGAGCAGGCCGCCGGTGCACGACTCGGCGGTCGCGATCGTGTGCATTGAAGCTCCGTCCGCCCCGCGCAGCAACGCAGCGACCTGGTCGTCGACCGTGCTGCCGTCATCTGAGAACAGGGTGTCGGCGTGCCTGCTACGCACGACTGCCTCGAACGCGTCGTACACCGCCTGCTCAGCGGGCTGATACCGGGTCACGACCTCGACCTCGCCGCGTTTCAAGCAGGTCGTGATCTCCAGTCGGCTCAGCTCGATGCCCTCGCGTTCGGCCGCACGCAGCGTCTCGGCGATCTCCGACTCCGGGATCCCGAACAGCCGCAGCATCGTCTGCCGGTACTTTGTCGCGTCTTTTATCGCCCCCTTCAGCGTCTCGGTCTTCACCGCCTCGCTCCACATCGGCCGCAGCTCCCTGGGGGGACCCGGCAGCACCACGACCGTCGGCTTGATCAGCGGCGCCTGTGGGGGGACCACAAGCCCTGGAGCGGTACCGATCGGCTCGAGCACCGTCGCGCCCTCCGGAATCACCGCCTGCTTGCGGTTGCTCTCCCTCATCGCGTCCATATCGAGGTTCGGCCAGCGTTTCGCCAGCGGTGAGAGGATCTCCGCGATCCGCTCCTCGAGCGCCTCGTCGAGCACCATCTCGCGACCCTGCGCCCTACCCACCACCTCAGCCGTCAAGTCGTCCGCGGTCGGCCCCAGCCCGCCGCTCGTGAGGATCAAGTCGAGCCCCTCGGCGGCCATGAACCGCAGCGCGTCCTCCATGTCCCGCGGGCGGTCACCGACGATCGTCGTGTAGGCCAGATCGACGCCCAGCTCCCACAGCCGCTCGGCCAACCACGGCCCGTTTCGGTCTGTCACACGGCCCGTCAGCACCTCGGTGCCGGTGACGAGGATGCCCGCGCGCGGCGGACGGGGCTCAGCCACCTCCTCGTCCTCCTCGTGGCATGCTCGCTCTGGGTCTGTAGGGGCCGATGGCCCTCATGTGCAGGTGGGCAGCTGTCCGGCCACCAGCCTGTGGCGGCCGGCCTTCGTGATCGAGTAGCCGATCGCCGCACTCGACGGCGCCACGACCCGCCGGATCCCGTCGACGAACATCGTCACCGAGCTATTGCCCAAGGTGATCGTGAAGCGCTTTGCGTGGAACGTCGGAGTGCTTTCTCCCGGCTGCAGTTCCAGGCCGGGGATCAGCTTGTGTCCGTCATCGTTGTCGATCAGGCAGACGTACACAGCCGCGCTCGCGCGCAAGGACAGCGCCACGCGGGTGGAGGGTGTGCTCGTGGAATGCGAAGAGTGCCCAGTGGCCTTCGCGTGCGTGCCGTTGTGCTTGGCGTGGCCGCGGGTGGTGGAGTTGCTCGAGGTGTTATTGGCTTGCTTGGAGGGGCCCCCGCCCGTCACCAACAACACGATCAGCAGCACGATCAACAAGCCGACGCCCCCGACCGCGAACGAGTATGCGCGTGAGGGCCGCGATGGACCGCGTCGCCGTGGCGTGGCACGCGGGGTCGAGACGATCGGCTCCAACGCGGACTCGCTCGGACGTTCGTAATTCAGGCGGTATTCCTCCACCAACACCTTCGCATCCAACCCCAGCGCCTGAGCGTACGTGCGTAGGAAGCTGCGCACGAATGTCGGTCCCGGAAGCAGATCCCACTCTTCGTTCTCGAGCGCGCGCAGATACTTCGCGCGGATCTTCGTCTCGGCCTCGATCTCCGACACGTCGATGCGAGCGCTCATACGTGCTGCGCGCAGCGTTGCGCCGATCTCTGCCATATCCGCCTGAAGGCTAGTGCCTGGAAGCTTTTCTCACCATTAGGTGCATTTGAGCTTGCACAAAGACGAAGCGCGCATCACGACTCGACGATGGCCTCGGCGGGCGCCGACTGGGTGGATGGGGATTCCAATCCCGTGAGTATCCGAGGTAGGTCCGCCTCGGTGATCAGTACCTGGCGTGGCTTGGAGCCCTCGTAGCCGGAGATCACACCGCGTCGCTCGAGCATGTCGATCACGCGACCCGCGCGCGTGTAGCCCAGTCGCAAACGGCGCTGCAGCATCGAGGTCGACGCGGTCTGCATTTCCGCCACGAGCGTGATCGCATCCCGCAGCATTGGGTCCTCATCGGGATCGAGCTCGTCCGGACTGGATTCAGGCTCGGCCGGCTCGACCTCTTCCAGCAGCTCCTCGCGCAACTCCGGCTCGCCCTGCTTGCGCCACAGGTTCGTCAGCTTGGCAATCTGCGCCTCGTCGATATAGGCCCCCTGGATACGCTGCAGCTGAGAGGTTCCCACAGGACTGAACAGCATGTCCCCCTGCCCGAGCAGCGACTCCGCGCCGTTCTGGTCGAGGATCACCCGCGAATCGGTCTGGCTGGAGACCGCGAAGGCAATCCGCGAGGGCACGTTCGCCTTGATCATGCCCGTGATCACATCCACGCGCGGACTTTGCGTGGCCAGCACAAGATGGATACCCACGGCGCGCGCCTTCTGCGCCAGGCGGATGATCGAGTCCTCAACGTCGGCCGGCGCCACCATCATCAGGTCCGCGAGCTCGTCGATCACACAAAGGATGTACGGCAGCGGCGCTTCATCGCGCTTGGCCCGCGCCTTGTTCAATTCGATCAGGCTCCGGGTGCGCGCCAGCGACATGATTCCGTAGCGCTGCTCCATCTCCCGCACCAGGTTCTGCAGAGCGTTCGCGGCCATGCGCGGGCTGGTGATCACGGGCGTCAGGAGATGCGGGATCGACTCATAGTGGTTCAGCTCGACCTGCTTCGGGTCGACCAGCACCAGACGCACCTCGTGTGGCGTCGCGCGCAGCAGGACGCTGGAGAGCATCGCGTTGATCGCACCAGACTTACCCGCCCCGGTCGTACCCGCCACCAGCAGGTGCGGCATCTTGGCCAGATCCGCGCCGATGGCCTTCCCCGCCACGTCCTTGCCCAGCCACACGGTCAACGGCGACCAGTCCTTCGGCGGCGCCTGGAAGACGTCGCCCAGCTTGACGATCCGCCGGTGAGCATTTGGCACCTCGACTCCGACTGCCTGCTTACCCGGAATGGGCGCGAGAATACGAACGTCCGTCGCCGCCAGCGCATAGGCAAGATCGTCCTTCAGCTGTGCCACCTTGGCGACCTTCGTACCCGGCGCCAGTCGCAGCTCATAGCGCGTGATGTGCGGTCCCGCAACCGTCCCGATCACCTTCGACTGCACGCCGAAGTGACCCAGCGCCTCGACCAGGCTGCTCGCCGTACGCTCCTGTCCGGCTGTATCGGGGCGCGTCTGATCGGCCGTCGAGCGCGCCAGCAGGCGCTCCGCGGGCGGCAGATCCCACACGAAGTCGGGGTCATCTGTGATCACCTCACGGAGCCTGCCCTGCGGAGTGAGCTGCTCTGGATCGGCCACCGCCACTCCGGGAATCGAGTCCTGTGGCTCAACCTCTTCGAGCTCGGCCTGATGCTCATCCTCGCTCTCGTTCTCGATCGGATCTCCCGCTTCGTCCACCGGGTCCGATTCCCATGCCGGTGGCTCGTCGAGTGCCGGGGCCTCCACGTGCGTCGCCCTGACGATCAACTCGTTGGGCTCCGGCTCGGGGGGATGCAGCGACTCGGGCAGCTCGGGCGACTCGGCAGTGGCGATCCGTGGCCGGTGGGCTTTCAGCATCCGCGTCGTGTCTGCCACACCGCTGCCCGTCGCGCGGATCGCGCTTGCCAGCGAAGCTCCCGTCAAGAGGATCACGCCGACCAAGAACAGGAAGACGACAAGTATGTCCACGCCCACGTTCTGCACCAGTCGGTGCGAGCCTTGATAGAGCGACTCGCCCACCACCCCGCCGTGAGCTTGCAAGAAGACGGAAGTCCACGATGCGCCCTTCGAGGAGACGTCCCCCGCCCCCGAGCTGACGCCGAGCGTGCCCGCAGCCAGCGCGAGCGTGATCGAGGCCGACAAACAGATCGCCCCTGTCCGCAGCGGCCGTAGCGCCGGCCACACCGGGCGCAGCAGCAATGCTCCGCCACCGCCGATCAGCGCGATCGGCGCCAGGATCCGCGCTTTGCCCACCATCCAGCCAAGCCCGACCGCCAACCCATGGCCGGCGCCGCCGCCATCCCAATGTCCCCACAAGATGAAGCCCATGAAGATTCCGAGAGCGATCAGGCCGAGCCCGATCACATCGCGCTGACGCTGATCGAGCTCCGGCAGTCGCGGTGGCATCGCCATCCAGATTGGCCACGAGGACCGGCGCCCGCGCGCGCTTCTACGCCGGCGGGATGCAGGGCGCGCGCGAGTTCGCGTGCCTGCAGGCGTGGTTCGTTTGATGCTTGGAGATCGGGCTGTGGTTTTGCGCGCAGAAGAGCGCTTGCGAGTATTCGCCATCAGCGCAACTTCGACATCTCTGCACCAGACCCTCCACAAGACCCTCCCTCTCCCTTTACAGATCCTCCCTTACCATTGCTTTACTCCACCTCGGTACATAAAGAGCCAGCTCATGAACGACTTCTCCCGTGCACCCCGCGTACTCGTCGTCGAGGATGACGAGGACATCGCTCAGGCGCTCCAGCGCTCGCTGCGCATGGAGGGCTATGAGGTGCGCGCCGCGGCCGACGGTTCGGCCGCGCTCGAGCATGCACGTTCGTTTGCACCCGATCTCGTGATCCTCGACCTCGGCCTGCCCGGCCTCGACGGCTTGGAGGTCGCGCGCGCGCTACGCGCCGAGGATGACGTGCCGATCCTGATCCTCACCGCACGCGACGCGCTCGAGTCCCGCGTCGAGGGTCTCGATGCCGGCGCCGACGACTACCTCGTCAAGCCATTCGAGCGCCAGGAGTTACTCGCGCGAATGCGCGCCCTACTACGACGGCGCCCGCCACGGGGCTCGGCGCCCCTGCGTGTCGGCGACCTGTTGCTCAACGCGGATACACACGAGGTCACACGCGGAGAGCGCACGGTCGAGCTCACCCAGCGAGAGTTCGAGCTGCTGGAGTATCTGATGCGCAACGAGCGGATCGTAATCTCACGCCAGCGCCTGCTCGACGAGGTATGGGGCTATGACCCCTTCTCGACAACCAACACGATCGAGGTGTTCGTCTCCAACGTACGCCGCAAGCTCGAGGCCGACGGCGCGCCGCGTTTGCTGCACACGATCAGGGGAGCGGGCTACGTTCTTCGCGCCTAGATCGCGTGAGTGCTCTTGAAACCGGCGCGTAAGCTCCTGGATGGACCCCGGCGCGCCGTCGAGCGTCTGAACGCGACGTTCGACCGGCTGCCGATCCGCGTGCGCCTGGCGGGCGTATCGGCTCTGCTCACGTTCGTGATCCTGTGCGGCTTCGCGGTCGCCGTCGGCTCGCTGACGGTGCGCCGGATCCGCTCGGACTTCAACAGCCAGGTGGACAGCGCCGCCGCTCGGTTGCCATCGGTGCTGCAGATCACAGCCACACCTGAATCGATCAAGATCGAACCGGCGTTGAGCGACTTTGCCTCCGATTCCGACCACGCGGCCCTCAAGGTCCTCACGGTCGATGGCAAAGTCGTCGAACAGGCGCCCCGAAACGCACCCTCGTTCGGACAGCCTCAGGAAGCCCCTAGGAACATCAACGGCTACCGCGTGGTCACCCGTCAGGCCGTGGTCTTCGAGAACGGCCAGGCGAGGGGTCGCGTGATCATCCAGTACGGCGAGGGGGTTGCAGACACGGAGGCGACCGTCAGGCGCGTGGAGCTGCTGCTGTTGCTCGGGGTGATGATCGGAACCGGCGTCGCGCTGTTCGCGGGCATGATGATCGCGCGGCGCGCAATGGCTCCGATCGCGCAGCTGACAACCACCGCGGCGGAGATCGCCCGTACCCGCGACCCCTCACGCCTGATGCCACAATCAGAGGCCGACGACGAGGTCTCCGAGCTGGCGCGCACCCTCCAGGGCATGCTTGAAGAGCTCGACGCCGCGCGCGGCGAGACCGAGGCGATGCTCGTGCGCCAGCGGCGCTTCGTCGCCGATGCCTCGCACGAGCTGCGCACGCCGCTGACGAGCGTGCTCGTCAACCTCGAGCTGCTCGCCGAATCCCTGCACGGCGACCAGGGCGAGGCGGCGCGCTCGGCTCTGCGCTCCTCGCAGCGCATGCGCCGGCTGGTCGCCGACCTGCTGCTCTTGGCGCGCACTGACGTGGGTCGCGTAATCCCTCACGAGCCGTGCGCTCTGGACCAGATCGTGGTCGAGGCCGCCTCGGAGCTGGGGCCCGTCAGCGCCGCGCATGAGATCTCACTCGAGGTGCACCCGGTTATAGTCGAGGGCTCCCGCGACGAATTGCACCGCCTAACGATCAACCTCCTGGAGAACGCGCTCCGCCACACCCCGAGCGGCACCGAGATCCGGGTATCGAGCAGTCTCGGCGATGGGGGTCAAGCGATCCTGGTCGTCGAGGATGACGGTCCCGGCGTGCCCGAGCACCTGCGCGACACCCTGTTCGAGCGTTTCGTCCGGGGCGCCGGCGATCGCGGCGGCTCCTTCGGCCTGGGTCTAGCGATCGTCCGTGCCGTAGCCGAGTCGCACGGCGGCTCAGTCGCGATCGAGTCGACGGGCGAGCGTGACGGGGCGCCCTACGGCGCTCGCTTCGTCGTACGCCTGCCGGCGGCGGCGGAGAGCCTCAAACCTCGACAACGACCGGCAGCACCATCGGCCGCCGCTTGAGGCGGTCGTAGACCAGCTTCGCCAGATCGTCGTGCAGCATCTCCTGGAGCAGATCCACCTCGCGGATCTCCTCCTTCGCGGCGCGCTCGAGCGTTGCATCGACGGTCGCCTTGATCCCATCTGAAAGCTCGTCGGCTTGGTCGAGGAATGGCACACCGCGGAAGATCACCTCGGGGTCGACGACCGAGCTGCCGTCCTGCTCGGCGATCGTCACAACCACGATGAAGATCCCGTCGGCCGAGAGCATCCTGCGGTCACGCAGCGCAACATCGGCCATGTCGCCGATCTCCACACCGTCGACGAAGATCATCCCCGCGTGCTCGCGCTGGCCAAAGCGCGCGCCGCGCTCTGAGATCTCCAGCGGCAATCCGTTCTCGCCCTGGAAGATGTCCTCCGGCGGCACACCAACCGCTTCGGCGAGCTGCGCGTGCAAGCGCAGCCGCTTGAAGTCGCCGTGAAATGGCATCACGTAACGCGGCTTGGTGAGGTTCAGCATCAGCTTGACCTCCTCGGCGTAACCGTGACCAGAGGCGTGCACCGGCGCATCGCTGGTGGTGATCACGTCGCAGCCGATGTGGTACAGCCGGTCGATCGTCTCGTTCACCGCGCGCTCGTTCCCGGGGATCGGGGTGGCTGAGAACACGACCGTGTCACCGTGACGCAGCTCAACCTGACGGTGGTCGCGGTAGGCCATCCGGCGCAGCGCCGAAAGCGGCTCACCCTGGGAGCCGGTCGAGATGATCACGATCCGGTCGTCGGGGAAGTCCTCGATCTCGCGGGGTCCCACGAGCATCCCGTCGGGCACCTCGATATGCCCGAGCGAACGGCCGATTTTGACGTTCTTGCGCATCGAGCGGCCGACCAGCACGACCTTGCGGTCGAGCGCGGCAGCGGCATCCACCACCTGCTGCACGCGGTGGATGTTCGAGGCGAAGCTCGTCACCACGATGCGTCCCTCGCAGCGGGCGAACACCTCCTCCAAGTGTGGGCCGACAACGGACTCCGACGGCGAAAACCCCGGCCTGTCGACGTTCGTGGAGTCACCGCACAGCAGCAGCACACCCTCGCGCCCCAGCTCCGCCAATCGCGAGACGTCGGCCGGCGCGCCGTCGACCGGGGTCTGATCGAACTTGTAGTCACCGGTGATCAGCACCGTGCCGCGCTCGGTACCCAATGCGACGGCGCTCGAGTCGGGGATCGAATGCGTCATGTGCACCATCTCCATCGAGAACGGCCCCAGCTCGACGGTGTCGGCGATCGCCACCTCGTTCAGCGAAACATCGCGCAGCTTGTGCTCGTCGAGCTTCGAGCGCGCCATCGCGATCGTCAGCGCGCCGCCGTATACGGGCGGCAGGTGCCCCTCGGCGCCGAGCTCGCGCAGAACCCACGGCAACGCGCCGAGATGATCCTCGTGGCCGTGGGTGATCACGATCGCCTCGATGTCCTTCGCCCGCTCGCGCAGGTAGGAGAAATCGGGCAGCACGAGGTCGATGCCGACCATCTCCGGGGTCGGGAAGCGCAGCCCGACATCCACCACGACGATACGGCCATCCTGCTCGACAACCGTCATGTTCTTACCGATCTCTCCCAACCCACCAAGGGGAAGGACCCGCAGCGAAGAGCTCACGCGTGTACTCGGGCGGGTGAGGTCGATAGGAGACCGTGATGCTCCAACATTGTCCGGACCGCGCCGAGTCTCCTCGTCGGTGGCTTGCACGATCGGCAGGCGCACGCCGCCAGCGTTGAGGCCGAGCAGGTTCAGCGCGGCCTTCGTGCACGTCGGGCTCGCCGTGAGGAACAGCGTCGCATAGACGTCCTGCAACGATGCGTCGATCTCCTGGCGATTTTGAGGCTCGTCGACCATGCGCCGCTGCTCGAGACCGACGATGTGGCTGGCGACGAGGATCCCACCAGCGCCACCCATGTCTAGCGTGCGCGCGAACGTCCCATCGTCGCCGGTGTAGAGGTCGAGACCGTCGATCAGTCGCAGTTCCGCGGGGTTGGACTGCTTGACGCCCGCGATGCCATCGATTTGCCCGAGCTCTTCGAGCAGGTCCGTGGGCATGTTCGTCCCCGTTCTGGACGGGATGTTGTAAAGCAGGATTGGCCTGTCGGTCGCCTTGGCGATCGCTTCGTAATGACGCTTGAGACCGAGGGGACTGGGCCTGTTGTAGTAGGGCGTCACCGAGAGCACCGCGTCGACGCCAAGCTCGGTGGCGCGTTCGGTGAGGTGGATTGCGTGGCGAGTGTCATTCGTGCCTGTTCCCGCGATGATCGTCGTGCCCGCGGGACGCTCCCGCACGGCCAGCTCGATCAACCCGAGCTGCTCCTCATCGGTCAGCGTCGAGGCCTCGCCCGTCGTCCCGGCCACGACGAACCCGTCGGACCCGTTCTCCGCCAGGTGCGCCATCAGCGCCACGAAGGATTCCTCGTTGACCTTCCCCTCGGTATCGAAGGGAGTGACGATCGCCGTCAAGATTGTGCCCAGAGCACTCATCGGCTGGAGTATCTCATGCTCACGCCAGTCACTCCTCAGAACAACAGGTGCTCGAGGCCGACGAGCGGTGACTGCTCCAGGCTGCCCACGCGGCGAATGGCGAGCAGCACCCCGGGCATGAATGACTCGCGGCCGATCGTGTCGTGGCGGATGCTCAGCGTCTGGCCGATGTCACCAAAAATGACCTCTTGGTTAGCCACCAGACCCGGCAAACGCACCGAGTGGATTGGAGGCGGCGCTCCCCCGCTCGCCTCGGCCATTAGCCTAGCCGTGCGTGCGGCCGTGCCGCTGGGAGCATCGAGCTTCTGGTCGTGGTGCAGCTCGATGATCTCGGCCTTGGCCATGTGCTTTGCCGCCTCCTGGGCGAAACGCATCATCAAGATCGCCCCGATCGCGAAATTCGGCGCGATCAGCACGTTCGCGTTTGGCTTGCCATCCGCGGGCTGCGCCACCGATCGAAGATCGGCTAGCAGCGGCGCCGGATCAAAGCCGGTCGTGCCGATCACGACGTGAACACCGGCGCGCATACAGCTCAACGCGTTGCTCAGCGCGGTGTCGGGTTGGGTGAAATCGACGACGACCTCGGGTGCTTGGGTGGACTGGTCGGATCCCAGCAGAACATCCTCGAGTGTGGTTCCGAGCAACGGATCGACGCGGGCGACGAGCTCCATGTCCTCTGCGCCTTCCACCGCCGCGCAGACCGTCTCACCCATCCGTCCAGCCGCGCCGGCGACCGCCACGCGGATCATGCCGCGACTCCCTCCAGCGGTGCGAGCGCCTCGCGGAACGCCTCCTCCTCGGGACCGACACAGGCGACAGACAGCCGATCGGCAACGAACAGCTCGCCGGCGAGCTGTTTCAGGGCGGTGAGATCGACGGCGTCGATGCGCTCGATCACCTCGTCCACCGAGAGGATCGGCAACCCGTTCAGCACCGAGATGCCCAGGCGACTCATGCGAGCGCCCGTGGACTCCAGCGAGAGCACCATCCGCCCCTTGAGGTTCTCGCGCGAACGGTCCAGCTCCTCTGCGCTCGCGGGATCTTCGACGAAGCGCTCCAGCTCGCTCGCGATCGTCTGGACCGCCTCAGCCAGATTCTCCGGTCGCGTGCCGACATACAGACCCACCTCGCCGGTATGGGCGTAGAGGCTCGAAAAGCAGAACACCGAGTAGGCAAGTCCCCGGCGCTCGCGCACCTCTTGGAAGAGCCGCGAGGAGGATGTTCCGCCAAGCACCCCTTCGAGCACCCGCAGCGCAAAGCGGCGCTCATCCTCGCGCGCCAGGCCGGGCCCACCCAGGCAGAAATGGTATTGCTCGGTGTCCTTCGCGAAGAAGCGCACGCGCCGCTCGAAGTCGGGCTCATCCGGCGCCGACAGCGGTGGGTGCGCTCCAGCGCGCTCGCATCCGGCGGCGATCGCCAGCTCCACGAGCCGGTCGTGATCGACCGATCCCGCCGCGCCAATCACGATGTTCTCGGGCACATAGCGCTCGGCGTGAAAGGCCCGCAGTTGCTCGCAATCGACCGCGCGCACGACCTCTGCTCGCCCGATCACGGCACGCCCGAGCGGGTGCTCACCGAAGACGGCCTCACCGAGCAGATCGAAGACCTTGTCCTGAGGATCGTCTTCGTACATCGCGATCTCCTCCAGCACGACCTCCCGCTCTGCCTCCAGTTCCTCCAGACGCGAGCGCCAGAGCATGTCGCTCATCACATCGAAGGCCCGCTCCAGGTGGCGGTCGAGCACCCGTGTGTAGAGGGTGGTCGTCTCCCTGTCGGTGCCCGCGTTGATCTCCGCGCCCATCGCGTCGAAGATCTGGTCGATCTCCTCCGAGTCGAAAGCGCTCGGTGCCACGGAACAGCATGTGCTCCAGCAGATGCGAGATCCCTGCCTGGCTGTCCTGCTCGGCCGCGGAGCCAGTGCCGATCCAGAAGCCGAGCGCCACCGAGCGCACGCTAGGCACGCGCTCGGTGACCACTCGCACGCCGGAGTCCAGCGTGGTGATGCGGTGCTCGGTCTCAGGAACGGTCACTACCGCCATGACGCGGCCGGCCCGAGCCGCGCTCACCGTCGCGGCTGCGACCACGGTCGCGACTGCCGTTGCGTCCACCACCGTCGCGAGGAGGACGTCCTCCCCCTCCGCCGCCGCCGGTACCGACGCCGGCCAGCTCCTGCGCTGACTTGCCCGCGACATCCGGGTCCTCGGCCAGACGCAGGCCGATGCGGCCGCGCTCACGGTCCACCTCGACCACGCGCACGTTGATCTCATCGCCCTTGTTGAGCACGTCCTCGACGGTCTCAACGCGCTCGCCCGGCGAGACGTTGGAGATGTGCAGCAGGCCGTCAGTGCCCTTCGCCAGCTCGACGAACGCGCCGAAGGTCGTCGTCTTGACGACTTTGCCGAGGTACTCGTCGCCGACCTCGACCTCCTTCATCATCATCCTGATCCGCTCGAGCAGGGCATCGCCCAACTCGCCGTTGGCGGAGTAGATCAGCACCTGACCGTCGTCGTTGACGTCGATCTGGGACTCGAACTCCTCCGCGAGACCGCGGATCGTTTCGCCGCCCTTGCCGATCAGCAGGCCGATCTGCGATGGGTCGATCTGGATCGTCTGGATCCGCGGCGCGTACTGGCTGAGCTCCGCGCGCGGACCCTGAATCGTCTCGACCATCTTTGCCAAGGATGAACGTGCGGGCCTCTTTGGCCTGCGCAAGCGCGTCACGCAAGATGTCGAACGTGACGCCCGTGATCTTGATGTCCATCTGCAGCGCGGTGATGCCGCGCTCGGTGCCGGCCACCTTGAAGTCCATGTCTCCGAGGTGGTCCTCGACGCCGGCGATGTCGGTCAGGACGATGTAGTCATCGCCCTCCTTGATCAGACCCATCGCGATACCGGCGACGGGGCGCTTGATCGGCACGCCCGCGTCCATCAAAGACAGCGACGATCCGCAGACCGAGGCCATCGAGGAGGAGCCGTTTGACTCGAGGATGTCCGAGACGACGCGGATCGAGTAGGGGAACTCCTCGATCGACGGTACCATCGGCGCCAGTGCCCGCTCAGCGAGCGCGCCGTGGCCGATGTCGCGGCGCTTGACGCCACCCATACGGCCAGCCTCCCCGACCGAGAAGGGCGGGAAGTTGTAGTGGTGCCAGTAGTACTTTTTCGTCTCCAGGCCGAGCGTGTCGAGGCGCATCTCCTCCTTGAGCGTGCCCATAGCCACGACGCTGAGTGCCTGCGTCTGCCCGCGCGTGAACAGCGCCGAGCCATGTGTGCGCGGTGTGACGCCGACCTCGATCGAGATGTCGCGGATCTCGTTCTCGCCACGGCCGTCCGGGCGCTTCTTGTGGATAGCGATGCGCTCGCGGATGATCGACTTCTCGAGCTTGTCGAAGGCCATCTGCACCGCCGCGCGCTGCTTCTTGGCCTCCTTCAGCTGCTCCTCGGACGCACCCTCGGGTGCGGGTGTCGCGTGCTGCTCGAGGATCGCCGTCTCGACGGCCTTGGTCGCGTCCTGGCGGTCGAGCTTATCCTCGACCTGCGTGGCATCCTCGAGCGCCGAGCCGTGTGAGGCGCGGATCGCGTCGAGGATCTGAGGATCGACCTGGATCGTCTCGAAGACTTTCTTCTCCTTGCCGACCTTGTCGGCCAGTTCGCGTTGCAGCGCGCAGATCTTCTTGATCTCCGCGTGGGCGATGTCGAGCGCATCGAGGATCTCGGCCTCGGGGATCTCGTTGGCGCCCGCCTCGACCATCAGGATGGCCTCCTCGGTGCCAGCGACGATCAGGTCGAGGTCCGTGGGGTTCTCGGCGTCGGGGAGCAGGTCTGCCTCCTGCGGGTTGACGACGAAGTTGCCGTCGATCTTGCCGATACGAACAGCGCCGACCGGAGTCGGGAGCGGGATGTCGGAGATCATCAGCGCGGTCGAGGCGCCGTTCATCGCGAGGATGTCGTACGGGTGGACGTGATCGATCGACAGCGGGATCGCCACCAGCTGCGTGTCATAGCGCCATTCCTTGGGGAACAGCGGGCGGATCGGGCGGTCGATCATGCGCGCGGTCAGCGTGCCCTTCTCGCCCGGGCGGCCCTCACGCTTGAAGAACGAGCCGGGGATTTTCCCCGAGGCGTACATGCGCTCCTCGACATCCACCGTCAGCGGGAGGAAGTCGACATCGCGGAGGCTGCCCGCCACCGCGGTACAAAGGACCATCGTGTCGCCCTGGCGGACGACGACGGCACCGGAGGCCTGCTTGGCCATCCTGCCGGTCTCAAAGGAAATCTCGCTACCGGCAATCTCCACGGAAACCCGTGTAACAGCATCACTACTCATATTCACTGCCTTTCATGTTCCGCCCGTCGGTCGGCGGTCCGTTTCTTTTTCTCTTTTCCGAACGGACGGAGCTTAGCGGACGCTTGGCAGTGGGCAAGGTTGAGGCAGGAAGGGCATGCGCGCCGAAGGCGATGCCCACGCCCTCGCGCAGGAGCTCGACGCTCGGCAGCTCACCCGGCATCGGTGCCTGATAGCTCCAGCGCACGATCCCCTCGGCGTCGATCGCGATCAGGGCGCGCTCGGGAAAGCCGCCTTCGTGAAGCACCCCGAATGCCTTGCAGGTAGCGCCCTTGGGCTCGAAGTCCGATAGTTGCTCGATGCTCACGCCGAGCTTCTCCCTGAATGCCTTCTGTGACCAGCTCGAGTCGCAGGAGACGCCATAGCACTTCGTCACGCCTGCATCGGTCAGCTCACCGAGCGCCGCCTCATACAGCTGCAACTGGTCGGTGCACACTGGGCTGAACGCAAACGGGTAAAAGACGAGCACGCGTACGCTCGCCCTTCAGATCCTTACCAGTAAAGCTGCCCCCATCCTCGGTGGCGAGCTTGAAGTTGGGAGCCGGTGTGCCGGAGTCGATGACGCTCATCGCCTAGGCCCCGGCGCTACTTACGTAGGCCGAGCTCCTTGATGAGAGCACGGTAGCCCTCGAGGTCGCGGCGGCGCAGGTAGTCGAGGAAGCGCCGACGGCGACCGACCAGCATCAGCAGGCCACGACGCGAGTGGTGATCTTTGGACTGCTCGCGCAGGTGCTCGGTCAGATGGTTGATGCGCTCGGTCAGCAGCGCGACCTGGACCTTGGTGGAGCCCATGTCCTGCTCGTTCGACGCCGAACTTCACGGCGATCTCACGCTTGCGCTCTGTTGTTATCGCGGCCATAGCGGGCACCGTAGCAGACGGCTCGTGGTTTCAAACGTCTTAGAAAGTGCTTTGAGGTGATTTTGAGCGTGGTCCTAAAGCGCTTTTGAGCGATCTCGCGCGTGCGCTGCCACGTCGCTGTGCATCTGCTCGATCAGCGCCTCCGCGGTCTCGAAACGGCGCTCGCCGCGCAAGCGCGCGAGGAAATCGAGGCGCAGCTCCCGCCCATACAGATCGCCGTCGAAGTCGAGGATGTACGCCTCGATCAGCTCGCCGCTGACCGGTCTGAAACGTTGGGCGCACGCCGATGCTCACCGCCGCAGGGCGTGGGTGGGCGGGGTCACTCATAAGAAAGGCACGCGTAGACGCCGTGGCCGGGACATACGAGCGCCTCGTCGGGAATCAGGTTTGCGGTGGGAAAGCCGAGCTCGCGGCCACGCTCGTCCCCGTGCACCACCTCGCCGCGCAGCTGAAAGGGCGCGCCCAGGAGCGTCCGCTGCCTGGCCACCTCGCCGGCGAGCACCAGGCCGCGGATGTGGCTGGAGGAGACGATCTCCCCGTCCACCTCCAAGCAGCGGGTGCACGACGGTCGCAAAGCGCTCATCCGCCGCGAGCAGCCGCGGGTCGCCCTGTGCCTTGTGACCGAAGCGGAAGTTCTCGCCGATCGCCACCCTCGTGGCACCGAGCGCGCCCACGAGCACGTCGTCGCACGAACTCGATCGGCCGTCTTCGAGGCGAAGTCCGCGTCGAACGGGAATCACGATCAGCTCCCGCACGCCCAGCGACTCGATCAGCTCGGCCTTTCGCGTCAGCGGCGTCAGCAGCTTCGGGGTGTGCTGGGGGGCGACCACCGAGACCGGATGGGGATCGAACGTGAGCACGCTGTCAGAGCCCTCGATCACCTTCCTGTGGCCGAGGTGCACGCCGTCGAAGGTGCCCACCGCCACGCTACGCCCATCTGTTCGCTGCTCGACATCTCCCAGACGCGTGATCTTCACGATCGCAAGCCTATTTGGGTAGCCTCGCCAGCGCGTGGTCAAGCGGGATCAGCGGTGGCTCGGGCCACGGCTCTCCCCGGCGCGGCGGGGCGACCGCGTCGCGTACGTCGAAGGGTCCGATCGCGGTGCGTCTGAGCTCCAGGCAGTAGGCGTCGTTCAGATCGGCGATCAGCGAGCGCACGTACGTGCCAGCCGAGCATTCGATCTCGTAGCCCGCGCGCGGGTGGGCGGGATTCTCATCCCGCCACAGCTGCTCGAAGCGGTACACGGTCACGATCCGCTCGGGCATCTCGAACTGCTCGCCGCGCCGAGCACGCTGGTAGGCACGCTCGCCACCGATCTTGACGGCCGAGTACCGCGGCGGGCGCTGTCTGATCTCGCCCGTCGGCAGCAGCCGGCGGATCTGCCGGCAGGCGCCCCGTCTCGGTGATCTCCCCCTCCGTGTCCCCCGTGCTCGACACCGCTCCCAGACCGCGCCACCGTCTCGTAGCGCTTGCGCAGCTCCATCATCTGACGCTGGGCTTTCGTCGCCTTGCCCACCAGCACGATCAGCAGGCCGGTCGCAAACGGGTCGAGCGTGCCCGCGTGCCCCGTCTTGACCCCGCCCAGCGCGCGCCGCACCGCCGCGACCACGTCGTGCGAGGTCATCCCAGCTGGCTTGTCGATCAGCAGAATCCCGTCCACCGGTTTGCCGGTGGAGTTCAGGCGAGCGTCGCGGTCGCGTGGCCGTCCGGGGTGGCGTGCAGCTGCGACGGCGAGCTCGCGTCGCAGAAACGCGATCAGCTCGTCGAGCTCGAGCGTCGTGGAGAAGCCCGCCGCGCGCCGGTGCCCTCCGCCCCCCTGGGCGCGTGCGATCACCGACACGTCCACGTCGTCGTCGGTCGCGCGCAACGAGACCTTGTGCTGGCCCTTGCGCTCCCCGCTGGTCAGCTCGCGCACCAACGCCGCGAGCTTCGTGCCCTGCACCGCCCGCAGATGGTCGATGATGCCCTCCGAGTAGCTCTCCTCGGCATCGGCCTTGCCGAAGTCCTCGGCGCTCAGCGCCGCGAGCGTCAGCTCACCGGCGTCAAAACGGCGCACCTGGCCGAGCGCCAGCGCGAGCAGCGCACAGCTTGCCCTCTGGCATCTCCTCGTACAGCCTGCCTGTACACGGCCTGCACATCGACGCCCGCCCCGATCAGATCAGCGGCCATCTCGTGCGCACGCGGCCCGGTGTTCTCGTACATGAAGCGCCCGGTGTCGGTGATCAGCCCGACATACAGCGCCTGTGCCACCGCCGGCGTCGGGCGCACATCCAAGCCGCGCATCAGATCCCAGATGATCTCCGCCGTGCACGAGGCGCCGGGCACAACATGATCAAGCGTGCCGAAGCGAGTGTTGTCGTGATGATGATCGATGTTCAGCAGGTGCTTGCCGTCGTGCAGCACGCTCGCCGAGTTGCGATCGATGTTGCCGCAATCCAGGAACACGACCGTGCGCTCGGCGACATCCGCAGGAGCTGTCTGGATCATGCCCTCCGGCGCGAAGAAGCGGTACTCCAAAGGTAGTGGCAGGTCATCAGGCGCGATGAACATCAAAGAGTCCTTGCCCAGCGCACTCAGCAGACCGTGCATCCCGACCAGCGAGCCCAGCGCGTCGCCGTCGGGACGCTCGTGCGCAGCGAGCACGAAGCGGGAGTCCTCGCGGATCCGCTCGAGCACCCGCTCGCGCGTGAGCACTGTGCTCTCCGCCTCGCTCATCCCTGGCCGCCGCCGATCTCCTCGATCAGTTCATCGACGCGTAGAGCGCGATCGGTCGTGTCGTCGTAGAACAACTCGAGCGCCGGGGTGCGCTTCAGGTGCAATTCTGAGGCCACCTTGCCCTGGAGGAAGCCGTGCGCGCTGCGCAACCCCGCCATCGTGGCCTCGCGTTGCTCGGCGTCGCCGAGCACGCTCACGTAGACGCGAGCGTGGCGCAGGTCGGCGCTTGTTCTGACATCTGTCACGGTCACAAATCCCACACGAGGGTCCTTCATCTCACCGGCCACCGCATCGCCGATCACCTGGCGAATCGCCTCATCGACGCGGCGCATACGTCCCGAACTCATCCTACCGGGACCCGTTCAGGCTGAGCTCGCGCTCCACTTGGCGCGTCTCGTATGTCTCCAGGAGGTCACCCTCGCGCAGGTCTTGGAAGTTCGTCAGCAGGATGCCGCACTCAAAGCCGGCCGCCACCTCGCGCACGTCCTCGTTGAAGCGGCGTAGGCTCGAGATCGTCGTGTCGTAGATCACCGTGCCCTCGCGCACCACCCGCACCTTCGCGCCACGAGTGATCTTGCCCTCGCTCACATGCGAACCGGCGATCGTCCCGATCTTCGATGCACGGAACAGCTGGCGCACCTCGGCCTGGCCCAGCGCGCTCTCCACCTCGGCGGGCTCGAGCATCCCCTGCATAGCGGCGCGCAGCTCCTCGATCGCCTTGTAGATCACCGAGTAGGAGCGGATCTCGACTCCCTCACGATCGGCTACCTGGCGAGCATCGCCAACCGGACGCACATTGAATGCCAGGATCACCCCGTTGGAGGCAGCGGCGAGCATCGCATCGGACTCGTTGATTCCACCGACGCCGCGATGGATGATGTTGACCTTGACCTCGCCTTGGGGAAGCTTTGCGATCTCGTCCTCGATCGCCTCGAGCGAGCCGGCGACGTCGGCCTTGACGACCAGGCTGAGCTCCTTGACCTGGCCCTCCTGAGCAAGCTTGAAAACGTCCTCCAAGGACATCTTCCGACCCGAGCGCCGCGCCAGCGCCTCGGTCTTCAGGCGGTTTGCGCGCTCACCGGCAAGCTGACGCGCGCGACGCTCGTTATCGACCACGCGCACGAGTTCTCCCGCCTCCGGCACGCCATCGAAACCGAGCACCTCCACCGGCTGGCCCGGCGTCGCTCCCTTGACACGCGCACCGATGAAGTCATGCATCGCGCGGACCCGTCCGAAGTGCGCGCCGGCGACGAGCGCGTCGCCCACGCGCAACGTCCCGCGCTGGATCAGGACGCTGACCACGGGACCCCGGCCGGGGTCGAGCTTTGACTCGATGACGGTACCCGAGGCCTCAGTGTCGCTGTTGGCCTTCAGCTCCTCCAGGTCGGTCACCACCTGGATCGTGTCGAGCAGGGAATCCAAGCCCTCGCGAGTCTTCGCGCTGACGTCCACGAACTCGATCTCGCCCCCCCACTCCGCGGGCTGCAGCCCGTGCTGGGTCATCTCGGTGCGCACCCGCTCGGGCTGGGCGCCCTCCTTGTCGATCTTGTTCACCGCCACCACGATCGGCACTTCCGCGGCGCGGGCGTGATCGATTGCCTCCTCCGTCTGGGGCTTGACGCCGTCGTCGGCCGCGACCACGATCACCACCACGTCGGTCACGCGTGCGCCACGGGCGCGCATCGCGGTGAACGCCTCATGGCCCGGCGTGTCCAGGAAGGTGACCACCTTGCCGCCGTGGTGGACCTGGTAGGCGCCGATGTGCTGGGTAATGCCACCCGCCTCGCCGGCAGCCACCTCGGTCTCGCGGATCGCGTCCAGCAGCGAGGTCTTCCCGTGATCGACGTGCCCCATGATCGTGACCACCGGGGGACGCTCGACCATGTCCTCCTCGATGTCCTGGAAGACCGGCTCGACCTCGACGTCGTCGGCGGCGTGGACGATCTCGATCTTCTTGTCGAACTCGTCGGCCAGCACCTGGATCGCATCGTCGGACAGCGTCTGTGTGAGCGTCGCCATCTCGCCGAGCATCATCAGCTTCTTGATCACCTCGGGCACCGGCACGCCGAGATACTCGGCGACATCCTTCACCGTAGAGCCCGAGTTGACGCGGATCTCATCGGTTGCCTCCATCGCCGCCGCGTCGATCGGAGCGATCGTGTCGTCATAGGTGCCACGCCGGCGGCGCCCACGGCGCGGACGCCGCTGAGGCTGATTGGCCGGGCCTCCCTGCTGGCGACGGGATGCCTGAGAGTCGATCACCACGCGCCTGCGCCCGCCCGGCCCAACGCCACCTGGGGTTCGCTCGCCGGTGCGCGAGTCACGCGTCGGACGCACGCGCTCGCCAGCGGCTGCCTGTGAGGACTCCGACTCGGCGGCGCCCGCTGCAAGATCAGGGGCTGGGGCCGCATCGGCAGGCTCAGCGGCGGGCGGCGCGGACGTACCTTTCGCTGGCGGCGCGGCAGGCGGCGCAACGGTCGCAGTCGCGGTCGGGCCCTTCGCATTTGCCTTTGGGGTCGCGGGCGCACCGTTGCTTGCAGCGCCACCGGAGCCCAGCGCCTTCAGGGCCAGCGCCTCATCGACCGAGGATGCCGCCGCCTTGGCCTCCACACCCGCGGCTTTCAGTCTCTCCAGAAGTTCCTTGCTGGAGAGACCTTGCTCCTTGGCGATCTCATGCACACGCTTCTTGGTCATCGGCTCACCAATTCTACGAGCTCAGGGCTGATCTCCACCGAGCAACGCAGCGCTCGGGCAAGACCTCGGCGTTGAGTGCTAAGAGCAGCGCAGCCAGTCGAGGGTGCACCGGAGACGTCATCGCGACAGAGATAAGCCCCTCTGCCTGGGATCGTGCCGGTCCTGTCGAGTACCGCAAGCCTGGAGCGAGGATCGCTCTCGCCGGCTGATCTCTGATCGCTCACCGCCAGTCGCACCAGCTCAGACTTCGGTGCGACACGCCCGCACCCAACGCAACGGCGCTGGGGCACGTGCGCCCCTATGGTGTCTGCTCCTCGGCGGTTGCTTGCGCTGCGGGCGGCTGCTCCTCAGGCGTCGTGGAATCTTGATCGCTCGGAGGCGCGTCGGCGGTTGGCTCCGCTTGCGTTGTCTCTGCTTGCGCGACGGGCGCCTGCACTGTCTCGGTGGAGCCCTCGTCCCCGCCGGGAGTCAGATCGGCTATCTGATCGCTGTCGATGTTCGCCAGCGCTTGGTGACTTTCCAGTCCGCAGTAGCGTGAGTTGGGCAGGACGCGTTTGGACAACGCCGTCCGTTGGAGAGGATCGCGGCACAGCGGCCCTGGACCTCCTCCTCCTCATAGCCGTGCTCGGCCTCCTCAGCGGCGAACTCGCTCTCTGAGCGGATATCCACGCGCCAGCCGGTCAAGCGCGCCGCCAGCCGCGCGTTCTGGCCCTCGCGGCCGATGGCCAGCGAAAGCTGATCGTCGGGCACGATCACGGTCGCCTGCTTGGCCTCGTCGTCGACGAGCACCTCGCGCACGCGCGCCGGAGAAAGCGCCTTGGCGACGAATCGCGCGGGCTCGTCGTTGAAGGGGATGATGTCGATCTTCTCGCCGCGCAGCTCGCTTACGACCATTCGCACGCGCGAGCCGCGTGGGCCGACGCAGGCGCCGACCGGGTCGACGCCGTCGGTGTTGGAGACGACGGCGATCTTTGAGCGGTAGCCGGGCTCACGGGCGACGTTGGCGATTTCCACGAGGCCGTCGGCGATCTCCGGAACCTCCAGCTCGAAGAGCTTCTTGATCAGCTCAGGGTCGCGCCGGGAGACGATGATCGAGGGGCCCTTCGTCGACGGGGAGACCTCCTTGATCACGGCCTTGATCCGCTGGGAGTGGTCATAGCGCTCGCCCTCGACCTGCTCAGACTTGGGGAGCAGCGCCTCGACGCGTTCGCGCAGCTGCACGAGCGTGTAGCGGGAGTCGGACTGCTGGACGATGCCGGTGATCAGCTCGCCAACGCGGTCGCGGTACTCCTCGAACATCATGTCCCGCTCAGCCTCGCGGATGCGCTGCAGGATCACCTGCTTGGCGGTCTGCGCGGCGATCCGGCCGAAGTCGTCGGGGGTGACGTCGCGTTCGTCGATCTGATCGCGGTATTCCTCGAACTTCTTCGGGTCGATTTCAGGTTCCTCGGGCTCACGCATCTCGCCCGTCTCGGGATCGACAGTGGTTTCCTCGTCGATCGTCTCGACGATCAGGTGCGCCTCCAGGCGTTCAGGAATGATCAATTCGATGACGCGAAAGTCGGCCGTCTCGCGGTCCATCTCGACGCGTGCGTACTTGGCCGACCCAGGCTGCTTCTTGTAAGCCGAGAGCAGGGCATCCTCGAGCGCGATCATCAGCTTCTCAGGCTCGATCCCCTTCTCGCGCGCCAGCGCGTGCATGGCTTCCAGGATTTCGCGTGACATGGCTACTCCTCGACCAGGTTCGAACGACGGATCTCCGAGTAGGGAATCGCGATGATGCCCCCATCGGCGGCCAGCGTTATCTCATCCTCAGAGGCTCCCACCAGCTCGCCGGTGAAGCTGCTCGTGGGTCTCGTGCCGGCCGATCGCTGATCGGCCGGGTGGCCGACCGGACGCGGATGGCGAGTACGTACCCGCGCGCGGCGGCCGACGAAGCGGCGGAAGTGGGCGGGCTTTGACAGCGGACGCTCGGCGCCGGGCGAAGAGACCTCCAGCGAGTAGCGCTCACGCTCCTCGCTGAGCAACGCGGTGACCCGCTCACAGAGCGCAAGGCTCACGCCGTCGGGATGATCGATGAACACACGCAGGCACTTGCCGCCGAGAACCTCGGCGAGCAGCACCTCGACATCAGGCTCGCTCTGGGCGAGACGCCTCTCGATATCTGTTTGTAGCGGGGTCATCAACTCACTCCTTACGCAAAAAAAGCGGGCGGGCGCCCACTCTCGGTACGACTACCAGCGTCTGCACGCTGGCACGAAAGCTCTCAATCGAGCATAGCATCGGGGCGGCTGCGTAAACGCTCTACAGCGTTCAGGATAGCCTCCGCGACCTCCTTCTTGGGAGCACGCGGCACATGCTGGAGGATCTCCCGCCGCTCACGGTCCACAGCCAGGATCGTGACCTCGTTGGACTCGGCATCGAAGCCGATGTCCTCGCGCGAGATGTCGTTGACGACGATCGCGTCGAGGCCCTTACGCGTCAGCTTCTGGAGGCCGTCCTCGATGCCCTGCTCACCGTGCTCGGCGGCGAAGCCCACGAGTATCTGCCCGTCGTGGCGATGGGCGGCCAGCGCCGCCAGCACATCCGTCGTCGCCTCCAGCTCGAGCTCGAGGTTCTCGCGGCCGGACTTCTTGATCTTGCCGCTCTCCGGCGCGGCGGGCCTGAAGTCGGCTACCGCCGCCGCCATCAGCAGTACGTCACACTCAGGAAACTCCTCAGCGCAGGCCTGCTCGAGCTCGGCCGCGGTGCCGACGGCGCGACGGGCGATGCCCGCAGGAATCGGCAGCGCGACGTTCGCCGCGAGGAGCGTCACCTCTGCCCCGCGCGCGTGCGCGGCCTGCGCGAGCGCGAGGCCCATACGTCCCGAAGAGCTGTTGCCGACGAAGCGCACGCTGTCGATCGGCTCGCGCGTGCCCCCGGCGGTAACCAACACTTTCAGCCCCTGCCAACTGTTCGTCGTCGCCGCGGATGAGTGTTCGTCGGTGTCATCGTGCGATCGGCCAGCGAGTACCCGCTCGCACGTTTCCAACAGCCGTGCGGGCTCTGCCAAGCGGCCCACTCCCTCCTCTCCCTTCGAGGCCAAGCGGCCGACGCCCGGCTCGATGATCACCACACCACGATCGCGCAGGGTCCGCAGGTTGGCCTGGGTGGCCTCGCTCTCATACATGTGGTTGTTCATCGCCGGCGCCACGAGAAGCGGGCAGGTGGCAGCCAGCGCACAACTGCTCAGCAGATTGTCGGCCAGGCCGTGGGCGAGCTTGGCGAGCGTGTTCGCCGAGGCGGGAGCGACGAGGAAGAGATCCGCGTTGCCCACCAGCTCCAAGTGGCTAAGCGGCTCGTGCGCCGGGGGTTGCTGGTCAGGGAAGGCGCCGCGCGCGGGATCGCGCTCGAACTCGCTGCTCAGCACCGGCGCGCCGGTGAGCGCCTCGAATGAGGCCGCACCGACGAAGCGCAGGCTCGCGGGCGTCTGCACGACACGCATGGAGTGCCCCGCCGCCGTGGCCAAGCGCACCAGCTCGAGCGACTTATACGCGGCGATACCGCCGCTGACGCCGAGCAGGATTCGGGACATGGCTTGGTTTTAGAGGGCGCGGCGGGAACTGGCAAGCTGCGGCCGAAGCATTGCGGCCGAGGACGCGGCTGGAAATGGCAAGCTGCGAGCGGCGGCGTCCTAGCAGTCGGCGCCTAGCGGTAGTGGTACTTGATCTTCCCCGAAGCTACCTCCTCGAGGGCGATCGTGAGGTAGTTCTTGGAGACCGTTTCGACCATCGGGGGTGGGAACTCATCGAAGGTTCCCTCGCCGAGGTTGTGGTAGTAGCTGTTGATCTGCCGGGCGCGCTTGGCGGCCACGAGCACGCTTGCATAATTGGAGTCGACGTTCTCGAGCAGACGATCGATACGGGGGGAGATCACTTGGTCTGAGCCTTTCTTGGTTGAGCACCCAGTGTAGTGGCAGCGGGATTGGAGCCCACCCACCCGGCCCCCCTCCCGGCCTCCCCCCTCCCATTCAGGGCCTCGCGCACGATCTCAGTCAGCTGCTCGAGCGCGTCCTGCAGCCTGTCGTTGAGAACCACATGCGCGAACTCGGGCTGAGCCGTGAGCTCGTCCGCGGCGACGCGCAGCCGGCGCTCCACACCCTCGGGATCATCCGTTCCCCGTCCGATCAAGCGTGTGCGCAGTGCATCCAACGAGGGTGGCGCGATGAACACCTGAACCGCGTCCGGCACCGAGGCGCGCACCTGGCGAGCGCCCTGGACCTCGATCTCCAACACCACCGGAGCGCCCGCCCGCACCCGCTCCTCGAGCTCTGAGCGCAGCGTCCCGTAGCTGCGACCGGCATAGTCGGCATGCTCGACGAACTCCCCCGCCCGCACCCGGCGCTCGAACTCCTCGCGCGTGAGGAAGTGGTAGTCGACGCCATCTCGCTCACCCGGACGGGGCGCACGCGTGGTGGCGGAGACAGACAGCTCCAGCTCGGGCAGTCGCTCCATCAGTCCCCTGATGAGAGTCCCCTTGCCGACGCCAGAGGGTCCAGTGATAACGAATACGCGCGCCACGGGCAGGACCCTAGAGACGGGAGCGGGGGAACGTAGAGCCGCCAGGAGCGGGGAACGCGCGAAAGGACGCTCAGCGACGCAGCAGCGAGACGAGCTCGCTTCGTTGGCGCTCGGAGAGGCCGCCGATCGTCTTGCTCGGAGAGATCCGGCAGTGGGCGAGGATCTTGTTCACCTTGACCCTGCCGTACTTGGGCACAGCCAGCAGCATGTCGAAGACCTTGGCCGTCTCGACGTACTCAGGTGGGCTTTGCAGGAGCGACTGAATCGACAAGCGACCCGACTTCAGATCCCGCTTGAGCTGGGCTCGCCGCGTGCGAATCTGATTGGCCCTAGCCAGCGCGTCCATCCGCTGGTTCAGAGATCGCTCCGGTGCGATCGCATGCGTCATGGAGGTCGTCTCCCCCGCCATCTCGGTCCCCGTCGCCATGGGCGGCGAGTCTACACACCGACGGCGGGCGATCAAGGCAAAACGAGCTAATTCAGCTATACCTCAACTTGAGCTACAGGCATGTCGAGGCTTGTGGATGGTCGCGCGGCTTCTTTGCAGGGGTTTTTAGCCGGCGTTATTCTGGCCAATCAACCCCAGCTCACGGGCGATTCTCGCTCCGGTGATCGGGTCTCTGAAGCTCTCGGTCCCGACCGCCACAAGCGTCGCCCCGACATCGAGCAGATTGCGTGCGTGGGCTGCGCTGCTCACCCCACCCATGCCGATCACGGGAAGCTCCACGCGCTCGCTGACGGCTGCCACCTGGGCGAGCGCGACCGTGCGAATCGCGGGACCCGACAGGCCACCGGTGCCCCCGCCCAACCACGGCCGGTGCAAGCGGGGCGCGGACGGAGCGCCCGGGGATCGTGGCGTGAGCGCCAGCGCCCGCAGCGTGTTGATCAGCGACACGGCATCCGCGCCGCCTGCCTGCGCCGCCTGTGCGCAGGCGGCCACATCCGCCGCGTTCGGCGTCAGCTTCACGATCAGCGGCTTGCCGGTGCGCGGGCGCACCGCTCGCAGCACCTCCTCCAGCTGCTGGGGATCGGCGCCGATATCCAGCCCTGTCTTCACGTTTGGGCAGGACACATTGAGCTCGATCGCAGCGATCTCCGAGCGCGTGTCACAGGCCTCCAGGAGCTCGGCAATCTCCGCCGCGGTCGAGCCCATCACATTTGTGATCAACGGAACCGGCAAAGTTGCCAGCTCGGGCAGGTCCTCCGCCAGATAACCAGCCAAGCCCTTGTTCGGCAGTCCGATCGAGTTCACAAGCCCGCCCGGCGCCTCCCACAGCCGCGGCGGCGGATTGCCGGGACGGGGCTGCAACGTGATCGTCTTCGAGACATAAGCCGAGAACGGGAACTCGGCGTCCAGCGCCGCCCCGAAGGCTCGACGCGCCGCGAGCGCGTCAAACGTGCCGGAGCCGTTGATCACGGGGTGCGCCAGCGTGAGCCCACAGAACTCGACGCTCATGCCGGGGCACCAGCGTGAGCCTCGACCTGGTCCAGCTCAGCCGCGTCGATCACCGGGCCATCGACACAGACCCTCAGATAACCGCCGCCACGCCGTGGCACGACGCACCCGTAACACGCGCCGAATCCGCAAGCCATGCCCGCCTCCAGAGCGAGCTGTGCGGGTATCCCCCGTGTCGCGCAGATAGATCTGACGGCCTCCAGCATCGGCGACGGTCCGCACGAATACACGGTGGTGTGCGCATCCTGCTCCAGCTCTTGGGCGAGCAGATCTGTCACAAGGCCGTGGTGGCCGACCGCGCCATCGTCCGTGGCAACACGGGCGCCTCGCAGGAGCGTCGCGCCCTGCGCCCGGAGGCCATCGCGAAAGCCGAGCAGCACCGTTACCGCAGACACCGTCGCTGCCTCCATCGAGTCGGCCGGGGCACGATTTAGGTCGGTCGCGCTCTCCAGCTCGTCCTGCAAGATCACGAGCGGCGCGATGCCCACGCCGCCTCCAACCAACAGCGCCCGCCGGCCGTCCCGCGGCGCCGTGAAGCCCTGCCCCAATGGGCCAAGCGCCCACACGTCTTCTCCCGCGCGCAGCTCGCACAGTCGCTGTGTGCCAGGCCCCACGTCCTCCAGCAGATAGTGAGCCTCTCCGTCTCGCCAACGGGCGATCGAGAATGCGCGCGGGAGATATGGCCGCTCGTCCTCCCCTCCGCCCCAGTGCTCCGCCGTCGCCAGCATGGCGAACTGGCCCGGGGCGGGATTTGATCCCTCGGGGTCGGTGACGCGCAGCATGCGGTAGGCGCCCAGCTCGTCCATCCCGGTGACCTTCAACAGCCTGCGACCGAAGGGCGCCTCGCTCATGCAGTCCTGACCCCGTGCAGTTCCTGCAGGCAGAGCACCTCTGGCTCCCCGTCCTGGCGCGCACGTGCGATCGCGCGTGCCGCGCTGACCCCAGCTGAGAGGGTTGTCAAGCAGGGAATCCCATGCATCACCGCGGCACGCCTGATCTCCCAGCCGTCGGTCCGTGCACCGACGCCCGTCGGCGTATTGACCACGAGATCCACGTCCCCCCGCTCGATCCAATCGAGGACGTGCGGGGAGCCCTCGCCGAGCTTGTTCAGGCGCTCGACGGGCACGCCCATCCGGGCGATCGCCTCCGCCGTACCACGCGTCGCGACGATCCGAAAGCCGTTGTCGTGCAGGATCTGGGCGACCGCGAACGCGCCCGCCTTGTCGGAGTCGGTGACCGTGATGAAGGCCGTGCCCTCGTGCGGCAGCGGCACGCCGGCGGCGGCTTGGGCCTTGGCGAACGCGGTCGGAAAGTCGCGCGCGATCCCCATCACCTCGCCGGTCGAGCGCATCTCCGGGCCGAGCACCGCGTCTGAGCCCTCGAAGCGGTCGAAAGGCAGGACCGCCTCCTTGACCGAGACGTGGTCGCCATAGCCCAGCCCCTCCCTACCCGCCGGGAGACCCAAGTCCGCGATCCGCTCACCCAGCATGATCCGACAGGCCATCTTCGCCAGTGGCACGCCAACCGCCTTGGAGACGAACGGCACCGTGCGCGACGCCCGCGGATTGGCCTCGATCACAAACAGCTGCCCCGTGTACACCGCGTACTGGACGTTCATCAGCCCGACCACCCCGATCGCCAGCGCGATCTCACGAGTGGCCGCCCTGATCTGCTCGAGCATCTCCTCGCCAAGCGAGTGCGGCGGCAGCACACACGCGCTGTCGCCCGAATGCACGCCAGCCTCCTCGACGTGCTGCATGATCCCGCCGATCCAGACGGTCTCGCCATCGCACAGCGCGTCGACATCGACCTCGATCGCGTTCTCCAAGAAACGATCGAGGAAGATGCTCGGAGAGGGTCGGGAAGAGGAATCGTCGCCGGCCGCCTCGCGGGCGGCGGGGTCCGGATCCGGGGGCGGCTCACGGCTCAGATAGTCGAGCAGGCCCTCCCGCGAGTAGACGATCTCCATCGCCCTGCCACCGAGCACGTAGGAGGGGCGCACGAGCAGCGGGAAGCCGACCTCCTCGGCCTGGGTCAACGCCTCATCCACCGAGCGAGCCGTCGCGTATGGCGGCGCCTGTAAGCCGAGCTCTGCCAGCAGCGCGCCGAAGCGTCCGCGGTCCTCGGCCAAGTCGATCGCGTCCACACTCGTGCCCAGCAGCAACACACCCTCTCCGACCAATCCCGCAGCCAGCTTCAGCGGAGTCTGCCCGCCGAACTGCACGATCACGCCGGTCGGTTTCTCGGCTTGCACGACCGCGAGCACGTCCTCTAACGTCAACGGCTCGAAGTACAGACGGTCGGAGGTGTCGTAGTCGGTCGAGACCGTCTCCGGGTTGCAGTTGATCATCACCGCATCGCGGCCGGACTCGCGCACGGTCATTGCCGCGTGCACACAGCAGTAGTCGAACTCGATCCCCTGCCCGATCCGGTTAGGCCCCGAGCCGAGGATCACGACCGACTGGCGCTCGGAGCGGCTCACCTCGTCGGGCGAGTGGGCTGCGGCTCTATCCCAACCGGAGTAGTAGTAAGGGGTGCGTGCCGGGAACTCAGCCGCGCACGTGTCGACAGAGCGGAACGACCGCTCGCCCGCAAACGGCGCCCGTGGATCGAGCGCCAACGTCTGCAGCTCGTGCAGGAACCAGAGGTCGATCGAGGTGGCTTGCTGGATTTCCTGAATACTCGTCGTACCGCGTCCGAGCAACTCGAGGATCGCCTCGTAGCGCTCTGGTCCCGGCGTTTTCAGCCCCTCGAGCAGACTTTCATCAGAGACCTCTCCCAAAGATGGCGGCTTGTCCAGCTCGCGCGAGCGCAGCGCCTTGCCAAAGGCCTGGCCGAAGGTGCGGCCGATCGCCATCACCTCGCCCACCGACTTCATGTGCGTCGTCAACGTCGGATCGCTGCCGGGGAACTTCTCGAACGCGAAGCGCGGCCACTTGACGACGACGTAGTCGATAGTCGGCTCGAAGCACGCCGGGGTGACGCCGGTGATGTCGTTGTCGATCTCATCCAGCTGGTAGCCAACAGCCAAGCGGGCGGCGATCTTCGCGATCGGAAAGCCCGTCGCCTTCGACGCGAGGGCAGAGGAACGAGACACACGCGGGTTCATCTCGATCACGAGGATCTCCTCGGTCTCCGCGTTGACCGCGAACTGGACGTTCGATCCGCCCGTCTCCACTCCGACCGCCCGGATCACCGCGATCGCCTGGTCACGCAAGCGCTGGTAGAGGCTGTCGGTCAACGTCTGCTGGGGCGCGACCGTAACCGAGTCGCCCGTGTGCACACCCATCGGGTCGATGTTCTCGATCGAGCAGACGATCACCACGTTGTCCGCGCCGTCACGCATGACCTCCAGCTCGAACTCGCCCCAGCCGATCACGGATTGGTCGAGCAGTACCTGCCCGATCGGCGAGGCCTCGATCCCGCGCGCCGCCAGCGCCGTCAGCTCCAGCTCGGTACGCGCGATTCCCCCGCCGCGGCCGCCGAGCGTGAAGGCCGGGCGCACGATGCACGGCAGGCCCAGCTCCCCGAGCGCCGCCTCGGCCTGAGCGACGGTCGTCGCGATCGCGCTCTTCGGCATCCGCAACCCGGCCTTCTCCATCGCCTCGCCGAAGCGCTCGCGGTCCTCGGCGCAGGCGATCGCCTCGTAGTTAGCCCCGATCAGCTCCACCCCGTAGCGCTCCAGCGTCCCATCCGCGTGCAGCGCCGTGGCCAGGTTCAGGGCGGTCTGCCCGCCGAGCGTCGGCAGCAGCGCGTCGGGGCGCTCGCGCTCGATCACCTGCGCCACCGGACCCGGCAGCAGCGGCTCGATGTAGGTCGCGTCGGCGAACTCCGGATCGGTCATGATCGTCGCCGGGTTGGAGTTGACCAGGACGACCTCATAGCCCTCCTCGCGCAGTACCTTGCACGCCTGCACGCCGGAGTAGTCGAACTCCGCGGCCTGCCCGATCACGATCGGACCCGAGCCGAGGATCAGGATCTTGTGGATGTCCTTGCGCCTGGGCATCGCTCAGGCGACCTCGGCGATGCGATCGAGGAAGCGGTCGAATAGATACAGGCTGTCATGCGGGCCCGGCCCCGCCTCGGGGTGGTACTGCACCGCGCCGCCCTGGACGTCGAGCAACTCGAAGCCCTCGACGGTGTGGTCGTAGAGGTTCACGTGTGAGAGCTGGGCCGCACCGAAGTCGGTGTGCCAGCGCACCGGCCGCGAGCTCTCGATGGTGCGCGCACCACTCGGCCCGAGCACCGCGAAGCCGTGATTCTGAGAGGTGATCTCGACGCGCCCGGACTGCAGATCCTTGACCGGGTGGTTCGCGCCGCGGTGGCCGAAGGGCAGCTTGAACGTCTGCAGGCCGAGGGCGCGGCAGAGCAGCTGGTGCCCGAGGCAGATCCCCCACACGGGCTTCTTTCCCACCAGCTCCCTGACGGTGTCCACGATGTAGCCAAGCGCGGCCGGGTCGCCCGGACCGTTGGCGAGGAAGATCGCATCCGGGTCGTCGGCGAGCAGATCCTGCGCGGAGGTGGTGCACGGGTAGCGCGTCACGCGTGCCCCGCGCGCCAGCAGCTCGCGCACCATCGAGGCCTTGATCCCCGTGTCGATCACGGCGATCCTCGGCCCGTCGCCCGTACCGTGCGGAGTCACCTCGGTCGGGGTCACGAGACCGATCAGATCTTGACCAGCCATCGGCGGCTCGGCCTCGATCAGGTCTTTCGCCTCACTCTCGGCAATCTCACTCGTGAACACTCCCCCCCGCATCGAACCGGCTTCGCGGATGTGCTTAACCAACGCGCGCGTGTCGACGCCGCTGATCGCCGGCACGCCGCAGTCGCGCAGCCAATCCAGCCAACCACGCTCGGCAGTCGGCGCCTGCTCCAGGTTGCACGCCTCGCGCATGATCGCCGCTCGCGCCCATGCCCGCTCTGACTCCATCGCCTGCTCGCTGGCCCCGTAGTTGCCGATGTGGGGGTAGGTGAACGCGATCAGCTGTCCCGCGAACGACGGGTCGGTCATCGATTCCTGGTAGCCGGACATGCCGGTGGTGAAGACCACCTCGCCGACCGCATAACCGTCCGCGGCGCACGTCTCGCCGTCAAAGCGCGTGCCGTCCTCCAGCAGCACGTAGGCCGTCGCGTCGGTCATCAGATGATTAGTTTCTGCACAGCTTTGAACTCGGGGGTACCCGCGCGCTCCAGCAGCTCGAACAGCGCCGCCTCGACCGTCGTCACGACGGCGCCCGCGCGTTGTAGCCGCTCCAGCCCGCGCTCGTAGTCGATTACGTGCCGCGAGCCGACCGCGTCAGCCGGAACATGCACCTCGATCCCGCGCTCGAGCAGATCGTGGACGGTCTGGCTGACGCAGACGTGTGTCTCGATCCCGCAGACGATCGCCTGGGAGCGCCCGCCCAGATCGAATCCGTCCGCACGGGCAGCCGAGAACACGGTCTTCTCGATCGTCAACTCGTCCTCCAATCCGACCTCCGGCGCGGTGTGGCCGAGGCCCTTCGGGTACTGCTCGCTGACCACGCGCGGCACGTCGAGGATCCGCGCCGCCCGCACGAGCTTCGCGCACGCCTGCGCGACACCGGCGAAGGACTCATACGGCCTGAACCCCTCCTGCACATCAACGACGACGAGCGCCGCTCGATTGCGGTCGAGCAGGCTCACTAAGCCGCCACCACTGAGAACGCCCGCTCGCGATAGACAACCGCGCCGGCGGCCAACGTCAACAGCACGCGGCCGTGCAACCTGCGCCCGGCGAAACAGCAGTTCTCCGAGCGACTCTCCCAGCCGTGCTCCCCGGCGACCCACTCGGCGTTCAGATCGATCAGCGTCAGGTTGGCCGGCTCGCCCAGCGCAATTCCTGGCGTCGGCAGGTCGAACAAGGCGGCCCCGGCGGTCATCCGTTGCACGAGCAGCCCCAACTCGAGCGCGCCGGTCAGCACCAGTCCGGTATACAACGCCGCGAACGCCGTCTCCAAGCCGGTCGTGCCCATCGGCGCCTGCTCGAACGGGACCTCCTTCTCCTCGCGCGCGTGCGGCGCGTGATCGGTGGCCACACAATCGATCGTCCCGTCGCGCAAGCCCTCGATCAGCGCTTGGCGATCGTCCTCACTGGCCAGCGGCGGGTTCATCTTCATGCGCGTATCCATTCCGCGCACATCCTCCTCGGTGAGCAGCAGATGGTGGGGAGTGACCTCGGCGCTGACCTTCCAACCCTGAGCCTTGGCCCACGCCACCGCCTGCACCGAGGCCGCGCAGCTCAGATGCTGGAAGTGCACGCGCGCGTCCTCATATCCGGCAAGCGCGGCGTCGCGCGCCACCATCGTCGACTCGCTCACACTCGGAATCCCGCCGAGGCCCAGCGCGGCGCTGACCGCTCCCTCATACATCGCGCCAGCACTGGAGAGAGAGACGTCCTCCTCGTGCAACGTGAGCACCCCCCCACACAGGCGCTGGTACTGCAGCGCCTTGCGCAACATCCCCGCGCTCTGAACGGGCCGGCCGTCGTCGGTGAAGCCGAGCGCGCCCGCCTCGCGCAGCTCGGCCATCTCGGTCAGCTCCTCGCCGTTCAGTCCACGTGTGATCGCCGGCAGAAAACCGATGGGGATGCGCGCTTCGCGGGCCGCCGCGTCGCGTAGCGAGCGCAGCAGCGGGGCCGAGTCGAGCACCGGATCGGTGTTCGGCATGGCAATCGCCCCGCCGAATCCACCGGCGGCGGCGGCGCGAGTCCCGGTCTCCAGATCCTCCTTGTGCTCCTGCCCGGGCGTGCGCAGGTGCACATGCGGGTCGAAGAACGCCGGCAGCAATGTGCGCCCCTTCGCTTCGATCGTTTCCTCGTCCGCTACTGGATCGAGCGTGCCGGGCGCCGCCAGCTCGGCGATCTCCCCGTCGCGCACGCGAACGTCGTGCAGGGCGTCGATGCCCGCGCGCGGGTCGATGACGTGCGCCTGGGAGAGCAGGAGATTGGCGGGGACCGTGGGTCCCTGGACGAGCGGGTCGGAAGCCATCACGCGAGCTGCTTGACGTTCTCGGGGCGGTCAGGGTCCGGCTGGGGCTGGCGCGCGCCGGCGAGCAGCTCGTAGAGGACCGCCATGCGCACGACCACACCGGCCTCGACCTGCGCGGTGATGACAGCTTGCGGGGAGTCGACGACCTCGCCGGAGAAGCTCCACGCCGCGATTGACCGGGCCGGGGTGCATCAGCACCTGACGCGGACCCAAGCGCCGTCCGTTGATCTGATACCAGGTGGCGTACTCGCGCAGCGACGGCAGGAAGCTCTCGCTCATCCGCTCGCGCTGCATCCGCAGCGCATACACGACGTCCGCCGAGTCGAGCTCGTCGAGCGTGAAGCGCACCTCGCAACCGAGCGCCTCGATCCCGCGCGGGATCAGCGTCGGGGGGCCGGCGACCGTGACCTTCGCGCCCATCCGCTGAAAGGCGATGATGTTCGAGCGCGCGACCCGCGAGTGGGCGACATCTCCGACGATCCAGATCGACGCGCCGTCGATCCCACCGAGGCGCTGGCGCAGCGTGTAGACATCGAGCAAGGCCTGGGTCGGGTGCTCGTGCTTGCCGTCGCCGGCGTTGACGATCGCGGCGGCGCACCATTTCGAGACCAGCTCGGCGGCGCCCGCCCATGGGGTGCGCAGCACGATCGCGTCGGGCTTGTGCGCGCTCAGCGTCAGCACCGTGTCCTTCAGCGACTCGCCCTTCTCGACGCTCGATCCGCTCGCGGCGAAGTTCACCACGTCGGCTGAGAGCCGCTTGGCGGCCAGCTCGAACGAGCTGCGCGTGCGCGTCGAGGCCTCATAGAAGAGGTTCAGCACCATCCGCCCGCGCAGCGCCGGGACCTTCTTGATCTCGCGGTCGGAGACCTCGGCGAAGCGCCGGGCCTGCTCGACGATCCGCTCGATTTCCTCGCGGTCGAGATCCTCGATCGACAGCAGATGATTCATGCCGTCGCCTGCACCGTGGCAGCCTCGATCGCGACCTCGTCGACACCGTCGAGCTCTGAGACGCGCACGTGGACATGCTCGGCGCGCGAGGTCGGCAGGTTCTTGCCGACGTAATCCGGGCGAATTGGCAGCTCGCGGTGCCCTCGATCGGCGAGCACCGCCAGCTGCACGCGAGCGGGACGACCGTAGTCGAACAGCGCCTCGATCGCGGCGCGAGCAGTACGGCCAGTGAACATCACGTCGTCGACGATCACCACCGTGCGCCCGGCAACGTCGAAATCGATGTGGGAGGCATGCACGATCGGGGCATCGGGCCTGCGCTGGAGATCGTCGCGGTAGAAGCCGATGTCGAGATCTCCGAGCGGGACCTCCGCGCCGAGCAGCTCTTCGAGCTGCGCTCTCAGCCGCTGCGCGAGAAACGCGCCGCGGCGGTGGATACCGATCAGCACGGGAGCCGGGGGCCGAGGGTTGCGCTCGACGATCTCGTGTGCGACGCGCACCAGCGCCCTACGCACATCCTCCGCTTGGAGGACGACCTTCTCGCTCGAGTCCATCAGTTTCCTTCCTGGCCTCTCGGGACCGGGTTAAAGGAGGTTTTCTGGACTGTATCAGCGTGCCGCGACAGCCTCGGGCGCGGCGGGCTTCGCTGCCTCGGATGTCCGCTCGCGTGCCTGGCGCTCAGACCAGCGGATCAGCTCGGCGGCGCCGCGCTCGGGGAAGGGCACCTCAATCGTGTCGAAGTCGCGCGGCACCTCGGTTGCCGGGAACACGGCACGGGCCTGCTCGCGCAGCTCGCGGCCGGCATAGCGGTTTGACAGGTGGGTGAGCGCGAGCATGCGCACCCGCGCGTCGCTCGCCAGTCGCGCCGCCTGAGGCGCGGTGCTGTGGGCGGTCTGGCGCGCGCGCTCGGCCTCCTCCTCGGCGAACGTCGCCTCGTGCACGAGCAAATCGGCCTGATGGGCGGCGAGCGCGAGTGCCTCGCAGGGCGCGGTGTCGCCGGAGAGCACGAGCTTGCGTCCCTCTCGCGTCGCTCCCATCACTTGCGCGGGCTGTACGCCGTTCACGGTCTCACCGCGTTGCAGCCGACCGAAGTCGGGTCCGGGGCGCACGCCCAGCTGCTCCGCCAGCTGCGCGTCGAGCTGCCCGGGGCGAGGCTCCTCGACGAGCGCATATCCGAAGCATGCCTCGCCGCGGTGACGCACGGGGATGGCGGTGATCGCATAGCCGTCGCGGTCGACCGTCTGGGCAGGATCGAGCTCGACGAAGCTCAGCTCGTAGGGCATGCGGCCGTAGACGACGCGCATCTCCCCCATTAGCTCCTTCAGCCCGCGCGGCCCATATACGGTCAGCGGCTGATCGCGTTCGCGCAGCGCAAAGGACTTCAGCATGCCCGGCAGGCCCAACCAATGGTCGGCGTGAAAGTGCGTGATGAACACGCAATCGACGTCCGTCAGCCCGACGGAGCGCACGAGCTGGCGCTGCGTGCCTTCGCCGCAGTCGAAGAGCAGGCGATCGCCACCACGGCGCACCAGCAGAGCGGGCAGCCCGCGCCGCGGGCTGGGCACCGAGCCGCCGGTGCCGACGAAGAACAGGGATAGATCCATGGTTCGCTACGGTAGCGGCACCGGCGCCCGTAGCTCAGTGGATAGAGCGCTCGCCTCCGGAGCGAGAGGTCGCAAGTTCGAATCTTGCCGGGCGCACTTACAAACGGCGGCCAGGTATCGGGGTCAGTCCGCGGCCGCATCCGTAGCCTCGTTCACTCGGTTGGGTAACTTGCCGCCCATGAACGCGCGTAGCTCATCGTTGTCCGAGCCTCGATCGTCGGGGTCAGGTTGGGCGCCGATGCGCGAGCCGGACTTCAGGAGGTTGTGGTCGGCGCAGTTCGTCAGCAATATCGGCTCGTGGATGCAGACCGTCGCCGCTCAGTGGGTGATGCTCTCGCTGACGACATCCGCTCTGCTAGTCAGCGCCATCTCGGCGGCCGCGAGCATCCCTGTTTTGCTGCTGGCTGTGCCGGCCGGGGCGCTCGGCGACCTAGCGGACCGCAAGCGATTGATCCTCGCCACGCAAGTGCTGATGCTGCTCGCGGCCGCGGCACTCGCTGTGCTGTCGCTGGCGAGCGCGCTCACGCCGGCGATCCTGCTTGGGCTGCTGTTCGTGATCGGTTGCGGCACAGCGGCGAGCGCTCCGACGTGGCAGACACTTCAACCAGAGTTGGTCTCGGCGGCGAATCGCTCGGATGCGATCGCGCTGGGGTCTGTCAACCAGAACCTCGCGCGCGCGATCGGCCCAGCTCTTGGTGGTCTGCTGCTGGCGGCGACAAGCGCGGCGGCACTTTTCGCGGTCAATGCTGTGTCGTTTGTAGCTGTGCTGGCGGCTGTGGCAATCACCGCTGTCCCGAAACGAGCAGTCACCCTCCCGGTCGAGCATGCGCTGGACGCCGCCCGCGCCGGTGGACGTTTCGTTGCGAACTCACCCACGCTGCTGGCGCTGATCGCTCGCGCGACTGTGTTCATCTTTCCTGCCGGGGCGATCTGGGCGCTACTGCCGTTGGTGGCTCGCCACAAGCTGGGCCTAGGGTCGGTCGGCTACGGCCTGCTGCTCGGTTGTGTGGGAGTTGGGGCCCTCGGCTCCGCGACGTTCGGACCGGCGCTGCGTAAGCGCGTCACACCCCGCGTGCTGTATTCGTCGGCCGCCGTTACGATCGCCGCAACGGCGATCGTGCTGGCCTACTCGGACAGCGTGCTCCTCGACGCTGGGGCGCTTGTCGCCTCGGGTGCGGCTTGGATCAGCGGCATAGGGCTGCTGGCCGCGGCCTACCAGACGCAGATGCCGCCCTGGGTGAAGGCACGAGGCATGTCCTACTACCTGGTCGCCTTCCAGGGCTCAAACGCCATCGGCGGCCTGGCGTTCGGCACAGTGGCACAGGCGAGCAGCGTCTCAGATGCGTTCCTGGCGATATCGGCTTGTTTACTCGTGGGATCGCTTTTGACCTGGCGCTTGGAACTGCCACGAGCGGTATCCGCCGAAGTGCATGCGGCGGAGCCGTGGGCACTGCCAGAAGTGGAGAACCTTGAGGCCGGTCCAGTCATGGTGAGCGTCACATGGGCCGTTCGGCCCGAGAGCTTCGACGATTTCCTGGCGCTTGCGGGGGAGCTACGGCGACTGAGGCGACGTACCGGCGCGGGCTCCTGGCGTCTATATCACCAGGCGGAGGATCAATACGAGTTGCTCGAGACTTTCATCGTCGGCTCCTGGGCCGAACACGAGCGCCAGCACGCCCGGATGTATCCCGCCGAGACGACTGTGATCGATCGACTCGACCAAACCCTGCTCCCGGGCAGACCGAGGCTCGTCCATCACTCACTTGCCGTCAGGACCCGGCGTCGGCTCATCGCAAATCACGATGAATAGAGAGCACAGCCCGGGTGATCCGGTCCTGGTACTCGGAGCGACGGGCACACATGGCGGTGCGGTCGCGCACGCGTTGCTTGCCCGCAAGTTCACTGTCCATGCACTGGTACGTGACCCGAATACGGCCCGCGCGCAGGCGCTCGCCGAGGCTGGCGCAAAGTTGGTGGCGGGTGATCTGCTCGACGAGGACTCGCTGGTACGAGCGTTTAGTGAGGTCGGGGCGGTGTATGCGGTCACCACACCGTTCGGGCAGGGTGCCGAGGACGAGCAACGCCAAGGCGAGAGCATCATCCACGCGGCCGGCAGGGTTGGGCTCAAGTGGCTGATCTTGGCCTCGGTCGCTGCCTCAGAGCGTGCTCCGGTCCCGCATTTTCAAAGCAAGGCACGCGTCGAGAAGCAGCTGAGTGAGACGGCGATCCCGTGGACGGTGATCGCGCCCAGCTACTTCTATGAGAACGTCCTCTCCTCACGGGAGTCGATCCGTGCCGGCGAGCTTCCCATCGCGCTACCCGCGGAGAAGCCGCTGCATCAGGTGGCGCTCGCTGACCTCGGCGCTCTTGTCGCGGCTGTACTGAATCGCAGAGAGGAGCATCTCCACACCCGCATCGAGGTCGCAGGCGATGCTCCCAAGCCACATGAAATGGCCACTGCCCTGGGAGCCCGCTACGTGTATGTGCCGATCACTGAGATCCGCGAGCGCAGCGCAGACCTGGCCTCGATGTATGAGTTCCTCGCAAGCGAGGGCTATGGGATTGACGTACCGGCGCTACGAGAGAGATACCCAGAGGTTCCGTGGACCAGCTTCGCCGCCTGGGCGCGAGGTCTTGATTGGAGGTCCAGCTAGCTACTCAAGTATTACCTTGCGATCGTCGATATAAGGGTTACCCATGAGCACCACAAACCTGAGCACCAATGGCAATAAAGCAGTCGCGCAGCAGACCAGTGAGCCCGTCGGCGAGGGCGAGCAGGAGCGCACGATCACTCTCGATCTCGCCCTGAGCGAGGCAGAGGCGCTGCGCACATGGCTGCTGAAGCCCGCAAAGGACGGAACGACCTCGCTCGATGACCCGCTCGTCAGCCACACGCTGACCAAACTGGGAACGGCGATCGACACCATCTTGACCACCGTGAATGTCCGTCACGAGCTACAGCAGGCGGGCCTCGCCGTCGAGCACCTCACCGACGAGCAGGTGTCCGAGCTCGGACGCCGCGTAGTCCAAGCTGCCACACCCGGCATTCGTAACTAAGAATTCGGGCGGTCTCGTTGATCAGTGCCGTCCGCAGATGACACCTGCTTCGGCAGTCCCCCTACACTTTGCACGACACGCGCGTTTGTGACAGCTACGGCAGCGTGAAGGAGAAGCGCCCGATCGTCGTCTCGTCGTAGGTCGGTCCCGAGAGTGCATCGGGCTGACTTCCGAAGATCACGTGGCCGTGAATCGTGCCGTGGCATCCCGGTTGCTGGCCGATGAAGATCGTCACCCGCGCCGGGTTCGTCCGCGTCACCCAGCTCGACGGCGACTACATCCTCTACCACGCCACACTGCCCCCGATCGACGCCGCGACCTGACGAGCTCGCGCTCGTCTACCGCGCGACGCTGAACCGTAGCGTGACCGACCCCGAGTCCCCGTTGGTGAGACACTTCGCACCCAACGGAGGAGCTGGACTGATACACGCCCACAGCACACCGATCAGGCGACCTGAAACCAAATACGCGAAAAGCGGAGAGGTCCACATCGCCTACCAGGTCTTTGGCGAGGGCGACCTCGACCTGGTGCTGGTGCCGGGCTTCACCACCCATGTTGAGCTGGCCTGGGAGTACGAGCCGTCGGCGCGGTTCCTGGAAGGTCTCGCATCTTTCGCCCGCGTCATCACCTTCGATCGCCGTGGCTCTGGTTTGTCGGATCCGGTAGTTGATGTCCCCACCCTGGAGCAGCGCATGGACGACGTCCGCGCGGTGATGGATGCCGCCGGCTGCGAGCGCGCGGCGCTCCTGGGGATCTCCGAGGGCGTCCCGATGTGCATCCTGTTTGCTGCGACCTATCCGGCACGGGTCCGGGCCCTGGTTTGCACTGGCGGGATGGCGCGGTCGACCTACGCCGAGGACTATCCGTGGGGAACCCCGGTTGAGGCTCTGACCGAGTCGGTGGCGGAGCTGATCGCGCCTCACTGGGGTGACGGATCCATCATCGAGGTCTCCGCGCCCAGCCAGGCTGACAACCCACAGGCACGCGCGTATTGGGGTCGCATCGAACGCTCGACAGCAAGCCCCGGGATGATGATCGCGCTTGGGCAGATGTTCCTCGATATCGATGTGCGTGCGGTGGTGGGAAGCGTCCACGTGCCGGCGCTCGTCCTGCATAGCACCCGTGACCGTCTGGTCAACGTCCGCCACGGACGCTGGCTGGCCGAGCACCTGCCGAACGCCCGGATGGTCGAGTTCGAGGGCGATGACCATCCACTCTGGTATGAGAGCCGTGACGAGTGGTTGGGTGAAGTACAGGAGTTCCTCACCGGGAGCTCGCGCCGTGCCCGTGAGCGACCGCATGCTCGCGACGGTGCTCTTTACCGACATCGTCGATTCCACACGAACAGCCGTGGAGCTTGGCGACAAGCGCTGGCGGGAGGTGCTCGAGCGACACCAGCGAGCGGTACGTGACGACCTCGCCCATTTCAACGGCCGCGAGGTGAAGTCCACCGGCGATGGGTTCCTCGCGACGTTCGATGGTCCGGGCCGTGCGATCAACTGTGCTCAGGCGATCCTGCAATCGTCTGAGCCGTTGGGGATCAGCGTTCGCGCCGGTCTGCATACTGGTGAGTGCGAGATGATGGGAGAGGACATCGGCGGCATCGCCGTCCACATCGCTGCCCGCGTCAGCGCTCACGCGGGTGCCCGCGAGCTGGTTGTGTCCAGGACCGTGAAGGATCTGGTGGCCGGGTCGGGGATCGAGTTCAGCGATCGCGGCACGCACACGCTGAAAGGCGTTCCCGACACCTGGCAGCTGTACGCGGTCCACGCTTAGAGCGTCTAATGAATTGAGCATAAGTACGCGATGCAGGCCGAAAATGGATTATAGGTAGAGGTCTCTCTCGTACCTGGCTGGAGAACCGTAGAGGGCTTCATGCCTACGCAGAGCTCGAGGCAAACTAGAAACCGAGATCCTCCTCGTCGCCGCCCGCACCAACTCCAACGAGCTCGCTGGCGGCTGTCTCATCGATTTCGTCTTGTGAGCCCCCAGCGCCGGTTCCGGCGTTCCGTCCATCACCGGGACTGTCCAGATACAACACCTTCTCGGCAGTGATGCTCACCGATTCGCGTTTCTGCTCGTCGGTGCTCTCCCACTCGCGCCAGTCCAGCCGTCCGTCAACGCCCACACCACTGCCCTTGCGCAGGTACTTCTTCGCGTTCTCCCCCGGGGTGCCGAACACGTCCACGTCGAAGTATTTGGGCTTATCTTGCGAGCCACCATCGGCGTCGCGATGCGCGGAATCACAGACAATCCGCAGCCCACACACGCTCGCGCCCGAAGGCAGCGGGCGCATCTCAGGATCCCGGGTCAGATGTCCGATCAGCACAACACGGTTGATCGTAATGCTAGACATGGATGGCCTCCGTTCGTTGATCGCTCCCCCACTCCGAGCAATCTAGGCCGCGCTTGGGATGGCTCTCTTGCGCTGACTCACTCGCCTGCGCAGCTACGTCTTTATCGAACGCCTCGCTGCGTGAGATGGACGCTGTCGGTGTGTGTCTGCGCCGGAGCTGGCGAGGACTTCAGAATCGTCAGAGTCGCGCTCAACCGCTCATGATCGGCGCTGAGTAACACCCGGCCGGTCCCGTTGAGCTTCAATTTGGTCGTCACGGTCTTACCAGGTGCGATGGAAAAGCTGGCCGTCCCGATCGTCGTCATCTTGAAGCGCCTCGTCCCGCCTTTTCCGCTCCTCCCTCGCGTCTCGAACATGCCCTGCGTCCTGACGGTCAGGGTCAGCCTGCCGCGACACGTGCCCGTGCCCTTGCAGGTGAGCTTGATCGCCGCCTCCCCGTCGCTCTGGACCGCGATGCTCGCACTGGCGAGCGACACATGGCCTGTCGGCACCGGCGGCAGTTCGAGTTCGGCTGGCGCAGCGGGCATTATCGAAGCCGTGGGCGAAGTTTGATCAATACCGGTGCCGCCCGCATTGGTGGCCTGCAGTCTCATGAAAACCGCGCTCCCCTGGACCGCCGCGGAGAACGTGTATTCAGAGGAGGCGCCCGACTGCAGCACCTGTCCGCTCGAGCTGTCAGTGAACGTGTAGGTGAAGCTCGGAGCGTTGCTCCAGTTGCCAGCCTGGCAGGTCATCGAGCCCCCGACGGCCGGGTTGGTCGCTGTGCAGCTCGCGCCCCCTCCGCGCGGCGCCCGCGGCGGTGCTGGGTCACCCTGGAGAAAGTCCTGGATCTCGGGCGCGGTGACGTTCGCGAGCAAATGCAGAGAGCCCGGGCTGCATTTTTGCCCTTTGACGATCAGACCATCGTCGTTGACCCCGACCAGCGTTGGTGAGGACCCGGGCATCGTCAAGCCGCTGCCGCTGTCGCCATCGCACGGCGACCCCGACGGAGAAGCTCGCGCAGAGAAACAGCGCGCTGCCCGCGCCGATTTGAGTCGCGCACGCCGGGTTGTTGACTATCGTCATACCGAGCGTGTAGAGCTTGCCGTTCAGTTCCTGGCCCGGACTCTCCTCCCCAAAGCCCGTGAAGTCGACGGCCGTCCCTTCCGCCGGCGTGGACCCTCCGGGAGCCAGTGCGAGCGGGCTTATACTGGGCCCAATCGTCAGCGGTTCTTCGAGCGTCAAGATGGCAACGTCATCTGCGTTTGCTTCTGCGCCTTCTGGATAGTTGACATAGTAAGGATGCGGAGCAACCGCCGTGACCGCACGCCGTTCCCCTTCGAGCTTGTCAATATCGGAGGTCCCCGCGTAGACGGTGAAGTCTTCGGCCGGCGTCAGTTGGTTGGTGCCGGAGCCAAAGACACAGTGAGCCGCCGTTAGAACATGTGAGAGGTCGAGGATCGACCCACTACATACGGTCTCCGTATCAGAGCTCGGGTGCCGCGCCGTGACGGCCACCTGCCACGGCGCCTGCCCAACCGAGATTTCAGTTCCGTTGACAATTGCCACATGAGCGCGATCTCGATGCGCATGCCGGCCGCGATGACCTCGCGCCGCGCCGGCCATCGCCGTGGGCGCCAACAGCAAGCAGCTCGCTACGAGCACGCACAACGCGCGAGCCGCCCTCGAGCTCAACTGATCCGCACCGACTCGACGGTCGTCTTTCCGCGATTGACGGAAACGCTGAGCCTGACGGCGAGTGGATGGTGCTTGACGTGAGCGAGCCGCTGCTTGCCCACGGCGGTTAGGCGCAGGACGACCGTCCCGCCCTTGCCCGCCGCGAGCGAGTAGGAGCCCTTCGCGAGAACCAGCGTCTGCTTGCGCGAGACCGTCTTCTTGCCCTTGCGGCGCTTGACCACGATCTGCAAGGTCAACTGAGCCGACCCGGCACAGGCCGCGTCGCTACAAGTGATGTGCACGATCGCCGACTTGCCCGACACGAGGACCTTCGACCCCATGATCGTGATCAGTGGCTTTGGGGCCGGCGGCGCAGGGGGAATGCCAGGCAAGACGGGGATCGCCACGCCGGCGCTCCTCGCGCTCTTTTCGCCCTTGCTGTTCTTCGCGGTGACCTGGCAGGAGATGCTGTTGCCGGCGTCGGCGCTCTGCACCGTATAGCTGGTCGCGTTCGCGCCGGCGATCGGGGCGCCGCCACGCAGCCATTGGTAGCTGAACGTCGGCGCCGGCTTACCCGCCCACAGGCCCGGCGCACACAGCAGAGCGCTGCCGATCGCGGGGGTCCCAGAGACCACCGGTGGTGTGGTGTTCGCGGGCGCCGTGCCGACCAGCTGCATCGCGGCATCGATCCCCGACTTGGTAGCAGGCGCGGTGACAGGTACAGCTTCCGTTTCCGTGACTGAGGCCTTGCCGTTGTAGTATTGGATGACGTAATTCTTGCCTGCGTCGAACACGACCTTGTAGTTACCGCTGGCCAGCCCTGAGATCGTATATTCCCCGCCCGCGCCCGTAAGCGCGCATTCTCCCAGCAAACCCACTCCACTCCCCGCGCTGGCGCAGACAAAGACTTCCGCCAGCGCCGCACCCGTTGAGGCATCCGTCACCTTGCCCTCGATACGTCCACCTTCTTCGAGTTTCCCGTCAATGTTCTGCGTGATGCTTGGCGCCGTGACCGAGACTTCTTTTGCTTCCGAGCGGGAGTGCGTGTATTCCCAGTACTGAGATACGAAGTCGAGTCCACTTTCAAAGGGGGAGGAGAATTCGACATTATAGTTGCCACTTCCAAGTCCGGTAATGGTGTATATGCCATTTGATTTGGTTTTCGCGCATCCGTAGCCTTCGGCGTGCACCGCGGAAGCACACACCTCGATGCCTTCGATCGGAGCCCCACCCAACCCACCCGAGGTACGCGTCACTTCGCCGGTGATCCGTCCGCCTTCTTCGAGCGCGGCATTGATCCCCGACGTGGTAGCAAGCGCGTTGACCCGCACCGCTTTTGCATCTTCGAAGGAAGCCGTGCCTTCGTAATACTGTGTGATGTAGCCAGGTTCGCTTTCCGCGGGTGAGATGAATTCAACATCGTATTGGCCACTCGCCAACCCTGTGATCGTGTATTCGCCACTCGAGCTCGTCGTGGCGCACCCGTAGCTTTCAGCGCTGGATTCTTCGGCGCCCGCCCCAAACGCACAGACTTCGATCCCGTCGATCGGTGCGGATGACGTATTGGTCACCCTGCCGGAGATCTGCCCGGTGCTCGCAGCGAGAGCGCTCGGCGCGCAGCTGAGTGAGGCAGCAACAACGATCAAGCCTATCCGTATACGTAGCTTCACCGCGCCCCCCAGTCCGCCAATAAGGGATGGAAAGATATCGAATGATAAAAGCCCTTGCAACTGCACCGGGGCCGACGAACACGTTGAAGCGGTAGCTGCCGTGGTAGCGGCCTCGAGCGCCGGCGCGGGGCTCGGCGAAGCCGAACCGCCGAGCGCGACGTACACGCCGCGCATACGTGTCGCGGTCCAAGCCCCAAATCCGGATTGATCAGCCGGTCCGTCTCGTTCTATCTCTCTTATCTCCTCTCCCTCTCCCCTTCCCCTCTCCCACCAACACATCCTGATTCACGGGTTAGAATGTGAGCAGGGGTCCGTGACGATGTCCTCGGCGAGCAGGTCAAAGAAGTGCTTCCCGTCGGCAAGCCCGGCGAGTGCATCCTCAATGATGCGAAAGAACGGCTCCAGCGCTCGGAAGTCGTCTAGGTTGAGGATCGAGCTCATCGCCAGCTCCGGCCCTGTGGGAACGAAAACGACGCGGTCCCGCGCCGCTTGAGGAACCCTCTCCTTCCGGCCCGAAAGCCTTTCAGTTTGGGTGGCAGGGCCTCACACCTCGGTGGCCTCGCTCTTTGCGACTCGGTTCCGCGTCGAGGAGCAACATAGTACCTCCGCCCGCGAAGACAAGTGCCCGGCCCTCGGACTTCCTGGATTTTGCGAGAAAAGAACTAAGCGTTGTCAGCCTGCGGCTGCAAGCGCGTGCGGATCCCAGAAGCCGAGCAGCTGGTGCGCGAGTCGCAGGCCGCCAGCGCGGCCTGAGAGCACCTGGGCGGATTCACACGCGCTCACCGGCGATCGACGACCTGTTCATCTCATCATCCTGTACTTGAGGTGTGCGACACCCGCCGCCTGGACTGCCCGGACCTGTTCGAGTTGCACCTCAGCAGCCCCTAGGTCCTGGAAGAGACGAGCACCGTCACCGAGCAGTATTGGCACGACGTGGAGCTCGAGCTCGTCCAGCAGTCCCGCTGCCAGATACTGGTTGATTACCTGAGCGCCGCCCCAGAGCCGGACGTCCTGACCGCCCGCGGACTCCTTCGCCCGCTCCAGCGCCAGCTCGATCCCATCGGTGACGAAGTGGAACGTCGTGCCTCCCTCCATCTCCAGCGGATCCCGCGGGTGATGCGTGAGGACAAACACGTCGTTGTGGTACGGAGGGTCCTCTCCCCACCAGCCCTTCCACTGCCCATCCGCCCAGTCCCCGCCGCCTACGGGCCCGAACATGTTGCGGCCCATGACGCCGGCGCCGATGTTCTCGCTTGCTTCCTGCACGATCGAGGTGCTCTCGTTCACCTCGCCGCCCTCGTGACCGTGTGCTTGACGCCAAGCGGCCAGCGAAACCATCCAACCATGAAGCTGCTCGCCGCCCTCGCCGAGCGGGTTCTGCTCGCTCTGGTTCGGGCCGGCCACGCACCCGTCCAGCGAGATCGCGACATGACACCTCAGCTTGCTCATCGTTCCTCCTCAGTAGGCGGCCGCCGCGGCCGCGAGCTCTCAATCCGCATTATTGAGTAACTCAATGCTTCACCGAAGAGCCGTTGCCGATACCCGCGTAGTGGCGTTGAAGGCATACCAGTAGGCGCGATGCTTGCCGGCTCAGGCTGTTGAGGGTGGCTTCGCGCGCAACGCGGGGAAGGCGGTCCCGAGCAGGCCGCGAATGGTCGCCGCGGCGATGTTCATTTGGTCGAAGTAGTCGCGCCAGAGCACGATCTGCCCGTCGTGAACGTCGAAGCGGCCGCAGACCCAGAATTGGACGCGCAGCCGACCAAAGGTCAGGACGTCGGTGCGCTCGGTCAGAACCGTTCCCCCATCCGTTGAGATAGCGTGCACGTAGACCTCGAACCCGGCGCCGGGTCGGCCAAGCGTGGCGCGAAAGAGCCGGCGAGTGCGCTCACGTCCGCGCACCGTGGGCAGCCCCACATTCTTGTACTCCACGTCCACCGCCAAGAGCTCCACCGCCCCATCGACATCCCCCAAGCGGAGCAGCTCCAAAAACCGCTCGACCACCAACGTGGGTGAGCTGGCCCCCGATTGGACCTGTTCCCCCGTGAGATCGCTTGCAGGCTCAGACATGGCTACCCAGCACGAGCAACAGCGCAAAAGCCCCGATCAGCAAGGTTCGCCGCACCCGCCGAGGATAGCGCCTAGCTCGCCCGATTATTCGCCTCCGCAGCCTCTTCGCCGGACCCTCCCATCAGGCTTGAACCGGAGCGTCCGAGCCCGGGCCGGCGCGGCGCGCGCATCAGCCGCGCGATCTTCGGTGAAACCACAGGCGTGCGCGCAGGCCCGTTCCTCGCCGGGAAAGGAATGATTGTCGCGCGCGGCTCGGGATCATCCAACGGCTCGAGATCGACCGGCGGCGGTGGATGAACGTCCAGCTCGATGAGATCGGCGCGCAAACAATCGCGTTCATCCACCACGACCCGCAGATCTACCCTGTTTGCCAAGTGATCTTCTGCCATCGGACTGCCTTTCTCGCGGTCTGGACACAGCACCACGACAACGCTACGCCGAGCTTGCGATGGCTCTGTTGCTCGGGCTACAGCCAGTCCTCGCCGTCCGCGAGGTCGCGCTCGCCGGGATATGCGTCGAGCTTCCGCTCGAGGGCGGTGACGATCTTGCCCGTGTCGGCTCTTCTGCGTGGGTAGCCGCCGGGGATGAACACCATGCCGTAGTCGCCTGGTCCTCCCGGGGCGATCGCCTCGTAATGCAGCGCTCGCATGTCGACGAGGTTGTCGGTAACGAGAGCGCGCCGCTCGCGCCGAGCCAGGTCGAGCACCTGGGGGTCGTCGTAGGCACGCCACTCGGGGTGCTCCTTGATCGCCTCGACGTCATGGCCACGGGCGCGCAACTCGCCTGCGATCGCCGGGGAGAGCATCTCGTCGAGCAGCAGCCTCACCGGCCTAGAGCCTTGCGACCGGCAAGGAAAGCGGCATGGGCCTCCTCTCCCTCCCGGCGGTTGCGCTCGATCCAGTCATCGATCTCCTGCTGGTAAGCCCCGTAATAGGCGGCAGCGGCCTGCACGACCCCCAGGGGCAGCTCGAGATACGCGGCGGTCTCTTGCAGATCACCGTCGTTGTCGTGCGCGACCGCGATCACCTCCCAGACATCCGGCCCCCCCACCAGCCGCGCACGACGACCGGCGGGACCATCGGCGTAGCGCACCAGCGGATGGTCGTCCATCCGCAGACCCTCCTCGACGTAGCGCTGAGCGAGCGTACGCGGGGCCATACTGAAACGCCCGGCCCGATCCGCAAGGCGCCCCACGGTCCGTTCAGGAAGCCGGATGCTCAGCGGCGCAGTCCTCATGTAGCGCATGGTATCACCGCGCGCTACAGGCTCGGTATGCTCCTTCACTTGCTAGGTCGAGGCTCGGCTCAGTTACCTAAAGCGCTCCGATGCGGTCGGGTGGCCAGTAGGTGGCAAACGCCTGGCCGATAATCCAGCTTCTTGGCACCGGGCCCCAGAAGCGACTGTCATCAGAGCCGCCCCGATTGTCGCCCATCATGAACCAGTGGCCGGGCGGTATCTTGATCGCCGTGGTGAAATTGCAAGTGGGACGGGCGCCGCAGCTTTTGATGTAGGGATCGTGCTCGCGCACGAAGGTGCTCTTGCCCGGTTCCCTGAGGTAGGCGTGACCTTCCTTGATGTAGATTTCATCGCCCGGGCCGGCGACTATCCGCTTGATGTACTGGATGCTGTTGTCCGGGTGCGGGTATGTTTCATCGCAAGGAGCGCCGCCTGGCTTGACGAAATGAGGCGTCGGGCCGCACTGCTCTTCACCAGCGCCTTCGGGCGGGTGGAAGACAGTGACCTGACCGACGTGTGGGCCGCTGAGGTAAAAGCGTTTGGTGAGCACTCGCTGACCGATCCGAAGCGTCGGTTCCATCGAGCCCGAGGGAATCCTGTATGGCTTGACAAGCCACCGCTCGATCCCGAGAGCGAGACCCAGCGCAATCACCACGATCACGGCGAGCTCGATGAGAGATGCCGCCAGCGATCTCGGACGCTTTGATCTCGAACGCTCAACGGTGGGGTTCGTCGGGCTGTCGAGAGCTGTGCCCTCCTCCGGCTCGCTCGCCGCTCGGAACCTATCGATTTCCCTGCGGCGCCTGTCCGCCCTCTTTGCCATCCCGGGGGCGAACCTAAGCTCACCACCTAAAGCACAACGAAATGTGGGAGCTGGATCGTGCCAGAGCTCAATGCTGCCCCCACCCCCTCAACTGACTTCCCCTCAGATGGGCGGGGGTTCGACGAACGCGTCGAGTGGCTTGGTCTGCCAGGGCTGCTCTGGGCCGCGTGGGGTGCTCAGCCAGCGTGTGGCGTCGGCTCGTCCGAGGTCGATGAGAGCGTCGATGAAGTCTCTGTCGAAGAAGAGGTAGCTGAGTAGCTCGCCATGCGCGGGGCTGTCACCGCCGAGGAGACGGTTCAGGAGGGGAAAATCCGGAGAGCGAAGACCCTTGCGGCCGCTGTAGCGAGCGCGGAAGACCTCTGAGGCGGTCTCGCCGATGATGCCGCGGCGACTCGGGGCGATGAAGATGTAAGGCACGCGGCGGTAGGGCGGCTTGCCGCGCGCCGCGCGGTAGCGGGTTGCGGCTGGTGTGTCCTCAGTGTCTGCGTAGAACTCGTTGATGTTGCCGAGCAGGCGCATGTCCTCGCCCAAGGGATCTACGAGTGTCCCTTGCAGCGCGTGCAGCGCGCCATCCCCGAAGTCGGGGGGCTCGCAGTCGTGGCGCCCAGGCTCATATGTGGGCTCGGCGATTGCTTCGGTCCCGATGACCAGCAGCCGGTCGGCGCCGAGATCCAGGGCCGGCTTGATCGGCGTGTTCAGTCGAGTCCCGCCGTCCACGTACCAGCCGCGAGCCTCGGCCGGAGTCTCGATCCGTACCGGTGGGAAGAGGACCGGGATCGCGGCCGACGCGCGGATGTGCTCGTCGGCGAGCGCGGTCCGAACGTAGTCAACGACATGCGAGTTGCGCAAGGCAAGCTGGCCGTCGGCCTCGACGAACACGACCGTCCGTCCGGTACGCGCGGCGGTCGCGACGACTGCAACCGCTTGGACGAGATCGTCTGCGATGTTGCGGTGAAGGTCCTCCCAATTCATCCAGCTTTCGAGGCTGCGTGCAAGCGGCGAGGGATCGAGCAGGCTGGGCACACGAACCCCAGGCAGCGATAGGAGTCCCCCCATATAACGCAGCGCGGTGAGTGGCAATTGATGAGAGAGGATCGGACGGATCACAGTCCCCTTGGTGACCTGCCGCCAGCGGTCGAGCAGGCCGGCGGCCTGCTCCTCGGCGCCCAAATGCCGGCTTGCTCCCATGTAGGCCGCGTTGATCGCTCCGACACTCGTGCCGAGCATCAGCGTCGGTCGCTCCCCGCGTGCCTCGAGTGCCGGCACAACGACCGAGATCACGCCGGCCTCGTACGCGCCACGGGCACCGCCGCCCGAAAGCACACACCCGATCCGCTCAGATGTCGGCAATTTTGCGTCGTTGGGATCGCGCCCGTGGACCGTCGCTCATACCGAGAAGTCTGACGCATAATGGACGTCGAGCGTGACGGCTGCTGGCTGTCGACTCATCGTGCAATCCTGGGTAGTGAGAGAATCGGAGCTTCGGATGCCGCCTCAAATAAAGCGCAGCGACGAAGGCGTCAGGCACACGACCTTGCACGGTCATGACGTGGCTTACCGTCAAGCGGGCAGCGGCCCCGTCGTGGTGCTCGTCCACGGGATCACGTCGAGCTCGGCGACCTGGGAGCGGGTGATGCCCCACCTCGCCGAGCGCTTTACCGTGATAGCTCCCGACCTGGCGGGTCACGGCGAGTCGGCCAAGCCCAGAGGCGATTACTCACTCGGCGCGCACGCAAGCAGCCTGCGCGATCTGCTGCTCGCGCTCGGACACGAGCGGGCGACCTTTGTCGGGCACTCGCTCGGCGGAGGGATCGTGATGCAGTTCTCCTACCAGTTCCCCGAGCGCTGCGAGCGACTCGTGCTGGTCGACAGCGGCGGCCTAGGCCGCGACGTCAACTGGCTGCTTCGGGCGGCAACGCTTCCCGGCTCCGAGCTCGTGCTGCCCTTACTCGCGGCAACCCGGCTGCTCGACGCTGGCGCGCGCGTCGGCGGTCTACTCAACCGGCTGGGTGTAGGCCTAGGAACAGATCTCGAGGAGATCGCACGCGGACACTCGACGCTGTCCGACAGCGCGGCCCGTGCGGCGTTCGTGCACACGCTTCGCTCGGTCGTCGAGCCCAGCGGCCAGCGGGTCGACGCCTCCAACCGGCTCTACCTGGCCGAACATCTCCCTTTCCTGCTGATCTGGGGCGAGCACGACTCGATCATCCCCGTCTCCCATGGACACACGACGCACGAGCTAGTACCCAACAGCCGCCTGGAGATATTCCGGCACTCAGGCCACTTCCCCCAGCTCGACGAGCCCGAGCGCTTCCTCCACGTACTCATCGACTTCATCGACTCGACCAAGCCGGCCTCGCTGGAGAGGACGGTTTAGAGAGTGTCACGCCCTGCCCCGCGGTTGCGCCTAGGATTTAGCTCTCTGCACGTGTAAGACGACTACTTTGAGGAGACTCGATGCCTGGACCGGTGCTGTTTTGCTACGACGGGTCGGAGGGGTCGCGTGCGGCGATGGCCGCGGCGGCGGAGCTCGTCGCCCATCCGGCGCCCGTGGTGGTGCTGACGATCTGGCAGCCCGCAGCGGTGCTGCTGGCGCGGGCCGGGGGCTTTGGCGGCAGCTACTTGAGCGACGAGGAGCGCGTCGACGCGGGACAGGCGCAGCTGGCCAGCAACGCGGCTGAGGAGGGCGTGGAGCGCGCGCGTGCCCACGGCTTTGACGCGAGCTCTCGCGTCGAGGAGGCCACGGAGGGCGCGGGACGCAGGATTATTGAGATCGCCGACGAGCTCGACGCGCGGCTGATCGTGTGCGGTCGGCGCGGACTCGGCGCGCTCGCCTCGGCGCTGCTCGGCAGCGTCTCGCACGTGGTACTCGCACACGCCGGGCGCCCAGTCCTGATCGCACCGGAGCGCTGACAGGACCGATAGGCGCCGCAGCCGCCTCTTGGGCTTAGTCAGGCTCGCCGAATCGCTCAACGAGCCGGTAGAGGTGGGCGTGGGCGTGTGCGATCTTGCGAAGCTCGCGGAGCGCTTTTTGAGCTTCAGGAGAGTCCGTGAGATGCTGACGCTCCTCGATTGTTCGCATGCGCACGCTCAACATCACGACGCCCCCGTTGGCGCTCTCGTAGATCTGGGCGGACACGAAACCCGGCTGCACGAGGATCACATCCCGGACAGCGTCGGAGATCCGTCGAACAAGCTCGTCCTTCCGTGATGGGTCGACCGTCCAGGTATCGATCAGGATTGGGGATTCCATTGCACGCTCCACCGCTTACTCGAGAGCAGTCACACAGTCCTCACGTCAGGTCGCCTTTGGGTGCCAGCCACGACCCTTCTTCTCCAGCTTTCCATCCTGCTCGAGGCCTGGGAGCACGCGATAGAGATAATTCTGCTTGATCCCCATCTTCGCGGCCAACTCAGGGATCGTGATGCCCGGCTGTCCCTGCACGAGCGACAGCGCCTCGCTCGCACGCTTGCCGCTGCCTTTGGGTCGTCCGCCACGGCGAGCTGCTTTTCCAGGGGGGCGACCTGGTTTTTTGGCAGAGCCAGCAGGACGGCCCACTTTTTTTCCGCTTCCTTTGGGGCGAGAAGGTTTTTTGCGCTCCACAACGATTGGAGTTGCGTCCGCGCTGGCACGAGCAGCTTTGCGTGTACGTTTGCCGGAGCCTTTGCTGGAGCCGCGCGGGCGTCCCCGTCCACGGCGGCCGGTGACTGCCCCGGCGACAGCTGAGGTGGCCTCAGATGCAGCCGATCCAACCGCACCCGCCAGCGCCACCGCGGCGGCCTCGAGCCGGTTGAACTCGTCCACCACGGGCTTGAGCTCCTCCAGCCGCTTGGTGATCTCTTTGCGCGTCTCGTCAAGGAAGTCAGTCACGCTTACTCCTCGCTAGTCGGGTGCGATTGCAACGAACATACACGACAGTGGGCTAGCACAGAGCCGCTGTGCGGCAGGTAACTCAGTGTTGTTTCTCTGAGTTCATCGGCGTCTCCTCAGGTGCAGCGCCATGAGGATCCCCAAGAGCAGCAGGATGACGAGGCCCGCGATGATGAGGTACGTGAGGTACGGCGGGGATCGTGTCGCAGTCGCGGGGAAGCTGATGGTCGCGCGTACGCTGCGCTGCACCAGCCCGCTGCGGAGGGTGAGGAGCGCGTGCCACGGGCCGTCGGGTATCTGCTTGTCCAGCATGATCGTGATCGGCTCGGTGGCGCCGATCGCCAGGGTGGTACCGAGGTTGGCGGGGAACGGGCCGGCACTGAGCCCGCCGGGGCCGGAGGAGAGTTGCAGGGTCCCGCTCATGTCAAGCGCTCGTCCGCCGGTGTTGTGCACCCTCGCGACGAGCTCCGGCTGACCGTCAGCTGAGCGTTTGCCGGTTAGCGACTCGATCGTGAAGTTGGAAGCGGGCGCGCCCCCGGGCCCGATCGAGAGGTAGAGGCGGATGCCGACGCGGCTGACCTGGGTGATGCCGCCACCAGCGGGTGCAGGGGAGCGCGTCTGCGCCCAGAGGACGCCGTACTGTTCGCCGGGAGGCGCGTTGCGGGGGACGGCGATGGTGACTGTGGCGATCGCGTGCCCACCGGCAGGGATATTGGACGCGCCAGGAAGAACCGTTGTCCAGGTGGACAATTCATTGGGGGTGTGTGCGGCGGCGCCGACGAACGCGCCCTGACTGATCGTGGCGGCGGCGGGGTAGGCGACGATGTGTACGGTCGAGGGGGTCGTGTTGGAGATCTCGATCCGGCGGTGGATGGTCGTCCCCGGGTGCAGGTGATCGATGATGTAGAGGCGTGCTCTGGGATCGTCGTACGCGGCCAGCGGGACGTCGAGCAACTGCACGCCGATGCTGCCGGCCGGCTCCACGCGCGCCCTCGCGACCTGCGCGATTGCGACCTGCGCTGCGGTGGACACGCTGACGGGCGCCCCAACCGCGACGATAAAGGCAGCGACGGCGACGGCAGCCAGGACACGTCGCATGGCTACGAGACCGATTGCGTGATCGTTCCGGAATAGACGCCGGCGGCCATGCCTCCCGCGACGAAAACGTTGATCGTGGGGTCCCAGGTCGCGGAGTTATCGCCCGTGATCCCGGTCGCGGTGACGGCCGCGACGACACCGGTGAGGTTGGCCGGATTGTTCGCCGTGAAGGTCGCCGTTCCAACCTTCGTGATCGCCCCGGCGGTGTAGCCGACCGCGGCGGCGCCAATCGTCGGCCCCGAGGGCGGCGTGAAGGCCGTCGAGATGACGGTCGCGACCCAGCCTGAACCAGCGGCGGCGGCACGCGCGTCGCTCACCTGAACTTCGCCCAGCTGGCCGCTGATGGTCCCCCCGGAAACGGTGTTTTCCCGTGTTCCGAGGTTGCCGGCGCTGACGGGTACGGTGATCGACAGCGCTCCACCCGTGACGGTCACGGTGGCCGACGTTTCCGCCGCACAGGCCGGATCAGCGAGGCCGAGCGTGAGCACCACAGCGGCACCGGCCAGCAGCAGGGCGCGCATTCGCGTGCTTTTCAGTGGAGCCGACATTTCTTGACATGCATCGACAAGCAGCGCCAGCCAGGATCGCGTAGTTGCCCGCATTCGCGACTGTGGACTTTCCGCACCCTGTAGGGGAGTAGTCCCGCTGCGTCATCCATCTACCCATACAATCCCGTCCATGCAATCTTGGGAGCTCGATCGTAAGCGCATTCCCGCGCATCAGCCAGAGGTGCTTCACGACGAGGGCGAGGGCATTCGTCTGATCGCGGTTCGCCTGCCCCAGGGCGAGTCTCTAAAGGAGCACCACCCTCACGAGCACACGCTTGTGTTCCTCACCCGCGGGCTCGTGCGCCTCAGAACGGGCCCCAACGAGCGGATGCTCTCCTCACCAAGCCTGATCCACTTCACGCCGGGCGAGCAACCCGACATATCCGCACTCAACGAGTGCCACCTGGTGCTGTCGCTGACGCCCAGCGCATCCGCGTTTCGGGAATAAGCCGCGTCTTGCGAACAATTCGCGAGCACCAAGTCCACTCAGCGCCAGCAGGCAGGTAGCTTAGTGAGGCGTACTCCGTATGGCCGCTTGGTACTCACGCCAAGCACACCGCCAATGGAGCGGATCTACCGGGCCAGCCACACTCCTGCGCAGATTTGGTCCCGACAGTCGGGACGATCGCACACTCGTCACAACCTAGGCAAGGATGCTGCGCTCCCTGGGAGGTTGCAGCATGACCGTTACAGCCACGATCGCCCCTGCCGACCCGGCGGGCGCGCCCCAATATATACGCGCCTTGGAACGAGCCAATCACGTTCGCCTCGTCCGCGCCGAGCTCAAGCGACGGGTGGCATATGGAGACATCGAAGTCGCCGATGTGATCCTCCACTGCCCGTGGGAGGCACACGGTATGGCGGTCGCCGATTTGCTGATGAGCCAGCGCCGCTGGGGCGCAACCCGCAGCCGCAAGATCATGGCCCTACTCCCCCTCTCCGAGCGCAAGACAGTCGGGTCACTCACAAGCCGCCAGCGCGGCGCGCTGGCGGCGGTGTTGATCCCGCCACCGAACCTAGGGCCCACATAGCCGGCACCGGCCACGATCCCTACTCTCCCTTCCATACCAAAAATTCAGCCACGCATCGCAATTCTGGCGGCAGGTCTCTGGCTTATCGCGCCCGCGGTCGCGGCGGCGGCTCCCAGAACAATCGCGGTGCTGGGAGGCGCAACCGCTGTCGAGGCATACGGTGGTGTAGCGGTATGGAGCGACTACAACGCGACCGACCGGTCTTGGCACGTCGTGGTCCGTCGCCACGGGCAGAGCTCGACGCCGCCAATTCCCTCAGCGAGTAAGGCGATCGAAGTCGACGTCGGGCCAGGCCCATCGGGCGCGCCGATGCTCGCCTACGTCAGTTGCGCCAGCACCTGCCGCGTTGTGGTTTCGGGCGTCGATGGCAGCGCTCCGCAGACTGTGCCCGGCAGCGACGGGGCCTCGCATCCCACGATCTGGGGTGATCGAGTCGCGTGGGTGAGCGGCAAGGCGAAGGTGATGATCAGCCGCTTGGACGGCGGCGAGCGCAGGGTGCTCCCCGGCGTGCCGCATCGCAAGTGCTACTACAAGGAAATCGTGACGCCCTCGCGGCTGGCCTGCGAAGCCCCACAATCGCCCGAAGTCGAAGCGCTCCAGCTTTATCGCTCCCAGCTCGCGCTGATCGACACCTTCATCCTCAACGACAACATCGGCGCCGTGGGCACGACCACCGAGGTGCGTACGGAGGCCGTGACCGGCGGACCACAGCGACTCATAGCCATCATTGATGTCGGAGAAGGCGATGAGAGCTGGCTCGGTCCATCCTGGTCTGGCGGGGAGCTGTACTTCTATGAGGACAGCATGGGCGCCGGCTTCAAGGTGTACCGCTTCAACCCGGCGCGTGACGCCTACCTCAGCGCTCCCGCCCACACCTATCTGACCGGCTTCTCGGTCGTCGGCGACCGCGCCTATGAGGCAACCGCCGCGGGTGATCCACGGGGCGGTTTCGCGTGCCCAGAAGAACCAGCCGAATCCTGCGTGGTGCGCCTGAGCGAACCGTTCACGTTCAAGCCCTCGAGAGCTCCAGTACACGTACCTTGAGACCCCTCCTATGTTCTACATAGCTGTCCCGCGACGTGCAGTCGCGAGTGCGGTGAGACCGGCGAGCAGACCCAGCGCGCCGAGGATCAGCGCCGCGATGCCCAGACCCTTGCTGGCGCCGCCGCTCGATTTCATGACGGCCGTACCAGCAGGAGCCGCCGCACCGGGAGCCGCCGTACTGGAAGTCGATGCGGACTGACCACCAGCCGTCTCGCCGGCAGCCGGGCCGGCCTCGTCACCGGCGATGTCCTGGATCACGCCGCCCTTGGCCGTCACGTTGATCCGCGGAGAGGGATGTTCCGCCGTCAGTGACGGATCGATCCAGTGGATTATCTGCCCGTTGCTGTAGGTCTGCACTGTCCTGAATTCCAATGACTTGCCGGACGTGTTTTCCGGAATCGCCAACGACAGTGGGAAATTTATAAATTGATTATCACTCACCTTCCCCAACGGACCTATCCACGTCCATACGATTTGAGAGACCTCGGTATCGATTGTTTCTCCGTCTTCTTTGATCGGCGTTGAAAGTGTTTCTTCGATGACCCTCGTGCTCCAGCCGGGAACATTTTCATAATCGACTCCCGTAAATCCCGCCGGGAACAGCACGTCGACCTTCTTGACATAGGCGCCTTCCTGCTCGCCCGGGACACGCACATCCAATGTCGCGAATGCTCCCGCGGGAATCGTGTTGGGGTGCAGGCTGATGTGTGCCTGTGCGCTCGCCGGCGCAATGAGCACTCCGGCAATCAGCGGCAGGATGACTTTCTTGGCTGTGAGTTGTTTAGCTCTCATGCTTGATGTTCCTTTCAGTGGATCGGGACCTTCACCGTTCGTGTGTGCTGTTCGAATTCGGAGACCCGGTCGACGATTTCGATCTCCCACGTGCCTCCTGGGCTGAGCACCGCGGAGTTCAATACGTAGTGGCCGGGGCCCGCCAAGTTCGCCTTCAACGGCAGCGGGCCGATTCCCTTCGATGGCAGCCGGGCTGTGACCGTCAGTTCCTTGGTCTCGGTGAATTGGGCGCCAGTCTTAGCGTCGATCAGATAGAGGTGGATCGTGTTCAATCCGACTTTGGCTGGTTCGAGGGTCATCTCGAGCTCAGCCGGGCCGATCGTCGTGTTCGTGGAGAACGGTCCTGACGCTGCGTCGATCGGCGGGGCGTAGCTGATCAGCGCGGCGGTCACGCCAAACACGCAGAGCATCAGCGCGAGCTCGCCGCGCATCGTGCGGCGCGCCAGCACACCAACGCCGCCAGGTGACCCGTCCGCGGCGGCGATGCGCTTCAGCGCGGGAATCACCCGTTCGCGGTTGACCCAACCGAGACAGATCAACAGCAACAGCAGGCTGACCTTGACGATGATCAACGCGCCGTAGGTCGTGTGGAACAAGCCGTCGAGACTGCGCACGTCGATGTACGCCTGCACGACTCCTGTTACGGCTATGACCACAACGCAAGTAAGCGCCAGCGGGGAGAAGCGGGCGAGCGTGGCGAGCAGCAGCCGGCTGCGCTGTGAGCCCTGAAGCGCTCGCGTCGCGGCGGGCAGCACCAGCAGCAGGCAGGCGATCCCCCCCACCCACACGCTCGCCGCAAGCACGTGCAGGACATCGGAGGGGAAGAACACAACGGTCGGGCTCTGGATGCTCGCGTGGCCGCTGAGCGCCGGCGTGATCGCCAGGTAGGCCGCGCAGGGCGCGGTCAATCCAAGCAGCACGCGGCGTGGGAGCGTGTTGGCGAGCATCAGCAGAGCGCCCAGCGCCAGCCAGTCGATCGCCCGCAGTCCCCACACCTCGCCGAAGCGGCTTTCCAGAGTGTTTTGCAGGATCGTGCTTTTCAGCGACGCCCACAGCGATACGCCGGCCGCGCTCGCGCCCTGCAGCAGGATGCCGAGCACGCTCACGAGGACGCCGAGCACGACCACGACGCTCAGCAGCGATCGCATGCGCTTGGCAAAGATCCGCGAAGCCACCTGCCATTGCGGCTCGGCGTCCGCCACGGCGGCGAATCCCGGCAGCCAAGCGACGAGCACGAACACGAGGCCGCCGAGCAGCAGCGCGATCGTCAGGTAGTCGAGACCGCGCGCGAAACCGAAGGCGATCTCGGTGACCTTGCCGCTCTTGTTGCGACCGATCAGGCCGGCGACCGTGAACTTCGGCGCAGCGCCGGCGTGGCCGATGCTGAACACGAGGCCGCCGTAGACGATGTGCGTGTCGGCCGAGATCACCCGGTAGGTGGCGGTGTAGGTGCCGTCCGGCAGCCCGGACTTCAGCCCGACGCCCATCCAATGCTCTTTGCCTTCCGGATGGGAGACGTCGAGGTTGTCCACCTCGACTCCCTGCGCGTCATAGACGCGCACCGCGCCGAGCGTTCCTCCGACGTTCTGGTTGAACTCGAAGATGACCTCGGCCGGCTGGCGCTGCACGGTCGAGCCAGACGCGGGCGAGGTGCCCAGCAGCTGCGCATGGGCGAGCGCGGCGGGAGCGCTTGCGAGCAACGCCGCGCAGGCGAGCGCCGAGGACGAGCAGGGCTCTGCGGCGGGCGCCTCTCACCACGCCTCCTTGCGGGGCCGGTCATCGCCGTGGCTGGGCTCATCCGTATGAGTGCCCCCACCCGCCGCGCCCGAGCGGCGGCGGCGCACGAACAGCACAAACAGCAGGCCGAGCAGGACGAGCACCACCAGCACCGGGATCGCGGCGGCGGGCGCGCCGGTGCGCGCGGGAGTCCAGAAGAGTTCGCCGTTGACAGTGGCCTGCTGAGCACCGACCTCGATCGGCACCTGCCAGTTGAAGATCTTGGTGCGCTTGGCTCTTGTTCTTGACCTGCGGGGGCAGGACCGGGGACATCCAGTGGATGCGATGGTCGTGCCATTCCAGGCGCCCGGTGCGGTCGACGACCGTCCAATCGGGTGTCGCGGTCGACGACGCCGAGGCGGGAACATTTACGTCCCCGTAGAAGTTCTGGTTGAGGTAGTAGGCGGGCGAGCGTGTGTTGAGCTGCACCGTCCCGTTCGCCAGCACCCGCCCGTAGGGTTCTTTGTCATATCCGAGCACGGTGACCGTCTGGCCGCTGTGGTTGGTCAGGATCAGCCGGTCGGCGAATTCCAGAACCTGCAGGCTCACGCCGGGCACGCTTGGAGTGATGCCGGTGACGTAGGAGCGGTAGTCGTAGTTGCTCCCCTGATCGTTGATCGGGTTCTCGCTCTCCGTCAAGGGAGTCTGCGCGGCTGCTCTGCGCTTGGGCCGCGACCGAAAACGCCAGCAGCAGGGCGCCAAGCGCGGCGATGATGGGACGACGGGACATGGAAGGGCTCCTCGCGTATATGCCTGTACGGATAAATCGAGGGCTCAGCGCAGCGGGCAATCACGCCCGTTTGCGACAGAACCTCGCTCCAAGGGACGAGCAGCCGCCGCCCATACCCGGGCGGGAAGGAGCTAGCTCGCCGAGTACAGCGCGGGTGGCGGGCGTACCGCCAGCGAACAGCCGATCAACCGACCGCCGCGCACGGCCACGAGCACTACCCGACGGTGCGTGGGCACAGAGGCACGCGGGCGCGGCCAGCGCACCCGCTCCACACGACGGAGACCGATCAGGACACGCTCACCCGGATAGCGCCGCGCGAGCAGCGGGATCACCAGCAGGAAAGCCGGCAACAGGTAAAGGATGGCGTGCAGCACGACGAGTAAACCTTACTGCACTGCCGGTAGCTCAGCTGGTGCTTGCCAGCGCGCGGCCAAGCGTCTGTTCTGTCTGCGGGCCGTGCAGGGTCTCGCTTGACGCGGCCGTCGGCGCCGATCACGAACGTGCGTCGGCAGATTCGTCAGCCCATAGGCGAAACCGACGGCGCCCTCGCCGTCGCGCAGGTTCGAGAAGCTCCAGCGGTACTTGCGCGATGAAGCGACGGGCGCTCTGAAGTTCGTCGCTCCAGTTCACGCCTACCACTCGTCCGCGACCAACTGGGCTGCGCGCGAAGCGCTCGACCGCGGGGGCCTCGTGCTGACAGGGTTCGCACCAGCTCGCCCAGAACACGACCAGCGCCGGCCGGCCGGCCGCGGCGGTTCGCAGCGAGGCGAGCGTCACCGGGGGACCGGCGAGCAGTTCGCTTGGGCAGCGCCGGAGCGACGCGCCCAGAGTCGCCCTTGCCAGAGAGCCCGACGACCAAGAACACCACAAGGACGCAGCCCAGCGAGCACCCATGTCAGCACCAGCCTGCCGTTGCGCGAGCGCCCTGCATCAGGTCGCTACTGGGAGGCCAGCAACGGCACGTCGTGAGCGATTTCGCTCGGCTTGAAGCTGCTGCCGATGTAGACGGTCTTGAGCTCGCCCGACGCGGTGATCCCGTACACGAGCGCGGAGTGGTTGACGATGTCCGGCTGCCCGGCGTCTCGTTCGGAGCCAACCCCCCACATCTGCCACACGTGCCCCAGTTCCCTGGGGGAGCCGATCAGGTACTGCATGCGACCGGTCATCTCGTGCACTTTCAAGAACGCCGCGACCGTCTGCGGCGTGTCCCCGCGGGGATCGACCGAGACCGCGACGATCTGCGTCTTGGCGGCGGTCTTTGCGCCCATCAGGTTCTGCGCCGTCCCGCAGGTTGGCCGTGATCAGCGGACAGATGTCCGGGCAGTGGGTGTAGAGGAAGGTCACCAGCAGCGCCTTGCCGCGGTACTGAGCGATGTTCACGGGCTGGCCCGAGGTAGTTGCGCAGCGACAGCGGACGGGGCGGCCTTCGGCGGCGAGAGTTCGTTGCCGAGAAAGCTGGCCGACTTCGCGCTGTGCGTGTTGTCCGCCAGCGGCTGGGAGTTGTGGCTGGTGTGCTGGAACAGCAGCGCGAATCCGCCGGCGATCACGACGATCACGAAGAGTGGAAATGCCATGCGGCGATCGAACCCCCTGCGCCCACCATCAGAACCGGCGGGCTGGGAGCCCTCGTCCGCGGGTACCCGGTCTCCGCCCTCCGGCTCGGAGCTCTGAAGCTCGGGAGTCGAGGCGCTCATGCCCGCTCTGGCCACCGGGATCGCGCGCGTGTCATCGTTTGCGAATCTACCACGGCGCAGCCCAGCTTCCGCGCAGGTACGGGCGGCGTGAGAGACGGCCGATCGGGCGGTATTATCGGGCGCCGTGGCCGCATCCCGCATCGTGGTCGGCAAGCAGATACGTCCACGGTTGCGCCGAACGTGCCTGGCGGCGCTGTTCGCCTCCCTGACTCGCTCCCAGCGCTCGGCATCGGCTCACGGCATCGTGGGCCGCGCCGACCTGCCGATCCCGGCCTGGCTGTTCGCCTGGACCGCGACGGCGGTGATGGTGGTCTCGTTCGTCGCGCTGTGGAGCCTGTGGTCGAGGCCACGATTGCAGCGCCCCCCGGGCAGGGTGCGGCTGCGAGTGCCCAAGCTCCTCGAATGGCTGTGCGGCGCGATCGGGATCGCGCTGTTCGCGATCGTGGCCTACGCGGGTCTGGCGGGAGAACAGAACCTCACGTCGAACCTCGCCCCCACCTTCATCTACGTGATCTTCTGGGTCGGCATCCCGCTTGCGAGCGCGTTCGTGGGAGACATCTTCCGACGCATTCAACCCGTGGCGAGCGGTCGGGCGGCTCGCCGGCTGGCTGCTCAGCGCCCGGAGATCGCCCAGCGCCGACTACAAGCACAGAGCCGACTGCTCGGCTCCTACCCCTCCTCTTGGGGACGCTGGCCGGCCGCGGCGACACTGCTCGCCTTCGCGTGGCTGGAGCTCGTCCTGCCCGCTCCCCGGCAAAGACGAACCCGCAGCTGCTCGCGATCCTGATGCTCGTCTACGGCGGCGTGCAACTGGCGGGGATGGCGGCCTTCGGGGTGGAGGCTTGGTGCGAGCGAGCCGACGGGTTCGGCGTCTACTTCGGGCTGCTGGCCCGCCTGTCGCCGCTGTCGTGGCGCGATCGAGAGCTGCGCCTGCGCGCGCCGCTGTCCGGGCTCGGCGACCTCGAGTGCTGGCCGGGCACGGCGGCCGTCGTGTTCGTGTTGATCGGCTCGACGAGCTTCGACGGCTTCTCCAACGGCGAGTTCTGGGTCCAGTTCGCCCCAAACCTCGAGTCGGACCTCGGGCACCTCGGGGTGGGCTCGATCGCGGCGATCGAGATCGTCGGGACGGCCGGGCTGATCTTCAGCGTGGCCGTCGTCGCGGGCCTGTACAACCTCGGCATCTACGGCATGCGCAGCGCCCTGCGCGACGTCGCCGTCGAGGATCATCGCGAGCTCTCGCGGGCGTTCCTGCACACGCTCGTCCCGATCGCGTTCGGCTACATGCTCGCCCACTACTTCTCCCTGCTGATACTCCAGGGCCAGGCGATGGGCTACCTGATCTCCGATCCGCTCGGCCGCGGGAGCGACCTGTTCGGGACCTCGAGCTTCCTCGTCAACTACAACCTGATCTCCTTCGCCGTCATCTGGTACGTGCAGATCGCGGCGATCGTCACCGGCCACGTCAGCGGGCTGATCCTCTCCCACGAGCGCGGCCTGATCGAGTTCAAGTCCCCCGAAGCGGCCGTCCGCTCGCAGTACTGGATGCTCGCGATCATGGTCGGCTTCACCTGCCTGGCGCTGTGGATCCTCTCGGCGGTGACCACGACGACCGGGTGAGCTAGAGCCCGATCCGTTGTTCGCTAGGGCAGCAGCTTGCCCGGATTCATGATCCCGGCCGGGTCCAGCTCGCCCTTCAGCGCGCGCAGCGCGGCCACGCCCTCCCGTCCTACCTCGTCCTGGAGCCACGGCGCATGGTCGCGCCCGACGGCGTGATGATGGGTGATGGTGCCGCCGCCGTCCACGATCGCGCGGCTCGCCGCCTGCTTGACCGAACGCCACTGCTCCAGCTCCTCGCCCTCACGCTGGCGGGCGAGGAACGTGAAGTACAGCGACGCGCCGGTCTCATAGAGGTGCGAGACATGGCACATCACGAGCCCCGGTGTACCGCCAGCGCTGAGCGAATCGGCGATCGCCGTGCAGACCGCGCGGTGCAACGCCCGCACGTTCGACCAGCGTGTGGCGGTCTCGAGCGTCTCCACCATCACACCCTGTGTGAGCAGCTCGTCACGCAGATATGGCGCGGAGAACCGTCCCGCCAGCCACGCCTCTCCCGGCGAGCGGCCCACAGCCAGACCGCCTTCGCGGCGCGCCAGCTCGAGCGCACGCTTGCGGCGAGCTGACGACCTCCTCCGCCTCGCCCTCGAAGCCGAAGATCGCCAAGCAGCCCTCGCGATACCCGCGCAGGCCGAGGTATGCACGACCGAGGCGCCCCTTCATCCCACCAACACCAGCAAGCGCGAGCGACATGCGCGTCTCGGCCTCGTCGGACAGGCGCGCCACGTCAGGGCAAGAGCGCTCCTGGGCGAGCGCCCGCAAGGCGTCCACGCCAGCGGCAAAGTCAGTGAAGAACACACCCTCGTACACCCGTTCCCGCGGCGCCGGGCGCACGCGGAGTGTCAGCTCGTCGATCACTCCCAGCGTTCCCTCTGAGCCAACCAGCAGCCGGCGCAGCTCCGGGCCCGCGGCGCTGGCGGGAACAGCCGCCAGCTCGATATCGCCCGCGGGCGCCGCGAACCGCAGGCCGAGCACCATCTGCTCGATCCGGCCGTATCCGCTGGAGGCTTGTCCCGCCGACCTGGTCGCCGCGCAGCCCCCCAGCGAGACGTACTCGTAGGACTGCGGGAAGTGGCCGAGTGTCAAGCTGCTCGCCGCGAGCGCTTGCTCCAGCGCAACCGCGCGGATGCCCGCCTGCACGGTGACCATCCGCGACTGGCGATCCAACGCCAGCACCTCTCCCATCCGGCCCATATCGAGCGCCACCACGGCGGGGTGCTCACCTCGCAGCGGAGCGACACCGCCGACCACGCTCGTGCCACCGCCCCAGGGGACCACCGCGACCGAGGCTTGCGCGCACAGATCGAGCACGGCGCGCAGCTGCTCGCGCCCAGCGGGTCGCAGGACGGCATCTGGCGCCCCCTCGGGCGCTCCGGCTCGCAACCGCACCAGGTCGGGGTAACCCTTGCCGGCGGCGTGCACGACCCGTTCGCCGTGGTCATCGCGCATGCCCTCGGGGCCGAGGATCCCTCGTAACGCCAGCCGCCGTCTGCTCGGAAAGCGCCGACGGGGCGAGCTGCACTTGTCCGAGCGCCACCGGCGGGCATGGACGGGCGGCGACTCCCGACTGTCTCGCGCAGGAAGTCCAGGGCGTGAGCGGGCAGCGCCGGCGGGTGGGCCGGATCTCCCCACCCCCACCAGCGCATCGCGGGCGGGTCAGTTCGCGGTGCGCCGGGCGGGCCGGTCGCGTCAGCCACCGATCCGCTCCAGTCCGTCGAGCGCCTCGTCAAGCGTGGCCTGCGCCGCGCGGCGCACCATGTGACTGCCGAGGCGCGGGAAGACCCCGTGGAGGACTTGGCGCAACTCGATCGTCACCTGCGTCTGGCGCGCGGAGTCCGCCTGGAGCCGCACCTCCGTCTCCGCCGACTGCAGCACGCGCGCGAATGGAGTGCCCTGCACTTGCTGCTCCCACCTGATCCGGTGCGCGTCCTCGTCGGACTCGATCAGCTGGAAGTCAGCGCGGACGAGTTTGCCCTTGCGCGTCTTCATCACCTCCGTGAACGCCCCACCCTCGACGCCCTCGACGCGCGTCACGCGCGGCCACCAGCGCGGCAAGTGGTGGGGATCACAGATCACCTCCCACAGCTGGAGCGCGGGGGCGGCGATCGTGCGACTGCGACTCGCGTTGGGCATTGCCGCCTTTGCTTCTTAGGCCGCGGCCGCGTGGCTCATCAGCCGGCGATCTTGCGCAGGTCGCGGACGAGCAGCAGATGCTTCAGGTGAGTAGCGACCGCCGCGAGGTTCTCGAGCGCCTCCAGCGCCTCTTTGCGTCGCTGCGGATTACGCGAGCGCAGCGCGGGAGCGAGAATCTGCTGGAGCAGGTTCGCCTCGCGGTCGGCGGAGGAGCGGAACACACGTAAGTTGCGCCCGCCCACCCCGTAGCGCGCGAGCTCGGCCACGGCGCCGATGATCTCCCGCTCGGTCTCATCGAAGTACCGCACCCCGGCTCGCTGCTCACCCTTGACCACGCCGTACTCTTCGAGCTCGCGCACGAGCTTTGCCTCGGCCTTGGTCTCCTCCAACACGTCGTCGATCGAGTACAGCGCGCCGGTAGCCTCGCGCACACTCACGCTTGTCCGCCACGGTCGCATTCCGTCGCGTGCGCCGCGATTGGGAGCCGGCGTGGTCTCCCCCGCGCGTCCCGCCGCCAGCTCTTGGCGAATCACCCGCAGCGGCAGGAACTCGTCGCGCTGCATCCGCAGAATCGTGCGCAGCCGAGCCACGTCCCCCTGCGTGTACAGCCGATAGCCGCCTGGGGTGCGCCGCGGCGTGAGCAGCTTCTGATCCTCCAGGTAGCGAATCTTGGAGATCGAGATGTCAGGGAACTCCTGCACGAGCGCCTTGCACACCGCGCCGATCGTGATCGACTTTTGCCGAGGAGCAGCGGGGGCCGTCAGCGTGAGCTCATCCTCGAGCTGGGCTACGTCCGCCTGTGGAACCTGAGGTGTCATCAGCGGGCGTGGAAAGTCAGCTTGTACTTGCCGATCTGCACCTCATCGCCCTCCTCGAGGCGCTGAGACTCGATCCGCGAGCGATTTACATAAGTCCCGTTCAACGAGCCGCAGTCATCGAGGTACCACTGCTCGCCGCGGCGAATCAAGAGCGCGTGATCGCGCGAGACCGTCACATCGTCGAGGAACACCTCGGCATCCGGTCGCCGGCCAATGCTCATTCGCTCACGGTCTACGGCAAAGCTCTCGCCCACCCTTCCCCCACCGGCGCGGATCACCAGCGCCGGGCCGTTTGCGGTGACCTGCACGAGATCGACCGGCACGAGCTCGCCGGCGTCGTCGATCCGGTAGGTGGCGGTGACTGGATCCCCGGCGCCCGTCCCACCCACGCCCTCCGCGCGCGCCATCAGTGCGCCACATCGCTGGCAATAGTTGGCTCCCTCGTCGTTGACGAAGCCGCACTCGGTGCAGTGCAGTGCCATAAGCGCCTAGTCAGGCTGACGTTGAGCGAGGATGTCGGTCAGGCGCTGAACGTCATCGCCGGTGATCATCACCTCGCCGCCGTCGTGCTTCTTGCGCAAGCGGTTGACCAGCTCGGCGCGCAGAATGTCGATCTTACCGTGCAGGATGCGCCGCTTGTAGGAGATCTCTGTCTCCTCCTCGGTCAACTCCTTGATGAGGTCTTTCAGCTCGACATCCGTCAGCGAGCCAAGGTCGGGGAACGTCTCCATCGCGGGCTTTCTCCTCTCGCGCACTTGCGCCGGGCTTGCCGGGCAGGACAGACCGGCACGGTCGCCGGAGCATCCAGTATAGACCAAAAGGTCAGGCTGAGCTTTAGGCTCCGTGCAGCGCCCGCAGCCCTCTTTGCCCGTCGCGCACGTACAGCGCGGTCGCGAGGAGCGCGAGCGCCAAGCCGACATACAGCAGCACCTCGCCGACCGTCCGCCAACCGACCATCGCAAAGAAGAACGATCCCATCACCGGGGCAACCGCCAGGCGCCCAGGCCAGTTGATGCGCAGCTCGACCCCACGCGAGAGGCCGTAGCGGCCGAGCGCGAGCATCGCCAACTCGCGCAGCGCCAGCAGCGCGATCGCCCAGCGCGGCAGCAGCTGGAAATGCCAGCACACGACAACGCCCGAGACGACCAGCAGGCGGTCGGTGATCGGATCCATCAGCGCCCCCAGGCGGCTGTACTGGCGGGTTACGCGCGCGGCGATCCCATCGGCGTAGTCACCCCAGCCGATCACCGCAAACAACGTCGCTCCCAGCGCGCCCGTGCCCTCGCCGCTCGAGAGCTCGACGACGAGAAAGACGGGGATCAACGCGAGCCGCGCGAAACCGATCGCGTTTGGCAGCGTCCACGGCCGCAGCGGCTGACCGGCCAAGGTCTGCGGTGGTGGCGGCCCGGAACGATCAAGGCCGAACAGCCGGCGGACGCTCAACCGAGGCTTAGCGCGGGCATCCTCTGTAGTCGCGGTTAGGGGAGGCTCCGCCACAGCTCATCCACCGCCCGGATCAGCTCGACGGGCTCGGCGTGCAGCGGGAGCGCCGCGGCCGCCTGGCGCCCGCGGCGCACCTGAACCTCGACCTCGCCCGACTCCAAGGACTTACGCCCGACCGTGAGTCGCAGCGGGCACCCGAGCAGCTCGGCGTCGGCGAACTTCTCCCCCGGGCCGAGGTCGCGGTCGTCGTAGAGCACCTCCAGGCCGCCCTGACCGAGCGTCTGATACAGCGCCTCGGCGGCGTCGCGCTCGGGCGTGCCAGGCTTGCCGAGCGCAACCAGGTGCACCGCGAACGGCGCCAGAGCCTTCGGCCAAGAGATGCCGTGCTCGTCTGCGAACTGCTCAACAGCAGCCGCAACGATGCGGGCTGGGCCGATCCCGTAGCAACCCATCCAGATCGCCTGTTCTGAGCCCGATTCGTCGAGGAACTTGGCCCCAAGCGCGTCGGAGTAGCGGGTGCCGAGCTTGAAGATGTTGCCCACCTCGATCGCGGGCTCGAGCGTCAGGCGCTTGCCGTCCTTGAAGTATTCCTCGCCCACCTTCTCCACCCCAGGCGTGGCGAGCGCGGCCTCGACGTTCGCGGCGTAGCCCTCGCCCAACACGACCTCATCCTCGCCGGCGGCGCAGGGCGCCATGTACTCATGCGCCCCCAGTCCGCCCATCATCCCGACGTCGCCCTCGACGCGATACCAGCGCAACCCGGTGCGATCCATCATGCGGTCGTACGCGCCCACATGCAGCGCGTAGCGCTCCTCCATCTCGGCCTGGTCGCGGTCGAAGCTGTAGGCGTCCTTCATCACGAACTCTCGCGTGCGCAGCACACCGGCACGCGGGCGCGGCTCGTCTCGCTCCTTGACCTGGAAGTGGTAGAGGATCAGTGGCAGGTCGCGATAGGAGCGCACGACCTGCGCGACGTGAGAGGTGACGGCCTCCTCGTGGGTCATCGCGAGCACGAGCTCCGAGCCCTTGCGGTCGGTCAGCTTGAACAGCTCCTCGATCTCGATCCTGCCCGTCTTGCGCCACGGCTCGGCCGGCTGGAGCACCGGCATCAGCATCTCCTGGGCGCCGATCACGTCCATCTCCTCGCGGATGATCTGCACGACCCGCTGGTGCACGCGCCAGCCGGCCGGCAGCCACGTCCACATGCCAGCACCGAGCTGCCGAACCAGACCGGCGCGGACCATCAGCTTGTGCGAGATCGCCTCTGCGTCAGCGGGCGCCTGCTTCTCGGTCGGCAGCAGGTAGCCGGAGAGACGCGTCATCGGGAGAGCACCTCGGGAGGATCGAACGATTGAAGGACAGGGGACACGGGCATCAGAGAGGAGAGCCTAGAGGGCGGGACGCAGTGCCGCCCCTTGCCCAGCAGAGCCCTCTGATAGAACAGCCGTCAACCACTGATCTTTGATTCAAACCCCGACAAGGAGCCTCCAAATGGCCTATTCCGTTCCACCGCTTCCCTACGCCTACGACGCGCTCGAGCCGCACATCGACAAGGCGACGATGGAATTCCATCACGACAAGCACCACCAGGCCTATGTGGACAAGGCCAACGCCGCGCTCGAGGGCACCGAGTGGGCCGAGAAGCCCGTCGAGGAGGTGCTGAAGAACCTCGACTCGCTCGGCGAGAAGAAGGGAGCCGTCAAAAACAACGGCGGTGGCCACTACAACCACTCGCTCTTCTGGGAGAGCATGTCTCCGAACGGTGGCGGCGAGCCCACCGGCGAGCTCGCGCAGGCGATCGACTCGGCGTTCGGCTCCTTTGCGGACTTCAAGACGAAGGTCAAGGAGACCGGCGTAGGCCAGTTCGGCTCAGGCTGGTCGTGGCTCGTGTATGACGGCTCGGGCATGGCCGTGGTCGGCAGCGCCAACCAGGACACCCCGCTTTCTGACGGCAAGACGCCGCTGCTGGGCGTAGACGTGTGGGAGCACGCGTACTACCTCAAGTACCAGAACAAGCGCCCCGACTACATCGACGCGTTCTGGAACGTCGTCGACTGGAGCAAGGTGGCCGAGCGTTTCTCGGCAGCCAACGGCTGAGCAAGCGGACGGGTCGAGCAGGCGCTCAGCTGCGGCTGAAGCGTCTGCCGGCCACCGGCGAGACGGCCTCGTCGAGCGCAACCGCAGGCTCGAGCATCGCCTCCAGTACCGCGTCGGCCTCCTCGGCCGCGGCGGCCTCCATCGCCGCGACCCGCTCCGGGGTCATCTGCGTGTCATCCTCGTTCTCGGCCAGCCAGGCGCGCGCCTCGGCCGCGGCGGCCTCGTCGCGCTGGACGGTCTTGCCGGCCGCGTAGTAGCGGTCGATCTCCTTGAACAGCTCATCCACGAGCTGCTCGGTCGGGACCTTCTTCAACGGCTCGCCCTTCGAGTAGATCATGCCCATGTCTTTCGCGCCCGTGATGCCGAAGTCGGCGTGGCGGGCCTCGCCGATGCCGTTGACCGCGCAGCCGAGCACCGAGACCTCGATCGGGTCCTCGTAGGCTTCAAGGCGGCGCTCGACCTCGACGACGACGCTGTCCATATCGAACTGCAGCCGCCCGCAGGTCGGGCAGGCGATCAGGTCGGGGCCGCGCTCGCGTAGCTTCAGCGCCTTGAGGATCTCCCAGGCGACCTTCACCTCCTCCTCGGCGTGGAAGGTCGAGAGCGAGATGCGGATCGTGTCGCCAATCCCGTCCGCGAGCAGCGTGCCCAGCCCAACGGCGGACTTCAACGAGCCCGACCACTTCGTGCCGGCCTCGGTCACCCCGAGGTGCAGCGGATATGGGATGCGCTCTGAGAGCATCCGGTTCGAGGCGATCGTGTTCGGCACCGAGGTCGACTTCATCGAGACCTTGAAGTTCTCGAAGTCCAGGCGCTCCATCAATTGAACCGTCTCGATCGCGGCCGTGACAAGTGCCTCGACGGGGTTGTCGTACTCGAGCTGGCGCAGGTGCTTGGGTAGCGAGCCGGAGTTGACGCCAACGCGCAGCGGCGTGCCGGTCCTCTTCGCAAGCGCGATCACCTCGGCGACCTTCTCCGGTCCACCGATGTTCCCCGGGTTCAGCCGCACGCAGTGCGCGCCCGCCTCGATCGCCTTCAGGGCAAGCGTGTGGTTGAAGTGGATGTCGGCAATCACCGGGATCGGTGATTGCGCGACGATGCTCTTCAGTGCCTCGGCGTCCTGCTCGCGGGGCACCGCCACACGCACGATGTCCGCGCCGGCGTCGGCGACCGTGCGGATCTGGGCCATCGTCGCCGCCAGATTCGCCGTCTCGGTCTTGGTCATCGTCTGCACCGCCACCGGCGCGCCGCCGCCGATCGGAACCGCGCCGACGTGGATCTGCCGCTCGGAAGCCATAGGCTGATTCTAGATGCCCGATGTCTACGGCACCGCCCATGGGCCGCTCGCCCGCCTGGCCTCTCCCCTGGCCGCCCGCGCACGCGCGCAACGGCACGCGCGTTTCTTCGCGCTCACACGATTGCCGGCGGGCGCTCGGGTACTCGATGTCGGCTGTGGACAGATCGGCCTGCGCGCGCTGGAGCCGACGCTCGAGATCACCGGCGTCGACCTGACCAAGCGTCCCGACTATCCCGGACCGTTCGTGCAAGCCGATGCGTCCGCGGGACTGCCGTTCGCCGACGGGGAGTTCGAGCTCGTGTACTGCTCGAGCGTGGTCGAGCACGTTCCGCCGAGCCGCAGGGCAGCATTCGCGGCCGAGATCCGTCGCGTGGGGCGAGGCTGGTTCGTGCAGACCCCCGCCTGGTCGTTTCCAGTCGAGCCTCACGCGCTGCTGCCCGGCGCCCACTGGTTGCCGCCGAGGCTACGTCGTCCCTACTGGAAGCTGGGAGCGGCCAGCGAGTGGGAAGACATCTCGCTGCTCAAGCGCGCCGAGATGGAGGCGCTGTTCGGACCCGCAAGCGCCGAGCGAGTCGGGCCGCTGGTGAAGAGCTGGGTGTGTGTGCGGCCACCCAGCGCATAGCGGCCGCTCAGCCGCCGAGCCGGCCGATGTCGTTGCTGACCCCATTGACCACAAGGAACAGCAGCAGCAGGATCCCGATTGAGCTGAAGCGCCACATCGCGACGAGTGAGACCCGCCGTCCGCGTACCTTCTCCGCGAGTGCCCAGAGGATGTGCCCGCCGTCGAGTGGCAAGAACGGGAACAGGTTGATTACCGCGAGGATCAGCGAGATGTAACCGAGGAACACGAGCGCGTAGCTCGCGCCCGCGACAACCGTTTCGTGGGCATCCTGGGTGATCCCCACGATGCTGGAGACTTCGCTGCGCGTCTTCGAGCTCGTCAGCGCCCGCCCGAAGCCCGTCAGCGTTTCGATCGTCGCATGCCACATCGCGCCTACCGCGCCGCCCGCCGCTGCAAGAACGCCGTAGGACTTGATCGAGCCGAAACCGATTCCGAGTTGCATCCGCTTGGCTTCCTTGTTGTAGCGCGGGAAGATCGACAGCGTTAGCGTCCTCCCGCCGCGTCGAACCGTCAGCAGCGCTGGCGTGGCGGCACGACAGCCCTGCTCCAGCACGCCCACGCAGACGTGGCTGTCGATCCGGCTTTTCGCCGAAGCGACGGTGACGGGTTGCCCGTCGATCGCGAGGATCTTGTCGCCGGGGCGCAGCACCCCTGTGGCCGGTGCCCCCTGCTCGACGGCCAGCACTGAGGTATTGGCCTGGACTGCATGCAGCGAGGGGTCAAGGTTGCCGAGCGAGCCGACGCCGTTGATGCTGCCCGAGAACAGGATCGCCCAGAACACCACGAACGCGATCAGCAGATTGACTCCCGGTCCCGCGAGGATCACCGCGATGCGCTTCCACGGTGACTGCGTGTAGTAGGCGCGGCGCGCCACCTCTGGGTCGAGGTCTTTGAGCTCCTCGGGGTTCATACCCGTGATCTTCACGTAGCCCCCCGCCGGGATCAGGCCAATCGCGTACTCGGTCTCGCCTCGGCGCACACGAAAAATCGTCGGGGGAAAGAACAGCGAGAAGCGCTCCACGCGCATCCCCACGGCCTTCGCCACACTGAAGTGCCCGAACTCGTGCAGCACGATCAGCGCGACGATCCCAAGGACGGTAAGGACCCAGCTCATACGCCCAGTATGGCAAGCTCCGAGCGATCTCCTGACCGATGAGGATCGAGCCACATACCCCGCTGAAAGCCACTCGAAGTGACACGGCCGCGCTCGCGGGTGTGCTGGCGAGGGCGTTTCTGGACGATCCGGTGGCGAGGTGGTCGTGCCGAGTAGACGGGCTGCGCTTGGGGGTGCTCGAGCGCTTCAACGATGCGCGTGTGCGTCAGCTGCTCGCCCACGACGAGGTATGGGCCACTCCCGATTTGAGCTGTGCCGCGTTGTGGGCGCCGCCGGGGTGTTGGAAGACGACCGCGCGCGAGGATTGGGAGCTCGCCCGCGCTCTGTTGCATCCTCGTCTGATTCCGCGCGCGCCCCTAGTCGTGAGCGGCCTGGTTGGCATGGAGCGCAGGCATCCCCGTGATGTGCCCCACTGGTATCTGGCGGTGCTCGGAACCGATCCGAGCGCACAGGGGCAGGGTCTCGGCTCGGCCGTTCTCGAGCCTGTACTGGAGCGCTGCGACGCGGATGGCGTGGGTGCGTACTTGGAGTCCTCGAAGGAGCGCAACATCGACTTCTACGCTCGCCATGGGTTCCGTGTGACAGGAGAGATCCGCCTGCCTCGCGGACCAACTATGTGGCCAATGTGGCGCGAGCCCCGCACGTAATACGGAGCGAGCCCCGCAAGTAAGGGACGTACAGGCGCAATTCTCAAGGGATCGGCTGCCCTGGCCGATATTTGGACGATGTCTAGAGAGTCGAGTGCCGACCCCGATCAGGTGACCGCGAGTGCCGATAATGCCGCGGTGGCGGCTCTTCGCGAGCTGCCAGAGGCGAGGATCCTCGTCTTTGATCGCGAGCTCCGCTTCATCCTGGCGGCTGGCCAGACGCTCGAGCACGATGCAAGCAACGAGTCGCCCGGCAGCAAGTCGGCCGTCTGTCGCGTGGGAGCTTTTGTGGGAGATGCCTTCCCGGAGAGCTTGTGGAAGCTGATCGAGCCGCTGTGCCGCTCGGCGCTTGCCGGCGAGACACGATCGCGGGAGATCTGGAGCGCAGAGGACAGACGCTCGCTGATGGTCGACGTAGGACCGCTGCGCCTGGAGGACACTGCGGCCAGAATGGGTCACGCCTCTCATATCGCTGGTGGTGTGGCGGTAATTCTCGATATCACCGCGCGCAGACAGCTCGACGAGGGCACAGGGCTCTCCCATGAGAACTTCGAGCAGGTGTTCGAACGGGCGCCGATCGGGATGGGGTTGCTAGACCTGGAGGGCCGCTGGACGCTGGTCAACCGCGCGCTGTGCGAGATCACCGGCTACACGACCGAGGAGCTGATCGACCGGCGATTTGCCGAGATCACGCATCCCGATGACGTACACAACGACGCAGCACAGCAAGAGCAACTACTGGCCGGCGCGATTCCCGCGTTTGCGACCGAGAAGCGATACTTCAACGCTGCGGGCGAGACGATGTCGGCGATCCTCTCGATTTCACTCGTGCGTGACGTGGAGTCCGTCCCCGTGCACTTCATCGCCCAGCTCCAGGACATCTCCGAGCGCAAGCGTCTGGAGGAGCACCTACGCCATCTGGCCGACCACGATCCGCTCACCGGTCTGCGTAACCGCAGGCTGTTCGCGCACGACCTGAAGCTGCAGGTGGCTCGCTGCCGGCGCTACGGCGAGCAGGCCGCCGTGATGGTGGTAGACCTCGACGCCTTCAAGGCGATCAACGACCTGCACGGCCACAAGGTCGGCGATGACACGCTCAAGGCCGTCGCCACGGCGCTCACCCGGCGCCTGCGAGAAACAGACCTGGTGGCTCGTCTGGGGGGAGACGAGTTTGCGGTGCTGCTGCCACATGCCGATGCACAGGGCACGGCTCTCGTCGCGGAGAGCCTCGCCCGGGTGATCGCCGCGTGCAGCGTCGACGTCGGCGACAGCGTGGTTCATCCTGCCGGCAGCGTCGGCGTGGCAATGATCAATCAAGAGACCGTCAGCGACGAGCAAGCGCTTGCCGAAGCCGACCGGGCGATGTACGCAGCCAAGCAGGCGAAGACCACAGTCACGCCTGCCTGAGCGCACGCGGGTTGTCGTCCTAGTGCGCTAAGCAGGCGATCGTGTCAACTCGGGAGCGCCGCCACCGTCGCTGCCGCGACTGTCCTGGCCTCTCTATCCGCAACGTAGAGCGACTCGAACGCGCGCACCGGTGCAACTGGCAGCTCGGCGAGCGTTCGTTCGATCACCGCTGGAATCCCGTTGAAGCGCAGGCGTCCCTCCAGGAACGCGTGAACCGCGACCTCGTTGGCGGCATTGAGCACGCACGGGGCGGTGCCTCCAGCCAGCGCGGCGTCACGCGCCAGGCGAAGGCAGGGGAACGCGTCGAGGTCGACCGGCTCGAAGCTCAACTCACCGACTCGAGCCAAGTCGAGCGGCGCGATCGGCTGCTCGACGCTCTCGCCGCCATGCAAGGCGTAGGAGATCGCTATCCGCATATCAGGGGGCCCGAGATGGGCGAGCATCGCCCCGTCAGCGAGCTGGACAATTCCGTGGACGAGCGACTGGGGATGGACAACCACGTCGATCCGGTCATAGGGCGTGCCGAACAAGTGATGGGCCTCCATCACCTCCAGGCCCTTGTTCATCAGCGTCGCCGAGTCGATCGTGATCTTGCCGCCCATCGCCCAGGTTGGGTGATCGAGCGCCTGCTTGACGGTTACGTCCTCGAGCTCACCACGAGTGCGCCCCCGGAACGGCCCGCCGCTAGCGGTGATGATCAGGCGCTCGACCGCGCCCGGGGGCTGTCCGGCCAGCAGCTGATGCAGGGCCGTATGCTCGGAGTCGACCGGCGTTATCTGCGCACCCGTGGCTTCCGCGAGGGCGCTCACCAACTCGCCACCGACGACCAGCGACTCCTTGTTGGCGAGCGCCAGGTCGATGCCCTCACCAAGCGCCGCCACCGTCGGACCGAGGCCGGCGGAGCCGACGAGGGCATTGAGCACGAGATCCGCACCGGACTCGAGTACGAGTCGCACGAGCCCCTCGGGCCCGCTGAGCACCTCTCCGTCGGTCCACGCCTCCGCGGCACAGGCCGCCGCGTCCTCGTCAACGAGGGCGATCCGGCTTACCGCGTGGGCGCGAGCCTGCTCGACGAGCGCCTCCCACGAGCGCTCGGCAGAGAGACCCACGAGCTCGAGCTCCTCGCTACGGCCCAGTACATCCAGCGCCTGCTTGCCGATCGATCCAGTGGAGCCAAGGATCAGCAGGCGCCTGCTGCTAGACATAGGCGCTCCAGATGTAGTACCCCACCACGGCCGCGAACAGCACCGCGTCCAAACGATCGAGCGCGCCGCCGTGAGCGCCGAAGATCCGCCCGGTGTCCTTAGTGCCCGCCTCGCGCTTGATGAACGACTCGAACAGATCGCCGATCGGCGCCACGAGCGCCACACCGAGGCCGAGAACGAGCGCATGGCCGCCGGGCAGCCAGTCCTGGTAGAGGTGGGCGATCCACACGCCGAGGACCGCAAAGCCGATCCCGATCAACAGGCCCTCGATCGTCTTGTTTGGGGAGATACGCGGCGCCAGCGGACGCTGCCCAAACATCCTGCCGCCCAGGTAGGCCCCGGTGTCGCCGAGGAAAGTACCGACGAGCACGTCGATCACGATCCCCAGGCCGTGCGGCAACCCGCGCAGGAGCACCGCATGAGCCAGCGCGAAGGCGATCCAATAGATCCCCAACAGGGTCACCGCCATCCCCCCCACGCTCGGGCGGCGTTGGATGAGCGTCAGCCCGAACAGCATCGGCAGCGCGGCGACCGCGACTAGTAGGACCTGAAATTGGCTGCCGTAGAGGGCCGCCAGGAGCAGGCCGGCTAGGGCGATGAAGCCCGCCAGGCGAATTGGGTGGGCACGCTCGTACATCGCGTAGAGCTCGTGCATGCAGATGCAGCCGAGCGCAAATAATCCGAGCGTGAATACCAAGCCGCCCTCGATCACGATGAACAGGGCGAAGGCAATCGCGGGCACCGCCACGATCAGCCGCGCGTTCAGATCTGAGCGCTGCTTACGCGCCGGCCGGCGGGATGGGCCTCGCGCGGGGGAGCGGCGCAGGGAGGAGCGGCGCGCGGGGCGCGGGGACGCCGCTGCCCGCGAAGCGCCTGCGGGTGTGTGCGGAGCTTCGGCCATCACGCCCGCTCAGCGTCCGCCGAAGCGCCGGCGGCGCTCTGAGAACTCGGCCAGCGACGCTTCGAGCGCCTCGCGCGTGAAGTCGGGCCACAGCTCGTCGCGAAAGATCAGCTCAGAATATGCGGACTGCCAGAGCAGGTAATTGGATAGTCGGCGCTCGCCACTGGTACGGATGATCAGGTCAGGGTCGTGCATCTCCGGGGCGTACAGGCATTGACGGAACTCGTCCTCGGTGCTCCCTTGAAAGCGCCGTGCGGCGTCGAGGATCTCGGCGCGGCCGCCGTAGTTGAAGGCCACGAACAGCGTGATTCGCCGGTTGGCTTCGGTCAGCTCTTCCGCCCAGCTCATCTGCTCGGAGAGCTGCTCGCCGACCCCATCGCGGCGCCCAATAAATCGCATCCGCACACCCTCCTCGTGCAGCTCCGGGGTCTCACCGGCGATGCGCTTGGAGAACATCGCCATCAGGCCCTGCACCTCCGCGACGGGACGCGACCAGTTCTCGGTCGAGAACGAGTAGACGGTCAACTCCTCGATCCCCAACTCCGCGGCGTCGCGCAGGCGCGCCTTGACCGTGTCGGCGCCGGCGCTGTGACCCTCGTTGACCGGCACGTCGTGAGCACGCGCCCAGCGGCCATTCCCGTCGGTGATGATGGCGAGAAAGCGAGGATGCGAGGTATGGGTGGGACCCAAATCCAAATCCTGGCCCTCCCGTTCCGCGGCGGGCGCCATCAGACTTCGAGGATCTCCTCTTCCTTGGCCTTCAGCACACTGTCGAGCTCGCCGACCTTCCCGTCTGTCAGCTTCTGCAGCTCCACCTCGGCGCGGTGCTCGTCGTCGGAGCTCGCCTGCCCTTCGGACTTCAGCTCGCGCAGGTGCTGCATCACGTCGCGACGGACGTTGCGGATCGCCACGCGCCCCTCCTCGGCGAGGTTGCGCAGCACCTTGACCATCTCGTGCCGGCGCTCTTCGGTCAGCTCGGGTACCGCCAGACGAATGAGGTTGCCGTCGTTGGATGGGTTCAGGCCGACGTCAGACTCGTTGATCGCTTTCTCGATCTCCTTGATCGAGGACTTGTCATATGGCTGCACCGTGAGCAGGCGAGCCTCCGGCGCGGAGATCGTGGCGAGCTGATTGAGCGGGGTGGTCGCGCCGTAGTAGTCGACGACGATCCGGTCGAGCAGCCCAGGGCTGGCGCGCCCGGTGCGCACCGTGGAGAACTCCTGGTGGGCGGACTCCAACGACTTCGTCATGCGCCCGCGCGCGTCGTCGAGCAGCTCGTCGATCACGTTCTCAGCTGAGGCCATCGCTGTCTCCTTGGGATGTCGATACAAGGGTCCCCACGCGTTCACCGGAGATTATCCGCGGGATGCTCGTCGCATCGTCCATGTTGAACACGTTCAGCGGCATCGAGTTCTCCATACACAGCGCCAGCGCGGTCGAGTCCATCACCCGAAGACGCTGCTCGAGCGCCTCCATGTGGGTGATCTCGGGGATGAACTTCGCGCTCGGATCGATCGCCGGGTCGGCCGTGTAAACGCCCTGCACGCCGTTCTTGGCCATCAGGATGATCTCTGCGTGGATCTCCGCCGCGCGCAGCGCGGCGGCGGTGTCGGTCGTGAAGAACGGATTGCCGGTGCCCGCCGCGAAGATCACCACGCGCCCCTTCTCGAGGTGGCGCATCGCGCGGCGGCGAATGTATGGCTCGGCCACCTCGGAGATTCCCAGCGCCGACTGCACGCGGGTGGGGCTGCCCAGCTTCTCCAGCGCATCCTGCAGCGGCAGCGCGTTGAGCACGGTCGCGACCATCCCCATGTAATCGGCGGTCGCGCGATCCATGCCCGCTGCGGCGCCCTTCATGCCGCGGTAGATGTTGCCCGCACCGACCACGATCGCCACCTCGACGCCGAGGTCGCGCACATCGCTGACCTGGCGCGCAACGGCGAGCACGCGCTCGGGATCGGTGCCGTAATTCAGCTCGCCCATCAGCGCCTCGCCTGAGAGCTTGAGCAGAATTCGTTTGAAGGCAGGGTCAGCCATCGACGCGGCAGAGCCTATACCCGCTGTGAGCCTTACTGGCCCACAGCGAAACGCGTAAAGCGGCGAATGACCACGTTCTCGCCCGTGGTGGCGGTCAACTCGTCACGCAGCTGCTGAACGGTTTTGCCCTCGAACTTCGGATTGTGCATCTCCTGCTCGAGCAGCACGATCGTCTGAAGCCAAGAGTCCAGCTTGCCGGAGACGATTCGCTCACGCACGTTCTCGGGCTTGTCAGCCGCCTCCTGCTCATAAACGCGCGCCTCGGCGTCGCGCTGCTCGGCGGGAACGTCCTCGCGACTGACGTATCGAACCGTCGGTGTAGCGGCGATCTGCATGGCCACGTCTCGCGCGAAGGAGACAAACTCCTCGTTGGTGGCCACGAAGTCGGTGTTGCAGTCGACCTCGATCAGGACGCCCACCTTGGCGCCGGCGTGCACGTAGGCCTGGACGGTGCCCTCGGTGGCCACTCGCTCGCCGAGGTCCTGGATTTTCTTGCCTTGACGCACGCGCAGGATCTCGATCGCCTGCTCGATGTCCCCGGCGGCCTCGGTTAGGGCCTTCTTGCAATCCATCATGCCCGCGCCCGTACGCTCACGCAGGGCCTTCACGTCCTGTGCGGTGATCTCCGCGGAACTCATGCGCTCGGTGCCTCCTCCGTGACCGCCGCAGCCGGAGCGGACTCTGCCGGGCTCTCGGCGGGCGGGGCCTCCGGAGCGGCAGGCGCGGGGGCCTCTGGAGCGGCCTCAGTCGTGCTTGCGGGCGATGATGTGGCCACCCCCGCCCCCGCCGCCGCAGGCGCCTCGGGTGATTGCGGGGCGGCAGCGGCGGCCTGAGCCGCGGCTGCGGCGGCACGCTCGGCCGCCTCGCGCTTGACCTGTTCCTCGGCCTCACGCTTGGCCTGCTCCTCTGCCTCGCGCTTCGCTCGGGCCTCAGCCTCGATGCGCGCCTTCTCCTCAGCCTCTTTGCGGGCACGATCCTCCTCGGCGCGGAACACGGAGTGCCCTTCGGATACCACCTGGCCGATCGCCTGAGTGATCAGCGCGCAGGAGCGGATCGCGTCGTCGTTGCCGGGAACCACGAAGTCGATCCCGTCCGGGTCGCAGTTGGTGTCAACCAAGCCGATGATCGGGATACGCAGACGCCTGGCCTCTTTGACCGCGATCTCCTCGGTTTTGAGGTCGATCACGAACATCGCGTCGGGCACGCGCTGCATGTTCTTCACGCCGCCCAGGTTGGCGCGCAGCTTGGCGAGGTCGGCCTGTGCGGCCATCCGCTCGCGCGTGGGCAACAGCGCGAGCTGGCCGTCGGCCTCGAAGCGTTCGAGGTCGTGCAGCCGGCGGATGCGCAGGCTGATCGTCTGGAAATTGGTCAGCAGCCCACCCAGCCAACGATGATTGACGTAGGGCATGTCGGAGGCCTCGGCGACATCCTTGACCGTGTCGCGGGCCTGCTTCTTGGTACCGACAAACAGCACGGTTCCGCCACGATGGGCGAGCGTTCCCGCGAACTCCTGCGCCTGATTCAGCGCTGCGGAGGTCTTGAGCAGGTCGATGACGTAGATACCGCCACGCTCACCATGGATGAAGCGGCGCATCTTTGGATTCCAGCGACGTGTCTGGTGGCCGAAATGCACGCCGGCCTCCAGCAGCTCCGCTATGCCTACTTGAGCCACGGGTTACTCCCTTATGTATGCGATTGGATGCCGTGCGAGTGGAGCGGACCCGGTACTCACGACGGATGTCGCGTTCCGGGCAGGGCCGCGATCCATGACCCCGCACGGGTCGAAGATCTGGTTAGCCGCTCAGGATAGCTCCTCAGCTCGCTCGAGCGCGCGCTGAAGGTCGGCTGGCAGGGGCGAGATGACCTCGACCGGGAGACCCGTGAAGGGATGCTCGAAGGAGAGCCGCGCGGCGTGCAGGAACTGGCGCTCGAGTCCAAGCAGCCCGGCGGTGCCGTACTCGGGGTCGCCGCACACAGGGTGGCCGATCGCCTGCAGATGGACGCGAATCTGATGAGTGCGCCCCGTCTCCAGGCGCAGGCGCAATAGCGATGTGCCGAGGAGCGCGCGCTCGAGCGTGAAGTGGGTGCGCGCCTCGCGCGGACTGACGCCGCCGACCGCCATGCGCGTGCGCACACGCGGGTCGCGCCCGATCGGGGCCTCGATCATCCCGCTGCGGGCCGGCGGGCGTCCCTCGACCAGCGCGATGTACTCGCGCTCGATGCGCCGCCCGGCAAGCGCTTCCTGCAGCAGCCGGTGGGCCTCATCTGAGCGTGAGACGACGAGCAGCCCAGAGGTGTCGCGGTCCAGCCGGTGCACGATCCCAGCCCTGCCCGGCTCCCCTCCGGCAACGAGCCCAGCCAACAGCTGTGCGAGCGTTCCCTCGCGATGCCCGCGAGCGGGATGAACGACCAGTCGGGGCCCCTTGTCGATGACCAGCAGATGGTCGTCTTGGTAGGCGATCGTAAAAGGCGGGGAATCGGGCGGTGAATCGGTCAACGGGGAGAATCCTTCCGCGGAGCCTCGATCGCGATGATCAAGAGCAGCACGCCCAGCGTGATCGATGTATCGGCGAGGTTGAACGGGGGCCAGCCGAGGGGGAGCTTGATGAAGTCGGTGACCGACCCGTCGCGCAAGCGATCGAGGATGTTGCCGAGCGCGCCGCCGATCAGCATGCCCGTGGGCAGCCAGACCAGCGGGCGAGTTGCGTGGAGCGTGAAGTAGACGAGCAAGGCGATCAGCGCGAGACCAATCACGAGCGTGACCGCAATGTGATTCCCCGGAAGGAAGCCGAAGGCGACGCCGCGGTTGCGGGTGTTCACCAGCTGGATTCCCGGCAGGACTCCGCGTTCTTCGCCGGGGACGATCGACTGGCGGATCGCGTGCTTTGAGAGCTGGTCGGCCGCGACCACGACGAGCAGGACCAGCCCGGCACGAATCCAGGCGCTGAGAGCGCTCACGTGAAGCTCATCCCGGGACTCAGCCGTGGATCAGACCCTGAACGACGACGCCGTTGAGGATCTCAAGAGTGATGATCGCGAGGAGCGGGCTGAGATCGATTCCTCCGAACGAGGGGATCAGGCGCCGGAAGATGCGCAGGAACGGCTCACAGACGTCGCGGAGAAACCCCATAACGACGTCGGTCGCGCGCGAATAAGGCGGGCGTAGGCCGAGAGAGAACAGCAGCTGAACGACGACGTAGAGGATGATCAGCAGCGTGTAGACGTAGATCAACGTTGACAGGTATTCAGCGATATCGGTGCGTGCGCTGGCGAGGATCATCGACGCCCGTTCCCGGTTTGCAGTACCGCGTCGAGGGCGTCGCTGAAGGCCGCGCGCAGTCCCGCGCGCTCCAGGGCCGCAAGCCCGCGGGCGGTGACTCCGCCGGGGGAGGTGACCTCGCGGCGGACGGCGAGCGTGTCGTTGCCCCGGCGGCGCAGCAGCTCCGCTGTCCCGGCGAGCGTCTGCACCACCAGCTCCGCGCTCTGCGCGGCGGGGATGCCGTGGCGGACGCCCGCGTCGATCTGCGCCTCGGCGACGAGCGCCACATAGGCGGGTGCGCATGACATCAAGCCCATCGCGACATCGACGAGCGCATCGGGGAGCGTGACGAGCGTGCCGAGCTCGCTGAACAGCTCGCTGACCGGCGCATCCAGCGCATATCGCTCCTCGGGCGCAGCCTGGACAACAGCGCCACGACGAACCTCCACGGGAAGCGAGGGGATGAAGCGATAGACCGGCCGATCGGGGTAGGCCTCGTGGAGCGAGGCCAGGGAGGTGACCGCGAGGATCGAGGCGATCGCCTTGGCGTGTGGCGCCACCTCGCCGGCGACGAGCTGGAGCTGGGCCGGCTTGTGGCAGAGCACGACGATGTCGGCGCGTTGAGCCACCTCGACATTGGTGGCAAGCGCCTCGCCCTCGACCTCAGCAGCCAACGCACGGGCGCTCTCGCTGACGGGATCAGCCACGAGCACCGGGCGATTCCACCCGCGCACGAGCGCACGAGCCATGTTCCCCGCGCCGATGATTCCTATCTGCATGAGCTCAGGCTACCGGGCGTTATCGCCACGAGGCCGTCCTGACTTGGTCAGGACTGGTTGAAGAAGCCCTTCTCGATCAAACGCGCGCGCTCCTCGGCGGAGATCTCGACGTTCCGCGGCGTCAGCATGAACACCTTGTCGGCGATCCTCTGCATGCCGCCATCGAGCGCGTAGGTGAGACCGGAAGCAAAGTCGATCAGGCGCTTGGACAGGTCGGTGTCGGAACCCTGCAAGTTGAGGATGACTGGGATCGAGTCCTTGAACTTGTCCGCAATCTGCTGGGCGTCATTGAAGGACTTGGGCACGACCAGGTGCACGCGAACGTCGCCGTTGCCGTTGCCACGGCCACCGACGGGGCGCAGCGTAGTCGTCGCACGCCCTCTGCTGGGCTCGTCCTCGGCGAAGATGTCATCGAACTCATCGCGGCGGCGGCGTAAGCGACGGACGTTCGGCCGCTCGCGGTAGCGATCCTCCAATTCAGATTCGGGCCCCACCCCCCCGTCGTCGTAGCCGTCATCGTCGTGAAACTCCTCGGCAAGGCCGAAGTACACGAGCGCGCGGTGCCAGGAATCGCTAAAGGCCATAGTTAGGTGAGTTTTCGCCCGGCGGGCGAGTTTCCCTGCTCATGCTAACCATCTGCCGTCGCCGGCACGGCCGCAATCCCTACTGATCGTACAGCCTCGTGCCGATTCGCACGATGGTCGCGCCCTCTCCTACCGCCACACGGTAGTCCTGGGAGGTGCCCATCGACAGCCGCCGCAGGCCGCGATCGTCCGCCAGCTCGCGCAGTGCAGCGAACCAGCGGCGGCTCTCCTCCGGGTTCTGAGCGAAGGGAGGCATCGTCATCAGCCCAGCCACCGCAACGGTGGAGCGCTCGATGAACGCGTCGATCTGCTCTGGGGCAACGCCCGCCTTGCCAGGCTCGCGCGCGATGTTCACCTCGATCAGGATCTCCAACCCGGGACGAGACTCGGCCTGACACCGAGCGAGCTCGCGCAGCGCGGACTCTGAGGCGACCGAGTGGATCAGTCGCACATGGGGCACGATCGATCGGACCTTGCGGCTTTGGAGTTGACCGATGAAGTCCCAGTCGAAGCGCTCGCCACCGATCAGAGATCGGCCAGCGGCCACCTTCGCTTGGAGGTCCTGTGCTCGGTTCTCCCCGACCAGCCGGATGCCGGCCTCGGCGAGAATCGGGAGGTCCGCCGCGGACACGTACTTCGTGGCAGCGAGCAGCTCTATCTCGCCCGGGTCTCTCCCGGCCGCGGATGCCGCCACCGCGATCTCCTCGCGCACCTGGGCGCAATTCGCCCGGATGACGTCCGCGCGCAGGCCGGAGATCAGCTGAGCCACGCGACCGCGCCTTGGCGACCGGCGCGAGCGCCTTCGCGGCGGTAGGAGAAGAAGCGCTCGTCGCAGATCGTGCACACCGCTACGTCCTGCACCTCGGCCACCCCGACCGCGAGCAGCTTGTCGCGGGCGATCACCTTCAGGTCGATCCGCCGGGTGGGTGGGATCCCAATCCGATGGGACCCCGCGAATGCCGCATGGACCTCCTCGCCGACCTCGTAACAGCACGGCCCCGCGCCGGGACCGATGATCGCGACGATTTGATCCGCACCGCCCACCTCCCGGGCCGCGCGAACGCCCTCCTCGAGAACCCCCGCCGCAAGCCCCCGCCAGCCGGCGTGCACGGCCGCCACGGCGCCGCCGCAGCCGAGCGCGACAGGTAGGCAATCGGCCGTGAGCACCATCGCACCGACGCCGCGCAGAGCGGTGGCCTGCCCATCGGCCTCGATCTCCGGCTGGGTCTCGGTGTCCGGAGACTCCGTGTCCGTTTGGATGCCCGTGTCTCCTGCAGGATCATCGCGCACCCTCCGCACCGTTGTGCCATGGACCTGGTAGCCACGGAGCAAACGTCGGAGGGCAAGCCGCTCACGCAGCCGCTCGCGGGCCTGCAGGCCGTGCTTGGCATCCTCTCCGCCCACGCTCGACAGATTGCCGTGGGCGCGGGTGGTGAACAGCGCGTGGCCACCACCGGGAAAGTCGAACGACAGCTCAGCCTCGCTCATGCTCGCCCCTCGTCGGTGGCCCAGGTCACAGCCAGAGCCTTGTTCAGCTCGGCCTCGCGGCCGTTGGGCAGCTCGCCATCAAGGCGCAATTTCAGGATGGCCTCCAAGCATTGCCCGATCCCTGGTCCCTCTGGGACTCCAGCCATGAGTAGATCATCACCGGTGATCTCGAGGTGGATGTGACGCGTGTCTTGTAGCCAGCGGCGGGCGGACTCCTGAGCGCCCAGCGCTCCCGCCAGGGCAACACCCTCCAAGGGCACGCCCGCAGCGACGGTGCGAAGCCGCGAAGGACGCTCGGCCGCAGGCAGCTCCTCGATCAGACGCGGTACAGCGACCGTCGCCGCGGCCACGCGGTCACGGTCTCCGGCCAGGAAGTCCCAGCGGTCCAGCAGGGCCCCAATCTCCGCGCGCGGGTCATCGCCCGCGCGCAGCGCCAAGGGGAGCAGGAGCGACGCGAGCAGCGCCAGATCGGGCCGGCCGTCCTCGGGGAGCAGCGCAAGCGCCGCCCGGACCACGGGCTCCTCGAAGCGGAGTCGCGGATGCAGCGCGTCGAGCAGGCCGAGATCGTCCATCGCGGCGAGCGATGCGACCGCATCGTCTTCAGCCAGCGCGAGCCTCAGCTCGGCGCCGATCCGCGCACCGGAAACCGTGTCCAGCGCGCGCGTCACGACCGCCGCTGCCGCCAGTGCGGCGGTGTGGTCCTCGACCGCAAATCCGAGCCGCGCCTGGTAGCGCGCCATACGCAGCAAACGCGTCGGATCGTCCCCGAAGCTCTGCTCGTGCAGCACACGGAGCCTGCGTTGCTCGAGATCGCTCAGCGCATCGGGCACCGCCCGCATCTCTCCCCGGCGCGCGCCCCCCAAGCGAATGGCGATCGCGTTGATGGTGAAGTCCCTGCGCTCCAGATCCTTCTCCTCGGTTCCCGCGCTCACGTCGGGCAACGCCCCAGGGGCGCCGTAAGACTCGGTGCGCCGAGTCGCGATGTCGATCTGTCCGCGATCCCACCTGACCGTTGCGGTGATGAAGCGCTCATGCTCATTTACCGCGGTGACGTCCTCTCCAGCAAGCACGTTCAATCGAGATGCAAGCTGATTGGCAAGCGTTGGGGCAGCCCTGGCGAATGACGCACCCGCCCCGCCCACCACGATGTCCAGCTCGTGCGGTGTGCGCCCCAGCAACAGATCGCGCACAGCGCCGCCGACGAGATCCACATCCTCCCGCTCCCCAGCCAGCTCGAGCAGCACCTCACCGCCGGGCAGGCCTTGCAGCCGCTCTAGCACGATCCCTGGCGCGGCTACCGGCATGAGCCCATTCTGGACGATCGCGCTTATGCGGGCTGTGGACTGACCGCGCGCACATCGATCCCGGCGGAGGCCAGATGGGCCTTCGCCTCTGGAATCGTGTGCTGTCCGTAATGAAAGATGGACGCGCACAGCGCCGCATCGGCACCCGCGCGCAGCGCTTGCGCCAGATGCTCCAGCTCGCCCGCCCCGCCCGAGGCGATCACCGGAACCTCGACCGCCGCGCTCACCGCCTCGGTCAGCGCGAGGTCGTAGCCGTCGTTTGTGCCATCGCGGTCCATGCTCGTCAACAGAATCTCCCCCGCGCCGCGCTCGGTGGCCTCGCGTGCCCACTCGACCACATCACGGCCGGTGGGAGTGCGCCCGCCCGCAAGGTAAGCCTCCCAGGCGGTCGAGGCGCCTGGATCTGGACCAGGAACCCCACCCACCCGGACCTCACCGACCCGAGCGGTACGCGCCTTCGCGTCGATCGCCAGGACCACGCACTGGGCGCCGAAGCGCATCGACAGCTCATCGATCAGCTCGGGGCGGGCCAGCGCCGCGGAGTTGATCGAGACCTTGTCGGCGCCCGCGTCGAGCACCGCCTGGGCATCCTCCACCGAGCGGATCCCGCCACCGATCGTAAACGGCACGAACACCTCGTCAGCGGTACGGCGGGCGAGCGCCACGATCGTGTCGCGTCGCTCGTGCGTGGCGGTGATATCCAGGAACACCAACTCATCCGCCCCTTCGCGGTCGTAGTGAGCCGCCAGCTCAACGGGGTCCCCAGCGTCGCGGATGTCCACGAATTCCACGCCCTTCACGACGCGACCACCACTCACGTCGAGGCACGGGATCACACGCTTCAGATGCACCTGCTCACCGTAGCGGCCAGCAAGGCAATCGGGCGACCCGAGCGCACGGGATCCGATCAGCCGGCGAGCGCCGCCTGAGCCTCCGCGACCGTAAAGCGGCACTCGTAGAGCGCCTTGCCGACGATCACGCCATCCAAGCTCGTCTCACCCAGGGCCGCCAGACCCTCCAAGTCCGCCAGCTGACCGATTCCGCCCGAGTAAATCAGGCTGCCGCTGACCGCCTTCGCCACCGCGCGCACTTCCTCCAGGTCCGGCCCCTCGAGCATCCCGTCACGGTCGACGTTCGTGAACACAAGGTTCCTCGCGCCACGCTCCTCCAGACTGCCGACGACAGCCTCCGTCGTGATCTCAGTCGTCTCGGTCCAGCCCGCCGTGGTCACGTGCCCGCCGCGCACGTCCACCGACACCAGCACGCGCTCTTGCCCGTGCTCCTGCAGCGCCTGCTCCAGCAACCCCTCCTGAGTAAACGCAGCCGTGCCGAGGATCACGCGCGCGGCTCCGGCCGCCAGCGCGTCGCTCACAGCTTGTGCGGAGCGCAAGCCGCCGCCGTACTGCACCGGCACACCCAGCTCCTCCACGATCCGCTTCAGGTTCTCCAGGTTCTTCGGCGCACCCGTCTTCGCGCCGTCGAGATCGACCACATGCAGGTATTGCGCGCCCGCCTCAGTCCAGCCACGCGCGGCGTCGAGCGGATCCTCGTCGTAGACCTTCTTCGCCTCGAAATCGCCCTTCACCAAGCGCACAGCGCTGCCGTCGAGGATGTCGATCGCGGGGTAGAGGTTCACGCCGGCACCGCTGCCCGGCCACACAACCGCGTAAAGTTGCCAAGCAGCGCCAGCCCGTGCGTGGAGGACTTCTCCGGGTGTGACTGCGTGCCGAACACGTTTCCACGCCCGACGATCGCGGGGAACGGCTCGCCGTAGTCGGCGGTGGCCAGCACCACGTCCTCATCCGCGGGCCACGGCGCGAAGCTGTGCACGTGATACAGGTAGGCCGGGTCCGGCAAATCCTCGCTCAACGGGGTGGCCCGCAGCCAGCGCAGCTCACTCCAGCCGATGTGCGGCAGCTTCAAGCCAGGGACGTTCAACCGGCGCACCGTTCCCGCCAGCAGCCCCAACCCCTCAGCCCCGTCATGCTCCTCGGAGCGCTCGAAGAGCAGCTGCATGCCCAAGCACAGCCCGAGCAGCGGCACGCCCGCACCCGCGCGCTCCTGGAGGAACTCGTCGAGTCCCGCGGCGCGAATCGCCGTCATCGCCGCGGGAAACGCGCCGACGCCGGGGAGCACCAGCCCGTCCATCGCACGCAACCGCCGCGGATCGCCACTCACCTCCACGCGCGCACCGACATGCTCGAGCGCCTTCTCGGCCGAGCGGCGGTTACCCATGCCGTAATCGACCACGCCGATGCGTGGCTGCTCGCCTCCGGCGCTCATCGTGGCAGGCTGTTCGAGCGATACCGCATCCGACCGTCGCCGGTCACGTCGCCGGTCATGAGGTCAGGGTGCCCTTCGTACTCGGCACCCCGGTCTCGGTCGGGTCGATGCTCACCGCCTCGCGCAGCGACCGCGCGAAGGCCTTGAACGCCGCCTCGATCATGTGGTGCGCGTTGCTGCCCGCCTCGATCCGCAAGTGGAGCGTCAGCTTCGCGGCGTTCGCCAGGGCGCGGAAGAACTCCTCGGTCAGCTCGTGCTCAAACCCACCTGTCGAGCCCGCGGGCAGCCGCGCCTCGAACAGCGTGAACGGACGCCCGGAGATGTCGAGCGCACAACTCGCACGCGCCTCGTCCATCGGCACCGTCGCCGCGCCGTAGCGGGTGATGTGAGCGCGGTCGCCCAGCGCCTGATCGAGCGCCTGGCCGAGCACGATCGCCGTGTCCTCAGCGGTGTGATGCGCGCCCGTCTCCAAGTCCCCGCTGACCTTCACGTCCAGATCCAGCCGCCCGTGCCGGGCTAGCAGGTCGAGCATGTGATCCAAGAAGCCTACGCCCGTCTCGCGCGTACCCTCGCCGCGGCCGTCCAGCCCAAGGGTCAACCGCACATCGGTCTCGCCGGTCTTCCGTTCGATCGTCGCGATGCGGCTCATTGATCTGGATTCTCGCGCATACGCGCCTCCATCGACTCCGCATGCACCTCAAACCCCTCCGCTCGCGCGATCGGGGCACCCGCGGCAGCCAGCCTGCTCACCGCGTCCGCGCCGATTCGCACTTCCTGCATTCGCCTGCGGAAGTGCCTGGCCGACAGCCCCGAGGCAAAGCGTCCCGCGCCATCGGTCGGCAGCACGTGGTTGGAGCCCGCCACATAGTCGCCAAACGCGGTGGCGCTCGCCGCGCCCACGAACACGCATCCGGCCGAGCGCACAATCGGCGCAAGCGCCTCCACGTCCGCCCCGATCAACTCCAGGTGCTCGGGCGCCAGCTCGTTCGCCAGCTCGACCGCTCCGCGGGCATCTGCCACCTCCACGAGCGCGCACGCCGCATCGCCCACCGTCGGGCGCGTCAGGACCATTCGCTCGAGGTTCTGGGTCAGCGTGTCCAGCGTCTGCGCGCTGGGCGCGATCGCCACCACGAGGCTGCCCGCGCCATGCTCCGCCTGCGCCAGCATGTCGAGCGCGACCAGCTCAATTTCCCGCTCCCCGACCTGCTCGCCGAGCACCGCCACGAGATCGCTCGGCCCCGCGAACCCGTCGATGCCGACCGTCGCCGCCAGCTGCCGCTTGGCCTCCTGCACGTACAGATTGCCCGGACCCACAACCACATCAACGCGGATGACCGTCTCGGTGCCGTAGGCCAGCGCGGCGATCGCCTGCGCACCGCCGATCCTGTATACGCGCTCCACACCGCACAACCGGCACGTCCCCAAGATCGTCTGATCGATCTGCCCGTCAGGACCCGGCGGTGAACAGACGACAACATCCAGCACGCCCGCGGCGCGTGCGGTCACAACGCCCATCACGACCGTGCTCGGATATGGCGCACGCCCCCCGGGGACATATACCGCGGCCGAAGGTACCGGCACCTCACGCAGAGTCACGCTGTGGCCCTGCGGCAGCGTCACCGTCCTGCTCTCGTCCACGCCCGCTTGCGCCACCTCCGCAACGTTCGCGATAGCCACCTGCAAGCCGGCCACCAACTCCAGCGGCAGCTCCTTGATCGCCGCGTCCAGCTCCCGCGGCGCCACCACCAGCGATCTCGGCTCATTGCCCTCGGTGTCAAAGCGCCGCGTGTACTCGCGGACCGCCGCGTCTCCCTCCACACGCACCTTTCCCACGATCTCCCGGACGGCCTCCTCGACCGAGGCGCCGTCAGGGATCAGCGCGCGCACGTGCGCGGCCGTCCCCCGCTGGCCACCGAGGCGCGCCGAGTCCTCGAGGTTCAGGCGCTGGATCTCCATCTCACTCGGCGTCCGGCGCCGAGCGGCCGCGCAGCCGCTCCAGCAGCTCGTCGATCCGTGCCGCCTTCAGCTTGTGCGCGACCGGATTTGCGATTAGCCGGGCGGTGCACACCATCAGCTCCTCGCGTATGACCAAGTTGTTCTCGCGCAACGTCGTCCCAGTAGCCGTCAAGTCGACGATCGCCTCGACCATCCCAGTCAGCGGCGCGAGCTCGACCGAGCCTTTCACCTCCACGATCTCCGCCTGCCTGCCGGTCTCCTCCAAATGACGCGCGGCGATGCGCGGGTACTTCGTCGCCACCCGCATCACCCCCAACCGCCGCAGCGTCTCCACGGCCGGGTCCGGGCCCTGCTTGCTTGCCAGCACCATTGTGCAGCGGCCATAGCCGAGGTCCAGCAACTCATACACCTCGCGGCCGCCCTCACCATGATCGGACGCCCGCCCACCCTGCTCGAGCAGCACGTCCTTGCCCGTGATCCCAACGTCGGCGGCGCCCGCCTCCACGTACGTAGGGACATCCGACGGACGCATCGTGATCACGCCGATCTCCTCGAACAGCAGCTTGCGGTCGTTCTCGCGCAACTCCTCGGTATCCATCCCGAGCCCGGCCAGAATGTCGACCGTGTCCTTGAACAGGGCGCCGCGCGGCACCGCGATCGTGAGGCCGCTGGTGGAGCTCATGCGAAGGGCCCTCCGGCCGTCGCGAGCAGCGCCCCCGTGCCGCGCTCCTCGCCCGCCAGCGCGATGTGCAAGCGGTCGACCCCGAGCGCGAACCCAACAGCGGGCAACGACCGCCCGAAACGCCCGAGCAGATCGTCATAGCGCCCGCCACCGCCGATCGGGGCGCCCAGCGCCGGGTCATAAACCTCGAACACCGCACCCGTGTAATAGCCGATGCTCCGCACCAAACCGAGGTCGAAGATGACCCGCTCGGCGACGGCCGGCTCAAGCAGCTGGTGCACGTCACGCAGCCCCATTACAGCCTCGTCTGCCTCTCCGGGCGTGTCGGCGAGCACCTCGGGGCCGCCACGGCGCTGAGTCACCTCCAGCAACAGCTCGGCGGCCTCGCCTGTGAGTCCCGACGCGGCGAGCGTCTCTTGCAGGCCGACGAAGTCGCGCAGGACAAGCGCCTCCAGCAGCCCATCGCGAGCGTCCCGCGGGACCCGCAGGCTGGCCATCAACGCCGGGAACAGCGAGGCATCGCCCAGCCCCACCCGATAGTCCTTCAAGCCGGTCGCATCCAACGCGTGGCAAAGTACTCTCAACGCCTCCGCGGTCCCCTCAGGCGCCGAGGCGCCGACCAGCTCGATCCCCGCCTGCAGCAGCTCGCGCGGCTGACCACGCTGGGGACGCACGCCTCGGTAGCAATGAGCGAAGTAGCAGAAGCGCAGCGGCAGCTCGGCCGTCGGATAGCGCGTGGCCACCACGCGCGCGATCGGCACCGTCATATCCGAGCGCAGCACCAGCGCCGCTCCAGTCTCGTCGAAGACCCTGTACGCCGGCTGCGCCTCGGCCATATCGCCACGCGCCAGCACCGACTCGTACTCCAGCGCCGGCGTATACACCTCTCCGTATCCGTTGCGCTCAAACACACCTCGCAGCGTGTCCGTGATCGCGCGCACCTCGCGTGTCTCGTCGGGCAGCACATCGCGCGTACCACTGGGAATCGGATAGATCATGGAGACCGAGACTACGCGTGCACGGGCTCGATCGCCACGCGCTCGATTCGAGCTCCCAGCTCGCGCAAACGCTCGTCGATCCGCTCGTACCCGCGGTCGATCTGACGGATGTTGCCGATCTCTGAGCGACCATCGGCACACAGCGCCGCCAGCAGCATCGCCATACCCGCCCTGATGTCCGGCGACTCCACGCGCTCGCCGCGCAGCCGTCTGGGCCCCGTGACGATCGCGCGGTGGGGGTCGCACATCACGATGTCCGCGCCCATCAGGATCAGCTTGTCGGTGAAGATCAGGCGGTTCTCGAACATCCACTCGTGCACGAGGATCGACCCCTCGGCCTGGGTTGCCAGCGCGATGGCGATCGACGTCAAGTCAGCTGGGAACGCGGGCCACGGGCCGTCCTGGATCTTGCTCTTGAACTCGCCGACATCCGACTGCACGACGAGCTTTTGTCCGCCGGGGACAAGCACGTCGTTGTTCCTGAGCTCCGTGCGTAACCCCAGGCGCTCGAAGACCAGACGGATCATGCGCAAATCGCCTGGCACGGTATCCTTGATGCACAGTTCTCCGCCGGTGACGCCCGCGAGCGCGATGAAGCTGCCAATCTCGATGTGGTCAGGCGCGACGTCGTGCTCGCAGCCGTGCAGCTCCTTTGCGCCGTTCACGGTGATCAGGTTCGAGCCGATCCCCTGAATATCGGCGCCCATCTTCACGAGCATCCGCGCCAGATCCTGCACGTGCGGCTCGCACGCGGCGTTGCCGATCACGGTCGTTCCCGGCGTCAGCGCGGCTGCCATCAGCGCGTTCTCGCTCGCCATCACCGACGGCTCGTCCATGAAGACATCCGTCGAGCGCAACCCGTTCGGCGCGCTCAACACGATCTCGCGCCCGCAGTCTGCAGTGGCGCCCATTGCCCTGAAGGCATCCAAGTGTGGGTCGAGGCGGCGGCGACCGATCACGTCGCCGCCGGGGGGCGGCATCACGGCGCGGCCAAAGCGAGCCAACAGAGGGCCCGCCAGCAGGAACGACGCCCTGATCAGCTCCGCGAGCTCGCGCTCAATCTCGACCTCGTGCACATCCGCGGCGCACAGCACGACCTCGTTGGGCCCGCGCCAGCTCACCTGCACACCAATCGCACTCAAGATCCTCAGCATCGCGTCGACGTCGCGGATCTTCGGCACGTTCCGCACGACGACCTCGTCCTCCGTGAGGATCGCGCTCGCCAAGATCGGCAGCGCTCCATTCTTGTTCCCGGCTGGAACCATCGTGCCGGAAAGCGGAACGCCACCTTCGATTACGAACTTCTCCATGTGTGGTGTGCGCGGGCCGGGGCCCCCTGTGGGGACGTTCGCGTGGCGCTCTCCAAGCGTAACAGCCATCTCTCTGCACCATTCGCGCCCATCGCGCTCTACCCTGCCTGGCCTGTCGCCGGTCCGGTCAAGTCTGGCTCGTGACAGGCGTGTGGGTGATGGCAGCAAGGGATGATTGCGTGGCGCGATGCAACTTCTATTGCACTCCCAAGAGGCCGATCTTGGCTCTGGGGAGCGGTTTTGTGGGACCGTGCCCGACACGTACACATGTTCGCATGCGCTCCATCCGAGCAGCTGCCTATCTTTACGAACAGATGTTCCCTTTACCGAGAGCCTCAACCCTCGCGCAGCGCACGCTCGGTGCGCTCCGTCTCACCTGCTCGTTCCTCCTGCTCGAGGACGACTATGACGTCGACTGGGAGGTCGACTGGAACGAGCCCTCTGGTGAGGTGGCGCATCCGCATCGAGCACCGCTGCGCGGGGGACTTATTCGCCGGCGCCCGGGTGAGCCGGCTACGGCGCCGCAGCTCTGCCTCTCCCCCATCGCCTCACCTGCCGCGATGATGCGGGGTCGAGCGCATCGACCCGCTGAGGTGCTGTGCGAGTCCGGAGTCGCAGAAGGACTCTAGGCCTCGTCGGGCACTACGGAGATCCCGCCCCAATCCTCGGGCGCTACGTCGGTGAGCGTCTCGGAGAACGTCCACTGGTGGCCCGCTCGATCTTCGGCCGTGTACTGGCGCTCGCCGTACGGGAAGTCATTCGGCTCCTCCAAGATCCGCGCGCCGTGGGCTCGCGCGCGCTCGCAGTGAGCGTTTGCGTCCTGGACGCGAACCATCACTGACTGCGTCACCTCACCAGGCCGCGGCGGCCGGCGGTCGCCACGCACATCGCCGAGGATCACCGCCCCATCACCAAAGCTGAGCTGCGAGCGGTGATCCTCGCCGATCTGCACGCGCTCGACGAACCCGAACGCGGCGCTCAGCCAGGCAACCGCCTCGCGCACGTCCGGGTAGATCAGGACGGGAATGACGGTAGCTGCCGGAATCGAGCGGTTGGGCTTCACGCTTGACGGAAGCTTAGATGACGGCAGAACCCCCCGGGGACGAAGAACCCCTTGGGGAGGGTTAGGGACATTCCCGATTGCGCGAGCACCGCCGCACCTCGACACTGTGCCCATGCCCAAGCAAGTCACTGATCGGAGAGCGGCGCCCAGACCGGTGCCGGCGAACGATGTCCAGCTCTGAGGGCGAGCCCACCCGGCGCCCGCGCATGGTACGCACACGACGCGGTCGCCTAATCGGCGGCGTGTGCAGCGGCCTCGGAACTCACTTCGACGTCGATCCGATCCTGTTTCGCATCGCCTTCGTGGGACTTGCGATCTTCTCAGGGATCGGAATCGCGCTGTACCTGGCGATCCTCCTGCTCGTGCCGGAGGAGGGCGCTAGCCGGGCGCCGATCTCCCTGCTGTGGCGTGGCTTCGCCTGGGAGCAGTGGCACGCGAGTGCCGACCGGCGGCTGCTTCGCTGGCTCTTGATCGCGACCGCCGTGGTCGTATGCGCGGCCCTGCTCGCGCTCGCGGGCACGTGGCTTGCCGGCACCCACGCCCAACTCGCCGCCTGGGCCGTGGTGGCGGTCGGCGCGGTGCTCGTGCTCAGCGCGTTCACCCACACGATCCGCTGGTTTGTGCTGCCGAGTGTCGCGTTCGCGCTCGCGGTCGCCACAATCGCCGCCGCCCACGTCGACCTGCGCGGCGGCGTGGGCGATCACTTCTACCGTCCGCGAAGCCTCAGTGAAGTGCGTCGCGGCTATCAGCTCGGAGCCGGCCGGCTCGAAATCGACCTGCGCAATCTCGCATTCCCAACGGCCACCACGCAATTGCACGTACGACTGGGCATGGGCGAGCTTGTCGTGCTCGTGCCCCGCGGAGTGTGCATCGCGACCCGCGCGCGCATCGGTGGAGGCTACGTCGGGGCGCTCGAACGAAGGTCTGCGGGACTCGATGTCAACTGGTCTGAACGCCCCTCCCCGCCACCCGGCACACCACGCCTGGTGGTGGACGGGAACGTCGGGCTCGGCGCGCTGCTCGTGGCCGACCATCCCGTCGAACGAGGCTGGAACGGCTGGGGTTGGGGCGGCGAAGGCGGCTGGTTTGCCAGCCACAACCACCCCATCGCGCTCGGCACCAACGAAGCCTGCTTCCCCGCGGACGCCGCGAGTGGTTCTCTCACGGAGGGCACGAGTCGCATTCCCGCGGAAGGTGCGAGTCGATGAGGCGCTCGCCCCACATCACGGTTCTGATGTGCGGCATCGCCGTGCTTGCGCTCGGCGTGCTGCTGGTGCTGGGCGCGGGCGGCACGATTGACCTGCGCTTTGCCTACACCGTGCCTGTCCTCGTCGCCGCGCTCGGGGCGATCCTGCTCGCCAGCGGCCTCGCCAGCCGTCGCCGTGGCCGTGGCTGAGAACATGCGCGGTGATGGCTCACCCGGCGAACCACCCGACGAATCGGTCGCGCGGCGGCCTTAGGATCGCGATCGGCACAGCCCTGCTGGTGCTCAGCGGCCTGCTGTTCGTGCGCGCGGCCGGGCCCTGGCCGGGAGACGCGATCGTGTGGCCCGCCGCCGTCACCGTGCTCGGAGCGCTGTTGATCTGGCGTGCTCCCGCCGTCGCGCCGCGCCGCCGCCGCGGTTGGGCCGCCCACCGCCCGCCCGAGCCCGCGCTGCCACGCGAGTCATCCATACACGTGCGTACGCTAGGCCGGCCCGAGATCAGCCGCGGCGGGCTCGGCGTCGCGCTGGTGCTCGCCGGCGGGTTTGCCTTCCTGTGGGCCAACGGCGCGCTGCGGCCCGCGGGCGAGGCGCTGCTCGCGGCGCTTGCGGTGCTGATCGCGGTTGCACTGATCTTCGCGCCCTCCTGGCGGCGCCTGGCGCGTAACCTTGCGGCCGAGCGCACAGAGCGCATCCGCTCCCAGGAGCGTGCCGACGTCGGGGCGCATCTACACGACTCGGTGCTGCAAACGCTCGCGCTGATCCAACAGAGCGCCGAGGATCCCAAGCAGGTGGCCACACTTGCCCGTCGCCAGGAGCGTGAGCTGCGCGGCTGGCTGGCCGGCAGTGATTCGCCCGAGGCAGGAGACACGCTCGCCGCCGCCTTGGACGCGGCCGCCGCAGAGGTGGAGGTGGCAATCGGGGGTTCAGTCGAGGTCGTCGCCGTCGGCGACTGTCCGCTGCAGGAGCGCGGCGGTGCTGTGGTTGCGGCCACGCGCGAGGCGATGCTCAACGCCGCCAAGTTTGCCGGCGAGGCGCCGATCAGCGTCTACGCCGAACTCTCCGAGGAGCGCATACATGTGTTCGTGCGCGACCGTGGCACCGGCTTCGATCCTGAGGCCGTGCCGCCGGAGCGGCGTGGGGTGCGAGAGTCGATCATCGGGCGGATGCAGCGTGCCGGCGGCAGCGCGACTGTGCACGCGCTGCCGGGCGGCGGTACAGAGGTGGAGATCGCGATCGATCGCGGGGACCAATCGTGAGCGACGGGTCGGTGCCGCGCACCGCGGGCGGGAGACCGCCGCCCCGCGTCGCAATCGTCGACGATCACGACCTGTTCCGCGCGGGCGTACGCGCGAGTCTCGGCGCGCGCGTCGAGGTGGTGGCTGACAGCGGCGACGTGGAGGGCGCCGTGCAAGCGATCGAGGAGCTCCAGCCGGACGTCGTCCTGCTCGACGTGCACATGCCGGGCGGCGGCGGGGCGGAGGTGATTCGTCGCGTGGCCGACGCCTGCCCCGACGTCCGCTTTCTCGCCCTGTCGGTCAGCGACGCCGCTGAAGACGTGATCGCGCTGATCCGCGCCGGCGCGCGGGGATATGTGACAAAGACGATCTCAGGTCCCGAGCTGGCCGACGCGGTTTGCCGGGTGCACGAGGGTGACGCCGTTTTCTCTCCTCGCCTGGCGGGCTTCGTGCTGGACGCCTTCGCCGGTGAGATCCCGGCCGCGCAGGTGGACCCGGAACTCGACCTGCTGACGCCGCGCGAGCGCGAGGTGCTCCAGCACATCGCACGCGGATACATGTACAAGGAGATCGCCGCTCAGCTCGGCATCTCGGCAAAGACCGTCGAGGCACATGTCTCCGCCGTGCTGCGCAAGCTCCAGCTCTCGAGCCGCCACGAGCTGACCCGCTGGGCGGTCCATCGGCGATTGGTCGACGAGTAGGGGTACTGAGGGCGAGGTTAGGGACATTCCCGATTGCGCGGGCGGCACCGCTGATCGACACTACCCCCATGAGAGGACCGGCGGAGATTGCATGAGACTCGCGGGGCTCGCATGAGACGACTGTCGGGGCTCGCTGTAGGTCGCTCGCGGCGCGTGCTGATCGCAGCCGGTGTGCTGTTCGTGATCGCGGCTGTGCTTGGCGTGCCCGTGACCGGGACGCTCGGCAGCTCGAGTCAGGACTTCCAGGATCCCGCCTCGCAGTACGAACGCACGAACGCCGCGATCACGGCCGCGACCGGGCAGAGCCCGTATTACAACGTGATCGCGCTGTTGAGTGGCCAACGCGATGTCAGGGTCGATGCGGCGGCGCAGCACGCCGCCATGAGGCTCGCGGCGCTGCTCGCCACCCAGCACGGGTTCCAGCGCGTCGTGGACTATCCCGCGGCGCGTTCTGGGTTGGCGAGCCCTGTCGCGGCGCGCTCCGCCTTGGCCCGCCCGGCGGCGGCGCGTTCTGCATTGGCCCGCTCGGCGGCGGCGAGCTCGGCGTCGTTGATCTCGCGCGATGGCCGCGAAACGGCTGTGCTCGCGGCGTTTGCGACTACAGCCGACGCGACGACGGCGGTCGCGCGGGTCCACGTCGCGCTGTCGAAGGGGCCTGTTGCCGCGGAGCTCGCCGGGATGCGCGTGCGCTTCGGCGGGGTCGCGCTGCTCAACCAGGAACTGAACGAACGCACGACCAGCGACCTCGGGCGCGCCGAGCTGCTCGCGTTCCCGTTCCTGCTGCTGCTGTCGTTCTGGTTCTTCCGGGGCCTTGTCGCGGCACTGCTGCCGCTGCTGGTAGGAGGGTTCGCGATCGTGGTCACCTTCCTGTTGCTGCGCATCATCGATCAGTTCACGCCGATCTCGGTGTTCGCGCTGAACCTCGTCAGCGGCATGGGCCTAGGTCTCGGGATCGACTACAGCCTGTTCGTGCTCTATCGCTATCGCGAGCAGCTCGCGGGCGGCGCAAGCGTGCGGGAGGCGATCGGGCATACGCAACGGACGGCGGGCCGCACCGTGCTGTTCAGCTGCCTGACGGTCGCGGCGGCGTTGACGAGCCTGCTCGTGTTCCCGATCAGGTTTCTGTACTCGATGGGGATCGGCGGGGCGATCGTCGCGCTGTGCGACGGCGCCGTCGCGCTGATCGTGCTGCCCGCCGTGCTGATCGTGCTCGGACCGCGTATCAACGCGCTCGCACCGGCATGGCTGCAGCGCCGCGCGGCACGCTCGGCGACTGCGGCGGCCGGGCAGAACAGCGGTTGGGGGAGGCTCGCACGTGGCGTGGTGCGCCGTCCTCTTCCTGTTGCCGTAATCAGCGCGGTCGTTCTGCTCGCCGCGGCGATACCAGCGTTGCGCCTGCAGTTCACCTCCCCCGCAGCGAACCTGCTGCCCGCATCGGCGGAAAGCCACCAGGTCGAAACCGCGTTCGCGGGGAAGTTCTCCGCGAACGCGGGGGAAGCGACCGAAATCGTTCTGCAGGGATCCCGCTCCTCCGCGAGGCACCTCGCCGCCGCCGCGGCCACGACGGCCGGTGCGATGGCGAGCATCTCCGCCCCAGGCTACCTCGGCCACAGAACATGGGAGATCGCGCTGCTGCCCGATGGCTCCCCTTACTCAAACGCCCAACAGCAACTGCTCACGAGGCTGCGCGCGCTCGCGCGCCCGTACGGTGCGCTGGTCGGCGGTGCGACAGCGTTCTTCGTCGACCAGAGAACGGCGATCGCCGCGCACGTCCCGCTGGCGATCGCGATCCTGCTGGCGCTCACCGGGGGTTTCCTGTTCATGATGACCGGCTCGCTGACGATCCCATTCAAGGCGATCGCGATGAATGTGCTGAGCGTGAGTGTCGCCGTCGGACTGCAGGTGCTGATCTTCCAGGACGGTCACTTCTCTGGACCGCTCGGGTTCACGCCGCTCGGCGGCCTGGAAGAGTCGAGCCTCGTGCTGATGCTCGTGGTCGCATTCGCGCTGGCGACCGACTATGAGGTGTTCGTGATCGCCCGCATCAAGGAAGCCCACGATCATGGCCTGGGAGACCGCGAGGCAATCGCGCTCGGGATCGAGCGCACCGGACGGATCATCACAGCCGCCGCGCTGCTGTTCTGCGTGGCGATCGGTGCTTTGACCACCTCTCAGCTGTTCTTCACGAAACAGCTCGGTCTCGGCGCCGCGCTCGCGGTGGCGATCGACGCGAGCATCGTCAGGGCGCTCCTGGTCCCCTCGCTGATGGCGCTGATGGGCAAGTGGAACTGGTGGGCGCCGCGGTGGCTCAAGCGCCTGCACGCCCGCGTCGGGCTGGAGGAGCACGACCTGGCTGAGGCGCCGAGTGCTTGAGCGGGCGCTCGTTAACGACGAAGGGCCGCCCGGAGGCGGCCCATGTCTTTGTCTTCTGCACTTCATGAAAAAACCGGCGGCGTCCTACTCTCCCAGGCCCTTGCGAGCCAAGTACCATCGGCGCTGAGGGGCTTAACTGCTCTGTTCGGAATGGGAAGAGGTGTTTCCCCCTCGCCAAGGCCACCGGAAAAAGGCGAGAGACCTCGCCCTCCTCAGTCCTTCAAAACTGCACAGCGCCACAAACGAGTATCACCACACAGCGCGGGTATGAACGCGCGAACGCGAACGTCCCATGACTGCGGGATCAAAAAAATCCGTCAAGCCCTCGACCGATTAGTACCGGTCTCCTCCGGACGTTACCGTCCTTCCAGATCCGGCCTATCAACCTGGTGGTCTACCAGGGGTCTTACTCCCTCTAGGGGATGGGAGAACTCATCTTGAGGCCGGCTTCCCGCTTAGATGCCTTCAGCGGTTATCCGATCCACACGTAGCTAGCCTGCTATGCCCTTGGCAGGACAACAGATACACCAGAGGTGCGTTCATCCCGGTCCTCTCGTACTAGGGACAAATCCTCTCAATTCTCCAACGCCCACGGCAGATAGGGACCGAACTGTCTCACGACGTTCTGAACCCAGCTCGCGTACCGCTTTAATGGGCGAACAGCCCAACCCTTGGGAGCAACTCCACCCCCAGGATGCGACGAGCCGACATCGAGGTGCCAAACCGGGCCGTCGATGTGGACTCTTGGGCCCGATAAGCCTGTTATCCCCGGAGTACCTTTTATCCGTTGAGCGACGGCACTTCCACTTGCTACCGCCGGATCACTAAGACCTGCTTTCGCACCTGCTCGACTTGTCAGTCTCGCAGTCAAGCTCCCTTAATACCTTTACGCTCTACGCACGATTTCCAACCGTGCTGAGGGAACCTTTGTGCGCCTCCGTTACATTTTAGGAGGCGACCGCCCCAGTCAAACTACCCGCCTGGAACTGTCCAGCACCCGGATTCACGGAATGCTGTTAGAAATCCAATACACCAAGGGTGGTATCTAAAGGTTGGCTCCACACCGGCCGCAACCGGTGCTTCAAAGCCTCCCACCTATCCTGAGCGAGATGCACCGAATCCCAATACCAAGTTGTAGTAAAGGTTCACGGGGTCTTTCCGTCTAGCCGCGGGTACTCGGCATCTTCACCGAGACTGCAATTTCACCGAGCCCCTCGTTGAGACAGTGCTGAAGTCGTTACGCCATTCGTGCAGGTCGGAACTTACCCGACAAGGAATTTCGCTACCTTAGGACCGTTATAGTTACGGCCGCCGTTTACCGGGGCTTAGCTTCGCTGCTTCGGGACAAGCCCTAACAACTCCACGTAACCTTCCGGCACCGGGCAGGCGTCAGCCCCTATACGTCGTCTTACGACTTAGCAGAGACCTGTGTTTTTGGTAAACAGTCGCTTCAGCCTATTCACTGCGGCCCCCTCGGGCTCCAGACGCGAAGTCCTTCACCCTACTGGGGCGCCCCTTATCCCGAAGTTACGGGGCTATTTTGCCGAGTTCCTTAACGAGGGTTATCTCGATCACCTTAGTATTCTCTACTTGCCCACCTGTGTCGGTTTTGGTACGGGCACGCGCTTCCTCCCTAGAGGATTTTCTTGGAGGTATGGCGTCAGGGACTCGCCGGCTTAGTGCCAGCTGGCATCGCACCTCAGGTTATGCGGCCCCGCATTTAACATGGGCCACCCCTACATGCTTACCCCAGGGCAACCATCGCCTGGGTTCCCTTAGCCTTCCCCGTCCCCCCATCGGTCAAACGGAAGCGACGTGGTACAGGAATATCAACCTGTTGGCCATCGACTACGCCTTTCGGCCTCGCCTTAGGTCCCGACTAACCCTGAGCAGACGAACTTTACTCAGGAATCCTTGGGCAATCGGTGGAAAGGATTCTCACCTTTCTTTCGTTACTAATGCCGGCATTCTCACTTCCCATGCCTCCACGGCTGGCTTACGCCGCCGCTTTACTGGCATGGGAACGCTCTCCTACCGCGCGATCGACTCGAAAGTCTCACGCACCCGCAGCTTCGGTGACTAGCTTGAGCCCCGTTACATTGTCCGCGCTCGAACACTTGACCAGTGAGCTGTTACGCACTCTTTCAAGGATGGCTGCCTCTAAGCCAACCTCCTGGTTGTCTATGCACTCGAACATCGTTTCCCACTTAGCTAGTACTTTGGGACCTTAGCTGGCGGTCTGGGCTGTTTCCCTTTCGACGCTGAAGTTTATCCCCCAGCAACTGACTCCCGGAGTAGACGTGATGGTCTTCGGAGTTTGCATGAAGTCGGTAACCTGGTAGGGCCCCTAGTCCAAACAGTGCTCTACGGCCACCACGTAATTTATCCGAGGCTATACCTAAATATATTTCGGAGAGAACCAGATATCACTGAGCTTGATTAGCCTTTCACTCCGACCCACAGGTCATCCGCCCAGTTTTCAACCTAGGTCGGTTCGGCCCTCCACGAGGTCTTACCCCCGCTTCAGCCTGCCCATGGGTAGCTCGCTCAGTTTCGGGTATACCGCCTACGACTATGTCGCCCTATTAGGACTCGCTTTCGCTACGGCTCCGCTCATCGCTTAACCTTGCCGCAGACGAGTAACTCGCCGGCTCGTTATGCAAAAAGCACGCGGTCACACCACGAAGGTGCTCCCACCGCTTGTAGGCGCGCGGTTTCAGGTACTATTTCACTCCCCTTCCGGGGTACTTTTCACCTTTCCCTCACGGTACTAGTCCGCTATCGGTCACCAAGGAGTACTTAGCCTTGGAGGGTGGTCCCCCCAGGTTCAGTCCGCGTTTCACGGGCGCGGACTTACTCAGGAACGTCTGACGGAAGATCATGCAATTTCGTCTACGGGACGATTGCCCTCTATGGTGCGCGGTTCCACGCGCTTTGACTATCACATGATTTTGTAACTTCCGCCGAGCCGGACACGGCTCGGAACAAACGCCCTACAACCCCCAGTAAGCAACGCATGTCCGCTTACACTTACCAGGTTTGGGCTGATCCCTTTTCGCTCGCCACTACTCAGGGAGTCTCTTTTGATTTTCTTTCCTCGGGGTACTGAGATGTTTCACTTCCCCCGCTTGTCTTCTCCCACCCTATGTGTTCAGGTGGGGATAACGCCGCATTACCAGCGCTGGGTTTCCCCATTCGGAGATCCACGGGTCAAAGGCTATTCAGCGCCTAACCGTGGCTTATCGCAGCCGTTCACGTCCTTCATCGACTCTTGGTGCCAAGGCATCCACCATGCGCCCTTACTATCTTGACGGTGATCTGGCCCAACATGGTCGCGAACGCTCGCTGCGCCTCTTGCGAGACACGACTTGCGTGGTTGACCTTGCAGGGCCCGGTGATACCCGTTATCAGCCGCCGCTTATCGATGGCGGCTGAATTGTGGCTTCTGTGCAGTTTTCAAGGACCGTGGAGAGGCGATAACGCCGGCCGGTCTCGCGCATTGCGGTCACGCCATAAAGGACATGTCCACGCGATCACCGGCGGACGCCGGTCTCTCAAAACTCAACAGCATGCTGGGGTAGTTTGGCGGGCGTGGTCACTTGTGCTCCCCAAGTAGTAAGGGAGACGCATGATTCACGCCCATCCAGCCAGGTTCGGTCGACATGCTAGGCCCGACCGCTCGAATGCCCTCCGGTCCTTCGCGCTCTAATGAGACGAGCTCGAGGCCGAACGGTCGCTGCGATCGGGGCACTGTTATGTGCTCCCTAGAAAGGAGGTGATCCAGCCGCAGCTTCCGCTACGGCTACCTTGTTACGACTTCACCCCAGTCACGAGCCCCACCTTCGACGGCTCCCTCCCTTGCGGGTTAGGCCACCGGCTTCGGGTGTTGCTCACTCCCGTGGTGTGACGGGCGGTGTGTACAAGGCCCGGGAACGTATTCACCGCGGCAATGCTGATCCGCGATTACTAGCAACTCCGCCTTCATGCAGGCGAATTTCAGCCTGCAATCCGAACCGAGACGCACTTTAAGGGATTCGCTCCACCTCGCGGTATCGCAGCCCTCTGTATGCGCCAATGTAGCACGTGTGTAGCCCTGGACATAAGGGGCATGAGGACTTGACGTCATCCCCACCTTCCTCCGGTTTGTCACCGGCAGTCTCGCATGAGTCCCCAACTGAATGCTGGCAACATGCGACGGGGGTTGCGCTCGTTGCGGGACTTAACCCAACATCTCACGACACGAGCTGACGACAGCCATGCACCACCTGTGAACCTGCCCCGAAGGGAAGACGTGTTTCCACGCCGGTCAGGCACATGTCAAGCCCAGGTAAGGTTCTTCGCGTCGCGTCGAATTAAACCACATGCTCCGCTGCTTGTGCGGGCCCCCGTCAATTCCTTTGAGTTTTAGCCTTGCGGCCGTACTCCCCAGGCGGACAACTTAATGCGTTAGCTTCGACACGGGGGGAGTCGACACCCCCCACATCTAGTTGTCATCGTTTACAGCGTGGACTACCAGGGTATCTAATCCTGTTTGCTCCCCACGCTTTCGCGTCTCAGCGTCAGTCACGTCCCAGCGAGCTGCCTTCGCCATTGGTGTTCCTCCTGATATCTGCGCATTTCACCGCTACACCAGGAATTCCACTCGCCCCTTCCGGACTCTAGCCCCACAGTATCCACCGGCATTCCAGGGTTGAGCCCTGGACTTTCACAGCGGACTAATGGGGCCGCCTACACGCTCTTTACGCCCAATAATTCCGGACAACGCTTGCACCCTACGTATTACCGCGGCTGCTGGCACGTAGTTAGCCGGTGCTTCTTGTGAAGGTACCGTCACTCCATCCGGCTATTCACCGGAGAAGCTTCGTCCCAACTGAAAGGGGTTTACAACCCGAAAGCCTTCTTCCCCCACGCGGCGTTGCTGCGTCACGCTTTCGCGCATTGCGCAAGATTCCCCACTGCTGCCTCCCGTAGGAGTCTGGGCCGTGTCTCAGTCCCAGTGTGGCTGATCGTCCTCTCAGACCAGCTACCCATCGAAGCCTTGGTGAGCTATTACCTCACCAACAAGCTAATGGGCCGCGGGCTCATCTCGATGCGGAGGCCGAAGCTTCCTTTCCCCTTGCGGGCACATCCGGTATTAGCCCGAGTTTCCTCGGGTTGTCCCGGTCATCGAGGCAGATAACCCACGTGTTACTCACCCGTTCGCGGCTCTGCCCCAGGGCAAGCCCTGGTTCGTCGCTCCACTTGCATGTGTTAAGCACGCCGCCAGCGTTCGTCCTGAGCCAGGATCAAACTCTCCGTGAAGAACTGCATTTCACTGAGAGTGTCATGGAGTTGCCTACTGCCCGAAGGCAGAAGACGGGGCCGGTACCTATACACCGTGGTCCCGGCACCATGACGGGGTACTACCAATCTACTTGACTCTTTGTACCGCCTCCGTGAACGCCGAAGCGCTCCCGTTGACGGGTCGAACCTGGACGCACACCACGATCACGAATGATCGTAGATGCGCATGCTGTTGAGTTTTCAAAGACCGCCGTGCCTCTGTGGGGAGGACATCCCCGGAGAAGACTGTCTCGCCCGGCGTCCGAAGACGTCATCAGGGCGAACGAAGGACTATAGCGCGATTGAGCCCGCGCGTCTAGCCGAGCCGTGGGCGCTCACGAGAGGCCCTCCAGCAGAGCGGCGACGTCGAGCTCCGCCACGCCCTCCGCCGGCGAGGGAACACGGTCGCCGACCTTGTAGATCTCGCAGCGTCCATACCCCTCCGGGCCGGGATCGGTGCGAACCTCGACGGCCTTACCGGGCACGTCGACGAGCCAGTATGTGGCCACCGGAGCCCCTGCGTACATGCCGGCCTTCTCATCACGGTCAGCCTTATGCGAGGTCACCGCCACCTCCACCGCAAGCAGTGCGGTACGCGGATGACGACCGCGAGGCGGCCGGCCCTCGGTGAGAACAAGATCTGGTTCGGGTAGGGCTCCCCACCTGGTTTCCAGGGGAAGCTGCACGCCCAGCACGGCCTGGGCAGCCGCCAGATGATGCGTCAGCCGCCTGATCACCTCAGCATGATCCGGACCTTGAGGGCTCACCTCGACCAGCAGCCCTTCCAGCAGTTCAACCCGCTGACCATCCAGCCCACCCGACGCGACCATCCGTTCGTAGGTCCCGACATCGAGCCGGTGGATTTCATCCTCGGAGTGGGAGTACTTGTTGATGAGCAGCCCGTCGAGCAGCTCAACCTCCACGCCTTCCAGCGCCCCGGCCTCGACCAAGCGGTGGTAGGTATCGACGTCCATCCGGTAGAGCGGGAGCGACGGAGCGGGTGAAGCGACTGCGGTGGCCATCGGGTCAATTCTACCGGCCCGGCGACTGGGCACCCAGCCACCGGCCCGCCGCTGATCGAGGGTCGCGAACAAGCATCGACCGAAAGCTACGCCGCGCTTGGGACGGCGCGTTCGCCCAGCGCTCGACGCTACATGGAAGCCTCGTGTGCTTGTAGTGCGTCGGATTGCAAAGTCGCCTCGAGGATCAGCACCGTCGCGCAAACCAGCGCCCAGAGTTGGGCGACGAACGCCCATATGCGCTCTTCGAGGCCCTGATCGGGGGCGAACGAGTCGTGCAGGAAGAACGTGACGATCCCCGCGACCAGGAGCACGACAGCGCCGACCAACACGATTCGCCCGAGCCGGCTCGGCCAGGCCGTGCGGGCAAACGCAAAGCCCGTCAGCAGGAGGAACGCCTTGATGCCGACGCTCAGCCACGCATGGGCATAGAAATGCCAGGAGGCGGCGCCCGCGTCGTAGCGTGACTTGCATACAGCGCTCAATATCGATGAGCAGTCCATGCGCAGCGGTCCGACGAGAATCGCGCAGAGGCCAGCGAGCACAAAAAACAACGGCATCGCCAGCGGCCACGGCCGCGTACGCAGCGATGGTACGACCGCGACTGCCAGCGCGATCCACCCGATTCCCCAGATCGCCATGAAAATGACGAAGATCCAGGGATTCGCCGCGCCGATGCGGCCTAGTTCGCTGATGTACTGACGAGTAGCCGAGTAATGGGGTTCGAGGGCGCCCGCGAGCACCCACCCGCCGAGAAACACGACCTGCGCGAGGATCGCCGCCCACGCCAGCAGACACGTCCGGCGGCGCACCTCACTGGGCAGCAGTGGCCACCCTGCCGGTCTGAGCCAAAGAGCAACATTACGTAGCACGGTCAACCTCCGCGTGGATGCTAGACCAACCCGGTAGCACGACGAGCGAGCCTACCTAGCCTCCGGGGCTGACGCCGCCGGTCGGGGACGGAGAGGAGGGAGTCGAGGGAGCCGCCGGGGTGGAGGGCGCCGGCGAGGATGGGGCGCTCGGGGATTCCGGCGTTGCCGGCGTTGGCGAGGCTGTGTGTTCTTTTTCAGAGGAGCCGGTCCCAGATCCCGTCCCGGCTGCGCCGGGGTGAGCTGGTTCCGATTCGCTGCCGCCACCAGGACTGCCGCCGCCGGTACTGCCGCCGCCGGGCGTGGCGGACTTCCCGCTTTCCTTGCCGGCGCCGGTCGTCGGAGCCGTGGTCTGGCGCGGCGTCGTAGCCGCGGTGGAGGAGGTGGTTTCTGGGCTGCCAGTGCTGGAGGTTTCACCGCCGCCGGCGCTCGAGGAGCCCTTGGGATGAGCTGAGTGTTCGGCGCGTTCCTTTTCGATCTGCAGAGCGGAGATCATGAAGTCGTGCCAGATCAGCGCGGGGAAGGTGCCGCCGAGCACGGGGCCATCGTCGAACTCGGTGGTCATCGGCACCAGGCTGTTGGGAAAACCAACCCACACGGCGACGGTGTACTTGCTGTCCCAGCCGACGAACCAGGCATCGCCGTAGTTGGACGTGGTGCCGGTCTTGCCGGCCGCGAACTGACCGATCGCCGCGGCTTTGGCGGTGCCGTACTGCAGCACGGTCTCGAGCATCGTGGTCTCGGTGGCGGCGACTTCGGGAGGGAGCACCGGCCTGGTCCGTACCTGATTGACGTCGCGGTGCGAGCCGTCCGGGAGCTTGTTCGAGCCGGCGTCGACTTCCTGGATCGCCACCGGCGCGTCGTCTTCGGCCAGCGTGCCGCTGACGCGCCGGCCACCGTGGGCGATCGTCTCGTAGGCATGCGCCATGTCCAGAGGCGTGACGCCGACCGTGAGGCCGCCGATCGTCATCGCGGCGTTCGTGGAGAGCGGGGTGGTGATGCCCATCTGGTGGGCCAAGCGTGCGATCCGAGTGGTACCGACTTTCAGCCCGACTTCGGCGTAGATCGAGTTGTCCGAGTAGGCGGTCGCGTTGGTGAGGGTGTTGGAGCCGGTGTAGTTGCCTTCGTCGTTGTGGACGACGAACTTTTCCGGCCCGTTGGGCGTCCGGCGGTAGAGCACCTTCTGCTTGGATGTCCAGACCGAGTCGGGCGAGATGCCATCCTCGAGCGCCGCGGCGAGGTCGAATGCCTTGAAGGAGGAGCCCGGCTGGCGCTCGCCGTTGGTGGCGAGGTTGAAGGGGCTTTCGTCGTAGCTGCGCCCGCCGACCATCGCGCGCACCTCGCCGGTGGAGTTTTCGATCGCCACGACCGAGGCGGTCGGGCCGCCGGAGTAGGCGAGGTAGTTGTTGACGGCCTGTTCGGCGGCGCGCTGGAGTTCGAGATCGAGCGTGGTCTTGATCCGCAGGCCCTCATCGAAGGCACGCGGGGCGCCGTAGCGTTCGATCACCTGCTGCTGCACCCAGCTGGTGAAGTAGCCGGCGTCGACGCCTTCGACCGTCTGCTCACGAGGGGGCTGAACGTTCTTGGGCGCCGGCAGCGACTGGGCGACGCTTTCCTGATAGACCGGCTTTTCGATGTAGCCCTGCTCGTACATCTGGCGCAGCACGACGTCGCGGCGGTCCCTGGCGGCTTCGGGATGGATCGTCGGGTCATAGCCAGTGGGCGATTGGATGATCCCGGCGAGCAGAGCCGCCTCCCACGGTTTGAGCTGCTGCACGCACAGTGGCTGGTTGGGCATGCCGCAGCCGAGGTGGTTGACTTCCTGGCCGAAGTAGGTCTGCGCCGCGGCCTCGATCCCATAGGCGCCGTTGCCGAAATAAATCGTATTGAGATACGCCGTGATGATCTTTTCCTTCGACCATTTGTGGGAGAGCTGGTAGGCGAGCGCCGCCTCGCGGAGCTTCTCGAAGATCGTGCGGTGCGACTGGGCCTGGAGCGCGTTCTTGATGAACTGCTGCTCGATCGTGGAGGCGCCCTGCACCGTGCCTTTGTGCAGAACGTCCTGGACGAAGGCGCGAGCGATGCCGCGGACGTCGACGCCGCTGTTGGTGCGAAAGCGCTTGTCCTCGATCGAGATCACCGCCTCCTTGACGATCTGGGGAATCTGAGAGGGAGTCACGATCACCCGGTTCTGCTGACTGACGACGCCGATCGGGTGACCGAGGTCGTCGAGCAAGACCGAGCTCTGCGCGTTCTTCAGCTGCGAGAAGCGAGTCAGCGAGGGCAGGTCGGAGGCGACGGCGACAAACATGCCGAAGACGAATGAGACGAGGCCGAGCAACAAGACGGCGAAGAGAATCAGCAGGAAGCGCAGTCTCTTCAAGCGCGGCCGGCCGCTGGCGGGCAATGCGGCGGACTCCACAGAGGGCGAGAGTCTAGCATTGGCCTTCGATGGGAAACGCACCTGACGTGGCCGCCGAGCAAGCCACTGCACTCGCCGCAAACGCGATCGACAGCCTGCCTGAGGGTGCGCTTGCCGCCAAGTTGCGTCTCGCGCAGGAGGAGGATCGCCCACTTCGGGTGAAGCTCGGCATCGACCCGACGGCGCCCGACATCCATCTCGGCCACGCGGTCGTGCTGGGCAAGCTGCGTGAGTTCCAGGACGCCGGTCACCGCGTCGTGCTAATCGTCGGCGACTACACCGCGAGGGTCGGCGATCCCTCGGGGCGCTCGTCGCTGCGACCGATGCTCTCGGGCGAGGAGATCGAGGCGAACGCCGCGACCTTTCAGGAGCAGGCGCTACGGATCCTCGACCCCGACCCGGAGCGGTTGGAGGTACGGCGCAACGGCGAATGGCTCGACATGGCCCTGACCGAGCTGCTTGCGTTGGTGCGCACCACGACCGTCGCCCAGCTGCTCGAGCGCGACGACTTCGCCAAACGCTTCTCGGCCAATGAGCCGATCTCGCTGCTCGAGCTGCTCTATCCCCTGTTGCAGGGCTATGACTCGGTGGCGGTGGAGGCGGACGTGGAGGCTCGGAGGCACCGACCAGAAGTTCAACCTGCTGCTCGGGCGTGACATCCAGCGCGCGTACGGCAAGCCAGAGCAGGCGATCATGACGATGCCGATCTTGGTTGGCACAGATGGCAAGCGCAAGATGTCCAAGTCGCTGGGCAACCAGATCGGGGTCACGGACTCCCCCGAGGAGATGTACGGCAAGACGCTGAGCATCCCCGACGAGGCGATGGACGAGTACTACCGGCTCTTATTGAAGCGCCCACCCCCCCGCGAGGACACTCCGGCCGGAAGTCCGCGGGATGCCAAGCGGGCGCTCGCGCGCGCGATCGTGACGTGGCTGCACTCCGCCGAGGACGCTGAGACGGCCGAGCGGAACTTCGAGCGGGTGTTCGTCGAGCACGCGGCGCCCGAGGAGATCGAGGAGGCGACGTTTCAGGCCGGCCCCGAGGGGCTCGTGCATCTGCCAGGACTGGTCGCCGAGGAGTTTGGGGTCTCGCGCTCGGAGGCGCGGCGGCTGATCGACCAGGGCGGCGTGACGCTCGGCGAGGTGCCGCTCGCCAAAGGCGAGCACGACGTTTCCACCGAGCGCGCCGACGGGCAGGTGCTCAAAGTCGGCAAGCGCCGGTTCCGGCGGCTGAGCGCAGGCTGATTCGGCGGGCTGATCTTGAGCACTCGACAGACAGGACGACACGCACTGTCGTGGAGTGATGGCAAGGACTCGGGACGGTACGCGCTGTCGTGGAGTGGTGGCAAGGACTCGGCGCTGACGCTGTGGACCATGCGCCTGCAGGGCATGGAGCCCGAGGCGCTGATCACAACCGTCACCGATGCCTACGAGCGCATCAGCATGCACGGCGTGCGCCGCGAGCTGCTCGCCAAGCAAGCCGATGCAACCGGTATCCCGCTCGTCGAGGTTCGCATCCCGCCGGCGTGCGTCAACGAGGTCTACGAAGCACGCATGGCAGAGGCATTCGCGTCGACACCGTTGGCGAGCGTCGAGGCGGTCGCGTTCGGCGATCTGTTTCTCGAGGATGTCCGGGCCTACCGTGAGGAGCGGCTGACCGCGAGCGGCCGACGCGGGATCTTTCCTCTCTGGGGACGCGACACCAGCGAGCTGGCGCGCGAGTTCATCGCGGTCGGCTTCCAGGCGTTTATCGTGACCCTGGACCCGCGCGTGCTCGATGCGTCCTTCGCGGGGCGCGCGTATGACGAACAGTTTCTCGCCGACCTGCCGGCAAGTGTCGACCCGTGTGGCGAGAACGGCGAGTTCCACACCTTTGTCCATGGGGGGCCGATTTTCAGCGAGCCGATCGAGTGTGAGACCGGTGAGGTCGTCGAGCGCGAGGGCTTCGTCTTTTGTGATGTGATCGCGGCGTAAGCGGCCGGTCTCAGGGCACTTGGGCGGCCCGGCCTCAGGGCGCGTGCACCGGAGTTCTGGCGGCCCTGTTACTCGTTGACTCCAAGTACTTCGAGCAGTGCGATCCAATCGGCCTGACCGCGCATGAATTCAAGTTCTTCAAAGCGGGTGGCGAGGTGTTCCACGCGCTTGCGCAGGCCATCTTCTGACGGCTGCACATAGGGGACGAGCAAGCTTCGAGGAATTTCATGGATTTCGATATTTTCAACATGTTCGTCATATTGCTTAACATTGGCCGGCGCAGCGCCATAGCTGTTTGCGCCCCACGCGCGGACGTCCGCACAGATGTTCGGTACCTGTAGTTCGGTCATTTCCTGCAGTCCCCGGGTGAGTCGATGCGCGTCGCGCGTGATCTTTGGATTGCTCCACGTCAGCCGGTTCACAGTTTTGACGTACGCGTGAACAATCGCCGCGTCGGTGTGGTAGCCGGTCGCCCACAGCGCGCCGGCCGCCTCATAGCTGAGCTTCTGATCTTCTTCGTTTTGCGGTGAGCCCGCCCCCACATCCGGGCATTCGGCGTGGAAGCGGAGGTCGAGCCTGTGGATGCTGGCTTCGACCGTCGACCACGTGCTGACCGCGGCATGCAGCACCTTGTAGCTGGCCACGAGATAGGTGTGCGTCGAGGTGACGTCTTGCGATGAGGCACCCGCCGTAGCAGGCGCAAACCCGACAGCGAACACAGCTATGAGCACCGCAACACATCTCGACATCCCACGGTCAATATATCCGAAAGGCGCGCTCGTAGAGCCGGTAGCGGCGTGTAATCTCGCCGCCCATGCCTTGCATCGCACGATTCATCGGCTCGTTGATCTCGAGGGTCCAGCCCATCTCGCCGCCCTTCTGTGGCGTGCGCTGCGCCGCATCGAAGTGCATTTGATAGAAGCGCGCGGCGACGCCAGTGTGCCTGTACTCGGCCTTGACGCCTAACACGATGACCCGCACCGCGTCGATCCTCTTACGCTCGCGCAGCGCGGTGATCCAACCGAACGGCAGCAGACGGCCGTTCAGCTTGGCGAGCACCTGGTTGTAGTCGGGCAGCGTCAGCGCCGCGCCCACGACCTCGCCGGTGTCCTTGCGTTCGGCGACCATCGCCCAGTTCTCGTCCAAAATTGGGGCTAAATCCTTAGCGTAATGACGAACCTCATGTTCAGTGAGTGGTACGAATCCCCAGTTGCGCTCCCAAGCGGAATTGTAAATCTCCACGAAGCGTCCCACCTCTGCCTCGAGGTCTTTCTTGCGGAAGTTGCGACAGACGATGCCATGCTCAGACTCGACCTTTCCGGCCATCTCCCAGATCGCCGGGTGGACATTCTCGCGCCCCTCTACGTTCAAACTCCACATGTACAAGTCCATTGCCTTATCCATTTGTAGGTCCTGCTCGAATAGGCGCTGGTAGTAAGGATGCTGCCACGGGCAGAGGATGATCGGGCGACGCTCGTGGCCCTCGATCAATAGCCCACATTCGTCGTTGGTGGTGAAGTCCATTGGACCAACCATGCGATCGCGGCCGCGCTCGCGCAACCAGTTTTCGGCGGCCTCAAACAGTGCGCGGGCGACCTCGGGATCGTCCTCGCACTCGAACCAGCCAAACAGGCCCCAGGCATTGTCCTGAAACTCGTTGAAATTGTGATCGATGTGCGCGCTGATGCGACCGACGCACTTACCATCGCGCCAGGCCAGAAAATACTCCGCCTCAGCGTGCTCGAAGAACGGGTTCTGCTTGCGATCCAGCCGCTTCTTGACATCCATCAGCAGCGGCGGGACCCAGTTGGGTGTGTCGCGATAGAGACGCCACGGCAACTTGATAAATGTGCGCAACTCGCGCTTGCCGGTGACCGGGCGAATCTCGATTGCCATCGTGGCGAGCACCCTATCTGGGGCGGTCGTCGACCGGTCGAGGACGGGACACGTGAGGGTTGTGAGCCACACAGAAGCGCCAGGGGAGCTCGATCGCCTTGGTGATCCCAATTCGTATGCCCGCCACCACGTCGGGCTCACGCCAGATGGGCGGACGCGGAAGGATGCGGACCGGACCGTCGTAGAGGTCGCCGCCGTTCTCGGTCAGCTCGACACCGAGCGCCTGCGTGAGCTTGCCAGGTCCCGAGCAGAGTTCCTCGTCGCGCATCGCGGCGCCGAGCGGTGTTCGGCGCTCGCGCATCGCCTCGATTCCGTCGAGGGGCTCCAGCGCGCGGATCAGCACCGCGGCGCCGACACCCTCGGGCTCGCAGACGGCGTTGAGCAGCGCGTGGATGCCGTAGGAGCGGTACACGTAGGCGCGGCCCGGCGGGCCGAACAGGATTCGCGTGCGTGGCGTCAAGCCGACGAACGCGTGGCTGGCGGGCTCAGAGTCGTGGTAGGCCTCGGTCTCGACGATCACGCCGCTGGTTGGTGGCTCGCCGGGCGGCGCGTGCTCGACGACGCAACCGATCAGATCCTCGGCGACCTCGAGCACGGGGCGGTCGTAAAAGTCAGGCGGAAGCGTCTGCATCGAGCACAGCTCGCGCCAGAACGATCTGCTCCTTGACGCGGAGCGTCGCGGTGCCACCCTCGGAGATCTTCGACTCGAGCCACGAGCTCGACGCGAGCACCTCGAGAAACTCAGGAGCGTGTGCGGCGAGCACCTCGCTGTGCTCGGCGAGCTCGTCCGGCGTGAGCTGCGACAGGGTCCTATCGCCATCGAGCGCTGTGCGCACCAGGCTGGCCACGACGCCGTGGGCCTCGCGGAAGGGAACGCCGAGGCGCACCAGCAGGTCGGCCACGTCGGTGGCGGCGAGCAGCTCGTCGGAGGCGGCGTCGCTCATGCGCTCGCGGTCGAAGCTCACGCCCTCGAGCATGCCCCGCGAGGCGGCGAGCGTCAGCTCGATCGTGTCGACCGCGTCGAACAGGTGCTCCTTGTCCTCCTGCAGATCCTTGTTGTAGGTGAGCGGCAGCGCGTGGATCACGCCATGCAGGGCAGCCAGGTGCCCGACCACGCGTGGGGCCTTCGCGCGCAGCAGCTCGGCCGCATCGGGGTTCTTCTTCTGCGGCATGATCGAAGAGCCCGAGGACCAAGCGTCAGGGAGCTCACAGAAACCAAACTCCTCGCTCGACCACAGCACCAGCTCGGCGCCGAGACGAGAGAGATGGGTCGAGCAGGTCGCGGCGGCCGCGAGGTAGTCGAGGATGAAATCGCGCCCGGAGACCGCGTCGATCGAGTTCGGCGCGACCTCGCGGAAGCCCAGCTCCTCGGCGAGGAGTCCGCGGTCGGTGTCGAAGTTGACCCCTGCCAGGGCACCCGCACCGAGCGGTAGGCGCCCAGCCTCGTGCTCGGCGAAGGCAAAGCGCGAGCGGTCGCGCGCGAGCATCCAGAAGTAGGCAAGCAGGTGATGGCTCAGATAGACCGGCTGGGCACGCTGCAGATGGGTGTAGCCGGGCAGCGGCCAGTCGAGGTGCTCCTCGGCGCGGGCCAGGATCACGGCCATCAGACCGGCGATCGCCGCCTGCGCCTCAGCGGCGTGCTCGCGGGTATACATCGCGAGGTCTGTGACCACCTGGTCGTTGCGTGAGCGGGCAGTGTGCAGCCGGCCGCCGACCGGGCCGACGAGCTCGGTCAGGCGCCGCTCGATCGCCATGTGAATGTCTTCGTCGTCTTCGCGAAAGGGAAAGCGACCCTCGTCGCACTCGAGCCGCACCGCATCGAGACCACCGAGCAGCGCGTCGCGATCCTCGGCGGTGATGATCCCGCGGGCCGCCAGCATCTTCGCGTGCGCACGCGACTGCGCGATGTCCTGCGGCCACAGCCGCTGGTCAAAGCCGAGCGAGGTGTTCAGGCGCCGGAAGTCGGGATGCTGGGGCTCATGGAAGCGGGACATGGAGAGCAGTCTATGAGCCTGCCTACACGTCCGCCCGCCTACTGTCCCAGCACGGCACGCAGTCCCTCTCCCACGCGTGCGAGTTGACCCTCGCTCATCTGCGGGAAGAACGGCAGCGCCAGCGAGCGCTTGGCGACGTCCTCACAGACCGGAAACTCGCCCTCGCGATGGCCGAAGCGCTCGCGATAGAAGCTCATCAGGTGAATCGCCGGCAGGTAGGGCTTACTCTGGATCCGCTTCGCCGCAAGCGCGCGGATCGTCGCGTCGCGGTCCACACCGTGCGGGAGCTGCACGACAAACACGAACCAGCCGCGTTTGTCTCCGTCTCGATCCTCACACGGCAGGCCAAGACCCTCGATCCCAGCGAGCGCTTCCCGATATAGGCCCGCGACTCGCCCGCGGGCCGCGAGCATGTCGTCAAGGCGCTCCAGCTGAGCAAGCCCAAGCGCGCAGGCGATATCCGAAAGGCGGTAGTTGAAGCCAAGCCGGTCGTGGTCCAACCAACCCATATCGGGCGCGCGTCCCTGGTTGCGCTCGGAGTCGATCCGCCCCTTCAGCGCCTCGTCGCCGAGCGTGACCATCCCCCCCTCGCCCGTCGTCAACTGCTTGTTGGCGTAGAAGCCAAATGCCGCAGGATGACCACGCCCCCCCACGGCAATCCCGTCGGCGTGCACCGCGCCGAGCGCCTCGCAAGCGTCCTCGACGATCCCCAAGTCGTGACGCGCGGCGATCACCTCGAACGCCGGCATGTCAACCGGATAGCCGAAGATGTGTACCGGCAACAGCGCCCTCGTGCGCTCGGTCACCGCAGCGGCGGCGGCCTGCGGGTCGAGGTTGAGCGTGACAGGATCGATGTCCGCGAACACCGGCCGCGCCCGCTCGTAAATGGCGGCATTAGCTGAGGCGACAAACGAGAACGGGCTCGTCACCACCTCGTCGCCATCACTCACGCCGACCGCCCGCAGCGCTAAGTGCAGCCCAGCGGTGCCACTGGACACAGCAGAAGCCCACGGCGCGCCCACACGCGCGGCGAACGCCTGCTCAAACGCCCGTACCCGTGGTCCGAGCGAGAGCTGTCCGGAGCGCAGCACGTCCAAGACCGCCCGCTCCTCGGGCTCACCGAGCACGGGGCGCGCGAGCGGGATCACTGCGTCCGCGTCAGGAGGGCGGCTTGCCACCCTGCATCCCATACTCCAGCGAATCCACCAAAGCGTCCCAGGAAGCAGCGATCACGTTCTCTGAGACCCCGATCGAGCCCCAGACCTCCTGGCCATCGGAGGCGTCGAGCAAGACGCGCGTGACCGCGTCCGTGCCCTTGGTCTCGTCGAGAATTCGCACCTTGAAGTTGACGAGGTCGATATCGCGCAGGTGGGGATGGATCTCGCCGATCGCGTCACGCAGCGCCTTGTCGAGCGCGTTCACAGGCCCATTACCCTCGGCGGTGCGCTCGTAGCGCTCGTCACCCAGCCAGATCTGAATCGTGGCCTCGGTCGCGACCTCACCATCGGCGCGCTGCTCGACCTGCACGCGCCACGACTCGAGGCGGAACAGCGGCTCGTATGTACCCGCCTCCTTGCGCATGAGTAGCTCGAACGACCCGTCCGCGGCCTCAAACTGGAAGCCCTGGTGCTCGAGCTCCTTGACGCGCTGCACCGTACGCTTGGCGGCGGCATCATTGAGCTCGATGCCCACTTCGCGGGCCTTCTCGATCACGGTGCCCTTGCCGGACAGCTCAGAGACGAGCACGTCCCGACGGTTACCGACGAGCTCGGGATCGATGTGCTCGAACGTCTGCGCGTCGGCACGCACCCCAGCGGCATGCATTCCCGCCTTGTGCGCGAAGGCGTGCTTACCGACGTATGGCTGAGTCGGATCGGGAGCGCGGTTGAGCAGCTCATCGACGAGGTGCGCCGTCTCGGTCAGGCGCGCCAGACGCTCCGGCGCCAATAGCTGATAGCCGAGCTTCAGCTGCAGGTCGGCGATGATCGTCACCAAGTTCGCGTTGCCGGTGCGCTCACCGATGCCGTTGATCGTTCCCTGCACCTGTGTCGCTCCGCCTTCGACCGCGACGAGCGTATTGGCGACCGCGCAGCCGGAATCGTCGTGGGTGTGGATCCCGAGCGGGACACCCGGCAGCGCTTCGCCAACGACGGCCAGGGCAACGCGAATCTGAGGCGGCAGCGAGCCGCCGTTGGTGTCGCACAGCACGATCCGCTCAGCCCCCGCATCGGCCGCGGCGCGTGCGCAGTCAAGCGCATAGCCCGGAGCTTCGGCGAAGCCGTCAAAGAAGTGCTCGGCATCGAGCAGCACGCGCTTGCCCTGCTGGACGAGGAACGCCACCGACTCGCCAATCATCTTCAGGTTCTCCTCACGGGAGACACGCACGACCTTCTCGACGTGCAGAACGGAGGACTTGCCGACGAGCGTGCACACAGGCGCAAAGGAGTCCGCCAGGATTCGCAGCCCCTCGTCCTGATCCGCGGCCACCTCGCGGCGGCGCGTCATCCCGAACGCGACGATCTCGGCGGTGTCGAAGCGCTCCTGCGCGAGCAGCCCAAACAGTTGCTCCTCCTTCGGGTTCGAGGACGGAAAGCCGGCCTCGATCATGTGTACGCCGAGCGCGTCCAGCGCGTGCACGACGCGCAGCTTCTCGGCGGCTGTGAGGCTCATGCCGCCGCCGCCCATGCCATCACGCAGGGTGGCGTCGTAGAGCTGGATGTCGGCCATCGCCCTACCCCGTGACAGTCGGCGCACGCGACGGCGCAGACGCCTCGCCCGTCGGAGTCTGGAGCGCCGATGGGGTGACCACGTCGAGCCACTCGCGGTAACGCTCGGAGCGACCATGGATCGCATCGTCGTAGGCCGCTTGCAGGACGCGCGTTACCTCACCCGGCTCGCCCGTCCCGATCGGATGGTCGTCGATCTCGCGCACGGGCACGAGCTCGGCCGCGGTCCCGGACAGGAAGACCTCCTCGGCGAGGTACAGCTCGGCGCGGGCAACGCTGCGCTCGACGATCTGATAACCGAGGTCGCCGGCGATCTGAATCAGCGAGCGGCGGGTGATGCCGTCGAGGATCGAGTTGTGCTGTCCCGGCGTGGCGATCTCGCCGTCGCGCACGACGTACACATTCTCACCGGTGCCCTCACAGACGTGGCCGTGCTCGTCGAGCAGAATCGCCTCTTCGTAGCCGGCCTTGACCGACTCGACCTTCGCCAGGATGCTGTTCAAGTACTGCCCCGAGGCCTTCGCGTGCGGGACCAACGAACGCGCGCTGATCCGCTCCCACGAGGAGATCTTCGCGCGGATGCCGCGGCGCTTGCCCTCCTCACCGAGGTAGGAACCCCACTCCCAGCAGGCGATAGTCACGTCGACCGGCGCCTCCAGCGGGTTGAGACCCATCTGGCCGTAGCCGCGATAGATGATCGGGCGGATGTAGCACGAGCTCATGCCGTTGCGCTCAACCAGCTCGAGTGTCGCCGTGCGCAACTCCTCTGCGGAGTAGGGCACCGGCATGTAGTAAAGCTCGGCGGACTTGAGCAGTCGCTCGACGTGCTCGGCATTGCGGAACACGGCGGGGCCGAGCTCGGTGTCGTAGCAGCGCACACCCTCGAAGACCCCAGTCCCGTAGTGCAAGCCGTGCGTCAAGACGTGGACCTTGGCGTCCTCCCAGGCGACGAATTCTCCGTTCATCCAGATGAGGTCGGTGGGGTCCACGTTCATTTCTCCTTGTCGAAATATAGAGGGGCCCGGCTCGCCGACCTACGGCCGGCTGCGCCACCCTCTAAGCGATATTCGCGAGCACTGCCTCGGTCGCCTGCTTGGTGCCCACCGAACCTCCCAGATCGGCGGTGCGCAGCCCCGAATCCAGCGCCCCTTCGACAGCCAATTCTACAGCCGCCGCCTCGCTTTCCAAGCCGAGTCCATGGCGCAGCATCAGCGCCGCCGAGAGGAACATCGCCAGCGGGTTGGCGATCCCCTGCCCGGCAATGTCCGGGGCGGAGCCGTGGACGGGCTCAAACATGCCGGGGCCATCGCCGCCCAGAGACGCACTGGGAAGCATCCCGATCGAGCCGGTGAGCATCGCCGCCTCGTCGGAGAGGATGTCGCCGAACATGTTCTCCGTCAGGATCGTGTCGAAATGGCGTGGCGCTGAGACGAGCTGCATCGCGGCGTTATCGACGAGCACGTGCTCGAGCTGGATATGCGGAAACTCGCGCGAGTGCAATTCGCTTACGACCTCGCGCCACAAACGCGATGTCTCGAGCACGTTGGCCTTATCGACGCTCGTCACCTTGGCCCGGGCGGCGCCAAAAGCGGTTCGCGCGATGCGCTCGATCTCCGCGGTGCTGTAGGAGCAGACGTCAGAGGCCGAGGTTGCGGTGCGGGTCTTCTCACCGAAATAGATGCCCCCCGTCAACTCCCGTACGACGAGCAGATCTGTGCCTTCGATCAGCTCGCGCTTCAACGGCGAGGCGTCATACAGCGCGGGCAACGGCTTGACCGGGCGCAGGTTCGCGTACAGGCCGAGGCCCTTGCGCAGGCCGAGCAGGCCCTGCTCGGAGCGCGGCTTGTCGGGATCGGTCGTGTCCCACTTCGGACCGCCGACCGCCGCCAGCAGCACCGCGTCGGACTGGCGGCACGCGGCGAGCACCTCGTCGGTGAGCGGTACCCCGTGGGCATCGATCGAGGCACCCCCGAAGAGATGCTCCTCGAACTCGAACTCACCAAGGGATCCGAGCAGCTCGAGTGTCGGGGCCATGATCTCCGGGCCGATCCCGTCGCCCGGGAGCGTGACGATGTGGTGGGTCATAGCGCCGTCGTCACCGGTCCGGTGCGCTCGCGCGTGCCCTTCGTAGGCGGCGATTCGCTGCTCGGAGCCGAGCGTCACGCCGATGTCGTCCAACCCCGCGAGCAAACGCCGGCGGATCTCGTGGTCGATCTCGAACGCGACCTCACGCCCCTTGAAGCGGACCTCCTGAGCGTAGAGGTCGATCTCCCCCTCCCCCACGCGCGCCAGCGCATGACAGTCCTCTTCGCTCAGCACAACAGGGAGCAGTCCGATCTTCGTGCAGTTCGAGTAGAAGATGTCGGCGTAGCTCGGCGCGACGATCGCCTGGAAGCCGTAGTCCTGAAGACCCCATGGCGCGTGCTCGCGAGAGGAGCCACAACCGAAGTTCTCGCCGGCAACGAGGATCGGATTGGCCGGCAGATCCCAGCCGGGCTCCTTGGCCCAGTCGTAGAAGAGGAACTGCCCGAAGCCCGTGCGCTCGACGCGCTTCAAAAACTGCTTCGGCATGATCTGGTCGGTATCGACGTTCGAACGGTCGAGGTGACTGACCGCGCCGGCGATGGTCTTGATCGGTTCCATGGTCTTTCTCCTTATCGCTCGGCCGGCTTGACGCCGCCGAAGATGGCGGCCTCGGCCCACTTGAAGTGCACTTCTGTCTGCTGAAAGCCGGCCTCACGCAGCCAGCGCAGCTGGTCCTCGACGGTGTCGGGGCGATCGTCGTCGCCGTCGAAATCGATCTCCTGCTCGGGATGGCCGTGCACGTGGGCGGCGTGCTTGGCGTTCGCGCGCATCTGCTCTTCGAAGAGACCCTCCAGCGGTCCTTGAATGGCCACAATGTCCATGTTGAGGAACATGCCGCCGGGGGCGAGCAGCGCGAAGACCTCAGCGAAGAGCTCGCGCTTGCGCTGGGAGGTGAGGTGGTGAATGGCAAGGCCAGAGATCGCCAGGTCATAGCCAGCCTGCGACTGCATCTCGCTCTGCCAACCGGGCTCACGCATATCGCCGCGGACGATCGTGCAGCGATACTCGCCCACGCTGGCGCGCTCCTTCGCGCGTCCGAGCATGGGCTCGGAAAAATCGACCAGCACCGCCTCCGCCTGCGGGGCATATTGAAGGGCCAGCCGAGTCATCGCGCCGTCGCCGCCGCCGAGGTCCAGCAGCCTGCGCACCTGGTGTCCGTCGCGGGTGAGGAGGTGGCCGATGGTCTGCTCCTGGATGTCGAGCAGCGGCAGCAGAGTGCGCCGCTGGTCGAGGAAGTCAGCGGCTGTGTGATCCTGCTGCCAAGGCGTGAGCGCCTCCTCCGGGTGCGCACTCATGCCCACTCCCGGATGTCCACGAAGTGCCCCTCGATCGCGGCAGCGGCGGCCATCTGCGGAGAGACCAGGTGCGTGCGCCCGCCCCGGCCCTGGCGCCCCTCGAAGTTGCGGTTAGAGGTTGACGCGCAGCGCTCGCCCGGAGCGAGGATGTCGGGGTTCATACCCAGACACATCGAGCAGCCCGCCACCCGCCAGTCGAAACCGGCATCGCGGAAGACCCGATCCAACCCCTCCGCCTCGGCCTGCGCCTTGACCTGCTGCGATCCCGGCACGACCATCGCGTTGACACTCGAGGCGACCTTGCGTCCGGCCACAACCTCGGCGGCGGCACGCAGGTCACCGATGCGCGAGTTCGTGCAGGAGCCGATGAACACGCGGTCGAGCGTGATCTCCTCGATCGGTGTGCCGGGCTGGAGCGCCATGTAGTCGAGCGCACGCTCGGTCGCCTCCCGATCGGCTGGATTGTCGAACTCATCAGGCGAGGGCACGCGCTCGGTGACCGCGCGCACCATCCCCGGATTCGTGCCCCAGGTCACCTGTGGGGAGATCGCCGAAGCGTCGACGACGACCTCGCGGTCAAACGCGGCGGCCTCGTCGGTATGCAGCCCGCGCCAACCCTCGATCGCGGCGTCCAACTCGGCGCCCTTTGGCGCGCCCGGACGCTCCTGGTCGACAAACCAAGCGAAGGTCGTCTCGTCAGGCGCGATCATCCCCGCGCGGCCGCCGGCCTCAATCGTCATGTTGCAGACGGTCATCCGGCCCTCCATCGAGAGCGCCTCGATCGCGGGCCCGGCGTACTCGACGACATGGCCGGTCATCCCGCCGACGCCGAGTTGACCAAGCGTGCCGAGGATCAGATCCTTGGCGGTCACGCCGAAGCCGAGAGCGCCCTCGTAGCGGATGCGCATCGATCGCGGCTTGCCTTGGACCATGCATTGGGTCGCGAGCACATGCTCGACCTCGCTTGTGCCGATGCCAAAAGCAAGCGCACCGAACGCGCCATGGGTGGAGGTGTGCGAGTCTCCGCAGACGATCGTCATGCCCGGCTGGGTGACGCCCAGCTCGGGGCCGATCACGTGCACGATGCCTTGACGAGCGGACCCCAGCGAGTAGATGGGCACACCGAACTCGGCGCAGTTGCGCTCCAGCGTTTCCACCTGAACGCGCGAGAGCTCATCCTTGATGCGCGCCGCCACGGGCGTGCCGTCGGTCGGCGTGTTGTGGTCGGCCGTCGCCAGTGTGCGGTCGGGCCTGCGCACCTTGCGAGCAGCGAGGCGCAACCCATCGAAAGCCTGCGGGCTGGTGACCTCGTGGACGAGGTGCAAGTCGATGTACAGCAGGCCTCCATCGACCTCGTGGGCCTCCCAGATCTTGTCGAACAACGTCTTTGGCATGGTCATTGTCTCTCTCGTCGAGTGTGGATCTAGCTGCGTCTCAACTGCGTCTCAACCCGGCGCTGACGACGGCCAGGAAGGCCGCCTCCGCGGCGGTGGGGTTCTCAAAATGGTGAGGCAGGTCGGCGTCGAACGTCACGCAATCACCCTCCTGCAGCTCATGGCGCTGCCCATCGCAAACAAGCACGACTGACCCTCGCTCGACCAGCGCAGTCTCACGACTACCTGGCTCGTGCATCGGCGGGTCATCGACCGCCCCGGTCGCCCCATGCGGAGCGAGCGTGTGGCGCGAGAGCTCGGCTCGCTGACCGGGCTGGGAGGAGGTCAGCACCTCAAAGCTGTGCCCGCGTCGCTTGTTGCCCCCGCGCTGGCGCTGTGCAGCGCGCACGACCGTGACAGCGCCACCCTCGTCGAGGCGCAGCAGCTGAGAGAGGCGCAGCTCGAGCCCCGCGGCAATCCGCGCGGCAACGGTCAGCGTGGGGCTGGTCTCCCCTCGCTCGACCTGCGAGAGCATCGGCGCGCTCACGCCGCTGCGCTCTGTGAGGTCGCGCAGCGAGAGCCCGGCGGACTCGCGCAGCGCCTTCACGCGGGCACCGATAACGGCCGGGTCGAGCTGATCGAGTGCGGATACGGTGGCCATACGCGCGTATGTTATCACAGACAGGTGTATCGCGCAGAGACGGGCGGGCGGGCGCTTCGGAGAAAGGGGCGAGCGCCTCGCGGGGCGCCCGCCCATCACCGTGAATCAGGGAGTTGCGGCCTCGGGCAGGCCGATCGTCGCGTCGGCGTGCGAGCGGGCGACGGCAACGGACAGCGCTCGCACGTAGGCACGGGCGGCCGCGTCGATGATGTCGGTCGAGACACCCTGACCAGCACCGGTGAAGCCACCCAGCTCGACCACGACAGACACCTCACCGAGCGCATCCTGGCCCTCGGTGACCGCCCCAATCGTGAACTCGCTGAGCGTCGGCGCGGCGCCGGTCGCCGCGTTGATCGCCTGGAAGACCGCGTCGATCGGGCCATCCCCGGTGAATGAGCCGGTCGCGGAGGAGCCGTCGGGCAGGGTGATCGCCACGCGCGCGTGGGGCGGCCGGTGCGAGGAGGCCTCGACGTCGAAGGACTCGAGCGCATAACCAGTGATCTCCTCGCGCAGCTCATCGGTCACGAGCGCCTCCAGGTCCATCGCCGTCACCTGCTTCTTGCGGTCGGCGATCTCCTTGAAGCGCTTGAACGCCGTATTGAGTGCCTGCCCATCGATCTGAAAGCCCATCTCCTCCAGAGCTTTGCTCAGCGCGTGGCGGCCAGAATGCTTGCCCAAGACGATCGAGTTGCTGCGCAGGCCAACCGTGGTGGCATCCATGATCTCGTAGGTGGTGCGCTCCTTGAGCACGCCGTCCTGGTGAATGCCCGCCTCGTGCGCAAAGGCGTTGCGCCCGACGATCGCCTTGTTCGGCTGTACCGGGTAGCCCGTCAGCCGCGAGACGAGCCTGCTCGTGCGGGCGATCTCAGTCGTCTCCAAGCCGGTCCATAGTCCGAGGCTCGACTCACGCGTGTGCAGCAACATCACGATCTCCTCCAGCGAGGCGTTGCCGGCGCGCTCGCCGATGCCGTTGATCGCGCACTCCACCTGGCGGCAGCCTCCTTCCAACCCCGCCAGCGAGTTGGCCACGGCCAGGCCCAGGTCGTCGTGGCAGTGCACCGAGACGACGACATTGCGCAGATCGGGCACCAGCTCATAAAGTGCTTCGAACATCTCTCGATACTCGCGTGGCATCGTGTAGCCGACGGTGTCGGGCACATTGATCGTGGTGGCGCCCTCATCCAGCGCGATCTGGATTACCTCGGCCATGTAGTGAACATCCGAGCGCGAGCCATCCTCGGGCGAGAACTCGACGTCATCTGTGTACTCGCGCGCCTGGGCAACCGCCGCACGCACCTGTCCCTTCACATCCTCACGCGTGGTCTGCAACTTGCGCTCGATGTGAATATCACTGGTGGCAATAAAAATGTGGATACGGGGACGTTCGGAGTCGCGAACGGCGTTCCACGCCGCCTCGACATCCTGCGCGCTGGTCCGCGCCAAACCACAGATCACAGGTCCTTGCACCTCGCGGGCAATCGCCTGCACGGACTCGAAGTCACCGGGCGAGGTGATCGGGAAGCCGGCCTCGATCACATCAACGCCCAACCGTGAGAGCTGATGGGCGATCTCCAGCTTTTCCTGCTTGTTTAGTGAGATCCCAGGCGACTGCTCGCCATCGCGCAGGGTCGTGTCGAAGATTTTGACGCGGTTTGCGTCGGTGCGGCCCGTCGAAGCCGCGTCACTGCCGGTCTGTGCGTCGTCGATGCTCATGTCGTTCGTGCTCCTTCTAGGTCTTTATCGGACTTCCTCTCGGCTGGGTTTGCGGCTACGCGGCCGCCACGCGCTATTCCCCCCGAGGGGGGAGCGAAAGGAGGAGTGAAAAAGACTGCTGGAACGACATCTGTGGGGCAGGTTAGCAGCCGCACCGCGGAGCGGCAAACGGAGGCCTACGGCGTCAACAAGGGCCTACGGGGTCAATACGACCTTGCCGACGTTACGCCGTTCGGTGAGCACGTTCTGGGCGGCGCCGGCTTCCTCGAAGCTGAAGGTACCGGCGATCACCGGCTTGACGGTGCCGTCGTCGAGCATCGGGCGCAGCGGCTCCAGCCACGGCGCGATCGTGCCGCGATCCTTCAGCAGCGTGAGCATGTTCAGCCCGATCACAGCCTTCGATTCGGACATCTGCTTGACCATGTTGAAACGCGGCATGCGTGCGATGGCGCGCAGCGCGGTGAGGACGTTTTTGCGCTCGCCGGAGACGACCGAGGATGCGCCGAAGGCGACCAACCGCCCACCGGGGCGCAGCAGCGAGTAGCTTTTGCGGAAGCTCTTGCCGCCGATCGCGTCGAGGATCACGTCGAATTGGGGCAGCCCGCGCTCCCAGCCGGAGGCGGTGTAGTCGATCGCGTGGTCGACGCCGAGCTCGAGGATGCGCTCGTGCTTGCCGGGCGAGGCCGTGCCGTAGACCTCGGCGCCCGTGCGCTTGGCGATCTGGGTGGCGGCGATGCCCACACCGCCACCGGCTGAGTGCACCAGCACGCGCTCGCCGGCCTGCAGCACTCCGTAGCCGATCAGGCCCGCCCACGCCATAGTTGACCGGTATCGCCGCCCCCTGCTCGAAGCTGAGCTCCTCAGGCAGCGCGAACACATCGGCGGCGGGCACGGCGACCTGCGAGGCATAGCCGCCGAACACGGTCGAGCCGAGCACACGCTGGCCGTGCGTGAGGGTTGGGTGGGACTCCGAAACCCCGGCACCCAGCTCGAGGATCGTACCGGCGACCTCGTATCCGACCACGCACGGAGTCTTGGGCGCATCGGGGTAGAGGCCCAGCCGCGCCATCACGTCGGCGAAGTTGATGCCTGCCGCGGCGACCTCGATGCGCACCTCCCCCGGTCCGAGCACGGGGTCGGGGCGCTCCTGTACCTGCAGCACGGCCGGCCCGCCGTGCTTGGTGATGACGACAGCTCGCATTGAAGGCCAGCCTAGCCGATTTGGTTAGTGGGCGCTAATAGCCGGCTATCGGCCGTCTCACAGGGTAACAGCCCAGCCGTCGACAAAGCCCTCGGAGGCAACGATCTCATCGAGGACGGCACCGGGCACGGCGGCGTCGGTCGTCACGACCATCGCCGCGAGGCGCTGGCCGCCGTTGGAGCGGTCGTCGGGGTCAGCCTGACCGTTCGGCGTGTGGCCGACGGCGGCCGAGGAGATGTTGATTCCGTGCTTGCCAAAGATCGTGCCGACACGACCGATCATGCCCGGCAGGTCCTCGTAGCGGAAGATCGTCACGAACGGCTCCAGCTCGACCGTGAAGCGCCGGCCCTGAACCTCGACGAGATGCGGCACCCGGTTGGGCCCGATCGCGGTGCCGGCGACCGCGACCCGCTCACCGCCCGCGATCACGGTGACGCGGATCAGCTCGTTGAAGTCCTGCGCCTCGGAGACGGACTTCTCCTCGATCACAATCCCGCGCTCCTCGGCCATGCTCGGCGCGTTGACGAGGTTGACCTCCTCCTCCGTGCGTCCGCCGAGCGCGCCGCCGATCACAGCGAGCGTGAGCAGGCGTGTGTCGAAGTCCGCGATCCGTCCCATGAACGCCGCCTCGATCCGCTCGACCGAGCTGCCCTCGGCGAGCTCCATCGCCAGCCGCCCGAGGTTTTTCGCGAGTGGCAGGAACGGACCGAGCACCTCCATGTCCTCCGCGCCGACCGAGGGGATATTGACCGCTGTCGAGACGACGCCGCCGGTGAGCGCCGCGACGACCTGCTCGGCGCTCTGGTAGCCGGCCCGGTCGGTCGCCTCAGCGGTCGAGGCGCCGAGATGCGGCGTGACGACCACCTTCGGATCTCCGAACAGCGGATTCTCAGTCATCGGCTCGGAAGGGAACACGTCCAACGCTGCGCCGCCAACCTTGCCGGAGTCGAGCGCATCTTTCAGCGCTGCTTCGTCGATCAACCCGCCGCGCGCTACGTTGAGGATGCGCACGCCATCGCGCATCTGCGCGAACGCCTCGGCATTCAGCCAGTTCTGCGTCTCCGGGGTCTTCGGCAGATGGATCGTGATGAAGTCCGCCTGCGCGTAGATCTCCTCGCTGTTCTCGGCCTTCTCCACACCCAGCTCGCGGTAGCGCTCGGCGCTGACGAACGGGTCGAAGGCGATCACGCGCATATTGAAGGCGCGTGCCCGGGTCGCGACGAGCTGGCCGATGCGCCCGAAGCCCAGGATGCCGAGCGTCTTCTCGTACACCTCCACGCCGGAGAACTTCGAGCGCTCCCACTTGCCGCTCGTCAGCGACGCATACGCCTGCGGGATGTTGCGCGCGAGCGCGAGCAGCAGCGCCATCGTGTGCTCGGCAGCAGTCACGACATTCGACTGCGGCGCATTCGCGACGATGATTCCGCGCTTGGTGGCAGCCTCGACGTCGACGTTGTCCACACCCACTCCGGCACGGCCGATCGCGCGCAGCTTGGTGCCCTTCTCGATCAGCTCGGCCGTCAGCTTCGTGGCGGAGCGAATCAGGATGCCCTCATAGTCGCCAATCCGCTCGGCCAGCTCCTCATCGGTCCAGTCGATGCCGAGGTCGACATCGAAGTGCTGCTTCAACAAGTCAACACCGGAGTCGCCGATCTTCTCCTTCACCAAGACCTTCAAACGCTCGTCGCTCATGCTGAGATCCTCTCCACAATCCAGTCGATACATGCGGTGAGCGCCTGCACATCGCCAGGCTCAATCGCCGGGAACATCCCGATGCGCAGCTGGTTGCGTCCCAGCTTGCGGTAGGGCTCGGTGTCGACGATTCCGTTAGCCCGCAGCGTCTTGGCGACGAGCGCGGCGTCGACCTCGTCCTCGAAGTCGATCGTCCCCACCACGAGCGAGCGCTTCGCCGGGTCCGTCACGAACGGCGTCGCGTAGCCGCTGCGCTGCGCCCACCCATAGAGGTGCTCGGAGGAGGCCGTGGTACGCGACACACACCAGTCCAGGCCACCGCCGTCGAGCATCCAGCGAAGCTCGTCGGCGAGCAGGAACAGGGTGGCCACCGCCGGGGTGTTGTAGGTCTGGTTTTTCAGCGAGTTCTCGAGCGCGGTCTGCAACGAGAGGAAGGCGGGGATCCACCGCTCGCCGCCGTCGAGCGCCGCGATCCGCTCCTGGGCGGCAGGACTGAGTAGCGCGATCCACAACCCGCCATCGGCCGCGAAGCTCTTCTGGGGGGCGAAGTAGTAGGCATCAGTTTGATCGATCCGCACGGGCAGGCCGCCCGCACCCGAGGTCGCGTCGATGAGCACCAGGGCGTCACCGGTCGCGGCGGGTCGCTCCACGGGCACCATCACACCGGTCGAGGTCTCGTTGTGCGCCCAGGTCACGACGTCGATCTCGGCGTCGGTCGTGGCCGCGTCCAGCCCGGCCGGGTCGGGAGCGTCGCCGGGATCCGCGGAGACGACGACCGGGTCCTGCAGGAATGGCGCCCCGGTCGTGACGGTGGCGAACTTCGAGGAGAACTCGCCGTAGGTCAAATGCAGCGCGCGGCGCTCGATCAGGCCGAAGGCCGCGGCGTCCCAGAAGGCAGTGGCACCGCCATTGCCGAGCGCGACCTCGTAACCATCGGGCGCGGCGAAGAGATCGCACAGCCCAGCACGGATCTCGCCGACGAGTGCCTTCACCGGCTGCTGGCGATGCGAGGTCCCCATCACCGCGGCGCCCTCGCCGGCAAGACGCGCGAGCGCCTGCGGGCGGACCTTCGAAGGTCCGCAGCCGAAGCGCCCGTCAGACGGCTTCAGCCCGTCCGGGATCAGGAGGTTGGTTGTCTGCTCTGGCGATGAGCTGGTCGTCATGGGGCTCCTTCGTGGAATGTCGCGAATCGAAGAATGCCCAGGCGCGCGGCGGTGCTGCTGCTACGTCGCTTCCCGGTGGTTAGGCCCACCTCAGCGCCAGTCGCGACGACCCGCCGAGTGTAGCGAACGTCCGGCTCTGGACGTCAACGGTTGCCAAGCACCAGCGGCTCACGCTCGGAGACGGTCGCCGTCCAGCCCTCGGGCAGCCGAGTCGGCGCCACGCCAGCTGATGATTCGGGGCCGAGCAGACAGAACTCGGGCGCGGGCCCAAACACGAGCTGGCGGCGCCAGAGGCTCGCGTATCGCGGGTCCATGCCGTCACCGAGGAGCTCGCCGAGCGCGCGCCGCCGAACACCCGGCGATCGTGCGACCCACACGGCGATGGATGCCTCCTCTAGTTGCGGAGCATGCCCCTCGAGAAGTCCGTACAGGCCTCCGGCACCGCTGCCGAAGCGACGAGCGAGATCGTCGTGGACGGTGCGATGGCCACGACCGACCGCGGCCTCGTTCAAGACACCGAGCGCCGTGTAGTCCTCGACGAAGTACCAGTCCTCATAGCCGGCAAGGCCACCGAGCCATGGCAACTCCGTGGCGCGATAGCAGGCAGAACCGACGAAACCCACCGGCGGAGCGTGTGCCAGCGAGCGATGAAAAGCGATCTGGGCCCGCTCGTAGGCCTCGAGAGCGGAGTCATCAAGCGGGCGATGCCAGAAGACGTAGGCGAGCATCACACGAAGCGGGCGGGGGTCGGCGCGGGAGTCGGCCCTAAAACGAGGTTTCGATCCAGTCCATACCCGAGCGCAGCTCGGCGCCTACGTGCTCGACTTGGGTGTCGGCCTGCTCGGCGCGCATCCGCTTGAAGTTCTCCTGCCCGGCACGGTTCTCGGCGATCCACTCTCGCGCGAAGTCGCCGTCCTGGATCTCCTTGAGGATCTGGCGCATGCTCGCGCGGGTCTCCTCGGTGATCACGCGTTTGCCGCGTGTGTAGTCGCCGTACTCGGCGGTGTTGGAGATCGAGTAGCGCATTCCCGCCAAGCCCTTCTCGTGCATCAGGTCGACGATCAGCTTGAGCTCGTGCAGGCACTCGAAGTAGGCCATCTCGGGGTCATAGCCGGCATCCACGAGCGTCTCGAAGCCGGCCTGGACAGCTCGGAGGCGCCACCGCAGAGCACCGCCTGCTCGCCGAACAGGTCAGTCTCGGTCTCATCCTTGAAGCTCGTCTCGATCACGCCACCGCGCGTGCAGCCGATGCCCTTGGCATAGGCGAGTGCGAACCCACGGGCGTTGCCGGTCGCATCCTGCTCGACCGCGATCAAGCCGGGAACACCGCTGCCCTCGAGGAACTGGCGGCGCACGAGGTGGCCGGGCCCCTTGGGCGCGACCATGCCGACGTCAACGCCCGGCGGCGGCTCGATCTCTTTGTAGTGAATCGAGAAGCCGTGGCCGAACAGCAGCATGTTGCCCTCGGCGATGCCGTCGCGGATCTCCTGCTCCCAGACGTCGTGGTGTCGCTCGTCCGGCAGCAGGATCATTACGAGGTCGCCGCGACTGGCGGCCTCGACGACGGACAGCACCTCGAGTCCCTGCTCGCGAGCCTTGGCGACGGAGGCCGAATCCTCGCGCAGGCCGACCACGACGTTGACGCCGGAGTCCTTCAGGTTGAGGGCATGGGCGTGGCCCTGGGAGCCGTAGCCGATGATCGCGACGGTCTTGCCGTCGAGTAGGTGCAGGTCAGCGTCGTCGTCGTAGAGCATCGGCGGAGGCTATCCAACTTAGGCGCCGGCGGACGCTACGAGGGTGCGCCCGGGGATGTCCAAGGAGCCGTCGGCGGCGGTGTAGGGCATGAAGAGATCGGCGAGCGCCGCATGGATCTCGGCGATCTCCGGCTCAGGGTTGCCAAGCACGGCGTCGTGAAAGACACGCGAGAGGTCGAGCGTCGAGTCCCACAGCTCCTCGAAGCTCGTATGGCGCCTGTGCAGCTCGAGTGTCTGCAGTCGTATTTCCGCAAAACCGGCCTGCTCGAGCAGCTCAACAACCCGGTCGCCGTCACCCAGGGCAAATGGCCCAGGCGTTCCGGGAGAGGATGGAGTGTTCAGACCACGCTCACTGAGCATTTGGGCGGGCAGCCGCGCCCAAGGGTTGTGCTCGACTGAGTCCCACACCGCCAACGCAATGCGCCCGCCGGGACGCAGCACGCGGCGAGTATCGGTCAGCGCCGCCAGCGGGTCGGCCATCAGCATGTAGCCCCAGCGACACAACACCGCATCGATGCTCGCAACCGGGAGGTCGATCCATTCCGCGTTCAGCACCCGGAACTCGACGTTGCTCAAGCCTTGTGCGACCGCGCGCTCGCGGGCACCACCGAGCATCGCCTCAGCCTGATCGGAGATAATCACCCCGCCCATCGGCGCGACCAGCTCGGCCGCCAGCATGCCCGTCTCGCCAAGACCCGCCGCCAGCTCGAGCACACGCTCACCCGGCTGCGGCACGATCGCGTCAATCATCCAGTGCGAGACCGGAGCGCCGAACTCACGCATCGCAGCCTGCTGACGCGTCCAGCCGGACGCCGCCTCTTCCCATCCCCGCAGGCTCGCATCGCGGTGGGCATTCGCGTCGAAGGTCACCGGAGCTCCCTATCCAGCAGCTTCCTGCGCAGCAGCTTGCCCGACGGGGTGCGCGGTAGCGGCTCGTCAGTGAGCATGTAGTCCTTGGGCGCCTTGTACGGCGCGAGCATGCGGGCGCAATGGGTCATGAGACTGGCGAAGTCGACCTCGACACCGGGACGAGCGACCACCCATGCCGTGACCGCCTCCCCCCACTGGTCGTCTGGACGGCCCACAACGGCCGCCTCGAGCACCTGCGGATGGGCTTCGAGAACTGCCTCGACCTCGGCAGGCGCGACGTTCTCGCCGCCACTGACAATCGTGTCCGCCATGCGCCCTGTGACGTGTAGCCGACCACGCTCGTCGATGATGCCGAGGTCACCGGTTCGCAGCCAGCCGTCGCCATCAGCCGACCCGGGGGCGATGGTCGGCCCGGCAACCATGATCTCTCCATCTGCGCTGATCTGAACGCGAGTACAGAACAAGGGCGGGCCGGCGTCGAGCGAGCTGGCCTGAGTGGTGGGGTGAGCCGGGCGGGCGGGGTCGCCATTGATTGCCGCGACGGGTGTTGTCGTGACCTGCGAGCAGGCCTCGGTCAGACCGTAGGTGAGGCTGATGGGAACGCCCGCCTCATACGCGCGGGAAACCAGCGCGGGCGACACCGGCCCGCCGCCGGTGAGCGCACAGCGCAACGCCGGCGGACGCTCGAGCCCCGCATCGAGCAGGCGGGCCAGCGTTGTGGCGACGACGCTGACGAGCGTGACGTCCCGCTCGCGCAGGGCATCGAGGACCGCGTCGGTGTCGAAGCGCTCGTGGAGCACGGCGGTCGTCGCGTAGATCGTGGAGCGCAGGAGGATCGAGAGACCGCCGACGTGGGCGAGCGGCAGAGCGCACAGCCAGCGCTCACCGGGGTCCAAACCGAGCGCAACCGCTGAGCCCAGAGCACTCCAGAGGAAGTTGCCGTAGGTGAGCTCGATCGGCTTGGGCGCAGAGGTGGTGCCGGAGGTGTGGATCACCACGGCCGTGGCATTCAGATCGTGCCGCGCCACATACCGATCGGCGCCCGTGGCACCGGTTGTGAGGGGTGACAAGGGCTCCTCGAGACAGATGGCGGCCTCGGCGGCAATCATCTCCCGCTCGGCCGGCGCCAACCGCAGATCGACAGGCACGGCGACCGCGCCGAGCAACAGGCAGGCGTGGAGCGCCCGCGCAAAGGCGAGCCCCGGCGGCAGCGCGATCGCGACGCGCTGCCCGGGCTTCACGCCAAGCGCGGCCAGCTCGGCGGCGCCGGCGCTCGCGCCGGCGAGAAGCTCCGAGTAGGAGAGGCTGCCATGCGGTGTCTGCAGGGCCAACTCGCCGGGCCGTGCCGCGGCGGCACGTTGCAGCCATCCCTCGACGATCATCCGCACAGGCTAGCCTTCCCTCTCTCCTCTCCCTCTCTCTCCCCCCAATCTCCCAATCTGCCCGGAGGAACGTTTGTCCACCATCACTTGGATCGCCGCCGGCGAGTACGAAGACATCCGGTATGAGAAGTCGGCGGAGTCAGCGGACGCCGACGCCTGCACAGGTATCGCGAAGATCACGATCGACCGGCCGGAGGTGCGCAACGCGTTCAGGCCGCAGACGATCGTTGAAATCTCTCGAGCGTTGGAGGATGCGCGCGAGGACGCACAGGTGGGCGTGATCGTGCTCACCGGCGAGGGGCCAGAGGCCTTTTGCTCGGGGGGCGACCAGCGCGTGCGGGGCGACTCCGGATATCTGGACGACGAGCAGATCAAGTCCGCGCAGGCCGGAGTGGGCCGCTTTCACGTGACCGATCTGCACGTCCAGATCCGCCGCCTGCCGAAGCCGGTGGTGGCGATGGTCGCGGGCTATGCGATCGGTGGCGGGCACGTGCTGCACCTCGTCTGCGATCTGACGATCGCCGCCGATAATGCTCGCTTCGGGCAGGTCGGCCCGAAGGTCGGCTCATTTGACGGCGGTTTCGGCGCGGGGCTCCTGGCAAACCTGGTGGGGCCGAAGAAGGCGAAGGAGATCTGGTTTTTGTGCCGCCAGTACTCAGCCGAGGAGGCATTCCAGATGGGGATGGTGAACACGGTCGTCCCGCTGGAGCGCTTGGAGGCGGAGACGGTGCAGTGGTGCAACGAGATGCTCGCGCTGTCGCCGTTTGCGCTGCGCCTGATGAAGGCGAGCTTCAACGCGGCCGAGGACGGCCTGAGCGGCATCCAGCAACTCGCGCACGACACCAACCTGCTGTTCTACGGGAGCGAGGAGGCCCAAGAGGGCCGCGACGCTTACAAGCAGAAGCGCAAGCCCGACTTCTCTCGCTTCCCCAGGCGGGCGTAGTGGCCGTCGCGATCCCTGCCGGCGCCAGCGCGATACGCATTTGGGTGATGGCCGCGCGCGTGCGCACGCTGCCGGCCGCCGTGGCACCGGTGCTGGTGGGCACATCGCTGGCTCTGGGGGCCGGGCATTTCCGGGCGCTCGCGTTCGTCGCGGCACTGCTGGGAGCCGTGTTCATCCAGGTGGGAACAAACCTGTCCAACGATTACTCCGACGCCAGGCGTGGAGCCGACACCGAGGACAGGCTGGGCCCTGTCAGGGTGACAGCGGGCGGGCTGGTGCCGCCGAGCCAGGTGCTGGTCGCGACGTACGTGACGTTCGGGTTGGCCGTGCTGTGCGGCGCCTACCTCGTGGCGGTCGCCGGCCCAGAGCTGATCGCGGTGGGCGCGGCCTCGATCCTGGCCGGAGTGCTGTACACAGGCGGGCCTCGACCCTATGGATATGAGGGGTTGGGCGAGGTGTTCGTATTCCTGTTCTTCGGGATCGTCGCGGTCACCGGCTCGTACTTTGTGCAGGTGCAGACGCTGCCGTGGCAGGCGTTTGCGTGCGCCGTGCCGGTGGGGCTGCTGGCGAGCGCGATCCTCGTCGTTAACAACGTGCGCGACCTGGAGACCGACCGCCGCGCGGGCAAGCGCACGCTTGCGGTACGGATGGGACGCGAGCGCACACGCGCTCTGTACGTGGCGATGATCGCGGGAGCGTTTGTCAGCGCCCCGCTGTTGTGGGTGCTTGGCTCGATGACGGCGTGGTTGCTGCTGTGCTGGGCCGCGATCCCGCTCGCAGTCGGCACGATCGCGGTTGTCAGGACCCACACGGACGGCCCGGCGCTGAACGGCGCGCTGGCTAAGACCGGCGCGTTGCAACTGGTGTTCTGCCTGCTGTTTGCGAGCGGAATTCTGGCCGGTGGTGGAATCGGGTCGTGAAGCTGGGGGTGCAGCGGCGCGCGCTGCGACTGGCGAGGCCGCTGGAGAGCTCATACGGAGCGGTCCGGGAGCGAGAGATCCTGAGTGTGTCGATCACCGACGCGGACGGAATGCGCGGTTACGGCGAGGCGGCTCCGCTGGAGCCGTACGACGGAGTGAGCATCGAGCGAGTGGAGCAGGCACTGGCGCAGTACGCGCCGATCTTGGCAAACGCAAAGAGCAAGAACGGCGCCCAGCTGATCGACGCGTGTCGTATCGTCGATGACCTACCCGCGGCGCTCGCCGCAATCGACATGGCGCTGTGGGACCGCGCGGGACGAGCGGCAGGTAAGCCGGTCGCGGCATTGCTGACGGACCGCCCCGCCGGCACGGTCACAGTCAATGCAACGCTGTCGGCGCCCGATCGCGCGGGGGCCGCCGAGCAGGCAGCCCGGGCGATCGCGATGGGATTCAGCTGTCTGAAGATGAAGGTCGGCGTCGGCGACGATGCAGGTCGAGTGGCCGCGGTGCGAGCCGCGGCCGGCCCGGAGACCTCGCTGCGCTTGGACGCGAACGGCGCCTGGAGCGTCGATGAGGCAGTGCGGGCGATCGAGGTGCTAGCCCCGGCCGGCTTGGAGCTCGTCGAGGAGCCGACCCACGGCCTGGTGGCGGTACGTGAAGTGCGCGAGCGGGTGGCGGTGCGGGTGGCGATCGACGAGACGGCAGCCGAGCATGGAGCGCTCGGTGCGGGCGTGGCCGACGCGGTCTGCCTAAAGATCTCGCGCTGCGGCGGGATATCTGGCCTGATCGCGGCCGCCACATTGGTGCGCGCCTCTGGCGCGGAGGTCTACCTTGCATCCACACTCGACGGTCCCCTTGGTGTGGCAGCCGCCGTGCATGCTGCCGCGGCACTGACATCCCGTGGCCCAGTTGCACCCTGTGGCCTGGCGACGCTCGCGTTGTTCGAGGACTTCGAGGATCCGTTGCCGGCGCGGGAGGGCGAGATCTCCCTACCGACGGGCGCAGGCCTCGGGGTCGATCCGCTGTAAGGCATCGGCCACGGCTGCTGGATTCTCCAAGGGCAGGCCGTGCCCACCAGGAGCGATGACCAACTCCGCGTGGGGCAGCAGCGCCACCATCCGCTCACCCAGCGCCAGGAACTTGGCGTCGCGATCTCCCACCAGCACGGTGACGGGCATCGTCAACTCCGGGAGCCTGTCCCACAGCGGCTCCATCTCGCCGCTGCCGACGCCCCGCAACACCGCGGCAAGAACCTCCGGGCGGTTGCGACGCTGATCTTCGCGCGCCAGAGCGCCCACCTCGGCGGGATCGGCGGCGAACAGCGGCTGTGTGCGCCAGCGCTCGATGAAGTCCTCGAACTCCGCCCGACCCCCGCGCTCCAACTCGTCGGCCAGGCGATGGTCGGAGGCGCTGCGCTGCGCACGCTCGGAAGCGTCCTCGATGCCGGCGGTGGTGGAGACGAGCACGAGCCGGTCCACACGCTCGGGCGCGGCCAGCGCCACGTGCAGAGCAACGCGGCCACCCAGCGAGTAGCCGCACAGCACGAAGCGCCGCGGAGCGCGGTCGAGCACGTGGGAGACACAGCCGGCGAAGGTAATGGCCTCTCTGCTCACCCCGTGCGCGTCAGCGCCATCACCATGCCCCGGAAGGTCGAGTGCCCGCGCCAGGTAGCGTTCCGGGCGCAAGCGTGCCGCCACGCCATCCCAGGCGCGGTGGGTACCGCTGAATCCGTGCAGCAGGACGACGCTCTCCGGCACGCCGCCATCCTATGACCCCTTCTAGCCCCGCCTCCCCTGCCATCGATACCTATCTGCTGCTGCGCGCCTTTGTGGACGAGCTGGCGCGCTGCGGGATGCGCGCGGCGTGCACGTCGCCGGGATCGCGATGCACACCACTCGTGCTGACGCTCGCGCGTGAGCAGCGATTGCGCTGCTATTCGCACATCGACGAGCGCTGCTCCGGCTTCTTCGCGCTGGGGCTGGCCAAGGCCTCGGGATTGCCGGTAGCGGTCACCTGCACCTCCGGGACAGCCGCCGCCGAGTTGCTCCCAGCGGCGATCGAGGCGTTCCAGGCGCGCGTGCCGCTGCTCCTGCTGACGGCCGACCGCCCCCCAGAGCTGCGCGAGATCGGGGCCGGACAGGCGATCGACCAGCTGAAGCTGTTCGGGAGTGCCACGAAGTGGTTCTTCGAGGTGGGTACCCACGAGGCCTCTCGAGAGCGACTGCGCTGGATCAGAACGCTCGCCTGCCGCGCGTATTGGACCGCCTTGGAGGGCCGCCCGGGCGTGGTGCACCTGAACTTCCCGCTGCGCGAGCCTCTGGTAACAGACGGTCCGCTGCCCGCTGATGAATCTGGCCGCCCGGATCATGCCCCCTACGTGAGGCGCCCGCCAGTGCAAGTGAGCAGCGATGTGCGGTTGCATGAGCTCGCAGAGGCCTCCACGCGTGGCGTAGTGGTGGCCGGACGCCATGAGCGAGGGACGTCGCTGGGCCAGGCTGCCGCCGCGTTCTGCGAGGCGGCGGGCTGGCCTTTGCTGGCCGACCCCCTGTCCGGCGCGCGGCGCGGGGATGCGGCGGTCGCCCACTACGACGCGCTGCTGCGAGACGAGCAGCTCGCCGCCGAAATGTGCCCTGACATGGTGCTCCGCGTCGGCGACCTGCCGGTCTCAAAGCCACTTCGCACCTGGCTGGCGAGCCTGAGCGGTATCCCGCAGGTGGCGCTCGATCCTGAGGGAGCCTGGCAGGACCCAGCATCGGTGCTTAGCGACTCGTTCGCGCTGGAGCCCGCGAGCGCTCTCACCAAGCTGGCATCGTCTCCGCCCGTGGCCGAGGCAGACTGGCTCGCGAGATGGCGCGCCGCTGACGAGCGCGCCGCCGGGGTGATCCTCGGCGCGCTCGACCCTGTTGAGCTGAGCGAGCCGGCCGTCGCCGCCGAGCTGGGTGTGCTGCTGCCCGAGAGGGCAACCCTGTTCGTCGCGTCCTCGATGTCGGTACGCGAGATCGAGACGTTCTGGCCAGTGCGAGGAGACCCACCGCGCGTGCTGTGCAACCGCGGCGCAAACGGCATCGACGGGACTGTGTCGAGCGCTTTCGGCGCAGCCGCGGACACAGATGGGCCGGTCGTGCTGCTGATCGGCGACGTCGCGCTCGCCTACGACATCGGCGGCCTGCTCGCCGCGAAGCGTTTGGATCTGAAGCTGACGATCGTGCTACTCGACAACGGCGGTGGCGGGATCTTCGACTTCCTACCGGTCTCTCGGGTGGCGATGGCTGACCAGGACAACGCTGACCGGGACGACATCTACACCCGCCACATCGCCACTCCCACCGGCCTCGACTTCGCACAAGCCGCCGCGCTGTACGGTCTGGCTCACGAGCGCGTGGAGAGCATTCCCGCCTTCCGCGCCGCGCTGGAGCGTGCGCTCGCGTCCCAGAGCGGCTCCACGATCGTGCAGGCACAGACCGACCGCGCAAGCAACGTCGAGTTGCACGGTCGTGTCTGGAGCGCCGTATCAAAGACACACGAGGCCGCAGGCAGCGGCACGGGCCCACGACGATGAGCAGCGCCGCGGCGTACCGCTGGGGCCTCACGATGGCCCGCCACCGGCGCACTGTGCTGATCACATGGTTGCTCGTGCTGATCGCCTGTGGGGCGCTCTACCCATCGCTGCTGCACTCGCTCGGGGCACCCAACTACGGGATCGACAAGGCGGAGTCCTCGCGCGCGGCACAGCTGCTCGAACAGCGGTTTGCCGGACATGGCTCAGAGCAGGATGTGCTCGTGTTTTACTCGCCGACGCGCAGGACGGACGAACCGGCCTACCGCGCGGCCGTCGCCCGCGTGTTGGAGACGGCACGCGGAAAGAACTACGTCAAGGGCGTCGCCGGGCCGTATGACCCTGGCACGCGGGGACAGATATCCGCGGACGGGCACTCCGCGATCGCACTAGTGGGCATCGCCGGCGACGCCCGGCAGCTCGTCGAACGTGCAAACAGCCTGCAAGACGTGGTGGATCCGCTCGCGCGCGCGGGCGTGAGCGTCTGGCTGACGGGGTACTCGCCGGTCGCGAAGGACATCACGACAGTGGAGAACGAAGACGTCGAGCGAGCGGAGACGATCGGCGTGCCCATCGCGCTCGTGATTCTGCTCCTGGCACTCGGGGCGGTGGTCGCGGCAGTGGTGCCGCTGGTGCTCGCGGGCAGCAGCCTGCTGCTGGCCTACGGGGTGCTCGCGCTGCTCTCGAGGGCGTTCACGTTTGACAGCTTCTTGACGACGATCGTGACAATGATCGGGGTCGGCATCGGGATCGACTACGCGTTGTTCATCGTCAGCCGCTACCGCGAGGAGCTGGCGCGGCGGATGCGCTCAGGGCGCGAGGCGGACATGGCAGAGGAGGTTGAGGATGCGGTGGGCGCGGCGATCGCGAGCTCGGGACGCACGATCCTGTTCTCGGGTGTGATCGTCGCGCTCGCGCTATCGACGCTGGTCGTGATCAGGACGCCAACGTACCGCGAGTTCGCGCTGGGCGCGGCGCTGGTCGTGATCTGTGCGGTGACCGCCGCGCTGACGCTGCTGCCGGCGCTACTGGCGACGTTGGGAAGGAGCATCAATAGGGGCGCGCTGCCGGCACGGATGCAGCCACGGGACGCCCGGACGCAGGCGGCGGATGGGCAGGGCGTGTGGGCAAGGTGGGCGCTGGCGGTGATGCGCCGGCCGCTGCTGGCGGCGGGCGTCATCGGAACGGCTCTGATCCTCGCGGCGACCCCCGTGCTGGGACTGCGCACGGGCGTGGACTTCGGCATTCGCTCGCTGTCGGGAACACCGTCTGGCAAGGGCGAGAAAGTGCTGGCGCGCTCGTTCGGCGCGGGCACGTTGGCGCCGATCGAGATCGTGGTCAGCCGCCCGCGAGAGGACGGCCGGCTCAGCTCGACGGACATGGCGCGCGCCGCAGAGGCTCGCAAGAGAGCTGACTCCGACAAAGAGCAACGGCATCGCCGCGGTCGCCGTGACACCGGGAAAGGACGCGGTGCTGGTCACCGCGGCACCGACGACGACGATCGACTCCTACAAGTCTGAACAGCTCGTGCGAAGCATCCGCGCAAGGCTCATACCATCCGTCCGCGCCAACGGAGGACCTGACGTGGCGGTCGGCGGCGCGAGCGCGAAGATCGTGGACCTGTCAAACGAAACGCAGGCGAAAGTGCCACTCGTGATCGGGCTGATCTTGGTGCTGTCGCTGCTGTTCCTGATGGTCGTGTTCCGCAGCCTGGTGCTGCCGGTGAAGGCGGTGATCATGAACCTGCTCGCGACAGGCGCAACCGTCGGGATCGTGATCCTGATATTTCAGGACGGCCATGGGGAACGTCTGCTCGGGTTCACGAGCACGGGGTTCATTCAGGTGTACCTGCCGTTGAGCATATTCGCGCTGCTCTTCGGGCTATCGATGGACTACGAGGTGTTTCTGATCCGCCGCATGCGCGAGACGTGGGAGAAGACACACGACAATGAGCTCGCTGTCGCGACGGGCGTCGAGCACACCGCCCGTCCGATCTCGGCGGCCGCGGCGATCATGGTCGCTGTCTTCGGCAGCTTCGTGAGCGCGAACGTGCTCGAACTCAAGCAGTTCGGCCTCGGCCTCGCGCTGGCGATCGCGATCGACGCGACGCTGGTCCGCCTCGTGCTCGTCCCCGCGCTGATGCGTCTGTTCGGGGCGCGCAACTGGTGGCTGCCGCGCCTCAGCCGGCGAGCAGCGGCAGTAGCGCCTGAAGCTTGATCTCGGTCTCGGCCAGCTCACTCGCCGGAATGGAATCGCGCACGATCCCATTGCCCGCATAGCAGCGGGCGACACCGCCGCGCAACAGGGCGCAGCGCAGGGCAACGCAGAATTCACCGTCACCAGTCGCGTCGGCCCAGCCCACCGGACCTGAGTACCAGCCGCGGTCCAAGCCCTCCAGTGCTGGGATCAGCTCCAGCGCCGGCCGTGCAGGCTCGCCGCCGACCGCCGGGGTCGGATGCATCAGCCCGACCAGCTCGAGCGTCTCGATCGGATCGGCGAGCTGTGCGCGGATCGGGGTCCCCAGATGCTGGATATTGGCGATCCGCACGAGCTCGGGCTCCGGTGCCGCCGCGACCCAGACGGCGTGGGGGCGCAACGCGCGCTCGATCCTCCGGGCAACGATCGCGTGCTCTTCGCGGTAGCTCTCATTGCGCAACAGTTGCTCACCCAAGTGATCATCAACGGCAGGATCGGCACTGCGCCGGGTCGATCCCGCCAGTGCCAGCGTGCTCACGCGATGACCCTCGCGACGCACCAGCAGCTCAGGGCTCGCGGCCACGAGCGTCGCGTCACCGCGACCCACACAGAAGACAAAGCACGAAGGGAATGCCTCACGCAGCACACCGAACACCGCCGCCGGGTCATAGATGGGAGCCCCCCCACCAGCATGGACCTGCACCTCGCGGGCCAGCACTATCTTCTCGATCTCCCCCGCTTCGATCAGCGCCACCGCATGCGCGACAGCCGCCTCGTAGTGCTCCGGCGGCATCGCGCTCGCGACCTGATAGCGCCCCGTAGGCGCGGGGTCGAGCAACGCAAGCGGCTGCTCGGTCAGCTCGGCCAGGCGCTGCTCCAAGTTCGCCAGCAGGTCCTCGGGCAGATCATCAGGCAAAGCCATCGCCGCCAGCGTCAAGCGGACCTCGCCGCGTTCGTCCTCGGCATCCCGCCGCGATCCTCTCCGGGTCAGCGCAACCTCGGGCACGATCAGCGACGCCGGCTGAAACTCAGCCCAGTGCGGCGCGCCGCCTCCCTCGGGAGCGAACGCGAACCCGCCCACCGCCACCGGCCCACCACCGGGGCCTTCCGGGGGATCGGCCACCGCGGCGCTCGACAGCGAGCGCCAGCGATTCGCCACCACCGCGAAACGATCCGGTCCGGATGCCCGCAGATGAGCCACCTCACCCAGCGCCGCCAGGGCCGCCCGCCCCCGATCGGGCTGCTCAAACACGAACCACGCCTCACCCTTGCGGCGCGAGGCGCACACCACAGCGCTGGGATCCACCTCTGGGGGAAGCTCCAAGCTGATCGTCGCCAGAGTCTGCTCGCCACTTTGGCGCGCGCGCTTGACAGCGAGTCCAAGGCGCGCGGAGAGCCGCTCACGGGTTTCCTCGCTCAGCGCAAACGGACTTCTGGGCTCAGTAAGGGGCGGCTGTCGCACCGCTCTGATTATGTCTCGCTGCGTCCGCGCGAAATCGCGATCTCGCCCGTGCGCATCATCTCGATCAGACCCGAAGGGCCGAACCATGCTCTCGAACGCCTCGATCTTCTCCGTCGTGCCCGTCACCTCGACGATCACCGAACGCTTGGTCACATCAACCACCTTGCCGCGGAATATCTCGGTGATCTGCATCAGCTCACCGCGCTGAGCGCCGTCGGCAGAGACCTTGAACAGCGCCAACTCTCTGGTAACCGTGTCGCTCGGCTCGAGGTCGCGGATCTTCAGCACGTTGATCAGCTTGTGCAGCTGCTTTGTGACCTGATCGATCGGGTGCAGTGCCCCATCGACCGTCAACGTCACGCGCGAGATCTGATCGTCGTCGGTCGGACCGACCGTCAGCGTGTCGATGTTGAAGCCCCGTCTGGCAAACAACCCGGCGATGCGCGTGAGCACACCCGACTTGTTCTCCACGAGGATCGAGAGCACGTGCTTGCGCCCAGAGCGGATGCTGCCTGAAGCCTGCAGCCCCTCCAGGCTCAGGGGCTCTTTCGTGGCCGGCTCACTCATTGCGCTCATCCCACCATTTCCCGTGCGGCATGACCGGCCGGGATCATCGGATACGTGTTCTCCTCGCGCGTAACCCTCACGTCGACCACGACCGGGCCCATCGGTCGCAATCGCCCGCTTCATGTCGTCAACGAGCGTTTTCTTGTTCGTCAAACGCATGCCCGTCGCGCCGTAGGCCTCGGCCAGCTTCACAAAGTCGGGAAACTCACCAGTGTCGACGTGGCTGTATTTACCGTCCCAGAAGAGCTCCTGCCACTGTCTGACCATGCCGAGATAGCCGTTGTTCATTATAAAAACCTTGATCGGGATCTTGTTCTGCGCGCACGTCGCCAGCTCCTGCGCGTTCATCTGCACCGACCCATCGCCGGCAACACAGCACACCAGGCGATCGGGACAGCCCACGGCAGCTCCCATCGCCGACGGCAGCCCGAAGCCCATCGTGCCCAGCCCGCCGGAGTTGATCCAACGGCGTGGAGCCGGGAAGTCGTAGTACTGAGCCGCCCACATCTGGTGCTGGCCGACGTCGCTCGTCACGATCGCCTCACCACCAGTCGCCTCATACAGCGCCTGGATCATGTATTGCGGCTTTATCTCATCGTCGGTCGAGTCCTCGTAGCCGAGCGGGTACTTAGCGCGCCAGCCTTCGATCCGCTCCCACCAGGCACCCAAGCGGGCTGAGTCCACGCCCAGCGCGCGGTACTCGATCAGCAGCTTCGCGAGCACGTGCTTCGCGTCGCCCACGATCGGGATGTGCGCGGGAATGTTCTTCGAGATCTCCGCCGGATCCACGTCGATATGGATGAACTTCGCGTGCGGCGCGAACTCCGACAGCTTGCCCGTCACCCGGTCGTCGAAGCGCGCGCCCACCGCGCAGATCAGATCGGCCTCGTCCATCGCGTAGTTCGCCGCGCGCGTGCCGTGCATGCCGGGCATTCCCAGCCACTGGGGATTGGGTTCCCCAACCCCGCCCTCCCCGCCGACCCGTGCCGGGAACGCGCCCAAGCCCATCAGCGTGCAGGTCACCGGAAAACGATCGCTCGTCGCGAACTCGACGAGCTCCTCCGAAGCGTTCGCGTTGACCACCCCGCCACCGGCATAGATCACCGGACGCTGCGCCGCCGCCAGTGCCTTCGCCGCTTGGCGGATCTGCTTCTGGTTGCCTTCGATCCGCGGCTGATATCCGGGCAGGCGCACGTCGGTCACGGGCTCGTAATCGATCTCGCCACGCGACAGGTCCTGTGGAATGTCGACCAGCACCGGACCCGGGCGACCACTGCGCGCGATGTAAAACGCCTCGTGGATCGCGCGCGGGATCTCGTTGGGGTCCTGGATCATGAACGAGTGCTTGACGATCGGAATCGTGATCCCCAGGGTGTCCGCCTCCTGAAAGCCGTCGGTGCCGAGCAGCTCGGTGCGCACCTGGCCGGTGATGAACACGACGGGAACCGAGTCCATCATCGCGTCGCAGATCGGCGTGATCAGGTTCGTCGCGCCCGGCCCGCTGGTGGCGAACGCAACCCCGACTTTCCCGGTCGCCTTGGCATAGCCCTCGGCGGCGTGGCCGCCGCCGGCCTCGTGACGGACGAGAATGTGGCGAATGCCCCCGGTCGACGAACGCGTCGTAGGTCGGGAGGTTGGCGCCGCCTGGCAACCCGAAGACGACGTCGACACCCTCCGCCTTCAAGCATTCCATCACCGCGTCTACCGCGCGCATCGCACCGACCTCCTTTCGTTCATCTCGGGGAAAAGCCCAGTGTACCAGCGGGTTTTTGGGCTCCCTGGAGGGCCAGTACAGGGGAGTACAGGGGGTTTTCGGGTCCTCGAGCGAACTCCTGCAGTCAGGAGAAGCCCAAACCGACCCCAATCGCCAGTGACACCACCCCGGCGACGGTGATGTAGAACAGCGAGAGACGCGCGGCCACCTTGAAGAATCGCCAGCGCACCCACGCGATCGCGAACAGCTCGAGCGTGACCACACAGCCCGCGACGACCAGCGCCTTGTGGACGTCGGAGATCAGGAACGGCAACGTGTGGAAGATCCCTCCCAAGACGGTCATCCCGCCGGTGATCGAGCCACGCACTACCGCCGAGCCGCGGCCGGTCTGCTCGCCGGTGTCCGACAGCGCCTCCGACCAGCCCATGCTCCAGCCGGCGCCCAGCGCCACCGACAGGCCCACGACCAACGCGGTGTGCGAGCTGGAGGCGAGCGCCGCCGCGAAGATCGGCGCCAGCGAGGAGACCGTGCCGTCGATCATCCCCACCAGCGCGGGTTGGACCACGCGCAGCACGAAGTCCGGCTCGTCCTCGAAGCCCCAGCGATGGATCATCCGCGCGATCCGCGAGGAACTCAGATGGACGACGGGCTTCACCTGCGTGCTCATAGACTTTCATAGGCTAGGCGAAGGCCCGGATTAGGGCGGCCGAAGTGGAGCCGAAGTGGCCTTCACGCGAAGTGGCCTTTACGAAGTGGCCTTCACGAACGACGGTGGGCGCTCAGGAATGAGGGGCCGGGGCGCGCTCCCAGGATTCCGGCGCGATCGCTTGATCGGTATCCCCGCCCACCCACTCGAGCTCCGCTCCGCAACCAGTGCAGAGGGCATCGTAGATCTTCGTCACGCGTCCGCACTGCGGACACTGCCGGCGCAGCTCGTCGCGCTCGAAGCGATAGACAATCGCGGCCAGCAAGCCGAACACCGGGACCAGCCCCGAGATCAGGAACCACAGCACGAACGAGCTGCCCTTGATCTTGCCGACGATTCCGCCGGATAAGCCGAAGCAGACCGCGATCACGACGTAGGCCATCCGACGCTCTCCGCCCCTAGAAGAGGACGCGCAAGGCCCAGATAATCGCGACGATTGCGAGAATCACGGCCACCGTTCCAGCGATCGCGATAGCCACTCCGATCACGATCTTCAGCAGCACATATCCCGCGACCAGCACGACAAGGCCGGCCACAATCGTGCGGCCGATCGAGCGTGAACTCGAGGAAGACTCATCCATATGTCTAAGCCTAGACGGTTATGCGGCCGAGCAGGGCGCCTACTACCCCTGCCCGACCGCATTCGCTTGCGCCAGACTGGGGGAAGCCGATGGCGCAACTCGTGTGAGGAGAGAGCTAACCCCCTACAAGCATCTTGATGGAGGTTTGGCTGCCTGACTTTGGCCCACCGTCCAAAATGTGCGCCGTACTCGTGTCGGGAATGAAAACATCGCTCGTGTAGAGGATGAAACGGCGACTCAGATCCCGAGCTGCTCGTTGACGAGCCGGGTGACCTCGCCGCCGTCGGCGCGGCCTTTGGTCTCGCGCATCACGTACCCCACGATCGGGCCGACCGCCTTCGCGTTGCCGCCCCGCACGCGCTCGGCGGCGTCGGCGTTGGCGGCAAGCGCGGCGGCCACGATTGCGCCCAAGTCCTCTGCGTCGCCCATCGCCGCGAGCCCCTCGGCCTCGACGATCTCCAGCGGATCGCCACCCTCGGCCACCAGCCGGTCGAGCACCTGGCGCGCGGCGCCAACGCTGATCAGCTTGGCCGCGGTCATGCCCACGAGCGAGGCCATCGCCGCCGGCGTCACTCGCGATGAAGAAAGATCACCGCCCTCCCCCTCGCCTTCCGCCCCGGCACCGTCCTCTAGGCGCACGAGCAAATCGCTGGAGATCCAGTTCGCGAGCGCCTGCGCCGGTGGGGCAGGCTCGACAGAGGCGGCAAGCGCAGCCTCAAAATAGTCGCCCAGCTCGACGCGGAAGGCCAACTGCCGGGCACTCTCGGCGCTGAGGCCCAAAGTCTTCTCCAAACGCTCCGCCCGCGCGGCGGGCATCTCGCTCATCGCCCCCGCAGCCGTGTCGAGCATCACTCGATCGATCGCCACCGGCACGAGGTCGGGCTCGGGGAAGTAGCGATAGTCGTGCGCCTCCTCCTTGGAGCGCAGCGAGGTGATCGCGCCCGAGACAGGGTCGAAGTGGAGCGTCTCCTGCATGACCCTCCCCCCCGCCTGGATCGTCGCTTCCTGGCGGGCTATCTCCGCGCGGATGCCGCGTTCGATGAAACGGAAGGAGTTCATGTTCTTCAGCTCGGTCTTCGTGCCCAGCTCGGTCGTTCCAGCGGGGCGCAGCGAGATGTTTGCGTCACAGCGCAGCGAACCCTCCTCCATGTTCACGTCGCTCACTCCCAGCGCTCGCAGCGTCGTGCGCAGCAGCCGCAGCCACTCGCCTGCCTGCTCCGGGGTGCTCAGGTCGGGCTCGGTGACGATCTCCGCCAGAGGGGTCCCGCCACGGTTGAAGTCGACGATGCTCTCCTCCGAGCCCTGGATCCGCCCGCTCGCGCCGAGGTGGATCAGCTTGGCCGCGTCCTCCTCCAAGTGCACTCTGTGGATACGCACCTCTCCGAGCCGTCCGCGCTTGCACAGCGGCTCGTCGTACTGGGAGATCTGGTAGCCCTTCGGCAGGTCGGGGTAGAAGTAATTCTTGCGGTGGAAGATCGAGCGCGGCGCGAGCTCCGAATCGAGCGCCATGCCGATCATCAAGCCGAAGTGCACCGCCTTCGCGTTCGCCACCGGCAGGCTCCCCGGCAGTCCCAGACAGACTGGGCAGGTGTGCGTGTTCGGGGGATCTCCGAAGGAGAGCTCGCAGCCGCAGAACATCTTCGTCCTCGTCTTCAGCTGGACATGGATCTCCAACCCGATCACTGGCTCGAGCTCGCTCATACGCGCGCCCTCGATCCGTCGAAGCCGATTCCCCGCTCCAGCGCATGGGCGGCCTCGAGCAGCCGATTCTCGCTGAATGCCGGCCCGGCGATCTGCAGGCCGACGGGCAATCCCCCGCTGAGCCCGCAGGGAATCGAGATCGCGGGGATCCCAGCCAGCGACATTGGCACCGTGCAGTAGTCGTTCAGATACATCGCCAGCGGATCCTCGGTCTTCTCGCCGAGCTTGAAGGCCACCGATGGGGCGGTCGGCGTGACGATCAGATCGACCTGCTCGAACGCCGCGGCGAAGTCCTCGGCGATCTTCGTTCTGACCCGCTGAGCACGACCGTAGTAGGCGTCGTAGTAGCCGGAGGACAGCGCGTAGGTGCCGAGCATGATCCGCCGCTTGACCTCTGCCCCGAAGCCGTCGTGGCGCGTGCGCGTGTACATATCCAGCAGGTCTGTCGCGTCCTGGGCTCGCAGCCCGTAGCGAACGCCATCGAAGCGTGCCAGGTTCGAAGAGGCCTCCGCGGGCGCGAGCACGTAGTAGGCGGCAAGCGCGTGCGGGGCGTGCGGCAATTGGACGCTCTCGACGATCTCCGCGCCCAGCTCCTCGGCACGGCTCAGCGCGGCGTGGAACGCGTCGAGCACTCCCGCTTCGATCCCCTCTCCATCCTCACCGGCCGAGTCGCTGGTCAGCTCCTTCGGCACACCGAGCCGAATGCCATCCAACCGCTCGGCGCTCGGCAACTCGATCTCCCCGGGGAAAGCCAGCGAGGTTGCATCGCACTCGTCGCGGCCGACCAGGTGGCGCAGCATCAGCGCTGCGTCGGTCACGTCACGTGTCAGCGGGCCGGCTTGATCGAGCGAGGAGGCAAACGCGATCATCCCGTAGCGCGAGACCGCGCCGTAGGTCGGTTTCAACCCGACGATCCCGCACAGCGCCGCCGGTTGGCGGATCGAACCGCCGGTATCGGTGCCGAGCGCCCACGGCGCCAATCCGGCCGCGACCGCGGCGGCGCTCCCACCCGATGATCCCCCAGGCACCCGCTCGCGGTCCCACGGGTTGAGCACTGGACCGTAGGCCGAGTTCTCGTTCGAGGAGCCCATCGCGAACTCGTCCTGGTTGGTCTTCCCCAACAGCGTTACTCCCGCCTCGGTTAGACGCGAGACGGCGGTGGCGGTATATGGCGGCAGATACCCCTCGAGGATCTTCGACCCCGACTGGCTGGGGATGCCCTCGGTGCAGAAGAGATCCTTTACCGCCAGCGGCACGCCCAGCAGTGGGGCAGGAGCCGGAGCATCGCCGACGGGCGCCTGCGCGGCGACCCACGTGAAGCAGTTCAGACCCGCTCCGCAGGCGTGCTCCGCCGCGCGGGTGCGATACGCCTCGAACAGCTCCCCAGCGGCAAGCTTGCCCGAGGAGATCTCCCGCGCCGCCTCGGTGGCAGACAAACCGATGATGTCGGCTGCGCTCATGCTTGCGGGCTTGGCACTGAGAAGCCCTCGTCGCTGACGGCGGGGGCCTGGGCCAGCACGAGATCGCGCGGGAGGCACGGGCGCGGCTCGTCAGCACGCAGTCCATCGGTCACCTCGACCACGTGGGTCGTCGGCGCGACGTCCTCCAGGTCGAGCTCCTCGATCTTGGCGATGTGGTCGAGCACGGCGGAGAGCTCCCGCGCCATCGGCTCGAGCTCCTCCTCACTCAATTGCAGACGCGCCAAGCGCGCCACGTGCAACACCTCATCGCGATCGATCACGACGAGGCATTCTATGGGTAGCCGTCCGCCACCCGCCCGCCTGCCCGAGGCGCCTCGTGGCCGACGCTTGCTCTCCTCAGGCGTCCGAGGACGGAGGCGCGACCGGCGGTGGGATCGGCGGTGCTGGCGGAGAAGCAGGCGGTGGTGGCGGCGGCGGAGCGGTGGAAGCGTCGCTCGGGGGTGGCGCCGCCGAGGTGGAGCCCTCGCTTGGGGAGCTCACAGACGCAGTAGCGTTACTGACTGCCTGGCTTGCCTGGTCACGCACATCTGAGAGCGAAGTGCCCTCGGCCTGCATCGCGAGGTATCCGCCGTAGGTGAGTGCGGCCGCGGCGATCAGGCCGAGCCAGATGCCGATCTTGATACCGACCGAGGCGTGGAAGCCGCCGAAGCTGGCGCTGGCCGTCGGGTGGTGGATGATGCGGTAGAGGATCAGCAGCGTCGATAGCGCTCCGAGAGCGGTCACGACAACGCTCAGCTGCACTGGGCTCTCGAATTTGAGCGCCCCGGATGCAACGGCGACCGCGACGAGCGCGACGATGATCGTGATCAGCCAGATCCAGCGGCTGTTGGTGAAGGTATGCCAGCCGTTGGCGCTGAAGCTGGCGCCAACGTTCACCCCATCTATTGAGGTCGCGTTAGAGCTGTATCCGTACCAATGGAAGAAGAACAGGAAGATGAAGAAGAATATGGCGCTGGCGCCGATGATCTGATCGCAGCGACGCAGACGGCTGATGTCGAAGCCCATTACGCAAGTTCCCCCGTGAGTCGGTGATGAGGCAGAGATTGTAACTGTTATTACAAGTTCTCTTGATTCTTTCCTTCCCTCCCAAATCCTGCTTGCGCCATCGCCGCCCCAGCCCCTCGGTGGTACCCCTCAGAGGTCGGCCGAACACGCATCTATGCTGGGAGAGCATGCTGGAGAACCCTCACGCCGCGCATCTCCAAGAGCTGTTGGAGGGGTTGAACGAGCCTCAACGCGAGGCGGTCACCCATGGAGATGGCCCGCTGCTGATCCTCGCCGGCGCGGGTAGCGGCAAGACGCGCGTATTGGCGCACCGGATCGCATTCCTGATCTACACCGACCAGGCCCAAGCCGGCGAGATCATGGCCATCACCTTCACCAACAAGGCGGCCAAGGAGATGCGCGAGCGCGTCGAGCGCCTGCTCGGCCGGGGCACGCGAAGCATGTGGTTGATGACCTTCCACGCCGCCTGCGCACGCATCTTGCGCGCTGAGGCCGAGCGTCTGGGCTACACCCGCCAGTTCACGATCTATGACCAGGCTGACGCGCGCCGGCTGACCAAGCGCTCTGCCGACGCGGTAGGCGTCGATCCCAAGCGCTACACGCCGGCCGCCATCCACAACCAGATCTCCGCCGCGAAGAACCGCCTGTGCGATGCGGAGGCCTACCGCCAATCAGCCGGCTCGCCTTACGAGGAGATGATCGCCGAGGTGTATGGCATCTACGAGCGCGATCTGCACCGATCCAACGCGATGGACTTCGACGACCTGCTGTTCCGTACGGTCAATCTGCTGGAGCTGTTCGAGGATGTCCGTGCGCGTTACTCGAGCGCGTTTCGGCATGTCCTGGTGGACGAGTACCAGGACACCAACCACGCGCAGTACCGCCTGCTTCAGCTGCTGGTGGGCGGCGGACGCCCGCCGAGCAACGGGTCAACCGAGCCGGGCGACCGTCCCGTGTATGCCGGGCCGGTGGGACATCGGAACCTGGCGGTTGTTGGCGACGATGCTCAATCGATCTACAGCTTCCGCGGAGCGGACGTCCGCAACATCCTCGACTTCCAGGAGGACTTCCCCGATGCGCGCGTGGTCAAGCTCGAGCAGAACTACCGCTCGACCGAGACGATCCTGTCGGCGGCCAACGCCGTAATCGCCAACAACCGCGGCGGCATCGCCAAGCGGCTGTGGAGCCAGCTCGGGCAGGGCGAGCAGATCCAACTGCGAGCGCTCGAGGACGAGCACGCGGAGGCGCGGTTCGTCGTCGGCGAGATCGAGCGGCTGCTCGATGAGGATCCCGCCCGCCCCTCGCGCGCGGACATCGCCGTGCTCTATCGCACGAACGCGATGTCGCGCGTAATCGAGGACACGCTCGTGCGTCGCGAGATCGCCTACCAGGTGATCGGCGGGACTAAGTTCTACGAGCGCGCGGAGATCAAGGACACGATCGCCTACCTGTCGCTGCTGGCCAACCCCTTCGACGTCGTGAGCTTCACGCGCGTCGCCAACTCGCCCCGGCGCGGTCTCGGGCAGACCTCGCTCGCGCGGATCCTGGCGCACGCCGCGTCGGCCGACATCTCGGTCTGGCAAGCGGCGTCCGCGCCGGAGGAGATACCCGGCCTCGGCACGGCGGCGATCAAGGCGCTTCACCGCTTCATGGACACGATGGCCGAGCTGCGCGCGCTGGCGGGCACCGACTCCGAGGACGGAACGCCTGTCGAGGAGAACGAAGCTCCCGCGGGGATGCGCGCGGTCCCCGTAGGAGACCTGTTGGAGGCGGTGCTGGCGCAGACCGGATATATCGAGGCGCTGGAGGCGGAGCGCACGATCGAGGCGCAGGGACGAATCGAGAACCTCGAGCAGCTCGTCGAGGTGGGACGCGAGTTCGACGCGGCCGCCGAGCCCGAGCGGGACACGCTCGACGTGTTCCTGCAGGAAATCGCGCTCGTGGCCGATGCTGATTCACGCAGCGACGAGAAGGGTCTAGTCACGCTGATGACCCTGCACAACGCGAAGGGCCTCGAGTATCCGATCGTGTTTATCGCCGGCTGCGAGGAGGGCGTCTTCCCGCACTCGCGCGCGCTCGACGAAGGCGGACTCGAGGAGGAGCGTCGACTGTTGTACGTCGGGATAACGCGGGCGATGCGCCAGCTCTATCTCACTTATGCACGACGACGAGCGGTCTTCGGTGCACAGACGTACGGGATGCGCAGCCGGTTCCTGGATGAGATTCCGGGCGACCTGCTCGAGGAGCCTCAGCCGATGATCTTCCGCCCAGGCGCCATCTCGGCCGGAGTGGGCGCCGGCGCCACCGCGACGATGGCGCGCGGCGGCTGGGGCGAGCGCCCGAGGACCGACCATCGAGCAAGCGAAGCGCCATCGTCGGCCAACCAGTTTCGCCTAGGCGAGGACATCGTTCACGCCGCATTTGGCGACGGCGTCGTGACTGGTGTGGAGCCCGGCGGAGTGATCGTGGTGCGCTTCGCCGGCGACGGGTCCGAGCGCAAGCTGATGGCCGACTACGCCCCGGTCAGCAGGCGCTGACGCGAGAGCTCTCTCCCTCCTGCCTGCACCCATACTCTCTCCCGCCTGAACCCCTAGCATCTGGGGCATGTCCGCCACGATCATCGACGGCAAGGCGATCGCCGCGCGCGTGCGCCAGCAGGTGGCGCGCGATGTGGAGGCGTTTACCGGACAGCTTGGTCGCCCACCGGGACTTGCGACCGTACTGGTCGGAGAAGACCCAGCTTCGGCGGTATACGTGGGCGGCAAGCAACGCGCATGTGCAGAGGTGGGCATGGTCCCGTTTGACAGGCGCCTGCCCGCTGACAGCACCTTCGAGCAGGTCGCCGAGGAGCTCGAGAGCCTCAACGCCGACGCGGCGGTGAGCGGCGTGCTGCTGCAGCTGCCGCTGCCCGGCAACCTGGACGGTGGAGCACTGACGGCGATGATCGACCCGGCCAAGGACGTGGACGGTCTGACCCCGGTCAACGCTGGGCTGCTCGCGCTCGGGCTGCCAGGACTGCGACCCTGCACTCCTTCGGGAGTGATGGAGCTGCTGGCGAGCGTCGATACAGAGCTGGAAGGCGCCGAGGCGGTCGTGATCGGGCGCTCGAACCTGTTCGGCAAGCCGATGGCTCAGCTACTGCTCATGGAGAACGCGACCGTGACCATCTGTCACTCGCGTACACGCGATTTGCGCGCGGTGTGCGCTCGTGCGGATGTGTTGATCGCGGCGGTCGGTCGTCCTCGGCTCGTCACACGCGAGTTCGTCAAGCCTGGGGCGGTGGTGATCGACGTTGGTATGAACCGGCTCACACCCGAGCAGGCCCACAACAAAAGCGGCTTGGTGGGGGATGTCGACTTCGAGGCTGTGACCGAGGTGGCCTCGGCGATCACGCCGGTACCGGGTGGCGTGGGTCCGATGACGATTGCCTACCTCCTGGTGAACACGCTGGACGCTGCTCGTCGTCAGGCCGGTGTCCATCAGGCTGGTGTCCAGTGAGCCTGAGACGCCTGCTAGCCGTTCGGAGATCCCTCCGATCTCCGAACGGTGGAGAGCTGCTTGCCACGGCGGGCGCGGTCTGCCTGATCATCTCGTTGACGCTGCCGTGGTACGAGAACGCCGAAGGCAAGCTCGGCGCGTGGAGCACCTTCGGGCCAGCGGTCGTGCTGTTGATGCTGGCGGCGATAGCGGCACTGGCGCTATTCCTGGCCACGATCACCGAGCGTCACTCCAGCGCTGCCGGTCGCCACCGCCGTATGGAGCGTGCTGTTCGGGCTGATCGCGGTTGTTGCGGCGCTCGTGCGGGCCCTGGAGCGGCCCGACCACGCCACATCGCTGTGTGCGGGAACCTGGCTGGCACTGGTGGGAGCCGTGATGATCTTGCTCGGCGCGTGGCAGTCGATCCGCGACGAACGCACCTCGCGGTATGAGCCGGCCACGCCGCAGGCTCGCAGACTGCCTGAGTAAAGCTCGCTCGTTCGGCGTCGCTCAGTCAGCGTCGCAGCGGCCCAGGCCGATCACTTGCGCTTCTTTGGCTTCTTCGACTTCTTCTTCGACTTGGGCTTGTGCAGCGTCGTATGGGTGCTCAGCGGCGTCGCCTGCAGGCCGGCAGCGTTGGAGATGTCGACGATGAACGTGATCGACTCGGCATAAGGCAACCGCGAGACAGCCGCCTGGAACGCGCCAGCCGCACCCGCCGTGAGCATCATGGGCACGGTCTGAGTCTTGTGACACACGGGCTGCTTGACGGGCTTCTTACTCTTCTTTTTCTTCTTTTTCTTCGGACACTTCGTCACGACCGAGTACGCGGCTGAGGCCTGCTCGCTCAAGGCGACACCGTTGGGGTCCGTCGCGGTAAAGGCAAGCGTGCATGCCTGCTTCACGCATTTGACGGCGGTGATCGATGAGGTGGGAGCGGCGGCGTCGGCTGCGATCGGGGGGGTCGTCCCACTACGGAGCGTGCTCACTCCGCCAGAGTTGCTGGCCTGCACTATGCACACCACGGGAACGCCCACGAGGGTGCTCGGTGGAGCGAAGACGTTGCTAGGGCTACTCTGCAATACCTGGGCGGAGGCGTTTTCCACCTGGAAGGTATAGGTGAACGACGGCGATTCGCTCCAGGCGCCCGGTTCACAGGTCAGCGGGCTGAAGTCCACAGGCGCGGCGCCAATCGATTTGATGGCGGGCGGCAAGGTCGGCCGCGCGGCGATCGGTGGTGAGTTGCTGCCTTCGATGAACGCACGTATCTCGGGCGCGGCCACGTTCGTGAAGACATCGGGCTCGCCGACGGGACATTCCTTGAGCCCGAAGTCGACGATGCCGACCTCAACGGCAGGGCTACCCTCGGTCAACGGGCCGCCGCTGTCACCTTGACAGGTCGACGAGGTCGCTGACTGCGCACACAGCAGCACGGCTGAGTTGATCCCCACAGCTTCCCGGCAGGCATCGCTGCTGATCGCGGTGAGCGTCGTCGAGTAGAGCTTGCCGTTCGGTTTGTGTTCTTCCCCTTCCGCTCCTTCCTCTTTGCCATATCCGCTGATGGAGAGCGTGGCGCCCGGCGCCGGGGTGGCGCCGGTCGTGACCAGCGATATAGCCTCAGCGTTTTTGGCCGCCGACAGTTCCAGTGGCGTCTTGAGCGTCAAGATTGCGACATCGTCGCTGGTCGGAGAAATTTTGTAGAGGGGATCCCTCCGGATGCTTGCCACTTCACGTATCTGCATAGTGGACGATGGTGCATCATCGACGGAATCGCCGGCCAAGACCGAATATTTTTCTGCCGGCTCTTCGTTCTTGGTTCCCTCCGCATCCGTGCAGTGAGCGGCGGTGAGGATCTGTGTCGAGTTGAGGATCGACCCGCCACATGACGTCGTAAACGTTTCGCCACCCTCTTTGAACGGTCCACCTTCCACATAGACCTGCCACGGAAACTGCGAGATCGAGGCTTCCTGCCCGCCGATGACGTAAGGAACAAACGGCGAGCCGGAGTCGAAGGAGACGCCCGCCGGAGACGCCGCAAGCGCCTGTTGGGAGAAGACCGCGAGGACCAACATCAGGACGGCAGCGCACGCGGCGAGGACGGTCACGAGGCGCTGGAATAGATGGCGGGCAGGGTTCACGGCGCGGCACGTGGCAAAATTGACGGGGCGATAGGTCTATCAGGTGGTCCAGATACGAGAGCCACCTCGATGACGCCACCTCGATGACGCCCCTACCCCCCCGCTGGATTGGGCCCCTTGATTGTGCGCAGCGGGCGTATCTCGGCCACGGGAGTATCGGATCCCGTACCCCCCTCCTCCTCGCCGGAGAGCTCTGAGACGGTCCGTTCGAGCGTTCCGATACGGCTCGCGAGCCCCTGGATCGCCTCGGCGATCGGATCGGGCAAGTGGATCCAATCGGCGTCGGGCCCCTCCACGCGGCGCCCATCCACGCGCACGGGGTGCCCGGGATTGCCGACGACCGTGGAGTTGGGCGGCACGTCGGTGATCACCACACTGTTGGCACCGATCTTGGCGCCGTGACCGATCGTAATCGGACCCAAGAGCTTGGCGCCGGAGCCGATCGTGACGTTGTCCTGCACCGTCGGATGGCGCTTGCCAGTCGCAAAGCCGGTGCCTCCCAGTGTGACTCCTTGGTAAAGAGTGACGTCATTGCCGATGTCCGCGGTCTCACCGATCACCACGCCTGCTCCGTGGTCGATAAACAAGCCCTCGCCGATCTGCGCCGCGGGGTGGATCTCGATGCCGGTGAGCGCCCGGGTGAGCATCGAGATCGTGCGCGGCAGCAGCCGCACGCCGGCGCGGTGCAGCGCGTGCGCGACACGGTAGGCCAGCAGAGCGTGGATTCCGGGCCAGGTGGCGAGAATCTCGCCCTGCCCCACCCCCCGCGCGGCGGGGTCGCGATCACGCGCCGCGGCTACATCGCGACGCAGCTCTTTCGCGACCTGCGCAAATGCGCCGAAGCCAGGCATCCAAACAGCGTAGCGGCCTACTCAGGGAGCGAAGAATGCCTGCGAGACGTAGCGCTCGCCTGAGTCCGGCATGATCACGACAATCCGCTTCCCGCGCGACTCCGGGCGCGCGGCCACCTGGAGCGCTCCCCATAGCGCCGCCCCGCAGGAGATGCCCGCCAGCAGGCCAACGCGCCGGGCGCACGTCCAGGCGGTCTGGATCGCGTCGTCGTCGGAGACGGGGATCACCTCGGAGAGCAACTCGCGGTTGAGCACCGCGGGCACGAAGCCGGCGCCGATACCCTGAATCCGGTGCGGGCCGGGACGCGCGCCGGAGAGGACGGCCGAGCCCGCCGGCTCGATCGCGACGATCTGCAGTTGGGGGTTGCGCTCGCGCAGGTATTCACCCGCGCCAGTGATCGTGCCGCCGGTGCCGACGCCGGCCACGAGCACGTCGACACGGCCGTCGAGCGCGCGATCGATCTCCGGCCCCGTGGTGCGCCGGTGAACGGCGGGGTTGGCCGGGTTAGAGAACTGGTCGGGCAGGAACACGTCGGGATCCTCCGCCATCGCGCGCGCGGCGGCGACAGCCTCCGACATCCCACCGAGCGACTCGGTGATGTCGACGCGTGCCCCGTAGAGGCGGAGCAGGCTCTCGCGCTCACGAGACATCCCCTGAGGCAGCGTGAGCACGAGCTGGTAGCCGCGCGCCGCGCAGACGAACGCGAGCGCGATCCCGGTATTGCCCGAGGTGGCCTCCACGATCGTCGTGCGCCCAGGCTCGATCCGGCCTTCGGCCTCGGCCGCCTCGATCATCGCCACGCCGATCCGGTCCTTGACGCTGCCTCCGGGATTGAGCGCCTCGAGCTTGGCAAACAGCTCCACACCGTCCGCCGCCTGAGTGTCCTCGAGCATCCCCGGCAACCCGACCAGCGGGGTGCTTCCGACGAGCTCCGCAATGTTGATCGGGATTTGGGACATACGCCCACGAGAATAGTGGGCGGATCGGAAAAGGGGCGCTCAGATGTCGCTCAGATGTAGTACATGCTCGCGCCCGCCTCGCGTGCCTCGCGCTCGATCACGTCGGCGATCGTTGTCTGCGCGAGCACCTTGCGGGCGGCCTCGGCGGCCTCGGCGAACACGCCTTGCGAGTCGCGCCCCAGCGGGCCGTCGAGCAGCTCGACGATCTCCAGGACGCTCACCGATGAGGGCTCACGCGCGAACTGGTAACCACCCTTCACCCCGCGTTGCGAGCTGATTACCCCCGCGCGCCGAAGCGCCGCAAACAGCTGCTCCAGAAACTGCACGGGCACATCACGCTTACGGGCCAGCTCGCCGATCGGAACAGGCCCCGACCCCGCAGAGCGCCCGAGCTCGGCAAGCGCGAGCACGGCGTAGGGAGACTTGCTGGTGATCGAGATCATCGCGCGCTCATGCGCCCGATGCTAGGGAACTAGAGCCAGCCGCGCTCGGTGGCGATCAAGACGGCCTGAGCGCGGTCGACCGCCCCCAGCTTGCCGTAGATGTTGTGTAGGTGGGTGCGAACCGTGCTGGTGGAGAGCGTCAGCTCATGGGCGATCTGCTTGTAGACCTTGCCCTCGGCGAGCCGCTGCAATACACCGAGCTCACGTCCAGAGAGCGGACATGGATCGATGTGGCGTTGGCGTTGGCGCTGGTGGGAGGAACTGGGCAGCTCGTACATGACCCTTCTGAGCTCCTGGGGACCGATGCCGATGATGCGCGCGGTAGTCAGCATCTCCGTCGAAGACACCTGTGCGCCCTGCTCGTAATGCGCAAGCATGTCCGCCAAGCGGATAAAAGCCGCCTCGCCCTCGACATCAGGATTGTGATGGCGCTCGATCGCGGTGGCGATTGTGCCCGGCAGTCCCCAGCGCCGGGCAAGCACGCCACCTACCAGCGCATGATCGACGCCCAGCTCCCGGCGCTCTTGATGGATACGGTCCTCCGGTGTCTTTGCCCCGAGATGCACCTGCGCGGGATAGCCGGGATAGGCATGCAGCAAGACGAGCTTGCCGATGTCGTGCAACAGGCTCGTCACAGTCAGGCGGTCGCGATGCTCATAGCCGACCTCGGCCGCGACGCGGTCGGCTGCCCGCTGGGTCGCCAGAGCGTGCAAACGGAAGCGCTCCGGCGCCGCGTCCCACACGCTCGAGCGCTCGAAGAATTCAAATGTGCGCACCCGTCCCGCCAGCGCCTGCACCACTTGGGGGCTGAGCAACTCCACGGCGCCAACGACAGTGTCCACGCGCACGCGGGTGGACGGACTCTTCATCTGGTTGGCAACACGAAGCACGGCGATGATCAGCGCTACATCCGACTCGACGGCGGTCACGATGTCGGCCGTGGCCACATGATCGCCAGAGATCACCGCGAGCAAGCGGTTGCGCGACTCGGCGAGCGCCGGAAAGGCCTCCAGCGCTTCGAAGGCCATTGTCAGGCGCCGGCCATGTCCCTCGTTCTGATGGCGCGCACCGGGCGTCCCGGCGGATCCGCCTGGCCGGCGCTCTACCTCCGCGGAGCGGCTCTTCTTAGTCGCTGCTCGCTTTGGCTTGGAAGCTGTGACCTGCATGCGTCGAAATACCTGCCTCGCGATCGCCGGCTACCCAAACGGGCGGTGCCGTGTCGGGGTTCTATCGGCATATAGAGGCAGATGGTTGAACGCAAGTTAGCGCCGACTCCAGGCTCATAGCACCCGGTCGATGCGCCGCAACGTCTCATCCTTGCCGAGCAGAGCAACGCTCTCGAAGATGCCCGGCGAGATCGTCGTGCCGGAGATCGCCACACGCAGTGGCTGATAGACCGCCCCGGGCTTACAGGCGCGACGCTCCAGCACCCCTTCGAGCGCCTCTCGCACACCCGCCTCATCGAACTCAGCAACCTCGGCAAGCGCCGCGCGAGCATCGAGGAGCACCGAGCGCCCGTCCTCCCCGAGCCACTTCTCCCGCGCCGCCCGATCGTCCTGGGGCCCGTCGAAGAGAAACCCAGACAGCGGCCAGAAGTCAGCGAGCGTATGGAGCTTCTCCTGGCTGATCTGGACCGCCGCGCCGAGTCCCTCGCGTCCGGTGAAGGCTTCAAGGCGCCGCGTCAGCTCCTCGACGGTGAGCTCGCGGATGTGGACGCCGTTCAGCCACTTCAACTTGACCTCGTCAAAGCGCGCCGGGTTACGACTCACCCGCTCCAGCGTGAAGCGCTCGATCAACTCGGCCGTCGTGAGCACGGTCGCGTCGTCGCCCGAGCCCCAACCGAGCAACGCCAGATAGTTGCGCACCGCTTCGGGCAGGTAGCCGGCGTCGCGCAACTCCTGCACCGAGGCGGCGCCATGGCGCTTGGAGAGCTTCTTGCCGTCAGGCCCGTGGAGCAGCGGCAGGTGTGCATAGGACGGCAACGGCTGCTCAGCGCCGAAGCCGACCGCCCTCACGGCCTCCAGCACGAGCACTTGCTTGGGAGTGTTCGAAAGGTGATCCTCGCCACGCACCACATGCGTGATGTGGGCGTCGAGATCATCGATCGCAACGGCGAAGTTGTAGAGCACCGAGCCGTCCGCACGCGCGATCACGGGATCGTCCAGGTGGAGGTGCGCGAAGCGCGTCTCGCCGCGGATCGCGTCATGCACGACGGTCTCGCCCTCATCAGGCACCCGCAGGCGTACCGCCCCCGCTTGCTGATTGCCCACCAGCCCCTCACCCCGGAACCCGCGCTCGGCACCATGGATCTGCTTGTAGGCCTTCACATCCTCCGCCGTCGCACTCGAGCGGTAGGCGTGCCCTGCCTCCAGCAGCGCAGCGAGCGCCTCGCGGTGGCGCTCAGAACGCTCTGACTGCATGATCGGGCCTTCATCCCAGTCGAGCTCCAGCCAGCGCAGCGCGTCGAGGATCTGCTCGACGTTCTCCGGAGTCGAGCGCTCGCGGTCGGTGTCCTCGATGCGCAGCACGAGCTTCCCGCCGGTGTGACGGGCGAGCAGCCAGTTGAACAGCGCCGTGCGCGCCCCACCGATGTGCAGCGCCCCCGTCGGAGAGGGAGCAAATCTCACACGCATCGATTCCTCCGAGTGGCCGGCCTGTGCAGGTGCGGAAACCATAAGATCGCCGCCATGCTAATCGGCGCACACGTATCGCCCGCGGGTGGCTTGCCAAAAGCGATCGAGCGCGGCGTGGAGCGCGGCTGCCGTGCGATCCAGATCTTCAATCAGTCACCGCGCATGTGGAAGCCCACGAACTACCGTGAGGAGGACGTCGCGGCGTTCAAGGAGGCGATGGTCGCGAGCCCGATCGATGCGGTTCTGATCCACGCCGTCTACCTGCTCAACTGCGCCAGTGAGGACCCGGACATCCGCGCCAAGTCGCTGACCTCGCTCACACACTCGCTGCGCGTCGGGCACGAGATCGGTGCCAGTGGGGTGGTTCTGCACCCCGGCTCGGCCAAGACCGGCGACGTGGGCGAGGCGATCGCCCGAGCGGGCAAGACGATCGGCGAGGCGCTGAAGGAGAGCGAGGGCTGTGAGCTGCATTTGGAGAACACGGCGGGCACCGGCGGCACGCTGGGGCGCTCGTTCGACGAGCTCGCGGCGCTGCTCGAGTCCTCCGGCGGGGGCAAGCGACTCGGGGTGTGCCTGGACTCCTGTCACATGCTCGCCTCGGGCTATGACATCCGCACAGTCAAAGGTATGAGCTCGACCCTGAGCGAGGCGACGCGCAAGCTCGGCGCGGGCAGGATTCGCTCACTGCACCTCAACGACTCCCAGACCCCGCTCGGCTCCAACCGCGACCGCCATGCCAACCTCGGCGCCGGCGAGCTCGGGGAGGCGGGTTGTATGGCGTTTCTGTCCGCCCCGGGGCTGCAAAAGCTGCCCTGCGTACTCGAGACCCCGGGCGAGAACCGCGAAGGATCCGGGCGCGAGGAAATAGCCCTGGCAATGGAACTGCGAGAGAGGGGCATCGCCGCCCGCAAAAAGTGAGCGACGGAGTCTCTTGGCTCAGCCGGTCGCAGCGGCCTGAGCCACAGGCGCAAGCGCGTGTTCTAACTCTGCCAGAAGCGTCGGAGTGTGCCGCACACGGTAGGACTCACCGAAACGAAGCCGGCGAGTGCCAGTGCCCGTATCCATCTCCAACAGGACCTCAGCGGTGCCGGGGTTTTCCTCGATCACCTGCTTGCAATCGTCGATCGCGCTGGTCCGCAGGCAGGCCGCATCGACGCGCAAGCACACTGGATGAGCCAACGCAGTGGCGGTCTTCGTGGCCACATCGGCCCGCGTGCGGGCGCGCTCGACCTCCTCTTCAGACGGCGCGAATCTCTCCACCGTCTGTACCACTAGGCATGTCTTGCCGGCTTCCTTGTGATCCACGCGGCCCTTCACGAGCACAACCTCGTCGACCGCCAGCGCCGCTTCGTGCTCGACGAGCGCCTTGCCGAACACGAGCATCTCCACGGCGCCTCCAAGATCGTCGAGCGTCGCGAACATCATGTGATCGCCGTTGCGAGTGCGAATCCGCTTGGCCTCGACGATGATCCCGCCAACCGTTACCCAATCCTTGTCGCGACGGTCGACCAGCGCCGCGAGCGGGCAGTCGACGCGCGCGCGCAATGCGTCGCGCAATGGCTTCAGCGGATGTGCGGAGACGAACAGCCCGATCGCTTCCTTCTCCACGGCCAAGAGCTCTGCCTGCTCGAACTCCTCCGCGGGAATCGGCGGGTGGATCGGTCGCGCGAGGCTCGAACCCGGTGGCGCGGTCGCGCCTCCGGCGGGCGCCGGCGCTTCGTCGAGGTCGAAGATCGACCCCTGCCCGATGAGGGCATCCTGCTGAGCCTTCTGACCCGCACCCTGGGCCTGCTCCAGCACTTCCAGCATTCCCTTGCGCGTCGCTTTCGTCGAACCGAAGGCTCCACACTTGATCAGTGCCTCGATCGCCTTCTTGTTGACCGCGCGGTTATCCACTCGCTCACAGAAATCCCACAGCGAGAGAAACTCACCACCCTCCTCGCGTGTCCGCTTGATTGCCTCAACCGCCTGGTAGCCGACGCCCTTCACCGCGTCAAGGCCGAAGCGGATGTTGCGCTGCACAACCGTGAACTCGTGGTCTGGGAGGTTCACGTCCGGCGGCAGGATCTCGATCCCCATCTCCTCGCAGCGGGCCACGAAGAACGGCACCTTGTCCTTCGTCGACATCACCGAGGAGATCAGCGCGGCCATGTACTCCGCGGTGTAGTTCGCCTTCAACCACGCGGTGCGGTAGGCGATCAACCCATAACAAGCGGCGTGGCTCTTGTTGAATGAATAGTCGGCGGACTTTTCATTCGTGTTCCACAGGAACTCAATCACGTCGGGCTTCGTGCCCGACGCCCGACACCCTTCGACGAACTCCGGCTTCAGCGCCGCCATCGCCTGCCGGTTCTTCTTTCCGATCGCCTTGCGCAGATCGTCCGCCTTCGCCCCTGAGAAGCCCGCCAGCTCCTTGGAGATCTGCATCGCCTGCTCTTGGTAGAGAATCACTCCCTTCGAGGACTCGAGGATCGCCCGTAGCCGCTCGTCCGGGTAGGAGATCGCCTCTGGGTTGCGCTTGCCTTTGGCGTAGACCGGAATCTGGTCCATCGCCCCCGGCCGGTACAGCGCGTTGAGCGCGACGAGATCGTTGAACTCGTCGGGGCAGACTTTCTTCAGCGCCTCTCGCATGCCCTCGGACTCGAACTGGAACACCCCTGTCGAGTCGCCGCGCGCCATCATCTCGTAGGTCTTCGGATCGTCCAGCGGCAGCGTCGTCATATCGGGGCGCTCCCCGGTCGAGCGCTCGATGATGTCCAGCGCATCCTCGATCACATCGAGGTTGCGCAGGCCTAGGAAGTCCATCTTCAGGATGCCGATTTCCTCGATCGGCTTCATCGAGAACTGCGTGACCGTGCGGAATACCTTCTCGCCGTTCTCATCCGTGCCGCCGTCAGCGAGCTGCAGCGGCACGATCTCCGTCAGCGGCCGGTCAGCGATCACGACCGCGGCAGCGTGGATCGACGAGTTACGCACGATCCCCTCCAGGCCCTGCGCCACGTCGACGATCTGCTGGGCCTGCGGGTCTTCGTCGCAGGCCTTGCGCAACGGCTGCCCCGTCTTCATGCATTCCTCAAACGACGGCGAGCGGCCCATGATCGGATCTGGAATCAGCTTCGCAAGCCTGTCTCCGGCACCGTAGTCATAGCCCAGCACGCGCGCCGCGTCGCGCGTCGCCGCGCGCGGGAACATCTTGCCGAACGTCACGATCTGGGCAACCGACTCGCGCCCGTACTTCTCGGTCACGTAGCGCATCACGCGCTCGCGCCCCCGCACCGAGAAGTCGATGTCGATATCCGGCATCGACACGCGCTCAGGGTTCAGAAAACGCTCGAACAGCAGGTCGTACTCGAGCGGGTCGACGTCGGTGATCGCCAGGCAGTAGGCGACGATCGAGCCAGCCGCCGAGCCACGGCCCGGGCCGACCGCGATGCCGTTCTCCTTGGCGAAGCGGACGAAGTCCCAGACGATCAGGAAGTAGGCGTTGAAGCCCATCTTGTCGATCACGCCAAGCTCCATGTCGGCCCGCTCGCGCGCCTCGACCGGGACCGGGTCCCCGTAGCGCAGTCGCAACCCCAGCTCGACCTGCTCGCGCAGATAGCTCTGCTCGTCGGTGTTCTCAGGGGTCGGATAGCTGGGGATCAGCTGCTTGCCGAGCTCAATCTCCACAGTGCAGCGCTCTGCTATCTCCAGCGTGCTGGCGATCGCTTCGGGCCACTCCGCGAAGGCGGCGATCATTTCACCGCTGTCGCGCAAGTAGAACTCATTCGTGTCAAATGTCAGCTTCGGCGCGGCGATCGTGCTCTTCGTCTGCACGCACAGCAGCGCAGTGTGGTGGTCGTAGTCCTCGCGGCGCAGATAGTGCACGTCGCCGGTACCCACAAGCGAGCCGCCAACTTCGCGTGCGATCTTGACGATCCCCTCGTTGCACTTCTCCTGCGGCGCCAACCTGTTCTTCTGCACCTCGAAGTAGACGTTCTCGGCACCAAACACGCCCATCAGCTCGTCGGCGTGCGCACGCGCGTCGTCTACGCGGTCGTCCAGCAGCCGTTGGCAGAAGCGCGACGCGAGACAGCCCGTCAGCGCGATCACGCCCTCGGAGTAGCGCTCGATCAGACCCATGTCCACCGACGGCTTGCCACGGTTCAGTCCGTCCAGGAAGCCCGCCGAGGAGAGCTTGACGAGGTTGCGGTAACCGACGTCGTTCGAGGCCAGCAGCGTCAGGTGATTGCGCTCGACCTTGCCGGGACCACGGGCCGTGTGATCGTCGACCAGGTAAATCTCACAGCCGAGTATCGGCTTGACGCCGTGCTTCTTACACGCCTTGTACAGCTCGACCGCACCGTTCATCACGCCATGGTCGGTCAAACCCAGGGCCGGCTGCCCGAACTCCGCCGCGCGCGCCGCCAACGCGTCGATCTTGCATGCGCCATCGAGTAACGAGTACTCGGAGTGCACGTGCAGGTGGGCGCAGGACGGGGTGCTCACTGAGACTGGATGTTAGGCGGCTCAGCGGCGACCGAGCGGCGCTCACGCCGCTGTTTGCGCCTTCTCTTTAGGCGGGTCAGCAACGACATGCTGTGCTTGTGCGGCGAGCGCTCCGCGACGGGCGCAACGATGGGCTCCGCGGGCTGCGTTTGAGGGCACTCGGCACGCGCGCGAAGCCGCTCGACAGCGCTCGCCAAGGCGTCAGCCATCTCCTCGCGCTCGCCGTGAGCAGCCGGCTCGGGCTGCTGCGGTCTGGGCTTTAGCGCAGTGGCAGCGCGCAGCTGGGCCACGGCACCCTTTACCTCCGCAACGATCAGCTCCATCCGCTGATAGCCGACGCGCATGTCCCTGAGTTGGCGCTCAGCGCGCTCACGCGCAGAGCGCTCGGAGTCGATCTCGTGGCGGATCTCCAAGGCGCGGCGCTCCAGCTCCGAAAGCCGCACCTGCAACTCTCGTTCTCCACTTCGCACAGCCACCAGCTCGGCCGCAGCGACCTGCTCGTCCTCGGCCAACTCGCGCTGGATGCTCTCCAGCCGCTCGGCCAGTTCACGCGCATGGTGCTCGCTCGCACCGAGACGACGGGTGAGCCGGTCGATCTCAGCACGACTGTCGTGCTCGAGGCGTGCGTGACGGTCCTCGACCTCGACTCGCAGCTGTTGCTCGGCGTACTCACGCTGCTTGACACGGCGCAGCTCGTGCTCACGCTCCGCTACCGCCGCCTGCTCGACATTGAGTCGCTCAGTAAAGAGCACACGTTCCTCCGCGGCCTCACGCACCCTTTGCTGCAGGCTGGCCAGGTGGGTCTCGAGCGTCTGGACCGTCGCCTCGGCCGCCTCGGCACGGCGGGCAAGCACGTCCGTAGGGTGGTTGGACTCCGAATCAACCGCGCGGCGCGCACGGCGCTCCGCGAGCAGATCGCGGTCGGTTGACCACGGCGGCTCGCCTCCAGGCGTCTCTGATCCCTCGGCCATCACAGTGACGATCAGGCTATGGATGAGATCGGACGCGACGTTAGCTCAGAGCGCGACGCGCGAACGTCACCGCGGCCGCTGTGGCAGCCAAGGCCGCGAGCCCCGTGACGGCTGCCATGCGGGCGCTGGGCAGCCGGTCCAGATACTGGCGCCGCACGTACCACTTCCCACCGTGCCACACCGCGTATCCGAGGAGCTTGTAAGCAGAACCGTTCATCTCCAACCCATGCTACCTATCGGCTCTACTTATCGGCTCTACTCGTTATGTAGGCGCCATGCCATGCGCGACTGCAGTGAGAACAGCTCGATGAACCCGGGCGATGCGGTCTGCGAGAAGAGGCCACCGGACTGCGCGAACGAAGCGAGGCTCGCGTCATAGACGGCGCCCGGCGAGGAGCGAGTCACGACCCGGGCGTGACCCTTGTAGAGCTTGATCCCGATCGTCCCTGAGACGTGCTCGTTGACGTGCTCCATGTAGGCATCGAGATCGCCGCGCAGCGGCTCCCACCACAGCCCGGCGTAGACGAGGTAAGCCCACTGACGGTCGAGCTGAGCCTTGAACTGGTTTTGGTGGATCGTGCAGACGAGCCGCTCGAGCTCTTGGTGGGCGGGCAAGAGGATCGCGGCGGCGGGCACCTCGTAGATGTCGCGCACCTTCAGGCCGACGATTCGGTCCTCGATGTGGTCGAGGATCCCCACGCCGTGACGAGCGCCGATCTCAGCCGTCCGTTCGATCAGCTCCACCAGCCCCAGACGCTCGCCGCCGAGCGCGACGGGCACTCCCCGCTCGAACTCGATCTCCACGACCTCGGCCTCGTCGGGGGCGCGCTCCGGAGGCGTGACGAGCTGGAAGACGTCGTCATGTGGTGCTTGGTCGAGGTCCTCGATCCAGCGGCCCTCCGAGGAGCGTCCCCAGAGGTTGTCGTCGATCGAATACGGCGCTTGCGACTCGGCCCCTTGGGATGACTTGATTGGGATGCCGTGCTCGTTCGCGTAGGCGATCTCCTCCTCGCGACCCATCTGCCAGGAGCGCACCGGCGCGATCACCTTCAGCTCGGGGGCGAGCGTTGCGACAGTCGCCTCGATCCGCACCTGGTCGTTGCCCTTGCCAGTGCAACCATGAGCGATCGTGTCGCAGCCAGTCTTGCGCGCGTGCTCGACCGCCAGCTTGGCGATCAGCGGTCGCCCGAGCGCGGTGAACAGCGGATAGTCGCCATACAGAGCGTTGGCCTTGATCGCCGGGACGACGTACTCGCGCGCGAATTCCTCACGCGCGTCGAGGACATGGCACTCCAGGGCGCCAAGCCGCATCGCCTTGTCTTCGATCACCGCATAGTCCTCGCCCGGCTGCCCGAGGTTGACCGTCAAGCAGACGACCTCGGCGTCGTACTCGTCCTGAATCCACTTCAGCATCACACTCGTATCGAGGCCACCGGAGTAGAGCAGCAGCACGCGATGAACCTCGGCGGGGTCAGCCTCGTAGGAGGCGGTTCGCGGCGGGAAGCTGCGGATGGAGTCATCTGACACGGCGGCGAACCCTATCTTTCGTCGTGCCCGGCGAGCGCCGCGCCCAAACGCTCGAGCGCATCATCGATGTCGGCCTCGGAGACGATCAGCGGTGGCAACAGCCGGACCGTCGTGGGCCCGGTGGCGTTCACGATCAACCGCTCCGAGAGCAGCGCGCGGCGTACGACCGCGGGCGCCGGCACGTCCAGCTCGCAGGCGAGCATCAACCCACGACCGCGCACCGCGACGACGTGCGGAAGCGTCTCGAGGCCGGCCGTGAGCCGCTGGCCCAGCTCACGCACACTGAACAGCAGCTCGGGGTCGTCGGTCACCTCCAGGGCGGCCAGCGCCGCTTGGGCGACGACGGGGCCTCCGGCAAACGTGGAGCCATGATCTCCAGGTGCAAATACGTCAGCCAGCCGCTCACCGGTGAGCAGCGCACCGATCGGCAGTCCGCCGCCGAGCGCCTTTGCGACGGTGATCGCGTCGGGCACTACGCCGCTCTGCTGGTAGGCCCACAGCGTGCCGGTCCGGCCCATCCCACACTGGATCTCGTCAAAGATGAGCGCCGCGCCGTGCTCGTCGCAGGCCGCCCGCGCAGCGGAGAGCACGTCCTCGGAGAGCACGTTCACGCCGGTCTCACCCTGAATCGGCTCGAGGAACACAGCGGCGGTGTGCGCGTCGACCGCGGCGGAGATCGCCGCGGGGGTTGGATCGACAGCGCGGAAACCCGGGACGAGCGGAGCGAACGGCGCCTGCTTTGACTCCTGCGGGGTAGCCGACAGCGCGCCGTAGGTGCGGCCGTGAAAAGCGCCGTGCACGACCACGACGTCCCCCCCGAGGCGAGCCTTTCGGGCGAGCTTGATCGCCGCCTCATTTGCCTCAGCGCCTGAGTTGCAGAAATAGACCTTGCCGCCGAGGCCCGACCGGGACAGACTCTCAGCCAGGCGCATAGCGGGTTCCGTGTAGAACAGGTTCGAGACGTGCATCAGCCGCTCGGTCTGCTCTCGCACGGCTGCCACCACACGGGGGTGACAGTGGCCGATGTTCGTGACCGAGATGCCGCAGAGGAAGTCGAGATACTCATTGCCCTGCTCGTCCCACAAATGCGGACCCTCACCGCGAACGAACTCCACCGGAAAGCGCGCGTAAGAAGCAATCACATGCCGACGCTCGAGCTCCTGGAGCTCAGCCAGGCTCATGGAGCTCCCTCGATCTTGGTGCCGATCCCAGCGTCGGTGAACAACTCGAGCAGCAGCGAGTGCGGCGTGCGCCCATCAAGGATGTGCGCGGCGCTAACGCCCTGATGGATGGCATCTAGACAGGCCTGCAGCTTGGGACGCATGCCCCCCTGCAAGCTCGCCAGGGAGTCCTCGACCTCTTTTGCTGAGGCCTGGGCGATCAGGCTCCGCGGATCGGTTGGATCGCGCAGCCAGCCCGGAACGTCCGTGAGGAAGATCACCTTCTGAGCGCCCATCGCGCCCGCCACCGCACCGGCCGCCTCGTCGGCGTTGACGTTGTACGAGTGACCGTCGCGATCGGCCCCCACCGAGGCGATCACGGGGATGTAGTCGCTCGAGATGTGCTCGATCACACCGACGTTCACCCGCTCGATCCGCCCGACGAAGCCGATGTCCTCGCCGTCCGGCGCCGCGCGGCGCGCGACCCTGAACAGCGAGCCGTCATCGCCGCACAAGCCGACCGCGGGCTGACCATGCGCGGCGAGGCGCAGGACGATTTCCTTGTTGACCTTGCCGACGAGCACCATCTTCGCCACCTCGACGGTGTCTGCGTCGGATACGCGCAGACCACCGACGAATTGGACCGGCAGCCCGAGGCGCTCCATGTAGGCGGTGATCTCCGGGCCGCCGCCGTGGACGACAATCGGGTTCAGCCCGACGTACTTGAGCAGCACAACATCGCGTGCGAACTCCTCACGCAGCTCGGGATCCTCCATCGCGGCGCCGCCGTACTTGATCACCACCGTCTTGCCGTGGAACTCCCTGATATAGGGAAGCGCCTCCAAAAGCGTGCCGACGTCGCGCATCAGTTGATCCTCCGATTTGAGTGGGCCGTGGAGAGGCTCATGTCGTGTAGTCCGCGTTGATCGTCACGTACTCATGCGAGAGGTCAGAGAAAAACACCTCGGTCTCGGCCCCGTCTCCCGCGAGAGTGATCTCGTATTCGACTTCCTTAGCCTGCAACGCCTCGGCGAGCCGCGCTTCGTCGTAGTCGATCGCGGTGCCCGCCGAGCACACATGAATGCCCTCGAGTGAGATGTCCACCGCGAGCGGGGGAGTGAATCGATCCCGCCCAGCCAGGGCGGCTCCGACGGCCTGGACGATCCGCCCCCAGTTGGGATCGCCGCTGTGCAGCGCGGCCTTGACGAGCGGCGAATTGGCGACCGCGCGCGCGACCGCCTCGGCGTCCTCGATGTGACCGCCGCGAACGAGGACTCGCGCGATCCGCGCGGCGCCCTCGCCGTCGGCGACCATCATGATCGCGAGCTGGCGCAGCAGCGCATCGAGCGCCTCGCCGAAGCGCAGCTCGTCCTCTGACTCCGGGGCGACCCGCACGCCGGAGGCGCCGGAGCACATCAGCACCGCGATGTCGTTCGTCGAGAGCTGTCCGTCGACCGAAGCGCGGTCGAACGAGCGCTTGACCGTGACGCCGAACAGCAGATCCGCGGTCGCGGGCTCGAGCGTTGCGTCGGTCTGGACGAAGCAGAACATCGTCGCGAAGCGCGGTGAGATCATGCCGGCGCCCTTGCACTGCGCGGTGAGACAAACCGAGCCACCGGAGAGCTCAACCTCAAGGCAGGCGCGCTTCTCGAAGGCGTCGGTCGTCTGGATCGCCTGCTGGAAGTCGGCATCGCCATCGCGACGGAGCTCGCCGTGAGCCGCGAGAGTGCCTTTCAGGACCGAATCCACCGGTAAGTAATGGCTGATGCCGCCGGTCGAGGCGAGCACCACCGCGGACTCCTCCACGCCGAGCGCCATCGCGGCGGCGCCCTGTGTCTTGGCGGCGTCATCGAGTCCGCGCCTGCCGGTCGCGGCGTTCGCGCAGCCGGAGTTGGCGAGGATCACCCGCAGGGCGTCAAGCCGGCAGCGCTCCTGACTGACGAGCACCGGCGCCGCCGGTGTCCCGGAGGCGGTGAAGCGCGCGGCGCTGACCGGGGTCTCGGCGTCGCAAACGAGCAGTCCGAGATCGCGGTTGCCGCTGGGCTTGATCCCACACGCGACACCCGCGGCACGAAAGCCGGCGGGCAACCCGGCGCCCGGTCCCAGATCCCGTACGTGCTCGGGCGCCGGCACCCAGCGGGAATGAAAGAAGGGCTGTGGTGGTCCCTCGGCCACGCGATCGCCAAACACGTCTTTGCCCGCACTCATGTCAGACCTTCGCTCTCGGGCTTGGCGAACATCACGTTCAGGTTCTGGACCGCCTGCGATGAGGTGCCCTTCCACAGGTTGTCGATCGCCGACAGCACGACGATCTTGCCCGTGTGCTCGCTGAGGGCGACGTGCACTCGGCAGATGTTCGTCTCGCGCACGTCGCGCACCTCCGCCGGTGCTGGGGTCAGCTCGACGAACCGCTCGGCCACGTAGGCGTCCTGGTACATCGCGTCCAGCTCATCCTGCGTGACCGGCCGTGTGGGCGTCACATAGCAGTCGACCAGCTCGCCCTGGTCGAGCGGCACGAGGTGCGGCGTGAACTGCACGCGTAGGTCTGGGTGGGTGGGGTCCAGATCGCTCAGCTGCTCCTCGATCTCCGGCGTGTGGCGGTGGTGGACGATGTTGTACGGGAGGATGTTCTCGCCGCTGTTGGAGAAGTGCGTCTGCCAGGTGGCCCCACGCCCCGCGCCGGAGAGGCCTTGCTTGGCGTCGATCACGAGGTCGGCGATCAGCCCAGCGCGCGCGAGCGGCGCGAGCGCCAGCGTCGACGCGGTCGGATAGCAGCCTGGCGTCGCGACCAGCCCGGCGTCGCGAATCTCCTCACGGTGCAGCTCGGTCAGCCCGTAAACCGCTTCGCCGAGCAACTCGGGGTGCGGATGGGGGCCGTACCACTGCTCGTAGGTGGTGAGCTCGCGCAGACGGAAGTCGGCGCTGAGATCACACACGCGCACGCCACGGGCGCGCAACGCGGCCACGACCGGGGCTGACGCGGCATGCGGGTAGGCGACCACGGCCGCATCAATCCCCACACCCGCGCCGGATGCGCCCGTCAGCCGGTCGATATCCAGCTCCTCGATCGTGAGCGGCACGCGATAGCGGGGGTAGACCTCTTCGAGCGAGCGCCCGACCTCCGAGCGCCCAGTCACACCCGCGAGCTCGAAGCCGGGGTGGCGCCAGAGCAGGTGCGCGGCGAGTGCGCCGGCGAAACCGGTCGCGCCAGCGACGATCACCCGCGGGGAGCCCTCGGCAAAGGCTTGCTCAACCACGCAGCTCGCCCCCCAGCTCGCCCAACGCCGCCACGATCCTGGCGCGGGCAGGGGCCACGTCCTCGTCGGTAAGGGTCTGCTCATGGCCCCTGAACGACAGCGCCAGCGCCAGCGAGCGCCTGCCCTCCCCCACCTGAGGGCCCGTGTAGACATCGAACACCCTCACCTCGTCGAGCATCTCCGCACCCGCCTTTTCCACGCGCTCCAACACCTGAGCGGCGGCGATCTGCTCGGGCAAGACAACCGCGAGGTCCTGGCGCAGCGACGGCACCGACGCGAACGATTCGAAGGCCGGCACGACTGGGGATGCCGCGGCGAGCTTGCCGAGGTCGATCGCGAATACGGCGGTCCGCTCCAGGCCCCAATCCGCGGCGACCAGCGGGTGCACCTCCCCCACGAACCCCAGCCTCGTCCCGCCGGCGAGCACCTCGGCGCAGCGGCCAGGGTGCAAGAACGGCCATTCAGCGGCCGGCTGCACCGACCAGGCGACGTGGAAAGAGTCGAGCACCGCGACGAGCAGCGCCTTGGCCGCGAAGAAGTCAGCCTCACTCGACTCACCGCGCCAGGATTTAGACGCCCGCCCACCCAGCCTGCCTGTCAGCAGGGCTCCGAGCGCGTGGTGTTCCTCGACGGGCATGTCGCTTGCGCGATCGCCCGCGACGACGGCGGACTCGTGGTTTTGCTCGCCCGCGGCTCCAATGCCCTCGCCCGCAGCACCGGCGCGTGCGGCACGGTACACAGCCCCGGACTCGAAGATCGCCACGTCCGGGCCGTTGCGTGCCACGTTGTGCCGTGCGGCGTCCAACAGCGAGCCAAGCAACGTCGGGCGCATCGTCGACTGAGTCTCGGACATCGGGTTCTCGAGCCTCACCACCTGGCGCAGCGCGTGGTTCTCGGGCAGGCGCAGCCGGTCGAGCAGGCCGGGGTCGGTGAAGCTCCAGCCGACCACCTCGTGCAGACCCCTGCCGACGAGCGCGTCCTCGGCCGCACGGCGCACCCGCTGGGAGTGAGTAAGCAGGCCCACGGCGCCGCGACGTGCGGGGAGCGTAGCCGGGAGCTTCTCCAGGCCGTCGATCCGCGCGACCTCCTCGATCAGATCCACCTCGCGCGTGACATCCACGCGGCGCAGCGCCGGCACCGTCACGTCGAGTCCATCCCGCTCCGGCGCTCCGGAATCCGATGCCTCGACCGTCTGAAAATCGAGTGCCCGCAGAATCTCCGCCTGGCGCTCCCGTGGCACCGTTAGCCCAAGGATCGCCTCCACCCGCTGCTCGCGGAGACGGATGAGGAGCGCCGGCGTACCATCCCAGCCGATATCGATCGTGCCAGGGGCGATCCTCGCGCCACAACACTCGATCAGCAGTCTGCTCGCCACGGCCTGCGCATGCAGGCACTGCTCGGGCGCCAGCCCCTTCTCGAAACGCCCCGACGCCTCGCTGCGCAGACCCAGGCTCCACGACGTGCGATGGATGTTCGGGCCGCTCCATGTCGCCACCTCCAGCAGTACGCGCGTCGTGTCCGGCCTTATCTCCGAGCGAGCACCACCCTTCACGCCGGCGATCGACGTCGGTCCGTCGGCGTCGGAGATCACGACCATCTCTGCGTCGAGCGTGCGCGTCTCGCCGTCAAGCGTCTCGAGCAGCTCACCCTCCCCCGCGCGGCGTACCGTCAAGCGCGCGCCGGCCACACGATCGAGATCGAACGCGTGCAGCGGCTGGCCGGTGAGCAGCATCGCGTAGTTGGTGATGTCGACGACGTTGTTGATCGGTTTCTGCCCGGCCGCCATCAGCCGCGCCTTCAGCCAGTGCGGCGACGGGCCGATCGTCACATCCTCGAATACACGCGCGGTGAAACGCTGACAGAGATCGGGGCACTCGACGACGACCTCAGCACCCTCGACGGGACCGTCGCTCCCCGGATCGTCGAGCCACGGCTCGCGTGCGAGCGCAGCGCCGGTCGCGGCGTGCAGCTCGCGTGCGACGCCGAACACGCCGAGGCAGTCGGGCCGGTTCGGAGTAATCTCGAGCTCGAGCACCTCCTCGGCGATCGGCAGCACGTCAGCCAGTGGCGTCCCAGGTGCAAGCTCGGCGTCAATCATCAGATCGTCCAGCACGAGAATTCCCTCTCCGCCTATCCCGATCTCGAGCTCGTTCTCGGCGCAGATCATCCCTTCGGACACCAATCCCCGGAGCTTCGCTTGCTTGATCTTCGTGCCGTCGGGCATGATCGCACCCGGCTTCGCGATCGCAACCGTCTGCCCCGCCGCGACGTTCGGCGCGCCGCACACGATCGTCGCCGGCCCATCTCTCTCTCCATCCCCGAGGTCCACCTTGCAGACCTTCAAGCGATCCGCGTCGGGATGCGCCTGTACCTCCAGCACGCGTCCCACGACGAAGTGCTCGATGGCGCTCACACCGTGGTGGTGGATCGCCTCGACCTTCGTCCCGGTCATCGTCAAGCGCTCCTCGATCCCCTTCACGTCCAGCGCCGGATCGCAGTATTCACGCAACCAATCCAGAGGAACCCGCATCAGAACTGCTCCAAGAATCTGAGGTCGTTTTCGTAGTAGAGCCTGAGATCCGGGATGCCGTGCTTGAGCATCGCGATCCGCTCCACGCCCATGCCCCATGCAAAGCCCTGTACCTTCTCCGGGTCGTACCCGGGGGCATTCGCCTCGATGGTGGGCACATATGAGTAGACGTTCGGATCGACCTCTCCGGCACCAAGCACCTCCAACCAACCCTCCCCCTTGCACAGATAACAGCGTGGGTGGGCGGGCTCCGATTCTAAGAAACCCTTCCCCCCGCAGTGAAAGCACGACACGTCCACCTCGACGCTCGGCTCGGTGAAGGGGAAGAAATGCGGCCGCAACCGCACGTCACGCTCATCCCCGAACACCGCGCGCGCGAACGCCAGCAGTGTGCCCTTCAGGTCAGCCAAAGTGATGTCCTCATCGACCGCCAACCCCTCCACCTGGTGGAACTGGGGCGTATGCGTGGCGTCGGAGTCAGGGCGATAAACGCGCCCGGGGATCACCACATAAAGCGGCGGCGGGTTCGCTTCCATTGCGCGCACCTGCATCGGCGAGGTGTGCGTCCGCAGCACCAGCTCCTCCCCCCCGGTGGGCGTCGACTCGCCGTTGGAGGACTGGACGTAGAACGTGTCCGTCCGTGCCCGCGCTGGATGAGTCGGGGAGTGGTTCAGCGCATCGAAGTTGTAGTGCACCGTCTCCACCTCGGGCCCCTCCATCACGGTGAAGCCAAGCCCCAGGAAGATGTCTTCCAACTCGCGCATCGTCGCCGTCAACACGTGCAACCGTCCGATCCGCTGTGGCGGGGCGCCGGGCAGCGTCACATCGACGCGGTCGTCCTGTAGACCGCGCTCCAGCTCCGCCGCGCCCAACTGCGCCGCCCTCGCCTCGATCAACGCCTCCAGCGCCTGGCGAGCCTGGTTGGCGGCCTTGCCGACCGCGCCCCGCTGCGCCGGCTCCAGCTCGGCCACTCCTCGTAGGAGCTGGGGCAGCTCGGCCTTGCGGCCGAGGTAGCCCACGCGCAATCCCTCCAGCGCCTCGCTGCTGTCAGCCTTGGCGATCTCTCCCTCGGCCTGTGCTCGCAGTTGCTCGATCCGCTCGATCATTTCGTCGTGACCGTATCGTGGTCCCGCCCGCCCCGCCTGGTCATCTCGTACAGCGCCACCGTCGCCGCCATCGCGGCGTTCAGCGACTCGGCCTCGATCGGAATGTGCGCTGTGCGCTCACATGCCTCCACGACCTCCGCCGGCAGTCCCTCGCGCTCGGCGCCCACGAGCAGCGTGACCGGACCCACGAGTCCCGCCAGGGGCTGGGCGGGTGGGCTCGGGTCGGCCACGAGCGCCACCCGCTCGCCGGGCAGCTCGGCGATCGACTCCACACGCGCGATCTCCACTTCGAAGATCGCGCCCATGCTCGCCCTCACGGCCTTCGGTGCATGCGGATCGGCGCAACCCGGGCCGAGTGCCACGCTGCTCGCGCCGAACGCCTTCGCCGAGCGCAGCACCGTGCCGACGTTCCCCGGGTCGCCGACGCCGTGCAGATACACGCACAACGGCCCACTCGGCGCCGTGGCCCAACGCTGCTCGTATACGCCGATCACGCGCGTGCCCGAGCCCAGCGTCGAGACGGCGGTGAGCGCGCTCGCCTCGACGTCGATGAAGCTCTCTCCGCCGAGCCCGCTGCCCGCCACGCGATAGCCCTCGACCGCATGCCATCCCGCCAGCTCGGCCGCGGCGATCAGGTCCTCGCCCTCGGCCGCGAACCGGCCGCTGCGCTCACGATCGTGCTTGCGCGCCAGGCGACGCAGCTGCTTGAGGGCTGGATTGTGTTGGGAGGTGATCGTCATTGGTTCGTCAGTCAGGTTCAGTTCGTCCGGTGGACCGTTCGTCCTTCGGTGGGTCGGAATCAGGTACAAAAAAGGGCGCCGTCCTTTTCAGGAGCGACGCCCGCGGGCTCTTCTCTGTCGGGTGCTTGCCTAAGCAGCCGACGCCTCGCGGGCTGGCTCGGAGGTAGCCGCCGAGGCTGACGCCTCGCGGGAGACCTCCACGAAACGTCGGAATGTGTCCGCGTCGCGTACGGCGATGTCCGCGAGCACCTTGCGGTCGAGCTCGACGCCGGCCAGCATCAGGCCATGCATGAACGTCGAATAGCTCATCCCGTTCTGCCGCGCCGCGGCGTTGATCCGCGTGATCCACAGTCTCCTGAAATCGCGCTTGCGGTTGCGCCTATCCCTGTAGGCATAGGCATCCGCCTTCAGCAGCGCCTCCTTCGCGCGCTTGTAGTTCGAGTGCGCCTCGCCGCGAAAGCCCTTCGTCTGCTCGAGTACCGCGCGGCGCTTCTTCTTGGCGTGGACCGACCGCTTGACCCGCGTCATTTACCGACCCCCAGCATCCGCTTGATCCGTGGCGTGTCATCGTCGGACATGATCTTCGGCCCGCCCAACGCGCGCTTCTTTTTCGGCGACTTCTTCTCGAGTATGTGACTCGTGAACGGGTGCCGCCCGCGGACCTTGCCGGTACCGGTGACTTTGAAGCGCTTCTTCGCGCCGGAGTGGGTCTTCATCTTGGGCATCGCGCGGTGATTATGACACGGCGCTGCCGACGGCGCCTGACCCGGGCTGCCGGCAGTGTCCGCGGGTCCTAGGTTTGCTGCTCTGCTGCCGGCGCATCCGCACCGTCTGCCAGCGCCGGCTCTGTCTCTGGCGCATCTGCATCGTCCGCTGCCGCGGGCTCGGCCTTCGCCGCGCTCGTGCCGTTCTTGGCCGGTGGGTCGTTCGCCACCTTGATCGGCAGGTCGCTCGTGGCCGCATCCGCGGCGCCGCCAACAGCACCAACAGCGCCGTTCTCCGCCGGTGCCTCGGCTGTCCCGGCCGGCACGTCGTCCTCGCCGTGCCCATCTCCATTGACCAGGCCCGCCAACACCGCTTTCGAGGGCGCCATCATCATCGTCATGTTGCGCCCTTCCTGCATCGGGCGCTGCTCGACCACGCCGATCTCCGCGAGCTCCTCGGCGAGCCGGTCGAGGATCATCGTGCCGCGCTCGGGGTGAGTCACCTCGCGCCCGCGGAACATGATCGTGACCTTCACCTTGTCCTTGTGCTTCAAAAACCGCTCGACGTGGTGCTTCTTCGTGTCGTAGTCGTGCTCGGCGATCTTCGGCCGGAACTTGATCTCGCGGACGGTGATCTGCTGCTGGTGCTTCTTCGCCTGCTTGATCTTCTGCGCCTGCTCGTACTTGTACTTCGAGTAGTCCAACACCCGGCACACAGGCGGCCGCGCCTCGGGCGCGACCTCGACCAGGTCCAAGTCGCGCTCCTGCGCGAAGGTCAACGCATCGGGGGTCTTCATCACCCCGACCTGGTTGCCCTCGTCGTCGATCACCCGGACCTCGGGCACGCGGATACGCTCGTTGATCCTCGTCGTGTCCCGCTCGGGCGGGCGCCGGTCAAACCTGCGGGGAACCGGCACTAGCTGTCTTTTTCGCGCGTCAAGCTTGGTCTACGCGCGTCAATTTTTGGAGTGGGCCTGGGGCTTCAACGAAGCCGAGTATAGCCGCTGGGAGAGCTCCTGTATCGAAACGCTGCCCACGTCTCCCTTTCCGTGCTCGCGCACCGCGACCTCACCCGCCTGCATCTCGCGCTCGCCGACGATCAGCATCTTCGGGATCTTCCTCAGCTCGGCCTCGCGGATCTTCTTCCCAATCGACTCGCTGCGATCGTCGAGCTCCACACGCAAGCCGGTTTTCGCAAGCGTGTCCCGTACGCCGGCGCCGTACTCGTTGAACGGATCTGAGATCGGTAGCACGATCGCCTGCACCGGCGACAGCCACAGCGGGAACTCGCCCCCGTAGTGCTCGATCATGATCCCGATGAAGCGCTCATATGAGCCGAACAGCGCGCGGTGAATCATCACCGGACGGTGCTCTTTGTTATCCGCGCCCGTATACGTCAACTCGAAACGCTCCGGCATCGAATAGTCCAGCTGCACCGTCCCCAACTGCCACGAACGCCCCAGCGAATCGGTCATGTGCATGTCCACCTTCGGGCCGTAAAACGCACCATCCCCGGGGTTGTGTTCGTACTCCAGTCCCCGCGCGTCGAGCGCGCTCTTCAGCGCCTCCTCGGCTCTGTCCCACATCTCATCCGTGCCGATCCGCTGCTCCGGGCGAGTCGAGAGCTCCAGCCGCATCTCGAAGTCGAACAGCGCGTATGTGGCGAACGCCATCTCCAAGCAGCCAGCCACCTCCGCTTGGACCTGCTCCTCGGTACAGAAGATGTGTGCATCGTCCTGCGCGAAGTGCCTCACCCTCAGCAGCCCGTGCAGCACACCGGAGGGCTCGTTGCGGTGCAACAGGCCAGGCTCTGAATAGCGCACCGGCAGTTCCCTGTATGAATGACGCTGGCCGGCGTACAGGTGCGCGTGCCCGGGACAGTTCATCGGCTTCACGCCCATCTCGCGCTCCTCGACCTGCACCGTGAACATGTTCTCCTTGTACTTCCCCCAATGCCCTGAGGTCTTCCACAGCTCGGCGTCGTAGATCAACGGCGTCTTCACCTCGGTGTACCCGCGCTCCCGTCCCATCTCGCGCGAGACCGCCACCAGCTCGTTCCACATCGCCGTTCCTCCTGGCAGCCAGAACGCGGCGCCGGGCGAGACGTCGGAGAACATGAACAGGCCTAGCTCTTTCCCGAGCTTTCTGTGGTCGCGTTCCTTCGCGCGCTCCACACGCTCCAGGTACTCCTCGAGCTGGCTCTTGGAGAAGAAAGCCGTCCCGTAGATCCGCGTCAGCATCGTTCGCGTCGAGTCTCCACGCCAATAGGCCCCCGCGACCGACGTCAGCTTGAACGCGCCCACGCTCTTCGTGCTCGGCGCGTGCGGACCCCGGCAGAGGTCCGTGAACGGGCCGTTCGTATACAGCGAGACCGTCTCGAGCGGATTTTCCGAGTCGGCGCCGTTGACGAGATCGTCGATCAGCTCGACCTTGTAGTCCTGTCCTTCGCTCGCGAAACGCTCCCGCGCCTGTGCCGGCGTGACATCGACGCGCTCGAAGCTCTCCTGCGCTTTCACGTGCGCGCGCATCTTCGCTTCAATCTCCGGGAAGTCCCCCTCGGAAATCGACACACCCTCGGGGAACTCGAAGTCGTAGTAGAAGCCGTTCTCGATCGCCGGCCCGATCGATATCTTCACGCCCGGCCACTGTTCCATCACGGCGGCCGCCAAGACGTGCGCGGCGTCGTGGCGGATCAAGGCGAGCGCCGGCTCGCCGCTCTTGTCCGTCACGATCGCGATTCGCGCCCCGTCTGGCAGCTCGCGCGCCAGGTCGCGTAGTTCCCCCAGCCCCTCTGCCGCGCCCGGGCCGCTCACCTCGATCGCGAGCGCCGCGCGCGCCAGGCCCGGGCCGATCGCCGCGGCCGCGTCGGCGCCCGTGGCGCCGTCGCTCAGCTCCAGAGCCTTTCCGTCCGGGAGTGTCACCGTGACCGCCATCTCAGCGCTGGAGGCTACCCGCCCATCGGCGAGGAGACCGGCCAAGTGGTCTCGCGTGCCGGCTTCCAGCGCTCGTGGAGACCAAGATCGCGCTTTGCAAATGCAGACAGTCGTCTGCATCTGCCATGATCGCGTTATGGACAACAGCGAGCATGTCTCCATCGCCATCACGCTATCTCCGTCCCAGGTCGACGAGGTGGTGCGCGCCGCCTCCCGTAGCCGCACCCCGAGCATCTCTACGCTGATCGCGGGCACACTGAGCGAGTCGCACGCGCCCAAACAGACCCAACTGGCGGGCTATCTGGCGTTCGACACGGCCAACCCGAAGTTGTCGCGCTCGCTGCTACGAGGACTATCGCTACTCACCTGCTTTGGCCCCGATGGAGCCGCCCGGGGGATCGTGGAGCTCGCCCACGACGCCGGCATGAGCCCCAGCACCGCTCATCGCTACGTCTCCACGCTCGTGGAGCTCGGCCTGCTCGAGCGCTGCCCGAAGAGCCGCAAGTATCGCCTGCCCGGGGCCATCAGCAAGCGACTCCCGGGAGCCTGAGCAAGGCAACCGTCCGGTGCTCACGCGAGCATCGCGGCTGTGAGACTTCCTAGCGCCTCTATCGGACAGGCACGGCTGAACCCAGCGGACGAGCCGGTCGCGCGTCACGAGCCGGCCGCCGTGTCGATCCTCTGGAGGGTCTTCACCGTCAACACCATCGTCTTCGGGCTGGCGGTGTTCATCCTGATCGCAAGCCCGGCGACGGTCTCCAACCCAGTCACAACCAGCGAGCTGGTGGTGTTGGTCGGCGGACTGCTGATGACCTTGGCCGTCAATCTGCTGCTGTTGACCGTTGTCCTGGCCCCGCTGCGCCGCCTGGCGACCCTGATGGGCCACATCGACCCGATGCGCCCAGGCCAGCGCGCCCCAGTGGGGGACTGGATGAGGATGAGCACCGAGATGATCACGCTTTCGCGCGCCTTCAACACGATGCTCGATCGCATCGAGGCCGAGCGGCGCGGCAGCGCTCACCGTGCGCTCGCCGCCCAAGAGGCCGAGCGGCTGCGCATCGCCCGCGAGCTGCATGACGAGGTCGGCCAGACGCTGACCGCCGTCGCTCTGCGTGCCGAACGAGCCGCCGGCGAGCTGCCCGCGCAAACACCGGCGCTGCTGGAGATCATCAGTACCGTTCACCGCAGCCTCGACGATGTGCGCCGGATCGCCCGCGAGCTGCGCCCGGAGGCTTTGGACGACCTGGGGCTGATCGACGCGCTGATCTCCCTCTGCCTGCGGATGGAGCGCCAGGGAGCGAAGCGTGTGCTGCGCGAACTCGAAGGCGGTCTGCCGCCGCTGAGCGCTGAGGTCGAGCTGGTGATCTACCGCGTCGCCCAGGAGGCGTTGACCAACGCGTTTCGTCATGCGGAAGCCTCACATGTGCGCGTCGCGCTCGGGCGTGTGGGCGAGCACCTCGTGCTCACCGTCACCGACGACGGCCATGGGCTGCCTACCCCGATGCCCGCGCACGCAACCGGACTGTCCGGCATGCGCGAGCGGGCGATCCTAATCGGGGGAGAACTCGAGATCGACTCCGCCGCAGAGGGAGGCGTGGAGGTACGTCTGGCTGTCGCGGCGAATGACGCAAACGCATGACGACCCCGCTGAAGATCAAAGTGCTGCTCGCCGACGACCACGAGGTAGTCCGCAGCGGGCTGCGGATGGTGCTCGAAGCGGAGTCCGACATCGAGGTAGTGGCCGAGGCGAGCGATGGGGCGCAGGCGCTGGAGCAGGCGCTCTCAGGTGAGGTGGACCTGACGGTGCTCGATGTCTCGATGCCCCGCATGACAGGCCTGCAGGCGGCCGCCGAGTTGCATCGCCGCAACCCCGAGTTGCGGATCCTGATGCTCTCGATGCACGAGAACGAGCAGTACTTCTTCGAGGCGCTCAAGGCCGGCGCCTCCGGCTATGTGTTGAAGACCGCCGCCAACCGTGACCTCGTCGAAGCGTGTCGCGCATGTATGCGCGGCGAGGCATTCCTGTATCCCCCCGCGGTCGCGACGCTCGTGCGCGACTATCTAGAGGCCGCCCGACTTGGCGAGGCCCCTCCGGATGATCCCCTCACGGCACGCGAGCTGGAGGTCGTGAAGTTGATCGCCGAAGGCCACACGAGCGATGAGATCGCCGAGGCACTCGTGCTGAGCAAGAAGACCGTCGAGCGTCATCGCGCCAACGTCCTCGGCAAGCTCGGGATGCGCAACCGGGTGGAGCTGACCCGCTACGCGATCAGACGCGGGCTCGTCGAGCCGTAGCGTCCTACCAGGTGCTGTTTTGGCAACCGCCGCCTTCTGCTCCAGTTTTACCTGCCGGGGTACACGTACGAGCTACTTCTCCGTTTGCTTTTCTCGTAATGGTGAAGGTGTGACCCGGAGTAACCGAGGAAGCAGTAACCGTGAATTCGTTCGATGTCGGCACGGTGACAGCGGACAAATACGCATTACCACTACCAGACGTCGTCTGAATCGTGGGCTCGTATTCGTGCAGAACGGCCACACTCATACCGGTATATTCGCCGTTGTGGTCAGTCGCATACGTGTCAGCAGTCGTCTCTGCTGTACGAGCCAGCTCCTTCGCCGAAGAATCAGTCGCCTTACTCTTCTGGCTGAGGAACGACGGAATCGCGATCGCGGCCAAAATGCCGATGATCAAAATCACGACGAGCAACTCAATCAGCGTAAAGCCGCGCTCATCCTTTGCATGTCGAGTCGAAAGATCTAGCATCAAACCGCTCCTGTCAGAGTTTTAGGATCTGGCTCAGTAACGGCTTGGCGAGGCACGAGCCGTATGGGTGTTAGCACCCATCTTCCCGATCACCCGCTTTCCAGATGCGGTCAGTCCGGCTTGCGCGCGCGAACCTGGTAGACGGCGGTGATGCTGGTGTCGAAGCCATGCCGTGCGGCGCGCAGATACAGCCGCCAGATGCGTGTGCGCTCGATGCCTGCCAGCTGCTCGGCGCGCTCCAGATGCTCGTCGAGCCGCTTGGTCCACTCACGCAGCGTGCGGGCGTAGTCCTCTCTGAAGCCCTCGACCTGGTCGACGTGGAAGCCGGCGCGCTCGAGCGCGAGCTGGACCCGGGAGAACGGCAGCGCCTCGCCATCGGGGAACACATAGCGCATCGAGAACTCGTCGTCGAGCGAGTCGTACTCGGGGTCGAGCGCGGCGATCGCGTGGTTCAGCAGCACGCCACCCGGACGCAGGAGCGCGAACAGGGCCTTGCAGTAGTGGTCGATCTGGCTCTCGCCGACGTGCTCGGACATGCCGATGCTCGCGATCGCGTCGAAAGATCCTCCCGGCAGCTCGCGGTAGTCGGCCACCTCGATCTTGATCTGCTCGCTCAAGCCGGCCTGCTTCACCCGCTCGCGCGCGAGCTCGGCCTGCGACGGCGAGAGGGTGACGCCGGTGACCGTCACGCCGTAATTCTTCGCCGCGTGGATCGCGAAGCTGCCCCACCCGCAGCCGACATCCAGCAACCGCATACCCGGTTTCAGCGCCAGCTTGGTCGCGATCAGATCCAGCTTCGCGAGCTGGGCATCCTCGAGCGTCTCCGCCCCCTTCGAGTAGATCGCGCAGCTGTACGTCATCGACTCGTCGAGGAACAGCCCGAAGAACTCGTTCCCAACGTCGTAGTGGTAACGGATCGCGGCCGCGTCGCGCTGCGGACTGTGGCGCTCGCCGCGCAGGATCAACTCGAGGCTCGGGCGGCGCGGTAGGCCACCGGGCAACGCGGCGGCAAGGATGCCCAATCCCAGACGCACCTGATCGCCTCTGCTCAGCTCTGGCGGCTCCCATTCGTCGACCACGATGAACGCGGCGTCGAGGTCGTCGACCTCCAGCGAGCCGTCCACATACGCCCGGCCGAGACCGAGCGTCCCCGGTGCCCTCAGGAAATGAGACAGGGCCGACGGCGCTCTCACGAAGAACGTCGGCGCATCCGCGCTTGTCGCCTCGACTACTCCGCCATCCCAGAAACGCACGTGGAATGGTCGCTGCGGCAAGACGCGCCGCAGTGCTCCGCTGAGTGGACCGCTTGCTCGAATCAGTGCCATCGGCTCTCACCTTAGCCAGCCGTATGCATGCACCAGGGTAAGGTTGAACCGATGCCAGATTTACACCCAGCAGACCACCAGAAGGAGCCCAAGCGCGCTCGCACTGGGTGGCTGCTCGAGGTGGTCCGCTACGGGATTCCCTCAGTCGTCGTATTCGGCGGGATCGTGGTGATGGCGCTCGGCGGCGAAAACCACCTCGAGGGCGGAGCCGGCATCGTCAGCGCGGGCCTGGCGATCTTTTTTCTCAACTGGCTGTTCCGCACCGGCGTCACCGGCGAGCACGAACGCGATGTCGAGGAGGCCGCGCGCGACTACTTCGACCGTCACGGCCGCTGGCCCGATGACTGAGCTGGGCGCAACGCCGGCGACCCGCAACGGCCTGGAGAGCGGGCTCGACGGCGGTCCAGGAGGGCGCCATGCGAGGGACGCCTGGTGGGTCCGTCGGTTCGACGACCCGGCGATGGCGCTCGAGTGGCGGCGCCTGTTCGCAGAGACGCTCGGCACCTTCCTGCTCGTCCTCGCCGGCGCCGGCGCCGGCGTGGTCGCCGCGGCCACCCACGTCGCCATCGGCAGAGTCGCGGCCGTGAGCGCCCCCGGTCTGACTGTATTGGCGGTCATCCTGGCCATCGGGGCGATTTCAGGCGCACACCTGAACCCAGTGGTGAGCATCGCCTTCGCGCTGCGAGGAGACTTTCCATGGCGCCGCGTCCCCGGCTATATCGTCGCTCAACTCCTCGGAGCCACATTGGCCGTGCTGTTTCTGCTCGCGATGTTCGGACGGATCGGCTCACTCGGAGCCACGCTGCCGGGTCACGGCATCAGCGATGCCCAGGCGGTCGTGATGGAGCTCGTCCTCACGGCGGGGTTGGTATCCACGATCCTCGGGACCTCCTCGCGGGCGCAGAATCTCGGCCCGATCTCGGCTTTTGGCGTAGCCGCCTACATCATCCTGGCCGGCTTGTGGTCGAGTCCGGTTTCAGGCGCCTCGATGAACCCCGCGCGCTCGTTCGGCCCCGACGTGGTACTGGGCGACTTCTCGCACTTCTGGGTCTACGTGGTGGGACCACTGGCGGGCGCAATGCTCGCCGTCGGCTTTGCCCGCATCCTGCGAGGCCCGGGAGGTCACGATTCACTGGCCTCCCGCGCCGCCCAAGGAGCTTCGGGGCAGTGACGGACGGGCACGACTGGGTGACCATTCAGCATGTGCCCTTCGAGGGTCCCGGCCTGATTGCTGAGGTGGCAGCCCGGCGAGGGATCGAGCTGCGGCTGTGCCATCCCTACCGCGGAGAGCCGCTACCGCTAGAGGATGAGATCGGTGGACTTGTGGTGATGGGCGGCCCGATGAGCGTCGGTGACACCGTGGAGCATCCCTATCTCGCCGACGAGGCTGAGTTGATCGCATCCATCGTGAACGCTGGACGACCGGTTTTGGGGGTGTGCTTGGGGGCACAGCTGATCGCCCACGCCCTCGGCGCCAGGATCTATCGCGGCGAGCAGGCCGAGATCGGACTCGGCACGGTGTCCCTCACCCAGGCGGGCCGGGAGGATCCGGTCTTGGGGAGCCTCGGCGTCGAGATCCTTCCCGTGATGCACTGGCATCAGGACACCTTCGATCTGCCTGCGCAGGCGCTGTGGCTTGCGCGCAGCGAGCTCTACGCTCACCAGGCCTTCCGCGTGGGAAAATGGACCTACGGCTTGCAGTTTCACCTCGAGGTCGACCGAGATCTCGCTCGCGCGTGGCGCGAGCACCTGCCCGCCGCGGTGACGCTTCCCGACACATCCCTTACGCAGGTGCAAGCCGTCGGGCAGAAAGCCCTGGAGAGTTTTTTCGACCTCTGCGAGAACTAACCACCAGCGCAGCGGGCCCAACGCAGCGGAACCTCACTGCGGCCGAGCCTCAGCGCGGGTCGGCGCGATCGAGGTTCCAGTGACGTGAGGTCGAGCAGATCCACAACCACGACTCCTCGTCCTCCTCGTGCGTGCGCGGGACCATGTAGAAGCGCGTAATCGTGCGCTGCCCGCCCTCATGATCTCCGTAGAGCAGGTCGACGCTGAGCGGCGTGCGCGCTGAGATCGCCGCGCGCAGCGGCGCATAGAGGTCGTCTTCGGTGTCGCGCAATGCTGCCTGCCAGAAGCTGACGTCGCCGGCCGGGACATAGAGGTCGCGCGTCTGCGTGCGGAAGTCGTCGATCTCGGGATGAGGATCGTCGAGGCCGGCGCGACGCGGCCAGAGGTGCCAGCCGTGCAGGACGGCCATGCCAGAAGCGACGTTGCGCAGCGGTATCGCCAGGTAGACGTTTCCGTCTGACTCCTGCACCGCGGCCAGGCCGTCGCGCAGCATGACCCAGTGGTCGTCCCCGTAGCCGACCTTCTGTGGCGGGTCTTGCGGGCGCGCGTTGAACAGCACCGGGCGCAGCCCGATCTTCAACGCCTGCTCGGACACGCGCGCCGCACGGTTTGCCGAGCGGGTCGAGGCGAACGTGGCCAACGCGAGGATCAGGGTGCCGCCGGCCGTGGCCAGCGAGGCGATCGTGCTCGTGTCCGCCATGACGGCGCAGGCTACTAAGCCCGCCGACGCGTCACCGGCCCGCGCCTTACAAGCCCGGCGTCAGTCGTTCCACCACACATCCTCCTCCCCAGCCGCCGCTTGCTCAGCAGAGGCTAGATGGCGCAGGGCCGCAAACGGCGATCCGGGCCGACTTCGGTGATCCCCGCCGATGTGATCTTGATCCGTGTCGGAACGTTGCCGCGCTCGAGCAGCTTACGGAGCACCGACTCGCCCTTGGATTCGATTCCCGAGCGCAGTGGCTCCTCAACCACCTCGGGGTTCAGCGAGTCGGCGATCTGAACATATACATGCTGTTCGGCCGACCCATTCTGAACCTTCCAGCGATAGATCTCGCCGGGCGCGCGAAGAATCAAAATTGGAGTAGGCCCGCCAATGATCTCGAGATTGCCAGCCATACATGCAGAATGATGTTGTGGGAAGAAGGAGAGAAGGGCCCGCTGGCCAGCATCTTCGCGTCGCCTTTGGACACTTGCTCAGCGCAAGGTGCATAATCGATCCCTTAGCTTGAGATGGTCATGTGAGAGGGTGCGAGAAGGAGGCGTTTTGCGTATGGAGGCACTGTGGAGCTATCAGGGTGAGCAGCGGCGTGAGGATGGGCGGCGGCGGGAGGATGGACAGCGGCATGTGCAGACTTCGGCTCCGCCGAGGACGATCAGCCGGTACACCGCATTGGGGATGCTGGCCGCGGCGGCCGTCTCGCTCTTCCTCGCGCTGAGCGCCGCAACGACCATCGCTCACGCGGAAGAAACCACGTTCGGGGGCGATCCGACGCAGGCGATCACGACGGAAGCCACCTGCGAGAATGCCGAGTCTCCGTTTGTCGGCGATGAAACCTGCACGTGGTCGTGGGTTCGCAGCGGCTTCGGCTCCGATGTCGCGCCGTTACCCGAGTTGGGCGGATCTGGCACCGTCACGAGCGTCACGCTGCCGGCGATGCCCAACCCGGGACAGATGCAGGTCGTTGTGCTCACCGGCGCGTTGGTCGCCTCCTCGAACCCCAGCGAGCCCGACTCGATCTGCTGCAAGGTGCCAGAGGTCAGCCCGCCGTTTACCGTGCCCGCCAACCAGATCGCCACAGTGCCGCTCGACCTCGCGGTATCCGCCGGCCCACCGGTGAATCTCTCAGAACCGGGCGCTACGCAGGAAGGCGACGGGGTGGGGATCTCCGTGCTAACCCCCGGCGCGTCGCTGCCCCTCCTGTACACCGGCAACACGTTGATCGGCGGACCCACCCCCGCCGACCGCGACAAAGCCTACACGCCGGCAATCACGCAGCCCAACCCAGAGTTCGCCTCGCCGAAAGACCCGACGGGATTTGAGCTGCTCGCGAAGTTCACCCTCAGCACCGGCGCCGCAGCAGCCCCCACCCCCGCTCCGACTCCGGCCCCAGCGCCGGCGCCAGCCGCCCCAGCGCCACCGAACGGCGGGCTGAAACTGGGCGGCGGGACGCTAAACACCGCGAACCTCGCTGGCCCGCTGACCCTCGGACAGGCCCAGAATCCGCCGACGGCGTTTACGACGCAGACCCTCACCGTGCCCGGGGCGGCCGCCGCGCGCAAGAAGAAATCAAAGCCCAAGCCGATCGTGATCGGCAAGGGCGCGACGACCGTGCCAGCCGGCAAGACCGTCTCGATCACCCTGACCCTGACCAGCGCCGGACGCAAGCTTCTGAGCAAGAAGCACGCACTCAAAGTGACCGAGACGATCGTCACCAAGAACTCCGCCGGTCAAACGCAGACGACGACCCGCACGGTAACGATCCGCCTCGAGCCCAAGAAGAGCCACAAGCGCAAGTAATAGACAAGCGCAAGTAATAGGCCGCCGTAGATCAAGTAGACCGGGATACCGGGCTCGTACTCCCGCAGTGGGCACCGGCTCGTACTCCCGCCGGCGCCCAGCTCAGGCGCGGGTTGTCAGGCCGATGAGCACATGGACGGGCAGCTCAGCTGGGGTATCGCCCGCCTGGATGATCGCCCGGCTCCGCTCGAGCAGGCCGTCCCGCTCGTCCTCCGGCATGGCGGCCAGCCAACTCATCGATGCAAGGTGATCCACGATCTGCTCTGGATCTGCCCTTTGAGACGTCGTGATTCGAATATCGCGGACGTTCTTCCAGCGACCGCTGGCACGCACGGACTCCTGCCACGGCGGCCCGTCGAAATATGGATGCTCCGGACGCGAGCCCGCAACCAAGGAGCCGAGCTCATGCGCCCACGAGGCCCCACTCCAGTCAGGAGCGGTCGAGAGGATCGCGAGCCCACCATCGGGGCGAAGCACACGGTGTATCTCATCCAGCGAGGCCCGTTGATCGAACCAGTGAAACGCGTCCCCGACGGTGACCGCGTGCACCGAACCGTCGGGGAGGGGGATCGCCTCAGCGACTCCCTCCCGCACCCGCTCCTCACCGACGCTGGTCGCGAGTACCTCGCGCAGCGACGCCAGCGGCTCGACAGCGACCACATCGAGACCGTGGCTCAGCAACGCACGGGTGAGCTTGCCCGTCCCTGCCGCCAGATCGAGGACCGGTGCGCCTGCCGGGATACGCAGCTCGGCCGCGATGGCCCCCACCACGGCCGCCGTGTACTCGGGGCGGCCGCGCTCATACTCGCCGGCGACCTCGGCGAAGCGCTCGGCTAGTGGGTGCAGCGCCATGCGCATACCGTAGACGAGTTCCGTAGACGAGTTCCGGGTCGTAGCACTCCTTGCTTTCCTTGCGCTATCTACCTCTCCTCGTTCTCCTTTGCGCTGTCCCTGCTAGCCGTTTCGCCGGGTCGCCTCAGATGGGGCACTGACGCTCTCGCGCACGAGGCTGCTCGTGCGACACGCCATCGCGAGAGCCACGGCCCAGCCGACCAGGGTCCATCCGAGGAAGCAGTTGATTACTGCCACGCTCCCCTGATTGGTGACCTTTCGCACAACCGCGACGATGGTCGGCAAAAAGTAAAGGCCGATCAGGACGATAATCCCAAAAACCACGGCGCCCCCGCCGCTACTGCTCGAGCTGGCTAGCACGATGGTCGCTCCTTCTCTCGGTACATGTCTCCGCCTTTCATCGACTCAGCCTCTGACTGCGGGCCCGTCCTCTTAACCGACCATTTCGGCCGAACGGGACACCCGTGCGGCCAAGCCAGGTGAGATGAGGCGAAAGCGGGCGCTTGCTCTGGTGGGGAGTGCCGCTGATGCAGGTGTTCTGACCGGCAGAAGGCGACGCTACAGCGGCGGGACCTGGTTGTTGACCTGCGTTCCGTGGTACAGGTGATCCTGGTCCTTACAGGCGGCGGGGAAGAAGAACTGGACGCTGTCACTGCGGACGCCGTTGTAGCTCGCGAACAGGGTCGCGTGTCCGACGGTTCCGACTTCACATTTTGGATCGTTGCTGGCCACGACGCGGATGATGATCTTCATGATATTCCCGGGATATCCCCACATCACCGCGACATGCGAGTGGTAGACGAGGTGATGCTCGACAGTCATCGTGATCGAACCCTTACGGTCTTCCTGACAGATGATCCCGGAGACGGTGTTGGCTTCCAGATTTATTTCTCCGTGGCCGCGGGCGTAGCCGCCCCCTTCGCCCGGGGTACCGGTGTGAAAGCCCCATGGCGGGATCCCGCCGACGATCGGGATCTGGCCGCAGCCGGGCGAATACGCGGCGGCCTGACCGGCCATGCTGAACAACGCCAACAGCGACGCCAGCGCCAAAACCATGAGTCCAATGCGCCTCATAACGGCTGAAGCTAGCATTTTGGCTGGTCACACCGTTCGCAGCGCTTCGGTGGGCGAGAGGCGGGCGGCGCGTAGCGCGGGCACGAGGCCGGCTACAGCGCCGATCAGCATGGCGGCGCCGAACCCGCCGGCCCAGGCGAGGGTGGGGATGACGATCGTCCAGCCCTTGGTGGAGGCGTAGATCGCGGTCGCGAGCGCCCCGGTAGCGACACCGACAGCGCCGCCACCGAGCCCGAGCAGAATCGCCTCGCAGAGGAACTGGGTGCGAATCTGCCCGCGGGTCGCGCCGAGCGCACGGCGCAGCCCGATCTCCGAGCGGCGTTCCAGCACGCTGATGACCATGATGTTCGCCACACCGACCGCGCCCACGAGCAGCGCGACGGCGCCGAGTCCGAGGAAGAGACCGTTGAAGGCGCCTTGGGCGTCAGCGCGGGCGGTGAGCGTGGCCGATGGTTGGCTGACGTCGACTTCGTTGGGCGCTTCTGGGTCCGCGGTCGCGGCAAGCACCGACTGAACGGCCGCGACCTGGCTGTTCTGGGCGCGCAGGTAGACGGTGTTGGGGTGCCCGTTGAAGTGCAGGTAGCGTTCCGCGGCCTGGAAGCCGACGAGCACCGAGCTTTCGATCCCGGGTACGAGCACGGATGGGCCGAGGATGCCGACGATGTAGAGCCACTGGTTCGCGGCCCAGATCCGCTCACCGGGGTAGATGTGATCGATTCCGAGCCGTTGCGCGGCCGCGGAGCCGAGCACTCCCACTGGCTCGGTGGCGGTGGCGGCGTTCAGGTAGCGGCCCTGCACGACCTGGACGCCGAGCGTGTGCAGCAGGCTGAGGCTCGCCGCCTGGACTTCCAGCGCATTGGTTTCGACTTCCGGGATCAGCGGTGTGCGGTACACCTTCCCTTCGACCTTCCCCGTCTCAGCGACGGTTTCGACCGGGTCGATACGCGCGATCATCGCCGGCGCCACCAGCGGCAGCTCCGCGGTCTTACCCGCGAAGCTCTGACCGTTGGTGACCGTCAGCAGATTCGTGCCGAGCCTGTCGATCTCTTCCAGCAGCCCTGCTTGGCTGGAGGAGGACAGGCCGAGCACCGCCACGATCGCGGCGACCCCGATCGCGATCCCCAACGCCGACAGCGCCGCCCGCATCCGTCTGGTACGCAGCCCCACACTCGCCACGCGCGCGAGATCGGAGGCCCGTAGCCTCCGCGGGGCGAGGTCCGCGGCGGCGGCATGCTCTCGGGTGCGGCCGGCGACGACGCTCACCGTGCTCACGGGGCTTCGTTGACGAGCGCGAACGCCGCCGGCCTGGCCGGCTTGGCGCTGGCCTCAACGATATAGCCGCCCTGCTTAATGTTGGCTGTGAACGCTGGCGCGACGGCGATCCCGCAGGCGCTGGTCTTCACTCTGACCGTGTAGGGATGAGAGACGTGGCCACGATGGTGACGGGAACCGCGAGCGTGGACCGTGAAGCGTCCACTCGCGCCGCGCGTGGGTGCTGAGAACGTGACCTGTGCGCCCGGTACGGGGTTCTTGTCGGCGTCGGTGACGGTGACGGCGAGCCGGATCGGGAAGGGGGTTCCCGCGATCGTGGATTGCGTGGAGCCGACCCCGGGGGTGAGCTTGGCGGGCTTGCCAGCGAGGTTTGAAAGGGTGAAGCCGGCCGGTGTGACGGTGGGCCCCCCGCCTTTGCCAGCGCTTTCATTCCCGCCCCCGCCCCCGCCGCTCGAGACCGAGGCGGTGGCGGTCAGCGACCCGGCCGTGCTGTTCGCGGTGAGGAGCGGTGAGCTCGCGACACCGTTCGCGCCGGTCGTCGCGGTCGCCTGGGCACCCCCTCCGGCGAAGCTGGCGCTGGCGCTCGAACTCGTCCCGCACGCGCTGGCGCCGCCGGTGCCGAGTGTGAACGTGACCGTCGTGCCTGCGACCGGGTTGCCATTGGCGTCCAGGACGGTGACCTGCAGCGGCTCCGGGTAGCGAGCGGTAACGCTCGCGGATCTGCTCTTCGGCGGGATCGCGACGATCCTCGCCGGCACGCCCGCAGCGGTGTTCGTCAAAGAGAAGGAGACCGAGCCGTACTGCGATCTGGCGGTGAGGCTGTAGCTGCCCGCGGTGCTGTTCGCGGTGAACGCGGGCGCGGCCACGCTGCCCGAGGCATCGGCACCGACGATGACGGTGTTGGACCCGCTGGTGGAGAACACCCCGCTCGCGCCACTGGGGGGTGCGCTGAACGTGACGGGGATCCCCGCAGCGGCGCTCGTGACGGGGCAGCCATCGCTGTTGCTGAGCGCGACCTGCAGCCCGGATGCGAACGCGCTCTGCAGGATCGTCGTCTGCGGTGTGCCTGCGACGAGCGTCATCTGGTTCGGCGGATTGGACGACGGACAGTTCGAGGTCCCGGTGCCGGTGGGTTCGGTTGGCGATCCCCCGGTTTCCCCCGCGGCGAACGCGGGGCCACCCACGAGCATGCCGACCGCGGTGCCCAAGCTCGCGGCCACGAGCAGTCCGAGTCCCGCCCAGCGAACACGGCGGGGCAACCACGTCATTGGAGCCATCAGCGCACTGCTCCTGCTGTGGTGGTGTCATTCACGATGCGTCCGTCGAGCACCTGGACTTGGCGGGGGAGGCGGGCGGCGAGGTCGTGGTCGTGGGTGATTACGAGGATTGTCGCGCCGTCGGCGTTCAGCTCTTGAAGGAGCGTGAGGATCGCTTCACCGGAGGAGCTGTCGAGGTTCCCGGTGGGCTCGTCGGCCAGCACGATCGCGGGGCGGCCAACGAGGGCGCGTGCGATCGCGACGCGTTGGCGCTCGCCGCCGGAGAGCTTGCTCGGACGGAAGCTCGCGCGCGCGGCGAGGCCCACCCGGGCGAGCGTCTGCGCTGCCCGCTCGCGGCGCTCGGCGACAGCGACACCGGCGTAGAGCAGCCCTTCGGCGACGTTCTCAAGGGCGGTGGAGTGCTCGGCCAGGAAGAACTGCTGAAAGACGAACCCGATACGCGTGGCACGCAATGTGGCGAGCTCACGATCGGTGAGCCCCGCCGCGTCCAGGCCAGTGATCGAGACCACCCCCGAGCTGGGGCGCTCGAGCGTGCCCATCACGTGCAGCAGTGTCGTCTTACCCGAGCCCGAGGGGCCGACGATCGCCACGAGCTCACCCTCTCCCACCGCGAAGCTGACTTCCCGCAGCGCGTACACCGGCGGCTCGGCACCGTAGACCTTGCTCACTCCGCGCAGCTCCAAGACCGGCTGCTCGCCGTCGTCCGCGTTCCAGACGCTTGTTGGCTGCTCGCTCATGATGTCTGCGGCACCACCACGCGCTGACCCGCGGACAGGCCCTGGCCGCTCACCTGCACGACACCTTCGGCGTCGTCGAACAGGCCGACGGTGACAGCCTCCAGACGGTGCACGCGGCCTTCGGCGACCTCCACCGCGTAGCCGCCGCCGGCGAGCGCGAGGAGCGCGTCAACGGGCACCGCCAGCACGTTTTCGACGCGTTCGGTGGTGATCTCGACGTTCACTGGTGCCTGGTCGAGGTGTCCCGTCGCCGCCGGGTTCGTGGGGGTAGCGTCGACTTCGATGGTGGGGGCGCTTTCTTCTTCGCCGCCGTGGCCAGAGCTGGACGGCGTGGTGGCGACGCTGGAGACGTAGGTGATCCTCCCCGGTGTGCTTTGGTTGTCGGGAAGCGTGATCGTGACCTGGTCGCCGACCTTGACGCTCGCCTGCTGGGAGGCGTCGAGCGCGATCTTGACCTGCCGCGTAGTCGAGGTTATCGCGAGCGCCGGCCCGGGCATGACCGTCTGGCCGACCGTGGGGGTGACACTCGTGACGCGCACTGGCCCGGGGTGGAACACGACCGATCCCAGCAGTAGCTCGCCGGTGGTCGAGGCGCCGCGCGCTGACTGCAGCGCGCGAATCGCCGCTTCGGTTGCGGCGGTGAATTCGTCGCCGGAGAGCCCTTGCCCGTAGCCGAGCGCCTGCAGGTTCGCGTTCAGCTCCGCGACATCGTGCCCCGCGGACATCCCCAGGGTGAACGCCCGCGTCGGCGCCACCGAGCCGTACAGCAGTAGCACCGGCTGGCCTGAGATCTCATACACGCTCTGCCCGCGCCTGATGATCTGACCGACTGAGGGCAGCTTCGTGAATGTGGGAGCTCTGTCCGTAGAGCGCGGCCGAGGAGCGCGCCGTGGACAGATTGGACTGCGCGCTTGCGAGCTGTTTTTCGGCCGAGGAGACCTGCGAGCGGTCGGCGGTGACCTTCGCGGCGGTGCTTGTCGCGCTCTGCTGGGCGGCAGAGACGGCCTGCACGTCGTCCGAGCACGAACTACCGCCAGCACCTGACGAGCCGTCGTTTTCGCTTCCGGGCGAGGAGTTCGCGGATGCCGCTTCCGCGGCGCCCTCGCCCGCGCAGTCGACCTGCTCCTTCGCGTGCGCTGCCTCAAGCGTCGCCTGATGACCCGCGAGCGCCTGCGTATCGGAGGCCAGCGTCGCCGTGGCGCTCGCCAGCATTGTTTCGGCGCTCGTGACCTGCTGGCTTGACTGCTGGACGGCGGTGGGCGCGGTCCCGGACGGCACGCGGATGCTGGAGGAGCCCCCGTAGCCGAGCGTGCCGCTCACCTGCGTCTGCTGCGAGAGCGACCGGCGGGTCACGGTGGCCAGCGAGGTCGCAGTCGCGTTATCGCCAACACCACCGCCAGGCTTGGTCGAGCCACCGAAGGGATCGGTCACGATCAGGACCACGAGGGCCGCGACGAGCACCAGCCCCACCCCCGCGAGCACCCTCCGGCGAGCGCGTCCGGCCGGCGGGGCGAGGTTCGATGGCTCGCCGGAGGATCCGGCCTTCTCGCCCGACTGAGGCACGGATGCGGCTTCACCGGACACGGGATCGCTCACCGATGATGCTTGTACGACATCGACGGTTTCGGGAAGGTATCGCCGGCCCCACGAACGCCCCGCCGCTCACGGGACCGCGACCACGTTACCCCCGGATTCGCCGCCGGAGTCGCCAGGCCCGCCCTTGGGTCCCGGCCCGGACGGGCCCGGACCGCCCTTGCCGCCCGGCGCGATCGATTGGCAGGCCTTCTGTGCGGCCCTGAACCGCGGCGATTCCGGGTCGATCCCGTTCGCGCCGCCTGCCTTCAGCTTCATCCTGGCGCCCCCGTCTGAGAAGGTCGGATCGGGGAAGTTGGGGACTCCGTGGCTGCGCATGCAGGCGGAGAACTTCAAGGCGCTTTCCTGCAGCTTGGCTTGTTGCGCCGGACTCGGGGCTACCTTCGAGGGCGCGTACTTGCTGCACGCCTTTTCGGCCGCCTGGAACCGGGACGATTCTGGATTCGGGCCGTGGCCATTGCGGTTCTGGATGCGTATGCCGCCTTCGGTCGGTTCGGGGAATTCGGGTTCCCCGTGGGTGCGCATGCACTGCGCGAACTTGACCATCTTCTGCTGGATGCTCGCGCTGCTTTCCGGGGAAGATAAGCCGCCGCCGCTCGCGGGCGAGGAGCTTGAGGTGCTGGAGGAGAGATGTGCGATACCTGGGCTGGATGAGCCGCTGCCACAGCCGGCGAGCAGCAGGCCGGCGCTGGTGAGTATGACCAGGCTGAGGTTGGTTCTCGTCACGTCTCGACCTCCTTCACCTTCGGGTAGTGGGTGTTGCCGTTGCCAGAGCGGCGACGCGAGGACATCATGGGAGATACGACCTGAGAATCGGCTGAGAAGACGCGAGGAACTTGCTAAGTGGCGCATCAGTGGTTGTGCAATGGAAACGCGCACGCCGCCGCCGCCCGTGTGAACGCGGTCGACTGCTGATCGATTGTCCCCTGGAATACGAAGACCACGCCTTCGATATCGCTGATCACGCCGACGCCACTGCCCAGAGCGGCGCGGGGATTGGCTGGGGCCGTGGTCCGAGGGTCGGGGAATGCAGGCACGCCGTGGGAACGCATACACCGCGCGACCGTCAGGTAATGCGCCAGTGTCTTTGCGGAGGGCGGCGGGCCGGAGCCAGGGCCCGGGGGCATGAACTTCTTGCACTTCGCCTGCGCCGCCTTGAACGCGGGCGATGAGGGATCGACGCCGGCGCCCGTGCGAAAGAGAAAGCCACCGCCGGCCTGGGGGTCTGGGAAGTGAGGTACGCCGTTGGCGCGCATGCAACCGGAAAAAGCGAGCGCCGCCGCTTCCGGCGAGCCCGAGCTGGAGCCGGTCGTGGCGCTCGAGGCGCCGGAGGACAGGCGCGCGACGCTTGGGTTGGCGGAGCCTCCGCCACAGCCAACGACGAGCGGCGCGGCGCACGCGAGCACGACCGCGCTGAGGTTAGTTCTCCTCGACGCCATTACCGATAATCATGGGGGAGCAACCTGAGAATCGGCTGAGAGTGGGCGAGGGATTCCCTCAAAACCGGCTGACAGAAGGCAAGGGATTTCCTCAAACGATGTCCGACGCCCTCGGAGCGTCCAGCTTCGACGCGGCGATCTCGGCATCGGTCATCTGCAGCGGCGGCAGTTCGAGCGTCAGGCGGGCGCCGCCGCCGGGATCGTTGGCGGCGTGCACCGATCCACCGTGAGCCTCGGCCATCTGGCGCACGATCGCCAGCCCGAGCCCCGATCCGGGCCGTCCGCGGGCGCTGGGCGCGCGGTAGAAGCGGTCGAACACGCGGGGGAGATCCCCCGCGGGGATTCCCGGTCCATGATCGCGGACCTCGACCGTACCGTCACGCACGCGCACTTCGACGGGTCCGCTCGCTGCCTCACCCCTGTCGTTGGCAGTGGGCGGGTTCCATTTACAGGCGTTGTCGAGCAGGTTCGCGATCGCCCGATCTAAACGCGCCGGCGCGGCTCGCACCAGACAGGGCTCGGCATCGAGCATGATCGGACACTCCGGTGCATGCAACCGCGCACGCTCAAGCGCGCCAGCGGCCGCAAGGTCCAGGCGCACGTCCTCGACCTCCACCTCCTCGACCTCGGTCTTTGACAGGTCGACCAGGTCACCGACCAGCACCGTCAGCTCGCGCAGCTGCGCCTGGGCGGCGGCGAGGATACGAGCACGCTCGGGTGCGGGCAGCTCCTCGCCGATCGCGAGCGCGTCGAGGTTGGCCTGCACGCTCGTCAACGGCGTGCGCAGCTCGTGCGAGGCGTCGGAGACGAGCTGGCGTTGAGCGAGCCGCGAGCGCTCGAGCGTCGCGAGCATCGTGTTGAAGCTTTCCGCCAGCCGCCCCAGCTCGTCGTCCTCGCCGGCCTGTATGCGGTGGCCGAGATCCTGCGTGCGAGCCACACGTTCGGCGGCCCCCGTCAGGCGGCGCACGGGAATCAGGGCCGTGCGCGAGACGAGCAGCCCCAGCGCCGCCGCGAGCGCGATCCCGCCCAGGCACACGAGAGCGAGCACCAGCTTCAGGTGCGTGAGCGTGCTGTCCACGTCGCTCAGCGGCAGCGCCACCTGCCACACCCCTCCTTCCGGCGCACGCTTTGTCAGGATCCGCATGGGCGTACCGGCGACGGTCGCTTCGCTGAAGAAAGCGTTATGCCGGCCGGCCGCCACGGCACGAGTGGCGGCGGTGACCGGAAGCTGTAATCCCTTCGTTTCCGAGCGCAGGACCTGCCCGTTGGCTTGGAAGAGCTGCACGTACCCCACTGCACTGCCGGGTGTTGGAGGGGGCAGCACGAGCCGGTTGACGGGAGCGACGCAGTGCGGCGAGCCAGACGGACGCACAGGAGAAGATTCCTTGTGTAAGAGCGAACTGGAGGACTTGCCCGAGTAGGCGGTTTCGATCGAACGCAGCACCGCCGTCGCGCAGGGCTGACCCCCCGCGACTGCGGCGCCGCGGGGGAGACCAATCCGTGCGACCGACTGACCGAAGCCGATCGCTGACGTCCCGGGCGGCAGCTTGCCTTCCCGGATCAGCTTGGCGAGTTCCCCCGCGCTGACATTCACTGTCCTGATCTGGACCGCCTGCGAGTGGCCCAGAGTCAGCTTTTGGCGCAGGCTGGCGTCGATCCGCGCGTGCAACTCATTGCCGGTCACGACATACACCACGACCGACGCGATCGCGATCGCCGCGGCCACGGCTCCGGCCGCCAGCAGCACCATACGCCAGCGGAAACTCATCGCCTCATCACGTAGCCGACGCCACGGACCGTGTGCACCACGCGCGGCTCTCCGCCGGCCTCGGTCTTGCGTCGCAAATATCCGACATACACCTCCAGCGAGTTCGACGCCGGACCAAAGTCATAGCCCCACACACACTCGAAGATCTTCGTGCGTGAAAGCACCTGACGAGGATGGCGCATCAGCAGCTCCAGCAGCAAAAACTCGGTGCGCGTCAGGTCGAGCGGACGCCCGTTGCGGCGCGCCTCGTGCGCGAGCGGATCGAGCTCGAGATCCTCGAATCTCATGGTCTCCCCGTTGCCCTCCCAGCCCGTGCGGCGCAGCAACGCACGGAGCCTGGCGATGAGCTCCTCGCTCGCGAACGGCTTGACCAGATAGTCATCGGCGCCGGCCTCGAGCCCCGCCACCCGCTCTGAGACCTCGGCGCGCGCTGTCAACATCAGCACCGGCGTGCGATCGCCGATCGCGCGCATCCGCCGGCAGACCTCCAAGCCGTCCAGCCCCGGCATCAGCACGTCGAGGATCACCGCGTCGGGCCGGTCGATCGCGAGCGTGCGAATCGCCTCAGCGCCGTCCGTTGCCGTCGACACCCCAAATCCATTGAGGTCCAGTACGAGCCCGAGCGCCTCGCGAACGGAGGGATCGTCGTCGACGACCAGCAGACGCATCAGTCGATGCTGACAGGCCAACCTGAAAGAAAGCTGAGGACCGGACGCGCTTATGGCGCTGCTTGGGGTGACGAGCCGGAGCCGCCGTGCACGCCACCGGGGATCAGCGATTCGCAGGCCTGCACCGCCGCCTTGAACGCCGGCGAGCTCTCGTTCAGCCCCCGGTGTTCTATATGTACGCCGCCGCCCGAGAATGTCGGGTCAGGGAAGTTCGGAATGCCATGGGTGCGTATGCATGCAGCGGCCTTCAGGTACTGCGACTGTTCCTGGGGACTGATCTGGTGGTTCGAGCCTGATCCGGGACCGCCGCCCGGCAGCAGCTTGTTGCAGGCCTGCTGGGCAGACTTGAAGTGGGGATTGCCCGTGATCGCCGGCGTGACCCCGATCGCCACGCTCACCCCATTGCCGTGGGTGGAGATTTTTGGATCGGGGAAGTTGGCCACGCCGTGCGAGCGCATGCAAGCCGAATACGCGACGGCCTGGCTGCCCGGCGAGGATTCGCCACCGCCCGGCGAGCCGGCCGCCGTCGAGCTCGTCGTGGATGTCGTCGAGGTGTGCGTCCCGAGGCTCGCGACGCCCCCGGTCGGCGAGTTACCCCCGCAGCCCCCCACGAGCACGCTGAGGGCAACCAATGCCACTGTCAGGGAAACCGTTCGCGGCAGGCCGCTTGCCGCCCCGCATCGATCATTGGTGCATCTCGCATCGCCTTGCATGTCGTCTCCTCTGCAGCTCGAAAGGTTCGTGCGCTGAGCCGTTTGTACGAGATCGACGGTTTCGGGAACGTATCGCCGCCCGGGCAGTCGGCGCTCACTCCGGGACGCCGGCGAAACCGTGCTGAAACCGCGGGGAAGTAGCCTGGAGCACACGCCGGATCTGCAACGAAGTCCGGCCGTGAAAGAGGAGTGACATGCGAGTGCTCGTGATTGAGGACGACGAGGAGATGGCCGAGGCGATCGCGTTCGGCCTGCGTCAGACGGGCATGGCCGTGGATGTCGCACTCGACGGCCCGACCGGTTTCGCGAGCGCCACGGTCAACGACTACGACGTGATCGTGCTCGACCGCGACCTGCCGGGCATGCATGGCGATGAGCTCTGCACCAAGCTCGTGGACAGCGAGTGTCGCAGTCGGGTGCTGATGCTCACCGCGGCGGCGATGGTCGAGGACCTCGTCGATGGGCTCGGCCTCGGCGCGGATGACTATCTGCCAAAGCCATTTGACTTCCCTGTTCTGATTGCGCGGATCGGTGCGTTGACGCGACGTGCCCAGCCCGCGATCCCGCCGCTGCTACGCCATGGGGATCTCGTGCTAGACACCGCACAGCATCGTGTGTCTCGAGCCGGCAGGGAGATCCAGCTCGCGCCAAAGGAGTTCGGCGTGTTGGAGCTGCTGCTCGCCGCACAGGGGCGCAGCGTCTCCGCCGAGGAGCTCCTTGCCCGTGTGTGGGACGAGGCCGCCGACCCATTCACCAACGCGGTCAAGATAACGGTGAGCCGCCTGCGCTCAAAGCTTGGCGATCCGCCGATCATCGACACTGTCGCCAAGTCCGGGTACCGGATCTGAGATTGCCGATGCGCGCCCGTCTGCCACGCCGCACCATCCGCCTGCGTCTCGCGCTGCTCTACGGCGGTGTGTTCTTCGTCTCCGGCGCAATCCTTCTGGCGCTCATCTACGGCGCCGTCGCGCACACCCACCGCGGATATGCGCAGGTCCTCCCAGCGCCGCTGATCCGCTCGAGCTCCTCCCAAGCCGTGTCACCATCTCCGCTGCCGCCAGGCATCCAAGGCGTCAAGGTTTCGGTCGTCGACTCCGACCAGCGCATCGCAGACCTGCAGGTGCTCGCAATCGTCTCGGCGATCGCGCTCGCGGTCATGGCAGCCGTCTCGATGGGGCTCGGATGGCTGATCGCCGGACGGGTGCTGCGCCCGCTGCGGACTATCACGACCGCTGCTCGGGACATATCGGCGACCAACTTGCATCAGCGCCTCGCCTTGGAAGGCCCGGACGACGAGTTCAAGGAGCTCGGTGACACCTTCGACGGACTGCTCGGAAGACTGGAGCAGTCCTTCCAGTCCCAACGTCAGTTCGTCGCCAACGCCTCGCATGAGCTGCGCACACCGCTGGCCCGACTGAAGACACTCGCTCAGGTGGCGCTGTCAGACCCTGACGCCAGCGTCGAGTCGCTCCGTGGAGCACACGAGCGCGTGCTCGCCGCGGAGCAACAGCTCGAGGGACTGATCGGGGCGCTGCTCAACCTGGCCAGCAGCGAGCGGAACCTCGAGCGCCGCGAGCCCGTCGATCTGATGACGGTGACTGAAGCGGCGATTGCCGCCCGCCACCAGGAGATCGAGCAGCGAGACCTGAGGTTGACTACGACGCTCGACGGCGCCCGGGTGGAAGGCAACAGGCAGCTGATCGAGCAACTCGTGGCGAACCTCCTGGACAACGCAATCGAGCACAACCTGGCCGGCGGGCGCATTGATGTCACGACCACGGCTAGTGAGGGGCAGGCGAGCCTGTCGGTGGCCAACGACGGCCCGGTGATCGCAGCCGACGAGCTGAATCGCCTTCGACAGCCGTTCCAGCGGCATGGCACCGAGCGCACCAGCCACGGCGACGGACACGGCCTCGGGCTGTCGATCGTCTACGCGATCGCCACCGCCCACGAGGCATCGCTGGCCGTCAACCCCCAACCTGCTGGCGGCCTGCACGCCGAAGTGAGGTTTCCCCATGCGAGCTAACGCTCGTCCATGATTCCAAACCGCGACGCCGACCGGCGCCTTTACCCGCATGACTATTTCGCGACGTAATCACGACTGTCCGCTACCCTTCTAGACCATGAGCCCCTTACTCGAAGAGGCACAGCGAGTCCACAATGTGGCCGGCCTGACGGATCAGACGATCGCCGCCGCGACCGGCGCAAAGCCGAGCACCGTCCGTGGATGGCTTGCCGGCCGCAGCGAGCCGACGGGCGAGCGCGCCGAACGGCTGATCGAGCTCGCGGAGATGATCAAACGGCTCGCCCTCGTCGTGCGACCGGAGTCGATCGCGGTCTGGCTGAAGCGGCCGATCCTCGCACTAGATGACGAGAAGCCGATCGAGCTGATCGCCCGCGGCGAATACAAACGGGTCGCCAAGCTGATCTCAGAGATCCAGTACCCCGGCGTCTCCTGACGGTGGCCCCACTGCCCCCGTCCGCTCTCGCACCATCGAGGGCCACCACCCGGATGCACACCACTAGACGCCAGCACCGTCAAGACCATCCCTCCCCCACCACGCGGCATGACGACGTGATGGAACGCGTGAGGTTATGTGGGAAAAATGTGGGGGAAAAAGGGCCTTTCGCCGGCTTCCGGTGCGAGTCTGTAACGCGAAAACCCCGCGATTAGCAGGGTTTTCGCGAATGGGCGATACTGGTTCGATCTGCCGGACATGCCCATGTTTACGGGCTTTCTTCTGCGGCAATTCCCCGAGAATTCCCCTAATCAGCGCGTGGCCGTGGGATCTTTTCCCCTATCGGGGACAAGCGCCGCAGCCGTTCAACGCATCCGACGACGACAATCAAAGGCCCGGTGGGATCGAGCCCCGGAGCCGCCGGGTGGCGTCGCCCATCCGTCGGCGGATAGCCGCCGCCGATCAGGCGCTCGATCAGATCTCGCTCGGCGCGTCCACTCTGCATGCGCACGCGCGCTTCCTCCCGGGCATACGTCTCTGCGGCAGGCGTGGTCACAGGGACCTCGACAGAACAGCAGACCCACGGGCAGTCCTATGACAGCGGGACCGAGCTCTGACGGCCCCGGCCTTGCCGGTGTGCACGGCTGGCCGACCAGCGCCGGCAGCAGTTCGCAGACGGCGGGGCTCAGGGGCTTCGGAGCCGGGCCGGCTCGGCGGACGAGTACGTGCTGTCCGATGAACATGCCTTCTATCGCGAAGCCGTAACGGTTGATGAGCATGTCGAGGCTGGGCGCGTTTTCGGGGAGAACCAGCGCATGGACTTCGGGAACTTCCCTGCTCCCTGCGAGGCGCTGGACTGTTTCGAGCCCTCGGCAGGTCAAAGCATCACCCGGGCGCGCACTGCCGTCGCTCAGATGCGCCCCTTCGTAGCACCAATCACGCCCGACAGCGTTGATGTAGGCACCATCGGTAAGGTCTTCGCGACCGTACATGCAGATGCTGAGGAATCCGATGAACCAGCCCCGTTGCTCGTGCGCGAGCAGGACGTTCTGCGGGACCGCTTCGCTTTTGTAGATCCTCGTGGCGGTTCCGTTGACTTCTCCGGCCGATTTGAGTTCGGCAGGATCTCCAGACGAGAAGGTTTTCAGCGCGGAATAGCCCTTGAGTTCCGGGCTGGCCCTCACGTGCACCCGGACGGGGTCGATGACCTTCTTCACGGGGTTGATCGGCCTTGCAAGATTCGCCACGTACATATGTTCCCATTGTAGGAGGCCGCCGGACGGAGTCCCGGGGGTCGGATGAGACGATGTACACGACGATGCTCCCTGGCGGCGCGGGCGCCATCGGTAGACGTTCAGCTGACGTTGCTCCGGGTGGCGCGTCAGGCGGCTTGGCCGTACACGCAGGGGCCGTGGCTATTGTCTGGGAGATGGCTGGAGCTGCGCCGACCTCGACCCTCGCGGACCTACTTGGTGCGCCGGTCGCCGAGGTCACGGCGCAAGAGATCAAAGCGCTGGTCGATGGACAGGTCAGGGAGACAGACGAGCTTGATTTCAAGGCCACGCTCTACGGCAGGGACGACGACGCGAAGGTCGAGCTTTGCAAGGACGTCGCGGGCTTGCGCAACCACCGCGGCGGCGCCATTTTGCTCGGCGTTGGCGACAAGGATGCCGTCGCCAACGGTTGCCCGGAAGTTCACCTGAGCGACGCCGAGGAGCGGCGCATGCGCCAGATCGTGGCCGCTGGCACCGCGCCCCATGCTGCGTTCGAGATCCTAGCCATCCCCGGCGAGGAGACCAACTGCGGCTTCTACCTGCTGTTGGCCGAACCGAGCCCGTTCCGCCCGCACGCTGTCCTCGTCGGTGACGGCCTGCGCTATCCCAGGCGGGACGGGACCACCACTCGCTATTTGAGCGAGGCGGAGATCGCCGATATGTACCGGGACCGCTTCCGTGGCGAGAAGCAGCAGGTCGATCGGCTTCACCAGATCGCCGACGAAGTGCTCCAGATGATTGACACGTCCGACGACATCACCTGGCTGGTCGTCTCGCTCGTGCCGAACAGCCCCGGCGACCTACCGATCAGCTTCGACGGACTTCGGGAGATTGAGGCGTGGGCTCGCGCCGCGCCGGGAGCGAATGAGATTTTGGATGCGTTCTTCGCCGAACTGCCTGCGATCGCCGGCGTCGGCGTGGAGCGTTACACACTGACGTCGCCGGCCGACGAGCGCAAGCGCGCAAAGTACCCGTACGCGATTTGTTTCACCGACGGTGCTGCCACGACCGCGGTGAGAGTGCGCCGGGGCGACGGCGGGCCACAAGTGAGTCAAGAGACAGTGATCCTCGCAGCGCACCTTGTCATCTGCGCAGCGAGTTCCCTGCGTTTCGCGGGGCGCCACGCTGCGCGCGCCGGCGCTCGTGGCGATGCCGTCGTTCACGCGCGGGTCTTCGGCCCGCACTCGCTGCTTGCCTTCAATCACAGCGGGCTCACTGAGCCATACCCGCATGCTTACAAAGTGCGGGAGGCACGCTCGAGTCTCACGTTGCCGATCAGTGCGCTGACCTGTGAGCCGCAGGAAGCGTTCGCCGCAACACGACTGATGCTCGCGGACTTCTTCAACGCTTACGGCTGCCCGGAGGTTCCACAGATCGCCCCCGACGGGACGCTCCGAACGCTGTACTTCCCCAAAAACTACGAGGTCGCCAAATGGGCCGAGCAACGCAACGTGCCGACGACAGCGGAGCAGATTACCTATCGCCGCTAGACCGGCCGTAGGCCGGCAGTCGCCTACGGACTATCGATCCGACGCCTCTGCGCCAGTGACGGCGCTCCGCGAGAACGCCGCTAGGTCGAAGTCCGCGAACGCCGACACCGGGCGACAAGGTGGCGCTTCCTCCTGACGAGTGCTTGGCACTCACGCAATGGATGCAGCACAATCTGCTCGTGTCGTGGTGTCCAGTCGCGGAGCCGTGGGATTACGAGCCCACGCTTATCACCGACATGCGTCCGCCGCTCAACAGCGATCACAACCACGGGCACGCGTTCTATCCGACGCTCATGACGGCGCGCGAACGTCTCATGGCAGTCGCGCGCGAACCGATCTAAGCGTCGCGTCCTATCCGATCCGCCGGTTGATGCTGCTGATGGCATCGTCACTCCTCGTCGGGACGTGAGAAGGGCAGGTCTCGGAACAGCGCTTCGAGCGCCACCTCCGATGCTTGCCAGTCGATGCTGGCATTCTTCAGGTCGCCGTTCTGAGAACGTGCCTCCCAAACCTCGGTCACCAATGCCTGCGTCCAAGCCTCCTCGGGGATTTTGCGCAGATACGCATAGTTCACACGCGCGACGTCGAACGATGTCGTTGCCGCCCACCGCGCAACTAGGGCACGCGCCATCGCGTCCCTGCTCTGCTCCTTCTGAGCGAGTAGCTCAAAGATCGACAAGGCAACATCAGACGGCAGCCGACCAGTGATGGGAAGCGCTTGGTAGCGGGCGAGGAAGCCATATGGGATCAGGCCGTACTCAAGCGGAATGATCAGTAGATCGCGGGCCATGCAGGCGCCAATCTCTTGATCCGTCCAGTCGCTCTCCTTGAACCCTGGCGTGAGCATGGCGGCGCAAGCATGGCAGCTGCGTAGCGCGTACTCGATGACTCGAACCCACTCCTCGGTGGCCGTGATCGAGTCGTGCGCGACGAACGCATCAATCGACCGCTTTGCGAGCTCCGTCCTAAGTGAGCCCGCCTCTTCCGCGTTCTGATGGATGTGGCTGATGAACAAACGGAAGCGGTCGCCGGTCCATGGGTCGGAAACGTTCTCAAAGGCTTTTTCGTGATCAACTGGCGTTGTGGGAGCCTTGGCGGGCGTCAGGTAGAGCGCGAGCTGCGCGAGCATCTGATCGTCGGTCACCCAACGGAGCACACCCGCGATCCACGACTCCTTGTCACTGCCGTATTCATTCGGGGTGTCGATCTTGAACTCATTGAGCGTCAGGTCGATATCCGACCAACTCTGGCGACTGAGCGTCTTCGCGATCTGCTTCTTGAGGTCCAGCCGTTTCGCTGCTGTCAGGGTCATATGGACATTGTGCCGTGCGCCTCTAGGCGCCACGCCTACGGCCCTCGATTTGGCTCACCGCGAAGCCGCGCGGACCTGGTGCGCGAGCGTCAATACCACATCGCGGTGACGGTCTCGGGCGTTAGCTGCCCGGCTGAGCCTTGGCGGCCAAAGATGGTCCACGGCTCGCTCGCATGGTTCGCGTCCCCGTAGAGCGTGACGCCGTCGGAGCATTTGTAGTTTTCCCGAAGGTTGGCGTGCACGTTCCCGGCGCCCTCCAGCAGCACGCAGTGCGCACCGCCGATCAGTTCGACTGCCCACGCCGGTTCGGTGGTGGGCGACGGTTCGGGGCTATGCGGTTCCAAGGTTGGCAGTTCGCGTGTGAGATTCATGCGCATGACCTTGCCCCACGGTCCGCCTTCCGGGCACAGCACAAAGTGGGCGGCGTGATTCGCGGCAAAGCACGGATCGTAGATGTAGTTCCCGGTCATGCAGCGCCAGGCGTCGCTCCGGCCTGCCGCATCGGACGACGTCCAGCAGTAACCGCTAACCGTGCGGCCAACCGAAACCACGGGATCTTCCGAAGCGCTGAATGGAGCGTAGATGTGCACCGCCGTCGTCTGGGGCCGCGTTGTGATCATGCGCGCTACGGTCACGGTCCTTGTCGACGCCGCGCCGCAGCCGGACCCAGCCGCAGCGACCAACAGCACGGCCGCGCCCAGCGCGCCTCGATACCCTGATCGCATCAGGCGAAAGCGTACCGGCACGCACACCGCCAAGGGGAGACCTCCGATACTCCGTCGATGGCGGGCGTAGACTTCTGCTCATGTCTAATGACGCCAGCATCCTCCGGGAAATGGCTGGCGACACGCTGGGGCGCTTCGCGCTCGGTGATCCGAGGGTGACGGAGGACGACCTGATCGAAGTTGTGGATCTTGATCTGACTTTGGATGCCCGGACGATTGAGGAGGTCTTCGGTCTCCACAACATGCGTATGGCCGAGCTACTCTGCACGCCATAGGGCGGGTGCTCAGCGTGGATGACGCAACGCCCGAAGCCGAGCTGGCCGTGATGGTCGAACGGGAGGGCTGAGGTTTGTCTGAGGAGGAGCCGCAGGCTGTCCGGGAAGGCAGGGAACTACTAGACCTGAACTTCTTCCCAACACCGGTGAGGACCGCTATCTGCGGGCCGAGGACTTTCGAGAAAACGCAATCCGGCTGATCATCTTCGACCTGCATCTAGCGATCGAGGACCTGCTCAAGTCAGCGTTGTATGAGCGTATAGCCGAGCATTCAGTGCTCGACGCGGACAAGGACATCGCCTACGTCAAAGCCATGAAGTCGGGTGACCTGATCGACCTATCGGCGCGGCTCGGGGCAATCACCGCCGAGCGCCACCGGGAGCTTGTCGAGCTAAATGGCCTGCGCAACCGCGTTGGGCATACCTGGGCCCTCGACGCGCCCGAACTCGGCCCTAATAAAGGACCGAAGCCCGGTAGCTACCCGCCGCGCTGGAAAGGGGGCCGGCTGACCCCTAAGCGGGTACGGAAGGACTTGCTTCCGCTCTACGGCGGGATCTACCTTGAGTTGTATCTCGCCTACCTGAACCGGACCGACACGCCCGAGGACCCCGAGGTCGAGGTCGAGCGAGAGGGCTAAGCAGACCCGCCGGCGAGCGCGTGCGCGAGATGCCTACCGACTGTACAGCGCCACAATCTACCCCGCTGAGCAGTACAGCAAGCCCACCGCCACCCCGGCCCGAGCACGAGCCGGCGCGCGCTGGATTGGGGTGGGACTTCTACTTGCGCTGAGAGTGCGACCGCAAGCACCGGAAGCGCCGTAGCACACACAAATAGAAGTTTTATGTGTGCGTCTCGACGGGATCGGCCTGCCGCACTCAATGCGTAATTCGTCTACGAGGCCGGTCGAGTGACGCAGATGGCCGCGTGCGAGGGCATGCAGAAAGACTCCGCAGCCCTCGAACAACTCCCCCTCCTTATTTTTCTCACTGCCCTCGTCGTATAAACGTTGAGCACCAGAACGCTGTTTCCATTCGGTGATACCTCTAACCCTGTGGTGCCTGCAAAGCCGTGGGAACGCAGAGTAACTACTGAAGACATCCCAACACCGTTATGTTCAACACCACCAACATCTACAACCTCAACGGAAGCGCCAGTCAGCCCAGCAACCCGAAGGTTGATGCGTGGACGAAGGTGACAGCGGTGGCAACGGTCATGACGATGTTGCTGACGGCGCTGCTCCTAGCTTTCACCATCATGGCTTCGCAGCGTCCAACGCCCGTCATGCGCAATGTGACGATCCCAACGCCGGTTCTCATACAAGAATCACCACCACGGCAACCGACCATCATGCCGTGTTGCACGCAACGTAACCGGGCACCATCCCAGCCTGCATAGCGGCTGTTTACGGCGGCGCTTGGCCGTCCGTCCAAGCTGGTATCGTCGTGCCGCGATGTGGGACTACGAAGTCATTTCCGACGCTGACGTGCCAGCCATGATAAGCCTCGGAGAGCCGACCGAAACCAAGCCTCAGTTTCCTGGTGGATGCACGGAGCTGTTTTTCTCGACCACGTTCGACATTCCCGACATCCGCCGGTACGAGCCCGCAGTTGGTGTTACGTGCCGAGTCGTCCGGACGAAAGACGGTGTCAGCCAAGAATGCGGCGGCGCTGTGAATCGTGTGGAGCCGGGGGTACATGTAACGCTTGACGGCGCGGGTTGGCAGTAGCGGACGCAAGGCAAGAGGCGAAATGCTGTGCGAACGCATCCGGCGCCATCCCAAACCACGCGAGGCTCAGTGCGCTTCGTCGTCGTCGGTGTCGTCCAACATCCCGTCGATGAGGTGTTCCACGGGCGATCGGACTTCATGTCCGCTCGCCAGGTGAACGATCGCCACCAATCCATCGTCGGGTCGGGGTATGTCGGCAGCATCGACGCGGACGGGCCAGCGTGACCGTGGCTTCAGTTCTTCGTCTGATCCTGGCGAGATGTCCACGCCTTCGCCCCCAGCGGCCGGCTCCACACACAGCGTCTTGACGAACTCTGGCGACGATCCTTCGTTGATGACGTTGATGGTCAACTCGTAATAGAGTTCATCCTCCGTCGCCTTGTCGCCGAACCTGAGCGCAGTAGCGTGACGGAAGCTGACCGAGACCTTCGCTTCGCCGCGCTCACGGTCCCGCCGTTCTTCGTAGCGCAACGCCCGTCGGCTGATAACTACCGCATAGACCGCAACCACCAGGGCCGCGATGCTAATGACCTCCGCTGGCAACACCGAGCGGTCAAGCTTATCGGCACCTTCGCCCATTCGGGCGGTCGATCGTCGCGGGGCATCATCGGACGCCATGTCGGACGACTCTGTGACCATCGAACCAGGCGACGAGCTGCACGTCGATCGCGGCTTTTACCACCACCATGGCTGCTACGTCGGGAATGGTGCCGTCGTGCAGTTCGGCGGCCGGATCAAGGACAAGCCGCATGCCTCGATCCACGACGCATCCCTTACCGACTTCGCTAAAGGTGGTCGGGTCAAGGTCGTGCCACACGACGAGTTGGATCGTGCCGCCGCCGTCCGACGAGCACTGTGGCTGCTCGACAACCCTCCGCCGACGACCTACAACGTGTTCGGCTACAACTGCGAGCACGTCGCGCGCTGGTGCGCCACTGGCAAAATCGAAAGCTCCCAAGCAAAGGGCGCGTTCACCATGAACTCGTTGATCGGCGGTGGAGTGTTCGCCTTCCTCGACCATCCCAACGGATGGCTCATCGGTTTGGCTCAGTTGCTCATCGGGTTGTTCCTTGCATGGCTTTCGCGCGGTTCGACTCAGAAGTTCGAGCAACACGTCTGGACCAACTGGCCGGGTTAGACGAGGCTGCTTACGTGGCATCGCCGCGGCCATCGTGTAGCGTCGAGCGCAATGACGTTCGTAATGAACCAACGACTGATCGACCGCGAAACGTTCAACCTCGCGCTCGGACCATTCGCAGAAGCGAGGGACTGTGTGGTATGCGGCGCCACGCCCGTGACCCACGTCGCGTCACCTGTGGCCAGACGTGGTCGGCTCTTCCTCTCACGTCCGCGCGAAGCGGATTTCGACCCGTCGCAGTGCGTCGCGCTTTGCGATGAATGCTGGCCCCGCTGGCTGATGTGGAGAGCCAGGATGGGGTTTGATCTGCACACCCACGGGCCGAGCAGCAAGTGTAAGCCGTCGTGCTTGGCGCGTCGCGGTGGCCGCCACGCGCAGTTCGTATCTCAATTGTCGATGCTGGAAGATCGGAACGCAGGCTTCTTCGTCGTAAAGGCGATTGATGGCCTGCCGCGCGTAAACGGGAGTCACCTCATCATGGCCCAGAGGTCGTCCATGTTCACGTTTAGACCTTTTCACCGCCAGTATTACTACGAGATGTTGCCTGATGCAGAGCAGGCCCAGCGCCTGCTGCTCGAGTCGGCGCGTTGGAGCGAGGGTCTTGGGATATCGAAAGCGTATGCTGACCACATTCACATCGTGGTCGAGGCGTTTGAGTCGTGGTACAAGGCACCACTCGGCGAAATACCGATGCCCACCCCCGGTGATCGCTCCATCGGCCTTCATGCTGTGCTACTCACGGGTTACAAAGATTCGGGAGCCATCATTAGCTTCATAAACTCGTGGGGACCGAATTGGGGTAATCGCGGCTACGGGACGATGCCGTTCGAATACCTCCAGCGCTACTTCTTTGACGCAGCGGTGACACGTCGCGCCCGGTGGGGGCTAACAAGCGCGAAGCTTGCCCGAGTCGAAAACCTGTCGAAGCGCGACCTGCGACGCCGTTACCTTGTTGAGAACCCTCGCTTCCGAGGACGCCTTCGGATTGCCGATGATGACAACTGGCAAACGTGTGTCTACGAGTTGCACTCGCCTTGGACAGAACGAGTCGTCGCTTGCGTCGAGATAGCCAACGGGTTTGGCCTGAAGATGGGCTGGGCCTTTTTTCGATACCTCCCGCCCAACGTCATCGAGGCCCCCGAGCTGTTTGTGTGGCCAACCTTCCGCCGAATGGGAGTTGGACGAATACTCGATGAGTTTGCAACAGATTACGCACGTCTTTGGGAGTGCTCGGAAATTAGACTCATGATGAACGAGGCGGACGCCGTAGTGGGGCCACCACGCGCAGCAGCACGGCTATTCGGACAAGCTCGCGGCTATCAATGGAAATGGCGACAGGAGGTCGCTCCCCGCCGGCCGGCGGCCGCCTTCAAGACGCTGTGACGGGTCCGATCGCCGGCACCGCTGACTGTTTATGCCGGCGGAATGAGGTGTGGCGCTTGATCGGCGGCGAGCAAGACGACACCCCGGTCCCAGTCGCGGTTTACTCGGCGTTCGCCACTACGGACTCAAGATCCGGAAGGGCCGAGGCCTCGCACTCCGCATGGAACCATGACAGCGCATCGGCGCGGGCATCCCACTCCGTTGGCGCTTCGACCTCGCATGTAACTGTCATCGTCAGGCGAGCCGGAAGAAGCGAACCATCCTCTTCCCAGGCCATGTTCGTGACGCGAAGCCCGTCGTGACCCTGCTGCTTGACGACATGTTCGCCCCAGGCTTGCAGGGCATCACGCGTGGCGTCGGGCACCTTCAACGCCGGGCCCGCATCGAACAACGGATACTCGGGAGGCGCCATCGGCTCGGTCGGCTCGTAGGAAGCGACGACGTTGATCGGGAATTCGGGCATGTGTTGATCGTCGCATGGCACCACGACGGATTAGAAAGGGCGGCGCGATCGTCGTCATAGCGGCCATTTGCGGGCGTTCTACGGCCCCCAACCCACGCCTACGAGCGTCGCTCGCCGTCGTTAATGGAGCTGGGTGCGCGTGATGCTCCTCATACGCGGACGTTCGCGATGCTAGCGACTGAGCAGGCCATAGGCGCGCTCCGGTGGAGCTTTGCGCCGAAGCGGGAAGTCCACGACGGAGCGCTCGGCGTCGAGCGCACGCGCGACTCTCGCGAGCATGCCGATCGTCGGGTTGCCACGTCCGGCTTCGAGCTTGTGAACGTAGGCCGCAGTCACGTCGAGTCGCTCGCCGAGCGCGGTCTGGGTTATGCCCGTAGCGATCCGCGCTTGACGGATGGCCGCCCCGACCGCCGCAGAATCCAGTGGCGATGTCGAGGTACGCGGCACTAGCGCTCGTGGACAAGAGCGCTCAGAGCCTCGGTTGCGACGATGTCCGGCTCGAAGCGGAGTTGATCGGAGGAGACCTTGACCGAATCCTCGATGCCTACCTCGATATCGCCATAGCCGATCGTCTCAGAGAGGAGATCTGACCAAAGCATGGGATCATCAGCGACCCGGATCGAGCGACCGCTGGCGAGGTCCGTGACCGGGATCTCGAGATAGTGGGCGCTACCGCGCACGTCGTGGACCCCATCGGCATCGAGGTCGACGAGCGCCATGACCTGTCCGACGAACGTCCTGAGGTCCGGTTCGAAGTTGAACTGTGTGATCGTGATCTGTCGCATGATCAATCAAGATAGCCGCAACCCAACAGGTTGCATTACAGCCAACTCAAGAGGTTGTGTCAAGGCCAGCTTCGAGCTTGGATGGTCCGGGATGCGCACAGTTCGGACAGACACCGGTGGTTCGAGGCTCGTCCCCCTGTTTTCCCCTATTGCGCTTGAGCTCTTCCCCTATTTTTCCCTTATTGGCAGGACCGAGGTCGGAAAGTCCCTGCAAATGGTGGCCGCTCCTGTCCGGCCATGTCCGCCGCTGGCCAGCCCTGGCCGGGCGAATCTCCAGTGCTGGCCGGACATGTCCGGCCAATCGAACCAGTGGTCCAAAATGGGCGATACTGGTTCGAAGTCGCGGACATCCCCTGCAAATCGGCACCTTTTGGCACAGCTTTCCCCCTAGAATCCCCCGAACCTGCGCGGTAGTTGCCCGACGTTTCCCCCTAACGCGCGCCGGTTCGATTCAATCGGTCCACTACCCGAGGTCTGGATGTTCGACTTCGGCGTGCTGCTGCGCGCTGAGTGGACCGCCGTTGCTCTGCTCGAGCGCCGCGATCTCCTCGTCGATCGCCTTGAGGCCGAGGTCGTATGCGAGAGCGCGTGCGCGGTCACGTCGCGTGATCTGCGAACTGGCGATCTCGGCACGTGCGGCGCGCAGCTCCTCACGGCGCGCGTAGGCTCGGAGCAGGTCGTGCGCGATCGACGGTGCGCTCGCCGGCGTCTCGGCCGTCGGCTGGGACGGCCCGAGCCGCCCGACCTGCTGGAGGTATGCGCGGTCCTTGGCACGGTCGGCGGTGCGCTTGGAATGCTCGACGTCGGCAAGGCTCGCGACGGCCACGGTGATCGTCGTCGCGGCGACTCGGCGCTGCTCGGCGTCGGTGATCAACTGCGTGTAGCCCTCCGGGAAGCCACTGGGCGCGAGCGTCAGGTCGAGCTTGCCGTGGACGGTGCGCAGGTTCCACACGGTGGCCTGTGCGAGCACGCTCGCGGTGAAGTAGTCAGGCGGGAGCAACACGGCGTTCTCGGGATGAGCAGGATCGACCTCCAGGCTGCACTCCATACGGTTGAGCACGTCGGCAAGCCGCTCAAGGTTCTGCTGCGCCCGGTCGGGCGCGATATCGATGTCCTCGGTCTTATAGCTCTGTCCGTGACTCTGCAGCGCAGCGCCACCGATGACCACGAACCGCACGTTCCCCTCGCGCAGTAAACGCAGCAGCGTCTCACGCCCGAGGTCTATCGGGTCTGCCTGGCCAGCCATTCATCAGCGCGAGCGCGACGCGCTCGCAAGCTCGTGGGTTTGTTCTCCGTGGGGCTCGAACCGCGTGCGGTGAGCTGCAGCGTCGCATCGAGGGCAAGTGCGAACCGCTGGCTGTACGACGCGGGGTCGGTAAGCGCTATGCGCAACAGGTCGACGAGCCCCGCCACCTCGACTGTGCTCCCGCCGATCGTGACCTCGGTTGCGGCGCGTGCGAGGTCGGCAAAGCCGTAAGTGCCGGGGGGCGCGTCAAGCAGACGGATGCGACCTGGTGCCGCCGATGCCGCAAGAACCGTCTCCCTGGCGAGTACGCGATCCTCGGGGTGCACCACGAGATCAAGCGTCCCCTCATCACTGAGGATCAACGGCCACCCGTGCAGCGCCCCGGCGACCTCCCCCACCACAATCGCCCGCAGACCAACGGCTCCGACAAGCCCAAGCGCCGCGACGCGATCGAAGCGGTCGCGGCTCAGGTGTCTGATCCGCTCCGCCGGCTCGCGCCCGAGCTGCTCGTAGATCAGAGACGTCCACGAGCCCTCATCCGCCGTGGCAAGCCCGAGCGTCAAATCGAGCTCACACGCCGCCACCACCTCCTGCACCGTCTCGAACTTGGGCTCGGTCGCACCACTCTCCCACCGCGCAACCGTCACCTGCGAGGTGCCCAGGCGCCCCCCAAGCTCCTGCTGAGTGAGGCCCGCTCGGCGGCGGGCAATGACGACGATGTCACGCGCACGCATACGTATCAGTATAACAGAAATGATATAGGCAAATGATGCTTGCAGCCAAGACAGCTGGATTCGAATCGTCTACCGTCGCGCCCCCAAGCAGGCAGGCCCCTCACGCCGCGTTTTCCCCCTATTGCGCTTGAGCTTTCCCCCTATTTTCCCCCTATTGGCAGGATCGAGGTCGGAAAACCCCTGCAAACCGCGTCCGCGCATGTCCGCCGCTGGCCAGCCCTGGCCGGGCGAATCTCCAGTGCTGGCCGGACATGTCCGGACATGTCCGGCCACCAGGCTTCGATGGGCGATACTGGGCTCGAACCAGTGACCTCCGCCTTGTCGAGGCGGCGCTCTCCCAGCTGAGCTAATCGCCCTGGGAACCGCCCAAGCCTATCAACGCGCCCTGTGCTCTCAGGGGACGATCACCACCTGGCCTTCGCGGCCAGCGCCGGCCGCTTCCGCGCCGTAGTAGCCGCTTTCGCCGGAGCCGCCTGCCACGCCGCCCGAACCAGCGGAGCCGGCTTCGCTTTCAGAGCCCGCCGCGCCACCCGCCGACGAGCCCGTGCCGCCCGTTTCGACTTCGCCGTAAGGGCTCTGCGAGCCATACGGTGAGCGCTCGCCATACGGCGACTGCGTCTCACCGCCGGAGCCGGAGCCGCTTTCGGTCTGGACCGCGCCCTGAACGGCGCTCTGGCTGACCGAGGCGGAGGAGACGCCCTCGCCGGCCTGGATCTTCTTGACCACCGCGGCGACCAGGTTCGAGGCGATCGCGAAGCCGACGCCGGTGCTCCCGGGCTGGGAGCCCTCGGTTTGGGCCGCGTCGCTTGCGATCTGCGAGTTGACGCCGATCACTTCGCCCTGTTCGTTGAGCAGCGGACCACCGGAGTTGCCGGGGTTGAGCGCGGCATCCGTCTGGATCGCGCCGGTGATCTTCGCGCCGTCGGGCGCGGCGATTTCGCGATTGAGCGCCGAGACGATACCGCGGGTGAGGGTCTCGTCGAGACCATATGGGTTGCCGATCGCGTACACCGGGTCGCCGACCTGGACGGAGCTCGAGCTCACCAGGGTCAGTGGCTTCAGGCCGAGGCCCTTGGGGTCGATCTTGATCAGCGCGAGGTCGTCGTTGGCTTCCTCGCCGACGAGCGTCGCGGTGCGGGTCACACTGGAGGACTTGCCGGGGCCGGCAACGATGCTGCTCGCTCCCGCTATGACGTGGTCGTTCGTCAGGATCAAGCCCTGTTCGTTGAGCACGATGCCTGTGCCACTGTCCTCTCCCTCAGCTGTGACGGCCTTGATCGACACGACGCCCGTGGAGTCGCGCTGATAGATCTGGGTGGCCGTGGGTGTCGTGGAGGCCACCTCACGACGCGTGCCCGAGGCCGAGCTGGCCTTGCCCGAGGCGGTGGTTGTGCCCGTTGTGGGGGTCGAGCGTTGAGCGCCAATGCCCAACAGGAGCGCCGCCGCGCTCGCGGTTGCCGCTCCGACGAGTGCCGCTAGCAGGATGGGTAGTAGACGCTTCACGGGCCACCTCCAAGTCTGTTGGGATCAGACCATCATGCGCCCACTCGCTGTAGGGGTGCTAATGCGCTCGAAAAGCGTGGTTAACGGAGAGGGAAATGCTTGATAAATCAAATGCGCGGGCCCGCCGAGAGATCGGGCCGGCCAGGGATCAGGCAGGCGGCTCGATAGGCTTGCTGGCGACAGACAAGGCGTCGTGGCGGAGTGGCTACGCAGCGGCCTGCAAAGCCGTCTACACCGGTTCGATTCCGGTCGACGCCTCTGAGAAGACCCAGTAGGCCAAACCGCCCTCGCGCGGGGGCTGGATCCTCGGCGGTGCTCTGCACCGTCGCAGGGATCTAACCCTGCGAGTTCCCCCTATCACCCCGACTGGAAGGCCGGGCAGGTCCATCCCGCTTCTCCAGCAATCAGTCTTCCCACGCCGCTAATCGCTGCTGGTTCGTTCTGTTCGCTCTTCTTCACGGATCTGGCGTTCATCTGCTTCCTGCGTCTTCTGCTGTTCCCGTTCGATCTGTTCTTGTTCGTGCTTTTCCTTTTTTTCCTTTTCTTGCTCCTGTTTTTCCTTTTCTTTTTCAGCTCGTTCTACTGCTTCTTTTTTGGGCCGTTCGGCTTCTTCTTTTTCGTGTTCTTCTCGTTGTTCTTCTGCTTCCTTCTTTTCTGTTGCCCGCTGTTCTCCCTGTTCAACTTCCCCCTTTACTCGCGCTTCGGTCTCCTTCTGAGAGCGTTCTGAGGAGTTTTCGCCTCGGCACATTTCGATCCCCAGCCGAGCTTCCCTGAACTTATCCCCAGCTAGGGGGTTGCATCCAAAATGGAACCCGTTCGCGATCGGAATCCCCCAGGCGATGGATGCAACCACGGCAAGGATCACAACGGGAACAGCGACTTTGCGCCTTGTGCGTTTGGGCTCGTTAGCATCGGGTGCGGGCTCATGCACTGCTGTTGGCTGATCGGTCATCCTCTATCCAGTCGCCGTGAGTTCAACGAGGCCTGCATGGCGGGCTCCGCCGTGGGCTGATCCCTTAACCGACCATTTCGGGCAAACGGGACAATCAGCTCTGTCGAGCAGCTCGCCGGTGCGGTGCGCCCCTGGTAGGCTCGCCATTGGTGGTCGAGGACGCTGAGGAGACGGTCAAGGGAGCCGACACCCCTCCCAATGCCCCGCCAGCCGGCGGGGCTCACCGCATCTTCGTGCGCGTGATCCTCGCGCTCGCCACGCTGCTCGCGGTGCTGGCGATCTTCGCGATCTGGGCCAATCGGCAGCTCCTGAACCCGACCAACTGGTCGAGGACGAGCACCGCTTTGCTGCAGAAGGAAACGATCCGCTCCGCCTTGGCCGGCTACCTGGTCGACCAGCTGTACGCGAACGTCAACGTGCCGGCCCAGCTCCAGTCGGGGCTGCCCAGCCAACTGGCACCGCTCGCAGGTCCACTCTCGGGGGCGCTGCACAGCGTCGCCGAACAGGGCGCCGAGCGGGCGCTCGCCACGCCGGTGGTGCAGGACGTATGGAGGAAGGCCAACTACGCGGCCGATCAGACTCTGGTCACGATCGTCAACGGTCGCGGCCGTTATGCGCACATCCACGGCGGCACCGTCTCACTCGACCTGCGCCAGATCGTTGCCGATCTCGCCGATCGTCTCGGCCTGCCTTCGAACACAGCGGAAAAACTGCCGGCCTCGGTGGCGAGCCTGAAGGTCATCACCTCCAGTCAGCTCGGGCTGGTGCGCAACATGGCCAAAGCGCTGCACGAGCTGGCCGTGTGGCTGACCATCCTCGCGCTCGCGCTCTACGCCTGGGCGGTGTTCCTGGCTCGCGGACATCGGCGGCGCACGCTGATGTGGGTCGGCCTGAGCCTCCTGTTCGCCGGCCTCTTCGTGCTCGTCGCGCGCAAGATCGGCCAGGCTCAGCTCGTCTCGGCAATCACCACCGACGCCTCGGTCGAACCAGCCGCCAACGACTCATATTCGGTGGCCACCTCGCTGCTGGTGCAGGTCGCAGGCGGCGCGATCTTCATCGGCGTCCCTGTGATCCTCGCGGCATGGTTCGCGGGACCGGCGCGCCGGGCGCTCGCCGCCCGGCGCTTCCTGGCGCCTCACTTTCGCGAGCACCGGGACCTTGCCTACTGGATCACAGCAGGGCTGCTTGCCCTGCTGTTCATCTGGGGACCGATCTCAGCTACCCGCGACCCGTGGCCGATGCTGCTCCTCGTCGTCCTTGCCTTCGTGGGCACCCATGTCTTACGCGGCCAGATCGCCCGAGAGTTCCCTGACGCCGAGGCGGTACCGATACGCGACTCGTTACACGAGTACGCTCACACTCTGGGCGAGAAGATCAGCCACGCCCGGGCCGAGATGGCGCCGGCGGCGTCCCACGCTCCTTCCAAGGCCGGCGAGCTCGAGCGACTCGCGGCCCTGCATGACCGGGGCGCGATCACCGATGCTGAGTACGCGGCGGCCAAGCGGGAGTTGTTCCCAAGCATTGAGCCCTGACGCGCGCGGCCCGTCGAGTAGTCAGGATCAAAGGCCTGTCTCGGCGGTGATCCTGCCGGACTCGACCGCATCAACCAGGGCTTTGTAATCGCGCTCGTTCTGCTCTGCATAGGACCGTGAGAACTCGAGGATCGCGTGGTCGAAGACGCTGCCCTTGCCTAGGTAGGCGGCAATCGCGATGCGATCACCACTGCGGGCGTGCGCACGGGCCAGCGTCCAGCCGCACAGCCGGCCGTAGGCCGCCAGGCCCGCGGGGCGCATCTGCTCGATTTCCGCCGAGCCCTTCCAATCCTTGAGTTGGCGTCCGTAGAAGTCCCGCTCCTGGCCGTCGAACCCGGACTCGACGTGCAGCCAGCCGAGGAAGATGTCGCTCGAGGCCTGCATCAGCCGCTGTCCGGCGACGACGCGCTCGCCGTGGTTCTCGAACTCGCTCGGGCCGAGGAACTCCTCGAGCACCGACGCCTGCGCCTCCTTGATCTGCAGAAACAGCGGGTCTTGGCCGTCACGGCCGAGCAGCAGCGCGATCCAGGCGCGCGTGCCGACACTCCCCACTCCGACGACCTTGCGCGCGAAGTCGGCGAGGCGAAACTCCTCGAGCAGCACGCGCCTGTCGTACTCCAGCGTCTCGCGGTAGGAGCGCACCAGCTCGTGCAGCCCCTCAAACATTTCCTCTCGTTCGCTGCCCTGCGCAAGATCGTCGATCGGCACGATCAGTGGCGGTTCGGCGACAATGCGGGTCTCACCGTCCACGACGTGGCAAAGTTTGGAGAAGGCCGACATGCTGTCCTTCGTGCGCGCCTTGGCAAGGGTCTTCTGGGTCCACTTGACCTGCTTTGGTTTGAGCTGAGAACCAAGTTCTTCGAGTGTCTTCTCGATATCCAGATGGGCATACCAGAGGTCGAGGTTCTTCATCGCGGCGAAACGCGCCATCGCGGTGCGATATTCAGTGACGGTGTCGAGCACCGCTTGATCCTGGTGCTTGACGGCGAAGCCGTTCTCGCGCGCCGCAATCAGCATGCTCACGGCCAAGCGCTTGACGTCCCACTCCCAAGGCCCAGGGAGCGTCTCGTCGAAGTCGTTGACGTCGAACACGAGACGCCGCTCGGGTGAGGCAAACACACCGAAGTTCGACAGGTGCGCGTCACCGCAGCACTGCGCTGTCAACCCAGAGTGCGGCGTCGCCGCCAAGTCGCTGGCCATGATCAGCGCCGCTCCCCGATAAAAAGCGAATGGTGAGACGAGCATCCGGCCGTAGCGGATCGGCACCAATTCGGGCACGCGAGTCTTGGCTTGGCGCTCGAGCAGCCCGACCGGATCAGCGCGTCGCCGCGACGGCTCGAAGTCGGCGTGCCTGGAGCGTGGCGCCTCGGCCCGCGCAGCCTTACCGCGAGCCACTCGTTCGGCCACGGTCAGGTGCGGTACAGCTGGGGTCGCGGCGCTCACCTTGACCATAGTAAGACCAGCAGCGCACAATCCTTCGAGGCAAGCTCACAGGCGTCTGGCTCGGCAGCATGAGCAAAAGCCGCAAAATGCATGAAGAGCTTTTCGAGCAATCCAATCTATCTATCTTTATGGGATACGATCTTCCTCGGAGCGGTGATAGCAATTCAGATCGTGCGCCGACATCATGCATAAGCTCCCCCCTCTGGGCCGGGTGACTCCGTGCCGGGGCCGTATGGCTTGCCCCCTGGCCCTCGGGATTGCGGTTTTGTGGGTGGCTGGCGTCATCGGGCTTGCTGCTGCTCCGAGAGCGGGTGCCGAAGCCCTCAGTCCGGCCGAGCTCGAAAAGCTGCCTGAGATCACCGAATGGATCTATCGCAACAGCTCGGTCAAAGATCCTCTACCTTGCGCTGAAGGATGTGGCAGTCTCTGGACTTCCGAGCACGGGTCAATGCCGAATCCGTTCGCCGCGCAGGAAATCTGGGATTCGCTGGGGGGCTTCGAGACCTCCAACGAATTGTGGCCATCGCTGTCGGAATTCAGCAGTGAAGTTAATCAGCTGAATACTCTGAGTGGTCCTGCGGTCGGCACCAGCGCGTTTGAGGTCGGGTGGCACGTGCGGGGTGCTATCGACAAGTGGATGGGCTTGCCGCAAGGGCTCTCACCGGAAGCGACATCGGAACGCTTTTGCGGGCGGGCCGAACAGTACCACGAGTATCTGTTCCCTCCCGGCAGGCTGTTTGGCAGAACCCCAAATCCGGAAGTGCCTTCTAGCAACGAGCCATCCACACCGGGCTGGACGTATGTGGCTTACGGGAATGGCTGTACGGGCACGATTGTCGGTGAATATCAGGAAAAGCCCTTGGAAACTTGTCACGGGTCCACGACGCTGCCACCAGTATGGGCGGGATGGGCCGAACTCATCGAGGTGTTCGGGCTCTGCGAAGAGGGTTTCCTGGGTAAACACCCCGGGGAAAAGGTGAATGAGATCGCGGCGCTGCGCACACAGCCGTTTCACTTCTCGCCTCCTGAAGATTATGGCAGTCAGACCGCGGCGTACGTGATCGAAGAGGTCGAACCTTCGCCGGTGCCGAACTCTGAAGCGATCGAAAAAGCATTGAAGGCGATGTTGGAAAATTCAGAAAACGAAACACTAAGCAAGTGGCTGAGGAACCTGACGACTGGAGAAGGTCCAAACCCGACACAGGTGCCATCACCAAGCGAAGAACTCGGACCCGGCAATCCCAACGACCCGAACCACCCTCCCTTCTGTAAGGGTGACCCTGTCAACTGCGCGACCGGGAATCTTTCCGAGACGCAGACCGATTTGGCGGTCGGCGGGCGCGGTGTCGGCTTGGATTTGACGCGTACGTATAACTCACAGGCCGCCGCGGGAGGCGAACATGGTCCGTTTGGCTACGGCTGGAGCAGTACTTTTGGCGATCATCTCGTGATCAGCGTACCTGCCAAAACGGTGACGGTCGATCAAGCCAACGGGAGCACGGTGCTCTTCAAAGGTAATCCTGAAGCGCCGGGTGAATTGACGCCGTCGAACTGGGGAGAGTCTAAGCTTGTCGTAAACAGTGACAAAACTTTTTCGTACACGCTTCCCAGTCAGCAGACGTTTCATTTCAGCTCGAGTGGCCGTCTGCTGAGCGAGTCCGATCGTGACGGTAACGCGACGACGCTTACGTACAGCGAAGCCGGTCATCTGGAAACGATTACCGATCCGGTTGGTCGCACGATCAAACTGAAATATAACGGTGAAGGTCTGGTCGAAAGCACCGAAGATCCGATGAAACACGTCGTGAAATACACCTATGAAGGCGGGAACCTCAAGAGCGTGACGCAGCCTGGCGAAACGGGCCTACGTTGGCAGTTCAAATACGACTCATCGCACGAGCTCACGACAATGACCGACGGGCGTGGCGGTAAAACGACCAACGAATACAGCAGCGCCCACAAGGACATCTCTCAGACCGATCCCGCCGGGCGCACGCTGAGCTTTGAATACCTCGGTGAAACTGAACCGTTGCTGACGATCATTACCAACCACGCCACTGGCGCGGTTACCAAGGAGTCTTTCAACGCCGCTCACGAGCTCACTTCGATTATCCGTGGCTATGGGACGTCCGCTGAAGTCAGCGAAACCTTCTCTTACGATGGAGCGACCGCACTCGTCAGCCGGACCGACGGCGATGCCCATAGTACGACCTACACTTACGATGGCGTGGGCGATCGCACGAGCGAACTGGACGCAAACGGCAACGAAACAAAATGGACGTACGATTCGACGCACGATGTCGAAACGATCACGACGCCGAAGGGTGAGGTCACGACGATCAAACGCGAAGCGCACGGCAATCCGGAAACGATCTCCCGGCCCGCGCCCGGCTCCACGACCCAGACGACGAAATACATCTACAGTGCCGACGGCGAACTGGAAAGCATGGAAGACCCGTTGAAACGCGTCTGGAAATATGGCTACGACGGCAAAGGCGATCGCACGAGCGAAACGGATCCCCTAACCAACAAGCGCACCTGGGAATACAACGAAAACTCCCAGGAGACCGCGACTGTCAGTCCCCGCGGGAACGCGGAAGGTGCTGAAGCGTCGAAATTCACGACCAAAATCGAACGCGACGCGCAGGGTCGGCCGCTGAAGGTCACCGACCCGCTCGGGCACACGACGAAATATACCTACGACGGCGACGGCAACGTCGAAACGATGATCGACGGCAACTCGCACAAAACGAAGTACACCTACAGTGCCGACAACGAACCGACCAAGGTCGAAGCGCCAAACAAAACTGTCACGGAAACCGAATACGATGGCGCCGGACAGGTGGTCAAGCAGACGGATGGCAATAAACACGTCACGGAATATAAGCGTAACGCCCTCGAGCAGGTCACGGAAGTCATTGACCCGCTCAAACACAAAACAGTCAAGGAATACGACCGCGCTGGGAACCTCGAGAGCTTGACCGATCCGAAAGGGCGCACCACGACCTACACCTACGATCCTGCTAATCGACTGGTAGAAGTCAGCTACTCCGACGAAACAACGCCGACTGTCAAATACGAATACGACAAGGACGGCGACCGCACGAGTATGACCGACGGGACCGGGACGACGAAATACGAATACGATCAGTTGGACCGGATGACCGAAAGTGAAAATGGTCACAAAGAAAAGACCAAGTACGAATACAACCTCGGCAACCTGCAGGCCAAGGTCACCTATCCCAACACCAAAGCCGTTGAACGCGCCTACGACAAAGACGGGCGTCTGGAAAAGATCACGGACTGGTCTTCAAACGTCACCAAATTCACTTACAACGCCGACTCCGACTCGAAAAGACCGTCTTCCCAACAGCCACCAAAGACGAAGACACGTACGTCTACAACGACGCGGACCAGATGAGCGAAGTAAAGATGGACAAAAGCACGGAAGTGCTGGCGTCGCTCGTCTACACGCGCGATAACGATGGCCAGGTCAAAACCACCACTTCGAAAGGTTTGCCTGGGGAAGAAAAACCGGCCTATGAATACGACTCGAATAACCGTCTGACCAAAGGCGCCGCGGTCGCTTACGAATACGATGCTGCAAACAACACGACGAAGATCGGGACCGGCACTTACAAATACAATGCTGGGAGCCAACTCGAAACGGGTCCGAGCTTGACGTACACCTACGACGAACTTGGGGAGCGCACCAAAACGAAACCCACGGCCGGTCCGGCGACGACGTATGGCTATGACCAGGCCGGTGAGTTGACGTCCGTGGAACGCCCGAAAGAAGGCGAAACCAGCGAAATCAAAGACACCTACGCCTACGACGGTAATGGGCTTAGGGCTTCGCAGACGATTTCGGGTACCACGACCTATATGGTCTGGGATATGGCCGAAGAACTGCCGTTGGTTCTCAGCGATACGACGAACAGCTATATCTACGGGCCGGGCGGTCAACCCATCGAGCAAATCTCAAACGGCGGTACGGTGACCTACCTTCATCATGATCAGCAAGGCTCCACGCGTCTGCTCACCGGATCCACTGGCACCGTCACCGGCAAATGCACCTACGGTGCCTACGGAACCCCCACCTGCGAAGGCGCCACGACCACCCCACTGGGCTACGACGCGCAATACACCAGCTCGGACACCGGACTGATCTACATGCGGGCGCGGGTCTACGATCCCGCGACGGCGCAGTTCCTGACTGTCGATCCGTTCGTGGCCGTGACCGGGGCGCCCTACAACTACGCTGGCGACAACCCGCTGAACCATGCCGACCCACGCGGCCTTTCGGGCGAATCGATAGGCGAAGCCCCCTCCTGTCCCCCGGAATCTGTTTCCCCTTCCCCAACGGCAAAGAAACCGAACGTGCGGTAGAAGCCGCCAAAGAACTCGCGCACGAAATCGGACACACGGTGGGCGAAGTTGGACACGGCGCCGAAAATATCTGGAATGAAGTTACCGGTGGTGGAGGGCATTCCCAAGGAGAATCAAGCGGCGGTGAAAGTGCTGCGCTGACGCCCCCGGGATATGATCCTGAAACATGGGGAAAAGGTCCGGCCTCGAGAGAAAGTGAGCCAGGCGAAAACTGGTGGGATCCCGAAGGTGGCGAGTGGCACTGGGATCCGGATCCCTACGGCAATCATCCAGAGTTCCCGGAAGGTCATTGGGACTACAAACCGGGCTCTCCTTGGAATGCGGAATGGGATAGGCTGCGGCCATGCTAGAGGAGCACGCGAAGGACGTCCGTGTTGGCGCAAGGTCGCCGCTTGACCTGACGAGTTAAGCGATGTTGCTCGAGTACTTCGCCACGATCGACGACCAGCGTCCCGTTCTGCTTATCTACGGCACGTCGCCCGCTGAGGCGGGGACATTGCGAGAGGTGGCGCTGCGCTTGGCTGCCAGCGGTAGCCGCGAGTCGGCTGGGGTCCAGATCGCGGAACTCCTAGGGTTCCAGGGCATCGATGGCTGCTCGCTACTGGCCGAGGTTAGTTCCGTCAAGCTTGGCGTCGTGCCGATCGATGGATCGGGACTCGCGTTTCGTTGCGTCCTAGATACGAGTGGCTGGCAACGAGTCGCGGGTCTTCTCGAGCCGTTTGTTGCGGCACGCCCTATCCTCAATCCAAATGGCTTTCAGTACTTGGACGAATCGGGACCGATCGACTGGATCATCTCGGGCTCTCGGGGCTGGTAGTCGCTGGCGGACCGGCAAGCAAACCCCTCCGGTCGCTTTTGGGAGCATGATGTGCTGGTCTCCGCGGTGCGCCTGGCGCACTTGTACTGACCTGCAAAGACGAAGACACCTACGCCTATGACGAAGCTGACGCGATGAGTGAAGTCAAGATGGACAAAAGCACAGAAGTGCTGGCATCGCTGGTCTACACGCGCGACAACGACGGTCAGGTCAAAAAGACGACCACCAAAGGCTTGCCCGGCACGGAATCCGTGGAAAACACATACGACGAAAACCACCGCATCACAAAATACGGCACCGCCACCGAATACAAATACGACTCGGCTAACAATCCCACCAAGGAGGGGTCGATCGAAAATAAATACAACGAAGGCGACGAGCTCGAAAAAGGCACCGGCACGACATATGCCTACGACGAACTCGGGGAGCGCACGAAAGCGACCCCTGAAAAAGGGGGCGCGACCACCTATGGTTACGACCAAGTCGGGAATCTGATTTCAGTCGTACGGCCCGAAAAAGAATCGGTTCCAAAGATCGAAGACGCCTACGCCTACAACGGCGAAGACCTACGCACATCCCAGACGATCTCGGGCACAACCAGCTATCTTGCATGGGACATGGCCGAAGGACTTCCGCTGATACTGAGCGACGGTACTAACAGCTACATCTATGGGCCTGGCGGCTTGCCGATCGAGCAAATCAACAACAGCACAGGCGCCGTGCTCTACTTGCATCACGACCAGCAAGGCAGCACACGGCTGCTGACCGGATCGACGGGGACCGTGACCGGAAAATGCAGCTACGCCGCCTATGGCACCCCGACGTGCGAAGGTACGGCTACGACCCCGCTCGGATACGACGGCCAATACACCAGCAGCGACACCGGGCTCATCTACCTCCGCAACCGCGTCTACGACCCAGCCACCGCACAGTTCCTCACGGTCGATCCAACGGTGTCGCTGACGCGGGCGCCCTACAACTACGGCCAGGACAACCCGCTCAACCGCGAGGACCCGACAGGGCTCTCAGCCGAAGGACTCGGCGAAAACGGCGTCCCCTGCATCTGGCCGTTCTGCGCCCCGCCCCCAGGCGCCGAAGAAGGCGCGCGGGCCATTGGCAAAGGAATCGCCGAAGGTGTGAACGAAGCCTACGAGGGAGCGAAGCACGGCATCGAAAGCGTGTGGAACGCGATCAGCGGCGAAGGCGAATCCAGCAATGAGAACACGCAGAGTGGAGAGAGCGAGAGCGAGTGCGGGGAAGTCACGTTTGGACATGGCGGACGACATCTCGAAGGCACTGGTCTCAGCCAGGAAGAGGTTGAGCGTGCGATCGAAGATCAGGTAAATGGAAGCGCCGGTCGCGGCAATGAGTATGGACCGTTCGGTGGCCGGGTCATCGTCGATGGGAAGACGATCGAATATCGTGGCTACGGGCTCGGTGGCGGAGATGTCAACATTGGGACTTACTACCCGGTGCCATGAGTGAACACTCGACTGACGACTTGAAGGCACTCGGCAAGCCGCGTGATCTACGCGACGATGAGCGTGCGTTGGTTGGTCAGCTACTCGCGCAATCTTTCAACGGACGAGATGAGATCGCTGCGCAGCTGCGGGGTGCTCAGGTGATTGCGGAAGGTGTTGGAGATACACGCACACTGAGGTTCGCGCCGCCTCGTGGTGACGCCCCTCCTGCTCCGACGGCACTACGGATACCGGTGGAGGGCATAGCTGATGACGTTGATGGCGTCGCGATCACAGTTCTTCTCCATGTCGTTGACGGCTGGGTCACGGAGCTTGAGGTTTATCGCGTAGACGGGAAGTCAATCAGGAGCGGCGATCGACCGTCACTTCATACCGTCTCAATAAACGAATAGGAGGGCGTGGGCGACCTGGCTGCCGGGCGCCCTTCCTTTATGCTGCCCAGCGTTTGGCCTCGTGGCTGAGGAGGATGCTCTCGATGACTGCCTTGACGACGTGTTTCTCGTCGTCTGAGAGGCGGGCGGTGGCCTCGAATTGCAGCCGCAGGTCCTCGTCGGGGCCTCGCTCGTTCTCATCGAAAACGAGCGTATCCGCGCTGACGGACAGAGCGACTGCGAGCTTACGCAGCACGTCGAGAGTGGGCGAGGAGTCGCCGGCCTCATAGCGGCGGATTTGCGAGACGTGGACGCCGACGTGCTCCGCGAGGCGGCGCCGAGCGCTGGCTGGTCGGGGTCGGGCATGGCTCGCATGATCTTCGATGTGGCGGCGGACTCGCCCTTTGGTCCAGCACCGGTTTCGTCGGCCGCCGCGGGCTCTATCGTCCCGTCTCGTGCTCGCACAGCAGGAACACGCCCGCTCCCCGGCATCCTCTCCTAGCCGCCGAAGCCGCCCGGCCGCGAGCTACAGCGGGGGCTCAGGATCGCGCCGGGGCCTTCACCCTCGCCGCCCAACCATGCGCCGGGGGTCGGAGTGCCGGAAGTCCCTGCACACGCCCCGGTCGAAACGCGTCGAGGGACGGGGTCGCGGCGGACCTTTGTTTGACGCTCAATACACCAGCACAGACACGGGCCTCATCTACATGCGGGCGCGGGTCTACGACCCGGCCACCGCACAGTTCCTCAGCGTAGATCCGCTAGAGAAACTGACGGGGGCGCCTTACAATTACGCCGAAGATAACCCGATCAACGAGGAGGACCGCTCGACCGAAAGCGAAAACGGCCACAAAGAAGTCGTGAAATACGAATACAACCTGGGTAACCAGCAGAAGAAGATCACCTACCCCAATACCAAAAGCGTCGAACGCGCCTACGATAAAGACGGGCGGCTTGAAAAGATCACAGACTGGTCTTCAAACGTCACCAAATTCACTTACAGCGCTGACTCCGAGCTCGAAAAGGCTGTTTTCCCGACAGCTAGCAAAGATGAAGACACGTACGCGTACAACGACGCTGATCAGATGAGCGAAGTTAAGATGGCTAAAAGCACGGAAGTGCTGGCGTCGCTCCTCTACACTCGTGATAATGACGGGCAGGTCAAAAAGACGACTGCCAAAGGCTTGCCTGGCACGGAAGTCACAGAAAACACGTACGACGAAAACAACCGGCTCACGAAATCCGGCACCGAATACAAATATGACGCCGCTAACAACCCGACGACGGTGGGATCGAGCACGAACACCTACAACGAAGGGGACGAGCTCGAAAAAGGCACCGGCGTGACGTACGCCTACGACGAACTCGGAGAGCGCACGAAAACGACTCCCGAAAAAGGCGGGGCAACCACCTATGGCTACGACCAAGCCGGGAATCTGATCTCAGTCGAACGCCCTGAAAAAGAATCGGTCCCCAAAATCGCAGACTCCTACGCCTACAACGGCGAAGACCTACGTACATCCCAGACGATCTCAGGCACAACCAGCTATCTTGCCTGGGATATGACCAAAGAACTCCCGCTGATCCTCAGCGACACCACGAACAGCTACATCTATGGACCGGGAGGGCTGCCGGTAGAGCAGGTCTCGAGCGGTGGCACGGTCACATATCTCCATCACGACCAAGCCGGCAGCACACGCCTCCTGACCGGCTCCACCGGGAAAACGGAAGCGACGTTCACCTACGGCCCCTATGGCGAACTCACCGGCTCCACTGGGACCGCTACCACGCCCCTCGGCTACGATGGGCAATACCCCTCGTCGGACACCGGGCTGATCTACATGCGGGCGCGGGAGTACGACCCCAAGACCGCGCAGTTCCTCAGTCGCGATCCGCTCGCGGCGATCAGCGGCGAATGAACAGGTTGATGTTTGGCGCCCCGTTCAGGCAGAGCATCTTCGTGAGAGTCGTTACAAGATAATTGAGCAGTCATACGACCGCGAGGACGAGACATGGCAATTCGAGCCTGGCGATGAGGTGGTGTGTGAGCTGATCGATTCAGACGATGGTCGTATTCTCGCGGCTATGCAACGCGCCGATTGAGCCCGATTGCATGCGTCGTTGCAGCTCCGGTACCGAAAACTTACGTTTACGGTCCCTGCCACATGATAGTCGAGCAAATCAACAACAGCACGGGAACCGCCACCTACCTCCATCACGACCAGCAAGGCAGCACACGCCTGCTGACTGGCAGCACGGGCAAAGTCGAAGGCAAATGCTCGTACTCGGCCTATGGCACGCCAACCTGCGAAGGCACCGCTACGACACCGTTCGGCTACGACGCCCAATACACCAGCCCCGACACGGGCCTCATCTACATGCGCGCACGCACCTACGATCCGGCGACCGCTCAATTCCTCACGCAAGACCCGCTCGAGGCGATCACCGGCGAACCCTACAGCTACGCAGGCGATAACCCGCTGAACCACAGCGACCCAACCGGGCTCTTCCTGGGTATACCCGGCACGCCGTCGACCGGCGAAATCGTGGGCGCTATCGGCGAACATTTCGGGCAGATCGTTGCGGTCACGGCTGGCGGGGTGTGCATCGTCGCGTCGGCTGGCGTATGCGCTGGCGCGATCGTGATCGGTGGTGCCGCGAATGCTGGCGTGATCGCTGCAAAAGGTGGTAGCGCTGACGAACAGGTGCTGAATGGGGTGGCTACCGTTGCTGGTGCGATTCCCGCCGCGGCCCTGGCTCGTGCCGCGGCCGCGGCTTCGGAGGCGGCATCGAGTTGCTGCCCGCAGGTATCAGGCAGGGCGTCAACGGGTTTGTCGGCTTGCCAGGTTTCGTGGCCGGATTGCTCAGACCATCAGGCGAAAACTCCGATGGCTGCTGAGGCCGTGTCGCAAGATCGTGTCTACCAGTCCAGGCCACAGGTACTGTTCGGCTGGTGCGGTGCCGCGGTGGTGGTGGGTGTCGGCATCATGGTTTTGCTCCTTCCCACAGCTCGCAGCCACGGCGGGTACGTGATCGCGGCGTTTGCGTTTATTGCAGCTGTTGGTTTGGCTCGGTTTGCGTCGTGTGGTGTGCGTGTGTCTGTGGGTGGTGTTCGCGTGACGAATATGTTGAGAACGACCGACCTGGAGTGGGATCAGATCAGAGAGTTCAAGCTGAGTCCGGTGGGGGCGTGTCTGGTCAGCCTCAAGGATGGTAGGTGGGTCGGGATCATCGGTATTGAGCAAACGAACTGGGCATGGCTCACCAAACGCCGCGACACGCCCGAGAGGCACATGATCGAGGAGCTCAACGAACTTCTGCGGGAACGCGGCGGGAACCGGGACCAAAGCCCCGGCCCTGGAGCTGCCGTCCATCCTAAGCGATGACGACCTACAGCTTCATCTACGGTCCTAACGGTCTCCCTATCGAGCAGATCTCAACTGGCGGAACGGCTACCTACTTACACCACGACCAGCAAGGCAGCACACGCCTCCTCACCGGCTCAACTGGCACCGTCACGGGCAAATGCACCTACAACCCTTACGGAGCCCCAACCTGCGAAGTGAGCCGTCCCGGGTCAGATCAAAGTCTCCGTCAAACCCAGGACGGCTCATCGGCCGCCTTCCTCACCGTCCACGCCTCATCAACAACTCGCTCACAAAGCAGCCGGCGCCTATTCAAGCTGAGCGCCGCGTTAGCGTGCAGATTCATCCGGTTCTCCTTGGACTGGGGTGCTTGGCAGCTCCCAGCCTCCAAGCGGACCCGGATGAACCAACCTACTCAGGAACTACAGCTAGCCGTCCACCAACAGCGAGCGCGCCCTCAGGGGACTCGAAGACGAACTCCACCCGAAGCTTCCGGCCATACATGGCGCGAACCGTCACCTCCTCGCCCACCGCATCACCCCAAATCCTGGCGATGTTCATAGCAGTCACATCTTCTCCTGAATCTAGCCTTTGCCCCACAGGGCCCTCCCTCGGCTTGGACACATCGGCGTTGCTCTCACGAGCGCGAGCTTCGAGTGTCGGCACCGTCCATTCTTCCGCGATCGCCTTACCAGCCAGCTCCCCACGCACCTGCGGCTCCTTTGCCACCAGCAGTGCAAGCCCGTGACCCAAGCCCAGCTCGCCCCGCTCCATCAGATCGAGGATCTCAGCGGACAGATTCAGCAGGCGCGTCAGGTTCGAGACCCCGCTGGCGCTACGCCCCACACGATCCGCGATCTCTTGATGGGTCAAGCCAAGCTCCTTCGACAGCGTCATGCAGGCGCGTGCCTCCTCGATCGGATTGAGGTTCTCGCGCGCCATGTTCTCGATCAACGCGGCCTCAAGCGCCGCGAGGTCGTCATAGTCAGACACCAAAGCTGGGATCGTCTGAAGGCCCGCGATTTGAGCCGCGCGCCAACGACGCTCTCCCGCGATCAGCCCGTATCTACCGTCCGCACTCGGACGCACGAGCACCGGCTGCAACACACCGCGCTCGCCGATCGAGCCGCCAACTCTTGGAGCGTGTCCTCGTCGAAGTGGCGACGCGGCTGGGCGAGGTTCGGCTCGATCAGGCCAAGCGGCAGCTCGCGCAAATCCTGGGACGGGGACATACCTGCTCCTTTGGTCGATTAAGCCCCTCCACGTGGGCTAATCGCTTAACCGACCATTCCCGGCAAACGGGACAGCTCGTCGCATCGGCTCGCCGCCGGCTGCGGAAGCGCTCGCTGCCGGCTGCGAAACCAGTTACCCCCCAGGGGACAGCGGCGCGATGTCGAGCAGCTCGCCGCCCTGGGGAGCGACCTGGTGGTCGACCTGCAGGGTCGTGTGGTGCAGGTCGAACTCGTCGTGCAGCATCCGCTCCAGGCCGCGGCGCGCGGCGTGGCAGTCGGTCTCGCGGCCGACGAGCACGTGCGCCGAGAGCGCGGGAAAACCCGATGTGACCTCCCAGACGTGCAGGTCGTGAACCTCGGCCACACCGGGCTCGCGCACCAGCGCCCAGCCGATCTTCTCGGGATCGAGCCCCTCCGGCGCGGCCTCCAGGAAGACTCGCCCGGACGCCTTGACCAATCCGTACCCAGAGCGCACCATCAGACACGCGACGAGCAGCGAGACGATTGCGTCAGCCCGCTCAAAGCCGGTGAGCAGGATCACCATGGCGGCGATCGCGGTGCCGATGAAGGCGTACAGGTCTGTGAGGATGTGCTGGAAGGAGCCCTCGACGTTCATGCTCCGCCGGTTGGCTTTGGCCAGCATCCAGGTCGCGGCGAGGTTCACCGCGACGCCGATCAGCGCGACGGCCAGGATCAACCCGGCCTGCACGTGCGGCGGATCGAACAGGCGGCGGATCGCCTCGTAGGCGATCAGCGCCGCGAGGATCAGCAGCGTCACGCCGTTGGCCTGCGCGGAGAGGATCTCCACGCGCTTGAAGCCGTAAGTCAACGCGCCCTTCGCCGGACGAGTGGCGAGCCGGGCCGCGAGGAGCGACAGTCCGATCGCCGCGGCGTCGGTGAGCATGTGCCCCGCGTCGGAGAGCAGCGCCAGGGAGTGAGCGATCACACCGGCCATGACCTCGAGGACCATCAGCCCCAAGATCAGCCCGAGCGCGACGGTCAGCTTGCCCGCGTCCGCGTCGTCGCTCACGCCATGACCGTCGCTCATGCCATGAGAATGACCTGTCATCTTCCTGCACCACTGTCGCAGCTCACCCCACAAACCATGTCATCTCGCTTCGTTTCGCTGCTCCTCGCGCGTGGATTGATCAGGCGCGCGTCGATCGGGCTCGTGTCGATCGTGTCCGTGCTGAGCGGGCTCGCAGTCCCCGCAACGGGATCAGCGGCGCCCACGCCATTGCTCTCCCCACCCGCGCTCGGCGCGCAGGTCTCGGCGCTGGTGGCGAGCACGACGGATGAATGGGCCCTCCACCAGACGCCGGAAGGCTGGCTGATCGACCCCGTCCTCGGCCGCGCCACCGGCAGCTACGGCCTGGGCATGACCGGCCAGAGCATGGTTGTCCTCGGCGTGAGCGATGGAGATGGGGCGCTGATCGAAGACGGCCTGCGCGCCGAGCTCGCAGAGGTCGCCCAACCCGATGACGGCGGCTTCGAGTTGCTCGCGCTGAGCGAAGCGTTCACGTGGAACGACGCTCACCTCGCAAACATGGGCGCCTGGGCGCCCGCGCGTGCAACGATCGCCGCCTTCATCACCGACCATGCCCCGCTCGTCTCCGACGCCGGCGACTGCTACTCCGAAGAACGCTGCTACGACAACCTGAAGCTCGTCGCGGCCGTCGCGGAGCTTTCGCTGCTGCAGACCGGACTGCCCGATCTCACGCTCGGAGCACCCGCGACGATCCACGCGAAGGCGCTCGCCGCACTCATTCAGGCGGCGAAGAACACAGGCGCCGACGCGCGGCGCCTCGGTACCGATCCCTTTCGCGGCGCGGGCATCCTCAGCGACCCCGGGCGCAGCCCGCTGGCCTATCACGTGCTCTCCACGCTGATGCTCGGGCAAGCCGTCCGGCGCCTCGGCGCAAGCGCGCCGGTCTCGGTGATCGCCGCCTTCTCGCGCTGCGCGCGAGCCCTGATCGGCCTGATGGCGCCAGATGGAGACGTCGCCTACATCGGTCGCGGGCAGGGCCAGGTGTGGACGGTCGCGGCCAGCATCGACGCGCTCGCGCTCGCCGCGCAGATGACCCACAACGTCACCTGGAGAGGACGCTACCTGGCGGGCGCGGCGCTCGAGCTCGCACGCCTGCGGTCGCTCTACTCGGCCGACGGGTGGGGGCTGCCGCTCGTACCTCGGTTAGCGGGCCAAGCGTCGCCGAATTACCTCGGGATCGACGGATACGCGAATACCGTCGAGTACGACGGGCTTTCCCTGTGGGCACTAACCGACGCGGCACGCGTCCTCTCCCTGATCCCACCAACCCCTTACCAAGCTCTTCCAAGTACAAAGAACGGTACTTTCCTCGACCCATCCCACACCAAGTTCGCCGCCGTAACGGACGGGCGCTTGTGGTACGCAATCCACGGCTCCGACAGCGATCCCGCGGATGCGCGCTATGGCTTCGGGCTGATCTCCGTTGAGCGGGATAGCGCACAGGGCTGGAGAGCCGTTCTTCCCTATCCCCCATTGACACCATTACTGACCTCCACGGCAACCACCAGCGGGCCAACCTTGATACTTGCCGGGCGAGCGAGCGGTGGTGGGCAAGAGGGCAGCGGTGCACGAGGGGGCGAGCGTGTTCTTTATCCAGTGAAGACACACATCGCCGTAAGCGCGAGCGGCGTGGTCACGATCCACGCCGGTTGGGGCGCGACGAATAAGCAGGCCGCAAATGAGCAGGCCGCGAGCAAGCAGGCCACGGATAAGCAGGCCGCACAGGCCGCGAATAGACAGGCAAGGACTCGGAAGGCCGAGAAGGTCGAGTTGGATACGACCTGGGTCTACCGGCCGACATCCAGCGAGGATGGGATCGTCCTCTCCTTTCGCGCGCGCGCCAAATGCGCCTACCAATTTCCGATCTGGTTCCAGACCAGCGCTGAGGTCAAACAGAGCAAAACCGGCTTGACGATCACCGAGCCCGATGGAATCTCTCAGTCCTATGACTTCAATACTGAGATAGCTATCCATGCATCTTCTGAGACTTACCACTCGGCCTATAGCGAAGACTTGGGAAGCATCCTGATTACCATTCCCAGCGCTTCCCGTCCTCGCGAGATCACCTACACAACCAGCTTCAGCTGAGATTAATCCTCGTCTGAGATGAGAGAGAAAATGCAAAAGCGGACGTCGGCAAGAAATCTTGCAGACCTCCCCATGTGATGCATCTTGCAGCAAGACCTGTTAGCTTCCTGCCCGTTCGTGCCGAGTCTTCGACCCCACGGGGCCGAGGAACGGGGGACCCAGTGCAGCCAAGTAGAAGGCTGCGGGGGCGAATCGCCACATTTGTGGCGTAGCGCAAGTGCGCGAGCCCGACAGCTAACCCCGTAGGCGCCAAGCAAACCGAAAGGACGCCGCTGCATGCCGGGATTCCCGCGTGATCTTGCCGTACCCGAGCCCTGGGAGCTTTCGCTTCACCGCTCGCGCGAACGCCGCGAACGAGCTGGCCGCGGTCGTATCAGCACGGCTGCCAACGCCTCCCCCATTTCGCTGTCGGCGATGCTCGACGCGCGCAACCGGAAGGCAGTGCGCGACCTGGCCGAGGAGCAGCCGTGGGATCTGTCGTTGGGGCGTTCCCGTGCGCGTCGCCGTGCCGCTGAGCTACGCTTCGTGCCCGGTGGCACGCGCGCCAAGCGGATCTCCCTGGGGGCGCTCGCGGCGCTCACCGTCGGCCCCACCGCCAGCCTGGCGGACGGGGTCGCGGCCGCCAATCCGGGGACTCCCACGCCAGAGCCGGCCACGACAACCGAACACTCCATCGTGCTGAGCAATGGCGCCACCGGCCGTCAGGTCGAACTGCTCCAGCGGGCGCTGGGGATCGCCGTCGACGGCGTCTACGGCCCTGAAACCGAAGGAGCCGTGGAAAAGTTCCAGGCAAGTCGGGGTCTCACCGTGGACGGGATCGCGGGACCCGAGACGAGCGCCGCGCTGCGCGGCAACGCGCCGGCGATCGCCTCGGCGGCCAGCGGCCAGCGCGCTTTCGCGAGCGACACGCAGAGCGAAGGCGCCGCGGGCTCAGAAGAACAGGGCGCGAGCAGCGGCGATGCGGTGGCACGGCTGCAGCACGCGCTGCACCTCCCCACCGATGGCAACTTCGGTCCCGAAACCGAGGCCTCGGTCCGCCGCCTGCAGGCCCGCCACGGCCTGACCGTCGACGGCATCGTCGGCCCCGCCACATGGGGCGTGATCGGTATCAACGGCGAGGAAACCATCACCCCTCCCCCTTCGGCCATCACCCAAGCCGCTCATTCGAGCGCGAGCGACGCCAACCCCGCTGCCGGGCAGCGATCCGACGTGAGCGACGTGTCCAGCACGAGCACCGAAGCGGAGGTCGCCGCCAATCCAGTTGCGCGACTGCAACAGGCGCTGCACATGCCCGTCGACGGCAACTTCGGCCCGGAAACAGAGGCCGCCGTCCGCCGCCTGCAGGCGCGCCACGGGCTGACCGTGGACGGCGTCGTCGGACCGGCGACCTGGAGCGTGATCGGAGTGGACAACGCAAGCACGCTCACACCACCCAGCAGCGCGCTGACGGACATCACCCCGCCAAGCTCGGCGAGCAACAGCAGCACGGCAGGCGGCGAAGGCGCCGCCTCGAGCATCGTCGCGCGAGTGATCGCGGCCGGCGATGAAATCGCGACCAGGCCGTATGTGTTCGGCGGCGGGCACGGCTCCTTCCAGTCCGTGGGATATGACTGCTCGGGCTCGGTCTCCTACGCGCTGCATGGCGGCGGCCTGCTGAGCTCGCCGGAGGACTCCTCCGGACTGGAGTCATACGGCGAACCGGGCCCCGGCCGAGACATCACGATCTACGCGAATGCCGAACACGCCTTCATGGTGATCGACGGTAAACGCTTCGACACCGTCGCCCAGCAGGAGACAGGGACGCGCTGGTCTGACACGATGACCTCGACCGCCGGTTTCGTGGCGCGCCACCCCGCGGGGCTGTAGCAGGCTAGAAAACAGAGCCAGAAGACGCGCCCGGTAGGCCCAGAGGCCGATCGGGCGCACGGCTCAACGAAGGATTCAACGGCCTCGAAACGAGCGTCCCGTCCCAAGCTCGGCCTAACTTTGCTCCTCCCGTCCAGAAAACGGCGACAGGAAAGGGCAGATGCTTGCACGGGCACATACGTTCACGATCGATGGACTGCAGACGCGGCGCGTGACCGTCGAGGTGGACATCCGTGCGGGTCTGCCGGGATTCAGGATCGTCGGACTGGCAGACGCGGCCGTGCGCGAGGCGCGCGAGCGGGTGCAGGCGGCGATCCGCAACTCCGGATATGAGTTTCCGGCTAGGCGGATCACCGCGAACCTCGCCCCGGGTGACGTGCCCAAGATCGGGCCGGGGCTCGACCTGGCCCTGGCGTGTGCGGTACTGGCCGCCACCGGGCAGATCCCGATCGAGCGCCTGGAGACTCATGCGCTGTTCGGGGAGCTCGCGCTCGACGGCACGGTGAGAGCCTGCCAGCAGGGCACGCTGGCTGTGGCCCAGGCGACGCTCGAAGCCGGGTTGCCGACACTGGTGCTCGCACCCGAGCGCTCGCGCGAAGCAGCACTGATCGAAGGCTTGGACGTAGCCGTCGTCGAGCGTCTGGCAAGCGCGGTGCGCGTCCTGGCCGGTGGTCCCGGCGATTCGCTGCCGCGGTCGGCGGGGAGGAATGCGGTCGCGACGAGCCTCGTGGGTCCGGACCTGAGCGACGTGCGTGGCCAGCATCACGCTGTGAGGGCGCTGATCGTGGCGGCCGCAGGCGCCCACAACAACCTGCTCAGCGGGCCTCCCGGAACCGGTAAGACGATGCTCGCCCAGCGCATTCCGTCGATCCTGCCGCCCTTGAGCCATTCCGAAGCGATCGAGGTCGCGCGAATTCACAGCATCGCCGGCGAGCGGGAGGGCAACCTGGCCCACAGCCGGCCGTTCCGCGCGCCACACCACTCGATCACGACCGCGGGCCTGATCGGCGGCGCACAGCGAGGATGGATCGGCGAGATCGTGCTGGCCCACAACGGGGTGTTGTTCCTGGATGAGCTCTCGGAGTTTGCGCGCTCAACGCTCGAGGCACTGCGCCAGCCGCTGGAGGACGGGCGGGTGGCGATCGTCAGAGCGCGGCACTCGGCCGTATATCCGGCGCGATTCATGCTGGTGGCGGCGACCAATCCATGTCCGTGCGGCTACGCCGGGGCCTCGGAAAAATGTAGATGCAGCGAAACGGACATCGCCCGGCATCGTCGCCGGCTGAGTGGCCCACTGCTCGACCGCATCGATCTGCTCGTCAGGCTGGAGGGCGAGGGGGCGCTCGGCCGCGGCGCGGTAGCGCTGACGAGCTCAGAGAAGGCGCGTGAGCAGGTGACGGCGGCGCGCGAGCGCCAAGCGGCGCGCTTGAAAGGCGAGGGAGTGTCGGTCAACGCGCACATGGACGCGTCCATGCTGACCCGCTATGTGCGGCTCGAGGAGAAGGCTGAGGAGCTGTTGCGCAAGAACCACGAACGGGGACTGCTGAGCGCGCGTGGACAGCACCGGGTGCTGCGCGTGGCGCGCACGATCGCCGACCTGAACGGCAGCGAGCAGGTGCGCGCGCGGGACGTCGGCTCGGCGCTGGCGCTGCGCTCCGAAGCCGAGCACGCGGGGAGCCGAGCGGCATGACAGCGAACGGCACGACATCGAGCGCCGTGACATCGAGCGGCATCACAGCCGACGGTATGAGGAGCGCCTGCCCAGTCTGTCTGCGCCGCAGCTGGCTGCTGGCGGCGATGAGTCGCTGCTTGGAGGAGTACGCCGGCGATCGAGCGCGGCTGCTCGAGCTGCTGGCGCTCGAGGACAGGGAGCTGATCGAGGCAATCGCCGGCAATCGCCGCGGGGAGCTGCGAGCGCGATACGCGCGATTTCACCCGAGCAAGAACCCCGTCGCGAGAGGCGTGGCGAGCATCTGCCGCCACGATCGCGACTACCCGCGCGCGCTGGCGGACGACGGGGCGCCGTGGATGCTGTGCGTGAGCGACATGCAGCGATTCAGAGCGCTGAGCGCCGCACCCATCGTGGCGATCGTGGGAAGCCGCAAGGCGACGGACTACGGCATCGAGATGGCACGCAGCTTGGCGCGTGGACTCGCGGCGAGCGGCGTGAGCGTGGCGAGCAGCCTGTCGGACGGAATCGCGGTCGCAGCGCAGGCTGGCGCGCTCGAGGTCAACGGTAAGACGCTGGTGGTGAGGGAGGGCGGCCTGGACATGCCGTGCACCGTGCGCAGACGCGAGCTGTACAAGCGCGTGCAAAAAGATGGCTGCGCCGTGGCCGAGCTGCCATGCGACTTCGGCGCAAGAGCCAATAGCTGGTGTCACACCGCGCGCGATCGGATCGTCGTCGGGATGGCGGAGCTGACGATCGTGGTGGAGGCGGACGGGGGACCGATCGACTTGCTGGGCGCGCAGATCGCGAAGACGCTGGGGCGAAGAGTCGCGGCGGTCCCCGGGCGCGTGACCTCGCCAGCGTCGCGGGGTACGCACGCGCTGCTGAGGGACGGCGCCGCGTTGATCGGAGGGCCGGCGGACGCGCTGGAGCTGCTTGGCAGTGAGAGCCCACCCCAGGCGCCGGAGCTCGAGCCGAGGCTGAGGGCGACGCTGGAGCAGGTGGGCGCTGGACGTGACACGCCCGCCAAGCTGACGGCTGGCCGCGCGGACGCCGGAGAGGTGATGCTCGCCCTGAGTGAGCTGGAAGTGATGGGCCTGCTGGTGCGGGGAGACGGCGGCCGGTACGTGCCGAGAGAGAGCCTCGCGTGCACTGAGCCTCTTGCTGGTGTCAGGCCTCTTGCCGGTGTCGCGCCTCTATAATCGGCACTCATGCGGATGTAGCTCAGCTGGCTAGAGCGTCGCCTTGCCATGGCGAAGGTCGAGGGTTCGAATCCCTTCATCCGCTTCGAGTGCGCAGGTACGACTCGCAGGCACTCGTCTGCAGGCATATCGGTGGGATACTCATCAGATGCCCAGCGATCGCGTGTATACGCGTCTTTCGACGACCTCCGCTTGGGCGCTGAAGACCTTCGGCAAGCTCAATGTCCCGCTGTATCGAGCCAGCCGCGGACGGCTGTTCGGTCAGATCGCGGGCACACCGGTGCTGCTGCTCACGAGCATCGGCCGCCGCTCAGGCGCGGTACGCACCGCGCCGGTGGTGTACCTCGCCGACGGCGAGCGCCTGGTTGTGATCGGATCGAACGCCGGCCACAAGAGCGCACCGGCATGGTCGCTGAACCTGGAGGCGAACCCAGACGCCGAGGTGGAAGTCCGCGGCAAGCGCCAGAAGGTGCGAGCGCGTGTCGCCGAGGGCGAGGAGCGCGCGGAGCTGTGGCACAAGATGAACGAGCAGTACAGCGGCTTCGACGACTACGACGCGAGGACTACGCGCGAGATCCGCGTATTCGTGCTGGAGCCGCGCTAACGGCGCGGCCCTGGGCGCGCAATCAGTCCGGGTGCGGCCCGAGCGCGCTAGCCTGAGGACGATGCGTTTCTTCACTCGGCCACCGGCAAGCATGGTGGACGCCGCCTCCGCGCTGCCGGGCCGCGAGCAAGCGATGGATGTGCCGGCCCTGCATGAGGTCCTGAAGACGCCGTTGCGCCCGCCATTTCCCGAGGGGATCGAGCAGGCTATCTTCGGGATGGGCTGCTTCTGGGGAGAGGAGAAGGTCTTCTGGGAGGCACCCGGCGTCTATACGACAGCAGTCGGTTACGCGGGTGGGTTCACCCCGAACCCGACCTACGAGGAGGTCTGCTCGGGACGCACGGGTCACACCGAGGCCGTGCTCATCGCCTTCGACCCCACGCTCACCAGCTACGAGCAGCTGCTGAAGCTGTTCTGGGAGGGCCACGATCCGACGCAGGGCATGCGCCAGGGCAACGACGTCGGCAGTCAGTACCGCTCGGCGATCTACTGGGAAAACAACTCTCAGCGCGCCGCGGCGGAAGCCTCGCGCGATGCCTACCAGCAGGTGTTGAGCGCAGCCGGCCACGGCGAGATCACGACCGAGATGAAGGCGAGCGATCCAGTCCACCCATTCTTCTACGCCGAGGACTACCACCAGCAGTACCTGGCGAAGAACCCCGGCGGGTACTGTGGTGTCGGCGGCACCGGGGTCAGCTGTCCGGTAGGCCTGACGCACAGCTGACGGCGCCTCGAGCACGACTGACGGGCTGAGGAGGCGCCTCAGCGGGACCCGACAATGGCGGTGCCTTTAACGGCCGCGACCCCGCCGAAGCGGGGCCGCTGAGCCTGGGTTGAGAGATCCGGAGGCATCCCTGCCCCCGGAGGATGTGCGGCGCGGGCTAGCCGGCCGCCGGGCTTGGCGCTGGATTTGCCTGCCAAGACGGGGCGTGCGGACCGCCGAGGGTGGGCACATCCGAGGGATAGACCTCGTTGCCGTGGATCGCGTGATCGCCGATCTCCAGCTCCTCGTCAGAGAGCCGCAACGGGAAGAAGATCCCGACGATCTTCAGCAGGATGAACGTCATCACGCCGCTGAACACGATCACCCACAGCGCGGTCTCGGCCTGCCAGCGCAGCAGCGTCCAGCTGCCACCGTTGAGGAGGCTCGGGAGATTTGGCAGGTTGCCCGAACCCTTCACGCTGCCGTACTCGATTATGTTCGGAGCGGCCAGCACCCCGACCATCAGGCCACCCACTAGCCCGGCGATGCCGTGCGTGTAGATCACCCCCAGGGTGTCGTCCACATGACGGAACACCGGCGCTCGGCTGAGGAAGCGGATCGACATCCAGACAATCGTGGAGGCGACCACACCGATCACGATCGCGCCATAGCCGTTGACGAAACCGGCGGCCGGGGTGATACCCACCAAGCCCGTGATCATGCCGTTGACCGAGCCCAGCAGAGACGGCTTGTCGCGGAAGATGTAGTCCCACGCGATCCACACGAGCATCGCAACCGCGGTACAGAGGTTGGTGTTCAGCACCGCCGCTGAGGCGTTGGCCCCCGCGTAGTAGGAGTCTCCACCATTGAAGCCGTTCCATCCCAGCCACAGCAGACCGGCTCCCGCGGCGACCATCAGCAGGTTGTTCGGCGCGTCGACCTCTCGATCTCTCTGCAATCGAGGCCCGATCACCGCCGCCGCGACGAACCCGGAGATCCCGGCAGCGAGATGGATCACATACCCACCTGAATAGTCCAGAGCGCCATGGGCCGCGAAGAATCCGCCACCCCAGATCAGGAACGCGTTGACCGTGTAGACGAACGTGATCCACAACAGCACGAACGGGATCCACGCCTTGAAGCTGATCCGCCCAAGCACCGAGCCCAGCATCAGGATCGGCGTGATCGCTGCGAACACGAACTGGAAATACACGAGCGACGACATCGGGAAGTGGAATTCTGGGCCCGTAGTGATCGACGGGATCAGCGCTTGCCCCTCCTCATCGACATGGCCCAGCACGCTCCCGGGCTTGCCCCAAAACGTGTCGAAGAAGCCTTTACCGCTTCCAATCGGATGGCCAAAGCCCATCTTGAACGCCCACAGACACCATGCAACCAGCACGAGCGAGAACGCGACGAACGTGAGCATCATGCTGTTGACCGACCAGCGCTTCTGCATCACCCCGCCGTACAGGATCGCGAGGCCCGGCAGGCTCATCAGCCCGACGAACGTCGCCGCGGTCATCTGCCAGGCGTTGTCCCCGGGGACGAGCCAGCTTGGGTATGCACTCCAGGTCATGTGCCTCCGTTCCCTACCGTTGTGGATGCGGCCACGCTCCGCCAACTGCATGCGGGCAGAGCGAGCCAATTACGTACGGGTATAAAACCCGGCATGAGCGGCAGCCGGTAGGGACACGGTGGCCAACACTTCGGGGCGGGCTTTCGACATTTGTATAGAAGGGCCCCCACAGGTGCCCCCGGACTCAGGTCAGCCGGCGCCACCGAACGGATAGCCGGCTTTGCGACATTGATCTTTCATCGTTTCCGCGATGTCCTTGAACGCCTGTGGTGAGGCGCACGTGGCCTTGGCTCGAGCCCCGCAGGCATGGATCTCGGCGGCGCCCAGCGTGCTGGGGAAGGTCAGTTCGATACAGCCCGCGCGTTTGGGCGCACCGGTCGTCAGGGCGAAGACCCCGAGGCCGAGCGCGATCAGGACGACGCAACTCAACAGCACCGCGACCGCCGTCTTCTCGCGAGTACCCCAGTGTAGGGGCTCAGACAGCCGCTTGGACTGGTCTTGCATGATCATGGTGGCGAGAGACTACTGGGCGGCAGGTGGCGCATTCGCGCTCGGCGCGGCGGGTGGCGCATCCGAGCCCGGCTGGAAGTCCAGCGCCGCCGAGTTGATGCAATAGCGCTGTCCAGCCGGGCCGGGCCCATCGTCGAAAACGTGACCCAAGTGGCCGCCGCAGGTGCGGCAGATGACCTCGGTGCGGCGCATGAGCAGGCCATTGTCCGCACGCAGCTGCACCGCCTCGGCGACCGCCGGCTCAGTGAAGCTGGGCCAGCCCGTGCCGGAGTCGAATTTCGTCTCAGAATCGAACAAGACCGTGCCACAAGCCGCGCAGCGATAGGAGCCGTCTGCCTTGTGGTGAACGTACTCCCCCGTGAATGGCGCCTCGGTGCCCGCCTTGCGCAGAACGTCGTACTGAGCAGGCGTCAGCTGCTCGCGCCACTCCTGATCGGACTTCTCGACTTTGACCTCACTCATCTGTTGTGTAGTTCTAGCACCCACTCGACCCAACCCAGCCCCTGCTATCGTGATGTTTACGTTCACGTCAGATTCCACAAGATCACGCTTCGGCGTCGCCGCCGGCCACGAGAACTACAAGTGGTGGGCGCTCTCCTGCACGAGCCTCGGGATGCTGCTCGCGGCGACCAACTCGGGTACGTTGATCATCGCCCTGCCCGACCTCGAGCGCTCGCTGCACGCCAGTCTGCTGGCGCTCGTCTGGGTGATCCTCGCCTACCTGATCGCCGCCACGGTGCTGGTGCTGATGGCGGGTCGGCTGAGCGATCTGTTCGGGCGCAAGCGCGCCTACGTGGGTGGCTTCCTCCTGTTCGCGCTGGCCTCGCTCGGAGCGGGCTTCTCCTCAGGCGCCACGGTGCTGATCCTGTGGCGCATCCTGCAGGGCATCGGCTCAGCCTTTCTGTTCGCCAACGCCGCCGCCCTGGTCACCGATGCCTTCCCCAAGGAGGAGCTCGGCCTGGCGATGGGCACCAACACGATGGTCGCCGCGATCGGCCTGGCGATCGGCCCGGTGCTCGGCGGCGCGCTGGTGGCGATCTCCTGGCACTGGGTGTTCTGGTTCAACGTCCCATTCGCGCTCGCCGGCGCCACTTGGGGCGCGCTGATCCTGCGCGAGCTCGCCAAACCAGATCAAGTGCGTGGCTACGACGTGCTCGGCAACGTCACTTTCATCCTCGGGCTCACCGGCCTGGTGCTCGGGGTCTCGCGCGGCGGGTTGAGCGGTTGGAACGACACGATCGTGATCGTCGGGCTGATCGCCGCCGCCGTGTTGCTGCCGATCTGGATGCTGATCGAGAGCCGCTCGCGCGCCCCGATGCTCGACCTCGGGATTTTCAAGAACCGCTTGTTCGCGGCGGCGAGCGCCGCCTCTTTCATCAACGGGCTCGCGCGATTTGCGCTGATGTTCCTGTTCGTCTTCTACTTCCAAGGCGCCCAGTCAAACACGCCGATCGACGCCGGCATCAAGCTGATACCGCTCGCGCTGGGAATGCTTGTCGCCTCCCCGCTGGCCGGTATCTATGCCGACCGCCACGGCTCTCGCGCGCTCGCCGCGATCGGCATGCTCGTGAGCGCCGCCGGGCTCGCGGGCATGACGACGCTCGGCGTGCACACGCCCTACTGGCAGAGCGGCCTCTGGCTGCTGATCGTCGGTGTCGGCTCGGGCATGTTCAACAGCCCGAACACGGCGGCGATGATGGGCACCGTTCCCCCCGAGCGGCGCGGCATCGCCGCGGGCGCGCGCACCCTGCTGCAGAACACCGGCGCCGTGCTGTCAATCGCATTCGTACTCGCGATCATCACCTCGGCCGTCCCCAAGGCGACACTGTTCGCGGTCTTCTCCGGCGTGACGAAGGGGCTCTCCGAAGCGAAGCTCGCGCCGTTCATCGACAACATGCACGTCGCGCTATGGGTGCTCGCCGCGACCTCGCTGGTGGGCGCGTTCGTCTGCCTGCTGCGCCCCAAGCACATGTCCGTCGCCGAGTCCGCGACGCTGTCATTCGAGGAGCAAGGCGAGATTGCCGCGCGCGCACGAGTACACGTATGAGCACGCCCATCGAGCCCAGCCTGCGTATCGGCGACGTCGCCCGTCTGGCCGGCACCACACCACGCACGATCCGCTATTACGAGGAGATCGGCCTGCTCCCCTTGGCGCCCGCGCGGCCATCGGGGCAGCACCGGCTGTACACCGCCACCGAGGTCGAACGCCTGCGCGAGGTGATGCGCCTGAAGGATCTGCTCGGCGTCTCACTCGATCAGCTCAAGACATTGCTCACGGCCGAGGAGGCACGCGCCGCGGTCCGCGCCCAGCTGCGCCGAGACGATGTCGAACCGGCGCGCCGGCGCGAGCTGCTCAGCGAGGCACTTGGCCACCTCGACCGCCAGCTCGCGCTCGTCCGCGACCGCCAGGCGGAGCTGGCGACGCTCGAGGAGGAGCTGCGTATGAGCCACAAGCGCGTGCGCCGCAAACTCCGCGAGCTCGACGCCCACGCCGCGCCCGGCCCAGCACTGACCTCGGCTCAGCACTGACTTCACTGAGCACCTGCAGGACTAGAGCCGCCGGGCACGGGGTTGCAATAACCGGTTTGTAAGGTGAGGGAAAGCTGATTTTCGACAGAGGAGCCTGAGTGGAGCGTAAGTGGTGGACCCTGATCGCCGTCTCGGTGGCGATCTTCATGCTGTTGCTCGACATCACCGTCGTCAACGTCGCGCTGCCCGACATTCAGCGCTCGTTGCATTCGTCGTTCTCCGACCTGCAGTGGGTGGTGGACGCCTACGCGCTCACCCTCGCCGCCTTCCTATTGACAGCGGGTGCGCTGGCCGACCTGCTGGGACGCAAGCGCATATTCGTCGCCGGCCTCGTGGTCTTCACCGCATCCTCGGTCGTATGCGGGCTGTCCTCCAGCTCGCTGATGCTCAACATCGCGCGCGGCGTGCAGGGCACCGGCGGAGCGATGATGTTCTCCACCTCGCTGGCGCTGATCGCCCAGGCCTTTCAGGGCAAGGAGCGGGGCACAGCATTTGGCGTGTTCGGCGCGGTGACCGGGGCCGCGGTCGCGGTCGGGCCGCTGGTGGGCGGCATCATCACCTCGGGCATCGGCTGGGAGTGGATCTTCTTCGTGAACCTCCCGATCGGCGTGATGGCGGTGATCCTGACGCTCACCCAGGTCGCGGAGTCGCGCGACCCAAACGCAACGGGCGTGGATTGGCTTGGCCTGTTGACGTTCTCGGGCTCGCTCTTCCTGCTGGTGTTTGCGTTGGTGCGCGGCAACGACAAGGGCTGGGGCTCGACGCAGATCGTCGCCTTCCTCCTCGCTTCGCTGGTGCTGCTCGTGCTGTTCGTGATCGTGGAGCGCGTGCAGGAGCGCCCGATGCTCGATCTGACGCTGTTCCGCCGCCCGGCCTTCACGGGGGCCAACATCGTGGCGTTCGCGCTGTCGGGCTCGATCTTCGCCATGTTTCTGTATCTGACGCTCTACATCCAGGACGTGCTGGGCTTCGGCCCGCTGCAGGCTGGGCTGCGATTCCTGCCGATCACGCTGCTGTCGTTCTTCGTCGCCCCGATCGCCGGCCGGCTGAGCGTGCGCGTACCGATCCGCATGCTGCTGGGGGTGGGCCTGCTGTTGATCAGCATCGGTCTGGTCGCGATGACGGCGGTCGACGCGAGCTCTGGCTGGACCACACTGATCCCCGGCTTTGCGATCGCCGGCGTGGGCATCGGCCTGGTCAACCCGCCGCTGGCCTCGGCCGCGATCGGGGTGGTGCCACCCGAGCGCAGCGGCATGGCCTCGGGAATCAACAGCACGTTCCGCCAGGTTGGCATCGCCACGGGTATCGCCGGACTGGGAGCGATCTTCCAGCACAGCGTCACCAAGAGCACCAGCGCCGCGCTCCGGGCGAGCGGACATGCGCACGAGATCCTGAACGCCGCTCATGGGCAGCTCGGCACGCTGCTGGAGTCGGGCAATGTAAGCCAGATCGCGGGCACCCTCTCCCCCGGCGCCCGCACCGCGCTGATCGACTCTTATCGGGTGGGCTTCACCGACGCGTTTACCGACATCCTGATCGTCGGCGCCGTCCTGGCCCTCGCCGGCTCACTGCTGGCCTTCGCGCTGATTCGCAGTCGCGACTTCGTGGCTTCGGGCCCACCGGCGGTCGCGCACGAGCCCGAGCCCGTCGTGGCCGCCGCGGGATGACACTCGAGTGCAGCGATGACAAGTCACGGCTGCTCAGCGTCATACCCGGGGCAGTTCAGGACCGGCAGCCGCGGATAGCGCGGATAGGCTGGGTCCTCACGCGAGCGAGCGCACAGCGAGAACACCGACCCTCGTGTGTTGGGTACCGCGACCTGGTGCTCGCAGGTGTCACACAGGCCCGCTCCCAGACTCCGACGCGGCGGCTGCGACGGTTGCGGTTGGGGGGACATGACCGCAGCGTAATGCCGCGACACCGGCGCGGTGGCGCGCCACACCAACCCTGCAATAATCGTTGACCGCACAACTATGACGACTTTCTATCGACTCCTCGGATTTCTACGCCCCTACAAGCGGGGGATGATCATCTCGTGGGCGCTGGCGAGCCTCGCGATGGTGATGACGGTTGCCCTTCCCCTGCTGACTGGCCGTGCGGTGGAGATCATCAGCACAGGGCCCCACCACGCCGCGGCACGGAGCAGCGCCCACCACGAACTGACGCTGATCGCTGGCGCGATCGCGCTCCTGGTGCTGATGCGCTGGGGGTTCATGTACTGGCGGCGGATGGTCGCCGGGCGGCTCTCGCTCGGCGTCGAATACGACCTGCGCAAGCTGCTCTACGGCCATCTGCAACAACTCGAGCTTGGGTTCTTCGACCGCCAGCAGACGGGGCAGCTGATGTCCCGGGCGACCGTCGACCTGCAGGCGGTGCGGTTCTTCCTCGGCTACGGGCTCGTGTTCATCCTGCAGTCGATCCTCACGATCGTGCTCGCGGGCATCGTGATGATCGTGCTCGAACCGCGGCTCGGATTGATCTCGCTCGCCCCCGTGCCGTTCGTGGTGCTGATCTCCTACCGCTACGGTCGCCGCGCGCGCCCGGCGATCCAGCAGACACAGCAGCGCATCGCCGAGCTGACCGCGGACGCCGAGGAGAACATCTCCGGCGTGCGCGTCGTCAAGGCGTTCGCGCGCGAGCCCCGTCAGCTCGAGCGCTTCCAAGGCAGCGTCGGGCGCGTGTTTGGCCAGGCGATGGTCGCGACCCGTTTGGAAGCGAAGTACAACCCGATGATCGGCTTCCTCCCCCAGCTCGGCCTCGCCGCGGTGCTGCTGATCGGGGGCAACGCCGTAATCCACGCGCACCTGACGCTCGGCCAGTTCACCGCGTTCTACCTGTACCTGAACATGCTGATCGCCCCGATGCGCACGCTCGGCGTGATCCTCAACCTCGCTCAGCGCGCTACCGCCTCAGGCGCGCGCCTGTTTCAGGTCCTCGACCGCCCCCCACGCCTGACGGCTCCGGCCGACGCCCCACCGCTGCCGGCGGGCAACGGGCATGTGCAACTGCAGGGCGTAACGCTGCGCTATGACGAATCCGACGAGTTCGGGGCCAGCTACTCGGCGACATCCACGCCGGAGACCGGCCCGAGCGACGCGGAGACCCCGAACGCAACCGCGACCTCAAACGGCGCCGCGCCGGCCCATGCCGCAAAGGCGGTCCTGAGCGGCATCGACCTGGACGTTCCCGCCGGGCGCACGATCGCGCTCGTCGGTGCCACCGGCTCCGGCAAGACCAGCCTCGTCTCGTTGATCTCACGGCTCTACGACGTGAGCTCAGGGCGCGTGCTGCTCGACGGCGCCGACGTGCGCGAGGTGAATCTGCGCTCGCTGCGCCAGGCCGTCGCGGTCGTCAGCGACGACCCGTTCCTGTTCTCGGAGACCGTCGCCGAGAACATCGCCTACGCGCACCCCGATGCCACACGCGAGGCGATCGAGAAGGCCGCCCGTCGCGCCCAGGCCCACGAGTTCATCGAGCACCTGCCCGACGGCTACGACACGCGCGTCGGCGAGCGCGGCCTGACCCTGTCCGGCGGACAGCGCCAGCGCCTGGCGATCGCACGAGCGCTGCTCGCGGACCCGCGCGTGCTGATCCTCGACGACGCGACCTCCTCGGTCGACGCCTCCACCGAGCGTCAGATCAAGCTTGCGCTCGACGAGGCGATGGAGGGACGGACCACGTTCATCGTCGCCCACCGCCTCTCCACGATTGCCCTGGCGGATGAGATCGTCGTACTCGACCGCGGCCGGATCACCGCGCACGGCAACCACGAGGAACTGCTGGGGGCTTCGGAACTGTATCGCGAGATCGTCGAAAAGGGACTCCCCGACCAGGTCTTCCTCACCAGAGAGCTCCCTCGGGAACGCGAGGTGAGCGGGATATGAGCGCGCATGGCGGGCGGGGAATGGGTGGCGGCGGCGGGCGTGGGCTCGGCCCGGGGTCTGCGCGCGGCGGAGCCCAATGGGACGGTGAGCGCGCCGCGAAGGGCACTCGCGGGCGCAACCTGCGCGGGCTGCTGGCGTTACTAGGGCCCTATCGACTGCGCGTGAGCGCGATGTTGACGGCGCTCGTACTCGGCACGGCCGCCTCGCTGGCGCCTCCGCTACTGGCCAAGGTCGCGATCGACGAAGGGATCGACCACCACGACACCCGAACGCTCGTGCTCGTCGTGGTCGCGTTTCTACTCTCGGCGCTGCTCGTGTGGGCGATGACCTACGCGCAGACATACCTCGTCGGCTGGGTCGGCCAGCGCGCGCTCGCGGACCTGCGCATCCGCATCTTCACCCATCTGCAGAGCCAGCCGATCGGCTTCTACGAGAGCCGCCCCGCCGGGGTGCTGATCTCGCGCATGACCAACGACGTCGAGGCGCTGGAAAGCCTCGTGACGGACTCCGTGGTGACCCTGTTCCAGGCCGGTCTCACGCTCATCGGGGCGGTCGCGGTCTTGCTGTTCCTGGATGTGAGGCTGGCCCTGTTGACGTTCTGCGTGGTCCCGTTCGTGGCCGCCGGCTCGATCTGGTTTCGGCTCGTCTCGGCCGGCGCGTTCCGGCGCACCCGGGAGACGATCGGCGCGATCACCGCCTACCTGCAGGAGACCCTGTCGGGGATCCGCGTCGTGCGCAGCTTCGGCCAGGAGCCCCATCACGAGGCACGCTTTGCGGAGCTCAACACGGACAACTGCGACGCGAACATGGTCACGGTGCGGCTCAACGCCGCCTACTTCCCGACGGTGGAAATGCTCTCCGGCATCGCGCTCGCGCTGATCGTCCTGTACGGCGGCTACCAGGCGCTCGCGGGCCACATCACCGCGGGCACCGTCGTAGCGTTCGTCGGGACCCTGTCGTTTCTGTTCGAACCGATCCAGCAGCTCTCCCAGCTCTACACCACCTACCAGTCGGGAATGGCCGCGCTGGAGAAGATCTTCCAGTTGCTGGACGTCAAACCGGCCCTGACCGATCGAGCGGGGGCGATCCCGCTGGATCGCATCCGCGGCGAAGTCCGGTTCGAGGACGTCTCGTTCGCCTACACCGACGACGCGATGGTGCTCGAGCACATCGACCTGACGATCCCCGCCGGACAGACGGTCGCGCTCGTGGGGGCCACGGGAGCGGGCAAGTCGACGATCGCCAAGCTCGTAGCCCGCTTCTATGACCCCAGCACAGGCCAGATCCTGGTCGATGGACACGACCTGCGCGAAGTCTCCAGCGACTCGCTGCGCTCGCAGATGGGGATCGTGCCGCAGGAGGCGTTCCTGTTCTCCGGCACCGTCGGAGAGAACATCGCTTTCGGTCACCCCGACGCCGAGGAGAATCAAGTTCGCGAGGCCGCGGCGGCGGTCGGCGCCGCGGAGTTCATCGCAGAGCTTGCTCACGGCTACGACACCGAGGTCGGCGAGCGCGGTGCGCAGCTGTCCTCCGGTCAGCGCCAGCTGATCGCGTTTGCCCGCGCGCTGATCGCCGACCCGCGCATCCTGATTCTCGACGAGGCGACCTCCAACGTCGACCTGCACACCGAGGGCCGCATCGAGGCCGGCCTGCGGCGCCTGCTGGCGGGCCGCACCGCGATCGTGATCGCCCACCGCCTCTCCACGATTCGACAGGCCGGTCGCATCGTGGTGCTCGAACACGGACGCATCGTCGAGCAGGGAACCCATGACGAGTTGATCGCCGCCGAGGGCCGCTATTTCGAGCTCTATCGCGACTGGGCCTTGCAGGCCGCAGCGTAGGTTCGACGCAGCCGCTCAGAGCGCGAATAGGCGTACGGCGATGTCGTATGGGTACACGTACATCGTGACCGACCCGATCTGGTGGACCGCGATCGGCTTGCCGAGATCGGGTGTCGGCGCGGACGGCACGGCGGGATAGGCGGAGTCAGAGAGCAGGAACGTCTTTGCTCCGGGCCTGGGTGAGTACCACGAGGTCATCAGGTGCAGTTCGAAAGCGCAGAGATGCTGGTTTCCGTCGCAGTCATCGACTGGGAAGACCTCGACGCGCAGGTGCGTTGCCCAGGCGATCGGCGCCGCGTCCCAGTAGCCGGCATAGCCCACGCTCAAATGTTCTTGCCTGGCGATCTTGGCCACAGCGCCCGCAAGCCGGTCGGTCGGCGAGGCAGGAGGACCGATCCTCTGTTGTGCGAGGGCCAGCCAGCCGGTGAAGGCATAGAGCGTCACGCCGGCCGTCACAGCGGCGCGGGTCAGGGAACCGCGTCTAGCGAGCAGCGGCACGAGCGCCGCGGCCGCGTAGATAACCCCCACAAGGTAACGGCTGGACTGGAGATTTTCGGGAATGCCGCTGAAGATGAAGGCAGCGGAGAGCAGCACTGCCGAGGAGCCCCAGAAGAGGCACCAAGCCATGCGCACGCTCTGCTCACGCTCCTGTGGGCGGCTGCGGCGAGCCGCAAGAGCTCGAGCAAGCTCGCCCCTGGTAGTGCGCACCGCGAGGACAAAGCCAACAATCGTGATGACCGCGCACGCGAATGCGAGCGCGGTCGAGAGGCCGAGCGTCTGGCCGAAGAAGTCGCCATTGCCGAGCACAGCGATGGACTCCCACCAGAGCTTGAAGTTGGTGCCCACAGCTTCCGCGCCGACGAGCAGCTTCGTGTTCGCGTCAGCCGCGCTGATGACGTTCTCGTGGTGCATCAGGGCGTGAACGAGCACGCTGCTCGCGATCGCGACGACACAGCTGGCTAAGGCAAACGAAGCGGCTCTGGCCGTGCGCTTGCTGGGGTGAAGAATCCAGGTGCCGCCGACCGCGAGCAGGAAGGGCACGCCCCCCGCGATGCTCAGCAAGACATCTGAGGCCGCGTTGGCGCCCAGCACCACACCGACCACGAGCGCCAGCGCCCCCAGCCAGACGCTCGCGAGGATGTCGGCTCTCAGCTCGAGCAGCACCAAGAACGCCCCGAGCAGCGTGAGCGTAAACCACGTAGGCGCGTGGTCGTTGAGCGCCAAAAGCAACATCAGCGTGCTCGGGCTGGCGCAGACCATGATCGCCGCGGCAATCGCACCGGCCCACCGTCCCGCTACGCGCCAGGCCCCCCAGCCCACGAGCGCCGCGGAGCAGAGGGCCATCGCGTAGGGAACCATCTCCCAAATCTGCCTGTGCAACGGCATCCATCGCGTGCCAAGCTCAAACAGAAGGGTCGAGAACCACCCAAGATGACCGAGAATCACCAGCGGATGTCCGCCCGTGCGGCCGAACAACTCCCCGATCACAGGCGCCGAAGCAGTATCGGCGTTTAGATACGTGCTCGCCAGCAGCTGATTGAACTGCAGAGCGAGTGTGACCAGGTAGGCGGCGGCGAAGAGCAGTGGAGCCCACCACAAAAGCCGGCGAGTGATAGCGGCTCTCCCGCCGAGGCGAGAGGTCTTCGCGGCGGGTCTCGTCGGTTCGCTACTCATGCGTCTACTCCGGGACAGGGACTCGAACCCCAATCTCCCGGACCAGAACCGGGCGTCACTGCCAATTGGACTATCCCGGACAGTGCTTCGGGAAGAATAGCGTCAGTTCTGAGTGGCGCCCCCGTTGGGCGCGAAGAAGGTGGTGATCGACTCCTCCAGGCCCAGATCGAGCACCAGCAGCACCTCGTCGCCGGCTTCGATCACGGTGTCGGGCTTGGGCACGAACCCGGTTCCGCCACGGAGCACGGAGATGATCAGGCTGCCCTCGGGCAACGCGATGTCTGCCACCTTCTCGCCAACCACCGGCGCGTCGTCGTCCACCTCGAGCTCGATGATCTCCAACCGCTCCTCTTCGAACGCGAGCAGGTGCACGAGGCCATAGCGGGGCACCTCGTGCTCGATCAAGCGCAGGATCAGGTCGGTGGCCGAGACGGCCGGCTGGATACCAAGCAGCCTGAAGTGATCGTGATTGCGAGGGTTGTTGACCCGCGCGATGATCCGATCGCACAGGTACTTCTCCTTCGCCACCTGGCAGACGAGCATGTTGTCCTCGTCGTCTCCCGTGACCGCGATCACCATATCCGCGCGCTGAATGCCTGAGCGCTCGAGTACCCACAGCTCCGTCGCGTCGCCGTACTGCACGGCGTGCTCGAATTCTTCCTCGATCGCCAGATAACGAGCACGCGATGACTCGATCAAAGTGACCTCGTGACCCTTCGCGATCAGCTCTCGCGCGAGGTTGCGCCCTACCTTGCCGGCGCCGACGATGATCGCGTACATCGCAATCCCCCTCAGGCCGGCTGATCCTCCAGCGCGCGCTCGAACATCTCGATTGCGTGCTGGGTTGGAGAGATTGTCTGCAGGCCCTGCGCGCCGTACCAACCTGCCCGTGCGGGGTCCATCACACGCACCAACGCCTTGTCCACACCGAAGCGCTTCTGGGCGATCTGGGCGATGATCAGATTGGTGTTGTCGCCGCCGGTCGAGGCGATGAACACATCGGTGCGTTCGATCCCGGCCTCGATCAAGGCATCGATCTCCAATGCCGTCCCGACCGTGAACTGACCCTGCGCATCCTCCCAGCTCTTGCTCTGGCCAGCGTCCAACCGCTCGTGCGAGAGTGGGTCCGCATCGAGCACGGAGACTTCGTGCCCCGCCGCCAGCGCGGACTTCGCAACCGCCGCGCCGACACGGCCGGCGCCAACGATCAGGACGAACATGGATTCAGTGCAGACATTGCGCGGACGCGGAGATTAGACGATGGGGGCCTCTGTCGACCCAGGCCCCCCGGACGCTTGCTCCGGCAGGGAGTGCGCCACCGCCGAGCGGGCCGCCGGCGCCGTGACGATCACGCGGCAGCCGGCCTTGCTCACAACGTACTTGGTGATCTCCCCCACAAAGTTCTCCCGCCGCCCGCCGCGACCTCCCAAGCCCGCGCCGCCGCGGATCAAGGAAGGTTCCTCCGCCCCGAGCACGATCGCTTCGACGCCGCGCCGGCGCGCCTCCTCCACGATCGCATATCCGGCGCGACGTGTGCGCACCGTGGCTGTGGCGACATACACACCGCCGTACTCCTCCCCCACCGCCTTCGCCCGTGCGAGTGCCTGGCGGGCATGCTTGACCTGCTCCTCGGGCAGGCGCGCGTCAACCGGTAGCGACATCGGCATCACAAAAATCCAAACGGCCTCGATCGTCGTCGGTTCGGCCTCGGCATCGTCGGTGGGCTCACCCGCGGCCAGCAGGGCCGCGGTCTGCACGATGTCCTCGTCGAGCTCTGAGCCGAACAACGGCACAAGGATCGAGCCATAATCGCGATCGCTCGGGGGATCCGCGCGCAGGATCTCCGGCGAGACCGTCACCCTCCGCAGCAACGAGGTCTCGTCCGCGCGCCGGTACACGACGTACCCGAGGATCCCAAACGCCATCCAACCCAGCCCCACGTAGCGCGCGGGTTCGTGCACCACCATCACGGCCACCCAGCCGACGCCACAGACCAGCGCTCCGAAAGCGGCAGGCAGCGGCAGCTCGCCACCGCGCACCCTGATCGACAGCGGCACCTTGTATGGGCGGTCGCGATCGGACTCCGAATAGCGCAGCCGGCAGATTGACAGGTGGGCGATCGTGAATGCAAGCATCGCTCCGAAGGCGTAGATCCCGACGAGGAAGTCGAGGTCCTCCGGCACCACCAGCGCCGCCGCGAGCAGGCCCGCCAAGATGATCAATACGTATGGAGTCGAGCGTTGCGGATGCAGCCGCCCCAGACCGCTCGGGATCTGGCGATTCGTCGACAGCGAGTACGCCAGCCGCGAGAGGCCGAGCATCGCTGAGTTCGCCGCCGCCACCAGCGTAAGCGTCGCCAGAGCGCCCACCACGTATCTCAGCGCCTGCGCCAACCAGTGCGGATGCACCTGCGTGACGATTCCGATCATCGGCGCGTTCAGGTAGTGGGTCGCCAGCGCCGTGTGACCGTCATGCACGGGCAGCGCGGTGATCGCCACCAGCGCAATTCCCACATAGCCCACCACCACAGTCACGGCGCCGCTGCCGACCATGTGCTTCAGGCCGCGACGGCTGATCCTCACCTCGCCCGCCAGACCGGCGGCCGACTCCAGGCTGGTGAAGGAGATCACCGCGACCGTCATAGCGAAGACGAGGTCAGACCATTTCGGCGAGCTTCCCAAATGGATCGGTCCCGTCAGCGTGTGCGGGCTGAAGAACAGCACCAGCCCGATCACAACGATGAACAGCTGCAATACCAGATCGCCCGCCACCAGCAGGCCGATCCGCCTGACACGGCGACTGCCGAAGCCGCGCACGTTGCTCAGCACGACAAGCGCGATAAATGCCAGCGCCAGTAACAGCGCCTCCGTCCGGTGTCCCAATGGATGCCAGAAGACGCGCAGGTACTGAGTCGCCGAGAAGGCCGTGACGGCGATCAGGATGATGTAGTCGAGCAGGATCGCCCAGCCGGCAATGAAGCTGACGAGCTCGTTGAACGCATAGCGGGCAAATACGGTGGAGCCGCCCCGGTCCTGGTGTAGCGAGGCGCCCTCCGCGTAGGTCATCGCCGTCAGCACGAACAGCAGCGCCGCCAGCAGGAAGACGAGCGGAGTGAGCCCGAGCGCGTGACCGGCGATCACCCCGAGGGAGAAGTAGATCGCACTCGCCAGCGACGTATAGACGACCGTGAACAGGACCGGCGAGCCGATACTGCGACGCAGCGTCACGCGCGAGCGTGCCGCGATCTCGGCCGCGGCATGCTCGACGTCAGTCGCGACTTGCTCGACCTCCGCCGCTGCGCCCTCGCGCGAGGAGTCAGGGGAGGCGGGAAGCTCCTGATCCCCCGGCGTGCTCACGAGTCTCTCCTACGGCTCACTCGCCCCTACCCCGCTTTGTCTCCACCCACATCCGGCCGGCACCGGCCGCGATGAATAGCAGGCCGAGCAATAGACGGGGGGAGATGACGCTCCCGTGCCCGTCTACAGCCTCCACGATCAGCGCCACGCCGATGGCCGCCATCACCAGAGAGAACATCAACGTGGCTGAGCGATGAGCCTGTCGGCCGGTCATCTTTGACTGAGCTTAGGGCTTGTCTCGACAGTGACGGAGGCCGATGCGGGACGCTCGTGCTGGACCATCTTCGATCGGCCGGAGACCCGCACCTACTTCCGGTATCAGGTGATCAGCGGGATGATCAGGATCGCGACGATGTTGGCAACCTTGATCATCGGGTTGATCGCCGGTCCGGCTGTGTCCTTGAACGGATCGCCCACCGTATCGCCTGTAATCGAGGCGGCGTGCGCTTCGGAGCCCTTGCCGCCGAACGCGCCGTCCTCGATCAGCTTCTTCGCGTTGTCCCATGCGCCGCCGCCGGCCGTCATCAGCACGGCGAAGAAGAAGCCGACCACGATCACGCCGATCAACAGGCCGCCGAGCGCCTGCTGGTCGATCAGACCGACGATCAGCGTCAGCAGGATCGGCAGCAGCGACGGCAGGATCATCTCGCGCTGTGCGGTCTTCGTCACGATGTCCACGCAGGTCGCGTAGTCGGGCTCTTCGGAGTAGTCCATGATCCCCGGGTGCTCGCGGAACTGGCGGCGCACCTCCTCGACTACAGCCCCACCGGCGCGACCGACGGCCTCGATCGAGAGCGAGGCGAACAGGCAAACCATCAGGCCGCCGAGCAGCAGCCCAATTAGCACAGGCGGTTCGTTGATGCCGAAGGAGATCGCGTGCCCGAGCTTTGTTTCGAGTTCTTTCTGAAACCCCGCGAACAGCACAACGGCCGCGAGCACCGCAGAGCCGATCGCATACCCCTTCGTGACGGCCTTCGTCGTGTTCCCGACCGCGTCCAAACGATCGGTGACCTTGCGCACCTCCTCGGGCAGATCGGCCATCTCGGCGATGCCGCCGGCGTTATCAGTGATCGGACCGAAGGCATCGAGCGCGACGATCAGGCCCGTCAGCGAGAGCAGCCCCATCACGGCGACGCCGATCCCGTAGATGCCGGTCACGCCTCCGCCGGCGAGCTTCCACGCGCCGAGGATCCCGAGCACGATCACGATCGCCGGCAGCGCCGTGGCCTGCAGCCCCGAGGAGAAGCCCTGGATGATGTTCGTGGCGTGACCGGTGATCGAAGCTTTCGCCGTCTTCTTGACCGGCGAGAAGCGAGTCGAAGTATAAAATTCGGTGATCCCGAACAGCAGCGCGGTGACGAGGATACCGATCAGCGAGCACAGGTAGAGATGCGTCCAGGTTGGTGGGTGGATGTGTTCGCCAGCCAGGGGCGATTTCGCGAAGCCCTTAAGGTCATGCATCAGCCAGTAGGTGATCGGCGCAAACGCCGCCGCCGCGATCACACCGGAGACGGCCAGCCCCTGCAGCAGCGCACGCTCGACGTTGTCGGAATTCGTACGCACCGCGAAGGTGCCGATGATCGAGGCGATGATCGCGACGGCCCCAATCACCAGCGGAAAGAGCACGACGCGGGTCGCTTCTTCATGCCCGAACGTCAGGACTCCGAGAAGCATCACCGCGACAGCAGTGACCGCGTAGGTCTCGAACAGGTCGGCCGCCATGCCGGCGCAGTCGCCGACGTTGTCGCCGACGTTGTCGGCGATCGTCGCCGGGTTGCGCGGGTCATCCTCGGGGATGCCGGCCTCGACCTTGCCGACGAGGTCGGCGCCCACATCAGCGGCCTTGGTGAAGATGCCGCCGCCGAGCCGGGCGAACACCGAGATCAGCGAGCCGCCAAAGCCGAGCCCGATCAGCGCGTCGACCGCCGTCTTCGGGCTGTCGTTGAAGAACGATGTCAGCGCGCCGTAGTAGCCGGCGACGCCGATCAGCGCGAGTCCGACCACGAGCAGGCCCGTGATCGCGCCACCGCGGAAAGCAACCTTCAGCGCCGGCGAGACACCGCTGCGCGCGGCCTCCGCCACACGCGCGTTCGAGCGCACCGAGACGTTCATGCCGATATAGCCGGTCGAGCCGGACAGCAGGCCGCCGATCGCGAATCCGCCCGCCACAGCGATGTTCTGGATGAAGATCAGCGCGACGAACAGCACGACCCCGGCGATCGCGATCGTCGTGTACTGGCGGTTCAGGTAGGCGCGCGCGCCCTGCTGGACGGCCAGCGAGATGCTCTGCATCTTCTCGTTGCCCGGCGAAAGCGCGAGCAGGGAACGTGTGGTCACCAGGCCGTAAACCACGGCGCAGGCGGCGCAGACCAGAGCGACGACGACCCCATGGTTCATCAGAAAGCTACTCAACAGAAATCCTCCGCGGTCTTGTTAGCGTGCCGCGCGAGGATTCGCGCGTACATATGTCCCCCGGCTCGCTCGTCAGAGCGCTTCCCCGGCGGAAAGGCGCGCGCAGTCTATCGCGCCGGCCCCAGAAACGAGTTCTCAGTGTCCCGGGCCCGCTGCACAACGAACTCTCAGCGCCCCGGAACCCATAGCCTACCGCTCGACTCCGCCGGCCCCGCGGCGGGCTTCTCCTCCGCGCCGGGCACACCCAGGTTATTTTTTGCCTCACCCCCGGCCACCGGCGTATCGGGCTTCCTTTCCGCAGCCGGCGCGCTGCGCCGCTCGGCCGGGTGCTCTTGCCGCGTGCTCGACTCAGCGGCATCGCCGGCCTGCGCCTCACGCGCGTAGGCCATCTGCAGCTGGGACAGCGCGTCGCGCAGGGGACGCAGCTCTTGAGCAGTGGCGCTGCGCTCGAGGATGCCCAGCAGCGCACGCACGCCGTCGACCGCGTCTCGCACCTGCTCGAGATCCCGCTCCCCCTCAGAGCCCGGAGCCAGACCGAGGCGACGACCGCCAAGGTTCAACAACGACACCGCGGACTGCAGGATCATGTCCGCGCTTGAGATGCGGCTCAGTTCTGCTTCGTAGGCCGCGCGTAGCTCCTCCTCGCTCGGCGCTCCGGCCTGCTCCAGTGGATCGCTGCTCATCTGTCGTCTTCCTCCTGTTGTCTGCTCCGCGGTCGAGTGGGAGTCGAATGTGCGCTGCTCACACCGCCACCTCCTCTGCGTATGTCTGTTGGGTCTCCGCCACCGAAGCCGCGAAGACCTCCTCACGTGTCCCGCCAGCCTCAATCCTTCTCCGCTGACGCTGTGCTCCATTGTGCTCTGGGAAAGCCAGCTCGATACCCAGCTCCGTGCGAATCGGAGCCGTCCAGCTGGCCAACCGCTCGATCGCCTCCCGCGCCGGGTACTGCTCGCCCCTCTCCAGATCGAGGAGCTTGCCATCAAGCCCAAAGCGAATCGCCCGCCACATGTTCTCCTCGATCAGTCGCGGCGCCAAGTGCTCATGAGGAACCTCTTCGTCCACGTCACGTGCGGCTTGGGCGATACACGCGACCATCAGCGCCGCAAGCGCGTCGGACTCCTGCGCCGTGCTCTGGGCGTCGCAGATGCGCACCTCGACGGTGCCGAAGCGAAAGTGCGGCCTGACCGACCACCACACTTGCGTGAACTCGACGATCGAGCTCGTCCGCACGAGCAACTCGATGTACTCGCGATACGCCGCCCAACCACCGAATACATCGGGCACGCCACAACGCGGAAAGCTCTTGGTAAAGCTCTGCGTCCGGGCCGACTGCAACCCCGTATCACGGCCATCCAGATAGGGGGAGTTAGCGGAGAGGGCGAGCAACAGCGGCAACACTCCACGCAGCCGGTCGCAGACCTTCACCGCCCGATCGGCGCCGTGCACGCCCACGTGGACATGCAGGCTGAAGGTGTTGTTGCGCCACGCCACGTACTTCAGTCCCTCCTCGACCCGCCGGTAATGCTCGGTGTCGATGATCGGCTGCTCACGGTAATCGGCCCACGGATGAGTGCCGGTAGCCCCCAGCGTCACTCCCTGCGTGGCAGCGAGCGCAAACAGGCCCCGGCGGCGCTCGCGCTGACTTGCCAGCGCGTCGTGAAGGTCTGCGCCCGCGCCGGAGACGATCTCGATCTCCGAGGAGATCAGCTCTCCGGTGATGCCCTCGCTGAGCACCTCATCGCTCTCCGCGGCGGCCCGCATCTGCTCGAAGCGTGGCACGAGATCGAGCGTCTGCGGATGCAGGATCGCGAACTCCTCCTCGACGCCGACGGTGAAGTCGACCGCCTCGGCAAACCGCTCGGTCGCTCGGTCTAGGTCCAGGCTGTCCATGGATGGATCAGGTCAAATAGAAGTACAGCGCGTACAGCAGATCGACAGCCGGGCTCGAGGTGTGGACGGTCACCTCGGGGGGCACGTCCAGCAGCGACTCGGAGTAGTTGAAGATGATCTTCACGCCCGCCTCCACGAGCTCGCTCGCAAGTCCCTGGGCGGCGCTTGTGGGTACCGCCAGCACGCCCACGACGATGTCCTCGTCCTCGACCATCTGGCGCAGGTCACTGGTGTGGCGCACCACCTGGTTGCCCACGTTTGTGCCGACCTTCGCCGGATCCACGTCGAGGATCGCCACCACCCGAAAGCCATGGTCGGCAAAGATGTCCGAGGAGGCGATCGCCTTGCCCAAGTGCCCAGCACCGAGTAGCGCGATGTTGTGCTGGCCCGCCGTGCGCAGGATCTTGCGGATCTGGGACACGAGCGCCTCGACGTTGTAGCCGACGCCCCGCTTGCCGAACTTCCCAAAGCCGGACAGGTCACGACGGATCTGAGTCGAGTTCACATGGGTGTAATCCGACAGCTCCTGTGAGCTGATCGTCTCCTTGCCCATCTTCTTGGCCTGGGTCAAGACCTGCAGATAGCGCGACAAACGAGCCGCCACGCCAAGCGAGAGCCGCTCGCTCGAGGAGATCGCTCCGTCGCGCTCGGTGCCCTCCGGGCCTGTCGTCGGTTCCCTGTAGCTCATCGCCGTGACTCTAAAGGATGCTTGGTCCGGCGCTTGATCCGGCGACGCCCCACGGTTGCAAAGGGCTCGGTCGTTCGCCGGTCGCGTAGGCGTCCAGCGCCAGATAATCGGGGTAGGGCAATGCCCGGGTGAAGCGCGCGGCGCTCGCGATCATCGCCGCGTTATCGGTGCACAGCACGGGTGGCGGGATGTGCAGCGCCGTATCGAGCTCGCTCAGCCGCCGGCGTAGCTCGCCGTTTGCCGCCACACCACCTCCGACGGCCAAACGACCGATCCCGGTCTGTTCCAGCGCCTGCTCGGCGCGCAAGGTCAAACTGTCCACGATCGCCGCCTGATATGAGGCCGCCAGGTCAGCGCGACGTGCTCGGACCTCGGACTCAGAGAGCTCACGCAGCCGGTAGAGCAGCGCGGTCTTCAGCCCGGCGAAGGAGAAATCGAGGCTCTGCGCAAATGCCTGTCGGCCCTTCCCCCGCCCGCCGCGGGAGCGCTCGCCCCGAGAGCCTGGAAAGGAGAAGGCCTCGGGATCGCCTTCAGCCGCTAGACGCTCGAGCGCCGCACCGCCCGGATAGCCCAGCCCCAGCATTCTCGCCCCCTTGTCGAACGCCTCTCCAGCCGCATCGTCGAGTGTGCGGCCCAGTACGACGTAGCCCTCGTACTCCTCGACGTGCGTCAGCAGCGTGTGTCCACCGCTGGCAATCAGGCATAGGAACGGAGGCTCGAACGCATCACCGAGGAAGTTCGCCGCGACATGTCCCTGCAGGTGATCGACCGGCGCGAATGGCAGCTCCCGACCCGCGGCCAGCGCCTTTGCGGTGCAGAAACCCACGAGCAGAGCCCCCACCAGACCCGGCCCCTGGGTCGCCGCGAGGAGATCTATGTCGTCAAGCGCCACGCCTGCCTCGCTCAAAGCCTGTCCGACGATCAGATTGGCCAGCTCGAGGTGCTGCCGAGAGGCGATCTCAGGGACGACTCCACCGAAGCGATCGTGCGCTCCCTGAGAGGAGATCACGTTCGAGCGGATGTACCCATCGGCGCCGAGCACGGCCGCGCAGGTGTCGTCACAGCTGCTCTCCAGCGCCAAGACGTTCAAACGGGTCCCACCTCCCCAGGATTGGGCACATCATCGAGCGAGCCTTTCAGCGTTGCCGGGGTGCGCCACATGACCAACGCGTCCTCGCCGTTGTCCTGGTAGTAGCGACGACGCACACCGGCCGCGCGGAAGCCCTCCCGTTCATATAGACGGATTGCGGCATGGTTGGAGCGACGCACCTCCAGCGTGAAGCGCGCGTCCCGCTCTCCAACTTGCTCGTACAGCTCGGCGAGCAGCGCCGAGGCCACCCCGGAGCGCTGGTGCTCGACATCGACAGCCACGTTCATCACGTGCCAGACCTGCTCGTAGCGGGAGCAAATCAGATAGCCCACCAAGCGCCGTCCGTGCTCGGAGTCGAGCACCGCCGCCAGGCATATCCCGGACTGCTTGGAGCGCTCGAGCACGAACATCGCCAGCGACCAGGGCGTCGGAAACACGCGGCGCTCGATCGCGATCACCTGCGGCAGATCGGGATAGACCAGCCGCCGGATCTTCAGAGCCCGAGGCTGATTGGTCACGGAGCGAGGAACGAATGGCTCGGTCACTTCGTGGCGCTCTCCAAGGCAATCTCTGCGTCCGGCCGCCGCCGGTAGTCCGGCACGATTGCCTCATACGACGCGACCGCCTCCCCGCGGGCTCCGAGGTCGCAGATCGCCTCGGCGCTGACGAGGTGCAGCGGCGAGGAATCTGGCGGGACTATCACCTCCACAGCCTCCAAATGGCCGCGAAAGCGCACCGCACCGTCCCCGATCGCCTGCCAGGGAGAGACATGCTCCCTCCCTCGTTGCGCGTCATCCCCCGCTCGATGGGCTTCCGCTTGCACGAGGATGCTCCCCAAATCCTCGGGAGCCAGCGCGCGTGGCGCCACGAGCTCCTCGGCCGATTCCCGATCGGCCAGGAGATAGGCGGCGGCGAATACCTCTCCACGACGCGCATCGAGAACCGCGAGCACTCTCGTCCCGCCCAGGCTTGCCGGATCGGTCGCTTCGATGCCAGTGCGGCCACCTTCGGCAAGCGCCCGCAGGCTGGAGCACCCGACCAGCTCGATCCCCAGTGACTGCGCCAGCCCGCGCGCAGTTGCAACCCCCACACGCAAGCCCGTGAAGGTGCCCGGCCCCAGACCAACAGCGATCCGCTCGAGCGCACGCCAACCGATGTTCGCTCGCGTAAGCAGCTCGTCCACCATCGGCAGCAGCCGCGTCGTATGTCCGGGACGCTGAGGGGGCTGGGTCCGATCCGGATCATCACGCGCCTCCAGCGTGCTCCCATCCGCCAGGCGCAGCGCAACCGCGGTGGATGACGTGGCGGTGTCGATGCCGAGCACGATCATCCTCGCACCACCTCGATCCGCCGGTGATCGGCGCCCCTGTGGGCCAAAGTCACGCGCAGGCGGGCACTCGAGAGCTCGACGTGCTCCCGCGCCGGCCACTCCACGAAGGCGATCCGTCCCGGGCCCAGATAATCGTCGAGCAGCGCCGGATCCTCCCCCGCCAAACCCCCGGACAGCCGGTATAGGTCCAGGTGTGAGACGGTCGTGTTCGTGGCTCTGTAGCGGTGCCCGATACTGAACGTCGGGCTGGTGATGGGATCTGTGACGCCCAGTGCCCGTGCGGCGCCGCGCACGAACGTCGTCTTGCCCGAGCCCAGCTCGCCCTGTACGAGGACCACGTCGCCGTCCCGCAAGCCAGCGGCCAGCTCGGCGCCCAGCGCCTCGGTTTCGCGCGGGTTTTTCGTCTCGATGACGCTTACGCTCACGCCGAGACCTTAGAGCGGATAGGGCTTTAAACGCGGGACGAGACGCTAAATGAGGCTGGATGCATGAGGCGTTAAACACGACCGGCCCGCGGGAGAGGGAAGCGCGGGCCGGTCGTTACTGCATGTGAGGATGGAGACAGGGCCACTATCGGCAGCCATTGCGGCTTGCTTTAGCCCTTAGCTCGAAAATTTCGACAATTCCCCAAAATCTCCTGTTTCCAGGGGAAAATCCGGCGTCAACAGTGTCTAGAACAGTCCAAGCTGGTCGATCTCCGGGGTCTGCTCCTGCACCACCTCGGGCGTATGCTCGATCTCCCCTGCTTCGATAGCCGGTGGCTCCGATAATTGCTGCTGCTCGGGAGTGCCCAGAGCCAACAGCTCCGGCAGCCGCGTGAAGTCCTCACGCAAGGTCTCGAGCATGCGCGGCGTGTACAGCGCAGCGGCGGGATGGTAGATCGGATAGAGCCGTACCGCACGCCTACCCAGCGTCAGCACCTCTGGCTGTCCATGCAGGCGGGTGATCCCGGTCGGGTCGCCGCGCAGCAGCTTCGTCGAGAAGTTGCCGAGCGTGCAGATCACATGAGGCTGGATCAGCTCGACCTGACGGTGGAGATAGTCCTGACAGTTGTCGATCTCGATCGGCTGTGGGTCACGATTGCCGGGAGGTCTGCACTTGAGAACGTTCGCGATGAAGACCTCCGAGCGCGCCAACCCGATCTCCTCGAGCAGCTTCTCCAGCAACTTGCCCGCGCGGCCGACGAACGGGATTCCCTGCTCGTCCTCGCTCGCGCCCGGAGCCTCCCCCACGAACATCAGATCCGCATCCGCGTTGCCGGCGCCGAAGACGACCGTCTTGCGCGTCGCCGCCAGCTCAGGGCAGCGTGTGCACCCGCGCGCCTGGGCAAAGACCTCCTTGAGAGCCTCGCGCCGCTCAGTTGCCGACTGCTCACTCTCCTGGACTGACACGGCCTACATGCTATGAGCGATGATCCCGCGATGGTGCCACCCTCCGAGCCGGACGCCGAAACGGCGCGCGATGTCGCAGAGCAGAGTGATGTCGCACACACCATGGAGCCACAGGGCGACGGCGAGCGCGCGGATCTCCAGGCGGTGCGCGAACGTCACGAGATCGGGCTGGACGCAGCGCGACCCGAAGCGGTCGCCAAGCGCCACGAGCGTGGGCGGCGCACGACCCGCGAGAACCTCGCCGAACTGCTGGACCCGGACAGCTTCGTCGAGTATGGCCCACTGCTGTTCGCCGCCCAGGAGCGTCGCCGCTCGCGCGAGGAGCTGATCGCCCGCACGCCCGCTGACGGCTTGGTCGCGGGAATTGGCGAGATAGACGGGATGCGCTGCGTGGCGATGTCCTATGACTACACCGTGCTGGCCGGCACCCAGGGCATGCGCGGTCATCAGAAGAAGGACCGGCTGTTCGAGCTCGCCGAGCGCCGACGAATGTCGGTGGTGCTGTTTGCCGAGGGTGGCGGCGGGCGGCCGGGCGACCTCGACATGCCGATCGTGGCCGGCCTGGACTGCCGCGCCTTCAATCTCTTCGCCCGCCTGAGTGGGCTGGTCCCGCTCGTTGGGATCGCCTCCGGGAATTGCTTCGCGGGCAACGCCGCGCTACTCGGGTGCTGTGACGTGGTGATCGCCACCGAGGACTCGAGCATCGGCATGGGCGGCCCGGCGATGATCGAGGGCGGCGGGCTCGGCGTCTATGAGCCCGCCGAGGTCGGCCCGATCGACGTGCAAGACGCAAACGGGGTGGTCGATCTGCGCGTCGCGGACGATCTCGCCGCGGTCGCGGCCGCCAAACGCTACCTCTCCTATTTCGGCGACCCCGTGGACGATGTGCGAGTGCCCGACCAGCGGCAATTGCGAGACATCATCCCTGAGCGGCGCCGGCAGATCTACGACGTGCGCCTGGTGCTCGATGCGCTCTTCGACGAGGACTCCGTGCTGGAGCTGCGCCGAGGTTTCGGGGCGGGTATCGTCACCGCCCTGGCCCGGGTCGATGGCCGAGCGCTGGGGGTGGTGGCCAATTATCCACCCCACCTGGGCGGCGCGATCGACGCCGACGGAGCCGACAAGGCGGCGCGCTTCATGGCCCTCTGCGACGCGTTCGACCTGCCGCTGCTGTTTCTCTGCGACACACCCGGCTTCATGGTCGGCCCGGAGGCTGAGCGAACGGCGACCGTGCGCCACTTCGCGCGGATGTTCGTGACCGGCGCAAACCTCACGGTGCCGACGGGCACGATCGTGTTGCGCAAGGGCTACGGCCTCGGGGCGCAAGCGATGGCGGCCGGTGGCTTCAAGGCGCCGCTGTTCACGGTCGGCTGGCCGACCTCGGAGTTCGGCGGGATGGGGCTGGAGGGCGCCGTGCGCCTGGGGATGAAGCGCGAGCTCGAGGCGATCGAGGACCCAGATGAGCGCGAGCGCGTATTCAAGGCCACCGTTACCGCGGCATATGAGCACGGCCAGGGCCTGAACATGGCGGCCTACGGCGAGATCGACGATGTGATCGACCCCGCGGACTCGCGACGCTGGATCGCCACGCTGTTTGACGAGAGGACCGGTCAGTGGCGGCAGCGGGCGGGCAAGAAGCGCCCGAACGTCGACACGTGGTGAGCACAGTTGGATGATGAGGGAAGCCGCGTGGTGAAGGCAGCCGACCTCGCGCGGCCGACGCTCGTGTGAGATTGCGCACACAGGCGAACGCTCTTCCATAGATCCGGAAACGGCGGTATCATTTGCTCATCAGGCCACCATCGAGCTCGCTCGAGATGGACCCGATGCAGCATCCGTTCTGACTCAGAAGTCGCGCCGGTATCCGTAGGGAACTGGACCGAATCCGATGAGCTCACACCACCTCACCCCCGCTTTGCGCATGAAAACCGTGCGCACTGTCGATGAGCTGCGCGCCACGCTCGAGCCGGCGCGTCGCGAAGGGCTGACGATCGGCCTCGTGCCCACGATGGGCGCGCTGCACGAGGGCCATCTGTCGCTCATCCGGCGCGCGCGCGAGCAGTGTGATCGTGCCGTCGTCTCGCTGTTCGTCAATCCCGCTCAGTTCAACGAGCGCTCCGACCTCGACCGCTATCCACGCCAAGCGCAGCGAGACGCGGCCCTCGCCGCTGAGGCAGGCGCCGATCTGCTGTTCGCACCGTCGGTCGAGGAGGTTTACCCGCCCGGCTTTGCAACCGCCGTCGAGGTACTCGGCATCACCGATCGACTCGAGGGCGCGACCCGCGGAGCCTCACACTTCCGGGGCGTCAGCACCGTCGTGACCAAGCTGCTGTGCATGGCGCTGCCCGACATCGCCTTCTTCGGCCAGAAGGATGCCCAGCAAGTCCTCGTCATCCGCCGTCTCGTCGCCGACCTGAACCTGCCGGTCCGTATCGAGGCCTGCCCGACCGTACGCGAGCCCGACGGCCTGGCGATGTCCAGCCGTAACGCGCTGCTCTCTGCTGAAGAGCGCGCTAGCGCGCTCGGCCTATCCCTGGCACTCGAGGCCGCGCGCGCGCGCACCGCCACAGGCGAGCGCTCCGCCTCGGTTCTGTTGGAGGCCGCACGCGCGGCCTTGGCCCCCTTCGCGGTGGAGCTCGAGTACTTGGCACTGGTCGACCCCGACACCCTCGAGCCCATCAACACCCTCACGCACGACGCCCTGCTGGCAGTTGCCGCGCGCGTCGGTGAAACCCGCCTGATCGACAACGCGATCCTCCAGCCAACCCCGACCGTCACATCCACCTCCCGGCAACCGCTCCCACGAAAGGCCACCGTCTGATGCAGCGTGTGATGCTCAAGTCCAAGATCCACCGGGCGACCGTCACCGATTGCGACCTGCACTATGTGGGCTCGATCACAATCGACCCCGATTTGCTGGAGGGGGCCGACATCCTCGAGCACGAGCAGGTGCACGTGGTCGATGTCGACAACGGCGCGCGCTTTGAGACCTACACGATTCCCGGCCGGCGCGGCTCGGGAGAGATCAAGGTCAACGGCGCCGCCGCGCGCCTGGTTCATCGCGGCGACACGATCATCGTCATCTCCTACGGCCAGTACGACAAGGCCGAGCTGGAGCACTACGAGCCTCGCGTGGTTCACGTGCAGGCGCAGACCAATCGCATCATCACAATCGACGACGAGGTGGCGACCCTGCTGACCTGAGGTGATCAGAACCCGCCCACCCGCCCCCAGCCACCGTCAACCACGTCAGAGAGGAATCACCATGTCAAGCCACGCACAGGTCCACGTCAACGCCCCGTCCGACCCCGGCCGTCTGCCGATGACGCTGCCGCTGCTGGCGGAAAAGAAGCGGCTCGGCGAACCGATCGTGATGGTTACCGCCTATGACTTCCCGAGCGCCCGCGCCGCCGAGGCGGCTGGCGTCGATCTGGTGCTCGTCGGCGACTCGGCCGCCACGACCGTGCTCGGGTACAACTCGACCACCCCCGTCGAGCTAGGCGACATGCTCGTGCTCGCGCGCGCCGCCCGCCGCGGCCTGAGAACCCCGCTGTTGATCGGCGACATGCCATTCGGCTCCTATGAGGTCTCCGACGAGCAGGCGATCACGAACGCGCTGCGGATGGTCAAGGAGGCCGGCTGCGAGGCCGTCAAGCTCGAGGGCGGTGGACCGTCCTCGGTCAGCCGCGCGCGCGCGATCGTCGCGGCGGGGATCCCCGTGATGGGCCATGTCGGCCTCACCCCCCAGACGGCGACAGCGCTTGGTGGTTGGAAGGCTCAGGGTCGCACCGCGGCCGCGGCCGCTCAGATCGCCTCCGAGGCGCTGGCCCTGCAGGAGGCAGGTTGCTTTGCGCTCGTGTTCGAGGCAATCCCCAGTGCGGTTACGGTGGAGCTGATGGCAACCATCGAGATACCGGTGATAGGCATCGGCGCCGGTCCCGCCACCGACGGACAGGTACTGGTGTTCCATGACCTGCTCGGCATCCGCGACGGCCTCGGAGCGCGCTTCGTCAAGCGCTACGCCAACCTCCAAGACGAGATGAATGCCGGCGTGGCCGCCTACACCGAGGATGTGCGCACTCGGCGTTATCCCGGCCCAGAGCACAGCTACTCGATCGACCCCTCCGAGCTGGCTGATTTGCACGCGCGACTGTCGTAGTCGATTTTCCTGAGCACTTTTGCCGGTACGCCCGTGGCTACCGAGAATGGCTCGATGTCTTTCGTGACGACGCTGTTCGCACCGATCACGCAGCGCTCGCCGATGGTGACGCCGCTGGTCACGACCACGTTCGCGCCCAGCCAGCAGTTCTCGCCGATCCGTGTCGGTCCCTTGGTCGTGAAGCCCTGCCACGGCACCGGCGTCTTGGGATCGTCGTAGCGATGGCTCGAGTCGGTCACGAAACAACCGTTCGCAAGCATGCAGTGATCGCCGATCTCCACCAGCTCCTCAGCGGCGATCATCACCCCGAGGTTCAGGAACGTTCCGGCACCGATCCACACACGCGCCTGCCCCGGGGCGGTGATCCACACATCCGGCTCGAGCAGCGCTCCCGCCCCGAGCTCCAACCGTCCCTCGCGCAATGCCTCCAGCACGTTTCCGTGCACGGGCCAGCGCACGAATGCCTCGCGGCGCATCGCCTCCCAGTGAATCCGCGCACGGTTCCATGGCAGCGAGTTGCGCTCATACCAGCGCCACTTCTGCCCCCACAGCCGGAGCTGGCGTGCCATCTCATTGCCGCTCAAGCGGCGACCTTCGCACGTGATTTGCGTTTGGCGGCCGCGCCTTTCCCGCGCGGTTTCTTCGCGCTTACGTGCTTCGCCGGGACCACGAGCTCCGCGAGGAATTCCCCCGTGTGAGAGATCGGCTCGGCCGCCACCTGCTCCGGGGTGCCCTGAGCGATCACCCTGCCGCCCTCCTCACCGCCCTCCGGGCCCATGTCGATCAGTCGGTCGGCGCTCTTGATCACGTCGAGGTTGTGCTCGATCACAACCACGCTGTTACCCGCGTCGACGAGCCTCTGTAGCACCTCCAACAGCCGCTCCACATCGGCGAAGTGCAGACCCGTCGTTGGCTCATCGAGGATGTACAGCGTGCGGCCAGTCGCGACCTTCGACAGCTCGGTCGCGAGCTTCACCCGTTGCGCCTCGCCCCCGGAGAGCGTCGTCGCCGGCTGACCAAGGCGCACGTAGCCGAGCCCGACGGCGTTCAGCGTCTCCAGACGGCGGCGCACCTTGGGGATGTGCTCAAAGAAGCCCAATGCGTCCTCGATCGCCATGTCCAGCACGTCGGCGATGCTCTTGCCCTTGAACTTCACCTCCAACGTCTCGCGGTTGTAGCGCTTGCCGTGGCACTGCTCGCACGGCACGTAGACATCCGGCAGGAAGTGCATCTCGATCTTGATCTGCCCGTCGCCCTTACACACCTCGCAGCGCCCGCCCTTGACGTTGAAGCTGAACCTGCCCGGCTTGTATCCACGCGTACGTGCCTCCTGGGTCTTCGAGAACAGGTCGCGGATCACGTCGAAGAGACCCGTATACGTAGCCGGGTTCGAACGGGGGGTGCGCCCGATCGGAGATTGATCGACGGCGATGATCTTGTCGAGCTGATCCAAACCATGAATCGCGCGGTGCGCTCCAGGGCGCCGGCGGGCGCGGTGCAGGCGGCTGGCAACGCTCTTGAACAGCACTTCGTTGACCAGTGTCGACTTGCCCGAACCCGAAACGCCCGTCACGCATGTCAGTACACCGAGCGGGACCTTCACGTCGACGTCGCGCAGGTTGTGCTGACTCGCTCCTTCGATCTCCACATAGCCGGCAGGGGTGCGCCGCTTGTTCGGCGCCTCGATCGTGCGCGTTCCCGCCAGGAACTGCCCCGTCGCCGAATCCTTCACCCGTTCCACCTGCTTCGAGGTGCCCTGGGCGACGATCCGCCCGCCGTGCTCCCCCGCGCCGGGACCCATATCGACGAGATAGTCGGCCGCGCGCATCGTCTGCTCGTCGTGCTCGACCACGATCACCGTGTTTCCCAGGTCGCGCAACCGCTCCAGCGTTCCGATCAACTTCGAGTTATCGCGCTGGTGCAGCCCGATCGAGGGCTCATCGAGGATGTACAGCACGCCCACCAGCGACGATCCGATCTGTGTCGCGAGGCGAATCCGCTGTGCCTCTCCTCCCGAGAGAGTCGCAGCAGCGCGGTCCATCGACAAATACCCAATCCCGACGTTCTCCAAGAACTGCAGCCGCTCCGAGATCTCCCGCAAGATCAGCCGCGCCACGTGCCGATCGGTCTCTGACAGCTCGACCTCCTGGAGCCACTCGAGCGCGCGACGGGCCGACAGCGCACAGAACTCATCGATCGGCGTTCCGCCCACGAGCACCGCGCGCGACTCGGCCCGCAGCCGCGCTCCCCCACACACTGGGCACGCCCGCAGCGACATGAACTGCTCGATCTTTTCCCGAGTGCCCTCGGAATCCGTCTCGCGGTAGCGGCGCTCCAGGCTCTTCACGATCCCCTCGAAGCGCGTCGCATAGGAGCGTTGACGTCCGTAGCGGTTGCGATAAGTGACCTGGAGTCGCTCGTCCGTCCCATTCAAGAACAGGTCGCGCATCTCGGCCGGCAGATCCTCCCACGGCTCGTCCAGGTCCACGCCGTAGCGCTCGGCAATCGCCTCGGTCACCTGCTCGTAGTAGTTAGACGAGCTGCTCGCCCACGGCGCCAGTGCCCCTTCGGTGATCGACAGCGTGGGATCGGGCACGACCAGCTCGGGATCGATCTCCATCTGCGCGCCCAGCCCCGTGCAGTGCTCACACGCCCCGTGCGGCGAGTTGAACGAGAAAATCCTCGGCTCGAGCTCGACCAACGACGGTCCGTGCACTGGGCAAGCGAACCGCTCGGAGAACGTGAAGATCGTGCCCTGCACGGGAACCTCGCCGGGCACGATCTGCGCGGCGGCCGCGCGAGCACCCTTCGCGCCGGTGGCATGCGCAGGAGCCGACTCCGCTTTGGCGGAGCCCACAATCTCGATCTCGACGAGCCCTTCGGCAAGGCCCACAGCCGTCTCAATCGAGTCCGCCAGTCGCTTGCGCAGGTCGTGGCGCATCACCAGCCGGTCGACCACGACCGAGATGTCGTGCTTGTAGCGCTTGTCGAGGACGATCGATTCCTCGAGCATCCGCAGCCGGTCGTCGATCTTCACACGCGCGAATCCATCCGCGCGCAGCTCGTCCAACAGCTTGCCGTACTCGCCCTTGCGGCCACGCACCACCGGGGCGAGCACCATGAAGCGCGTCCCGTCGCCGAGCTCCATCACTTGGTCGATGATCTGCTCCGCCGATTGACCAACGATCGGCCGCCCACAGATCGGACAGTGCGGCTTGCCCACACGCGACCACAGCAACCGCAGATAATCGTATATCTCCGTGACCGTGCCGACTGTTGAGCGCGGGTTGCGCGAGGTCGTCTTCTGATCGATCGAGATCGCCGGCGAGAGCCCCTCGATCGAATCCACGTCGGGCTTGTCCATTTGGCCCAGGAATTGGCGCGCGTAGGCCGACAGCGACTCGACGTAGCGCCGCTGTCCCTCGGCGTAGATCGTGTCGAACGCGAGGCTCGACTTACCCGAGCCGGACAGACCCGTGATCACCACGAGGGCGTCGCGCGGCAACGAGAGCGAGATGTCCTTCAGGTTGTGCTCTCGCGCCCCCGAGACGACGATCTGATCGCTTACCGGCATGTACCGATCATTCTATGACCGCGAACAGACGTTCGCATTTGCGGGATCGCTGGGACCCCTACCCCTCGATTACGGCGTACACCTCGTCCAGCAGCTTCTGCCGGTCGGACAGCTGGTAGTGCTCTGCCAGATAGCGATCCGTGGCCGCCCGGGAATCGCCGTTCAGGGCCATGTTCAGCGCGATCAGGCGTGCTCCCTCGAGATCGCCGTTGTCCGGGCTTGCCTGCGGTTGCTGGGGTTGGGGCAGTGTGGACGGTGACGGCTCGGAGAATGGCAGCGGTGGCGGGCCTGAAGCGATGGGTGTCGTCGTTGGGACAGGAGCGGTCGTGGGGACGAACTCAGAATGGCCCTGCCTGACAGGCATGTCAGCAGCGGCATCTCCGGCAGGCACGGGGGCGGGCGAGGAATCGTCCTTCTGAGGGTCGTCCTGGCGGACCTCGTCCCGCTCGGTGTCGTCTTGCCGGGAGTCCGCCTGAGGGGCATGCGGCCCACGACCCGCGGCAGCGTCGTACAGCTCGGCCATGTTCGTCTCGACCGTCGTGAGGTCGCTCGAGAGCCTGCCCGCGCCAGTGCGCAGGCTCTCCACGAGCGCGCTCGCCTCGACATCCATCGACTCGACACGCTCGATCAGGACCGCGGTGGCCTGGGCGACAGCGGCCACGTGCGCTTGGGCACGCTCGACCGCGTTCGCGCGCGTGCGCTCGGCATCACTGTCGGCCTCCGCGCGCGTCCGGCGCGCGTCCTCGGAGGCTTTCTGCTCGATGTCGGCAGCGGTCGCCTCGGCGGCCTCGAGAATGCCCTGCACCTGGGTGCCCGCGCTCGAACCCAGCGACTCTCCCGCGCGGTGCTCCAACGTGCGGCGCAATTCCTCGACCTCGGTCGCGAGCGCCCGCAGGTGCGCGTCCACCGCAGCGGGGTCGTATCCCCGCCGGCCGATTGGAAAATCGCGCTTCTCGATGCTCTGCCGGTCGAGCTCCACGCGGCCATCCTACAGGCCGCTCCCCTGGACCCGACGCGCCCGGGGACTACTCAGACAATCTCCTCGGCCGGAGCCTCGCTTGCCTGGATCTCTCTTAGATCGCGGCGTAGCTCACGCAGCTCGTCGCGCAGTTGCGCCGCGTACTCGAAGCGCAGGTCCTCCGCCGCGAGGGCCATCTCCTCCTCCAGCTCCACAACCATCCGCTCGAGCTCGTTCTCAGGGAGCTCCTTGCCCGCTCTGCGCCGCTCTGCGCCGCGCCGGCTGCGGCCCTTCTTCGGGACCTTGCTGTCGGACTGCAAGAACTCGGCGATGTCGGAGATGCCCTTCACGATCGTCGCGGCGGTGATCCCATGCTCCTCGTTGTAAGCCAACTGGATCTCGCGCCTGCGGTCGGTCTCCTCGATCGCGGCCTTCATCGCCTTTGTCTGCTTGTCGGCGTACATCAGCACCGTGCCCTCGATGTTCCGCGCCGCACGGCCAATCGTCTGGATCAGCGACGTCTCCCCCCTGAGAAAGCCCTCCTTGTCAGCGTCCAGGATCGCCACCAGCGAAACCTCCGGCAGGTCCAGGCCCTCACGCAACAGGTTCACGCCGACGAGCACGTCGTACTCGCCGAGCCGCAGGTCCCTGATGATCTGGATCCGCTCCAGCGTGTCGATCTCCGAGTGCAGATAGCGGGTCTTGAATCCCATCTCCAGGAGATATTGGGAAAGGTCCTCAGACATTTTCTTCGTCAGCGTCGTCACCAGCACGCGCTCGTTGCGATCCACGCGCTTGCGGACCTCGTTCATCAGATCGTCGATCTGATTCTTTGTCTCCCGCACCTCCACGCCCGGGTCCACAACCCCTGTCGGGCGCACGATCTGCTCGACCACATTGGTTGAGCGCGTGCGCTCGTATTCGCCGGGCGTGGCTGACACGAACATCAGCTGCGGCGTGATCGAGAGGAACTCCTCGAAGCGCTGCGGCCGGTTGTCCATCGCGCTCGGCAGGCGGAACCCGTATTCCACGAGCGTCTGCTTGCGCGAGCGGTCCCCCTCGAACATCCCCCCGATCTGCGGCACCGTCTGGTGAGACTCGTCGATCAAGCAGACGAAGTCCTTCGGGAAGTAGTCGATCAAGCAGTACGGTCGCTCCCCCGGCTGACGGCCGTCGAGGATCCGTGAGTAGTTCTCGATCCCCGAGCAGAACCCCATCTCGCGCAGCATCTCCATGTCGTACTGCGTCCGCTGGCGTAGCCGATGGGACTCGAGTTGCTTGCCTTCGGTCTCGAGCTCCGCGCAGCGCTCGTTGAGTTCTCTCCCGATCGCTTCCACGCCCGCTTCGATCGTGCCCTCCTTGACGTTGTAGTGCGTCGCCGGCCAGATCGCCACGTGCTCGATGTCGTCCTCGATCAGCTCGCCGGTCAGCGGATCGAAGTGCTGCAGCCGCTCGACCTCGTCACCGAACAGCGTCGCCCTGTACGCGCTCTCCGCGTAGGCCGGGAAGATCTCGAGCGTCTCCCCCTTGACCCGGAAGCCGCCCCTGGAGAGCACCGTGTCGTTGCGCGTGTACTGGATCGAGACCAGTTTCCTGAGCAGTTTCTCCCGGTCGATCGTCTCCCCGCGGCGCAGGATCTGCATGTTCATCTCATACGTTTCCGGCGAGCCCAACCCGTAGATGCAGGAGACGGAGGCCACCACGATCACATCGCGGCGCGCGAACACCGCCGCCGTGGCCGCGTGCCGGAGCCGATCGACCTCTTGATTGATCGCCGAGTCCTTCTCGATGTACAGATCCCTGCTCGGCACGTACGCCTCAGGCTGGTAGTAGTCGTAGTAGGAGACGAAGTACTCGACCGCGTTGTCCGGAAAGAACCCCCTGAACTCGTTACACAACTGCGCCGCCAGCGTCTTGTTGTGGGCAATCACCAGCGTCGGGCGCTGCACCGCCTCGATCGTGGCAGCCATCGTCATCGTCTTCCCCGTCCCCGTCGCCCCCAGCAACGTCTGAAAGCGCTCTCCGCGCTCGACCCCCGCAGCCAGCGCCGCGATCGCCTTCGGCTGGTCGGCTGTCGGAGTGAAGGCGCTGTCGAGACGGAACTCAGGCACAACTCCTACCGTAGCGAGCGCGTCGGGCAGGCGGGATTCAGCTCAACCCGAGCTGCTTGGCATACGTGGCGCGGTAGGCTCGCTGTGCTTCGAGCACTCGCTGCACGTACGCGCGCGTCTGCGGAAATGGAATCGCATTCACGGTCAGCTGCCTGCCTTCAGCGTGCGCTCTGGCCACCCACGTGTCTACGTTTGCCAAACCCGCGTTGTAGGCGGCCACAGCCAGCATCTCGTCACCCTCGTAGTGTTCGAGCAGATAGCGCAGGTAGTAGCTGCCATAGGCCACGTTCACCCTCGGCGTCGCCAGGTCGCTCGTCGTGAAGCGGTACCCACCCGACAGTTTCGCCAGAAACTTCGCCGTTTCCGGCTCAATCTGCATCAAACCCTCGGCGCCCGCCGATGACGTCCTCGGTTCGAATTTCGTCTCCGCGTAGATCACGGCGGCGATCAGCGCCGGGTCGAGATGCTTCGCCGCGGCCTGTTCGCGGATTACGCTCGCATCGCCGAGCGGCAGCGTCAATTCATTCACGGCGTGGTCGACCCGCGAGATCATCACCCCGATCACCACCACGAGCGCTATCCCAACAAGCGCGCCCAGCGTACGCCTGCGCCGCCGCTGCCTCATCTCCCAAGTTTGTCAAGCACGCCCGACAGCTCTCGCTCCAGATCCTCCTCGGTGCCGTCGTTCTGCACGACATACGTCGCCTTTTGCGCCTTCTCCTCTTGGGTCAGCTGGCGCGCCGCGCGCTCCCGCGTGAGCGCGTGCCCCCGACTCGCGGCGCGCTGCTCGCGCAGCCGCTCGCTCGCCACGACCGCGATCGTCGCGTCGTACATCCCCTCCATCCCTGCCTCGAACAGCAGCGGAACCTCAACCACCGTTGCGCGCGGTGGCGGACGCAGCGTGCGTGTCTGCTCCAGCCAGACCGCCATCCTCTCGCCCACCATCGGCCAGACAGTGGCCTCCAGCCACGCTCTTCCCTCCTCGTCCGCAAACGCCCGCCTGGCCACCGCCGCGCGATCGACCTTGCCTGCCGGCGCCACCTCTTGCCCCCAGCGCTCGACCACTGCGTCACGCAGCCTCGCGCCTTCATACAGCTCGTGCACGACGGCGTCGGTCGACTGCACGGCCGCGCCCAACCGCTCCAATACCTGCAGCGCGGTCGACTTACCCGCCCCCATGCCGCCGGTCAGCCCGATCAGAGGGACGCTCGGCTCCACCTTCTCGGTGCTTTCGCCTCGACCGTGTCAGTCCTGCGCGGGCTCGGCGACCGGCTCGGCCCCGGCCTCGGGTACATCTGACTCGGGAGCAGCCTCGGCCTCCGGCGCCTCTTGCGCGTCCTGCGCCTCAGGTGCGTCCTGGGTAGCCTCGGCCTCGGGCGCCTCAGGTGTGACCTCGGCCTCCGGCGCAGCCTCTACAGCCTCGGCCTCGGGCGCCTCAGGTGTGACCTCGGCCTCCGGCGCAGCCTCTACAGCCTCGGGTGCCTCTGGGGCAGCCTCCGCGACCTCGGCCTCTGCCTCGAGCGTGGGCTCGACATCAGGCGCCAACTCAGCTACCTCGGCCTCCACACCAGTCTCGTCGTCTCCCTCAGCCTCACCGGACTCGACGCCGTCAGGGCGTGAGAGGGGCAGAATCTGATCCTCGACCCGCTTGGCCGACAGCGACAGGCGCCGGCGCTCGGAGTCGATCTCGAGGATCCTCACGCGGATCTCATCACCCGGATGGACAACCTCGCGCGGGCTTTCCACATGGTGCGGGGCGAGCTCGGAGATGTGCACGAGCCCCTCCACACCGTCCAGGATCTCGACAAACGCGCCGAAGGTGACCACCTTGGTGACCTTGCCCTCGAGCTCGTCGTCCACGTTGTAGGTGTTCACGATCCGCTGCCACGGATCCTCCTGGGTCTGCTTGAGCCCCAGCGAGATGCGCTGGCGATCGCGATCGATGTCGAGCACCTTCACCTTTACGGTGTCCCCAATCGTGAGGATCTCCGACGGGTGGTTCACATGAGACCAAGACAGCTCGGAAATATGGATCAGACCATCGATTCCGTCCAGGTCGACGAACGCCCCGAAGTCAACGATGTTCGAGATCTGCCCTTCCACGACCAACCCTGGCTGCAGACGATCGAGAATCTGCTGGCGGACCTCCTTGCGCTCCTCCTCCAACACCGCGCGACGGGACAGCACGACGTTGTTGCGCGAGCGATTGAGCTCGATCACCTTGCTCTCGATCTTCGTGCCCATGTATTCGTCGAGATTCGGCACACGGCGAATGTCCACCAGCGAAGCGGGTAGGAATCCGCGCACGCCGAGATCGATGATCAAGCCGCCCTTGACGACCTCGATGACGGTTCCCTCGACCGGCTCGCCAGACTCCGCGGCCGTTTCGATACGCCGCCACGCCTTCTCGAAACGCGCACGCTTCTTCGACATCATCAGCCGGCCGTCCTGGTCCTCCTTGATCAGGACGATCGCGTCGACCTCCTCCCCAAGATGCACCTCGTCTTTGGGGTCGACCGACTTACGGATCGAGAGCTCGTTCGCGGCGATGACGCCCTCGGACTTGTAGCCGATGTCGACCAGCACCTCGTCCTGGTCGATTCGCACGACATGCCCCGTCACCACCTGCCCCTCCTCAATCGGCTGGAAGGTGGCGTCGTAGTTGGGGACGATCTGGCCGTCGATTTCCAGCAGGAGTCCGTTTGACCCCTCGACCACGCGGGCGTCGGGTTTCTCGATCAGCGTTTGCACCGGCCGAAGCCTAGCGCAGCATGGTGGAATGAGTGCCCACCCACCGGCGCACCCACAACCCACTACGGCGCTCGTATGATTGACCGATGCCTGTGCGAGCAACAAAGCGCGGGGCTGACCGCACCCAATTCGAGCGACGCGACTGCGACGTGCTGATCTGTGGCGCGAGCTTCGCGGGGCTTGCGGTCGCACGCGAGCTGGCCGGTTCGGGAGCGAAGGTGCTGGTCCTCGATCGCTACGAGCTGGGAGAGCGCCAGACCTCGGCCTGTGCGATGCCAACGCTCTGGCTGGACGCCCTCGACCTGGGGGGATCTCTGCGTCAGACCTTCAACGAGCTCGTCGTGCATACGCCCTTCCGGAGCTCGCGCTGGACGCTGCCGTGGTCATTGTCCGCGTTCGATTACCCCGAGCTGTGCGCGCTCCTCTGGGGCCAGGCCGAGGCGAGCGGGAGCGAATTCGTCGAGCTCGAGACCGCCACCGTCACCGGCCGCGACGGCTTCACCGTACACACCGATCGCGGCGAGGTGGTCGCGCCGCTGATCGTCGATGCACTCGGCTGGCGTCGCGTGCTGTCCAACGCGACCACCATTCAACCGCCTGACGCCCGCTTGTCACGCGGCCTCGAGGTCCATCCCGCCGGGACCGGAGAAGATCTGGAAGTGTGGCTCGACCCCCGCTACATCCGCTCCGGCTACTCCTGGTGCTTTCCCGCGCGCGATGAGATGCGCGTCGGCGTCGGCTCCTTCTGGCCAACCCACCACGTCAAGGAGCCGACGGTGAGACTCGCCGGCGAGATGGGTCTTCCGCCCGACGGCTACCAGGGCAACTGGATTCCCCATCAGCTACGCCCGGCGGTCGAGGACGGGATCTTCTTCGCCGGCGACTCCGCCGGCCACTGCCTACCACTGACCGCCGAGGGAATTCGTACTGCTCTGTACTTCGGGCTTGCCTGCGGGCGCGAGCTGCGTGCGGCGCTCGACGGGCGCCGCACACGCGAGCAAGCTCTCGCGCGTTATGGCGCATTCTCCGCCTCACATGAGCGCAAATATCGCTGGTTGCTGGGCGCTCAGCGTGCGATCGGCCGGATGAACCCCTCGCGGGCAGTCACCGCCGTCACGCGCGGCTTTGAGAACCGCCGTGTCTCCGACTGGATGTTCGAGCATTACCTCGGGATCGCACCCCCCTCCTATGTGGAGACGGGGCCAAGTCAGACATCCTCCGCGAAGCAGATCGCGGTCCCCGCGACTGTTTGAGCGCTGCACGCCGCGGCCCTCGCAACGAGGCGCAGCCTCGAGTCCGCTCAGCCTCACGCGACCCTGCGCAGCCGTGGCTTTGTCATGCTTGCCGCCTCCAGCGCGAGCCGGCTGGCCTCGAGGGCACTAGTCAACGAGACCTCAGCCAAGAGGCCCGGGGCCGCGACCATGTCGCCGGCCAGAAACACGCCGTCGCCGCGGTCCACCGCGGGACGATCGCGCCAGGTCTTGCCGGGCATATCCAGGGCGCCCGAGCGCGCATCCATCACCTGTCGCCGGCGCCAGGTCTCGCGCTCACGCCAGTCCACCAGCGAGGCGTCGAGCAGCGTCTCCAGCCGTACGCCGGCTTGATCGATGCTCTCGTCCGGGCGAATCGGCATCTGCGCCTGAACCAGATCGTGCCCAGCGGGCGCGATCGCTCGATCCGCTGTGGAGTAACGCCCGATCCAGCCCGCCTGTTCCATGTCCGAGACGATCCACGGATCGCCACGGCGACTGCGCAGACCCAGGTCGAGGCACACGGTGCGGCCACTCGGCCAACTCAGTGACTCCTCGCCCAACAGCTGGGCCGCCTGCTCGTGCTCAGTGGCCACGATCACCGGCCCTCCGGGCAACTCCTCCACGCGCCGGCCGGTCTCGACGCTCACGCCAAGCTCGCGCACTCGGCGCTCGAGCACCGCGACCAGCATTCCCCAGCCGCCGCTGACGTAGCGGACGGGACCGGGCGGCCGGGCGAGAAACAGGCGCACCGTCTGCGGCCACACGAACGCCGCCGACAGCTCACCCGGATCGTGATGAAACGTGTAGACGCCGGCCGCCGCGGACAGCAGATCGGCCGTTCGCTCGTCGGTATGGCTGGCCGCCCAGCTGCGGAAGTCGAGCTCGATGGGAGCTTGGCGACCGCGCAGACGCAGCACGGACGGGATCACGCCCAGCGGCGGTGTGCGCCGCACGGCACCTCCCCAGCGAAACCTCGCGCCGCTCGCGCCGCCGAGCGGCGGTCCTACGTGCGGGGGGAGCAGGTTGCGCTCCGCCAGCCACTGCCACAGGGGTCCATCCTGGTAGAGGGCATGCGGGCCGAGATTCGCTTTGAACGGGCCGTCGTCGCTGCGTGCCCTCCCACCGAGCGAGTCGTGCGCCTCGAGCAGACGCACCTTCGCTCCGCCTTCGGCACACGCGATCGCGGCGCTCAGCCCGGCAAGTCCGCCTCCTACTATGGTGATCTGGCTCATGATGGGTCCTCCAGGATCGATTGTGAGCAGCACGTTACGCCGCAACTGGCTCGGAGTACAGTTCCAGTTGTGCCAGCTTCTTTAGGACCAGTCAGTGGGCCGGAGCTGCTCGTCAGACTCGACCGCGGCGGCGAGACCCCTCTCCACGAGCAGCTCGAGCACTCACTGCGGGCAGACATCCGCTCCGGGCGCCTGCCCGGGGACACACGCATGCCCTCCACTCGCGGGCTGGCCATCGAGCTGGGTGTATCCCGCGGCGTGGTCACCGAGGCCTACTCTCAGCTCGCGGCGGAGGGCTATCTATATACCCGCCAGGGGGCGCCCGTGCGGGTCGCGACCGCGGTGCGCGCCTCGACCGGGCGCGCTCCCGCGCGTTCGTTGCTGGGAAGCTTTGCCTACCACTTCCACCCCGGCCTACCCGACTTGGCCGGCTTCCCGCGCGACCGTTGGCTGCGCTCGCTGCGCACAGCGCTACGCGCCTCGCCGCACGGAGCGCTGGGGTATGGCGACCCGCGCGGCGTCCCGGAGCTGCGCGAAGTGCTCAGCGATTACCTGGGACGCGTCCGCGGCACGGCGGCGGATCCCGAGCACATGTTGATCTGCACCGGCTTTACGCAGGGCTTCTCGCTCGCCTGCAGGACGCTGAGCGGCCACGGCGTGCGATCGGTCGCGCTCGAGGATCCCGGCTGGCACGCGCACAAGCTGATCGTCGAGCAGGCGGGCATGGAGGTAGTGCCGATCCCGATTGACGCCCAAGGGCTCCGTGTAGAGCTGCTCGCCCAGAGCGATGCCGAGGTGGTGGTCGTGACGCCCGCACATCAGTTTCCCTCCGGGGCGGTGCTCAGTCCCGAGCGCCGTGCGGCGCTGATCGAGTGGGCCGAGAGCGCAGACCGACTGATCGTCGAGGACGACTTCGACAGTGAGTTCCGCTACGACCGCGGAGCGGTCGGCGCGCTGCAGGGCCTGGCGCCCGAACGCGTGCTCTACTGCGGCTCGGCCTCCAAGCGCCTGGCTCCCGGGATGCGCCTCGGCTGGCTGCTGATGCCATCGTGGCTGACATGGCAGCTGATTGCCGCCAAGGCCGTCGAGGACGCAGGCTCGGAGGTCATCGGTCAACTCACGCTGTGTGATTTCATCGGCCGCGGCGAGCTCGACCGCCACGTGCGCCGCATGCGCCGGCGCTACCAGGCGCGACGTGAGGCGCTGCTCGGGGCGCTGACTCGCTGGCTTGCAGAAGCTCAGACCGGCGGCGATGAGGCGGGCCTCTACGAGCTGGTCGAGCTGCCCGGCGATGTGAACGAGGCCGCGCTGCTTGCGGGCGCCGCCGAGCGTGGCGTCGGCGCCGAGGGTTTCTCCCTGCACCGCTTCACCCCTGGAGGTCCCCCTGGCCTGGTGCTCGGCTACGGCAACCTCTCCGAGCCGGCGATCGAGCAGGGAGTGCGTTTGCTGGGCGAGGCGTTTGCGGAGGTGCGCGGCACGGCCTAGCCATCGTCGGCGATGTTCGCCTATTCGCCTAAGGCAAGACCAACCTTCTACAGCGTCCCCGACGGCGCGAGCCACTCGCTCTCGAACACGAGGCTCGTACGCTTGGCGAGGATGTCGTAGTCGCCGTCGTAGTGCAGAACACCGGCTTCAGCCTGGTGTGCACACGCGGCGATGATTACGCCCATCGGCGCCAGGCGATGGTGGCCGATCTCGGCGAGCTCGCGTTGCGCCTGCAACGCCATCTTTTCGACACCACGGTCGATCTCTATACGGGGCAGCTTGTCGAAGCCAGCCATAAGCGCTATGCGATCCGCCGCCGAGCGGGCTGAGTAGCCGGCCTCCAGTAGGAACGGCAGGCAGACGGCGATCTCGTTCCGCTCCATCCAGTTGGCGATCGTTTCCGCCCGGTCCTTCGAGACGCCCTCTTGGACGAGATGCGCCCAAGCCGAGTTGTCGAGCAGCAGCACGCTACTCGTCGTCGTAGTTGGCGATCAGCCTGAGGTGCTTGACCTCTTCGGCCGCCGCGATGTCCATCTTGGGACCGGTGCCATTGATGATCCAGTCGGCAAGCTCCTTACGGGCCTTGCGAGCTTTCTCAGTGTCACCCCCGTCTGGCAGCCGGCGCGCCTTCGCGCGGGCACCGAGGACCACCAGCTCGGCGAAGTCGATCGGATCGCCGTTCAGCTTCGCGCGCAACTCCTCGAGCGCCTCGTGCACGGGCGGGGTCTCGGTGACCGTATGACGTGGTCTGGTAGTAGGCACCCACCAAGTGTAGCACCGTGCAGCACCGGAAAAACCTGTGCCAGGCCGGGCGGTCTACTTGCGGACCACGAGCAGCGCTCCGGCGACGAGCAGAAGGAGGCCCACGACGCGGTGCAAGCCGATCGGTTGGCGGTCCACGCCGAGCAGCCCGAAGCGATCGATCGCAACCGATATGGCCAACTGGCCGGTGATGACCACCGCGGTCAAGCCGCTTGCGCCCAACGTCCGCACGGCGATCAGCGCGACAGTCACATAGACGGCCCCCAGCAGGCCGCCGACGAGCGCCCACCAGGGAGCCCGCCCGAGCTGGGCAAAGTTCCCAAGTCCACCGCGCAGAAACACAGCGACCAGCACCAGCAAGACGGTGCCCACGAGAAACGAGAAGGTGGCCGCCTGCACGCTCCCCACCGTCCTACCGAGCCGCGAGTTGATCGGGGCCTGCATGCCAACCAGACAGCCGGCCACAACCCCCACGAGTACCGCCAGCCCGCGGCTCACTTGGGGCTCACTTGGCCTCGAGCCAGTTCCGCCCAACGCCCACATCGACAGCGAGCGGCGGGTCGTGCTCCCACACGCCACACATCGCGCGCTCGACCAGCGCACACGCCCGATCCTGCTCGGCGGGCGGGCCTTCGAACAGAAGCTCGTCGTGGATCGTCAGCAGCAGGCGTGTCTGGAGCTCCGACTCCGCGAGCGCTACGTGAACGCGGACCATCGCCAGCTTGATGATGTCCGCCGCCGTGCCCTGGATCACGGTGTTCACGGCGAGGCGCTCGCCGAGCATTCGCACTTGGTAGTTGCGCGCCTGTAACTCCGGGATCTGACGGCGACGGCCCCACAGAGTGCTGACGTAGCTCTCCTGCTTCGCGCGCTCGATCGTCTCGGCCATGAACACCGCCACTCGTGGGAAGCGCTCCAGATAGGCGTCGATGAACTCCTTCGCCTCCTCGCGCGGGATGTTCAGGCGGTCGGCGAGGCCGAAGTCGGAGAGGCCATAGACGATTCCGTAGTTGATCATCTTGGCCTTCGAGCGCATCCCAGCGTCGATTGCGTCGGGGTCGACTTGAAAGACCTGCGAGGCGGTCGCTGTGTGCACGTCTTCCCCGCGTACGAAGATCTCCTTCAGCACGGGCTCCTCGGCCGCGTGCGCGAGCACGCGCAGCTCGATCTGCGAGTAGTCGGCGGAGATCAGCACGTTGCCGTCCTCGGCCTCGAAGCAGCCGCGGATCTCGCGCCCGAGCGGGGTGCGGATCGGGACGTTCTGCATGTTCGGGTTGGTGCTCGCGAGGCGGCCCGTCTGCGCGCCGGCCTGCAGGAAGGTCGTGTGGATCCGCGAGCGCTCGTCGACGACCTGCGGGAGCACGTCGAGGTAGGTCTTGGCGAGCGTCGAGAGCTCGCGCCAGCGCTCGATCTTCGGGATGATCTCGTGCTCGTCGCGGATCGCCTGCAGCACGCGCGCGTCAGTCGAGAAGCCGGTCTTGCCGCGCCGCTTGCGCGAGAGCCCGAGCTTCTCGAACAGGATCTCCCCCAGCTGCTGCGGCGAGGAGATCAGGAACTCCTCCTCGGCGAGCAGAAAGATGTCCTCTTCGAGCACCAGCAGCTCCTCGCGCACGCGCCCGGTGATCTCAGCGAGGCGGTCGAGATTCAGGCGCACGCCAAGCAGCTCCATCTCGCGCAGGACAGACACGAGCGGCAGCTCGATGTCACGCATCACGCCCTCGAGACCTCGCTCAGAGATCTCCTCGCGTTGCCAGTCCGCGAGCGCGCGCAGCAGCAACGTGTCGGCCGCGATGGGGTCTTTGAGGTCGCTGGCGAGACCACGCTCTTCGCACAACTCGGCGAACGGAAAACGGCGCCGGGCGGGCTCGAGCAGGAAGGCGCCAAGCAGCGTGTCGTGCGCGAGGCCGGCTGGCACCCGCCCGAGCGCCTTGGCGTCGTGAGCCACGGCGGCGCGGTCGCCGATCGCCTCGACGACCTGCTCGGGACCGTCGCAATCGCCCGCGAGCACCTCGCCGGCGACCGCGACAGCGAAGCGCCAGGGCGGACCATCGGCGAACAGCGCGCCCTCGGGCGTCTGTGCCTCGCGCACGACGAGCGAGAGCTCGGCCTCGGGCGCACCAAGGCGGGCGATGTCGGCGGGCGCGCCCGCGCGCACGCGACCGCTCAGCTCGACCTCGGCGGCCGGCGCTGGCGCGGCTAGGTCGGGGTCACCGAGCGCCTCCTCCAGGCGCCGTAGCGGATCGCGCAGCTCGTATTCGCGAAAGACCGCACGCACACGCGAGCGATCGGGCTCGCGCACAGACTCGGCGGCAACGTCGAAGTCGACGGCGAGATCGCGCTGAACGGTCGCGAGCCGCTTGGAGATGCGGGCGTTCTCGGCGTGCTCGAGAAGGTTCTCTTTGCGCTTGGCGCCTTTGATCTGCTCGACGTGCGCGAGCACTTCCTCCAGCGTTCCGTAGCTCTGGATCAGCTCGCTCGCGGTCTTGTCGCCGATCCCAGGGATGCCGGGGATGTTGTCTGAGGTGTCGCCCTTCAGCCCGTAGAAATCGGGGATCAGCTCCGGCGCGATTCCATAACGGTCGACCACGGCCTGGCGGTCGTAGATCTTCGTGTCGGTGATCCCGCGGGCGGTCGCCATCACCTTGATCACACCGTCACCATCGATCAGCTGAAAGGCGTCACGGTCGCCGGTGACGATCATCACGGGCACAGGCGGATCGGCCCGCAGCGCTCGCTCGGCGATCGAGGCGATCACGTCGTCGGCCTCGAAACCCTCGACGCGCACGTTGCTGTACCCGAACGCCTCGACGAGCGGTTCCATCGCCGGCCACTGCGCCTTGAGCAGATCCGGACGCGAGCGCCGCGTGGCCTTGTAATCGGCGAACATCTCCGTACGGCCCGAGGTGCCCGCGTCCCAGGCGACGACGGTCGGGCACACGCCGTACTCGGTGACGATCTTCACGAGCATCGAAGCGAAGCCAAAAATCGCGTTTGTGGGTACGCCGGTGGACGTGGCAATCGACTCGGGCAGCGCGAAGAACGCTCGGTAGACGAGGCTGGGACCGTCGATCAGGAACAGGCGCCGCTCATGCCCTCGCCCCTGCTGCCGCGACGACGCTCACCCTCGCGCGGCCCGTCGTCTTGGCATCAGATTGAGCATTGTCAAGCACTCTATTAGTAGGCGTGGAGGAGGCACGGAGGAGCCATGGCGGCCGCGGCGCGGCAAGTAAATAAGATGCCGGACCGCCAGTCCACGTCGCCTTCAAATCTGGGAGCCATCCCCCGTGAGCAGCATCACCCCAAGCGCGCAGTATCGCCTGACGATTCGTGTCGAGATCGACGACACCGCGGGCACGCTCGCGCACCTGACCGGCGCGATTGGAGAGGCCGACGGGATCGTGGTGGCCGTGGACGCCGTCGAGATCGACTCCGGTCACAGCGTGCGCGACATCGTCGTGGACGCCTCCGGCAAGGATCACTGGGAGCAGATTCTCACCGCGATCGGCGCGGTGGAGGGCGCCCGTGTGATCGACACGATCGATCGCACCTTCCTGCTGCATGTGGGCGGCAAGATCGAGCAGCACAACAAGCACCCGCTGAAGACCCGCGACGATCTGTCGATGGCCTATACCCCGGGCGTGGCGCGCGTCTGTCTGGCGATCGCCGACGACGAGGACAGGGCCTTTCAGTACACGATCAAGCGCAACACCGTGGCCGTCGTCTCAGACGGCACGGCGGTACTAGGGCTGGGCGATATCGGCCCGCGCGCAGCGATGCCGGTGATGGAGGGCAAGTGCTGCCTGTTCAAGGAGTTCGCCGACGTCGACGCCTTCCCGATCTGCCTGGAGACCAAGGACACCGACGAGATCGTCCGCACCGTCACGCTGATCGCGCCCGCCTTCGGGGGCATCAACCTGGAGGACATCTCCGCCCCGCGCTGCTTCGAGATCGAGGAGCGTCTGAAGCGTGACCTGGACATCCCGATCTTCCACGACGACCAGCACGGGACCGCCGTCGTCGTGATGGCCGCCCTGCTGAACGCGGTCAAGCTCACCGGCCGGCGGTTAGAGGACCTGCACGTGCTGATCATCGGCCTGGGCGCGGCCGGGATCGCGGTCACGAAGATCCTGCTCGAGGCCGGCGTGCGGCACATCATCGGCGCCGACTCGCGCGGCGCGCTGCACGTCGAGCGCGAGGACTATGTCGATGGCTCGATGAACGCGACGAAGCGCTGGTTCGCGGAAACGACCAACTCCGAGCGCCGCGCGGGCACACCGGCGGACGTGATCGACGGCGCCGACCTGCTGATCGGGCTGTCCGGCGCGCGCGTACTGGAGGCGGACGCGCTCGCGCGAATGAACGACGACGCGATGGTGTTCGCGATGGCCAACCCAACCCCCGAGGTGAGCCCTGAGGAGGCCGCCCCGTACGTGCGGATCATGGCGACCGGCCGTTCGGACTACCCCAACCAGATCAACAACGTGCTCTGCTTCCCGGGAATCTTTCGCGGCGCACTCGATGTGCGCGCACCAGATATCACCGAGTCGATGAAGATGGCCGCCGCCCGTGCCATCGCGGCGATCGTCACAGACGATGAACTGCACGACGACTACATCATCCCGTCGGTGTTCAACCGCGATGTCGCCCCCGCGGTCGCCGCCGCCGTCGCCGACGAGGCCCGCGCGAGCGGCACCGCGCGCGCCGGCTCGGAGGTTGGGTACGCCCAAGGGGACGACCGATCCTAGATCGGCCGACGGGTGCATACTCAGGGGTGAGCATGAGCACCCCTGGCCGGGATAGATAGTCGTGCGCGTGACCGTGACGGGAGCGAGCGGGCTGCTCGGCAGCGCGCTCGTCGCCGAGCTGCGCGAGCACGGCGCGGAGGTCACCGTGCTCTCGCGCGACCCGTCCCGCACGCGGGAGGCATTAGGTGTCGAGGCGGTGGGTTGGGACCCGCTCGGCGAACCGGCTCCGGCGCAGGCGCTCGCCGGAGCGGACGCGGTCGTGCATCTGGCGGGTGAGCCCGTCGCCCAGCGCTGGAGCAAGCGAGCCAAGCAGGCGATCCTCGAGAGCCGCGTGATGGGCACACGCAATCTGATCGCGGGATTGGCAGCGCTGGATGCAGCGGCGGCGCCGCCGGCGAAGCAGATGGTGGGCCAACGTCCGCGGATACTGATCAGCGGCTCGGCAATCGGCTATTACGGCGCGCATGGCGAAGAGCCGCTCGACGAGGACGCGCCCGCCGGAAACGACTTCTTGGCCGACACGTGCGTTGCCTGGGAGGCCGAGGCGGAGCGCGCTTCAGCGCTGGGAATGCGCGTGGTGCGCGTGCGCACCGGCGTGGTTCTCGATCGCGAGGGCGGAGCGCTGAAGAAGATGCTGCTTCCCTTCCGGCTCGGTATTGGCGGTCCGGTGGCGGGGGGAAGCCAGTACATGTCCTGGATCCATCGCGAGGATCTCCTCGGCATGATCCGGGTGGCGCTCACGGACGAGCGCTGGTCGGGCCCGGTCAACGCCACGGCGCCTGAGCCGGTCACCAATCGCGAGTTCTCACACGCGCTCGGCCGCGCCTTGCACCGCCCGTCGTTGCTGCCGGTGCCGGGGATCGCCCTGGGTCTGCTGTATGGCGAGATGGCCGAGATCGTCAGCACCGGCGCGCGTGTGATGCCCGCCAAGGCGCTCGTGCTCGGCTACCGCTTCCGCTATCCGGAGCTGGCGGAGGCACTGCGCTCCGCGCTCGGCTGAACGCAAGCCTCAGACAGGTGCGGGCATGGCCGCAGCCTGAGACGATCGCGCCGGGCGGTTCTCGGTCTCGATGATGATCCGGCAGGGACGCTTCGAGAGCAGATAGGTGGCGGTAGGACCGATCCGCTGCTCGCCGCTGGGAGCATGGATCGCGGACCAGTAGATCACGTCCGAGCCGACCCGTTCGGCTTCCTCAACGAGCGCCGCCCCGGGGTTACGTGTGCGGATCAGGCCGGTATGAATCTTGATGCCCGCGCGCCGTGCCTGGATGCGCGCGCTCTCGAGCACAGAGCGGCCCTGGGCCTCCTCGTCCTCGAGGCCGGCCTCCAAAGAGAGTTGGCTGGGCACGGGCAACACGAAGATCGCGTAGAGGACGCCGTCCTCGCCGATCAGCTTCGCGGCGCTCGAGAGCGCGCTCGCGCTGACGTCATCGCCGAAGATCGGCACGAGCGCGGTCCTGTACTCCAACTCCTCGAAGTCCGGTGGTCGCTCGGCGCGAGGCAGCCTGTAGGACTTGCGCGGGTCGAGGCCCTGGCGCTTGCGGTAGTAGAAGTAGCCGCCCATCCCGATCACCATCCATGGGATCCCCACGATCTTGGCCTCGCTGTGCAGCACCGTCACCGCAACCCATGCCGCGGCCGTGCCGATGCCGCCGATCACTGCCGCCATCGGGATCACCGAGCCTTTGATGCGCACGCCCCATGGGGTCATGTAGGGGCGTTCCCGGTCGGGATCGCTGACGCGCAGCCTCACGATCGCCGCGTGCGCGGTCGTGAACGAGAGCATCGCGCCGAACGAGTAGAGGTTGCCGAGGACCTCGGTGTTGCCGTAGATGATCAGCGTACTCGCCAGCATCGAGAAGAAGATCAACGTGAACCAAGGCGTGCGGTGCTTGGAGTGCAGTTGGGAGAAGATCTGTGGCAGCTGACGGTGCTCGGACAGCGACCACGACAGGCGCGAGATGCCGATCATCCCGGCGTTGGTCGCGATGAACAGGATCGTCGCGGCGAGGATCCCGAGGTAGTAACGGGACAGTTTCAGGACGGTACCGTGCAGCCCCAGGTGTTCGACGACGCCGAGCATCGGGTCGTTTTCGAAGAAGCCGCCGAGCGAGGTCGCATACCCGGGTTTGGAGAACGACTGTTTGAGCTCCGCGCTGTAACCGATGCCATGGTGCAGGACCGGTAGTGCCGAGAGCGCGACAACCGAGATGCCGGCGTACACGCCGAGAACCGCGAGCACGACCAGGTTCACGGCCTTCGGCACCTGCTTGCCGGGATCCTTGGACTCCTCGGCCATGTTCGCCACCGTCTCGATGCCCGTATACGCGAGCATCGCCAGTGACAGCGCGAAGATCAGTTCCTTCCAACTCGGCACCGACCCCAGGTGGATCTGATTGATCAGCAGGTGCGGATTGAGCACGAGCGCGATGCCGACACAGGCGAGCAGGATCTGCGTCGAGAGGTCGAGCAGGGCGAGGACGATGTTGAGCTTGGCCGACTCTCCCAGTCCACGGATATTCAGCCACGCGAGCAGGGCGACGACGATCAGGCCGCCGAAGATGTCGTCGGGGTTGTGCTTGAGCGCTCCGAGGCCGGGGAAGGCGCTCAGGTAGTGGGGCACGAAAAACGCCGAGATCGCGATCGTGAGGATGTAGTCGAGGCTCAGCGCCCAGCCGGCGAAGAACGAGACGACATCATCGAAGGCGTGGCGGGCAAACGACGACGATCCGCCGGCTTCGGGGAACATCGAGGCGCCCTCGGCGTACGTTTTGGCGGTCAGCGCGAACAGCCCGCCGGCGAACACGAACACCAACGGGGTGAGACCGAGCGCGTGGGCGGCGACGAGGCCGAGCGCGTAATAGATCGAGGAGCCGACGTTGCCGTAGGCGGTCGCGAACATCCCCGAGACCCCGACTGACTTGCGCAACCCGCGCTCGGTTAGACGTGCCATCGGCGGGGAGGGTATGGGGTGAGCCACGCCGCATGCGGCGTGGCCAGCAGGGCCGCATGCGGCCCTGCTTCGGGGGCTTGCATGCACGCCCCCGCCGACCGATCGAAGATCGACGGGATCTCCGATCGTCCAGCATGCGCCAACGGAAGGACGAGCCACATGTGGCTCGTCACGGGCGGCCCATGTGCCGCCCGTCTGCAAAATCCCATTCATGGCAGCCGGGAATGCAGGAGCCCGGCTTATGATCCCGACGACCCGGGGGCCGGGCGAGTTCCGAATCTACCCCGACCTTTGACATGGAAACGTCACGCCGCGGAAATTACGACTCGGGAGAGGACTTCGTCCTCGAATATGGAGAGCTGCGCTTTACCTTCAACGAGGAGGATTTCTCCGAGCGTTGCGAGCAGGCTGCGCTGAAGCTCGGTTTCGTCGGCGGGCGCCTCGGTGACGGTGAGCTCGAAGACCTCGTCAACCTGGCCGTGAACGGCGAGATCCTCGATCCCGCCTCGGCCTTGGGCGAGCACGTCAACGACTGCTGGCCCGAGTTGGTCGGCCCGGCCGAGCGCTCACTGGTCCACTGGATGCGCCGTCTGGTGTTCCGTGGCGCCTGGCTGGACCAGCGCGTCAACGAGGGCGAGCTGAGCGTCGCTTTCAACGAAGAGACTGGCAGCTTCGCCTACGTGCAGATCCCAGACCCGAGAACCTCCCGCAGCAACGAGCCGATCGAACTGGCGCCCGAGCCCTCCTGGGACCGCGTCGCGTACAACAGGCGCTAGGCCCGGGCCTCCGCGCGGGCCTTGGCGATCGCCTTGGCGCCATCCTCGCCGACGAGCAGCTCCGGCTTCAGCGTCCCGCTAGCCGCCAGGTCGAGGATCGGCAGACCGCTCTCGGTGAGCCCTCCGTCGAGTGCGATCACCGTCGTCTCGCCTCCGAACGGGCGGGTCGCGGTGGCGATCACGGTGAGTGAGCCGCCGTCGCGCAGATTGCGTGCAGCCGCGAGCGTCTTGCGCGCGGCCGGCGGGTGCAGGCCATCCAGGCCATCGATCAAAACCAACGCATGTCCGCCGCGAGTGGCGACACGCTTGGCGCCGTCCATCGCACGCTCGACCGCCTGGCTCTGCGCATCGGCCGAGGCGGCGAAGCTGAGTGCCGCGGCGGGTGATGGAGTTCCCTCCCGCCCCTCCTGCCACTCCGCGATCTCCTCAGGTCTCACGCCGACGAGCACCACGCTCACCTCCAACACACCCGAGCCGCCGCCCTCGCCGGCGCCGGCAGCGGTCACGGCGCCCAGCAGGCGCCGCAGGGTCTCGGTCTTGCCCGCGCGCGCCGGCCCGACGATCACCGCGCGCGAGCCACGACCCAGCGGCGTCAGCCACTCGATCGCGTCAAGCGTGGGGTCCCCGGCGTTCAGCGCAAGACGCTCGCTCGGATAGAGGACGGGCAGATCCTCGTAGTGGGCACTCTCGGAGACCGCGTCGGCAGACACTCCGTTGATCGTGTCGATGCGTACCAGGGAGGGGTAGCGCTCCGAACGGCGGGGCATGCGCACCGGCCCCGTCACGCGGTCGCCGGAGACGAGCTCACAGCGACGGACCTGCGCGGCGGAAATGTAGACGTCATCGTCAGATGGCTCTGGTGGATCGACGCGCAGAAAGGCCGAGCCGTTGCCCAGCAGCTCAACCACTCCCTCGGCGCTACGAGCACCGCTGTCGCTGGGCGCCGTCTTCGAGGGCGCTGCGTCTGACCCCTCGTTTGACTGGGCGGATCCGCGATCACTGCGACTACCGCGCCCATCGCGCTCGCCCGTACCACGACCACGGCGAGAGGAAGCCGAGGAGGAGGAAGAAGAAGAGGAGGATTCAGGCTCGGTCGAGGAGACGCTCTCCGCCTCGACCTTCGCCCCGCGCCGCAGGCGAGGAGCACGACGTTTGCGAGAAACGCCATCGGTCGTGGTGCTTGCGCTCTCCGAGGAGCCGCCCTCAGGACCATCATTGGCGGTCTCCTTGCCAGACTCAGCGGAGTCCTCATCGGTGCCCGCCTGCCCCTCTACCGGCTCGCCGAGGATCACTCCGATCAACTCCGGCTTGCGCAGACGCCGAAAGCCGTCGAGACCAAGCTGGTCGGCGATCGCGTGCAAGTCGGCCAGCGGGCTAGCCTCCAGCTCGGAGCGGTCGAGTACTGACATATTTGCTTCTCCTTCGTTTCGGATTGGGCGGTTGGCGTCCGGTCGCGTTGAGCAGCGACCGGCACCCCGTGGGCGAAGCCTAGCGTTCGTAGCGATGTTCCTCGGCGAGCGCCAGATCCCTCTGTGGCTCGAGCTCTCCCGCAAGCGCCGCCCGCACTCTCAGAAAGTCAGCAGCGGCGGCAACATCGTGTACTCGGAAGATCTGCGCGCCCGCGTCGACGCCGTGGGCAAGCGCGGCCAATGTGCCTCCCAGGCGCTCGCCCGGAGGGCGAGCAGTGAGCGCCCCGATGAAATCCTTGCGGGAGACCGCCATCAGCAGCGGCCGTCCCAGCTCGTGTAGGCGTCGCACCTGTGCAAGCAACGCAATGGTCTGGGCGGGCGTCTTTGCGAAGTCTGGCCCCGGGTCGAGGATCAGCTGCTCGGAGACCACGCCGGCGGCGATCGCCTGCTCGATACGCCCGCTCAGGAAGGCGAGCACCTCCGCCACCAGATCGTCATACAGATCGGGGTCCTGAAGCCGCTGCTTGGGCGCGGCGCACGTGTGCATCAAGACCAACGCCGCGCCAGTCTGCGCGCATACCTCCGCAATGCCTGGATCGCGCAGGCCGCTGACATCATTGACGATCGTGGCGCCCGCGGCGATCGCCGCCCGCGCGACCGCCGGCTTGTAGGTGTCGACCGAGACGATCGCGCCCAGCTCGCCCGTCACCTGCTCGATCAACGGCACGACGCGTTCGATTTCCTGCTCGATCGCGACAGGCGGGCGACCGGTGCTGGCGGACTCCCCGCCAATGTCCAGAATGTCCGCACCGCAGGCAAGCAGCTCGCGTGCCAGCTCGACCTGCTCCTGCAGCGTCCCAAAACGCCCACCGTCGCTGAAGGAATCTGGTGAGGCGTTGACGATACCCATCAGCCATGGACGTCCGTCCAACTCCAGCACGTGACCGCAGGCCAGCACACGAGCGGAGCGCGCGCTCATGCGGGCATGATTCCCTCGGCATCGGCCTCTTGCGCAAAGCGCTCGATCTCCTCTCCCCTGCGCTCCGAGCTCCAGCCCAGCTCTCGCGCGAGCACATCGGCGACACGATCGATCGGATTGCCCACCCCACCCAGCTCCCTCGCGGCGAGCAGTCCCAAGCGTGTGCGGCGCAGGAGCACGTCGCCGACGCTGCGTGCCTGCTCCTTGCGAGTCGCCAGCACCACCTCGGCCAGCAAGTCCGGCAGGCCGGGAACGATTGGCTGGGCCAGCTCGCCACGCTCGGCGGCCAGCGCAAGCACCTGATGGGCGGCGTCGCCGTAGCGGGCCGCCAACGCGGGATAGGACTCCGCCGGCACGCCCTCCACACGCGGTAGGTCCTCCGGGGCGATCGCCTGCCCGAGAGGGATCTCATGGGTACGGCAAGGGGCATCGCGAGCGTCGCGCTCCACGAGGCGGTCAACGGTCATCTTGGCCATCCGCCGCCAGGTCGTCAGCTTGCCCCCAGTGATCGTGATCATGCCGCTGGAGGTCTCATACAGCTCGGCCTTGCGCGAGATGTCCACAGACTTCTTCGGGTCCCCAGTCGAGATCAAGGGACGCACCCCGGCGAAAGCGCCCGCCAAATGCCCCGTGTCGAGGCTGATGCCAAAGAAGTCGTTGACCGCCTGGAGTAGGTAGTCGATGTCCTCGGTCGATGGCCTTACGTGTTCGAGGTCGCCCTCGTAGTCGTTGTCGGTGGTGCCGACGAGTGTGCGCCCGAGCCAGGGAAGCGCGAAGATCGTGCGTCCGTTACCCGCCGGGACAATCGCCCCACCCACGAGCGGCAGGTCCTCGTGGCGCAGGATGAGGTGCGTGCCGCGGCTGGGGCGAATGCGCGGCAGCTCGGCCTCGTCGCGGAGCTCGTCGGGACGCAGCTGGTCGGCCCACACCCCGGTCGCGTTGATCACGTTCGCCGCACGCACCTCGAGCTCCGCACCGCTCTCTGCGTCCAGCGCCCGCACACCCCGCGTGCGTCCGTCCTGCTCGAGTAGAGACGTGACGTTCAGGCGGTTGGCACAGACCGCGCCGAAGCGCTCAGCCTCACCGAGCACGGTGAGCACAAGGCGGACATCATCGGTCTGGCAGTCATAGAACAGATAGCCGCTCGTCGGATCTCGGCCGATCGAGGATCGGCTGGCAAACACCGGCAGCAACTCGAGAACCTCCTCGCCTGAGATCACGCGGTGACGCTCGGGGCTCCAGGACGCGCCCTCAGCCTGCTGGGGCTGATTGCCCTGCTCGCGCTCGGTGCGCGCGCGCTTGCTCCGGCGCGTGCGCAGGCGGTCGCGGTCGACCGACATAACGTCGTAGAGGTTTAACCCGACGCCGACGAGGCGATCCGGACGGGCGCCATCGAACGCCGGCACCACCAGCGGCAGCGGGTGGACCAAGTGCGGCGCCAGCGCCACCATCAGCTGGCGCTCCAGCAGCGCCTCGCGCACGAGCCCTAGATCGAAATTCTGCAGGTAGCGCAGACCACCGTGGACCAGCTTGCTCGAGCGGCTCGAAGTTCCCGAGGCGAAGTCAGCACGCTCTACGAGCGCCACGCTGTAGCCGCGCGTAGCCGCATCCAGCGCCACACCCGCCCCGGTAATCCCACCGCCGACCACGACGACATCGAACTCGTCCTGCGACAGGGCTGCAAGAGCCTGGCTTCGCTCGATCACCAGCGCAGTCTCGCACCAGCGGCCCGTTCGCACGTCGTCAGGCGGTGCCCTCGATCGCTCGTGTGCCTAGATCTGGGCGAGCTCGGCGGTGATCTCGCTCACCGCGGACTTCGCGTCCCCGAACAGCATCGCTGTCTTCGGGTCGAAATAGAGCTCGTTCTCGATGCCGGCAAAGCCGGGGTTCATCGAGCGCTTGATCACGATCACCGAGTGACTGTCGGCAACCTCGAGGATCGGCATGCCGTAGATCGGCGAGGAGGGTGTGTTCTTGGCGGCCGGATTGGTCACGTCGTTGGCTCCGATCACGAGCGAGACGTCTGTGCGCTGGAACTCGGGGTTGGCGTCGTCCATCTCCTTCAGCTGGTCGTACGGCACGTCGGCCTCGGCGAGCAGCACATTCATGTGCCCCGGCATGCGGCCCGCGACGGGATGGATCGCGTAGCTGACCTCCACCTGGCGTTTCTCGAGCTCCTTGGTCAACTCGCGCACCGCGTGCTGCGCCTGGGCGACCGCCATGCCATAGCCGGGGACGATCACCACACGATTGGCGTAGGCGAGCTGGATCGCCGCGTCAGCGGCGCTCGTCGAGCGCACGGTACCGCCGTGAGCACCAGCGCCCTCCGCTCCCTCGACAACGCCTCCACCGCCAAAGCCACCCGCCACGATCGACGGAATCGAGCGGTTCATGGCGACCGCCATCAGGTTCGTCAGGATCGTGCCCGAGGCGCCCACGATCATGCCCGCGACGATCAGCGCGGGGTTGTTCAGCGCGATCCCAGTCGCCGCCGCGGAGAGCCCTGTAAAGGCGTTCAGCAGCGAGATCACGACCGGCATGTCTGCGCCGCCGATCGGCAGCACCACCGCGTTGCCGAGCAGAGCGGCGACGAGCAGCATGCCGATGAACAGCAGCTCCGAGTGCGCCCCGTTGACGAGGTCGACGCCGGCGGCCAGCGCCAGGATCAGCAGCACCAGATTGACGATCTGCTGAGCCGAGCCGAAGCTGATCGGGCGTCCGGGGAGGATTTCTTGAAGCTTGGCAAAGGCGATGTTCGAGCCCCAGAAGGAGACTGAGCCGACGATCGCGGCGAACACCGAGAAGATCGCCACATAGGTGGGCACACCGCTGTAGCTCGACCCGTAATCGCGGAACTCCGCCCAAGCGATCAGGAATACCGCGCCACCGCCCACGCCGTTGAACAGCGCCACCATCTGCGGCATCGCGGTCATCTTCACCTGGCGCGCAGCCGGCACGCCAACGGCCGTACCGAGCGCCACGCCCAGCGCGATCAATCCCCAGTTACCCTCATCAGGCTGCAGCAACGTGGCGATCACCGCGATCGCCATTCCGACCGCGGCGATGCGGTTGCCGCGCACGGCGCTCGTCGGACCCGACAGGCCCCGCAGGCCCTGAATGAACAGGCCGAAAGCGATGATGTACAGGACGTCGAGGAAGTTCGGATCCTGCAGGAACGTCCCGATCACGGGATGAATCGTCACGATCCTCCCGCCTTGCCGTCGGGCGTCTTCTCGCCGTCCCCCGCGGGGGCTTGCTTGGGCTTGGCCTTGAACATCTCGAGCATCCGGTCGGTCACCAGGAAGCCGCCGACGACGTTGATCGTGCCGAAGGCGATCGCAATCACGAGGATGATCTCGTTGAACGTCCCACCACCGGAGAATCCGACGATCAACAGGCCGCCAAGCAGGACGATCCCGTGGATCGCGTTGGTGCCTGACATCAGCGGCGTGTGCAGCGTGTTTGGCACCTTGGAGATGACGACGAAGCCGATGAAGCCCGCCAGTACGAGAATCGCGAGGTTGGTGGTGAGCGTGCTGGCAAGGATCATCTGTGAATCACTCTCCCTAGACCGCGGTCTCGACGGCGGCTTTTGCTCCCGGATGGACGATCTCTCCGTCGCGCACGATGCATGCGCCGCTGACGATCTCGTCGTCGAAGTCCAGGTGCAGGTTGCCGTCCTCACCGACAAACAACTCGAGCAGGGCCTGCACGTTGCGCGCGAACAGCTGCGAGGAGTGCTCGGGCATGCCCGCCGGCAGGTTCAGGGGCGAGAGGATCTTCACGTCGTGACGCACAACCGTCTCGCCCGGCTCGGTCAGCTCGCAGTTGCCACCCGCCTCGCCGGCCATGTCGACGATCACCGAACCCGCCTTCATCCCCTCCACGGCCTCGGCTGTGACCAACCTGGGAGCCGGGCGCCCGGGCACTAGCGCGGTCGTGATGACAACATCGAAACCCTTGATCGCGTCGGTCAGCGCCTGCTGCTGACGGTCGCGCTCCTCCGCGGTCAACTCACGCGCATAGCCGCCCTCGCCGCTCGCGTCCAAGCCGAGGTCGAGCCACTGAGCTCCCAGCGACTGCACCTGCTCGGCCACCTCGGGACGCACGTCATAACCGGTCGTACGGGCACCCAGGCGCTTGGCGGTCGCGAGCGCCTGCAGCCCGGCGACGCCGACGCCGAGCACGAGCACCTTGGCCGGCGGGATCGTGCCGGCGGCGGTCATCAGCATCGGGTAGAAGCGGCCCATCTCCTCCGCGCCCAGCAGCGCGGCCTTGTAGCCGGCGACGTTGCTCTGCGAGGACAGCGCGTCCATCGCCTGTGCGCGCGAGATCCGCGGGATCGCCTCCATCGCGAACGCGGTCGCTCCCGCGTCGGCCAGCGCTTTGGTGGTCTGCGGGCTCGACAGCGGCGCGAGGAAGCCGATCAGAATCGAGCCGGTACCGAGCCAGCGGATCTCCTCCGCGTCGGGCGGCGCGATCTTTACGACCACATCGGCCCCCCACACGTCCGTGTGATTGGAATCCCCACCCGCCCCTGGCGTGCCGATGATCTGCGCGCCGGCCTGAGCGTAGGCGGCGTCTGGAATCAGGGCGTCGGCGCCCGCGCCACTCTGCACGAGGACGTCGAGCCCTTTGGCCCCCAGCTTGCTCACGACCTCCGGCACGAGCGCAACCCTGTGCTCTCCCGCCGCGGTCTCCTTCGGAACACCGATCCGCATGTGCGCCGGGAACGTATCCCATCACGTTGATGAATGCCCGCCCACCCCGTCTGGGTGTGCGAAACGCGCGGTCTGGGGGCTCGTGGTCTGGGTGTGCGAAACGCGCGGCCGGGACTCACGGCGCGGGTGTGCGAAACTCGAATTCCATGACTGTAAATCTCACCCGCATCTATACAAAGCTCGGTGACGGCGGTGAGACGCACCTCGGCGACATGAGTCGCGTATCGAAGCTCGATCCTAGGGTCGAGGCCTATGGCACCATCGATGAGCTAAACGCGACGCTCGGTGTCGCGCTGCTCCAGCCGGAGCTCCCGCAAGCCTTCGCCACGTGGCTTCGCCGCGTGCAGAACGACCTACTCGACGTAGGCGCGGACTTGTGCGTACCGGCGGCGCCCGCTACCGATCCCACCGCACCAGCCACTGATCCTTCCTCCGTCAAGCATGAGCGTGAGCGACTGCGCATCGGCCCTCCTTACACCGAATGGCTCGAGCAGGCATGCGACGAGGTCAACGCGAAGCTCCAGCCGTTGCGCTCGTTCGTGATTCCCGGGGGCAGCCCCGCGGCCGCACAACTGCACGTCTGCCGAACCGTCTGCCGCCGCGCGGAGCGGCGCGCGATCGCCGTGGGCGAGGAGGTCAATCCGGAGGTGGTGCGCTACCTGAACAGGCTGTCGGATCTACTGTTCATCCTCAGCCGCGCCGCGAACGAGAGTGAGGCCGGATCGGAGTCCCTATGGGATCCCGGCGCCCATAGCTCTGGGACGGCCTCCCAACCGGCGTGAGCGAGATCGCGCCTCGGCCACGCGCAAGCCGGCCACAGCCAGAGCCGCCCACAGCGTGCCCACCAGATAGCCGCCCACGACATCGCTCGGCAGATGCCAGGCCAGCACCAGCAGCGAGAAACCAACACCCGCCGCGAACATCGCACCCAATAGAGCGACGGTGGGACGAAGGCGCTGGGGAGCAACGAGCACCGCACACAGAACGAGTGCCGTCGCCGCGCTCGCATGCCCACTCGGCCACGAAGCGGCGGTTATCTCGTCGCCATAGATTCGCGCGTGGGGATGGGCGAGCAGCGGCTTGAGCGTCTCCGCGGTCAGCGGCGCCAGACCCATCACGAGGCCGACAGCGAGCGCCACCCACGGCCGTCGTCGCCAGAGCGCATAGGCCATCAGGAGGACGCCCCAGAGCGTGTACAGCAGAGGGTCGAGTAAATGCAGAAGGGTGTTCGCCAGATCGTCTAACCGCGGCCCGCCCAACAGCGTGAAGTCGTAAAGAGCCACCGCGTCTTTCACATGCGTCGCCGGCACCAGCGCGGCCACTGCCCAGGTCAGTACCAGCGCGATCGCGCACAGCGCGGCCACGAGGAGGGCCCCGGCAGCGCTGGGCGGGTCCGCAAGCCTCGCCCTAGGTCTCACATCCATGGTCTCTACAGGGTAGAGAGGCCGCTAAATGAGGGCTGAAGGGCACTCTGCCGGTTGGCACTCGAAGCCACCGCAGGCACCGAAGCGCGGAGCGCTGTACGGCCGCCCATTTGGACATTTGTTCGATCATCCACGATGCGTGTAGGAGGCGGATCGGTTCGTGGCGAAAGCCTTCTTGTACGTGTATGCGCGAGGGCGTAGGTTTAGAGCTACACATCTTGCTTCGCGGACCCATCGTCAGCGCGCGACCGTAGACCACGATGCTCAGTCGAGTCGACACAGCCAACCGTTCACAGCCGAGTACGGCGCCCTTTGGGATTCTTCAGCGCGAGCTCGACAAGTGCACGAGTGTGATCTCAATCGAAGGAGATCTCGATCTGTCCACAGCCCCGCGCTTGAAGTGGATGCTGGTCGAAACGCTCGAGGCAGGCCACAGCGAGCTCGTCGTTGACCTCTCGTCAACCACCTTCATGGACTCGACGGCGCTGGGCGTGCTCGTTGGCGTGAAGCGGAGCCTCGCCGTCGGTGCGCAACTGGCGATCGTCTGCACACGGCCCGCTGTGCTGAAGATCTTCGAGCTTTCGGGGCTGGATGGAGCGTTCGCGATCTTTTCCACGCTCGACGAGGCGCTTGCGTACACGCGGGGGCACACAGCCAGGGCCGGCTGATCGGCACAGGCTGCTGATGGTGAGCGACACCGGCAAATACCCTTCAGCCCTCCGCCGACGCCAGCGTCGAGCGGTGACGATCAGCTTCGTTTGTGCGCTTGCCTTGGCGTTTATCCCAGCTGCCGCGGCCAGACCAGACCACATAAGGCCATTGCCTGGTGCGCCCGCGCCAGATCAGAGAGGCGCTCCGCAGACGGGCGCACCTGGGACGAGCACACCGCAGACGACCACACCTGCGACGGGCGCACCGCAGACGAGCATTCCCAAAGCAGTAGTCCCGCCGCTTTCGCGACACCACGGCAGGGCCGGAGGCTGTTGCGCGACCCAGCCGGCTCTGGGGAGCTCCAGCACGCCGAACAAGCAGCCCGAACGAGCCGCGAGCAACGGATCTCCCGATAGCGGCCCAATTGACCCTCCTCGTGCCGGTCGCGTGATTACACCCGCGGGCGGGCATCGACCGGACTCCGGTAACCATCAAGAACACGACCCGGGTAATCACCTACACGAGAACTCTGGGAACACCGATGAGACCGTGGGCGCCAAGGGGAAGCCGGGCGCCGACGAGACGCCGGGCACCGAGCAGAAGACACCAGAAGACTCGTCCCCGTCACATGTGCCGCGCGGCGAAGCGAAAAAGGCCAAATCGCCGCAAATCAAATCGCCGCGACAGCCTGCCGTGTCGGGCACTGCTTCAGGCCGCCCGACGGCCATCTCGGCTCCAGTCCTCGCCGCCAATACACCCATCCCGTCGACTACAACACCGCCCACAGCAACGGCACCGTCCACAGCGACGACGCCACCGCAAGCCCTCAGCGCATCGCGCCCGGCGATCACCGGCCGCTCGCCGCATGCCGTGCAGAGCAGGCGGCACGCCCGCGGCCACGTGGCAACGAGGCGCGCAACCCCGGCCGCGCTGTCGCGGGGTGCGGTCGTGCCCGTGGCGGTGGGGACGCTAGTACACGCTGTACGGGGGGCGCATGCACGAAGGGCAACACATGGCTCGCCGACGCGCGGTCGCCCGTCGCAGCTCGTGAGGACGATCTCCAGAATCGTCAGTGTGGTTCCCCCTCTCGTGTGGGTTCTGATCGGTGTCCTGCTCACGCTTGCGTTCGCACTCGCGATAGGCTCGCGCTTGTCCGCGCTGCGCGCCCGGCGATTGGAGCAGCAGCGTGGGGAGCTGCTCGAGGATGTGGGCCTACTTCAGGCCGCGCTGCTCCCACTGCTGCCCGCCCGGCTCGGTCCGGTGGGCACCACCGCTGCTTACCGCCCGGCGGACGGTCCGGGAGCGGGCGGCGACTTCTACGATACGTTCGCACTCGAAGATGGCCAGCTGGCGGTCATCGTCGGCGACATCTCCGGACACGGTCGGAAGGCGTTGCCCCATACGGCGCTCGTGCGCTTCACGCTACGGGCATACCTCGAGGCCGGCCTCTCGCCGCGGGCTGCCGTGCAAACAGCGGGAGCCGTGCTCGAGCGCCAGCTCGGGGGGTCGTTCGCCACCGTCGTGGTGGCCACCTATCAACCACGCGAGCGTATCCTGACCTACGCCTGTGCCGGCCATCCACCACCGCTCGTGCTCGGCTCACAGTCGATCACGCCGATCACCATCTGCTCCTCGCCACCGATCGGAGCGGGCATGCGGACCGGGACTCGCCAGACCGTGGTGTCCGTGCCGGGCCGCTCACAGGTCTGCTTCCACACCGACGGCGTCACCGAGGCAAGGGTAGGAGGAGAACTGTTCGGCGCCGAGCGACTCGCGCGCACGCTTGCCGTGCTCGGAGCAGGGACCACAGCATCGGCACTCCTGGACCGAGTGGCCGAAGAAACCGATGCGCGCCCCGACGACATGGCCGCGTGCCTGCTGGGCATCGAGGGAGGCGCCGTGGCGCCAGTCGTCCTCCTCGAGGAGCTCGAGCTCGACCACGACGGCGCCGCAAGCGATCGAACCGAGCAGTTCCTCCTCGCGTGTAGGGTGCCGCGCCGCGAGGTCGCTGAGCTCATGCGCTCGGCGCGCGTCGCTGCCGGGCGCACCGGCACCGCCGTGCTGGAGTTGCGCCTTGCCGACGGGCCACCGGAGGTCGCGCTGGGACGCGACAATGTCGCGCTTCTTCATGCACCTCACGCGGATCTCAGGATGTCGCAGTGAACACCGAGGCAGCGCTCGCCCCAGACGCGGCAATGGTGTTGGGCATCGCAGCCACGGCGATGCCGTTCGCTCGCACTCCCGAGGCCGAGGCCGAGCGCTGGCTGCGTGTCCTGCGCCTGCATGGCGACGCCGGGGTCGCATTGCAAGCGCTCGGTGTAAGTGAGGGATCGCTCAACGCGCACGGCGACGACACTGATCGCGAGCGGGTCGCTCACGCCGGCAGCGCCGATGATCGCGACGTGGTCGCACAAGTCACCGAGAATGCCGTCCACATCGCCAGCCGGCGGGAAGCCACCGGGGTCACAACGACCGACGTGCTGATGGCCGTGATGCACGTCTACGGCGCGGACTTCGACCGTGTGCTTCAGACACATGGCACCGACCGCGAGGAGCTGCTCGCGCAACTCAGCGCCAAGACGCCCAGGCCGGGGCACGACCGCTGAGGCGCTAACACCGGAACACAGGCATCATGGGCGCCTTGACCGGATTACGGCCCGACGGGGAACGTCTTGCCCGCCAGCGCGATCAGCGCCTGAGCGGTCACCCACACGGGCGCCTGGGAGCTAGTGCGCGAATAGCGGATGCTGCCGCCGGGCGCGAGCAGGCTTTCCAGATAGCCGACCGGCGAGCGACTGCCATGACGACGCACCGTGTTGGGGTGCCGCCCCGTCGCGATCAGGCCCTGGATCGCCCAGGCGGTCGACTGAGCGTTGGATTCGCCTCCGTATTGCTGTGGAAAGCCGCCATCGAGATTCTGAGAGCGGATCAGATAACCAGCCGCGGCGGCGAGAATGCGCGCGTTGCGAGCGCCGGCGTCGACGAGCGCCTGCAAAGCCGCGCCCGTGTCGTCGACGTCGCTGGATGAGCCATGCTCGCCGAAGCTGAAGCCACCGTCTGAGTTCTGCTGTTGCTCGATCCAGCCAGCCGCATCACGGATCGCGGGGTAACTCGGGGAATGGCCGACCGCGCGCAACGCGAAGATCGCGAAGGCAGTCAGGTTGACGAGGTGCTCGAACGAGTTGTCGCTGTCGCGTGCTTTCAGAACTTCAGCGACGAGGTCACGCCCAGCAAACGAATACGAGGATGACCCGCATGCGCCGGCGGCGAGGATCGTACGCTCGGCGTCGCCGAGGCCATCCAGGGTCGAGGCTTCAGCGCGCAGCGAGTCGAGCAGCGAGTGTCCACCATGGCGCACGTCCGCCGGGTCGCGCCCCGCGGCCGCTAAGCCCATCGCCGTCCAAGCGGTGTACAGCTCGCTGGAGCTCTGCCCGCGCGCGCCGCCGAAACCACCGTCGGAGTTCTGGGCGGAGCTCAGAAACGAGAGCTCCGGGGACAATGACGCGGCGGATGCGTGTCCGACCATACCGCCGAAGGCGAGTGCCGTGAGGACTACTAGGAGTGCGGGCCCTGGGACCGGCTCCCATCGAATATCCATGCGTGCGCGCATCCGTGCCAGCAGCCGTGCCAGCTCGGGACCGAAAGCCAGGCCGAACAGAAAGCTCGCGACCATGTCGGTCAGGTCGAACGGCAGCCCCGCACCGGCTACCGCCAACAGCGCGGCTGGCGTGTGACTGGCACCGATCGTCCACGTGTACAGATTCATCACCTCCTTCGCCGCCAACGCGGCGATCGCGCACCCAAGTGCAAGCGGCACACGCCCCAAGCGCCGCCCGCTCAGCCGGCCGAGGACTGCGCCGAACAGGCCAACGCAGCCCCAGGCTGCCATCTGCCAGGGCGTGTACGGGCCTTGGCCAAGCAGGAAGTTGGACATCAGCATCCCCACCGCGCCGACGGTGAAACCGGGAAGCGGACCGAGGGCATAGCCAACGACGAGCGCCATCGCGGTGATTGGCTTGACGTCCGGCAAAGCGACGAACGCATCGCGGCCCAACGCGGCGACGGCCGCCAACGTCCCCACCACCGCCACCATCCGGGCCGAAGGCTGCCTGCGCTCGTAAGCCAGCCAGCCAAGCACCAGGACCACACCGACAACCAGGAAAGATGCCAGGGGCCAACTCACGCCACGACCTCCAAGATCCTGCTAGCCCGCAACAGCTCCGCGCCGTCCTCTGGCAACAGCGCGCCGCCAGCACCGCCGAGGATGCGGGCAGTCTCGGTCGCGAAGTACCAGCCACCGGCGAGCAGCTCCGCCGCGGGACCATCGGCGATCACTCGCCCGTCGGCGAGCAGCACCGCGCGGCGTGCACAGGAAGCGGCGAACTCGGGGTCGTGTGTGGCCACGATCACCGCCTGGCCTCGATCGGCGCGACGCCGCAGATCTCGCGCCAGCTCGGCCTTCGCCTCGCGATCCATCCCACGCGTGGGCTCGTCCAACGCGAGGACGATTGGAGCCCCGCCCGCCCCTCCCGCACCACCAACAACGATCGCCAGCGCCAAACGCTGACGCTCTCCTCCAGACAGATCCTTTGGGTTGCGCTCGGCCATCCCGGCCAATCCGACGGCGGCGAGCGCCTCCGCGGACGCCTCTTCGGCGACGCGCTCGTGGATCAGGTAGTCGCCCGGGTTCTGCAGCAGCAGCGCGACCCTCCCGGCACACTCGACACGTCCCCGCGTGGGCTCCATCAGACCGGCGGCGTGACGCAAAAGCGTCGACTTGCCGGCGCCGTTTCGGCCCATCAGCGCGACGCTCTCGCCAGGCGCAAGCGTCAGGTCGACACCGCGCAGGATCGCCGGTCCGTCGCGCAACTCGTGCCACACGCCACGCATCCGCAACGCCTTCGGCGCCTTGCGTGGACGGCGTCCTTTCGCCTTGGCTACCTTGACTGGCTCGGGATGACCAGGCTCGGGATGACCATCCTCAGGCAGCAGACCATGGGAGCGCAGGGTTGCGCGCGCCTGCTTGACACCCGTCGGCGCTCCTCGCAACCCGGCCAGGGCGAACAGCTTCGCGCCCGGAGTCTGCAATGCAGGCTCGTGTTGCGCAGACCATTCCAAGAACGATTTGGGATCGCCATCGTGAGCCACACGGCCTGCTTCAAGCGTTATGACGCGATCCGCGGCACCCAGACAGCGCTCCAAGCGGTGCTCGGCCAGCACGATCGTCGTCTCCCACTCCTCGTTCAGCCGCCTCAGCAAACCGATCAGCTCATCCCCGGCGACAGGATCCAGCTGCGAGGTGGGCTCGTCCAGCAACACCAACTTCGGCCTGCCCGCCAGTGCGGCGCCGAGCGCGACTCGCTGCTTCTCGCCCCCCGAGAGCTCGTGGGTCGAGCGGTCCAGCAGCGCGTCGATTCCCAGCGCGAGCGCCACCTCCTCCACCCCACGCGCCACGGCCGCCGCGGTGTGGCCGCGGCTCTCCAGCGCCAGCGCCAACTCGGCACGCACCGAGCTCATCACGAGCTGTGTCTCGGGGTCCTGGAACAGCACCCCGGCAAGGCCTCCCAGGTGTGCGGGCCCGTGCTCGCGCGTATCCAGGCCGGCGAGCGTCACGGTGCCGGCGAAGCGTCCCCCGTGAAAGTGCGGCGCCAGCCCGCACGCCGCATGCAGAAGCGTCGACTTGCCGTGGCCCGACAGGCCCGCCAGCACGCAGAACTCCCCCGCCTCCAGCTCGAAGCTCACATCGTCCAGCGCCGGGATCTCCGCATCCGGGTAGTGGTAGGTGACGTGGTCGAAAGACAGGATCATCGAAGTCAACTCGCCCGATCCACGTCAGACATCTTTGGTGTGTTGAGGGATCACCGGTCGATGCCTCGCCGATCGATGAAAGGGAGCAGCACGGCCGCGATCAGTGCCGCGCACAACACCCACGTGCCCCCGTCGATCCGCATTTTCAACAGCGGATAGGCCGCGAACGAGGCCGCTCCGCTCAGCCTCCCCACCAAGGCCAGCGCGATCACGGCAAATGCCGAGCAAAGAAACGCGAGGTCGTGGCGCGAGAACGCCTGCTTCAGGCGCGACTCGGCGCGCCGCGGCCGGCGCTTGCCCTCGGTGGCAACCGCGAAGCCCCGTAGCTCGAGCGTCGCCGCTACCTCCATCGCCCGCTCCAGGGAGCCACCGACGATCGCGCTGAGCAGCGCGATCCGCCCGCGTACGCCGCGCGCCGGGTCCTCCGCCCGAGTCCTCTGCGCCTCGGCCAGACGCTGCGCGTCGGCGCCAAGCACCGGGATCATCCGTGTGGCCAGCGAGGCGGTCAGCGCGGAGCGGAACGACAGCCGCCGAAACCTCCTCAGCAGCTCGTCGGGATCGACCGTCAAGCTCGCGAGCGTGGTGATCAGCATCAGCAGCGTCACCTTCAGTGCGATCACGGCGCCGTAGACCACGGCCTCCACCGTCAAGTCACCCTGCCCGAATGGCCCGAGGTTGCCGAGGCGCGCGAACACGGTCAATCCTTGCCGCGAAGCCAGCACGTTGATCGCCACGATCGGCAACCCAACGATCACCGCAGTGCGCAGCGTCCCCACCAGCGCTCGACCCACGCCAGCCCCCGCGGCAGCGCCCAGCATGGCCAGAGCCAATGCCCCCAATGCAAGCGGGTTGTAGAGGATCAGCGCGGCCGCCGTCAGTGCGAGCGCCCACACTGCGCCAACCCCCGCGCGTGCCGCGTGCAGCGGACTTGCAAGGCGGCGGTAGAAGAGCAGGCCGGCGCCCCTCATCCGCTCTCCTGCGGCACCGGCAACGGCATGCCCGCCGCCGTCACCGCCAGCGCGAAATGATTTTGCAGAGAGCTCGTGTCAAATGCCTGCGCCGCGCGCTGCACGCCCGCTTCATCGGTCCCGGACACCACCCAAACGATCGCGCTTTCGACGTCCTTCGTGGCGGCGATCAAGCCCGATCCGGCCGTGAGCGTGCCTGTCGCGGCGCCCTTTCCGTCGAGCAGCGTCAGCGTCTGCCCGTTTGCGGCAAAGCGCGCGTACACGCCACTCGCGCGCGGTCCATTTTCGATGCTCTGCACGCTCGGGTCACCGTGCACCGCCGTCCAGCGCCCCACCACAACCTGCAGCGCATCCGGCTCGGCGCCGCTGCCGATCGCTGCCACGGCAGCCGGGACGCCGAGCGCGCGCAGCCGCGCGATCACCGTGCGACAAGGATCGCTCTGCGCGGCGGCACATTCCACACGCACGGGCAGGCGCTTGCCTTCGACCCCATTCAGAAACGGCTCAGGAAACGATCCGACAACCGCGGGGACATCGTCGGTCTGGCTCCAGTCGTGCAGGTCCCACCACACGTGATCCCCTGAGTGGACATTCGTCGCCGCCGCGCCTTTCGGCGCCTCGATTCCGTTGACGTAATAAAACCAGTCGAGCGGATCTCCCCCCACTTCCTGCCCGCCCGACAGGCCGTCGATGCTCTCCACAAAGCCGCCGCCGTACTTGGTGGTGAGCTTGTCGTTGCGCAACAGCAGGCTCATCACCGTTTCCGCTCCCCGCACTTTCGGAGCGGAAGTCCGACTCAGCACGCGCGCACCAAAATCACGGGTGACCGTCAGCTGAACACCCCCCGGCACAGGACCAGCGCCGAGGCCGCAGCCGGCGGCCGTGGCGGCCGCAATGGCCGCCACGAGCACCGTTACTCCGGCTCTTTTACTTGACCTGGAAAACAACGTGGCTGGTTCCGCTCACGAGCTTCGTTGTCTGCCCAGTACCGTCAACACCCTCGATGTCGTACACATAGCTTCCCTTGGGGAGCCGCGCCGGGAGGAGATAGCTGAATGACTCGCTTCCACCCACCGAGAAGAAAGTCGCAGAACCGCACTTCTTCGTTCGCACAAAACTCTCTCTGGATCCGCTGAAGTCGAAGCAGCGTCCGCGATAGCGTCGTTGGAGACTGATACGCACCTGGTGGAGTGTGCCGCCGGCCGGAATCTCGATGACTCCCGCGAGCAACCGTGGAGCAGAGCGGCGAGAATAGACGTGTCCGTTTTTGACACCCGCGATCTTGGCCAAATCAGAAACAGTCCTTTGCGGCGCGCCCGTGGTAGTCGTAGTGGTTGTAGTGGATCCGCTACCGCTGGTGAGAGTGGTGCCGCAGTTGCCGTCGTTGCCGTTGTGGACGCACACCGTATGCGAATCGGACGGCACTGAATTAGGCGCGCTGGCTTCGATCGTATAGGTGCCCACGCTTGGGAACATCAACGTCGCAACACCCTGCGCATTGGGGGTGGCGCTGATTGAGCCGGCTTTGACCGTGACGCCACTCGGCAGCGATTCTTGAGCACCGCTTTCGGTGCTCAGCGAGCCCACCGTTACCGCAACCGGCGCGCCGATCTGCACGCTGCTAGCCGCTGGCGCGGTCTCTGTGAGGAAATGTTCTGGTTCGGTTTTGCTTGCCGGGCAGTCGGTGCCGAATTCGATGCATTGAGCAAAGAACACCACGTCGGCTCCGGATTCGAGCTCCTGCCCACAGGCCCCCTCGGTGGCTGGTGCGTCATTTAGCCAGAACGACCAGTATGCGTCTGGGGGCGACATTGACGAGAAGGGAGGGAAATTCAACCCCTGTATGCCGTCGATCCCGTAACCGAGGCCCGATTCGTACTTGACGATCCAGTTGCCGTGAACGGCGTCATAGAGCGCTCCACCGGCGCTCGTGCCGCTGCAAGCATGACCGGCTTCGGGTTCGATCGCCGTGGCTGTCGTGGTGACAGAGGTCTGCGGAAGCAGCGTGGTGCCGGTGAGACCCACAACACGAACTGTGACTGTGCTCGGCGTGCCGGCCAAGGCCGGTGAGACAAGGAGGAGTGACGAAACGAGAACACCGGCGAGTGCCGGCAACATACGACGGGATATACGCATTGAGCCAACCCCTTTCCACGAGGGCTTGTGGGCTTTTCGGTCGGAGGCAGGTCTCCTGGCTCCCGGGCCTTCCCTCAGCGCCTTCCCGTCTCGCCGTCAGCGAGTCAGTGGCTGCGCGTCTTACCTCTCACGCGCCGCGTTGGGCATCCCCGGTCACAGTGGCGGGTCCGCGTCGGATTCTCACCGGCTTCCCTTCACCACCGACCGTCTTGTCCCCGGCATCTTACTCTGCCGAGCTCGCCGTGTGCTTGCGGAGCCCGGCCGGTGAGGGTGGAGGCCCGCCCCGTGCTTACAGAGACCGCCCGCGTGCTTGCAAGACTCGCCGTGTGGTTGCGGCGAGGGCCCGGTGTTACTCAACGTCGCCCAGATCGCTGTCCAGATCGGCCAGCGCGCCTCGCTGACGCTCATCCAGCACCACAGCATCGGCGATCAACCGACGAGCGTGGTCCAAGTCGTCGGAGCGACCAAACGTCAGCGCCGCCTTCACGCGACCGTCCTGGAGGTACCAGTTCGTGAACGACCCCTCCGCAAAGGAGCCGCGCAGGATCTCCTCCTCCCAGCCGTAAGCCGGGCCGACGTACTCGAGTTCGCCCCAATCGCCCAGCACCGAGAAGAAGTAAGGGACCGTCTTGTGCGCCACGCCCTTTCCGAGCATGTTCAACGCCGCGGTCTTGCCGTGGTTGAACGCCACATCCCAGTGCTCGATCCTCACGTGCCCGCCGTGCATCGGCGAGTCGTATTCGCAGATGTCTCCGGCGGCAAACACGCCCGGGCCCGTGCTCTGTAGATGTGACGAGCAGCGCACGCCGCCGCGCTCGCCGATCTCGAGTCCCGCTCGCTTACCCAGCTGCACGTCCGGCGAGACCCCGGCGCCGATCACAACCGCCTCTGCCTCCAGCTCCAGTCCATTCCTGGTCAGCACCTTCGCAACGCGTCCCTCTCCGTCAAAGCGCTCCAGCTCGTCGCTCCCATGAATCTTCACGCCGTGCTCCTCGAGCAGCTCATGCACGAAACGCCCGACCCGCTCGCCAAATCCGCGCTCCAGCGTGCGCTGCTCCTGCATCACGATCGTGCAGTTCTTGCCCAGCACGCTCAGTGAAGCCGCCACCTCGCAACCGATGTATGAGCCGCCGATCAGCACCACGTTCTCGGCGTCGGCCACTCCCTCTCTGATCGCGTCGGCATTCCCCAATGTCCGCAGGTAGTGGATCTGCTCCAGCTCACACCCCTCTACGTTCAGCCGCCTGACGTTCGCGCCGGTGGCAAGCAGCGCCTTGTCGAACTCGATCTCCTGCTTGGTCGATAGCTTCGCCGTACGAGAGTCAAGGTCGAGTGCCGTAACGCTCGTGCGCGTCAGCAGCTCGATGTCCTGCTGCACCCACCAATCCGCGGGTCTGAACAGCGGCTCCTCGCGACTCTCCTCACCTCGCAGATAGCCCTTCGAGCAGTCCGGCCGGTTGTACGGCGCATCGGGCTCTCTCCCCACCAGCAGGATCTCCCCCTCCGCGCCTTCCTCGCGCAGCCATCTTGCGCAGTTCGCGCTCGCGAGTCCGCCGCCGATCAGCAAGTAGTCCACCTTCCGGGCGCTCATCATTCGCCACCTTACAACCCAGCGGGTACCTGACTACAACCCCGGCGGATGCCTGACCGACCATTTCGCCCAGGTCGGGATGTAGGGGAGGATCCGCCAGCGGGGGCCGTCTTCATTGCGGTTCGGCCCTTCATCGGTGCCATTGTGACTGGTGTCCAGTCGCAACCCGGCGATCACGATGAACACGTGGTCGGTGCCTTCCGTGGTGGAGTAGATCGTCACCCAACGCCCTGCACCGGGGTCTCCCCAGGTGGGGTAGTCCTGTGCCAGTGGGTTGTCTTTGACGATTTCCGCGATCGGACGCACGCCGCTGCGATACAGCACATAGTTGACCGTGCTCGAGCAATCCTCCTCAGTCGCACCACGCGGGTCAGGGTGCCCATCATGGCCATATGGCAATTCCTGCAGCTCGTTGCCCGCGACCAGCATCGCCTGCACCTTCGCCGGCACCCCTTCGGGAATCAGGGCCAGGTGACCGTCCGTCGGATCGAGCTCCGCGCGTTCGCCCGGAATGAACTCGATCGGCGTCGGGCTCGAGCCGCTTATCCGACCGCCCACGACGCCCCCTTCGGCAGGCTGGACCGACGATGTGGGTGAGCCTCGGTACTTCGCCGCCCAGCTTTCGACCTCTTCCACGTACGCGGTTTCTTTGTTGTACGCAAAGATCGCCTTTTTGTAGTCGCCCGGCGCGCCCGAGGCGTGCAAGTAGTTGGCCGCCGAGAAGATCGCGTCCGCCGGGTTCCACCGATCGGGCGATCCGCTTTGGCCTTCGGCGTCCACCCCATACTCCGCCCACGTTTTCGCCTCGAACTGCATCGGTCCGCCGGCTCCAGCGTAATTCTCAGCGCCCTCCTTTGTGCATGAAGGATCAGGGTTCCGTCCGTGGTCGCACTCGACCTTGCCGATCCCCGCGAGGATCGCCCAGTCGAGGTGGTACTTCTTCGCGGCGTGCTCGTAGTCGCTTAGGTACGCCGGTGGGATTTCGGCCTGCGCCAGAGCCGAGGGGCCGTCGGTCTCTTCGACGGTTTCCGTCGTGCCGGCGAGACCGCCGAGGCCTCCCGCGCCCACCAGCGTCGTCAGCATCAGCAGCAGGAACATCGCCCCGAGCGCCGCGGCGCCCGCGAGGAGCGCGCCGATCGCCAGCGGTATGCGGGGCGAGGCGGGCAGAGGCACCCCCGCGGCACCTGCCGCGATCCTGACCCCCGCGGCGATCTTGGATCCCGCCGAGCCTTCCATCATCCCCGGTCCCGGCCGAGTTGGCGTCTGCGACGCGTGGCCGCCTCGCGGGAGTCGCGCACCGGGCCGGACTCGCGACGGCCCCTCGCGTGCGCGCGCGAGTCCTTCACGCCAGGATCGACCGGGTAGGGCTTCGGTCTCACCGAGGAGGGCAACTCGTGACCCCCGTCACGCACCCGCTGCTCGAGTTTACGGTCGTACTGCTCGTCTGCCTTACGTTGCTCGCGAGGTTTCAACGCCCCACCGCTGCCCACCGCAACGTCCTTAGCGGTCGCATTCACCTCCTTGCGCAGCGCCAGCTCGCGATCTATCTCCGACCGTGCCGTCTGCTGGCGAGCGGCATCGAGCCCTTCGAACTCCCTCCGCGAGTACCCAACGAGGCCCGCCATCGCGGCGTAGTTACGTTGCTTGCCGTCAGCCCCAACTCTGCCCCCGTCTGGCAGAGCCGCCTCGGCGTCGAGGAGCTTTGCCCGTTGTTCGTGCTGCTCGCTTGTATACGGCCTGCCCGACGCGCTCTTTGCCCTATCACCCTCATCCACCGTCTGCCGCGCGGCGGTAAGCGAGTTCTGCTCGCCCGCGATCTCCCCCTGGAGGCGATCCATGCCGGCCTTTAAAGTTGCGGCGCGCTGCCGCTCAGACTTCTCCTCGTCGCCAAAACGAGCAGCCGCCTTTTTACGGTCTAGGGACGAGCGCACCTTGGGATCGGTCAACGCCGCTTTACCTGCGTGCTTTGCCTTTTCTGCCTTGGCCTGCGCGGCAGCGTGCTCGCGTTGCATGTCGGCCAGCTGAGTCTGTTTGGCGCCGATACCCGCCTGAATCGCCGGCGCGTTCTGCACGCGGGCCTGAGCCTCGCGGTAATCGTGCTCGAGGCTCCTCCCCACCTGTTTGTCTTCGAGGGCTTTGGCCCTCCCGCGTGCGGCGGTAGCGATCTGATGTCGCTTCTCGGCGCTGGGCGCAGGAGGTGAGAGCTTGCGTTTAACCATTCCTCCCACGCGTCCCAGCTCACGTGCGGCCATCAACCTCGAGGCCAGCCGCAGCCCGCCGATGCCATGTCCGCCTACTCCGCGCGAGCCGGGATGGGTGCCGTGGGCAAAGCCCAGCACTTGATGGCGCTTCATGAACAGTCCCCACCACATCGCCGAGACGAACAACCACTGCGCCGCCCAACCGAACGCGCTGAAGGTCAGCAGCGTCCGCTGCATCAGCAACACGATGCCGAGCAGAAACGAGTAGATCAGCTTCGAGCACACCGCCCCGAGCAGCTTCGTCACCCAGCCCCTGAACGCCGCGCGGCCGCCATCGCCGAGCGCAGGGGCGATCACCGCCGCGGGCGCCAGCAGCAGCAGAAACACAGTGAAGACCGCCGCACCGAGGAGGCGCAGCGCAATGAAGCCGAGCAGCAGCAGCATCCCCAGCACACCGATCCAGAACAGAAAGAGCCCGGCAACACGCCAGATGGTCCCGCTTCCGGTGCGGAACTCCGCCTCGGCGGCCGTCGGCCCCTGGCATGGTTCTTTGCTCGATCCACACAGCACGTTGAACAACGAGCCGGATTGGTTGATCGCGTTGCGCGCCGGCCCGTTCGCCGGTAGCGCGAGGAACAGTTCGCCGTTCGTATGCGCGGTGTCCAGTAGTTCCGCACTCTGATCGAGTGCCCGCGCTTGCGCGCTCCCGGGCGCAGCGCAAATCGAGATCAGGCTGTTCTTCAGCTTGCATCCGATCAGCAACTGCTCGCCCGCAGCGATCTTCGAGGCAGCCGCGCGCAGTCGCGGGTCCAAGTGCGCCGGGTCGTTGCACCACCGCACATTGCCGAACTCCATGAAGCACCACGGTCCGCCGATCGCGCCGTTGAAGATGCTCCCCATGCCGTTTGCGAGCGTGCGCTCGGGATGAGCGGGCGTGCCCGCGATCACGGAGCCCAGCGTGTCGAGACTCGCTTGGTTGGCCCATGCGCCGAGCGCTCCTACGGTGCCTAGCGGGTTGAGGATCACCCAGAAGCCTCCCAGCATCATCGCCCCCATCATCAGCGTCTGGCCGAGCGTCTCGGTCACCTGCCGGCGCACGATCCCGTGATACATGGCGAGCACCGCCGCCACCGCCAGCGCCAGCACGAGCCACGGCTGGGTAAACGTCGCCTGGGTCTCACGCAGCCCGCTCGTCACGCTTCTCATCGCGGGGCTTTGGAGCAGATCGATCGTGAAGCACCACTCGAGCATCACGACCACGCCATGCACAAGCGCCACGAGCAATGTCCAGCTCCACTGGACCATGCTCAACACCCTCGCATCCACGTCGTTTGCCACATCCGTCACGCCGGTGTTGATGTGCACGTCGAATCCGTAGTTGCCCGTCGGCGCCTGCGCCGCCTCGAAGCCCGAGATTTGACAGTTGCGCTCGCTCGCCGAGGACAGTTCGGCGCCCGCCCCCTCGCGGCAGAGCGGACTGCTCAACCCGTTGTCCACGAGCGGGTCGCCGCCGCTCGAGGACACCGAGGCCGAGGCTTCTTCTTCGGGGCTCAGAGAGGCAGTTCCACCCGAGCTCAGCGGCGGTTCGCTGGGCGCGCGGGCCGGAGCTCGCGCGGTCGTGGAAGGCGCGGCGGGCGCCTTGGGCCGAGCAGCTGAGTGGCGAGCGGAGACGGCTCGAGCACCGGGCGCCGCCACCGCCATGAGGAGCGCCGCGAAGACCGCCAGAGCAACCGCTGTGGCGCGCCTTCCAGGCACCGTCAGGTAGCCACGGGAGTCGTCGAGAAGGCGCGTAGCAGCGAAGGCAGTACGACATCTACCTGGATCGCCTCCACCCGCCCGCTGTGATCGCGAAACAGACAGCGGCCCGCCTCGAACTCGAGCAGGCTCTGGCGCATCCTTCGATCCTCCGGATCGAGCCCGAGCAGCTGCAGCGCGCGCGCCGCCTCCGCCTCCGAGCGCATCCCGAACACGAACGTCGCCCCGAGTAGGTTCTCGAGTGACTCGCGCTCACCGATCAGCGCGTCGGTCACGAGCTGCGTGCTAATAATCGGCACCGCAAGCTCGGAGCGACCCATGCGTTGTAGCGACGCCAGCAGCTGACGGCCGACCGGGTCGCCCAGCAGACGCCATCCCTCGTCGAAGGAGAACAGCTTCAGTCGCTCGCGCTCGGTGCCCATCAGTTGCATCGCGAACATCGCGATCAGCCGCACGATCTGCTCGCCCACGCGCTCGGCCTGCGAGTACTCCGAACGGCGCATCCCCGGCTCAGGTCCCGGCAGGTCGCGGATCGGCAGGTAGGTCACCTGGCTCTGCCCGACCGGCGGCAGCTTCACAGCGGGATCCGCGAAGCCAAGCTGGGTCAGGCCCGAGCGAGCGTAAACCTCGAGCGTCTTTGCAACCTGCGCGTCGATCTCATCACCCTCGCCCAGCGCGCGCACGACCTCCAAGCAGGTCGGCTCGCGCGAGCGCCGCAGAACGCGGTCGACAGCGCCGACCACCGCGGTCTCCCACGCCGGCTCGGCTCTCCCCGGCAGCAGGTCACGAAGGAACGACACGGTAGCGTCCTGGCGCAGGTGCTCCGGCGCCACGCGCAGCGGGTCGAGCACACCCCGCAACGCCGGGTCGGGGCGCAGCGTCACACACTCCGTATGGGGCGCCACCTCCTCGAGCAGGTGAAAGCGGTGGTCACCCTTCGGGTCGCAGTCGATCACGCGCGCACCCTGCAGAAAGGCCTCGTACTTGAGCTTCTGGTCGAGCGTTGTCTTACCCGAGCCGAGCGCACCGACGCTGAGGATCGTCGTGTTGCGGTCGCTGTCAGACCCCTCTCTGAGGTTGAAGCGGACCGGCTGCCTCGACCCCGACAGGGTGTGCCCGAGATAGAAGCCCGCGCGCGAGCCCGCCACATGGGCAGCAGTGGGCATCATCGCCGCCACCTGCTCCGGCGTGAGCGTGTCGTCGTAGCCCGCCACCCGCGTGCGTTGTCCGGGCAGGTGCTGCAGGAACAACGACAGCTGATCGCCGAGCGGCCGGTGCAGGCGGATCTCCCCGTAGGCGCGCCTGCACATCTCAACGCGCTGCTCGAGCTCCTCCTCACTCGGCGCCCCGACCGCGACCGCCAGCGTCGCTCGCAGCAACGGCGGACGACTAGACGACTGAAGGTAGGCAAGCAGGTCGCGCGCCTCCTGCGTGCGCTGATAGCCGAGGTCGGTGACACCCTGCTCGCCGTCAGACTCCGCGCGCACGATCTGGTCGGCGTCTTGAATCCTGCGCCGCGCGATCCTCAGCGCCAGCCCATTGGGCAAGAAGCGCGCGTTCAAGGACAGGTCGATACCGAACGGCAGACTCTCGGGTGGCGCGAACATGAGCTCCACGCGAGCACCCGGAAATTGCGCCTGCTCGGGCAGCGCGCCCAAGACCAACTGCGCCTGCCAGCTCGTGCCGGTCTCCGACTCGATCCGCAGCGCCCGGCCACGGTGCTCGACGTAACCGTCCATCCAGCGCATAACGTCGCCCTCCAGCGGCGCCAGCACCGCCTCGCCATTGCGCTCGAACACCAGTGCCCGTGGCTCGTGCAGCCCGTCGACCTGTGGCTCGCCCAGACCCCGACAGAAAGCCCTGCGCACGAGCCACTGCAGCTGCACCCCACGCGCTTGGCTGACCGGGAGAAAGTCCGCCAGGCGCGCGTGGGCCTGGTCGGCGCGCACCCGCGCGCGCTCCAGCTCCGCGACCTTCAGCACACGCCGGTCTCTTACAGAGAAGGCGCGCCTGATCCCCTCCCACCACTCGCGCGGATGACGCTCGGCGGCGCTCGACACATAGGCGGCGACGTCGCGCTCGGGGTCGCGCAGGCTCACCAGCAGAAACACCTCCGGTCGGGCCGCGCCGATCTCGGTCAAGTGCTCTTGGTGCTCTTCCACATAGCGTCTGCGCGATCGCGCATGGAGAGCACCGTGCCGGCCGATCTCAGACGATCGATCGCGCGCTCGCGCCATACCCGCGGGAGAAACACCTCCGCCGCGATCCATATCGCCGTCACTTAGCTCCCGCGCGTAACGCGCCAGGTCCCAGCGCCGCCCGACACGGAGGATCTGCACATCGGCCTCGATCGCCTCCAGTGCCGCGAGCAACGCGAGGAACCGCGAACGCTTGCCATCCTCGGAGAGCCACTCATACGAGGCCGGCTCGAGCGCAAATGCGGCCCAGCCGTCGTCGAGCGCATCCGCGAACACACAGTTGCCGTACACGAAGCCAATCGGCGGCTTCACCGCCTCACTCTCCCGCGACGGCGTTGCGTGCGCCCGAGCGCACACGCAGTTGCGCGCCCGGGGCCAGGGCGATCACCTGACCGCTACTCAGTGCATGCCTCCCAGGCAGCTCGCGCACGGTCAGCGCGGCTCTACGCCGCAGACCGCGCATCGCGCCTTCCCCCTCGTCGATACGCTCGTGGGCGGTTGTGATCAGCACGGCCCCAGGCCCGGTGTAGCGCAGCCGGCGCATACTGCCATCGGAGCCGTCCGGCAGGATCAAGATCTCCTCCGGACGCCAGCGCGTGCCGGGCGCATTACAGACACGTCCACTGGCGAGCTGACGCGGTCCGGCGCGATAGCGCAACAGCGCGTACGCCGCCAAGTGAAATGGCCGGCCCTCGATGCGAATCACGCTCAACACCGTGGCGCTCGCGATCGGCAGCGCGAGATCTCTCAGGTACCACGGAAGCGCTCTGGTCGCCTCCCCCACCAGCGGCAGGCCGCCGGCGATCAAGGTGGTGAGGAGGATCGCCAGGAAGTAGACGACGCCCCGCACCGGAATCCCGGCGGGGTTCAGCCGCAGCCGGTCGACGCGATAGATGCGTCGCTCGAGGTCGAATACAGCGCGGTATGAGCGGATCTCGATCACGGCGGCTATTACCCGAACAACGACGTGACCGTGTGCTGCAGCAGTTCCAAGCCCGTCGGAGTCGCGAGCAGCACCGCGACGATCCCCACCGCGAACACGCCCGCCGCCTCCTTGAAGTCGCGGCGGAAAGCCAGCACGATCGACGCAATCGCCAAGCCGAGCCCGATCAAACTCATCGCCACGGCGCGGGCCGTATGACCCGCGTTGGAGGCGGCCGATTCGAGCGAGAGTCCCGTTGATTCCGACTTTTCCGCCGACTTTTCCCCCGACGAGGAGCTGCCCGCACCGGGGGGCGTGACCGCCGCCTGCGCGAGGACAGGCGCGAATGCCGTACCTGCACAGGCAATCACTAAGACGACAACGCCCACAGCCGTGGCTGCACGCGAGAGTCGAGGGCGATAGCTGTTGCTCATTGTGGAACTCCTTAGATTGGATTGGCTAGATATGAGGTGGCTGTGAGATGGCGTCAGGCATCGGGATCCGTCTGGATCGCAGAGATCTCCCAGCGACCCTGCACTTGTGCCACGTCGATTTCGTAAGCGAGCGTGTACCGCGCACCGCGTGCGTCCTGTGCCTGCACGACGACAAGCACGGCTCCCGCGCCCGGCGCCCAGTCCAAGCGCTGCACCGATTCGAGATTCAGCGCCGCCGCCGGGAGAGAGACGCGTGCGTCACTCGTCAAGTCCGCCGCAAGCTCTGAGCTCGAGCCGGACAGGTAGTTGCGCAGAGCACGTCCCACGACCGTCGCGAGCGCCGGTTCGTTGACTTCGCGCAGATGCTCCTGCGGTTGCGCCGAGCCAGTGGCCGGTCCTCCCACGAACGCGGGATATCCGCCCAGTGCGAGGCTGCCGCTGGCCGTACGAACAACGCTTACCGTGAGGTATAGAAGGCCCGCGTCGTCCGTTTGCGCGGCCACGGTGTAGACGTGCTCGGGCGGCGGGCGCCAATCCGGTTCGCGCTCCTGCACCACTTCGGTCCACTGCACCTGCTGCTCGCCGCTCGGGGGCGGCTGAAGCCCCGCGTCAGGTTCCATCCCCGGCCCAGCGAACGGCGCGAGATCACGTTCGCGGACTTGCGGATCCGCGGCGCTCCATGTCAGGTAGCTGCGCGCGAACAGCGACGCAAAACCCTCAGCCGCCAGGTCCGGTGGCGGGGGGCCAGGTGCAATCGCTTTCGCCGCCGCCGGCCGCGGCGGGTCGATCGCAAAGCGTGCGCTCGCCGCGAGTCCCGCGACCGCCAGCGCGCTCAGCAGATAGCGGGACCATTCGCGTGCCAAGCGAATCCGCCACAGCGGCCGCGCCGCGACCGTCACATGCGCGTGTGCCGGTGTCGTGGCCATCGTTCAGCGCTCGAATCCGAACTCGACCTGTTCCACTGCTGCCCTCGCGGTGGACGGACGGGAGATATCGACCGAGGAGCTCGCAGCCATACTCGCGTCCACCGAAGCGCGGGGGGAATAGTCGAGGACAATCGCAACGCCCCGGCCGCGCCTCACCCCCACGCCAACCGATGACTGGGCGGGCACGCTTGCTCGCCAAGCGTGCTTTCCGTTGGATAGGTGGGAGCGTGCCCCCCGTGGCGCAATCCGGCGTGTGCGAGGCGGAGCGAACTCGGAGCCTTCGGATGCGAGGCACAACCGCCGGCGCCGATAGCGCCGATGATGGCGCTGATCGAGAGCCAGCGAGCACCGATGAGCGGCACGATCCTCGACGATCGCGCCGCGACCAGGCTCCCCGGTCCTCTCCCGGCTCCTGGCGCGCGCGCGACTGTTCTCCCAACCACGCCGCCCACCGTTCCCACGCCCCAGCCAGCATCGCCACCCCAGCTATCCGGCGCAGTCGACGCTCACGCCCTCGGTTCCAGAGGGACGAAGCCGCCATATACGTGCTCTTCGATCGGCGCATTCCCCGGCTCCAGATCTACCGCGGGCTCCCGCCCACCGCTCGGACTTCATCCGGCTCACTCCACGCCAGCTCCACCGTCACCGGCAGGCTCCTCCACCGCCAACCGCCATCGCTGGCTCTACCGCCGGCCAATCCTCGCGGCTGCGAGATCCAACCCAGCCCCGTTCAAATACTCGTCCTCGTAGTACACGCGGTAGACCTCCCGCGGGCGTCGTCGCAGGAGCGTCATGCGATCATCGTCGTCCGCCGACGCACACAGGCGACCGGAAGCCAAGGTGGGGAGATACCCGGCTTCCGGCCGCTTGCGGCGGATGGGCATCACCGAGCACTCGTCCGTCTGATCGACCGCCGGCGTCCCAGGGAACGCGCCTATGAGTGGGGGGAGAGATATTCATAGGTGAGTTCCCTCCCCTCTCCGACCGTCGATCCCGGACGGGACACTTCGTAGGCAAAAAAACTTGTCTCTCGCGCTCAGCGCGCGCGGCGGCCCGGAGCGGGCATCGATCCGCGCCGGCGGCCGCTGGATCGCACCTTGCGCCCGCGCCGTTTCCTCACTCGCCAGCAGCTCGCGCAGCCGGGCCCGGGCACGCTGAGCCACCTTGCGGTACTTCTCCTTGGACCATCCGAAGTGGTGACAGAACTCGACGCACTCCATGCCCGAGTCGATCCGGCTGGTGAGCACCAACCGTTGATCGGGAGTCAGGTACGAACGATCCTCCCGAGGCTGCGCAGATCCATCCGCAGCATCACGAGCCTGTCGATCTCCGCACGGACGTCCGCGACGTCGATCGACCCCTCACCGAATCTCCCAACGGCAGCGCGCCATCCAGCGCCGCCTGCGCGGGACTGCGCCCACGCAGCGCACGGCGACGGTCGTGAATGCGCGAGAGGAAACGTTGCTCGAGCACGTTCGTCATATGTGCACGGGTGAGGAACGCACCCCCTCTACGTCGCCTGCGCCAGCAGCTCGAGCGTCGCCTGGCTGTAGCAGTCCTCCAGGTCCTCCTTGCGCAGCCGATGACGATGTGCGCGCAGCAGCAGATCGCGCCTGGCCTGCGCCACCAGCGCCATCTCCTGCAGCTGATCGGGTTGCTTGCGCGCATCCGCGCGCGCGGGCAGGCGACCGTCCAGCGCTCGTATTTCCGGCTCGCATCGGGTAGACACGCACCATGTCGATCGCTCGAGCTCTCAGACCCCCCTCCCAATGAGCCTCACCGACCGCCTGCAGGCGCTGGATCGCGTCCAGCAGGGCCACCCGCGGCTCAGCTTCCCCGCCGCGGTGATCAAGAAGTTCGGCGACGACCAAGCCGGCCAGCTCGCGGCGCTGATCGCCTACTACGGCTTCGTCTCGTTGTTCCCGTTGCTGCTCGTGCTGGTGACGGTGCTCGGCTTCGTGCTGCGAAGGCGACCTCGGGGACCAGAAGCCAGCGTGCTTCGACCGGCGCTCGGCCAGTTCCCGATCATCGCGATCAGCTGCACAACTCCATTCGCTGAAAGGCAGCGCGGCGCCTGGCGATCGGCGTGTCGGCCTGCTGCTGGCGGGCCTGGGATCGTCGGCGCGACTCAGAACGCCTTCCAGCACGTCTGGCACGTACCGCTCAAGCGCCGGCCGAACTTCCTCGCCTGGCGGCTGCGCGGTCTTGGCCTGCTGGCCGTCCTGGAGATGCTGCTGATCGTCTCGACGATCGCCGCCGGCTACGTGACCGCTCAGACGCGGGCGCGATCGCCGTCGTCGGGGGAGTTCTGCTCGCGTTGTCTTCAACCTGCTGCTGTTCTTGCCGCGTTCCGGTTCCTGACCCTGAGGAGATTCCGACGGCAGAGACCTGCTCCCGGGCGTGATCTTCGCGGCGGTCTTCTGGCAATCCTGCAGCACATCGGCGGCTTCTACGTCGCTCACGTCGTCCGTCACACCCAGGAGACCTCGAGGGCGTGTTCGCATTCGTGCTCGGCTTGCTCGCCTGGCTGTATCTCGGCGGCCAGGTCACGACTGATCGCGGCGGAGATCAACGTCGTGCGGGCACGGCGACTGTGGCCGCGCAGCTTCTTCTCCCAGCCGTTGCTCGAGGCCGACATGCGGGCAATGAGGTCCTCCGCGGAGACCGAGGAGCGCGTCCAAGAGGAGAACGTCGAGGTCACTTCGACGGCCCAGCAGGCTGAGTCTGAAGGTCGATTGTGAGGGCTAACAGGCTGATTTTTGGCTCTGCGACGCCGTTTGCGTGGTAACCCCCAAACTACTTGCGCCCACAACGATCGCGCGCTATACTAACTAAACTTTCGTAAGCACATATGGAGCCGATACCCATGCCTTCCACACCAGAGCAGCAACCAACCCAGCCGTCCATCCCAAAGCAGACGCTGCGCCTGATCCCGCTCGAGGACACGGTCGTGTTCCCCAGCATGGGCATCACGCTGACCGTCGACGTCGGCGATGACGAGCGCGTCGTACTCGTCCCACGCCACGAGAACGAGTTCCTCGAGGTGGGCACGGTCGCCGAGGTCTCCGAGCAGTTGCGGCTGCCCGGCGGCGGTCATGCCGTCGCGATCTCGGGAGAGCATCGCGCGCTGATCGGCGCCGCCCAGACCGGCCCCGGCGGCGAGCTGCGGGTGGAGGTGGACGAGCGTCCCGACGAGTCGCCGGTCGACGGCAAGACCCGCAACCTCGAGCGCGAGTACCGCGCGATCGTCGAGGAGATCCTCGAGCTGCGCGGCGACGACGGCCGGATCGCCGCGTTCCTACGAGCGATCGCCGAGCCCGGCGCGCTGGCCGACTCAGCCGGCTACTCCCCCAATCTGACCTACGAGCAGAAGGTCGAGTTGCTGCGCACGCTCGACGTGACCGAGCGCCTGGAGCTGGCCGTGAAGCTGCAGCGCGAGTCGCTCGCCGAGCTGCAGGTGCGCAAGCGCATCCGCGAGGACGTGCAGGAGGGCGCGGAGAACCAGCAGCGCGAGTACTTCCTGCGCAAGCAAATGGAGTCGATTCGTAAGGAGCTCGGCGAGGACGAGGGCTCGGTCGCAGAGGAGTATCGCTCAAAGATCGAGGCCGCCCAGATGCCCGAGGAGGTCAACGAGCAGGCATTGAAGGAGCTGGGCCGCCTGGAGCGGATGGGCGAGCAGACGGGCGAGTCGAGCATGATTCGCACCTACCTGGACTGGTTGATTGCGGTGCCATGGGGCAAGCGCTCGGACGAGCGTCTGGATCCGGTCGAGGCGCGTGCGGTGCTCGACGCCGATCACGCCGGCCTGGAGGACGTCAAGGACCGCATCACCGAGTACCTCGCGGTGCGCAAGCTGCGTGCCGATCGGGGAATCGAGGCCGACCCGAAGTCGGGCGCGATCCTGACATTGATTGGGCCTCCAGGTACCGGTAAGACGTCGATCGGCGAGTCGATCGCTCGCGCCACCGGTCGTGAGTTCGTGCGGATGTCGCTCGGCGGCGTGCGCGACGAGGCCGAGATCCGCGGGCACAGGCGCACGTACATCGGAGCGCTCCCCGGCCGCTTGGTCAGAGCGCTGCGCGATGCGGGGACGATGAACCCGGTGATCCTGCTCGACGAGGTCGACAAGGTCGGCGCCGACTGGCGTGGGGACCCTTCGGCTGCATTGCTGGAGGTGCTCGACCCGGCGCAGAATCACTCGTTCCGTGATCACTATCTCGATGTCGAGATGGACCTCAGCCAGGTGATGTTCCTGGCCACGGCGAACGTCGCCGACACGATCCCCGGCCCGCTGCTGGACCGGATGGAGACGATCCGCTTCGACGGCTACACCAGCGAGGAGAAGCTGGCGATCGCCAAGGGCTACCTGTGGCCGCGCCAGCGCGACCGCAACGGCCTGCGTGAGGACGAGGTCGAGATCTCCGATGAGATCCTGAAGACGATCATCTCCGAGTACACGCGCGAGGCGGGCGTGCGCAACCTCGAGCGCGAGCTGGGCACCGTTCTACGCAAGACCGCGACCCGGATCGCCTCGGCTCAGAGCCAGACCGCGACGGACGAGCCGAAGACAGACGCGGAGGACGCCGAGAAGTCCGCTGGGAAGAGCAACGGCAAGGTTCCCGACGGCGAGGTCAAGAAGGCCGCCAAGAAGGCCAAGGCCGCTAAGACGGCAAAGCAGAAGCCCGTGAAGATCGACCTGGAGGCGGTGCGCGACGCGCTCGGCCGGCAGAAGGTCTTCCAGGAGTCAGCCGCACGGACCGCGACGCCCGGTGTCGCCACCGGCCTGGCAGTGACCGGAGCGGGCGGCGACGTGCTGTTCGTCGAGGCCACCGCGATGAAGGCCGGAGAGTCCGCGCCGGGCAACGGCCTGGTGCTCACCGGTCAGCTCGGCGATGTGATGAAGGAGTCGGCGCGGATCGCCCTCTCCTATGTTCGCGGCCACGCCGAGGAGCTCGGCATCCCGGAGAGCGCGTTCGAGGGCAAGGAGTTCCACGTCCACGTCCCCGCGGGCGCGATCCCCAAGGACGGACCGTCAGCCGGCGTGACGATGGTCACAGCGCTCGCTTCGCTGCTCTCCGGGCGTCCGGTCAAGCACACGGTCGGCATGACCGGCGAGGTCACGCTGCAGGGCCGGGTACTGCCGATCGGCGGGTTCAAGCAGAAGGCACTCGCTGCCCACGCGGCCGGTCTGACCGACGTGATCCTGCCCGAGCGCAACCGCGGCGACCTCGACGACATCCCCGAGGAGGTCCGCGAGCAGATGACCTTCCACCCGGCGATGACCGTCCAGGAGGTGCTCGACGTGGCACTCGAGCCTGCCGTGGAGCCCGCCCGCGATGTCGCGCACGCGTAGATGTGAGCCGGTCCCCGAGGAGGTCCGCCAGACGGCGGACCTCCTCGAGCGCCGCTGGCAACTGTCGATCGTCTACGCCGCGCTGACCGGCGCGCTGCGCTTCAACGAGTTCGCCGACGCGGTCTCCGGCATCTCCCCGCGGATGCTCTCCGAGCGCCTGCGCGACCTCGAGGCGGCCGGGCTGATCGAGCGTACCGTGATCCCCTCGAGTCCGCCGATGGTCGAGTATCGGCTGACGGCGCGTGGGCTGCGACTCGGGCCGATCATCGAGGCGATGCGGGCCTACGCACGGGAGCCGGTGGGTTGAGGGCGCCGGACTAGACGCGCGAGCCTGTGGACTGAGCCGCGTCCGGGCTGGCGCCCACGAGCGCACCTCCGGGACACGCCTCGGCCCGCACCACCAACCGCTTCGGGTTGCGGATGCCCGCAGCGCCAGCTAGACCCCCTGCCGCCACAAGCACCGCGGCGACCCCCAGGCCGATGTGGAAACTGCGTAGCGATGCCTCCTCGGCCGCTGCGGTCACGACCCGTGCCTGCGCGGCGGGAAGGGCGCGCACGTCGGGGCGACCGAGGGGCAGGCGCTTCGCTTCGCTGACGGCCACGCGCGCCGGGGCGCCCAGCGCCACCCGGGCCAGATGACTGTCCAGCGCGGAGCTGAAGGACGTAGCCACGACCGCGCCGATCGCGGCTGTACCCAGCAGCCCGGCGACGCGAGCGACGGCGTTGTTGACCCCCGAGGCTATCCCCGCCTGGGACTCCTCGGCGCCCGCGAGCACGGCCGCGGTGAGCGGCGCCACGGTCATCGCGAGCCCTAACCCAAACACGAGCAGCGCGGGTAGCACGGCGGAGAGGTAGGCGACGTGAACGCCAACGCGCTGGAACAACAACAGACCGCAGGCCGCAACCAGCGGCCCGGCGCCCATGAACAAGCGCGGGCCGAAGCGATCGGCGAGTCCTCCAAAGCGGCGCGAGAGCATGAACATCAGCAGAGTCACCGGCAGCGTCGCGAGACCACTCTGCAGGGGGGTGTAGCCACCGATCTGCTGGAGGAAGAGGACGAGGAAAAACAGCATGATCGACAGTCCCGCGTACATCGCGAACGTCTCGATGTTGCCGGCGGAGAAATTCCGACGGCGAAACAGCCCGAGCGGCAGCATCGGATCACGCGTACGGGACTCGTGCAGCGCAAAGCCCACGAGCAGCACGACGCCGGCGATCAGCGGCACGATCACACCGGGGCTCGACCAGCCGAGTCGGGGCTGCTCGATCAACGCGAACACCGGCCCCGCGAGCCCGAGCGCGCACAGCAACGCCCCGGATACGTCGACCGTACGCGCGGGGCGAGCGGAGCGTTCGGTACGGGGGATCACGGCGAGGATCAGCGTCACACAGGCGATCACGAATGGCAGGTTGATCAGGAAGATCCAGCGCCAGGAGGCGATCGCCAGCAGCTCACCTCCAGCCAGGGGCCCGATCACCGTGGCGATCCCGCCCCAGGCAGTCCAGCTGCCGATCGCCGCACCGCGCTCGGATTTGGAGCCCCCTTCCCCACCCGGGAAAGTGGCCACGATCGTCGCGAGCGCGCTCGGCACCAGCAGCGCACCGGCGACGCCCTGGATGGCGCGGGCGGCGATCAACGCGCCGATCGAAGGCGCGAGCGCGCAGCCGAGCGAGGCCACGCCGAAGCCCCCAACCCCGAGCGCGAAGATCCGTCGCTCGCCGAACAGGTCCCCGAGCGACCCTCCGACCAGGATCAGCGAGCCGAGCGTCAGCAGGTATCCGTTCAACACCCATTGCTGCGCTGCCAGACCACCGCCGAGGTGGCGCTGGATGGTGGGCAACGCAACGTTCACCACGGTGCCGTCGAGCAGCGCGATGCCCGAGCCCATGATGCACGCGATCAGCGTCAGGCGCTTCACACGCGCTTCGATCGGAGCACCCATGAAATCGGGGCGGCCGGATTCGAACCGGCGATCCCTCGCCCCCAAAGCGAGTGCGATACCAGGCTTCGCTACGCCCCGTCTGCGTCTGAGGATAGGGATCGAACCGGCCCACGGCGTGCGGCCCACAGCGAGTCTCGCTCCGCTGCTAGCCTCAGCCACCCCAATGGCCGATGTCCAACCGCTGCGCGCACTGCACTACGACCCGGCTGTCGCCGGCCCCCTGGCGGATGTCCTCGCGCCTCCGTATGACGTGATCGACGCCGATCAGCGCGCCGAGCTGATAGCGCGCTCGCCGTACAACGTCGTCGCCATCGACCTGCCCCAGGGAGAGCCGGATCGATACGCCGCGGCGGGCGAACTGTTCGAGAGCTGGCAGTTGCAGGGTGCGCTGACTCGTGATCGTGAGCCCGCGCTGTGGGCGCACACGCAGGACTACACCGGTCCCGATGGCCAGCAGCGAACACGGCGTGGGTTCTTCTGCCGGGTGCGGATCGAGGACTACGGCCCCGGACGGGTCCGTCCCCACGAGCGCACGCACCCCGGCCCGAAGGAGGACCGCTTATGTCTCACGCGCGCGACGCGCACGAACATCTCGCCGATCTTCTCGCTGTACTCCGACCCGACAAACGCCGCCTGGAGCGCGCTGGCACCGGCCACCGAAGCAACGCCGTGGGGCGAGGTGACCGACGCGGACGGCACCGTCCACCGGCTGTGGCGCGTATCGGATCCACAGGCGATCTCGGCCGTGCAGACGGCGACGCGCGATGCGGAGCTGCTGATCGCCGATGGTCACCACCGCTACGAGACGATGCAGGCGTACGCCGAGGAGATCGGCGGAGAGGGCGAGCACCGCTACATCCTGATGTGCCTGGTCGCGCTGGAGGATCCCGGGCTGACAGTGTTTCCCACGCATCGCCTGGTCAGGGGCCTGAGTGGTGAGCGTCGAGAGGCCCTAGAGCAGGCGCTCGCGCGCGACTTCGAGATCACCGAGGTTGCGAGCGATGAAGTCACACCGGAGCCCGGTCGCGGACCGCTTGCACTGGGCCTCGTCGACGAGCGCGGTGGGCGGGTACGGCGGCTGACGCTCAAAGATCAGGCGATCGCGGACGCAGCGCTGCCCGGCCGCTCGCAGGCCTACCGGGAACTGGACACGGGAGTGCTGGAGACACTGCTGCTCAAGAACGCGCTCGGCCTCAGCGACGATGACATCGCGCACTTCAACGGTCTGTTTTACGCGCGCGACACGGCCGAGGCGCTGGCACTCGTCAGATCAGGCGAGTACGACGCCGCCTTCTTGATGCGTCCCACGCCGGTGGGCCAGGTCTCAGAGATTGCCGCTGCCGGCGAAAATATGCCACCAAAGTCGACGTTCTTTTTCCCAAAGCTGCTCACGGGCTTGTTGTTCAACCCCCTTGCGTGACCTCCTTCCGGGGTACGATGTAAGAGGGAGCCGAAGGGGTGCAATGGAGGAATCGAGATGAACGCAACGGAGAGGCCAACAAGGATGAGAGCCACCGCGCGACGCGATGAGGACGGAACGTTCAAGCACACGGTGCAGGTGCGCGACCATCAGATCACGGTGGACGAGCCGCTGGAGGTGGGCGGGGACGACACCGGACCGAGCCCGCAGGAGCTGCTGGCGGTGAGCCTAGCCTCGTGTACCGCGATCACGATGGAGATGTATGCGGCACGCAAGGGCTGGGAGATCGGCCACGTCGAGGTCGACGTTCAGTATTCGCCCGCCGAGCGTGGCTGCCCGACGAAGTTCGAGCTGGTGATGCGCCTACCTGAGGATCTGCCGGAGGAGCAGCTCGAGCGCCTGCGTGTGATTGCCGCGAAGTGCCCAGTCCACCGTGCCCTCGACGGCGAGGTCATGTTCGAGGAGCGCGTCGAGCGCGTACAGCTCGCGCCCCGATAGCGTGACGGGTCGATAGCCGCACCAGCAACACCTGTCGCGGCGGCGGTGCTCGTCCCCCTGTTCCTCGTCGCTGGTCAGCCTCATGCGGTTTTCACTCGTCGACGTGCCGACCTGCGCCGCCACGCGGGAGAGATCTCGTTTCCCGGTGGACGGCGTGATCCCGAGGACGCCGACCTGAAGGACACGGCCCTGCGCGAGGCCGAGGAGGAGATCGGCCTGTCCCAGACCGAGGTGCGCATACTCGGCGAGCTCCCGCCCACCTCCACGTTCGTGACCAACTATGTGATCCACCCGTTCGTCGGTGAGATTCCGGCGGGCCTCGCCTGGCAGATCTCAGAGCGCGAGGTTGACGCCGTGCTCGAGCTTCCGCTGGACGCCCTGCGGGAGAGCAGGACGCGCGCACAGATGGAACGCCGCGGAATCTCCTTCGAGACCGATGCCTATGTCCTCGAGGATCACCTCATCTGGGGGGCGACCGCTCGGATTCTGGCGAACCTGCTCGAGCGTCTGCAGAGGACCAGCCCGGAGGACGGGCTCACGCTCGCATAGCAGCGCTCGTCGCGCCCCCCAATCGTCGCGCGCCCAAGGATCACCCAGGACGCACGACGGCGCGGCCGACCGAAGCCTAGACCGGCTCGGGCACGAGCCGGATGTAGGGGCGGGGCTCCTCCCAGCCATCGGGGTACTTCTCTTTGGCCTCGTCGTTGGAGACCGAGCCCGCGATGATCACCTTCTCGCCTTTTTGCCAGTTGACCGGCGTGGCGACCTTGTGCTTCGCGGTGAGCTGGAGCGAGTCGATGACGCGGAGCACCTCGTCGAAGTTGCGACCTGTCGTCATCGGGTAGATGAGGATCAGCTTGACCTTCTTGTCGGGTCCGATCACAAACACATTGCGAACCGTCTGGTTGTCGGCCGGCGTGCGCACGAGCGGATCGCCGGAGGTACTCGCGGGCAGCATGCCGTAGAGCTTTGAGACGTTGAAGTCGTCGTCGCTGATGATCGGGTAGTTGGGAGCCGCGCCCTGCGTCTCCTCGATGTCCTTTGCCCACGCCTCGTGGTTCTCGAGGGCGTCGACCGAGAGGCCGATGATCTTCACGTTGCGCTTGTCGAACTCGGGCTTGGCGTTCGCCATGTAGCCGAGCTCAGTCGTGCAGACAGGCGTGAAGTCCTTCGGGTGCGAGAACAGCACCGCCCAGGAATCGCCGATCCAGTCGTGGAATTTGATGCGGCCCTCAGTGGTCTCGGCCTCGAAATCGGGGGCTGTATCGCCAAGTTGTAGCGCCATTTTTGATCCTTTCTCGACAGCTAGCCGTCGCGAGAGTCGGGACTGGGACTGGTAAGTGCTCCTACGTTAAGTGCTCCTACGAATCCCGATCGGCTTTTGGGAGATTATGTTTCAGGATAGCGCTTCCCATCCTCTCCCCCTGGGATTCCTCACAGAATCAGTAGATTATGCCAGAGGCCCGTGGGACAGCACGTACACCGCGGTCCAGACGGAGTCACGATGCCGCACTCCGTCCGGCCCAAACCCCAGCGGAGAACGCGGCGCTACTTGCCGTGCTTGCCTTTCTTCTTCGGCTGTTTCTTCGCCGGGCGGATCGTGAGCGCGAACTTCTCGGTCTTCACGAGCGTGCCGTTCAACGTCTTGACCGTGACTTCCAACACGACCTTGATCGGCTTGCCCTTGGCCTGCTTCAGGGCGAGCTTCGCTTTGCCATTGAGCTTGACGACGAGCGTGCCCTTGCCAGGCTTGCTCAGGGTCAGGCTGCCGGTGCCGAACACGATCGGCTTGGCTGTCGTCTTTTTCTTGCTCGGCTTCTTCGCCTTGGCGACGACCGCGTCGCCGGCGCCTGCGCCGGCGCCCGTGAACGAGCTCTTTTTCGCCGTGGTCGTCCCCGAGGTCACCGTGCCACCGGTGATACTGGGAAACTGAGAGCTGACCGGAATCGTGACGGTACTCCCGTTTGCGCTCACTTCGCCGGTGAGCCCGATTTCGATGCCCTTCGCCAGTTCGTTGGCCGGGCCATAGTAGGTGTGGCCGACGCTCCCGCCGTGGTGACCGTCGCCCCCATATGTCGCCGTGATCGCCGGCTGCAAACTGGCGGCCGTCGGCGGCAGGAATTGCACCGAGCAGCCGGCAGCGTCCGGCGAGTTGGGAATCGCGACCAGGCTGCAGACGCTACCGGGGAAGGTGCCGCCGCTGGCGCTCGAGAAGCTGACCTGGCCCGTGGGCGTGATCGCGGCTGGAACGTCGACGTCGGTGACCGTTGCAATGCACGTGTCCGAGGCGGTCGCAAAGATCAGGTTGCAGGTCACCGAGGTCGAGCTGCCGTGGGTGCCGGGTTGCGTCGGAGGAGCAGGGACAGGTTCCGTTTTAGCCTGCGCCGAGCTGGTGAGCTGCCAGTTCAGCACTTCCTGGGCCGCATCGCCAGAGCCGGTGCCAGCCGTGAAGCCCGCGAAGGTGTATTCGCTGCCGAGCAGTTCGGCGAGGTTGACCGTATATGTGAAGAGCGGCGTGGCAGGTTTGGAGTCTGTAGGCGCAGCGTAGACCGAGACCAGGTGCGTGGCGACTTCGTAATCCACCCACGACCACACCGGCGCTCCATAGAGCGGGAATTTCAGCGGCGTTTCGCTCTCGGCGAGGTGTTCCAGCACGTTGCCGTCCTTCATGAAGGAGACGTACGGAACGGCCGGATCAGGTGGGTTGTAGAAGTAGTCGTCGAAGATGTCGTACTCGACGTCTGCACTCGGTGTGATGCCAGCAAAGCCAAGATCTCCGCCCGATTCCCCGACCGACTCCGCCGAGCCCGGCTGCAGCACGAAGCCCATGCCATCGGCGACACCGATGCCGCCGTCGCTCGCTTCCGTGTTGCTTTCGTGCATTAGCAACTCGAATTCGGCTTCGAAGGACGCCGTCGTCTGAATCTCGGTATCGCTAAACGCAGTGCCACTCTTTCCCCGTTCGGCCGGCGTGAGGCGCAGGGCAGCTCCGTTCTGAGTGGCTTCACCGTTCAGCGAGAGCCCCACGGTGCTGGAGAAGCCCGGATAGTCGATCGCTGGCGCAGCCTCCGCCCGGGCCGCAAGCGCCGCCAGGCCGACCGCAATCAGGGCCGCGGCGATTAGCGTCTTCAACGACACCGTACGGGCCGTCCTGTCGAGTGAGAGATCTGAGCCTTGTCGAGTCCACATGAGCTGTCGGTCGTCCTCTGTCTAGCCGTTGGGTATGCCGTATGTGCGACAGACCACGGGAGTCCGTTCGCCGAGCGTAGAAATGATAAGGGATGAGTAAGTTTTGACGCGACCGCACCGACTGGCTGCGTGTTCATCCGGACGCTCGCTGAGGGAGTCGGTGCGCTCAACCCTCGGGCGTCCAGCCGGAGAGCCCGGACCAAACGCTCTCGAGCTTGGCGTCCGACAGATCGGACGCGCCGACGCGCTCCGGCCACAGCGATCCCACAACGATTGCCACCGAGCCAAGCAGCGCCAACCAGGCGCCCTCGCGCAGTGAAAGCGCAAGGAAGCCGCCCGCTGGCGCGGGTAGATCGACAATCCGAAAGAGCACGCACACCGCCGCGACGATTCCCAGCAGGATCAACGGAGCCCGATGGCCGTCGGGAGTGGACGCCGAGGAGAACCCCGCACCCGCGAGCGCCAGCAGCGCGATCACGATGGCCGCGCCGGCGAGCAGCAACAACACGACGTTCAGGTCTTTCAGTGCCTGGTGAGCGCTCAGCGCGGTGAACTGATGCCCGGCAAGCGAGCTGAGGTTGGCGTGGAACTCGCCCATGTAGCTCTGCAGCGTGGCGTTGCCGAACTGCGCGGCCGCCTGGTCGCCGGCCTGCTGGGCGAAGGCGAGACCGGAGGCGGTGAAGCTGACGCCGTACCACGGCAGGAACACGGACACCGCGAGCACGATCGCACCCAGCGCCGAGATCAGAAGCCCGTATCGGGGGCGGTCGCCGGCCATCGTGGGTACATCATCGGAGCGATTGCCGCGCGGCTTGATCTCGGGTGCGCCTACCGACCCTCGAGCAGCGCGCCGATCTCGGCGTGGGCGTTCGCGAGCCAGGCATCCGTATCCCCGGGATCGGCCCGCAGAAACCCGACGGGGATCTCGTTGCGCTCGGCGATCCTTTGCACGATCCGCTCACCTCCGGCGAGGACGTCCGCAGGCACCGCGCTGCTCCCGGCGGTCTCGTAGAGGAAGCCGCGCACCGTCGTATCGATCACCTGCCCGAGGAAGAACTCCAAACGAGAGGTGTGCAGCGCGCGGACCTCGTCCTCATCGCCCGTGACGGTGCCTAAGAGCCAGCAGACGATCGTCACACTCTCAAGCGCGGCACGTAGCGTGCCAAGGCGCTCGGGCGTACCGATCCAGCACTCCGCTCCTATCGCCTCGATCGCGGCTCGACTCGCCTCGGTGCGCGTGGTAACGCGCACCGCATGCCCCTCTCCGATGAGTCCCTCCGCCAGCCGCCGACCCCGGCAACCGCCGGCCACGATCAAGATCCGCGCCACTGCTCGGGGAGCCTAGTCGCCCCAAGGCTCGAATAGCATCCCGCTCAATGACCGAGCACGGGGACATCGTGACCATGGAGAAGATCGTCGCGCTGTGCAAGCGCCGTGGCTTCATCTTCCCCTCCTCGGAGATCTACGGCGGCGTGGGCTCGACGTACGACTACGGCCACTACGGCGTGCTGCTTAAGAGCAATGTCAAGAACGAGTGGTGGCGGGCGATGCTCTCAGAGCGCGAGGACATCGTGGCAATCGACTCGGCGATCCTGCAGCACCCGCGCGTGTGGGAGGCCTCAGGGCACCTCGCCGGCTTCACCGACCCCCTGGTGGATTGCAAGACATGTGGCCAGCGCTTCCGCGCGGACCACCTCGGGGATCTCGCGTGCGGGCGTAAACCGTCGAAGCACCCCGGCGAGACCGAGGAGTGCGACCTGACGGAGGCACGCGATTTCAACCTGATGTTCGAGACCACGATCGGTCCAGTTAAGGAGTCCGGCTCGGTCGCCTATCTGCGCCCAGAGACCGCCCAGGGCATCTTCATCAACTTCAAGAACGTGCTGCAGTTCTCGCGCAAGAAGCCGCCGTTCGGGATCGCACAGGTCGGCAAGTCTTTTCGCAACGAGATCACCCCCGGCAACTTCATCTTCCGCACCCGCGAGTTCGAGCAGATGGAGATGGAGTTCTTCGTGCCGCCTGACGACGCCGAGCAATGGTTCGAGCACTGGCTCTCAGAGCGCGAGCGCTGGTACACCGAGCTCGGTCTGCGTCCCGACCACCTGCGCTTGCGTGCACACAACCCTGACGAGCTCTCGCATTACTCATCGGGCACCAGCGACGTTGAATACCTGTTCCCGATCGGCTGGTCGGAGCTCGAGGGCATCGCCAATCGCGGTGACTTCGACCTCACCCAACACGCCGAGTTCTCCGGCGAGAAGCTCGAGTACTTCGATCAGGCTTCCGGTGAACGCTACATCCCGCACGTGATCGAGCCCGCCGCCGGGGCTGACCGGGCGACGCTCGCGTTCTTGGTGGACGCATACGACGAGGAAGTCGTCGAGCGCGAGGGCGCTGGCGAGGGCGAGCAGCGCACAGTGCTACGGCTGCACCCACGCCTGGCGCCGATCAAGGCGGCGATCCTGCCGCTCGTGAAGAAGGATGGCCAGCCGGAGATCGCAAGGGAGATCCACCGCGCGATCCGCGGGCGGCCGGGGCTTGGCATGGTCGAGTACGACGACGGCGGGGCGATCGGCAAGCGCTACCGCCGCCAGGACGAGATCGGCACGCCGTTCTGCCTGACGGTTGACCACCAGAGCGTGGAGGATCGGACGGTCACCCTGCGCGAGCGCGATTCGCTCGCACAGGAGCGACTGCCGATCGACGGCCTTGCCGAGGAGATCGAGCGGCGCCTGCAAGTGCCGTGGAGCACCCCCAAGCTGATACCGACCTAGGAGAGACATGAACTTCGACCTGAGCGACGAGCAGCAGCTGATCCAGCGCACCGCGCGCGAGTTCACTGACAACGAGATCATCGAGCGCACGCGCGAAAACGCGCGCAACCACCACTTCGACGTGGACCTCGTCAAGAAGATCGCCGCGCAGGGCTACCTCGGGGCGATCGTCCCCCAGGAGTACGGCGGCGCCGGCCTCGACTACCTCTCATACGGGCTGATCGTCGAAGAGATCGGCCGCGGCGACTCGGCGATCCGCACCGTGATCTCGGTACAGACATCTTTGGTGTGCTCGGCGATCCTCAAGTGGGGCACCGAGGAGCAGAAGCACAAGTACCTGCCGAATCTGTGCTCCGGGGACTGGCTTGGCTGTTTTGGGCTGACCGAGCCGGACACCGGCTCAGACGCCGCCAACCAGAAGACGCGCGCGAAGAAGACGGATTCTGGCTGGGTGATCAACGGCGCGAAGATGTGGATCTCGATGGGCAACTACGCAAAGGTCGCCTTGGTCTTCGCCCAGACAGACCCCGAGCTCGGCCACAAGGGCGTGACCTGCTTCATGGTGGACACCGACCAGCCGGGCTACACAGCACAGACGATCGAGCACAAGATGGGGCTACACGCCTCAGACACGGCGTCGATCTCGCTCGAAGACGTCGAGGTCTCCGACGAGGACATGCTCGGCAACGTCGGCGATGGCTTCAAGGTCGCGATGTCGGCGCTCGACTCGGGGCGTTATTCGGTAGCGGCCGGCTGCGTGGGGATCTGCCGGGGATGCGTCGAGGAGTCGGTGAAGTACGCCAAGGAGCGCGAGCAGTTCGGCAAACCGATCGCCAGCTTCCAGCTCGTGCAGGCGATGATCGCCGACATGGTGCTGAAGACCGATGCCTCGCGGATGCTCGTGTGGCGCGCGGGCTGGCTGAAGGACCAGGGCCGACCAAACACGCTGGAGACCTCGATCGCCAAGCTGCACGCAACCGAGGCGTCGCTGGAGTGCGCGAACCTGGCGATCCAGATCCACGGCGGTGCCGGCTACGTCGACGATCACCCGGTCGAGCGCTACTTCCGTGACGCGCGCGTGACGACGCTGTACGAGGGAACCTCGCAGATCCAGAAACTGATCATCGGGCGTGCAATGACTGGCATCAACGCGCTCGTGCCAAGCTGAGATGGCGGTCGCACGTGTGATCGGAGTGATCGGCGCCGGCACGATGGGCGCCGGCATCGCCCAACTGGCGGCGCGCTCCGGAGCGAGCACGATCCTGCACGATCCGCTGCCCGAGGCCCTGGAGCGCGGGGCGCAGTACGCGCGCGACGGCCTCGCCAAGGAAGCAGCCAAGGGGAGGCTGAGCGCCGCGGAGGCCGATGCGCGGCCGCCGCGCGGATCGAGCCGGTGGACGAGCTGGCGGCGTTCGCCGAGTGCGACCTGGTGATCGAGGCCGCGCCCGAGCGGCTCGCACTCAAGCACGAGATCTATGCGCGCGTGTCTGAGATCGTAAGTGCGAAGTGCGTACTGGCGACGAACACCTCGTCGCTGCTGGTCACCGCGATCGCCGCAGGCGCCACCCACCCGGAGCGCGTGGTGGGCATGCACTTCTTCAACCCCGCGCCGCTCATGCGCCTGCTGGAGGTCGTCGCCGGCGAGCAGTCCTCGGAGGATGCCCTCGCGCTCGCCCACGCGACGGGTGAGGCGATGGGCAAGACGGTGATCGTGGCCAAAGACGGTCCGGGATTCATCGTCAACCGTTGCAACCGGCCGTTCGGGTTGGAGGCATTGCGCCTGTTGCAGGAGCGGATCGCGGAGATCGAGACGATCGACCGGATCGTGCGCCTCGGCGGGGGCTTTCGCATGGGGCCGTTCGAGCTGATGGATCTCGTGGGTGTCGACACCGGTTTTGAGATCTCCAAGAGCTTCTTCGAGCAGAGCTTCTACGAGCCCCGCTGGCAGCCCTCGCCGATCTCCGCGCGCTACGTCGCCGCCGGGCTGCACGGGCGCAAGACCGGGCGCGGATACTACGACTACTCCGGCGGCGCAAGCTCTCCTCATCGGCCCGAGGACCCCGATCCGCCCAAGCGCAGCGCAGACGCGATCGTGCAGGGCGATGGCGCGCTGGCACAGGCGCTGCGCACGATCCCGCCCGGCGGCGGCACCGGACCGGAGATCGCCGTTGACGGCCTCGGTGGCACCGTCGACGGCGAGCCGTTCTACGCGCTCGTGCCCTTGACGCTCGTTGAGGTCACCGGCGAGGCCGGCGAGCGGGCGTTCGGAGGTCTTGGCCTGCACACCGCGCGCGTGCAGGCCTCGTCCGTCGGCGTGCTGCCTCGGATCGTGTGCCAGGTGATCAACGAGTGCGCGTTCGCCCTTGGTGAAGGCACCGGCTCGGCCGCAGACATCGACGCGGGCATGGTGCTCGGGCTCAGCCACCCGAGGGGTCCGCTCGAGTGGGCGGATGAGATCGGGCTGGACCATGTGCTTGCCGTGCTGGACGGCCTGTGGAGCGAGTATCGCGAGGAGCGCTACCGGCCCGCCCCAGCGCTGCTGCGCCTGGTGCGCGCCGGCCGGCTGGGTCGCGCGAGCGGTGCCGGCTTCTTCGAGCACCAAGCGGATTGAGCGAACCTCAGGTCGAACCTCACGTTTACAGGCTCGGCCACGTTCAATGGTCATGAGCGACAAGCACTCCGCATCCGCGTCAGCACCGGCGACCAGCTCGACAAAACCTCCCCGGAGCGGTCCGCGCGCGACCGTCGCGAGTGATGGGGTGCCACCATTTCAGCGCTTTCTCGATGTCCACCGCGAGGCGGTTTGGCGCTTCCTGGTCTCTTCCGTCGGCCGGACCGACGCGGAGGACTGCTTCCAGGAGACGTTCATCGCGGCGTTGCGCGCTTATCCGCGGCAGCGTCCTGACTCGAACCTGCGCGCTTGGGTGCTAACGATCGCCCATCGCAAGGCGCTCGATGTCCACCGAGGGCACGCCAGGAGAGCGCTGCCGATGGCAGAGATCGCCGCGGTCGCGGACGGAACGGGCGGCCGGCCCGCAAGCGGCACACGTACGCGGCGGCGGAGCAACCCGGGCGCGGAAGAGCCGCCAGGGCGCAACGAGGCGTTGTGGGAAGCAGTGCACGAGCTGCCAGCACGCCAGCGCTCAGCGATTCTGCTGCGCTACGTCGCCGATCTGCCCCACCGCGATATCGCCGCCACGATCAGCTGCTCGGAGGAGGCGGCACGCCGCTCGCTGCACGAGGGACTAACCAAACTGAGGAAGGTGATCGCATGACACAGAAGACGCAGAAGATCGAGCAACTGCTCCGCCAGGGCGTCCCAGACAGTCGGGACGCCGGCGAGGCGGCCATCGCGGCAGCTAAGCGGGTGAGCGAGCGCGCCGTCGCCGATGACCTGGCGGATATCAGCTATGCGCCCGTCGACTCCCCCTTCGGCACGCTGCACGCGGCCACCACCAAGCGCGGGCTGGTGCGCGTCGCGTTTCCCGAGGAGAGCATCGAGTCTGTACTGGAAGCACTCGCGCGGGCACTCTCGCCGCGGATCATCGAGGCGCCCGCGTCGCTTGATCCGATCAAGCGCGAGCTGGATGAATACTTCGCGGGGCGCCGGCGCGCGTTCGAGATCCCTCTCGACTGGTCGCTGATCGGGCCGTTCGGACGGCGCGTGCTGCACGCGACCGTGGAGATTCCCTATGGCGGCCACCTCTCCTACGCCGAGGTCGCCGCCGAGGCCGGCTCCCCACGCGGCTCGCGGGCGGCAGGTAAAGCCCTGGGCGCAAATCCGATCCCGATCGTGATCCCCTGTCACCGTGTGCTCCGCACCGGCGGGGCGATCGGCGGCTATGGCGGCGGATTGGACCGGAAGCGGTATCTGCTGGAGCTCGAGGGCGCCCTTACGCCTCAGCCGTAGCCTTATGCCTCAGCCGTAGCAGCAGCGGGAGCCCACTGGGCTTCAGCCAGATCGCCGACCGGCATTCCCTCCGGGGTCGGGACCTGCGGCGTGTCGCGCAGGTACCACTCGGCATCCAGCGCCGCCTGGCAACCCGAGCCGGCGGCGGTGATCGCCTGGCGGTAGGTGTGGTCGACCAGGTCGCCGGCCGCGAAGACACCCGGTCGATTGGTCTGAGTCGAGCGACCCTCGACGGCCACATAGCCCTCCCCATCGACGTCGATCTGGCCGTCTACAAGCGCCGACTGCGGCTCGTGGCCGACCGCCACGAACGCGCCCGTCACCTCCAGCGTGCGCTCCTCCCCGGTCTCGGTATTCACGAGCGTGGCATGCCCCAGCGCACCGTTCTCGCCAGGCACGAACTCCTTGACCGCATAGGGCGTCAACAGCTCGATGTTCTCCATCGCGCGCGCGCGATCGAGCATGATCTTCGACGCGCGAAACTCCTTGCGCCGATGCACGATTGTCACCTTGCTCGCGAACTTCGACAGGAAGATCGCCTCCTCCATCGCCGAATCGCCGCCGCCGACGATCACCGTCTGGGTATCGCGGAAGAAGGCCGCGTCGCAGGTCGCGCAGTAGCTGACCCCGCGACCGCTCAGCTCGAGCTCACCGGGAACACAGAGCTTCTTGTGCTCGGCCCCCATCGCCAAGACGACAGTGCGTGCCCGGTACTCGGTGTCGCCTACCCACACCTTGTGGATCCCGCCAGGCTCGCTCGCCAGCTCGACGCGCTCGGCCTCCTCGGTGAGCAGACGCGCGCCGAAACGCTCGGCCTGGTCGCGCAGCTTCTGCATCATCTCCGGCCCCATGATCCCCTCAGGAAAGCCCGGGTAGTTCTCCACGTCGGTTGTCTGCTGCAGTAGACCACCCCAGGCGAAGCCCTCGATCACCAGCGGGTTCAAGTTGGCGCGCGAGGTGTACAGAGCGGCCGTGTAACCGGCTGGGCCACTCCCAATCACGATCACGTTCTCAATGTCTGTGGCTGCCATCTGATCTCCCATCCGAGGTCACTTCACTTTATGAAGTATAGCTTGTTACTGGTCAAAACCTATGCGCGCAAGGGCCCGACTGCCTCGATTGCCCCAGACGGCGCCCCATCCTCAGCGGGGTGCTTCTGCAGATCACGCCAGCGAGCCACGGTGCGGCGCAGCTGGAAGTATGCGATCGCGCCGGGCAGCGTCGGCAGCCAAAAGGAAATCGCGCGGTAGGAGAGGACTGAAAGCAATGCCAGGTTGAAGTCGACGCCGAAAGCCGCAAACGCGCCGATCATGCCTCCCTCCACGCCTCCCAACCCACCGGGCAGCGGCAGCAGGTTGCCGAGCATCCCCACGAAATAGGACATCAGGATGACGGTGAATGGAGGAGGGCTCCCGAATGCGTGAAAGCATGCCCACAGCACGCAGATGTCAAAACCCCACCAAGCCGGCGCGCCCAGCACTCCCGGATCGCGCGAGCGGATCAAATCGATCGCGGTGCGCACCCCGCTCGCCGCGAGCGCGGGCACCGTCACCGCACGAGCCACCCAGTGCGCGAGGCGACCCGAGCCGGCCGCCCATCGCTCCAAGCGCCGCTCGACATCGCCCGGCAACAACGCCATCGCACCGGCCACGCCAAACAGAATCGCAGCGACTATCGCGGGGATGATCGTGATCGCGAACGAGCCTCCTCCAGGAAACAGGCCTGTACCCAGCCCCACGCCGTCGAGCAGCAGCGAGCCCGCGTAGATCACATACAGCAGCACCATGAACGCGACCATGCGACAGGCCACCAACCGAGCCTCCATGCCAGAGCGCCGCAAAGCCCACGCGGTCAACGCGACCCCACCCGCCCCGGCAGCCGCGAACAGTCGCGTGGCGGCCAGACCGGCCATCGTGACCTGGTAGCTCTCGCGCCAGCCGATCAAACTGGGCCCACGCACGAACACAGAGCGGAAGAGCACCACGTAGCCGGCAAAGGAAAGCAGCTCGAGGACCACCCCAATCGCAATCCACCAGGTGTCTCCACGCTCGATCCGATGTGCGGTCGCGCCCAACCCAGAGAGCTTGGGCAGGACGAAGTAAAAGAACGCGACGGCCGAGAGGACGAACAGAACGAGCGTAATCGCACTACGCCGCGTGATCGTCACACGCGGCATCTCCTCCTCAGCGTGCCTCCCAGCCAACTCCTGTTCGTGCGTCTGCGTCATCTGCTCCTCGCCACCAACACTCAACTCGCCTTGTGTGCCTGCGCCTCGAGCGCCGCCACGACCCGGCCCACATCCGCCAAGAAGGGCGTCGCACGCGGGGCCAAGCGCCGCACCGCCCCGGTCAGCATCGCCCCCGCCACCAGATCGATCACATAGTGCTCTCCCAGATACACCAGCGCGAATCCGAGCGTCGCGGTGTAGCTCCAGCCGAGCACGCCGGCAATCGGCCCTACTTCTGTGAGCAGGAGTGCGGCCATCAGGGATGTGGCGAAGTGCAGCGAGGGCATCGCGGCTAAGGGGTTGCCTCCAAAGACACTGTAGAGCGGGCCCCAGCCGTCTCGCCAGAAGAACTCCCCGTACTCCACCATCATTCGCCGCACCTCTGGCTCGACAATCACCTGTGAGGACGGCAGCCCTTTCCTGCGCTCGGCCACACCGCGCCCAGCCGCCGACGCGGCATACCAAGGGGGAGCGGTCGGCGCCAGCCAGTACACGGCGGCACCGATGTCGAATACCGCATAGGTCATCACCGCCGCCCGCGGAAAGCGCCCACGGTGACGCACGAGGATGTAGGCGAGCGAACCGTGCGGCACCATGAACCACGCCCAGTGGGCCCATACGAGTACGCGGTCGAGCGACTGCCATTCTGGGCCGTCCGGGCCCCGCCGGGCAAGCGCTCGCTGCAAACGCACAGTGGGCAACTGGCCAAGGCCCAGCGCGCGGTCGGCAACGATCGGGTAGTTGATATGCACACGTCGCTCCTGTGCGGCGGGATCGTCGTGCGGCGACTTATAGGCAGCCAGATACGCCCACATCTGTAAGCAACAGGTGGCCACATCGCGTGTACGCGTACGGCGCATCGCCACGCACAAGCCGAAAGGAGCAGCGAAGGCGACCGTCTGCATGAGGATCGGGGGAGCCTTCACCCGCTTGCGCGCCAGCGGCGCTGCTACGCCCGCTACTACCACCCCCCAGGCGGCTGCTCGAATGGCGTTCGACCGCCGCACTTGCCCGTGAGTATAGATCCACGTCCGGCGCGCGACCCGCCGGTGATCAGCGCTCAGGACGCGACCCCCCGCGCCTGCGTGCGCCCCGCCCGCTCAGACCCGGCCGCCTCCACCAGCGAATCGACCACTGAGCTAGCCAGATCTGCCTCGGGGTGCCACTGCACACCAAGTACGAAGCGACGATCGGACGGCCGGGAGGGCGGGCTTCCATCCATCTCGATCGCCTCCGGCAGATTGTCCAGCGTCGAATGCCCGCTCACCACGAGACCCTCGCCCAGCCGGTCGATGCCCTGATGATGATGGGACTTGGTCGCGTGAACGAGCTCGCCCGCGGCGCGCGCCGCAAGCGTCCCCTCGAGCAGAGACACATCATGGTCGGCTCCGTCGAACGACCCCAGCACACGACGATGCTCGCCGTGGCCGTGGCTCTCAGGTAGATGCTGGTGAAGCGTGCCGCCGAGCGCTACGTTGATCAGCTGCATCCCGCGGCAGATCCCCAGCACCGGCAGATCACGCTCGATCGCGCCGCGCACCATCGCGATCTCAAAAGTGTCGCGCTCGGGCACCGTATCGACCGTCTCGGCACGCGCTTGCTGGCCGTAGCAGGCGGGACCGATATCAGCGCCACCGGTTAGCACCAGCCCGTCGATCAGATCCAGCACCTGCACTGGGTCCTCGACCAAATACGCGTCCGGCGGGAGCATCAACGCCAGCGCCCCGGCACGCTGCACCGCATCGATGTAGTTGCGCGCCAGCAGCATCGCCGGCTGATCCCAAACGCTCCAACGCGCCTGCTCGAGCGCTGTACACATACCGATTACGGGACGAGCCATCCCCACAGAATAGGATCACCGGCGTGAGCGAGCCAGAGATCCAGCTCGAGACGGTCAACGTGCTCCTGGCTGACGGCGTCGCCACCCTCGAGCTCAACCGGCCCGAGGCATTGAACGCCTGGAACAAGCAGCTAGGTCTGGACCTGCTCGCGGCGCTGCACCAAGCGGCCGCAAACGATGCGGCGCGAGCGGTGGTGATCACAGGCGCCGGGCGCGCATTCTCTTCGGGCGCCGACTTGAAGGACGTAAGCGGCGAAGACTTCACGCCCGAGGGACGTCCCGACATGCACAAGGTCCTCACCGAGCGCTACCACCCAATCATGCATGCCATCCGCGAGTTGGGCAAGCCGGTGATCGCTTGCGTGAACGGTCCGGCGGTTGGCATCGGCTGCTCGCTGGCGCTCTGCTGCGACTTGATCGTGGCGGCAGAGAGCGCCTACTTCCTGCTCGCCTTCGTCAACATCGGGCTCGTCCCCGATGGCGGCTCCTCGCTGTTCGTGCCCACTCGTGTCGGCATGGCTCGTGCGACCGAGCTGGCAATGCTCGGCGAGCGCCTGCCAGCGTCACGGGCGCTTGAGTGGGGTCTGATCAACCGCGTCGCCGCGGACGATCTTCTGCGTGAGGAGGTGGCCGCGCTCGCCACACGCCTGGCTTCCGGACCGACGTGCTCCTACGCGGGAACCAAGCGTCAACTCAACAACTGGCTGTATCCGCGGATGGCCGAGCAGCTCGAGCTGGAGGCGCAAATCCAGCAGGAGATGGCCGGCAGCGAAGACTTCGTGGAGGGCTCCATGGCGTTCATTGAAAAGCGTCCCGCGCGCTTCTCGGGGAAGTAAATCTCCCTCGTGGCAAAAGTCATCAAGCGCATCCCGTCCGGGCCTGAATAGAATCCGGGCCGCCTTGGGCCTTCTCGTTAACTCAACGCTCGCTTTCTTCACGCCCGAGTCGGGCGGGTCGCCGAACGCGGACCAGATCGACAGCCTCTACAAGATCACGCTGGTCATCGCGCTTGTGATCTTCGTCGCCGTCGTGGGCGCTCTGGTCTATGCGCTTGTCAAGTTCCGCGCACGCAAGGGCGCCGTCGCGGCACAGATCCACGGCAATACGCGCCTGGAGGTCGGCTGGACGGTCGCCGCCGCGGTGATCCTGGTCGGGCTGGCGATCGTCACCTTCACCAAGCTCTCCTCGATCCAGGACCCCTCCAACTCTGGTCCGAATGGCGATCAGTCGATCGGCGAAAGTGGGGTGCTGTACGCGAGCGCCGAGCGCAAGCTGCCGCCCAACGGCAAATCTCTGAACATCACTGTCATCGGCCGGCAGTACATCTGGCAATACATCTACCCCGGCTCAAGCGAACCCGATGGCCTGGGCGCGCCCTACTCCTACGAGGAGATGGTCGTCCCCACAGAAACCACTGTGACGCTCGACATCGTCTCCGAGGACGTCGTGCACTCCTGGTGGATTCCCGAACTGGGAGGCAAGTTTCAAGCAGTGCCGGGCTACCACAACTACGCGTGGTTCAAGATCTCAAAACCCGGCCTCTATCGCGGTCAGTGCGCAGCCCTGTGCGGACGCGGCCATGCGCGCATGATCGCCACCGTGAAGGCGGTCCCACCCGCGCAGTTCGACGCGTGGCTCGCCTATCAGAAGCAGGAGATCAAAGAAGCCAACTCCGAAGCCGCGGTCGAGCGCGCCAAGCTGAACTCCCAGACCGGCCCCGGACAGGTCGAGAACCCGTAAAGGATCGAGATGGCCACCTACGTCGCCCCAGTTCCCCAGGTAGTAGCCCACAAAGTCGAGCGCGAGGCGACCGGCTGGACGAGCTGGATCACCACCACCGACCACAAGCGGATCGGGATCATGTACATGGTCCTGACGTTCATGTTCTTCTGCCTGGGCGGGGTCGAGGCGCTGATCATGCGCCTGCAGCTGGGCGAGCCGAACAACACGCTGGTTACCCCGCAGGTCTACAACCAGCTGTTCACGATGCACGGCACGACGATGATCTTCCTGTTCATCGTGCCGATGATGGCCGGGCTGGCGAACTACTTCGTGCCGCTGATGATCGGCGCGCGCGACATGGCCTATCCGCGCCTGAACGCGCTCTCCTTCTGGCTGCTGCTGGCCGGTGGGATCGTCTTCTACGCCTCGATCTTCTGGAACCCACCGGAAGCCGGCTGGTCGAGCTACGCGCCGCTGTCCAGCGCGATCTACTCGCCGAGCGGTGGTCAGGACGCCTGGATCTATCTGATCCATTTGACGGGGCTGTCTTCGATCCTGGGCGCGATCAACTTCTACGCGACGATCGCAAACATGCGCGCACGCGGCATGAGCTGGGGCCGTCTGCCCCTGTTCATTTGGGCGATCCTCACGTACTCGGTCCTGATCATCTTTGCGATGCCCGTGATCGCGGGAGCAGTCACGATGCTGCTCACCGACCGCCATTTCGGCACGCACTTCTTCGACCCGGCGGAGGGCGGCTCAGCGCTCTTGTGGCAGCACCTGTTCTGGTTCTTCGGGCACCCCGAGGTCTACATCATGGTGCTCCCCGGCTTCGGCTTGGTTTCGGAGATCCTGCCTGTGTTCGCGCGCAAGCCGATCTTCGGCTACAAGGCGATCGCCGCCTCCACCGTCGCGATCGCCTTCCTCGGCTTTCTCACCTGGGCACACCACATGTTCACAACGCCGATCCCCGAGGTCATCCTGATCTTCGTGATGCTCAGCTCGTTCCTGATCGCCGTGCCGACCGGCGTGAAGATGCTCAACTGGATCGCCACGCTGTGGCGCGGCACGATCGAATTCAAGACGCCGCTGCTGTTTTGCGTCGGCTTCCTCGTGCTGTTCCTGATCGGCGGCATCTCGGGGGTGTTCCTCGCCGTTTTCCCCGTTGACTGGCAACTGAACGAAACCTACTTCGTCGTTGCCCATCTACATTTCGTGCTGGTCGGCGGCTCGGTCTTCACGATCTTCGCCGGGATCTACTACTGGTACCCGAAGATCACCGGGCGCATGCTCGACGAAGGCTTGGGCAAGCTGAGCTTCTATCTGATGTTCTTCGGCTTCCTCATGACCTTCCTGATCCAGCACGTGATCGGCCTGGACGGGATGCCCCGGCGTGTCTATGAGTACGCCAACGTGGGGAATCTGGCGCTGTACAACCAGATCTCCACCGTTGGCTCGTTCGTTCTCGCCGCGGGGGTGCTCGTGACGATCATCAACGCCGTACGCAGCCTCAAGGTTGGCGCGATCGCCGGGCCCGATCCGTGGAAGGCCAACACGCTCGAGTGGTTCACCACTTCGCCGCCGCCGGTCAACAACTTCGACGTGATCCCGCTGGTGCGCTCGGTGGAACCGATGAAGGACATCCGCCGCGAGGTGCAGCGCCGCAGCAGCGGAGAGCCGGTCTCTGGTGGAGCCACCGTGCCCACAGGGGCCACGCAAGTGGGGGTCTGATGAACACGCGCCCCACAGGCGCCGCTCATGTGATCGAGGCGCCCCCGCTCGGGTTGGCTACCGATCAAAGATCGGCCAGCACGCGCCAGCTGCTGAGCGACTACGTCGAGTTGACCAAGCCGAAGGTCCAATCGCTGCTGCTGTTGACGACGATCGCCACGATGTACGTGGCCGGCGATCCCTCTCCGTTGCTGGTCGCGCTGACCTGTCTCGGCGGCTATCTGTCCGCGGGCGGCGCGGGCGCGGTCAACCACTGGTATGACCGCGACATCGACGCCCGCATGGCCCGCACCGCCACCCGTCCCGTCCCATCCGGCCGGGTCTCCCCCGGCGCCGCGCTCGCGTTCGGCTGCACGCTCGCCGCGCTCTCGTTCCTCGAGCTTTCGCTGACCGTCAACGTGCTCGCCGCGAGCCTCTCGTTCGCGGGCTTTCTCGGTTATGTCTTCCTCTACACGATCTGGCTGAAGCGCCGCACCCCACAGAACATCGTGATCGGCGGTGCCGCCGGGGCTATCCCACCGCTCGTCGGCTGGGCCGCCGTCACCGGGTCCGTGAGCGCCACCGCGGTGCTCTTGTTCTTCATCGTCTTCTTCTGGACACCGCCCCATTTCTGGGCACTGAGCCTGCTGATGAAGGACGAGTACGCAAAGGTCAACGTGCCGATGCTGCCAGTCGTGCGCGGCGAGGCCGAGACCCGCCGCCAGATCCTGCTGTACACGGTCCTGCTCTACGCGGTGACCCAGCTCCCCTTCTGCGCCGGCGGCTTCGGGGATATCTACCTGATCGTGTCGGTAGTGCTCGGCCTGGGCTTCATCGCCGGCGCAATCCGACTCTACCGTCGCGCCGATCGTCGCAGCGCCTTGCAGTTGTACCTGTTCTCGCTGGCCTACCTGGCTCTGTTGTTCTGCGCGATGGTCGCTGACGCGCATCTATAGAATGCGCCCCTGACGATGATGACGAGACGCTTGGCAAAGAAGAACATCCGCACCGGCTTGATCGTGTGCGGGATCTGCATGTTCATGTTCGGCATCACTTTTGTAGTCGCCGCGATCTACATCTCGTGAGCCCGCTCGACCCACAGATACCGCCCACCGGCGAAGAGATTCACCTGCCGGGACCGAGCCTGCTGCCGATACTCACCGCGGTGGGCATCACGCTGGCGCTCGTCGGGGTGACGACCTTCATCGAGCTCACCGTTGTAGGCGTGCTGCTGACGATCGGTTGCATCTGGCGCTGGGTCGGCGACACGCGCCGCGAAATCGACGAGCTCCCGCTCGACCCGCACTAGCGCGCTAGGCCGCCCAGCTAGACCACCGCGGCGGCTGAGCTCACCGGCACAGGGCAGATCGCTCCGTCATCGGTCCAGCAGCGCACCACATCGCGCACGGAGAGGATCCCCACGTTCACCCCCTCCTCGATGACGATCAGGTGACGAAAGGAGCCGCGCACCATCTCCGCGGCCGCCTCCTCCAGAGACCAGTCTGGCGCGGCGAACACGACATCCCGCGTCAAATGCTCCGCGACCGCCTCGCCGTTGGGATCTTGTCCGGCGCCGACGGAGTGCAGGATGTCCCGCTCGGTGATGATCCCCGGTCCCGGCCCCTCGGGGTCGATCACGACCGCCGCCCCAACCTTGCGCTCGGACATCAGTCGCGCCGTCTCGCGCAGCGTGTGGCTGGGTCCAACAGTGAGCACCATCGCGCTCATCCCATCTCGTACTTGCATCGTCTGCTCCTTTCCCGCTTCACGCCAAGGCAAACCACCACCCCAGTGTTTGCAACTATTGCCTCAATGTAGTCCCAGCAGCCCTCGCGGTCAAGCCCCCGATCAAAATCTCCTGACGTTCGTCAGGCGAAGGCAATAGGATCGCGGCGGGATGGAGTGCCTCGCCTCAGAAAACGTTTCTGCCTGCGTCGGAGTTCTCGCCGATGTCTAAGCAGCGCCCGCTCGTCATTGCGATCGTGGCGGCCGTGATCGCCACAGCGATTGGCATCGCGCTGGGCTACACGATCCATTGGTTCCCGGTCCAGGCCTCCACTCAAGCTCACAACACCGACAGGCTCTACCACGTCCTGGTCGACGTCTCGATACCGATCTTCGTACTGGTCGTGACGGTGATTCTGTACTCCGTCTGGCAGTTCCGGATGAAGCCTGGCGAGGAGCTCAAGGATGGGCCTCCGATCCACGGCAACACCCGCCTAGAGGTGATCTGGACGACCATCCCCGCACTGATCCTGCTCGGGCTGGTCTCCTACTCCTTCGTCGTCCTCCACGACAACGAAAAGAAGCCGCGCGGGGTGCCGGAAATCCAGATCGCGGTGACCGGCCAGCAGTTCTTTTGGTCCTATGAATATCCCTCGTCAGTGACCGGCGGCAAGCCGTTGAGCTCCGATCAGCTCTACATCCCCATGGGCGACACGGTGTACTTCAACATGCGCTCCAAGGACGTCATCCATGCCTTCTGGATTCCGGCTTTTCGCCTGCAGGAGGACGTGGTTCCCGGCATCACCACCCATTACCGCGCGACGCCCGACCGGCTCGGTACCTATCCGGTCGTCTGCAACCTGCTCTGCGGGGTCGGACACTCCACGATGCGCTCCGCCGTGCACGTGGTCTCACTCACCCAGTTCCAGACATGGCTGAAGAGCCAGACGAGCCTCGCTTCGAGCGCGACCGCCGGGTAATGTTGTGGAGCCCATGAGACATCCAAGAACCGAAGTGGGGAGAGCGCGCTGATGGCAGCTAAATTCCGTGCTCCGGGCTTCTACCGCGCGGGCTGGATGATGCCGCTCGGCGTGGCTTTCGCGACAGGGCTGACGTGGCTGGTGCGGTCCGCCACCGGCCACGCCACGTTCCACCACTACCTCTCCGGCGAAGCAATCCTGACGGTCTCGCTGATCGTCGTGCCGCTGCTCTTCCTCGTCGGGATCGGCGGCTTTGACTACTGGTTCTACTGGGCCGCCGGACGTCCCACACGCCCCGAGGATCACTCCGGCCACGGGGCGCACGGCTGGAAGGACTATTTCCGCGTCAACACGGACCACAAGGTGATCGGCGTGCAGTACACCGTCACCTCCTTCTTCTTCCTGTTGGTCGGCGGACTGATCGGCCTGCTGATGCGCGCCGAGCTGGCGCAACCGGGCGCGCAATTCGTGAGCGCCAACACCTACAACGGCCTGTTCTCGGTGCACGCCTCGATCCTGATCTTCCTGTTCGTGATCCCCGTGTTCGCGGGCCTAGCCAACTTCGTGCTGCCCCTGATGATCGGGGCGCCCGATATGGCCTTCCCCAGGTTGAACGCCCTCTCCTACTGGCTGCTACCGGTCGCCGGCGCCCTGATGCTCGGTAGCTTCTTCGCACCGGGCGGGTCCTTCGCCGACGGCTGGACCGCCTACGCGCCGCTGTCCATCGACGCACCGATCGGACAGACGTTCTTCGCGCTTGGCGTCCAATTTGCGGGCGCCTCGTCGATCATGACCGCGCTGAACTTCCTCGTGACGATCATCACGATGCGCGCGCCGGGGATGAGCTTCTTCCGCCTGCCGCTGCTCGTGTGGGCGAACTTCGCAACCTCGCTGCTGGTCGTGATCGCCACCCCGTTCATCGCGGCGTCGCAGTTCTTCGTGCTGCTCGACCGTGCACTCGGCTTCAACTTCTTCAACGCCGCCAAGGGGGGCAACGTGCTGATGTACCAGCACGTTTTCTGGTTCTACTCGCACCCGGCGGTCTACATCATGATGCTGCCCGGCTTCGGGATCATCAGCGAGGTGATCGCCGTGAAGTCGCGCAAGCCGATCTTCGGCTACCGCATGATGGCCTTCTCGCTGCTGGCGATCATCGTGCTCGGATTCACGGTGTGGGCACACCACATGTTCACTTCCGGGATGGCGGACTGGATCCGCATCCCGATGGCGATCACCACCTGCATCATCGCTGTGCCGACAGGCATCAAGATCTTCTCCTGGCTGGCGACGTTGTGGCGCGGGGTGCTGCATCTGGACACGCCGATGCTGTTCGCGCTCGGCTTCCTAACGACGTTCACCCTCGGAGGGATCAGCGGCGTGATGCTCGCGATGATTCCGTTCGACATCCACGTCAGCTCGACTTATTTCGTCGTGGCCCACATCCACTACGTGCTGTTCGGCGGCTCGTTGATGACGATCTTCGCCGGCGTCTACTACTGGTTCCCGAAGATGACCGGGCGGATGTTCGACGAGCGCTTGGGCAAGTGGCACTTCTGGACCACATTCGTGTTCTTCAACATGACCTTCGGTCCGATGCACATCCTCGGCCTGCAGGGCATGCCTCGGCGCGTGGCGACGTATGCCACCAAGTTCGCCGACCTGAACCTGTTCATCTCGATCATGAGCTTCGGCCTCGGCTTCAGCACACTCGTGTTCGTCTACAACATGGTCACCAGCTGGCGTGGTGGAACTCGAGCCGTCGGCAATCCATGGCGAGGCATGACGCTCGAGTGGCTGGTCTCCTCGCCGCCGCCGATCTTCAACTTCGACAGGGTTCCGACGATCGTCGGTGGCCCGTACGAGTACGGAGTACCCGGGGCGGTACACGCCATCCTCACCCCGACCCCCGCCACAGTCGGAGCCGCTGCCGTCAGTGCCGGCACAGGCATCGTCCGAGCCCCCAGCGAATGAGGAGGGAGCAGGCCTAATGAAGGAAATACTGGTGGTTGCCAACCGGACACTCGGGGGCAAAAAGCTGTTCGACACCGTCCGTGAGCGCGCCGCTGGCGGTGACGTGCGCTTCCGCTTGGTCGTCCCCCAGAGCAAGCCCTCGGCCGGCCTGGTCATCTACGACGAGGCCGTGCGCGAATCGGCCCAGGTGCGGGTCGATCTGGCGATCTCGCTGGTGACCGAAGAGGGGATCGAGGCCACTGGGGAAGTCGGGGATCCCGATCCTTTCTCGGCGACGATGGACGCGATCGCCGAGCGCCGACCCGAGGAGATCATCCTCTCCACCCACCCAGCCACCCAGTCGGGGTGGCTGCGCAGAGACTTGATCGAGCGCATTCAAAACGCCTCGGGGCTACCGGTCGAGCACATCGTCACCGACCTCGAGCAGGAGGGCCTGCCATTCCGGGTCACGCTCGTCGTGGCCAGCAAAACAGCGAGCGGCAACGAGTTGCTCGAGCACCTCCGGTCGAAGGCCGCGGACGGTCAACGGCATGTGTTCATCGCGGTGGTTCCCCTGCAGGACGGCAGCGGCTCGGCGCCGCGCGAGGCGCGTGCGCGTCTGGCGGCGATGCTCGACCGGCTGCACGCCGCCGAGCTGATCGGCTCGGGCATGATCGGCGATCCCGATCCGTACACCGCCGCGATCAACGCGCTGGAGCTGTTCAGGGTCGACGACGTGGTGATCTCAACGCTCCCAGGCGAGCGCTCCGGATGGATGCGGTCGAATCTGATCGAGCGCGTGAGCCACAACACCTCAGCGAAGGTCGAGCACGTGGTCGTCGACCTGCAGTCCAACACAACGACCGCGACTCCGGCCGCGGCGGGGTGAGGAGCCCGATGGAGGCAGCCAGCATCGCTCACGCGGCCGGCCACGGTGACCATCACGGTCCGCCGGCCGCAAACCACAGTTCGCGCGTAGAAGCCCAGCTGTTGGGGATGCTGCTTTTCATCATCTCCGAGGTGATGGTCTTCGGGGCATTCTTCACGGCCTACTTCTTCATCCGTATCGCCTCGGGCGAGCCTTGGCCGGCGCCGGGGACCCACCTGCCGGAGGACGTCGCCGGCGTCAACACCGCGATCCTGATGTCCTCCTCGTTCACGCTGCACTGGGCTCAGACGTCGATCAAGCGGGGCAACCGCTTCGGGCTGAAGGCCGGCATCCTCACGACTTTCCTGCTCGGCTGCACGTTCCTATTCATTCAGATCAACGAGTACGCGAACATCGGTTTCGCTCCTCAGGATCACGCCCAGCAGACGATCTTCTACTCGCTCACTGGCCTACATGGGGCACACGTGTTCATCGGGCTGCTGCTGCTGTTGTTCGTGACGATCAGAGCCTTCCGCGGGCATTACAGCCCCGAGGAGCACCGCGGCGTCGAGATACCCGGTATCTACTGGCACTTCGTCGACATCATGTGGCTCGTGGTCTACACCACCGTCTACGTGCTTTGACGGCTGTCAGACAGCTCCCGTCAAACAGCTCGATGCCAAGACCATGCTGAACCCCCTCCGTTCCGAGGACGAGGCGTTTCGCTTCCTGCTCTACGCGTTTGTGATACTCGCGGTGATCGTGGGGATCGTGCTCGCCCTGCGCGCCATCTTCTAGCGTAGAGGGTAGGCGCGCCTCTACTTGACGGTGAGCGTGCCGTACATGCCCGCCGCACGGTGGCCCGGAGCCTGGCAGAAGAAGGTGTAGACGCCAGGCTTCAGCTTGACCGTGATCGAGGTATTGCCCTTGGTAATGAACTGACTCGCACCGAGCGGTGAGCCCTTGGCCGTCGCTCCGCCTTCGCCCGATTCGATGGCGATGTTGTGCGAGACGCCGGACATGTTCGTCATGCTAATCGTCGTCGCTCCCGGGGTTGCAGTCGCCTTCGTCGCCGTATAGGCGAGCTGGCCCGCCGGGTTGGCGTCGATTTCCAGCTTGCCCCCCTTCTCCACGGCCGGCTTGCCCGATCCAGGCGCTTCCACCGCGCTCGCCAGCAGACCGGTGTCTTTGCCTGGGGCATCGGCCGTCTGCGCGACGTAAGCCGCGATATCACTCAACGTCGTCCCACTGGCCAGACCTTTTGGCATCACGCCCTGAGGGTTCGGGTAGAGCACCTGGTGTTCGACGACACCCGGGATCACGCTGCGTCCGTGGGCTTCGACGACAGCCGCGCGGAAGGCTTCGTCGAGATTGGGGCCGACAATGCCCTTCGTGTTCGCTCGCGCGAGCGTGTGACAAGAGCCGCACTTGGCGACGAACTGCTGCTTGCCGACGATCAAGTTGGCGTTGTCGTCGCGCTTGACCGCGCCACAGCCACCGGCACCCAACAACAGGCCACCGGTCCCGACGAGAAGTCCGAGCTTGCGCAGGCTTCTGGGGGGGGAGAAGGAGGGCATCGGCGGCGAAACTCTATCCGACGGGCAGGCACCTTTACCAGTGGACGTCTCCGCCACTCGCTTCGCTAGAGTTCTCGCCGTGAGCACGACCCAGCGCTACCGCCTGCGCAACCCCTCGAGCGGACGAGAGATCGTGATCGAGGCCGAGCCGCAAGAGATCTACCTCGACCGCGACAGCGGCGAGCAGCTGGAGATAGTGGGCAAGCTGTTGCCCCTCGCTCCCTCCACCTCACGGCTACCCTGGGCAGTGGAGAACATGCGCTTCTGCTCCTGGTGTGACCAACTCGCCCAGAAGGACCTGAACGACTGCCCCACCTGCGGCCGCCGCATGGGACCACTCGCGTCGAGGCCGGCGAGTTGAGCACCGCCGAGTCGGAGACGCAAGCCGCGTGAGCAGAGTCTTCCCCGCGCGCCCGGCACAGCGAGCGCGCGTGGCGCGTCTCCCGTCGGCTCGCGCCACGCTTGCGACAGGCGTTCTGCTGCTGTGCCCCATGGGCCTCGTCGCCTGCGGAGGCGGAAGCAGCGTGAGCGACGCGGTACCGAAGAGCACGCCTGACATCACCCCGCCCACCGACACGAGCGCGGAAAAGGCCGCCGTGCAGAGCACCTCGACCTCGACGACGTCAACGACGCCGAAGGGCACCTCCACAGAAGGCTCTTCGGAAGCCTCCAGCGAAGCCCCCAAAAGCGAATCAGGCGAAGAATCAGCGAGCGGCGGCAGCTCGAGCGGCGGCAGCGAAACCAGCAAAGGCGAAGCTGGAGGCACCTCGGCAGGCGGAGCAGCGAAAAGCGAAGAAACCGCGACCAAAGGCGGCAGCGAATCGGCCGCCACTCCCGCCACCCCGAGTGGCGGCGCCAGCGCCCCTTCCGGTTAGGGCGTAGAGATCAGCGTCGCGCTGTAGGTCAAGCGGGCGGTGAGGTACAGGCAGTAGTACTGCACCGAAGTCCCCACCAGCGTATGTGTGGTCTGGGCGCTCGTGCTCGTGCACTGACCTTTCGGTCGACTCGCGCGCCAGGATGTCGTGTTGGTAAAGCCCAGCGCCAGCGCAGGCGCCCAAGAGGGCACAGTCAGCGCGATGACATCGCCCTTTTTGACCTGAAGCGTGGTTTCGAGCGGGAACTGGGCGGTTTTTCCAAAGTACGGTTCGAGCTTCACCAGCGGGCTCTGCGCAATCAGCTTGTACGTGAGGTTCGGCTTCTTTTGGGGACGCAGGATCGCGATGCCAGCTTCGGAGGGGCCGCCCTCGTTGGCGTTGAAGAACTTGATCTGGGTGGCGTTCGGCTTCCCGAGGTCGATCGACCAAGCGACTACCGTGCCCGCGCGCGGCGCCGCTTGCGGATTGTGCGCGGTGCCCACCTTCACCTGGAAGCCCGTCGTGCGGCTCACGGCCAAACAGGGGCTACCCGGGCAACTCGGCACGGTTTCGGGATTGGTGGTGGGCGGGATCACACCGACTTCGGTGAGCGTCGCCTGCGAGCCCGCGGGCAGCACCAGCACGAGCGCAAGGCTCGTAAGGACTGCTGCTGTTGATGCACGGATCATCTGGTCATTCAACACGAATGCGGGAAGGATGTAGCGGTCTGTTCGCTATTTCCGCGTTAGTTCCTGCGCCGCGGCCGCGATCTCCCGCGGATCTCCGGGTGCGGGAGTCCAGGGCAGCTGTAGCGGATCGTTCATATAACGCGGGATCACATGCATGTGGAAGTGGAAGACCGTCTGCCACGCGAGCGCGCCGCAAGAGTTGACCAGATTGATCCCGTCAGCCCCCAACCGCTCCTTTGCCAGGGCCGCCTGACGTTGCGAGGCAGCCGCCACCGCGCGCAGGTCATCCGGATCGACGCTCAGCAGATCAGCGGCGTGCATGCGCGGGATCACGAGCACGTGGCCGCGCGTCGCGGGATTGATGTCCATGAAAGCCACCGTGCGCTCGTCTTCGCCGACGATCGTGGCGGGAATCTGGCCCGCGAGGATCTGGCAGAAGATGCAGTCTGGATCAGTCATCCGTAGCGAAGCCTAGCCGGATGTGGCCCGTGCGCGCGCATACGCAAGTGCCTGCTCGCGTGTGGTGAGCTCGCCCACGTACTGGCCTTCGGCCAACTCCTCCAGTAGCTGCCCCACGCGTGGTCCCACGTCGATACCGAGCTCATTGGCAAGCTCGTCCCCTCGCCACAACGGTGGTGCCAGCCCCTCTGTCCGCCAGCGCAGAGCATCACCGAGCAGCGGGAGCGCTACGCGCATGTGAACATCGATCGCCTCCTGAGCGCCGTCGCCGCGTGTGGCGAGGCGGTCGGCTATCGACAGGAGCGTGACGTCGACCTCCACGGGCTCACACGCTCGCAGGTAGGAGTACACGGTGCGACGCTCCAGCGGCTGAGGCTCGTGAACCAGGAAACCGAGTCGCAGGTGGTTGCGCACCAGCGCGGCCACATGAGCGCGCAGTCGCTCGCTGGCTCGCAACCTGCCGAGCACTGTCCTTGCCAGCTCGGCGCCCTGGGTGTCGTGGCCGATGAATGTGACGCGTCCATCCTCAGGACGCAGCTCCCTGGTCAGAGGCTTTGCGGCGTCGTGCAACAGCACCCCCCAGCGCAGCGCCTCCGCACGTGTCATCTCATCAGCCAGCGGCTCGCTCAGCAGCACAGCGAGCGCCGCCGCGTGCTGCTCGCCCACGATCGTCGCCGGGTTGGCCTGCAGCTCGATCGTGCGGTCGAGCGCCTCCAGCGTATGGCCATACACGTCGAGGTGGTGGAAGCGATTCTGCTGCACGCCGCGCAACGCCTGGAGCTCGGGCAGCACCACCGCCGTCACGCCCAGCTCGTCCATCAGCTCGATCCCATGTCGAGCTCGTTGCGTTGCGAGGATCCGGCGCAGCTCCACGAACACCCGCTCGGTCGACACGCCCCGCAACCCGCCCGCCTGCGCGTGCGCCGCTCGGCTGGTCTGCGGCTCGGACTCGAGCTCCAGCTCGACCTCCATCCGCACGAGGCGCAGCACCCGCAAAGGATCATCGGCAAAGGCCCCGGACGCCGCCATACGCAGACGGCGCGCCGTCAAATCTTCGAGCCCGCCAAGCGGATCGATTGGAGCGCCCCCCTCGATCGGCTCGGCGATCGCGTTTACGGTGAAGTCGCGCAGCGAGAGGTCGGCCTCGAGCGTCGCTCCGCGCAGCCGCTCGATATCTGCCTGCCACGCCCGATCGCGCGCTACCACGCGCCACGCACCGAAGTCCTCGGACAGCGCAAAGCACGCCGCGCCCCCCGCCGCGCGGGCTATCGCACGTGCTGCCTGCTCGGGATCACCGTCCACCACGAGGTCGAGGTCGGCCAGCCTTCGTCCCAGCAAGCGGTCACGCACGGCGCCTCCCACCAGCCAAGCAGGCTGGCCCGCGAGCGCCGCACGGGCCACCTCGAGTCCGTCGCTCATTCCACTTCGCCGTCGCGGTGGTAGGACCGTGGCACGCGTGGCGTCAACGCACAGGTCACCTCGTAGTTGATCGTCTCCAGCCGGTGGGCGACTTCCTCGGCGGTGATCCGCTCGGAGCCCTGCACGCCGATCAGGATCGCCTCTTCTCCCAAGATCGTGCCGGCCGGATCGGGGCCGAGGTCAACGGTGAGATTGTCCATACTCACCGTCCCCACCAGCGGTCGGCGATCTCCAGCGATCAACACCTCCGCGTTGTTGGAGCACCCACGCCGCCAGCCATCGCCGTAGCCGATCGGGAGCACCGCGAGCCACGTATCGCGCTCTGCCACAAACCGCCGACCGTAACCGGCGCTCTCGCGAGCGCCATACCTCTTCACCTCCGCCACATACGAACTCAGCTGGAGCGCTGGCTCCAGCTCACGGGCCGCGGGATCCTCACCAAACGGATCCATGCCGTAGGCGGCGATCCCGCAACGCACCATGTCGAAATGCGAGCTCTCCTCGCGCAGCACCGCGGCGCTGTTGGCGGCATGCACGACGATCTCCGGCTGCTCGGCCTTCACCGCGAGCGCCCACTTCGTAAACGCCCTGAGTTGCGCCGTAAAGAACCCGTCGTCGTTGGGATCGTCGGCAGTGGCGAAGTGCGTCATCACCCCCGCCAGTTCCACCCCATCGGCCTGCCGTGCGGCCGCCACCGCACGCGAGGCCTCGGCCGGGTCGCGTGTGCCGAGTCGTCCCATCCCCGTATCGAGCTTCACATGGACTCGCCCCCCGCCAGCGGCGAGCACCGCCTCCACCTGGCGCTCATTCCAGATGACCACATCCGCGTCCGCCGCGAGCGCTTCCGTCAGCTCCGCGGCGCTCAACGCTCCCATCACCAGCACGCGCACCTGGCGCAGCCCCGCCTCGCGTAGCTCTCGGGCCTCACCCGCGCTCGCAACAGCCAGCCAGCTCGCGCCGCCGGCAAGCGCCGCACGCGCGCTCTGCACCGAGCCGTGACCATATCCGTCGGCCTTCACCACAACGCACAGCTCAGCGCCCCCGTTCAGCTCCCGGTGCAACCGAGCGCAGTTGCGCTCGATCGCGGCCACATTCACCCGCGCGCGCGCGCGACGCACGGTCATCGAGTCGCGCCTCCACGCGCGGCCGGCAACGCCGCGATCACATCGGAGGCGAGGACACCCTCATTCGCGCCCTGCCTGCGCGCCGCCTCCCGGCCGGCCTCCGCATGCAACCAGACACCCGCAGCCGCGGCCGTGAAGGGCTCGAGCCCAACGGCGAGGAGCGCAGTGATCACCCCCGTCAACACATCACCGCTGCCGGCTGTGGCCAGCGCGGGAGCACCTCCGGGGCTGACGGCCACCCGTCCGGAAGGCTCAGCGATCAGCGTGTCATCGCCCTTGAGCACAACCACCGCCTGCGCCCGCTCAGCCGCCAGGCGCACGTGATGCAAGCGTTCGCGCTCGACGGCCTCGCTCCCTACCTCGAGCAACCGTCCCAACTCGCCGGCGTGCGGGGTCAGCACTGTCGGTGCCGCTCGTGCGGTCAGCTCGCCCAGTGCTCCGGCGTGCGCGTTCAGCCCATCGGCATCGAGCACGAGCGCGACCTCCACTTCACGCGCAAGCTCTCGCGCAAATGCGAACGCGCCATCGCCGCGCCCCAAACCGGGCCCCAACGCCAGCGCCCCGCCACGCTCACTCGCCTCGAGCACCTTCGTCACCCCCGCGGCCGTCAGCCCGCCATCGTCGTCAGGCAGCCCCCGCGTCATCAGCTCGGGCGGGGCAGCGGCCGCGAGGATCGCCTGAAGAGAGGCGGGCACGCACGCTGTCACATAACCTGCCCCGGCACGCATTGCGGCGTGCGCGGCCATCCGCGGCGCTCCCGTCAGCCCCAGCGAACCGCCCACGACGAGCACGTGCCCACTGGAGAACTTCGTGGAAGACGCTGCCCTCCGTGGCAGCGCATCGAGCACCGATGACCTGATCAGGCCGATCGTCGTGTCATCGGGCGCTCCACGCGGGATCCCGATGTCGATCGTCTCCACCTCCCCCGCATGTGCCTTGCCCGGCGCAATCCACAGACCCGGCTTTCCCGCATGGAAGGTCGCGGTTGCCACCGCACGGACGGCTGCCCCGGACGCGACGCCCGTGGAGACATCCACGCCACTTGGGACGTCCACGCTTACGACCGGCGCCGTTGCGGCATTCATCGCCTCGATCGCCTCTCCGACCATGCCACGGGCCTCGCCCTGGAAGCCGGTGCCCAGCAACGCGTCCACAATCACCGCGGCCTCCCCGAGTGCGTCCCGCACGCCTTGCCGATCCTCGGCCAGCTCCAGCGGCGCTTCGCCTACCAGTCGCTCCAGGTTCGCGCGCGCATCCCCGGTGAAGTCACCCAGCGGCGCTACACACACCACCGTCACTCGGCGAGCACCCTCGCGCAACAGACGAGCCACGACCAGCCCATCTCCTCCGTTGTTGCCCTTTCCGCAGAGCACCGCCACCGGCCCATCGGGGGCAACTCGCTCGAGCACTCGCGCCACGCCCGCACCGGCGCGCTCCATCAAGTCAAGCGAGCCCATCCCCCGCTCCTCGATCGCCCAGCGGTCGAGGACGCGCATCTGCTCGGCGTCGAGCAGACCAGTCAGCCAGTCGGGAAGGGTGTTCACGACCAGCGATGCTAATCGGTCCCGTCGGTACGACGCTCACCCCGCACAGCGGCGCTCGCGGCACGAGCTCAGCCGCTACTCCACCGTGACGGTCTTTGCCAGGTTGCGCGGCTGATCGACGTTCAGGCCTCGCTTACGCGCGATCTCATAGGCAAGCAACTGCAGCGGGATCACCGCGAGGATCGGCTGCAGCATCCAGTCCACCGCCGGCACGGATATCACGGAGTCGGCGTGCTCAGTGATCTGCTCGTTGCCCGCGCTCGTCACCGCCACCACGTGTGCGCCGCGCGCACGCACCTCCGCCATGTTCGACGCCATCTTCTCGAGCACAGGCGAATCGGTCGCAACGCACACCACCGGCGTGGACTCATCCAACAGCGCGATCGGACCGTGCTTCATCTCCCCCGCGGGATACGCGTCGGTGGCTATATAGGAGATCTCCTTCAGCTTCAGAGCCCCCTCGAGCGCCACCGGCAAGCCGACATGACGGCCGATGTAAAGGAAGAACTCCCTCTGCCAATACGCGTTAGCGACGCCTGCCACCTGCTCGCCCATGCCGGCCAGGACCTGCTCGATGCTGTGCGGCAGGCGCTTGATCTCGCCCACCAGCTCCTCGATCCGCGCCTGCTCGAGCGTTCCCCGCAGCTCGGCCAGGCGCAGGGCGAGCAGGTAGACGACGGCGACCTGGCAGAGGAACGTCTTCGTCGCCGCCACCCCGATCTCCAGGCCCGCACGGGTGAACAGCACGCCATCCGCGTCGCGTGTCACCTGCGAGCCCATCACATTCGTGATCGCCAGCACCGCCGCTCCCTGCTCCTTCGCCTTGCGCATCGCCGCGAGCGTGTCGGCGGTCTCGCCCGATTGGGAGATCCCGATCACGAGGTCTCCAGGCCCGACCACGGGGTTTCGATAGCGGTACTCCGAAGCGACATCCACCTCGACGGGCACGCGCGCCCACTCCTCGATCGCGTACCGCCCGATCAGGCCCGCGTGATACGAGGTACCGCAGGCCACCACCACGATTCGCTTCACGTCCCGCAAGATCGCCTCGTCCAGGACGCCCTCCTCGGCCAGGTCGACACCGTTCCCACGCGCCGTGCGATCGGCGATCGTCTCGGCCACGGCGTCCGCCTGTTCGTGAATCTCCTTCAGCATGAACGTCTCATAACCGCCCTTCTCGGCGGTGTCCTCATCCCAGTCGACCGTTTCCACCGCGCGCTGCACCGTCTCGCCGGTGGGTGTGGTGATCGTGACGCCGTCGGGGGTCAACACGACGATCTCGCCGTTGTCCACGTACTGCACCTGGCGTGTCTGCGCCAAGAAGGCTGGGACCGCGGAAGCCACGAATTGCTCGCCCTCACCACAACCAACGATCAGCGGACACTCCCTCCGTGCCCCTACCAATGTCTCGGGCTCCTCCAGACACATCGCGACAAATGCATAGTGGCCCTCCAGCTCACCGTAAGCGCCCCGCACGGCATCAGCCAGGTCCCCGTCGTAGTGCTCGGCGATCAAATGCGCGATCACCTCGGCGTCGGTCTCTGAGGTGAACACGCTTCCCGCTACGAGCAGGCGCTCCTTGAGCATCATGTAGTTCTCAACGATTCCGTTCACGACCACGTGAAAGCGATCAGCCGAGTCGTAGTGCGGGTGAGCGTTCTCCTCGGTCACTCGTCCATGCGTGGCCCAGCGGGTATGACCGATACCGGTCGTTGGCGGGCGTACCGCAACCGCCACGGGTGGGCGGGATCCCAATCTCTCGGCTGAAGCCATCCCGTCGAGCTTGGCTTGCAGCGCGTCGAGATTACCCACGGCCCGTACCGTCTCGATCCGCTCCTCGCCGATGACCGAGATCCCCGCGGAGTCATACCCGCGGTACTCGAGCTTCTTCAACCCATCGAGCAGCAGCTCCTGGACTTGACGCCCACTATCCCGCTTGCCGACGTAGCCAACGATGCCGCACACCCCGTCGAAGATACCAGCGGCCAGGGCGCGCTCAGTCCAACGTTGTCCGCCCGCTCAGCCGAGCTCCAACTCCACCAGCGCGGCCAAGCGATCGCAGACCTCGTCCGCCTCCTCATCGGTCGGGGCCTCGACCATCACCCTCACGAGCGGCTCGGTTCCGCTCGGGCGCACCAGCACGCGCCCACGTCCCTCCAGCGCCTGCCCCGCGGCGCTCACGGCTTCATTCACATCGCTCGCCGACTCCAGTGCCCCGCGCTCGCGTACGCGCACGTTCACCAGCCGCTGTGGCAGCTTCTCCATCCCGTCGCGCTCCGACAGGTCCCGGCCCGCGAGCGCCTCCAGAGTGAGCAGCGCCCCGGCGATCCCGTCGCCCGTGCGGTTGAAGTTCATGTCGATGATGTGGCCCGACTGCTCACCGCCCAGCACCCAGCCGCGCGCGCGCAACTCCTCCAGCACATAGCGATCCCCGACATTGGTGATCGCCACCTCCACGCCCGCCCGCTCCATCGCCGAATGGAATCCATAGTTAGTCATCACCGTCACCGCCACACCCCCACCGTTCAGCCGCTCGCGCTCGCGCAAGTGCAGCGCCGCGAGCGCCATCAGCTCGTCGCCGTCCACAACCGCTCCCGTGCGGTCGACCGCCAGCACTCGGTCACCGTCGCCATCGAAGGCGAAACCCACCCCGTGCCCTCCCTCGCGGACCCTCACCCCCAGCTGCTCGATATGGGTGGAACCGCAGCCGGCGTTGATGTTGCGCCCATCCGGCTGATCGGCGATCACGGTCACCCTCGCGCCCAACCGCCGGAAGATCTCCGGCGCCACGCGATGGGTGGCGCCGTTGGCACAGTCCAGCAGCACGTCCAACCCGCCCAGATCGAGCTCCGAGAAATGCTCGTGCAGCTCACGCAGATAGTCCTCACCCGCCCCCCTCAGCTCGCGCACATGACCGATCTGTGGGGGAGGACCCTGCGCCTCTGTCCGCTCCAGCTCGCGCTCGATCGCCAGCTCGCTCTCGTCAGAGAGCTTGTACCCGTCACCGGCAAAGAACTTGATCCCGTTGTCCTGGAATGGATTGTGCGAGGCCGACAGCACCACCGCCAAATCGAAGCCATAACGACCGATCAGCAGGGGCGCGGCCGGTGTCGGCAGGACGCCGCCCAACAACGCATCCCCGCCCGCGGCGCTCACTCCGGCCGCGACGGCGGCCTGGAGCATCTCACCCGACTCGCGCGTGTCGCGCACGATCAGCACTTGTGGACGCTGCGCACCTGTCTTCAGCGTTGCGGCCCGTGCAAGGCCAAGCGCCAGCTCGGCCGTGAGCAACCCGCCCGCGACTCCCCTCACGCCGTCGGTTCCAAACAGCTTGCGGGTCATAGGCCCTCGGAGTCTTTGTCGCTAGTCGCTAGCGCTTGGAGAACTGCGGCTTCTTACGGGCCTTCTTCAAACCGGCCTTCTTGCGCTCCTTCGCGCGCGAATCGCGCGTCAGGAAGCCGCGGCGCTTGAGCTCGCCGCGCAGATTCGGATCGGCCTCCAGCAGCGCCCGCGAGACCCCGTGGCGCAGCGCTCCGGCCTGGGCGGAGATGCCGCCACCGTGCAGCCGCGCGACCACGTCCATCCGCTCCTGATACCCCACCGTCTCCAGCGGCTGACGGATGTTCCGTTGCTGGGTCACACGCGGAAAGTGATCCTCGAGCGTGCGTCCGTTGACGAGATATGTGCCGCTCCCCGGTCGCAGCGTCACCCGCGCGACCGCTGTCTTACGCTTGCCCGTCGCGCGGTACCGAGCGCCCGAGGCCAGATCGATCGCGGCCGTAGCAATCGGCTGGGTCAGAACCTCCTCGTGGTCCTCCTGCTCATCCTCTCCCCGCTCGGACTCCTCGCCCTCGATCGCATACGGATCCTCATACTCCGCGCTGCGTGCCTCGCTCCGCCCCAGCGGGTCGACGCCCTCGGGAACGATGTCGACCTCGAGATGCGCTCCCGGCACCGCCGGCTTCACACGCGGGGCGGCATCCTCCTCGTCTTCCTCCAGCTCGGCCTCGGCCTCGACGACAACCTCCTCAGCTATCTCCTCCGCGACGGCCTCCGCAACGATCTCCTCGGCAATCTCCTCAACGACGGCCTCCTCGAGGATCTCCTCGGCCACAGCCTCCTCGGCGTGCTCCTGAGCCTCCTGCAACGCCTCTAGCGGCGCGTCCTCGGCGGATCCGGCGATCTCGGTCGCGTCCTCGGTCGGGACTGCGTGTCCCTCGGCGACAGGGGTCTCCTCGGCAGAAGTCTCCTCGGCAGGGGTCTCGGGCGTGTCCTCGTCGTCGGCCATCAGGCCTCGATCTCCAAAGTTTGCGGGTTCTGGGCCACGTGCGGATGCTCGGGACCGGCATATATCTTCAGCTTGGTCAATTGTTTCCTGGCGAGCCTGTTGCGTGGCATCATGCCTTTCACGGCCAGCCGAATGATCTCCTCCGGTCGCCTCGCCAGCATCTCCTCGAACGTTCTCGAGCGCAGCCCTCCGGGATAGCCGGAGTGTCGGTAATAGCGCTTGTCGGCGCGCTTGTTCCCGGTCACCGCCACCTTCTCCGCGTTCACCACCACGACAAAATCGCCCGTGTCGATGTGCGGGGTGTACTCGGGCTTGCGCTTACCACGCAGCACGTCAGCGATCTGCGTCGCCATCCGGCCCAGCGTCTTGCCGTTCGCGTCGACCACAACCCAGTTGCGCTCACGCTCGGTGGGCTTGGCCACGTAGGTTCGGGCCGAGGGTGTGGAAGCTGATGGGGTCATAGCGTAAAAAAGGCCACGCGATAGCGCGCGGCGCAGCGGACCATCATAGGCGATATGGCGTCCGTTCGCGGCCCCGTGCTACTCCCACTCGATCGTCCCCGGAGGCTTGGAGGTGATGTCGAGCACGACCCTGTTGACCTCGCGCAGCTCGTTGATCATGCGCGAGGCGATCGTCTCCAGCAAGTCATACGGCAGACGCGCCCAGTCGGCCGTCATCGCGTCATCGCTGGTCACCGCGCGCACTACCACCACGTAGCCATAGGTACGCTCGTCCCCCTGCACGCCGACGGTGCGCACGTCGGGCAGCACGCAGAACGACTGCCACAGGTCGCGATACAGCCCCGCCTTGCGGATCTCCTCCTGCAGGATGCTGTCGGCCTCCCGCAGCACGTCCAACCGCTCCTTCGTCGCCTCGCCGCCCACGATCCTGATCGCCAAGCCCGGTCCAGGAAAAGGCTGGCGCCAGACCAGCCGTTCGGGCAGCCCCAGCTCGGCACCGACGGCACGCACCTCATCCTTGAACAGCGCCCGCAGGGGCTCCACCAGCTCGAACTGCAGATCATCCGGCAACCCGCCGACGTTGTGATGGGACTTGATCGTCGCCGCCCCGGTGCCGCCGCCAGACTCGATTACGTCGGAATACAGCGTTCCCTGCACCAGATAGTGCGCCCCGTCGAGCTTCGCCGCCTCCTCCTCGAACACCCTGATGAACTCCGCGCCGATCGCCTTGCGCTTGGCCTCCGGCTCGCTCACACCTTTCAGCTTCTCCAAAAATCTTTCCTCAGCGTCGACGGCCACCAGCGGGACCTTGAACGTGTCCCTGAAGGCGCTCACCACCTGCTCGCCCTCGTCCTTGCGCATCAGCCCGTGGTCCACGAACACACATGTCAGCTGGTCACCCACGGCGCGGTGCACCAGCAGCGCCGCCACCGACGAGTCCACCCCGCCCGAGAGCCCGCAGATCACCCTCCCGTCGCCCACCTGCCGGCGGATCCGCTCGATCTGATCCTCCACGATCCCCGCCGCCGACCACGTCAGCTCGCAGCCGCAGACCTCCGTCAAGAACCTAGTCAGGATCTCCTGTCCGTACGGCGTATGCACAACCTCCGGGTGGAATTGAATCCCGTAGATCCCTCGCTCGGCGTCCTCCACCGCGGCCACCGGCGACACGCTCGAGGACGCCAGTGCGATGAATCCCGGGGGCGGCTCGATAACGGTGTCCCGATGACTCATCCAGCATGTCTGCTCGCGCGGCATCCCCTTCAGCAGTCGTCCCGGCTCGATCACCCTCAGATCAGAGCGACCGAACTCCCCCACCTCAGCCTCCTCCACCTTGCCGCCGAGCTCGTGCACGAGCAGCTGCATCCCGTAACAGATGCCCATCACCGGCACCCCCAGCTCGAGCAGCCCGCGATCCAGCTTCGGCGCTCCCTCGGCATACACCGACGCCGGGCCGCCCGACAGGATAATCCCGCGAGGTTTGCGCCGCTCGATCTCCTCTAACTGGACATGACTCGGCAGCAACTCCGAGAACACACCGCAGTCGCGCACCCTGCGGGCGATCAGCTGGCTGTACTGACCCCCATAGTCGAGGACGATGATCTCTTCATTGACCCTGGGCGTCTCGGTCGGCTCGTCGCCAGCGGGAGCAGGCGTGGCGAGCGCCGAATCAGTCATTGACAAGGACTGGTGCTGCGGCTGCCTTCCCGTTCGAGCCCATGCCCACGCCCTGATCGCGCTGCAATGCCTTGCCCTCGGTCTGCAACGCCGGCGCGATCACCACCTCCGCGCGGTTGAACTCAGCGAGGTCCTTGTGTCCGCATGTCGCCATCGACGTGCGCAGACCGCCGAACAAATTGAACGTGCCGTCGTTCTCACGCGCGGGGCCAACGAGGATCTCCTCGAGCGTTCCATTCTGCGTCGTCGCCACTCGCGCGCCGCGGGGCAGAGACGGATGGAACGTGGCCATCCCCCAATGAAAGCCCCTTCCCGGGGCCTCATACGCGCGCGCCAACGGTGAGCCGATCATCACCGCGTCGGCTCCCAGCGCGATCGCCTTCGAGACATCGCCGCCGTTACGCATCCCCCCGTCGGCGATCACCTGGCAGTACTCGCCGGTCTCCAGCATGTGCGTCGAGCGGGCGTGCGCCACATCGGCGATCGCGGTCGCCTGCGGCACGCCGATCCCCAGCACGCCGCGTGTCGTGCACGCGGCCCCCGGCCCCACGCCGACGAGCACCCCGGCGGCTCCCGTGCGCATCAGATGCAATCCCGTGTGGTAGGAGGCACAGCCGCCTACGACCACGGGCACCTCGAGCGTCGGGATGAACTCCTTCAAGTTCAGCGGCTCACTCACGGTCGAGACGTGCTCTCCGGAGACGACCGTCCCCTGGATCACGAGCACATCCAGCCCAGCCTCCAGCGCGAGCTCGTGGTACTTCAGCACCCGCTGCGGGGTCAGCGACGCGGCGACCACGACCTTCTGCTCCTTGATCTCGGAGATCCGCTGAGTGATCAGCTCGGGCTTGACCGGCTCCGCGTAGATCTCCTGCATCTCGCGCGTCGCCTGCTCCTTCGGCAGTCCTGCGATTCGCTCGAGCTGCTCCTCGGCATCCTCGTACCGGGTGAAGATGCCCTCCAGGTTGAGCACCGCCAGACCACCCAAGTTACCGACGATCCCAGCCGTCCGCGGCGAAACCACCCCGTCCATCGCCGAAGCCATCAGCGGCAGCTCGAACTGATACGGCCCCAGCTTCCAGGAAAGGTCGATGTCGTCGGGGTCGCGCGTACGCCTGGAGGGAACGATCGCGATGTCGTCGAATCCATACGCCTGGCGCGCCTTCTTGCCGCGTCCGATCTCTATTTCCATCGCTTCATCCTCGCATTCGGGGCGGACATATCTGGGGCTGGAGCCAAGTGATTCGAGCATAGCAACGGCCTCGCTGGCCTTATCCCCTTGGGTATGCTCGATTGAGATGACCGAGCAGATCTCCAAGCGCTATGACCCGCAGGCAATCGAGGCTCGCCGGCAGGCCGCGTGGCGTGCGCGCGGTGCCTTCAGAACACCGCCGCTGATCGAGGACCAGCCGCACCTCTACATCAAGCCCTCTGCTCCCTTCACGTCGGGGAACGTGCACATCGGCCACGTCCGCAGCTACTCGATCGGAGACGCCTACGCGCGCTTTCGCCGCGCCCGCGGCGAGGGGGTGTTGTTTGCCTTCGGCTTCGATGCCTTCGGCCTGCCCGCCGAGCTCGGCGCGATCGCCGGTGGAGAGTCGCCGAGCGAGTGGGTCAACCGCTGTGCCACCCACATGACCGGACAGCTGGACCGGCTCGGCTTCTCATTTGACTGGGAGCGCTCGTTCCTCAGCTCAGACGCGCTCATGTACCGCTGGTCGCAGTGGCTCTTTCTCGTCTTGCACGAGGCCGGCTTGGTCTACCGCGGTACCGGCAATGTCGACTGGTGCGATAACTGCCAAACCACGCTCGCCTCGATCCAGGTCGAGCCTGGCGGCACCTGCTGGCGCTGTCACGGCCCCGTCAGGCTGATCGAGCTGCCGCAGTGGTACCTCAAGATCAGCGCCTACCTCGAGGAGAACGATCAGCGCCTACAGGAGCGCTCCGCCAGTGGCAAATGGGACGAGGTCTCGCTCGCCTCCCAGGAGATCGTGCTCGGGCGCGTCGACGGCGTCGAGATCGAGCTGGCCGCGCCCGGCGGCGCCGATGCACTCACCGTGTTCACCCCCTACCCGGACGCCCTCGCCGAGGCCCGCTTCGTGCTGATGTCCGCTCGGCATCCGGATGCCGAGCGCTGGGCATCGGATCCCGCGGTCAATGAGCAGCTAGAGCAGTTGCGCTCAGGTGGCTGGGAGCGCAGCTCGCGCGAGGCCGAGACGATCCCCGTGATCGACACCGGACGCGTCGTCGTCAGCCCCGGCGGGGCCACGCTGCCGGTTCTCCTCTCCCCCGTGGTCGACTCGCGCTTCGGTCCCACGGTCGTCCTCGGTGTACCCACGCGCGACCGCACCGACCAGGTGATCGCGGACCGACTCGGTCTCGGGGGCCCTGACGGCACCCAGGAGCCCAGTGCGGGTGAGATCATCGCGGCGCCCGCGGGTCGTCCGGCGGTGCGCTATCGCGCCTCGGACTGGGTCATCTCCCGCCAGCGCTCGTGGGGCACGCCGATCCCAATCGTCTACTGCGAGCAGTGCGGCACCATCCCCGTGCCGCGTGAGCAGCTGCCCGTACTGCTGCCGCTTGACCTGCACCCGACAGGTACCGGCAATCCGCTTGCGGAGCTCGACGAGTTCGTCCAGACCACATGCCCGCGCTGCGGCGGGCCCGCGCGCCGCGAGACCGACACGCTCGACTGCCACTTCGACGCGCTCTGGCTGTGGATACCCGCATGTGTGCCGCCTGAGGCGCGCGAGGAGTCACTCGAGGAGATCCTCGCTTTGCCAGACCTGCGTCACTGGCTTCCGTCCGAGCGCCTCGTCGCGGGCTCAGACAGCGGCAACTTCGTATTCGATCAACGGACCGTCACCAAGGCGCTGCGAGACATCGGCCCACTCGCGTTCCTCGCCGACGGCGAGCCGTTCGCCGGCTGCCTGTTTCACGAGATGGTCACCGCCGACGGACGCAAGATGTCAAAGCATCTCGGCAATGTCGTCGACCCCGATGAGCTGATCTCTCGCTACGGCGCCGATACGGTGAGGTTGGCTGTGCTCTACGCCGCCCGTCCACAGAAGTCACTGAACTGGGACGGCTCAGCTGTGCTGCGCTGTCACAGATTCCTGACCCAGGTGTGGGAGTACTCGCTCGCGAAGCTTGCGCAGGCCAGCGCCGATTCGCAAGCTACCGGCGAGGCAGATGGACAGGCTGTGGAGGGCGAGCTCCTCAGAGACACGACCGAGCACCTCAGGCTGAAACTCTCGACGTGGTGCGAGGCCGCGGTGGAGCGGACCACCGGGGACATGGAGAGCCTCGAGATGCACAGCGCCGTGCGCAACATCATGCGCCTATTCGACCGCATCAAGGACTTCGAGAAGCGCGTCCTTGCACGTCAGGCGAAGTTGAGCTATGCCGACAATGATGCGCTGCTCGAGGCGCTCACTCTGCTGGCCCAACTGCTCGGCCCCTTCGCCCCGCACCTCTCCGAGGAGCTGTGGATCGCCCTCGGCCACGAGGAGGATGGTGCACAGACGCCGTGGCCAGGCGTATCGTCTCAGGTGCCCGCATGAGCCCACAGACCATCGAGAGTCGGGATGCAGGCCCGCCCACCCCCCGGCAACGGACGCGCTCGTGTGCGACCAGCCTCGTCTGCCATCGCTGCGAGAACAGCTATCCCCTCGAGTCAACAGTGTTTGCCTGCCCCGACTGCGGCAAGGGGCTGGACGTCATCTATGACTACGAGCTCGCCGCCAGCCACTTCCGCGACTTCCCCAGCTCCGAGCGCCCGCACAACATCTGGCACTTCGAGGAGCTGCTGCCGATCCTCGACGCCGGCGCGCAAGCGCGCGTAGGTCAACACTCCGGCTACACGCCGCTGATCCGCGCCGACCGCCTCGGCGCCGAGCTCGGGCTCAGCAACCTCTACCTCAAGGACGACTCGAGCAACCGCCCGAGCCTCTCCTACAAGGACCGCGTCGTCTCGATGTCCGTCGCGCGGCTGCTCGAGCGCGGCAAGACCGAGATCGGCTGCGTCTCGACCGGCAACGTCGGCACGGCAGTCGCTTCGCTCGCCGCCAAGGCCGGCGTCGACGCGTTCATCTTCTACCCCAATCGCCTCGAGGAGATGAAGGCGCGCGTGTGCATGGCGCTCGGCGCGAAGGTCTGCCAGGTCGAGGGGAACTACGACGAAGCCAACAAGCGCTGCCGCGAAGTCGCCGAAAAGACGGGCATGGACTTCGCCAACATCACGCTGCGCCCGTTCTACGCCGAGGGCGCCAAGACGGCGGCCTTCGAGATCGTCGAGCAGCTCGACTGGAACACGCCCGACCACCTCGTGATCCCGGCCGCCGGCGGCACACTGTCCTCGCGCGTGCACAAGGGCCTGAACGAGCTGCAACTGCTCGGGCTGGCGGAGACTGACGAGACGCACATCCACATCGCCCAGCCGAGCGGCTGCAACCCGATCGCCTCAGCGATCCTCGCCGAGGAGGCCGAGGTCGTCCCGGTGATGCCCGAGACCGCCGCGCATTCGCTCGCGATCGGCGCGCCCGGCGACGGCTACCTGGTAATCGACGCGGTGCACAAACGTGGCGGCACCGCGGCCTTCGCCTCGGACCCCGAGATCTTCGCCGGCATCGACCTGCTCGCGGCCACCGAGGGCCTATTGACCGAGCCCGCCGGCGGCACGACGATCGCGGTGCTCGAGAAGCTCGCCGCCGCCGGGCGCTTCGCGCCCGATGACACCGTCGTCGCGCTGATCACGGGCAACGGCTTGAAGACGCTCGACGAGCACCCGCGGAAGCCGTGGCCCGCCAAGATCGACTGCGAGCTCGACGCGATGCTCGACGCGCTCGGCGAGCTGAAGAGCACAGCCACGCTGATGCAGACGGCGCACGAGCAGCTGCGCGCCTGAGCGGCGTACTAGAAAGGCCCCGCCGAAGCGGGGCCTTTCCTTAGCAAGTCGATAAGCCGGATCCTGTCGTTGAGCAGCCATCCATCTGTGCGGCCTACCTGGACCTCGGCGGGCAACCTACAAACGGCCCTGTCTGGCCTTGCATCGAGTGGGGTTTGCCCAGCCGCCGCGTCACCGCGACGCTGGTGCGCTCTTACCGCACCATTTCACCCTTGCCTGTGAGCCGTTCACGTGGGACGGCCCCATCGGCGGTTTGTTTCTGTGGCACTTTCCCGCGGGTTTCCCCGGGTCAATCTCTCGACCACCCTGCCCTGTGATGTCCGGACTTTCCTCGAAGGCTCTCGCCTCCGCGGCTGCCTGACCTGCATGACCCACGTTACAGCGCCGCGCACCACCATGAAGGCTTCTGCAGCAGATCGTGCGTTCTTTGCTCAGACGCCCCTGAGCAATCCCACCACGCGCCCGAGCACCTTGACCTCTTTGCTGCGGATCGGCTCCATCGTCTCGTTCTCCGGCTGCAGACGGATGTGATCGGACTCGCGGAAGAAGCGCTTCACTGTCGCCTCCTCGCCCAACAGCGCCACCACGATGTCGCCGTCCTGCGCGGTGTCCTGGGAGTGCACCACCACGTAGTCGCCCTCCAGGATGCCCGCGTCCTTCATCGAGTCGCCGCGAATCCGCAGCAGGTACTGACCATCGCCGCCGCCCGCGACCTCGGGCACCGATATGTAGTCCTCGATGTTCTCCTCGGCGAGCGCCGGCGCTCCCGCGGCCACCGAGCCCAGCAGCGGCAGACTCTCGGGGCGCGCGATCCCGCGCAACGCGCTCTCCACTGCGCCCCCAACCGCACGGTCGACACGGTCGAGCAGCTCGATTGCGCGCGGCTTGGAAGGATCGCGCCGCAACAGGCCAATCTTCTCCAGGTTGGCCAGATGGGCGTGCACGGTCGAGGAGGACGCGAGACCCACGGCCTTGCCGATGTCGCGCACCGTTGGCGGATAGCCGTACTTGGCCGAGTACTTGCGGATGAAGTCGAATATCTCCTGCTGGCGTTTGGTCAGATCCATATCTGCTGGACTCCCTGTTGGGGTTGAGGGATTGACGATTGAGCTGAGACTTGGCCTGAAACGAACACTTGTTCGCAGACTAGCGCCGGACGTGGACAGATGCAAGCACCGCCAATCACCGACGGCATCAAGGGGGTGACCCGAGGCTATACTCGCCGACTCTGCGCCCGTGGCGGAATTGGTAGACGCGCAAGGTTGAGGGCCTTGTGGAGAATTTTCTCCGTGGTGGTTCGAGTCCACTCGGGCGCATCAGGAAAAGCTCCGTTATGCGGGGCTTTTCTTTTGTCTGGAGGCTATAGCCAGAGATCAGGGACATCACCGCGATATAATGCTTGCCGGCAAGCAACTATGGAGGGATACTCTCCACCCTGATGGCGGCAGTCAGCAAAACCCTAAATGCGCCCGGCGCCGGTCCCGATTCGCAGGAGCCCGATCCGACCACGCGATTGCGTGCCGTGATCGGCAAGCTCTCGCGGCGTCTGCGCCCGACTGTGGCCGGCTCGGGACTGACCCCCTCCCAGACCTCGGTACTCTTCACGATCGTTCGCCTGGGGCCGCTCCGACTCTCCGAGGTCGCCGAGATCGAGAGCCTGAATCCGACGATGCTCTCGCGGATCACGGCCCAGCTCTGTGACTCTGGGCTGATCAGGCGCTCGGCTGACCCCGAGGACCGTCGCTCCGCGAACGTCGCGGCAACCGCCGCCGGGCGGCAGACGCGCGAGCGGATCCATCGCGAGCGAACGCAGGCCCTGGCCGCCCATATCGAGGATCTCGACGAGCGCCAGCGCGAGGCGCTGTGGGAGGCGTTACCGGTGCTCGAGGAGCTCGCCAAAAGGCTCCCGGGAGGACGCCCATGACGCGCCTGATCGGCGTCGGGCGCGTCACCTTCGCGGCGCTTGCGATCCCCAACTACCGGCGCTACATCGCCGGGCAATCCGTGTCGCTGATCGGCACCTGGATGCAGATGGCCGCGCAATCCTGGCTGGTGCTGACTCTCACCAACTCTGCCACCACGCTCGGGTTGATCGTGGCCCTGCAAACGCTGCCGGTCCTGCTGCTCGGACCCTATGGCGGCGTGATCGCCGACCGCGTGGACAAGCGCCGGCTGATGGTGATCCTGCAAATGGCCATGGGATTGCAAGCGCTGATCCTGGGAGTGCTCACCGTGACCGGCGCCGTGCGCCTGTGGGAGATCGGCGTGCTGGCTGCACTTCTGGGTTTCAACAATGCTTTCGAGAACCCCGCGCGGCAATCGTTCATGCTCGAGATGGTCGGTCCGGAGAGCCTGCGCAACGCCGTCAGCCTCAACTCCGTACTCGTCAACGTCGCGCGCGTCATTGGCCCCGCGGTCGCGGGAATACTGATCGCCACGGTCGGAGAGGGTGTCTGCTTCCTGATCAACGCCGCCAGCTTCGTCGCGGTGGTCACCTCACTCCTGACCCTCGACCTGAGCGCCATCTCCCCCAGCCCGCCGAGCGGGCGCGAGCCGGGACAGCTGCGCGAGGGCCTGCGCTACGTCCGGCGCACCCCCGAGCTGGGCGTGCCACTGCTGATGATGGCCCTCGCCGGCTGCCTGGCATACGAGTTCCAGGTCACCCTGCCCGTGATGGCGCGTCAGGGACTCCATGTCGGCGCCACCGGCTTTGGCTTCATGACCGCCGCCATGGGTGTCGGCGCCGTCGTGGGAGGGCTGTTCGTGGCGACTAAGGGGAAGATCGGCCTGCCTCCCTTGGTGATGGCGGCGAGCGCCTTCGGCGTGGTGCTGCTGTTCGCGGCGGTTGCGCCGAGCCTCCCCGTCGAGCTGGTAGCGCTCGCGCTCGCCGGCGGAGCGAGCATCTCGTTCATGTCCACCGGCAACTCCACCCTGCAGCTCGGCGCCGCGCCGGGGATGCGCGGCCGCGTGATGTCGCTGTGGTTCGTCGCCTTTCAGGGATCCACGCCAATCGGCGGACCGATCATCGGCTGGGTGATGGGCTGGGCCGGCGCGCGGGCGGGTCTCGGCGTGGGAGGCGTGACCTGCTTACTGGTGGCGCTGCTGGGACTGCTCGCCGCACGGCGCATCGCGGGACACGACTCCGCGGAGCAGCAGGGACGTCTGCCATCCCACCGCACAGCCGTCGAGGCGTGAAGGTGAGCGACGGGGATCGAACCCGCGACCGCCGGAACCACAATCCGGAGCTCTACCAGCTGAGCTACGCCCACCACGAACAGTCGCGAAGTCTAGCGTCGCCTCAGCGATCGCCTCAGCTAAGCCATCGCCTCAGGACTGATTTCGCTCGAGCGAGGTGAGCGTTTCTTCGGCCAGCTCGAGCGACTCGCTCGGGGAGAAGCTCGGGGCGGCGCTCGGCGACAAGCCGCCAGGCTTGCAACAGCGCCGCTGGATCGGGCCCGAGTAGGGATAGGAGCGCCGTGTCGGGCCCCGTCTCAGAAGCATCCCGCGGGGCGGATGACCCGGCTGCGAGGCCCACCACGGTCGTGGCCGAGGAATCGCCAGCCTGCTTGGCCGCTGCCAGCACGCGCTCGGTGACGTCCTCGCTCTGGCGCTGGGCGTTGCGCCAGCCGCGACCCATTTTCAGCTGATCGAGAGCCAGCTCGGGTCCCTCGAGCACCGTCAGTTTGGCCTGATGCGGGCTCCACTTGCGCTCTCCCAGCTCGATCCACCGCTCTCGCGCCCAGGGCGCGGTCACGGTGGCGAGCAGCTCCTGCTCGGTCAGGTTGAAGCGGCACATGTTGTGCGGAAACTGCCTCAGCTCGATGTGGTACACGCGCCAAAGGCTCCCATGTCGCCGCCGTCCGCGCCCAGACGCGCGCGCATGACTCGCACAGCCTCGGGATTGGAGTCGATCAGCACATACCGCCGGCCGAGGGCCGCAGCCACCGCGCCCAGCGTGCCGCTGCCGGCGAAGAAATCCAGACACCAGTCGCCCGGCTTAGTAGACGCTTGGACCATGCGGCGGATGATCCCCTCGGGCTTCTGGGTCGGGTAGCCCGTCTTCTCCGCGCCGTTGGTCGGCACGATCGTGTGCCACCAGACGTCCGTTGGCAGCTTTCCCCGAGCGGCCTTCTCCGGGGTGACGAGCCCCGGCGCCATATACGGCTCGCGATCGACCTCAGCGGAGTCGAAGAAGTACACGGCTGGATCCTTGACGTAGACGAGGATCGTGTCGTGCTTGGCGGGCCAGCGGCTCTTGGAGCGGGCCCCATAGTCATATGCCCAGATGATCTCGTTGAGAAATCCCTCTCTCCCAAAAATCTCATCCAACAGCAGCTTGCAGTAGTGCGCCTCGCGATAGTCGATGTGGAAGTACAACGTGCCGTCCCCTCGCAGCAGCCGATGAGCCTCCTGTAAGCGGGGTGTGAGAAATGCGAGGTAGTCCTCAAAAGAGTCGCGGTAGGAGGACTGCTCGAGCAGGCGCGTCTTGTAGCGGCGCCCGTTGAAGCCGGTTCTGTCGCCGTCCCCGTCGGGCACTGTTTGCAGTGTCTTTCGAGTCTGTGGCTTGCCCGTGTTGAAGGGTGGGTCGACGTAGATGAGCTGAAAAGCCTCACCCGCAAACGAGCTGAGCAAGGAGAGGTTGTCCCCAAGCAGGATCTCGTTCTGATCGGGGTGGCGTTGACCCTCAGGCATCGATGCCCCCGGCTGGATTCGAACCAGCGACCTGCGGATTAGAAGTCCGCTGCTCTATCCAGCTGAGCTACGGGGGCGGGCGGTCCGGCGAACCACTAGGCATAGACCCGCGACAAACGGGACCCCTGAATCCTCGCACGCCAGTGCCACGAAGAACACGTGCGCGAGAGACACTTACGCAGGCTTGAGCGAAAACATGTAGAAAGTGGGCTGATGAGCTCAGGTATGGGAGATGACGAGGGGGACCTCACGCGCAAGCAGCGTCGCGAGCAGGCGCGCAGCGAGCGCAAGGCGCTGGAGCAGGCGCAGGCGGCCCGCGCGGCGCGGCGCACGCGCCTGACACAGCTCGGGATCGTGATCGGGATAGTGGCGGCGATCATCGTCGGAATCGCGATCGCCACGGGTGGCGGCGGCAAAAAGAAGATCGTCGTCGCGGGCTCTCACGAATCGAACGCGACGGTGAAGGAAGTAAAGACGCTGATCGGCGGCATCCCCCAGAGCGGCAACACGCTCGGCGACCCGAAAGCGCCGCTGACGTTGAAGTACTTCGGCGATCTGGAGTGCCCGATCTGCAGGGACTTCACGCTCCAGATACTGCCGACGCTGATCCCGAAGTACGTGCGCACGGGGAAGCTGAAGATCGAATACCACTCGCTGGAGACGGCAACGCGCGAACCGGAAATCTTCAAAACCCAGCAGGAGGCGGCTTACGCGGCCGGCAAGCAGAGCCTCGCCTGGTACTTCATCGAGACCTTCTACCACGAGCAGCTGCCTGAGGAACAAGAGGACGCCGGCGGCGTGACGGAAAGCTACATCCAAAACATCGCCAGCCAGGTCCCCGGCCTGAACCTCGCCGACTGGACCGCCGCACGCAGCGAACCGACCTACTCCAACGAGGTCACCGCGGACGCCCAGGCCGCCAACAATGAAGGCTTCACCGGTACCCCCTCATTCCTGCTGGGCAAGACCGGCGGGCAGTTGCAGAAGTTAGAACTGAACGAGTACACCGAAGCCGCGCCATACGAAGCCGCCATCGAAAAGCTGCTGAAGAGCTAGCTCGGGCTGGCTCGTGACATCAGGCCGGCCGTGAGCTCCAACGCCCTCAGGAAGACGATGATCGCTCTGACGGCCGTCGGCCTGTGCCTGGCCGCTTATCTGACGTACGTCCACTACTCCGGCGTCACCCCCCCCTGCTCGATCAAGGGCAACCCCTGCAGCCAGGTGCAGAAATCGCAGTACTCGCTGCTCGCCGGCGTTCCGGTCGCGCTGATCGGGCTGCTCGGGTACATCGCGATCCTCGGCTCGCTGCTCGCTCCCGAGAGCGAACGGGCCCGATTCGGGACGACGGCGCTGATCCTCGGCGGGTTTGGCTTCAGCCTCTATCTGACCTATCGCGAGCTGTTCACGCTCCACAAAATCTGCGAGTGGTGCGTCTCCAGCGCCGTGATCATGGCCGTGCTCACGTGCCTGACGGTGTGGCGCTTCCTCCGCGGCGATGAGAGCCACCACGCGGGCGCCGCCGCGCGAGCGCCGGACGAGGCGCCTGAGCCCTCGGCGCCGCTCCGCGCCACGCCTTCCTGAACAGCGCCGAGGCGCACTCGCGCCCGATGCGACCACGCCGGCGAGACGCCATCAACGGCGGGCCGAAAAGGCGGACTCGCATAGTAAATCCGTCCAATGATGAGTTGCCTGCCCGAGCAAGCGAGTGGGAGCGTCGAGTTGATGAAGCAGGATCATGAGCTCGCATCCGACGACGACCGATCTCGCGGCCACCTCGATGGAGGTGGCCCCCGACCCTAGCGCCAGCGCAGCGCTCAACTCCAGCGCACCCGCCAACTATTCCCCGCTGCACGGCGAGGCGCAGATCGCACGGCTGTTCGAGATGACCAGCGACCTGCTCGCCGCAATCTCGCTCGATGGACAGTTCACGCTGCTCAATCCAGCTTGGGAGCAAGTGCTGGGCTGGAGCACCGCGGAGCTCAAAGCGGCGCCGATGCAGGAGCTCGTACACCCGGACGACCTCGAGCAGACGCTCGCGCTGACGCTCGCGGTACACCACCGGCCCGCCCAGTTCGTCAATTTCACCAACCGCTATCGCCACCGCGATGGTTCGTGGCGGTGGCTGCTGTGGAGCGCCCGCTGCGATGGCGTAGCTTGGTATGCGGCCGCGAAGGACGTGACCGACCGCATGTGGCTGGAGCGCCAGGCGCTGCACGATCCGCTCACGAAGCTTCCCAACCGCCTGCTGCTGATGGACCGCGCCCGCCAGGCCGTTGCGCGCCTGCGGCGCAGCCATGGCCCGATCGCGCTGTTGTTCATCGACCTCGATCGATTCAAGGCGATCAACGACAACCTCGGGCACGCCGTCGGCGACCATCTGCTGATCTCCGTCGCCGAGCGCTTGGAGGAGACGCTGCGCGATAGCGACACGGTGGCGCGATTGGGCGGCGACGAGTTCGTGATCCTCGCCGAGGATCTCGATAGCGACGCCGAGGCGCTAGCCGTCGCCGAGCGCGTGCTGCACGCGTTGGAGGAGCCGTTCCTGGTGGGGTCGGCCGAGGTCTCGATGCTCGCCAGCGTGGGCGTATCGATCTCCCACGACCCGGAGGCCGAGCCCGAGGATCTGCTGCGCGAGGCCGACGTGGCGATGTATCGAGCCAAGGGCTCTGGTGGGCACAACCTCGAATTGTTCAACGAGGATCTGCGCCGCGAGGCCAACGCCCGTCTGGAACTCGAGGATCGCCTCGAGCATGCGCTGCCTCGCCACGAGCTGCTGCTCGAATATCAGCCGCTGGTGGCGCTCACGGGCGGCAAGCCGGTCGGCTGTGAGGCGCTCGTGCGCTGGCACCCTCACGGTGGCAAGTCGATGCTGCCGCTGGATTTCCTGTCGCTGGCCGAGGAGAGCGAGCTGATCGTGCAAATCGGCGACTGGGTGCTCCACACGGCCTGCGCGCAGGCCGCCGCGTGGCGCCGTGATGGAGTCGAGATGACGGTCTCGGTGAACATCTCCGCGCGTGAGCTGACCGGGGGGACCGATCTCGCCGAGCGGGTCAAGGAGGCGCTGCAGTACTGCGGACTGCCTGGGCAGTCGCTATGCCTGGAGGTGAGCGAGGAGGTCCTGCTGCGCGACCCGGCACGTGCCCGGGCGGTGCTGAAGGACGTCAAGCGCCTCGGCGTCGCGATCGCGCTCGATAACTTCGGCGCTCAACAGTCAACGCTGAGCTTGCCGGGAAGCCTCCCGCTGAGCATGCTGAAGCTCGACCGCACGCTGATCCAGGGCTTCGAGCGGGACAAGGAACGGCGCGCGATGGTCGTGGCGACACTCGCGCTCGCTCGCGAGAGTGGCCTGACGGCGGTCGTCGTGGGGATCGAGACCAACCGTCAACTGGCGCTCGCGCGCGAACTCGACTGCTCGATCGGACAGGGCTTCCTCTTGCACAAGCCGGACGCGCCAGAGCGGTTGCGCCTCAGAGAGGCACCCGGAGCGATACGCTCGCCCCCACCATGGCGCCCGATCGTGCGACTGCGCGGCACCAGCCGCCACCACTGAGCGACATCGATCCGCGCGCGCGGGCCGTCCGGGCCATCGCATGAACGACGTCGAGCGCCACAAGCGCGCCGCCGCCGAGGCCGCCGCCGCACTGGTCAAGGATGGCATGCGCGTGGGGCTGGGCACTGGGTCGACCGTCGCCCACCTGCTGCCGGCGCTCGCGGCACGCGCGCTGAGCGGTGTGCGCTACGTGGCAACCTCGCCCGCGACCGAGCAAGCGGCCCAGGCGCTGGGATTGACGGTAGAGGCACTGGATGCGCTCGGCGAGCCTCGACATCGCGATCGACGGCGCCGATCAGGTCGACCCGGCCGGATGGCTCGTGAAGGGTGGCGGTGCGGCGCAGACGCGCGAGAAGATCGTCGCCGCGGCGTCGCTGCGGTTCGTGGTGATCGCCTCGGCTGAGAAGGCCGTGAGCGCGCTGCACCCACCGGTGCCGCTGGAGGTATTGCGCTTCGGTGCGACGCGTACGCTGGCCGAGGTGGGCGAAGCGCGGCTGCGGGGAGATCTGGAAAGTCCAGATAGCAACCTGATCGCCGACTACTTCGGCCCGATCGGCGACCCCGCGGACCTGGCGGCACGGCTCAGCGCGACCCCGGGGGTGGTCGAGCACGGGCTGTTCGCACCGGAGATGGTCAGCTGCATCCTGATCGCTGGCGAGCACGGCGTCGAGCACCATGCGGGCAGCAAGCCCGATCCACCGGTCCCAGGCGCGGACGCACGCGGCTAGGGCACAGCGGGAGACAGGGACAGAGGTCGCAGCTCCTCATCGGGCGCGACGGAGTGACGCTCGAGCACGCCGTCCTCACCCACGACGTAGGCCCCCATTCGCAACAGCGGCGGGGAGTAGACGTGCAGCGTGACGGCCGGGTCGACGCCTGCGTGACGCACACGATGGATGTCAGCCGCGGAGAAGTGAAAGCTCTGGGTGGGTCCAAAAATACGATCGCGCGGCGGACCGCCGATCGCCAGGCGCTCCTCGCGCACGCGACCGCCGACCACGGCGACGGCGCCCGCGGAGACGTCGTGGTCGTGAAAGCCGGTGTCGTGATCGTCCATCCAGCAGATCAGCCACGCGGTCAGATGGTCATCTGAGAGCAGCTCCTCGTAGACACGCTGGGTGTGGTCGTGGTGGACGCGTCCGATCCACAGCTCCGGTTGCGACGCGAGCTCGGCGACGAACGCCTGCAGCTCGGGCGCGGTCAGGTCCCGGTCGCGCGGGCGGGATGTGGAGGCGAGGGGGGATCTCATCGGAGAGCCTCCACCCGCGCGACCGGGACGCTTGGGGATTGAGTGGCGGCAATGGGGACCTCGAAGAGGGATCGGTCCCGAGGCACGCCGAGCCGGATCGGGCCAAATGCACGCGCGGAAGCATCGGCGAGTAGATCCCAATCGAGCAGCTCGGGCCCATTCAGCAGAGCGGGCTCGACGACGGGGCGATCGGAGCCATAGAGGAGCTGCCCCGCCCCTCCCACCGCATCCGCCAGCGCGCGAACGGCGGCGGGGCCGTAGGAGGAGGTGTCATAGAACAGCAGCGGGTCGGGGTCGAGCTCCCCGAGCGCTGGGCCACCACGTGAGGCCAAGCGCTCTGCATGCAGCGGCGCGAGCCCGCCGAGCATCGTGAAGATGATCCGCAGCCCGGAGTGCTCGAGGCGCCCGGCGCTGAGGAACGCAAGCCAGGCGGCCTGCATCTCGGCGACGTAACGCGTGAGCGCCGGCCACCAGAGCGGATCCTCCAGCGACGCCTCCCCCACGACCCGCGCACGGCTACCGAGCCCAGGGCCCGGATGGACGAGCAGCGGCGCGCCTCGCAGCTCCAAGCGAGCGAGCACCGGGCGCAGGCGCGCGAGCCGCTGCACGCCGGCGAGCGCGCCCGCTGGCAGCGAGATGCCGATGCAGCCGCGATCGAGCACTCGGTCGACATCGGCCGGATTGGGCCGATCGAGCGCGATCGCGCCCCACACGCCGAAGGGACCACCGAGCGCAAGCGCGCCCTCGTGGTAGGCATCGAGCAGCGGCTGCGCCTGCGCGCGTGGCAGCGACTCGATCCCAAGCGGGCTGGAGAGGCACAGCAGCGCACGGTCGAGACCGTCGCGCGCCACCAGCGCGGCACGACGCGCGGGCGCCTCTGTCTCGAGATCGATCACGTAGGCCCGCTCGCCCGCGAGATACAACACCGTCAGCCCATGCTCGTGACGCACGAAGGGCAGCTCGTGGCGGGCGGTGAGCGCCTGCACGAGCGGGTCGGTCCAGAGGTGTTGGTGGATATCGATCTTCATGGTGCCCTCTTCGTCGCGATCTCTTCATCGTTATCGACATATTCTGCAGCTTCTTTATCGATTTTGTGGACTTTAGCATGCGAAGCACCTCGACGCAGGGCGGACCGATCCGATCTACGCCTCGACGGTCCGATCCGCGATCAGGCTCGAGCCGCGTGTGGAGGGCTCGAGCTACGTGTGGGCTTGCAGCCAGGCGACGATGTCCGCGAGCACGCGCGCGCGATCCTCTGGCAGCTCGTTGAGCACCTCGTGGAACAGGCCGTCGTAGATCTCGAGCATCTTGTCCTCGGAGCTCGCGCGTTCGTACACCATGCGGCTGCCCTGGACCGAGACCAGTCGATCCTCGGAGCCGTGCACCAGCAGCAGGGGCAGCGTGAGGCTTCCCACCTGCCCAGGGAACGCTTCGGTCGCGGCGGCGATCTCGGCGACCGTCCGTATCGGCAGCTTGCCGTGGTGCACGAGCGGATCGGTCCGATAGGCCTCGACCTCCGCGGCGTCGCGACTGACCGTGGCCGGATCGACGCTCAGGGCAGGCATCCACGGAATCGTCGCCGAGAGCGCCCTGGCCGCGAGTCGTACCGGCGCCGGCGGAGGATCGATCACCGCCAAGGCGCCCGAGAGGATCAACCCGTCCAGCTTGTCCTGATGTCCCAACGCGTAGCGCAGGGCGATCGTGGCCCCCAGGCTGTGGCCGAGCAGGAACAGCGGAGTATCTGGATGCTCGCGCCCGGCGAGATCGACCAGCACATCCAGGTCGGCCGCGGCGTTATCGAGACGATCGACGAGCGCGCGACGGCCCCCGGAACGACCATGACCGCGGTGGTCGAGCGCATACACCGGATAGCCCAGCTCAGCGAGCTCTAGCGCGGGACGCTCGTAGCGACCGCTGTGCTCGCCCGCGCCATGCGAGATGACAACCACACCACGTGTCGGGGCGTCGCCTTGCCAAGACTGCCAGAAGATCTCGAGCCCCTTGGCGCCCGCGAACTGCCCCTCTACGTGCTCTACCTGAACCTGCTCCACCTGAGCCCTCCTAACGGCCTGTTGCAGGGAAGGCCTGCAAACCTCGAACGGGGGACCGAGGAGTCGAACCTCGCGTTGCGGTTTTGGAGACCGCCGTGTTACCGATACACCAGTCCCCCGGGCGGCCCCGGATTGTAGGCGCTCTGGGCGCTGAGACATAGATGCGCACAGCGACCTTGGCGCTAAAGGCAGGGCTCTGGAATGCCGAAACCGGATGTAGTCCTAAACCCTCTTGTGATGATACGCACTTTCTCTGCCAAGCTTCGGGTCCTGGACCGATCTCCGATCGGTCGTCGGTCGCTGGCCTCAGAGAGAGGCGACACGCTGATCGAGGTGCTGATCAGCGCCGTCCTGATCGCGCTGATCGTCGTTGGGACGCTCACCGGCCTCGACAGCACCAACAAGGCCACCGCGCGCGACCGGGCTCGCTCGCAGGCCGACGCGCTGGCCGAGCACGCCGAGGAGCAGCTGCGCAGCGAACCGATCAAAAGACTCTCCGAACTCACCGAAAGTCACCCGCTTGAAGAAAAAGTGATGGAGAACGGCAGTACCTACAAGATCGTCTCGACCGCCCAGTACATCTCCGACCCGACCTCCACCTCCAGCTGCACCTCGACATCCCCGAAAGCCGACTACCTGCAGACGACCTCCAAGGTCACCTCGCCGTTGATCGGCGAAGGCAAGTCGGTCGAAGAGACCGGCATCATCAGCCCGCCGGCCGACTCCGCGCTGATCGTGCAGGTCCAAGAATCCGGAACGGCCCTCCCAGGCGCCACCGTTGTCGCCAAGGGACCATCGCCGGCGAGCACCTCATACGAACTCGAAACATCCGCCAACGGCTGCGCGATCCTGGCGGTGCCGCCGGGCGAATACAATATCTACGTCAGCAAGCTCGGCTACGTGGATCCAAACGGATACGCAAACACCCATGAAGATTCGAGCACGACTACCAGTGTGTACATCCCGGCCGAGAACACCTCGAAGGTCGGCTACAACATCGGACTGGCGGCCAAGCTGGCTGTGAGCTTCACGGGGTCGAGCCCCGCCGAAGGCGACTCGTTCGTCGCTTACAACACGGGGATGAGCACGTTCGTCTCGTTCCCCAAGCCCCCCACGCCCGGCAGCTACAGCACAACGATCACGTCGCCCGCGAAGATCTTCCCCTTCAAAACGAAGTACGCGATCTACGCCGGCACCTGTGAAGCCGACCTTCCGAGCGCGAACAGCGTGCCCCTCGTCGCAGCCGAAGAAAAGGAAGTCACTCCCGGCAGCACCACGACCGCCACCGTGCGACTGGGACCGGTCAAAATCAAGGTCATGAGTGGCTACAACTCGGCTCACGAAGGGACCGTTGTCACAACCGCGACCGGCAGCACCACCGATGGCTGTGGCGCCAAGCGTTCGTTCACGAGCACGCCCAGTGGTGCCCTAGAACACCCCGGCCTGCCGTTTGGCAAATACTCGATGTGCGTCGGAGCCACAATCGCCGGCACGGAAAAGAAGTGGGAAGGCTCATTTGAAAACAACAGCACTACCGGTCCTTCCTCCACGACTTGGACAAACGGCAAAACCGCGCTTGGCATCGCAACCATCTACCTAGGCCTCGAACCCAGCGGCACACCCTCAGGAGCCGGAACCGTGAGCTCAGGACATTGCCCATGAGCTCAGGGAACGCTCCACATATCCGCCTGCGCTATGAGCATGGCTTCACGCTGGTTGAGGTACTCGTCGCGATGGTGATCGGAATGATCGTGAGCCTCGGCGCTTTCTCGCTGCTCGAATTCACGACGAGCGACGTCTCGCGCGTCACCGCGCGCGCGCACGTCGACCAGACGGGGCGCGTCGCGCTGGAGAAGATCATGCTGCAGCTGCATTCTGCCTGCGTTGCGGTCACCATCACGCCAATCGAACCAAAAAGCAACGAAAACACGATCAAATTTGTTAGCGAAACCAGTCCGCTGAATGGCAAAAGTGAACCCATATCCTCGCTGTCGAGCGTCAAACTGCACGAAATCACCTACAACAAAGCGGAAGGCACCCTCACTGAAAAATCCCGGCCGAGCTCAGGAACCACCCCCCTTTTCAAATTCACCGAACATGAAACCCCAGAACCCACCGTGCACATATTGCTCACCGGTGTCAAACAGACGGAAGTCATCAACGAAACCACGCACCTACCAGAACTCATACCGATTTTTCAGTACTACCGCTATTATGCGTCAACCGATACTAAGATCAAAACTGGCGAAGCTAAACTCGGCGAACTTGATCCAGAACACATGAGTAACTCTACAATGGCGATAGAAAAATCACCAACAGAAACAGAAGCCGAAAAGGTCGCCAAGGTGACGATGAGCTTCACTCTGACACCCGAAGGCAAAGAAGGCATCTTGGCCAAAGGCGATCAGCCCATCGCGTTGGAAGACTCGGCGATCTTCCGTTTCACCCCGTCCTCGGAAGAAGCCGGTAACACCAACCTACCATGCGCTCAGATATGACGAAACTCGCTCCCCGATCTCTATACCGTGCCGTAACCATCGGCAGGCAGGAGGGCTTCACGCTGATCGTCGTGCTCGGCGTGATGTTCGTCACCTCGTTGCTAATGGTTGCCGCGTTCACCGCGGCAAACGGCGAAATCCACCTGACGAACACCGATCGGGCCCAGAAGAAGGCCTACTACGCTGCCCAGGCGGGGATCGAGGACTACGAGTACCACCTGACCCAGGACGGCAACTACCTGAGCTACTGCACTTCGCCGCCGAGCGAAAACAAAGCGCTGAACCAAGTAGATGAAAACCCGCTAAAAAAGGTTGAAGTGCCCAAAGCCAGCAGCACCAGTCCGCCCACAAACGAGGAATACGCAATTCAGCTGCTGCCTGCGGAAAGCGATAAACTGGTCGCGGACCACAAATGCGATCCCCTCCACTTGGTCGAAACGATGGTCGAAGAGGAAGGCTCCGCCACCGGGACGTTCCGCATCGAGTCGACCGGCTACTCCGAAGGGGAGGAACGCACGATCGTGGCCACGTTCAGGAACGCCAACTTCGTCAGCTACGTCTGGTATACGAAGTACGAAACCGGCGACCCTGTGATCTACGGCGAACCACCCACCGGGAAACCGAACTACTTCACTGAATGTGGCAACTTCTTCGAAGTACGGCCTGGCCAGGGCGGGTCTCCGCTCCGCTGCGCCGATAACTTCTTCTTTGGTGGAGAATCGGTCAACGGCCCCATGCACACGGCGGATCACGCCGGGATATGCGGCTCGCCCACCTTTGGTCGCAACGAAACCGATCGCATCGAATTCGGCAACGGTGGCAAACCCACAGGTGAAGGCTACTCCAACGAGGGGATCTGCGGCGAAGCTTCAACGCCCGTCTTCAAAGGCAAACACATCCCGCCGAAGGAAACCCTGTCAATCGAACCGCCGCCCGGCGATGAAGAACTGAAACACATCGTCGAATCAGCTTACCTCTACGAAGAAAAGACGGAAATCATCCTAGAAGGAAGCACGATGACCGTCAAGACGCACGTAGGTAGCAAAGTTCCTGGCAAAGAAGAAACAACGACTCCAGGGGTGGCGTATCCCCCCAACGGGATAATCTACGTTACCGGGGGCTGCTCAGAAGCGTATTCCCCGTTCGGCCCCAAACCAAGGTACGCCGGCAACGAAGTAGGAGCTGTGTCCGATACGACGTGCGGCAACGTGTATGTGCACGGCGAATACACCAAGTCGCTGACGATTGCGGCCGAAAACGACGTCATCATCAACGGTAACATCACCACCCCGGTCAGCGGCGAAACACCTACGACCAACGCCCTGCTGGGCTTGATCGCAAACAACTTCGTGCGTATCTACCACCCAGTGGTGGAAACGTACGAAGGAAAAGCTCCCGAACTCGAAGGCGCAACGCAGAAAGAAGTCATCAAGGTCGAACCAAAAAGCCCCACGCTCGGCAAAGAACTGGAGGTCGAAGTCAAAACTGCCGGCTCCGAATTTGAAGTAGTTGTGCTAAAAGAAAATGTGTCCACCAAAGTATTTGAAGCCTTCGAAAATACCGGGAAACTCAAAGAAGCCAAACAGCTACTTAGTCTATCCCCATCACTGACGAATGTAACGTTTGCGCGGGGAGCGAAATACACCGCAGGCGAAAACGAAAAACTGGCGAAATCCGTTGCCGGGAAGTGGCTTGATGAAAAATGCAATCAGTACCAGAGCGTAACCGAGAACTTCAACTCCACTGTAAGGATGTGTGAATACACGGACAACGGGCTGTTCTCCTGCGACGCCCCCAACTCGAGCAAAGACCTGCATGAACCCACCATCTACGCCGCGATGTTGGCCGTAAAACACGGCGTGATCGTCGATAACTTCAGCTGTGGCGAACCCACCCTGGGCCCATTGAAGATCTACGGCGCGGTGGCCGGGCTGTACACAAATGGGTACTCCGGCGCAAACTACGAAGGTAAATTCCACGCATACGGATACAACGCCAACTACGACAACCGCCTGCAGGTCGAGGAGCCGCCGCACTTCCTCAACCCGATCGAGGCCGCCTGGTACGTCCAGCGCCAGACGATCGCGCCCAACCCGTAGCGCGCAGCCACGCCTCGCCTCAGCAGCCCACGCACGCCGGGTGATTCGGGACCGCCACCGAGCGCTACCGACGCAGGACGATGCGGGCGAAGGGACTCGAACCCCCAAGGGCTTACGCCCACTGGCTCCTAAGGCCAGCGTGTCTACCAATTCCACCACGCCCGCATTTGGTCCCGATACGCCGTTGCGCACAGAAACGCTCTTTGCGCGCAGCGCACACGGAGACCGCTCGAGATTGTATGGTTTCCCACGATGTCCTCTACCCTTCGTGACCGCGAGCTGGCGGATCGCCGCGCGCGCGGCGTGATCATCACCCACCCCAACCGCGACAAGCCGGTCGTGCAGGGCACGCGCGTGATTGTGGTGCTGCTGCTGCTCGTGACCGCCGCGTTGATGCTGATCAACACGATCGGCGGCTGGAGCCTGCTGGAGGGCGCCCTGCCGATCCAGATCGCCTTCGTCCTCGTCTATCTGCTGATGGCGTACTACGCCAGCCGCTGGAGCCGCGGCGTGCTGCCTCTAGGGGCGGGGATCGCCGTGCTGCTGGGCTTCTTTGCGCTCGTGGCGGGACCGGGCTGGTTCGCACGCAACAAGTCCGGCTTCGCGCAGGCCGGCCTCAACTCCGGCCTGCTGGGAGTGATCACGCTGCTGATCGTCCCCGTGCAGATCCTGCTCGTGGTGTTCGCGATGCGCGGCTTCAAACAAGGCTGGAATGTGGAGGTCGAGCGGCGCGATCCGACCGCGGGAGCGGGCACAGGCACGAGCACCAGCATGGGGACGGGCACGGGCACGGGCACGGGCACGGGCGACTATCCCGACACCGCGCCACTCCCAGCCTGAGCGGCTCGAATACGGCCCGAGCAGCTCGGATACGGACCCCGAGACGCGGCACCGGGATACGCCCCGGATATTCTCCTACGCAGAGGGTTCGCGAACCCTTATGCGGCGGTGGCGGAACGGTAGACGCGGAGGCCTCAAAAGCCTCTGTCCGCAAGGGCGTGTGGGTTCGACTCCCACCCGCCGCATCGATTACTCGACCTAAGCGAGTCCGGGTCGATCTACGCGGAGCGGGTCGGCCTACGCGGGTCCCCCGACCAGCTCCAGCAGCGGTTCGGCCAGAGCTGGCGGAGCCACGAGGATCCCCCAGGGGAGGTCCTCGTGGACGGGCAGCTCGAGAATCCGCAGACCCGCGCGCTGGCAGATCAACGCCCCGGCGGCGATGTCCCACTGCTTGACCGTGCGCTCGAAGTAGGCGTCGTAGCGCCCGGCCGCCGTCCACGCCAGATCCAGCGCGGCGCTGCCGAAGCGGCGGATGTCGCGCACCTCCGGGATCACCCGCGCGAGCACCCGCGCCTGCGCCGCGCGCACCCGCGCGTCGTAGGCCAGGCCAGTCGTGACCATCGCGGTTGCCAGATCCTCACGCTGTGACCCCGTCAGCTCAATTGCCTGCTCTCCCCCAGTCCCCGCCGGCGCGACCAAGTCGCTGGATCGGCCGCTCAGCGTCGCGCTGCCGTCGCGGGTCGCGGTGAACAGCTCGTCGCGATTTGGGTCATACACCGCCCCCGCGAGCGTTCCCTCGCCGTCTCGCACGGCCACGCTCACGCACCACTGCGGGATGGCGAACAGGAAGTTCACCGTCCCATCGAGCGGATCGACCACCCAGCTCAGGCCGCTGCAACCCTGCTCCTCGCCGCCCTCCTCCCCCACGAAGCCGTCGTCGGGACGGCGCTCGGCGAGCAGCGCCTTGATCGCCCGCTCGGCCGCCAGGTCGGCCTCGCTCACGAGGTCGGTCGGCGTACTCTTGCTGCTCACGGCCTGCTCGCGACCATGTCGCACACGCTCCAGCAGGAGATCACCCGCCATCCTTGCGGCCTCGACCGCCAGCTCGAGCAGCTCGTCAGCGAGCTCCGTTCCGGACGCGCTGTCCGCGCTCACGAGAAGCCGGGCGGGCGCTGCTGCGCCCAGGGGCGCTCGGCCTCGATCTGGGCGGCCAGCGACAGCAGCGTCGCCTCGTCGTTCGCTCTGCCCACGAGCTGCACCGCCAGCGGCAGTCCATCCTCGGTGAAGCCCGCGGGCACTGACGCCGCGGGCTGACCGGTGACGTTCCAGATCGCGTTGTAGGGGACCATCCCGATCACCGCGTTGAGGGTCCACAGCGCTCCACGACCCTGTAGCTGACCGATACGCGGCGCACCAGTAGCTGTGGCCGGGGTCAGCAGCACGTCGTGATCCTCGAGCACGCGGTTCAACCTTGCCGTCAGCTCTCCCTCGGCGGCGCGCGAGCGCTGCAGCAGCGCCGGCGGGATCAGCCCGCCGAGACGTGCCGTTGCGCGCGTGCGCCGTTCCAGGCGATCGGGATGGGGTATGGCCTGCGCCTCGTCGTGAATCCCGCGCAGATAGCGGACGATCACCGCCGGAAGCGCGCCGAGGCCGTAGTCCGGGTCGCGCTCTGAGACCTCGTGCCCGAGCGAGCGCAGCAGCTCGGCGGTCTCCCGCAACGCGCGCTCCCTGTCGGCGTCCAGGCGAGGGATCACACCCGGCAGCACGCGCGTGGACAGCGCGATGCGCAACCGCCCGGGAGGCGTGCGCGCAGACTGCGCAAACGGAATCTCGGGCGCCGGGGCATGGGCGAGATCGACCTGCGTGGCACCCGAGGCCACGTCGTGGAATAGCGCCGTGTCGCGTACCGAGCGGGTCAGCATGCCGTAGACCGTCAGGCCGTGCCAGCCCTCCGCGCGTGGGCTCATCGAGATACGGCCACGCTGGGGCTTCAGGCCGAACAACCCGCACCACGCCGACGGTATGCGAATCGATCCTGCTCCATCGCCCGCCAGCGCCCCGCCCACCAGGCCGGCGGCCACTGCCGCGGCGCTGCCACCGCTCGAGCCGCCCGGTGCGCGCTGGAGATCCCACGGGTTGCGCGTGGCTCCCCAGGTGGCGGTCTCGGTGAAGGGCCAGATGCACAGCTCGGGCACGTTCGTCTTGCCGATGATCACCGCGCCCGCCTCGCGCAGGCGGCGCACCACCTCCCCGTCCGCCTGCTTGGGATCGCCATAGGCGTTCGTGCCCAGCGCCGTCACCTCGCCGGCCATGTCGATCTCGTCCTTGACCGCGATCGGCACGCCCAATAGCGGCCGCTGACTCGACTCCCCGCCCGCGCCGCGGCGGGCGTCGGCTTGGTCGGCCTCCATCCGCGCGCGCTCAGCGAATACGACTCTGAACGCGTTCAGTCGCGGGTCATAGCGGTCGATCCGCTCCAGGTACAGGTCCACCAGCTCGCGTGAGGAGATCTCCCCCGCCGCGATCAGCTCGGCCTGCTTGGCGATGCCGGCGAAGGCGAGGTCGGTGGCGTCCATCGCAGGCAATCTAGTCGAAAGAAAAAATCGACACGAACACCGAGAACCGCTTTAGGATGAGCTCGAGGAGCGTCACCGCACTACAAAGGGGGAGCAGCTCATGTCCTATCCCGTCACCTTCGAGGTCGACTACATCGAGCGACGCAACCGGCTGACCGCCTTCTTCAGGCTGATCCTGGTGATTCCGCTGGCGATCTGGGGGGTTCTGTACGCAATCCTCGCGGAGATCGCGATCCTGGTCGCCTGGTTCGCGATCGTGTTCACCGCCCGCTACCCGCAGGGGCTGTACGAGTTCGTCGCGGGATACAACCGCTTTCTCACGAGAGTCACCGCGTACACCTCGCTGCTGTGCGACCCCTACCCCTCCTTCGGCGGCTCCGACGATCCCGCCTACCCCGTGCGCCTCCAGTTCGCGGGTCCCCTAGAGCACTACAGCCGCCTGAAGACGCTCTTTCGCATCATCCTCGCGATCCCGATCTTGATCCTGCGCTACGTGATGGAATTGCTGCTCAAAATCGGTGCGATCGCCGCATGGTTTGTGATTCTCGTCATCGGGCAAGATGCCGCGCGGGCTGTTCGACCTGATGGTGCTCGTCAACTCCTACATGGCGCGCTCGGACGCCTACGTCTTCCTGCTGACCGAGACCTACCCGCCGTTCCAGGACGAGCAGACGCGCGCCGCGGGCACACAGGGCCTCCTATTCCGCCGCCTCCGCCAAGGCCTCCTGCTCATCGGCTCCTCCGCCGCCTCCTCCTCCAGCCTCGGAGTATCCGTCGGCCTCCTAGACCGGCGTCCATCGGCCTTCTAGACCGGCCTCTTAGACCGGCGTCACCGGGTTGTGCTTGGCGGGCCAAGCACGTTGCTTGGAAGCAGCGTGGGCGAAGCGGCGGATCAGATCCTCGCGCAGGTTCTCGGGCTCGATCACGGCGTCGATCACCAATTCTGAGGCCAGATGCAGGATGTCGATGTCAGCGGCGTACTCCTCACGCAGCTGCTCGGTCTTCGCGGCGCGCTCTGACTCGTCCTCGATCGCCTGCAGCTGGTTGTAGTAGACGGCGTTGATCGCCGCCTGCGGCCCCATCACCGCAATTGAGGCGCTCGGTAGCGCGATGCAGCAGTCGGGCTCGAAGGCCGGGCCGGCCATCGCGTACAGCCCAGCGCCGTAGGCCTTGCGCACGACCACCGAGATCTTCGGAACGGTGGCCTCGGAGACCGCGCTGATCATCTTCGCGCCGTGGCGGATGATCCCCTGGCGCTCAACCTGCGTGCCGATCATGAAGCCCGGCACGTCAGCGAGGAACAGCAGCGGGACGTTGAACGCGTTGCAGTTCCAGATGAAGCGCGCGGCCTTGTCGGCGGAGTCGCCGAACAGCACGCCCCCCTTGTGCTTCGGCTGATTGGCGACGATCCCCAGCACGTGACCCTCGAGGCGCGCATAGCCGACGATCAGCTCCTTCGCCCAGCGCGGATGGATCTCCATAAACGACTCTCCATCGACGAGCGCGTCGATCAGCAGCTTCATGTCGAACGGCTTGTTCTCATCCGCCGGGATCAGGTCGGCGATCGGCGGCGACCCGAGCGATGGTGCGGCAGGCTCAACGCTTGGAGACTCCGCCTCCCAGCTAGTCGGCAGATAGGAGAGGTAGCGGCGGGCCGTCTCGATGCCCTCCGCGTCGCCCTTCACGAGCTGGTGTCCACACCCGGACACACTCGTGTGCATGCGCGCGCCGCCCATCTCCTCGAGGCTGACCTGCTCCCCGATCACCATCTCCGCCATCCGCGGCGAGCCGAGATACATCGAGGCGTTGCCCTCGCGCATGATCACGATGTCGCAGAAGGCGGGGATGTAGGCGCCGCCGGCGGCGCTCGGGCCGAACAGCACGCATACCTGCGGGGCGACGCCCGACATGCGTACCTGGTTGTAAAAGATCCGCCCGGCGCCGCGCCTGCCGGGGAACATCTGCACCTGCTCGGTGATCCGCGCCCCCGCCGAGTCGACGAGGTAGACCATCGGGATCTGCAGGCTCAGCGCGCGCTCCTGGATGCGCAGGATCTTCTCGACGGTCTTCGGACCCCACGAGCCGGCCTTGACCGTCGGGTCGTTGGCCATCAGCGCCACCGGCCGGCCATCGACCATTCCGACGCCTGTCACCACGCCATCGGCGCCGAGGCCCTCGCCGTCCCAGTTGGCCAAAAGCGCCTCCTCGGCGAAGGAGCCCTCGTCGAGCAGCAGCGCCACGCGCTCGCGAACGGGCAGCTTGCCCTGCTCGCGCGCCTTCTCGCGGTGGCGCTCCGGACCGCCGCCGAGCGCGCGCTCGCGGGCGGCGCGCAGGTCGCTCATGTCAGCCCAACCACGGCGTTCGACACCGCTGTGCTCGCGATCTTCACGAGGCCGGGAGTCGCCACGGCGGCGTCAGATCCCCGGGTTCTGAACCGGCGAGTCGCCCGAGTAGTCGTAGAAACCGATCCCGGACTTGCGCCCGAACCAGCCGGCCGCGAGCATCTTGCGCAGCATCGGCGGCCGCGCGAAGCGGCGCTCGCGGAACTCGTCGAACAGCACGTCGCAGATCGAGCCGAGCGTGTCCAGCCCGACGAAATCCGACAGCGTCAGCGGCCCCATCGGGTGGCCCGCGCCGGCCTTCATCGCCTCGTCGATCTCGCTCACCGAGCCCACCCCCTCTTCATAGGCTCGCATCCCGTCGAGCAGATATGGCACCAGCAGCCGGTTGACGATGAAGCCTGCCTTGTCCTTAGTCGGAATCGCCAGCTTGCCCTCCGACTTGGCGAAGGCCAAAGCCGTGTCGAACGCCTCATCAGAGGTGGTCACGCAGCGCACGACCTCGACCAGCTTCATCACCTGCGCGGGGTTGAAGTAGTGCAGGCCGACGAACTGCTGCGGACGGCTCGTGGACGCCGCCTGCTCGATCACCGACAGCGAGGAGGTGTTAGTCGCAAACACGGCCTCTGCCTTGACGATCTGGTCGACCTCCCGCCACATCTCGAGCTTCAGCGGCAGGCTCTCGGTGATCGCCTCGATCACGAGGTCGCAGTCCTCGAGGTCCTTGTAGTCGGTGGTCTCGTGGATGCGCCCACGTACGGAGTCGGCGTCCTCCTGGCTGGACTTGCCCTTCTCGACGGCCCGCGCGAGCTGCTTCTCGATCTTGCCGATCCCCTTTGCCAGAGTCGCGTCGTCGACCTCACGCAGCACGACCTCGTAGCCGGCCTGCGCGGCCACCTGCGCGATCCCGTGCCCCATCAGCCCGGCTCCGAGCACGCCCACCTTTTTGATCTCCGCCATCGTCCCCTCAATCGTCGTTGATGAGCCCGGAGCCTACTAGGACGAAGTAGAGGTAGCCTGCAGTCATGGCCGCCGAGGAGAACCTCGACATCGACCTTCCGGCTGCTGCCCTGCGTGCCGATGGGGCGGACCTGGAGATCTCGATCGAGGCACTGGCAACCAGCCTCGAGCAGGCGCTGCCCGGGATCGCCTCTGTGGAGCGCCACAAGGTCGGCGGCTTTCGCTCCAAGCGCCGGGAGGTACGGCGGATCGCCGTACCGCTTGGCGATGAGCAGTTCGAGCTACTCCGCGAAGACCAGCACACCCGATGCACACGCCACAAGGTGGTGCGCGGCATTACGTTGAGCCGCCAGGAGCTACCGATGGCCGACTGGATCGCGGCGCTCGTCGACGGCGTCACTCGCGGGGCCGAGGTCTCAGAGCGAGACCGAGTCGCACTGGAAGGGCTGCTGCGATGAGCCCGCTGTTTCACAAAAAGAGCGAGGAGGAGAAAGCGGCCGATCAAGCCGCCGCCCAGGCGCGGCGTGACGCAGCCGAGCGCTCGGAGCAGCGTGCCGCCCAGTCGCTGGAGCTGATCGAACAGGGCCACATTCCGGTGGCCGCCGCAGAGCGGCTGGCGCGGTTTGCGGGGGCCGCGACCGGCGCACAAGGGTCTGAGGGGACTGTCGCCGAGACGAGCGGGCAGGCGGGCGCCACGGTGTTCAGCAGCGACCTGGCGGTGAGCGAATGGAGCGCCCTCGCGCGGCTCGGTGTGGAGCCGATCACGCAGGTAATGGGCTCCTCGATCTACCACGTCGGCTGGCAGCCGACCTATTACAACGTCCCGACCGAGGTGCGCGTGCTGTCCGACGCCTACAACGAGAGCCGCCGCCTGGCGCTCGGGCGCCTGCTGGAGGAGGCCCAGGCGTGTCGCGCCGACGCCGTGGTCGCGGTGGAGATCACCACGGGCGCCCACGATTGGGCGCCCGGCTCGGTCGAGTTCATCGCGGTCGGCACCGCCGTGCGCCTGCCCGAGGCGATGCGCGACCCCAGCCGGCAGACCGCCCTGAGCGACCTCACCGGCCAGGAGTTCGCGCTGCTCTGCGAAGCCGGCGTGCGTCCAGTGGGAATCGCCGCCCACACCAGCGTGCACTACGTCCCAGCCTCGGGCCAGACGCAGATGGCCCAGAGCGGCTTCGGCGGGGGCCTGCTGGGTGGCGGGGGAGGCTTGGCGGGCGGCGGGGGAGGCTCGTGGGCCAATCAGGAGCTCGTCGACTTCAGCCAGGGCGTCTATGAAGCGCGCGAGAAGGCGATGGGCTTCGTCAGCGCGCAGGTGCACGAGCTCGGTGGCGACGGTGTGATCGGCGTCGAGATCTCAGAGCACAGCCGCACCCACGCGGTCAAACGGGGAATGTATGAGTCGAAAGACCTCGAGGTGACCTTCCACGTGATGGGCACCGTCGTCCGCGAGGAGCCGGCGCTCGCCGCCAAGACGACTGAAGCGCCACCATTAAAAATCCTCTCCCTGAGTTGAATCTCCCTCTCCCTTTTCTTTACTTCCTCTTCTTTCTTTTTCTCTCTCTCCAACATCGCCCAAAGGACACAACAACATGGCTTATGACCCCAGCAGCACGGAGGGTGTGCCCGAGGCGGGCACCGCGCGTCTGCAACAGAATCGCTCAGGCCTGTTCACGAGTGATCTGTCAGTCAATGAGTTCCTACTCGTCCGCCAAGCGGGATTTCAACCTCTAGGACTTGTTATTGGTAGTTCGATTTATCACATCGGCTATCAACAGGCGCAATGGAAGCAGAGCCAGGAGATGGAGGTTCTCTCCCAGGCGATGTACGAGGCGCGGGAGCTCGCGATGACGCGTATGGAGGAGGAGGCCGAGCAGCTCGGCGCCGATGGAGTGGTGGGTGTGCGCCTGGAGATTGGTCGTTATGACTGGGGTGAGAGCATGGCTGAGTTCATCGCCATGGGCACCGCCGTCAAGCACCGCAAGGGCAAGTTGCACCGCGCGCCATCGGGCCGCCCCTTCACCAGCGACCTCTCGGGCCAGGAGTTCTGGACGCTATTGCAAACGGGACACCGCCCGGTGGGGATGGTGATGGGCTCCTGTGTCTACCACGTCGCCCACCAGGGCTGGCGCCAGTCGATCGGCAACACGGGTAAGAACGTGGAGCTGCCCAACTTCACCCAGGCGCTGTATGACGCGCGTGAGCTCGCGATGGAGCGGATGCAGGCCGAGGCGCTGCAGGCCCAGGCCGAGGGCATCGTCGGTGTGCACATCAGCGAGAAGTCCCACGGCTGGGGCTCTCACGTGATCGAGTTCTTCGCTCTCGGTACGGCGATCATTCCCTCAGAGGGAATCGAGGACCACGTGATCCCCGCACCCCAGACCGTGCTGGACCTCTCATGAGCCTCGTCACCACCGAGGATCGCGGCGCGGTTCGGCACATCGTGCTGAACCGCCCGGAGAAGCGCAACGCGATGAACCAGGCGCTGCTCCTGGAACTCGGGGATGCGCTGCGGGCGGCGGGTGACGACGCCTCCGTGCATTGCGTGGTGCTGCGCGGCGAGGGGCCAGTCTTCTCCGCAGGCGTTGACCTCGGCGAGCTCGCCTCCTTCGCGGGCGACCCCAGCGTCCTGCGGCCGTTCCGCAACGTCTTCCTCGACTGCGCGAACCTCTGCGAAGCGATGCCCAAGCCGGTCATCTGCCAGATCCACCGCGCCTGCTTCGGCGGCGCGCTCGAGGTCGCACTCGGCTGCGACCTGCGGATCGCCTCCGATGACGCGCAGCTCGGCCTGCCCGAGGTCAAGTTCGGGATCATCCCCGACGTCGGCGGCTCCTCGCGGCTGCCCGCGGTCGTTGGGCTCGGGCGCGCGAAGGAGCTGATCATGACCGCCCGCACGATCGACGCCGCCGAGGCGCAAAGCATCGGCCTGCTCAACCGCGTCGTCGCGCCGGATGACTTGGAACAGGCGACGCAGGCACTGGTGGACGAGCTCTTGGCGAACTCGCACGTGGCGGTCGGACGCGCCAAGCGCGTGATGGACGCCTCCGCTCGCCCCACGCTCGCCCAGACGCTCGAGCTCGAGGTCTCCGTGCAGGAGTACTGCGTCGCGGCGATGCGCGAGAGCGCGCGCGAGGCCGGGGAGGCGGCGGAGGCCGAGACGGCCGCGGCGGGTTAGCGCCAGTCGATCGGGCCGGCTACCAGCGTGTGGCTGCCCAGCGGGCGGCCGAGGATCCCCTGCACACGCCGCGCGCACGCGAGCAGCGCCTCCAGATCGATGCCGGTGTCGATTCCCATCTCCTCCAACATCGAGACGAGATCCTCGGTCGCGATGTTCCCGGTTGCGCCGGGCGGAACCGGGCAGCCGCCCAGCTCGCCGAAGCTCGACTCGAAGCTGTCGATCCCAACCTCCAGCGCCGCGAGCACATTTGCCAGGCCCTGCCCGCGCGTGTTGTGGAAGTGAGCTGTCAGCTGGACTCCGTCCGCTGGGCTTTTCAGATGCTGGCGCATTGCCGTGAAGAACTCGCCCACCTGACGCGGGTTGGCCATCCCAGTGGTGTCGCCGAAGCCGATCTCCTGCGCGCCCGCGAAGTGCAGACTCTGCGCGAGGTGGAGCACGCTCTCGGGCGAAACGCGGCCCTCATAGGGGCAGCCGAACGCCGTCGAGATCACTGCCTCACAGCGCAGTCCCGCCTCCCGGGCCCGCCCCAACACGACGACAAGACCTGCCAGCGACTCCTCAATCGAGCGGTTTACATTCTTCTGGTTGTGCGTCTCCGAAGCGGACATGAACACGTTGATCTCATCGATCTTCGCGTGGTGCTCTAGCGCCGCGTCCAGCCCGCGCTCGTTCGGCACCAGCACGCTGACCGCGACGTCCTCAGACACGTCGATCCGCTCGAGCACCTCACCCGCGTCGGCGAGCTGCGGGATCACATCGGGGCGCACGAAGCTCGTGACCTCCAAGCGCTTGACGCCCGTGCGCGCGAGCGCGTCGATCAGCTCGACCTTACGCTCCGTCGGGATCGTCTCGGGCTCGTTCTGAAAGCCGTCGCGCGGGCCGACCTCCCGGATCGTCACGGTCTTCGGTGTCATCCGCTGGAAGCCTATACTCAGCCGCCGTGTCCTCCACTCCGATCGACCCGGTCGCCATCGTCGGAGCCTCGGGCGCGCTGGGGTTCGGTCTCGCCGTGCGCCTCGCCAGCGCCGAAGTGCCCGTCGCGATCGGCTCGCGTGACGCGGCCCGTGGAGCGGAAACCGCCGAGCGCGCAAGGGCCATCGTGCCCGGCGGCTCCTTCTCAGCTCACGACAATGCGGGCGCCGTACGCGCGGCGAACACGGTGATCCTGAGCGTGCCGTTCCGCAACCAATCCGAGACACTCGCCAACCTGAAGGACGCACTCACGCCCGGTCAACTGCTGATCGACGCGACCGTGCCCCTCGCGGCCGCGGTCAGCGGAAAGGCGACGCGCATGCTCGGTGTCTGGCAGGGCTCCGCGGCCCAGCAGGCATTGGAGATGGCGCCCGCGGGAGTGCGCGTCGTCTCCGCGCTGCACACGGTCAGCGCCGCCTCGCTCACCGACCTCGCGCACCCCCTCGAGCAGGACGTGCTCCTGTGCGGGGACGCGCGCGCGGACAAGCGCGACGCGGCGCTCCTGATCGAGCGGATCGCGGGCCTGCGCTGCGTCGACTGCGGCAAGCTGGAGATGGCGCGCATCACCGAGTCGCTCACGGCAATGCTGATCTCGGTGAACTCGCGCTACAAGGCCCACGCCGGCATCCGCCTCGCGGGCTTGCCAGACATACTCTGGGAGTGATGTCTGGGGACGCGGGAACGATGGACGGGGAGATTGTGATTCTCGCCGGTGGCACCGGCGGCGCCAAGCTCGCGCGGGGCATGGCGGATGTCGTCGATCCCGAGCGGCTTACCGTGATCGCGAACACCGGCGATGACATCGAGATCTACGGCGCCCATGTCTCACCCGATCCGGACCTCATCTCGTTCTGGCTGGCCGATCAGATCGACGAGCGCGGCTGGGGACTGCGTGGAGACACGTTCGCGGTAATGGACGCGCTCAGGGATCTCGGTCTGGAGGTGTGGTTCAACCTCGGCGATCGCGACCTGGCCTGGTGTCTGGAGCGCGCGCGCTTGGGCGCCGAGGACGGCCTGCACCCGACCGCGGCGCTCGCGCGGCTGAACGAGGTGCTCGGCGTGCGTGCGCGCGTGCTGCCGATGAGCGATAACCCTGTACGCACATGGGTGCGCACGACCGCCGGCTGGCGCTCGTTCCAGGAGTTCATGATCCGCCAGCGCGCCGAGGGCATCGTCGAGGGCTTGGAGTTCCGTGGCGCCGAGCAGGCGCGGCCGAGCGCCGAGGCGATCGCGGCGATCGAGCGTGCCCAGGCGATCGTGATCGGCCCCTCCAACCCGCTCGCCTCGATCGCCCCGATCCTCGCCGTCCAGGGCATCCGCGAGGCGCTGATCGCCGCGCCCGCGCCCGTTCTCGCGGTCAGCCCGATCGTCGGCGGCGCGGTCCTGAAGGGCCCAACAGCCGCGTTCATGGCGTTCGCCGCGCTCGAGTGCAGTGCCGACGGAGTGGCTGACTTCTACGGCGAGCTGTTGGACGGGATCGTCGCTGATGAAAACGTCTCACGCCTGCCGACCTTGCAGATCGACACTCGGATGGACGACGGCGCCGCTCGTAAGCAGGTTGCCGAGCAGGTCCTCGGCTTCGCGGCGGCGCTTGCGGGATAGCCTAAGCAGCGGACGGCGGACGGCTCTCGCGCCACGCCTGTAGCGCGTCGATCGCGCCATAGGTGACGCGCTCGAGGAACGTGTCGCGGTCGTTGACGTGCGGGAGCGGCTCGGCGGGGACATCGACCTCGAGGAACTCGCAGAGCGGCTCCCAGCCGTCGGTGACCTTCCACACAAGCAGCCGCTCGGCCGGGACGGTCCGCTTGACCGCCTCGTCGTGAGCCTTGGCCTGCTCGATCAGCTCCGCCGGGGAATGGCCGGCGGCGAACGTGCCCTGCTCACCCCAGAACATGCGGTCGACCAGCTCCAGGTAGGTGCGCCAGCGCGGGTCGATCTCGCGGCGGGCACTCGAGAGCAGGCGAATCAGCGACTCGCCGTAGCACATGTCCACGATCGTGCTGCGGAAGCTGCGCTCCCACGACTCGGGCTCGCGCACACTCAAAAGCACCTTCGCGTCCGGGTAGAAGTCCATCAGCTCGCGATAGAAGTAGCCCCCGGGCCAGTCCGAGGTGGCACCGCGCCCGGCGAACACCTCCTCCCAAACGGCCTCGCCGTCGAGCGCGCGGTTCCACAGCGGGACCTGGCTGTCGAGGTCAGCCAGCACGTCGACCCAGTGGTAACAGGACCCCAGGCCGAGTTGCTCCAGGGCCACCTTCTGCGTCAACGTGCCGGTGCGCGGCAGGCCCGCTCCTATCAGCTTCATGCGCATGCTCCTTCGAAGATTGACGTGAAAAACTCCGTAAGGACAGTATCCGCTCGCCGGCGAGCGCCGGCCTTGCGGCTATCGTTGAGCAAGACTTCGCTGCTTCGACGGGTCAGGCTACGCCTCGCAGGTTCGACGGATCAGCTCGACCGACCAGCTCCAATGCTCAACCTCGACAGCCAGGGAGTCCCGATTTTGAACCCCGTGCTAACCGGCCCGATCTCGACCGTAGAGCCGCGCGAGCACGTCCCTCGGTCGATCCATAGCGGACCGCGGATCGCCGCGCTGGCTGTCGCCGACTCGGAGATCGTCCTCTCCCAGGCACAGGTCCTGAAGCGTCTCGGGTTGGAGGGCGACGAGTTCGCCGAGGGCATCTTCGCCCGCAGCGGCGTGCAGCGCCGCCATCTCGAACTGAGCGACGAGTTCCTCGCGCTAAGGCTTCAGGACCGCACCCCACAGGTCGAGCGGGAACTGCTGGAGCGCTCCATCAGGGCGGTCGACGCGCTGCAGGTCGATCCCCAGGAGATCGGCACCGTGATCAGCGCGAGCCTCTACTCACTCGGCGTTCCCACGCTGGCGCACCGTCTGATCGACCACTACGCGATGGACCCCACGACCGACAAGTACCACATCACAGGCGTCGGCTGTGCCAGCGGAGTGCCGCTGATGAAGCTCGCCTCCCAGACTCTGCACGAGCACCCCGAGCGCAAGACGCTGGTTGTGGCTGCCGAGAGCATGAGCAGCACGCTCATGCGCGCCACCCCGAACGACCCGAAAGCGAAGACCGTCGGCTCGGCGATCTTCGGTGACGGCTGCGCCGCCGCGTTGCTCTCGCGCGACCCCCGTGCAGGCGGACCGGCGATCCTCGCCTCCCAGGTCCACCAGATCGCGGACACCCACGACGCCGTCAGTCTCCATTTCTCCAACCAGGACAGCTACCTGCATCTCGCTCGCGAGCTGCCCGACTTGGCCGGCGCCGGGCTGCCGGCCGTAGCTGAGAGCTTTCTGCGCCGCAACCACCTCGAGCACTCCGACATCGACCACTGGATCGTGCACCCTGGCGGCAGGCGCATCATCGAAAACGTCCAGACCGCGCTCGAGCTCTCCCGCGAGGATGTCGCGACTAGCTGGAGCGCACTGGCCGAGCATGGCAACGTCGGCACCCCATCGATCATGTATGTGCTCAAGGACACGATCGAGCGCTATGCGCCCGAGCCCGGCGAACGCGGCCTGATGGTGACGATTGGACCGGGAGTCACGATCGGCCTGATGCTGCTCGGCTGGTAGCGCGCCCTCCCCTCACGCGCCCTCCCCTCACTATCGTCTGCGGCATGCGCACCGCCGCGATCCTGCCCGTCAAGCACTTCGCTGGAGCCAAGCAGCGCCTGGGCGCTAGCGTTGCTGATCCGTTGCGGCTGGAGCTGGCACGCGCGATGGTCGGGGATGTGCTCGCGGCACTCAGCGAAACCGCTTTGATCGAGCGCACGATCGTCGTCACCGGTGAGCCGTCCGTGGCCGAGGTGGCGCACGCACAGGGAGCAATCGTGATCGACGACACCGCGCGAGACGGCCAAAGCGCCGCCGTGAACCTCGGCATCGAGCGTGCACTCACCGAGGGGATGGAGCGCGCACTGTGCGTCCCTGGTGATTGTCCGACGCTCGATCCCGATGAGCTCGCGGCGCTGCTGAGCCCACCAGCAAGCGGCGAGCCCGAGGTCGTGATCGTTCCCGACCGGCACGGAACCGGCACCAACGGCCTGCTGCTCGCGCCCCCCGGCGCGATCCCCCCCAGCTTTGGGCCTGGTAGCTGTGAGCGCCACCGCGAACTTGCGATTGCCGCTGAGGTCTCCTGGCGCATCGAGCGGCCGGCGTCGCTGCTGTTGGACATCGACACCGGCGAGGACCTCGATGCGCTGCGTGCGCGACTCTCTGCGGAGCGCCTCGGAGCCTCCCGCACTCGAGCGGTGCTCGACCGGACCGCGGCCAAGGAACAGCCCATCATCACGACCTCCGCCTGAGACGGAGCGGATCGTGGCGAGCCTCTCCGCATTTGCCCTTCCCGGTCTTCCCGAGGTGCGCGCAGGGGACGACCTGGCGACGTTGATCGTCCAGGCTCTGCACGCCGAGCAACCGCTGGCGACTCCATTGCACGACGGTCAGATCGTCGTGATCGCGCACAAGGCCGTCTCGAAGGCCGAGGGCGCCGTGGTCGACCTCGCCGACGTCGAGCCCGGCGCGCGAGCGCAGGAGCTGGCCACAGAGCAGGGCAAGGATGCACGCGCGGTGCAGGTCGTGCTCGACCAGTCCGCGGAGATCCTCCGCGCCGCGAACGGCGTGCTGATCAGCCGCACCCACCACGGCTTCGTCTGCGCGAACGCCGGGGTCGACGCCTCCAACGCCGCTCGCGAGGATGAGATCGAGAGCCTGATCGTGCTCCCCCGCGACCCCGACGCCTCGGCGCGCGCGCTGCGCGCGCGCCTGCGCGAGCTGACGGGCGCGGCGCCCGCGGTGCTGATCACCGACAGCTTCGGCCGCGCCTGGCGCCACGGGCAGTGCGACGTGGCGATCGGCTGCGCGGGGATGGCGCCGCTGGAGGACTGGCGCGGGCGCGTGGACTCGGTCGGCCTGGAGCTGCGCGCCACCTGGATCGCCGTGGCCGACGCCGCCGCCTCGTGCGCCGACCTCGCCCGCGCGAAGGACTCGCGCGAGCCCGTCGTGCTGATCGACGGCCTCGAGCGGTTCGTCACTGCCGAGGACGGCCCCGGCGCGGCGGCACTGCTACGACCGCTGGATGAAGACCTATTCCGTTAGCTGGCAACAGCGACCGGCAGCTCGCCTGTCCTCGTCACAGGGTAACGACGCCTGAGCTCGTACAGGGTCGTGCGCTCGGCTGCCGGCCGGCCGGCCTCGTGCGCGGCGGCAACGAGCTGCTCAGGGTCCAGGCGCGTACCGTGGTAGCTGCCGGCGAGGCGGCTGATCGACTCCTCCATCAGCGTCCCGCCCAGATCGTTCACGCCCCAGCGCAGCGACTCGGTGGCCACCTCGATCCCCATCTTCACCCACGAAGCCTGCAAACTTGGCACGGTCCTGCCGAGCGCCAAGCGGAAGACCGCGGTGTGCTTCAAGTTCTCCTCGCGTGAGATCTCCTCGACGCCATGCGTGCGGCCAAGCAGCGTCTGAAACGGGATGAACGAAAGCGGCACGAACTCGGTGATCCCACCGGTTCGTTCTTGCAGCTCACGTATGACGCGCATGTGCTCGGCCAGCTCCCACGGCTCCTCGATGTGGCCGAACATCACTGTCGCGGTCGAGCGCAACCCGGCGTAGTGCGAGGCCTCGATGATCTCCACCCAACGCGCCACCGGCAACTTGTTCGGGCTGATCCTCTCCCGCACGCCATCGTGCAGCACCTCGGCGGCCGTCCCCGGCGTCGAGCCAAGCCCCGCATCCTTCAGCTGGCCGAACACCTCGGACGGAGGCAGCCCCGAGATGTCGCACATGTGCGCGATCTCCATCGGGCTGTACGCATGCAGATGGATGTCGGTTCCGGCCTCCCGGGCGGTGGCCTTGGCGAACCGAAGCCAGTGCAGGTAGTCATCGAGGCTCCAATCGGGATGAATGCCGGACTGGATGCAGAGCTCACTCGCGCCGTAGTCGATCGCCTCGATGACCCGGCGGGCGAACTCCTGCTCGTCGTGCTCGTAGGCGTCCGGCGAGCGCTTACCCTGACCGAAGCCGCAGAACGCGCAGCCGACGACGCACACGTTCGAGACGTTGATGTTGCGGTTGACGACGAACGTCACCGTCTCGCCCGCCAGCTCCTCGCGCAGCTCGTCCGCCGCCGCGCGGATCTCCTCGATCGCCTCTGGCCTTGACTCCGCGAACAGCGCCGTCAACTCCTCGGGGCTGAGCGCGACGCCGTCGCGGCCCTTCGCGATCGCGCCCGCCACCAGGTCGGGGCCTGATCGGTGCCGGAGGGTCGGTGCGGCCGGACCCCCGCCGTGGGATGAAGCTCCAGTACTTCAGCTTGATCGTGTCCATCACGCCCTGCGCAACCCAATCCTGATCGATGTACTGCGGGTACACACACAGCCGCTCGGTCAGCGCCACACCGTCCGCTTGCAGCTGCTTGCGCACCTGGTGCGGCGAAGGGAACGGGTGCTCGGGAGAGATGTGATCGCCGTTGGCGCTCAGGCCCCCAAGATCGGTGGCGCCCGCCGCGACCAGCTCACCCCACCAGTCGGCCAGGTTCGGGGGAATCTGGATGCCTACTTCGGGCATCAGCCGCCTGGTCTCGGCGATCAACCGCTTCATGTCCTCGATGCTCACCGCGCAGGCCCAGGCCGGCAGCGGCAGTTCTGGTCTCGCGTGGGTCGGGTCCTCGTCGACCCCGGTGCGCCAATACTCGCGCGCGGCGGCGTCGGCGATCTCGGCCGGCTCTTCGCCGTAGTAGCTCTGATGCGGGACGAAGTTCTGCAGGATCACCTCTTGGATGTGCCCATGCCGCGCGTGCGCGGCGGCGAGCGCCTCCAGCGAGGCGATGCGCTCATCCTCGGTCTCGCCGATCCCGACGAGAATGCCGCTCGTGAATGGGATCTTCAGCTCGCCCGCCGCTTCGATCGTCTCCAGGCGCCGCGCCGGGTGCTTCGTCGGCGAGCCGGCGTGGACGGTCTGCATCAGCCGCTCTGACACCGACTCCAGCATCAGCCCCTGCGAGGCCGTCACATCACGCAGGCGGGCCAGATCCTCACGCGAGAGCACGCCGAGGTTCGTGTGCGGCAACAGACCGCGCTCGAGCGCCCGTTCGCACGTCCAGACGACGTACGAGGTGAAGTCCTCGTGCCCGTACTCCTCCAGCCGTTTCCGCACCTCGGGGTTGACCTCGGGTTTCTCGCCGGTCAGCACCAGCAGCTCCTTCACCTGCCGCTTGGCCGCACCGTCGAGGATTCCGAGCACCTCGTCTGGCGCGTACAGATGCGCCTTGTGTGTCGCAAACGCGCAGTACTTGCAGTAGCACCGGCACGTGCGCGACAGCGATAGCGTCAGGTTGCGCGAGAAGGTGACTCTGCGACGCATCTGCCTGAGTGTAATCCGTCCGACTGGGCTCTTAGATTTCCGCCCATGTCCGAAGACACCCTGCGTCGCGCCGTCGCCGAGATGATCGGCGCTTTTACGCTCACCTTCGTCGGAGCCGGAGCGGCGGCGGCCGCCGGCGTGGCCCACGACAGCACCCTGATCGGCGTGGCGATCGCCAACGGGCTCGCGATCGGCGTGATGGTCTGCGCGCTTGGGTACATCTCGGGCGGCCACTTCAACCCCGCGATCACGTTCGGCTTCCTGATCACCCGCCGGATCAAGCCGGCGCTCGCGGGCGTCTACTGGGTCGCGCAGTTCGGCGGCGCCGCGCTCGCCGCGCTGCTCGTCCGAGATCTGCTCCCGCGCGCCACGACCGAAGCGGTGAAGCTCGGGGTTCCCGCGCTCGGCCATGGCGTCGACGCGAGCTCGGGGTTCCTGCTCGAGGCGGTTTTCACGTTCTTCCTGGTGCTCGTCGTGTTCGGCGCGGCCGTGGACACGCGCGGTCCGTTCAACGCGGTCGCCGGACTGGCGATCGGCCTGACGATCTCGATCGGCGTGCTGTTTGGCGGGCCGTTCACCGGAGCCGCGCTGAATCCTTCGCGCGCCTTCGGGCCGCAGCTCGTGGGCGACCATTGGGCCAATGGCTGGGTCTGGTACGCCGGACCGCTGCTCGGAGCCACGGTGGCGGCGTTGCTTTATCACTTCCTTTTCCTGGAGGGCAAGCTCGATCCCAACGAGGCTGGAGCGGCAGCCTGACCACAAGCGTCTATCTGGCTCGGCACGGCCAGACCGCGTACAACCTCGAGGGCCGCTTCCAGGGCCAGCTGCCGGTGCCACTCGATGACACCGGCCGCGCCCAGGCGGCTGAGCTGGCTGAGCGCGCCGGCACCCACGGCTTCGCGAAGCTGTGGTGCAGCCCGCTGTTACGTGCTGCCGAAACCGCGGACATCGTCGCAGCGCGGATCGGCTTGGAGCCAGAGGCGGACCCGCGGCTGATGGAGACGGACGCCGGCGACTGGACCGACCGAAGCTTTGCCGACGTACAGGGCGAAGCACCGGACGCCTTTGCGGCGTTTGTGGGCGGCGAGCCAGACTTCGCCTTTCCGGGCGGGGAGTCTTTCGCCCAGCAGGGTATTCGCGTCGCCGCGGCGCTCACCGACATCGAACAGGGAACACTGCCCGCGCTGGTCGTGTGCCACGGCGGGGTGATCCGCATCGCCATCTTCCAGCGCGTCAGCAGGGGTGTGGCGATGAGCGAACGGGTGCCGAACGGTGCGCTGATCCCGCTCGAACCGGCGGCGCGCGCGGATGCTGATGGCGGAGCCGCCAGCCCGCCCAACTAAGGGTTCGAGGCTAGACGTGTGACCAATGCGGCGCCCTCGCGGGCCATGCGCGAACGCGGGATCACCAGATCGAAGCCCGCACGCTCGGCGCGCTCGCGGGCCGAGGCGTCCACGTGCGAGTAGAAGCCCAGCGTGCGCGTCTGCCGCAATGCGCCCTCTCGCGCCCAGGATTCCACCAGCGCCGCACCGTCGAGATCTTCGTCCACGAGATCCACCACGAGCACCGCCGGCGCATCTGCCAGCCGCTCAGGTGTCCGATCCCTATCGCTAACCAACTCGACCTCGTGACCGGCCGCGGTAAGCGCGCCCTTCACCTGAGAGCCAAAAAGCAGGTCCGGCACCAACGCAACCACACGCGCCACGGGCGAGGACTACCTACTGTGCGCGCAGGCGGCGGAATTCGTCGCGCACCGACTGCGGGCGGCCCCACATCTGCGTGACCTCCGCGCGTCCTGAGCGCACCTCACGTACCACCAGCTCGCCCTCCAAGCCGGCGTCGTCCAGCAGACCGAGCGTCCCGTGAACCGTGGGCGCCGAGGCGGCGTGACCGAAGCGGTGTGCGACGAGTAAGCGCCAGTGCCAGTCGTGATGGGAGTAGGGCCGCGCGTTACAAGTCGTCAGATACACCGCGGCGTCCACGTAGCGCGACTCGTCCGCAATCCGCAGGTCGAGCTCCAGATCCGTCCAGTCGTCAGGCAGCGAGTCGATGATCGTCTGAAATGTGTCGGCCAAGCCCATCACTAGAAGCGTAGAGGACAACACGCGGTCAGCTCGCCTCGACCGCCGCCTTGATCGCCTGAGCGAACGCATCCGCCCCCTTGCGCGCAGAGCGCAACGCCAATCCGGCGATCAGCGCTCCCGGGCCGTGCCCCTCGAGCACGTTGAAGAAGGCCACGCTCGTTCCATCGCCTGCCGGAGCCAGGTCGTAACCGCCTTCGGGGGCCGTGACCAGGTTCTTGGAGATCTCCGCCCAGCGGATCTTGCTCGGCGCCTCGAACTCGGTCAGCTTGAACTCGCGTTTGGTCTTCATCCCAGCGTCCTTCACCGTGCTCGCGTAGACCGTCCCCACACCCGGAGGCCCGTCGGTCTGCTTTGCGATCTCGAGCACCCGCGAGCTGAACTTCGGATCGTTCTCGCCGTCGGCCAGAAACGCGAACACCTCGTCGATCGGCCGATCGATCACGACCGTGGCCCCGAACCGTCCCGCCATGCTGCCTCCTCAAAGTGGATTGGCGTCAAAGCTGCGACGCAAGCCGATTATCTCAGGACCTCCATCGCCGGGCTATCCTCGAATCGATGGCCGCCACCGACATCTCCCGTCTCGACGCCGAGTATCTGGCGCTAACGGAGAGCTGCGGCCTGCTCGATCGCTCAGAGCGGGGCAAGCTCGCCCTGACCGGCTCTGGCGCCAAGGAGTTTCTCGCCGGACAGGTGACAAACGACACCGAGGCCCTGGCCCCAGGTAGCGGCTGCTACGCGGCGTTTCTCACGCCCAAGGGCAAGATGCTCGGTGACCTGCGCATCCTCGACGTGAGCGAGGAGCTGCTCCTGGACACCGAGCGCGTAGCGCTTCAAGCCTTGTTCGACATGATCCACCGCTTCAAGATCGGCTACGACGTCCAGCTCCACAAGCGCACCGTCGAGTGCGGCATGCTCTCGCTGATCGGGCCCGCGGCCGCGCGGGTCGCGGGCGCCGAGGAGCTGCCAGCCGTCGAGCACGCCAACGCGGCGGTCGAGATCGATGGCGTTGCGGCGATCCTCGCCCGCACCGACATCGGTGTGGATGTCCTCTGCGACGCCGTTGACCGCGACACAATGCGCGAGACGCTGCTGAGCGCCGGAGCCCAACCGGTGAGCGCGGAAGCGGCGGAGATCCTCCGCGTCGAGCACGGACGGCCCCGCTACGGAGTCGATCTCGACGAGACCGTCATCCCCCAGGAGGCGGGCCTCAACGAGCGCGCTGTCAGCTTTACCAAGGGCTGCTATGTCGGGCAGGAGACGGTCGCCCGCTTGTACTACAAGGGCAAGCCCAACCGTCACCTGCGCGGCCTGCGCCTATCCGAGCCCGTCGCCGTTGGCGCCGAGCTGCACCTGGGCAAGCGTTCCGTCGGGCGCCTCTCGAGCTCGGTCCTCTCCCCCATCCACGGCTCGATCGGCCTGGCGCTCGTGCGCCGCGAGGCCGAGCCTGGGAGCACCGTCTCCGTCGGTGAGCACGGCGCCAGCGGCGAAGTGACCGAGCCGCCGTTTCAGCCCCGGTAAGCCCCCCGGAGCCAGCCCCAGATAGGATTACCGCCGAATCCCGATCCCGACACGCGAGGTCCAAATCACCGTGGCAATCGATCTGCAACAAGTCTCCGAGGTCCTCGTCGAGCCCGGTGAGCTACCCAAGACGATGTCCGCCTGGGTGATCCGCGAGGAGCGCTTCGGCGAACCGAAGGACGCCTTCCAGCTCGAGGAGATCGAGGTGCCCGAGCCGGGCGCGTTCGAGGTGATCGTGCGCGTGATGGCCGCCGGGGTCAACTACAACAACGTGTGGGCCGCCCTCGGCAAGCCTGTTTCGGTGATGCGCTACGGCGACCACCCCGAGTTCGGACACCACATCGGTGGCTCCGATGCCTCGGGGATCGTGTGGAAGGTCGGCGCCGGCGTCACGCGCTGGAAGGTCGGCGACGAGGTCGTCGTGCACTGCAACCAGGCCTCCTACGAGGACCCCGAGGTGCACGGCCTCGACCCGATGGCCGCGCCCTCGCAGAAGATCTGGGGCTATGAGACGACCTGGGGCTCGTTTGCCCAGTTCACGAAGGTCCAGGCCCAGCAGCTGCTGCCCAAGCCGAAGGCGCTCACCTGGGAGGAGTCGGCCTCCTATGGCCTCGTCTACTTCACCGCCTACCGCATGCTGCTCACCCGCTGTCAGATGCAAGCAGGCGCGAATGTGCTGATCTGGGGAGCGGCCGGCGGGCTCGGCGTGTTCGCCACCCAGCTATGCGCTGCGGCGGGCGCCAACTGCGTGGGCGTCGTCTCATCGGAGGAGAAGGGCGAGCTGGTCAAGCGCCTCGGCGCCGTCGACTACATCAACCGCGACGAGTTCGCCGGGATGATGCGCAAGGGCGGCGAGTCAGAGGAGGAGGAGGCCGCGCGCTTCAAGGTCTCGCGCGCGTTCGCCAAGCGCGTCAAGGAGCTGCTCGGCGACGCCCCCGACATCGTCTTCGAGCACGTCGGCAAAGCGACCTTCCCGACCTCGGTGTTCACCGCCAAGACGTTCGGCAAAATCGTGATCTGCGCCGGCACCACGGGCATCGACCTCGACTTCAACGTCGCCTACCTGTGGATGCGCCAGAAGGAGATCCTCGGCTCGCATTTCGCCAATGCGTATGAGTGCACGAAGGCCAACGAGCTGATCGAGAGCGGCCAGATCCGCCCTGTCCTGTGGCGCACGCTCGGCTTCGAGGGCGTCGCTGAAGCGCACCAGCTGATGCTCGAAAACAAGCACCTCGGCAAGATCTCGATTCTCGTCGGCGCGACCGAGGAGGGACTTGGCAAGACAGCGGACGGCCCCGGCGCGATCCATGCGGAGGTTGGCGCCTGATGGCCGGCACGGTGATCGTGCCCTGGTACGCCACGGGCTTTCGCGGCGATGACTTCGAGGCCGCACTCAACGTGCTCGCCGCCACCGCGCTGCGCTACGGAGCGAACTCCTACGCGGTCTACCGAGCGCGCGATGACCGCTACAAGTTCCAGCAGCTCGCCGCTTTCGACGAGCATCTCGACTGGGAACGCTATTGGAGCGGTCCGGAGATGACCGACTTCCGCGTGCTCCACTCCAGCTGGTACCAGGTCCCAGTGCTCTACAGCTGGTGGGAGGAGACCGCCGGCGGCGCACTCGTCACCCCATCGGCTGCCCCTCCGAACGGGCACGCCAACGGCGCCGGCAACGGCGCTCCTCAGTCAGATCGAGGGCGAGAGCACCTGAGCTCAAAGAAGAACGCTCCTGCGCGGTCTTCTCAGCCTTGCTCTAGCGGCGCCATCGTCAGTCCGGCGCCCTTCAGCTGTTCCCAGTAGTGCTCGGCTGTCTCCTGATGGCCGCTGTACACGATCGCCTGCCCAGCGCTGTGGATCACGTTGGCGAGCTCATGCCCGCGCTCCAGGGTAGTCGCGGGGATATACCGCGCAAGCGTGCGGGCGACATGGTCGAATGTGTTGTGGTCGTCGTTGCGCACGATCACCCGCCACGAGTCGCCCAGGCCGCTACCCGGCGATCCGATCCGTGGCAACTCAGTCGTTTGGCCGCTCATCACGCGGCAGGATAATGCTCAGCCGTACAATTGTCAGTATGAGCGGCGATCAAACCCCGCGGCTGGCAAAGCCTGACCGGCCATGGATGATGCGCACCTACGCTGGGCATTCGACGGCTAAGGCGTCCAACGAGCTGTATCGGGGCAACCTCGCCAAGGGGCAGACGGGGCTGTCGGTCGCTTTCGATCTACCCACCCAGACCGGCTACGACCCAGATGACGAGCTCGCTCGTGGAGAGGTCGGCAAGGTTGGCGTGCCGATCTCTCACCGTGGCGACATGGTCACCTTGATGGACGGCATCCCGCTTGGCGAGATGAACACCTCGATGACGATCAACGCCACGGCCGCATGGCTGCTGGCGCTGTACATCGTCGCCGCCGAAAATCAGGGGGTCGATCAATCACGCCTCCAGGGCACCACCCAGAACGACATCATCAAGGAGTTCCTCGCGCGCGGCACCTACGCGTTCCCACCCGCGCCCTCGATGCGCCTGATCGCCGACATGATCGCCTATACGGTCGAGCACGTCCCGAAGTGGAATCCGATCAACATCTGCTCCTACCACCTGCAGGAGGCGGGGGCCACTCCGGTGCAGGAGATCGCTTACGCGATGAGCAACGCGATTGCCGTGCTCGACGCCGCACGCAAGCGTGTTCAGGCCGCCCACGCGGGAGACGAGGCGGCTGCGCAGGAGCTGATGGGGCAGGTGTTCGGACGCATCTCCTTCTTCGTCAACGCCGGCGTGCGCTTCGTCGAGGAGCACGCCAAGCTGCGCGCGATGGGCATCCTGTGGGAGGAGCTCGGACGCGAGCGCTACGGCGTGATCGACCCCAAGCACCTACGCTTCCGCTACGGCGTCCAGGTCAACTCCTTGGGGTTGACCGAGGCCCAACCGGAGAACAACATCCAGCGCATCGTGCTGGAGACGCTAGCCGTCACGCTCGGGCGCGACGCCCGGGCGCGCGCCGTCCAGCTGCCCGCCTGGAACGAGGCGCTCGGGCTCCCCCGCCCCTGGGATCAGCAATGGTCGCTGCGCATCCAACAGGTGATGGCCTACGAGACGGACCTGCTCGAGTACCCCGACATCTTCGAGGGCTCCCACGTGATGGATGGCCTCGTCGCCGAGCTGCTGGAGGGCGCGCGCGCCGAGATGGCCGTGGTCGCCGAGCACGGTGGCGCCGTCGAGGCGGTGCCCTACATGAAGGGTGCTCTGGTTGACTCCCACCGCCAGCGCATCCACCGGATCGAGTCGGGCGAGCAGACCGTCGTCGGCCAGAACCGCTTTACCGAGACGGCGCAGTCGCCACTGACCGCCGACGCCGAGGGCGGCATTCTCGTTGTCGACCCCGCCGTGGAGGCCGAACAGATCGAGGCCGTGCGCCAGTGGCGTTCCGCGCGTGACCAGGCAGCCGTGGAGCGCGCCCTGTCGGACCTGGCCCGGGTCGCCGCCGATGAGAGCCCGCAAGAGAACCTGATGATCCCGACAATCGCCGCCGCTCGCGCCGGAGCCACCACCGGCGAGTGGGCGAGCACGCTGCGCGAGGTGTTCGGCAGCTATCGCGCCCCCACCGGCGTCGGCGAGGCCAGCGGGCATGAAGTGCCTGATGGGGACCTCATGGAGCTGCGCAAGGAGGTCTCGAGACTCCAAGAGCAACTCGGCCGCCGACCGAAGATCCTGGTGGGCAAGCCCGGTCTCGACGGCCATTCAAACGGCGCCGAGCAGATCGCGGTGCGCGCCCGGGACTCGGGCATGGATGTGGTCTACGAAGGGATCCGCCTGACACCCGCCCAGATCGCCGCCTCAGCCCTCCAGGAGGGTGTGCACGTGATCGGTCTCTCGATCCTCTCCGGCTCGCATCGCGAGCTGATCCCCGCCGTGGTGCAGGCATTACGCGAGGCCGGCGTACAGGCGCCCGTGGTCGTGGGCGGGATCATCCCCGACCAGGATGTGGCGCCGCTCAAGCGCGCCGGCGTGGCCAGCGTGTACACACCCAAGGACTTCGACCTCACGCGCATCATGCGCGACATCGTGGAGCTGGTCGGCGACAGTAACGGCGCCCCCGCTCCCAACGGCAACGGCTCGTCCCCGAACGGCTCGGCGCCCGAGGCGTGAGCGGCGACGGGGCGGCCCTCGGCGCGCGCCTGCGCGGGCACGACCTGAGCGCTGCGCCGGCTGCCCTGAACCTGTTGGAGAGCGCCACCGCGGCCGATCGCGAGCAATCTGCCGCCTTGCTGCGCGAGATCTCGCCCCAGGCCCTCGGAGGCGAGGCGCCCGGACACATAATCGGGATCACCGGACCGCCGGGCGCCGGCAAGTCAACCTTGCTCTCGGCCCTGCTTCACGCATGGCGTCAGCAAGCGCAGACAGTGGCGATGCTGGCCGTCGATCCGAGCTCGCGTCGCTCGGGCGGCGCGTTGCTGGGCGACCGGGCGCGGATCGAGTTCGACGCCGCCGATCGAGGTGTGTTGATCCGCTCGACCGCCGCCGGCGAGCGGTTGGGAGGGTTGGCCTGGCCCACCCGTGTGGCTGCCCACGCGCTGGCGGCGGCCTTCGACGTCGTGGTGATCGAGACGGTTGGGGTGGGCCAAGCCGAGACGGAGATCGTCGACGTGGCCGATACCGTCGCGGTCGTGGTGCAGCCCGGCAGCGGCGACGCCCTGCAGTTCCTCAAGTCCGGCATCATGGAGATTCCCGATGTGCTCGTCGTCACCAAGGCCGACCTCGGTCAGCTCGCAATCCACACCCGGCGCGATCTGAGCGCGGCCCTGCGCTCGCTCGGCTCCCGCTCCACGCCCGTGCTCACGGTCTCCTCGCTTGCGCCTCCGCAAGGTATCGAGGAGCTGATCGCGGCGATTGCGGAGCACCGCGCGGGTATCGACCTCGCCGGGCGGCGGCTGCGCGCACGCCGCGCAAGCGCGCTGGTTGAGTACACACGAGAGTATGGGGAGCGTGGTTTGCGCACCCTGGGCGGCCGTCACGCCGCGGAAGCGCTGCTGGCCGAGCAGGAGCCGGGCCTGGACGTACCGGCGCTCGTGAGCGCCTTGGAGCGCAGCGGGGAGGCCAAAGATGAGGCGTGACCTGCTGATGATCGTGGCGGCGTTCGTCCTCGCGAGCGTGCTCGCCGACGCGCTCGGCGCGACCAATCTCGGAACCGCGCTCGCCTTCGGTCAGATGGCGCTCGCGGCGACGACGGTCTACGTGCTGCTAAAGCGCTGAGGACCGATGTCACGCCTCGGGGGAGTCCGCCTCGGGAAGGCCGGGCATCCGTCTGGCGTCATAGAACGTTAAGAAAGTCGTACTAGCTTCTACTCGCCGCCCATGCTGATCCTGATCCTCTTTGCCATCCTCGCCGGAGCGGGGACCGCCCTGTCCCCGTGTGTGCTGCCGGTGCTGCCGGCGTTTCTGTCAGCGGGCGCCGTGGGTGGGCGGCGCCGACCGCTGGGCATCGTCCTCGGGCTGTCGATCACGTTCACGGTCACGATCGTCGGCCTGGCCAACGTGGTCGACGGTGTCGGCCTCGGCAGCGATCCACTGCGCGACGTGGCGATCGTCGCCCTGCTCGCGTTCGGGGTAGTGATGCTCATGCCAGGACTGGCGGCACGAATGGAGGCACCGCTTTCGCGGCTCTCCCGCTTCGGGGTGGGTGGGGCCCAAATCAGTTCCGGCGACGGCTTCGCCTCCGGACTGCTCGTCGGCGGCGCGCTCGGCTTCGTCTACACGCCCTGCGCCAGCCCGATCCTGGCGGCCGTGATCTCGGTCAGCGCCGCGTCGGGCAAAACGATCGTGATCGCCCTCGCCTACTCGGCCGGCTCAGCGCTCGTGCTGCTCGCCCTCGCCCTCGGCGGCAGACGCGTGTTCGACCGTGTGCGCCGAGCCGGCCGCGGGCCGCTGCTGCAGCGCGCGCTCGGCGTGATCATGATCCTCACCGCGGTGGTGATCCTGACCAACCTCGACGTCAACTTCGACCAATTCGTCGCCCAGCACATCCCCGACGTCAACCTCACCGCAACGCTCGAGTGCTCGAAGACCGTGACCGGTCGGCTGCACGAAATCACAGGCCGCCACGCGAAGTTCGTGGCCGCGAACGGATCCTCAGCGTGCGGCGGCTCCACCACCACGGTCCACGTCGCGGCAGCCGACGCCAGCCAGGCGAGCCTGCTCGCCGACGCGCACGCCCTGCCCGACATCGGGACCGCACCTGAATTCACAGAAACCGAGGACTGGTTCAACACCGGGATGGGCGGGCACTCCAATCAGCCGCTGACGCTTGCCTCGCTGCGCGGAGGAGTGGTGCTGGTCGACTTCTGGACCTACACGTGCATCAACTGCATCCGCACGCTGCCCTACCTGAAGGCGTGGGATGCGACGTACCGCAAGGACGGCCTCACGATCGTCGGCGTGGAGACACCCGAGTTCGCCTTCGAGAAGGAGGCCGGCAACGTGAAGGACGCGATCGAACAGTTCGGCATCCGCTACCCCGTGGTCCAGGACAACAACATGGGCACCTGGAACGCCTATGGAAACGAAGACTGGCCAGCTGACTACCTGATAGACGCACATGGGAACGTCCGCTACGCGGCGATCGGAGAGGGCGACTACTCAAAGACCGAAACCGCGATCCGGGCGCTACTGGCCGAATCCGGCGCCCAAGTCGGAGGCAAGAGCCACCCGGCCGACGTAGTGCTACCCAGCGAAGAGGCCACCCCCGAGACCTACCTGGGAACCAATCGCGCACAGGGATGGATCAACGGCCCCAGGTCGGGGACACACGACTATGGACCACCACCCACCGGCACGCTGTCGCTCAACGACTTTGCCTACAGCGGGACGTGGAAGATCGCCGGCCAGCCCGCCGAAGCCGTCTCGGCAGCCGGACTCGACCTGGAGTTCGAGGCCAAGCACGTGTACCTCGTGCTCAGCTCGACTGGGAACGTCCCACGGACCGTGCAGGTGCTACTCGACGGCCGTCCGATCTCCGCCGCGGACGCGGGATCCGATGTCCACAACGGCCTCGTCACCGTCAAGGGCGAGCGCCTGTACACACTCGTCTCGCTCCCCCACGACGAACAGCACCGCCTGAGCCTGCGCTTCGCTCCAGGGGTCACGGGGTACGCGTTCACGTTCGGGTAGCGCTCGAGTAGCAAGCCGAGTCAGCCACATTGCCAATCTGTCCAGCTCGGCCAGTCAGGCCGCTCCAGCGACTAGTCTGTGCGGCTCGGAGACGGTACTGGGCGTTATTGGCGAGTCGTGATGGCCTCGTAGCCGTCATGCGCAAGGAGGTTGGGGCATGCGTAATAGGAGAACTGACACGATCAGCTTGTCCAATACCTTGCGAAGCGCGTGCTTGGTAGGAGGTTTGGCGCTCAGCTTGGCGCTCACGTTTGCGACAAGCGCTTTTGCCAGCGGCACACCGGTGAACGTGGGTACGCCGTTCGAGGTCGATGGGTTGGCCGTTGCCACTGACAACGCGGGTGATGCGGTGCTTGCCTGGGCCAACGACAAGGACCTGCCTCCTATTACCACGGACATCGTTCAATACTGCGTGCTGCCGGTCGACGCGACCGGATGCACGCAGTCGGGCAGCTTGATACCCGCTGACAACGCCTCGCACGTTGACCACGTGCAGGTGCTTGATGAGGGCTCAACGATCGTTGTACTCGCTGATGTGTACGGCGCAAGCGGTGCCCATAGCGAAGAATACGAGCCTGAGCAGGAGTGGCAGTCCACCGACGGCGGCGCGACATTCGCCCTCGTGAACGCCGGCAAATCCGTCGCCGAGGGCGACATCGCAGGCGATACAAACCCGCTCAATGCGGTCGTCGTCCCTGGCACCGATGTGCTCGGTTATGGCTGGAACGCAGCGGTAAGCGCGCCTACGTTCCATGCGTTTCCCCTAACGAGCCCTCCGGAATGCTCCGAGGCAATTAGCGGGTGCCCCGCAGGCTTCTCAACGCTCGAGCCGAACACCAATCCCGACCAGATCCCCAATCTCGAAAGCCAGTTCGCGTCACAGCAAGGCGCCGCCCCGGGTGTTCTCGGGGTCTTCTTCACCAATTTCACCAATGGACCGCTCGGATGCTCTGACGCCCAGACGGTGCCTTTTGGCACCGCTTACGCTTACGGCAGTGGCACCCAGAGCTCCACTAACAACTACAACATCTCCCCGGGCGAACCCAACAGCGCCTGGAAGGTAGCCGTTTCCCAAGCCGACTGCAACGTGGAGTACTTCGCTGTCGCGGGCGGCCCAAGCGGATTCGGCACTCTTGAGGATAACGAGCTCACCGGCCAGACCGTCTATCACCGCTTCGACCAGGCCACCGACAAGTTCGACACGCCGCTAGTGACCGTCGCGCAGGAAGGCGAGGAGTCTCCGGCACTCTCCCAAAACGGCGCCGGTGGCATCTATGCGACGTTCCTCGGCGACGGCGGCGTTGGCGGTCCAATCCGCCTCGCCTACAGCGCCGATGGTGGCAATAGCTGGACTTCGAACACACTGAACCCGAACAGCGATCTGGGTGCCAGTCAAGTGACTAGCAACGTCAACGACGCCGGGCAGGGCTGGGCGACGTGGACCGACAACGGCTCGGTGTACGCACAGTCATTCCAAGCCGCCGACGCGATCGCACCCGCGATCGTCTCACCACCCACGCCCACCAGCCTCACGACCGAGCAAACCGCCGGCACGACGAGCGGTGCCAACATCACGATTCCTGGCGGAACCGTTGGCGAGACAGACCAAGCGACGATCAGCGGCGCGAACGCCGCCTCCGCGAGCGGGACTGTCGCCTACCACTTGTACTCCAACCCCACGTGCACCGCCACGAGCGAAGTGGCCAAAAGCACCGCGGCGGTCGCCTCTGGCAAAGCAGCGGCGTCCGCAGGCATCACGGCCTCGCTGGCGCCCGGCAAGTACTACTGGCAGGCCACATACAGCGGCAACGCAAGCAACCTCGCCAGCGCCAGCACCTGCGGCTCAGAGGTGCTGACGATCGTCCCCGCGGCGACGATCGGCGGCAGCGGCACGAGCACCGAAAAATCAGTGACGGTCGACGTCAGCTGCGCTACGTTCCCGTGCACGATAACTCTCACCCTCACCGCCCCTGAGACGGTCGTGGTCCACGCGGCGCGGGCGGCCAAGAAGAAAAGCAAGCCTAAGAAGATCACGCTTGCCACAGGTACTTTCACGCTCCATCGGGCCGGGAAGGTGACCCTGCATCTGAGCAAGGCTGGCAAGAAATTGTTGGCCGCCCATCACGGCAGCCTGACGGCGTCACTGCTGCTGTCGGAGAAGATCGACGGCCACACGATCCTGATCTCCAAGACGATCAAAATCAAACCGGCCGCCAAGAAACACAAGAAGTGACCTGAACAAGGCACACGAGGCGATCTGAGTAGCACCGGGCGGGGGTCCGGGCGGGGATCTGAGGACACCTGGGCGAGCGATGCCGCCAGCTCGCCGGGTCACACGCATACAATGAGCCCCATGGAGGGCTCAATGGCAGAGACGAGCGCGCGCAGCTGGCTGCGGTGCTACCGCTGCTGGTCGCAGGATCTGGAGGTCCAGGTCCACTACGAGGGGATCCACAAAATCGATCCCGACACGGGCGAGCGCTCGGAGGTCGTCGACGAGCTCCAGGAGGCGGTCGTGCAGTGCCTGGACTGTATGCACGATCAGCCCCACCTGGGCTTTGCCAACGGCCGCGTCGAGCCGATCGAGGACCGCTGGGAACGGATGATCGCGGGGACCCCCTGGGTCGCCTCGTGCACCGTCTCGGTCGACGCCGAAGATGTCGAGAGCTGCTCCGGGCCCGAGGCCGGCGACGCGCTCTCCTACGCCGCCTTCGGCGACCACGGCGTGCGCGAGTTCTTCACCCACGTGCGCTTCCACAAGCACGAAGACGACACCTCGATCATCGTGCACCTGCTGGTCGAGCTCTACGCGCGCTCGCTCGAGGAGGCCACCGAGGTGCTCGAGTCATCCGCGCGCGGCCTCTTGACGATCACCTCGCTGGCCGAGGAGTCACGCCCGCCGGCAGCCGCCGGCGAGTCCCACGGCCAGCACGACTAGAGAACCGCTGAGGGGCCCTCTAGGGCGCCGGGTAATCCCAACGGGCGCACAGTTCAACCGAGGCGCTGCTCGAGCGCGTCCAGCTGAGCGTTCAGCTCGGCCGGCAGGTGCTCGAATTTGCTGAGGTACTCGCGGAACTGCGGCAGCTGGGTCTTCCACTCCTCGACGTCCACGCGCAGCAGCTCAGCCATCGCCGCTTCAGAAACGTCAACCCCACGCGTGTCGATGCCATCCGCGCCAACGGGCGGGATCAAGCCGATCGGGGTCTCGGTTGCCGCGCCGTGCCCGGCGCAACGGGCAAACACCCATGACAGCACGCGCGAGTTCTCGCCGAAGCCAGGCCACAAAAAGCGCCCGTCCTGGTCCTTACGGAACCAATTCACGTAGAAGATCTTCGGCAGCTTCTCGGCATCGGCCTTGCGGCCGATCTCGATCCAGTTGGCGAAGTAGTCGGCCATGTTGTAGCCGCAGAACGGCAGCATCGCGAACGGGTCGAAGCGCAGTTCACCGACCGTGCCGGCGGCGGCGGCGGTCTTCTCTGAGCTCATCACCGAGCCGAGAAACACGCCGTGCTCCCAATCCAGCGCCTCCGTGACCAGCGGCACGACCGTCGAGCGGCGCCCACCGAACAGCATCGCGTCGATCGGCACGCCCGTCGGGTCCTCCCACTCCGGTGCGATCGCCGGATCCTGCGAAGCCGGGGTCGTGAAGCGCGCGTTCGGATGAGCCGCCGGAGCACCAGCATCGGGGGTCCAGTCGTTGCCGTGCCAATCGATCAGGTGCTCGGGCTTCTCCTTGGTCATGCCCTCCCACCAGATGTCACCGTCGTCGGTCTTCGCGCAGTTGGTGAAGATCGAGTTGCGCTCGATCGTGCGAATCGCGTTCGGGTTTGTGTCATCGCCCGTGCCCGGCGCCACGCCGAAGAAGCCATACTCGGGGTTGATCGCGTACAGCCGTCCGTCCTGTCCGAACTTCATCCAGGCGATGTCGTCGCCGATCGTCTCCACCGTCCAGCCCTCGAGCGTCGGGATCAGCATTGCCAGGTTCGTCTTGCCGCACGCGCTCGGGAAAGCGCCGGTGATGTACTTGACCTCGCCCTCTGGGGAGGTCAGCTTGAGGATCAGCATGTGCTCGGCCATCCAGCCCTCGTCGCGCGCCATCACCGAGGCGATCCGCAGCGCAAAGCACTTCTTGCCCAGCAAGGCGTTACCACCGTAGCCCGAGCCGTAGGAGATGATCTCGCGCGTCTGGGGGAAGTGCACGATGTACTTATTCTCGGCATTACACGGCCACGGCACGTCCTCCACGCCCTCGTTTAGAGGCATTCCCACGGAGTGCAGGCAGGGAACGAAGTCTCCATCGCCGAGCGTGTCCAGCGCGCCCTGGCCCATCCGCGTCATGATCCGCATACTCACGGCCACGTACGTCGAGTCGGTCAACTGCACGCCGATGTGGCTCTTGTCGGAGCCGAGCGGCCCCATCGAGAACGGCACGACATACATCGTGCGGCCGCGCATGCAGCCGGCGAACAGCTCGTTCAGCTGCTCGCGCATCTCCTGCGGGTCGCGCCAGTTGTTCGTCGGCCCGGCTTCCTGCTCCGTGGCCGAGCAGATGTACGTCCTGTCCTCCACGCGCGCGACATCGCCTGGGTCCGACAACGCCAGGTAGGAGTTCGGCCGCTTCGCCTCGGAGAGCTTCTCGAACGTCCCGGCCTGCACGAGCTCGCCACACAGCCGGTCATACTCCTCGGCCGACCCGTCACACCAGACGATCTTCTCCGGCTCGGTCAAGGCCGCGACCTCGTCAACCCAGGCCAGCAGACGCTCGTTCTTGGTGGGGGCGGGGACGGTGGTGCTCATGGCGTCGAAGCAACTCCTTCGTGTCGCGGTCGTGATCGTCAAGCGCGCGTCGTGCGCAGCGCTTCCGGGGCCGAGATTGGCTCCGAAAATGGAAAAGCGCCCATCCGGGGCGGTCCGGAGAGCGTATCGCACCCCGGATTTACTCGACGTTGCCCTCAGCCGTCTCGATCGCGCCGGGGTTCTTCCGCGGCACGAGCACCAGCCGCTTGAACTCGGCGACGAGCACCCCGTCCTGGTTGTAGACACGCGTATGCACCTTCACGGTGCCCCGATCGGGCTTCGACTTCGACTCTTTCTTCTCGAGCACCTCGGACTCGACGAACAGCGTGTCGCCATGAAATACCGGGGCAGGGTGCTTGAGCTCTTCGGTGGCCAGATTGGCGATCGCCTTGCCGCTCACGTCTGAGACCGACATGCCCAGCGCCAGCGAGTAGACCAAGGGACCAACGACAACATTGCGCCCCTGCTGCGATTTGCTCGCGTACACGTCGTTCAGGTGCAGCGGGTGGTGGTTCATGGTGATCAGGCAGAACAGATGGTCATCTGACTCGGTCACCGTCTTTGCGGGCCAGTGCTTGTACACGGCGCCCACCTCGAACTCCTCGAGATAGCGGCCATATGGATGGGCGCCGCTCGCCTCGCGCGCGGCCTGATCGGTCTCGACGGTCTGGGTGGCGGTCTCGCTCATGGGTGGCGGGTCTCCTGTAGCTCTGCTCGACGTTGACGTTGCCCTGAACATTAGTGACCCGGTGACGAGCGCTGGTGACGAGCGCTCAGCTGGTCACCAGCGCTCAGGCGATACGGTTTAGGTCCCAACGACGATCCCCCCGACAGGAGACGAACCCGACTTGCGCAACCCCCGAGACTTCTTCAAGCCCCTCGCGATCGACGCCCCCGAGCCCGCGCGGGAGATCCCGTTCAAGCCGTCCCGGATGATCCACTTCATGGACTTCTCGAACCCCAAAATGGTCGAGAAGACGCCTGACCTCGCGCCGAAGGTGGACATCCTGCTCGGCAACCTCGAGGACGCCGTCCCGCTGGAAAAGAAGGAGGCCGCGCGCGCCGGGCTGATCAAGGTCGGCAAGGAGATGGATCTTGGCGACACAGCTCTGTGGACGCGTGTGAACGAGCTGGCCTCGCCGTACGTGCTCGACGACCTGACCCAGCTCGTCGGCGAGATCGGGAACAAGCTCGAGGTAATCATGATCCCCAAGGTCGAGGGTCCCTGGGACATCCACTACGCCGATCGCCTGCTCGCCCAACTCGAGGCCAAGGCCGGCATCGAACGGCCGATCCTGATCCATTGCGTGCTCGAGACCGCCCAGGGCGTGGCCAACCTCGAGGAGATCGCCTGCGCCAGCCCCCGCATTCAGGGCATGTCCTTCGGCCCCGCCGACCTCGCCGCCTCGCGGCGGATGAAGACCACGCGCGTCGGCGGCGGACACCCCGGCTACCGCACGATCGCCGACCCCGACCCGGACAACCCGGACGCCCCGCGCGCGAGCTACCAGCAGGACCCCTGGCACTACTCGATCGCACGCATGGTCGACGCCTGCACCTCGGTCGGGGCGCTGCCGTTCTACGGCCCTTACGGCGACATCTCCGACGCGGAGGGCTGCGAGACACAGTTCCGCGCCTCCTTCCTGCTCGGCTGCGTCGGCGCCTGGTCGCTGCACCCGGGCCAGATCGCGATCGCGAAGAAGGTCTACTCGCCCGACCCTGAGGAGGTCGCGTTCGCCAAGAAGGTGATCGAGGCGATCCCCGACGGGCGCGGCGTGCACATGATCGACGGCAAGATGCAGGACGACGCCACCTGGAAGCAGTGCAAGGTGATGGTCAACCTCGCCGAAATGCTCGCCAAGAAGGACCCGGAGCTGGCCGAGGCGTACGGGTTCGTGCCGGCGGCCGTCGTATAGGCTTCCGCGCCGCATGAGATTCTTCGAGTACGAGGCGCGCGAGATCGTCAAGCGCGCAGGCATCCCCGTCACCGACTACGGCTTCACGACCGACCCTGCCGAGGCGGCTGAGATCGCCGAGCGGATCGGCGGGCCGACCGTGATCAAGTCGCAGGTCCTCTCCGGCGGGCGGATGAAGGCCGGTGGCGTCAAGTTCGCCGACACGCCCGAGGAAGCTGAGGCCTACGCGCGTGACATTCTCCAACTCGAGATCGGCGGGCACATGCCGCGCGGCGTGCTCGTCGACCCGAAGGCGGAGGTCAAGCAGGAGTACTACGCGGGGGTCGTCTGGGACGGCACCGCCAAGAAGCCGCTGATGCTCTTCAGCGACATGGGCGGTATCGACATCGAGCAGGTCGCCGAGGAGCACCCCGACCACGTCGGCCGCGGCCACTTCTCCACGCTCCAGCCGTTCTCTGACTTTCAGGCCAAGCAGGTCATCGCCGCCGCCGGCGTCACCGGCAAGGCACTGCAGCGCGCCACCCCGGTGCTCGCGCGCCTGGCCCAGCTGTTCCTCGACAACGACATGACGCTGGCGGAGATCAACCCACTGGCGGAGTTGCAGGATGGCTCGTTCGTCGCACTCGACGCGCACATGGAGATGGAGAACGAGGGCATGCCGCGCCAGCGAGGCCTGATCAAGGCACTTGGCATCGGCGAGGAGGAGGGCACCCGCGAGGGACACACGCTGACCTCGTTCGAGGAGAACGTCAAGGCGATCGACGCCGCCGATCACCGCGGCGTCATCCAGGGCAAGGACACCGGCTTCAACGGCAACATCGGCCTAGTGATCGGCGCGGGCGGCGGCTCGCTGACCCTCACCGACGCCGTGCGCCAGCAGGGCGGTCGGCCCGCCAACTACTCCGAGATTGGCGGCAACCCGTCGGTCGCCAAGGCCCGCGGCCTGGCGAAGGAGGTCCTCCAGAAAGACGGCGTCGAGAAGATCGCCGTGATGATGTCGATCGTCTCCAACACCCGCGTGGACATCGTCGCGCGCGGCGTGATCAAGGCCTGCCTGGACCTGGGCAAGGACCCCGGCGAGACGATCGCGATCTTCCGCATCCCTGGCGCCTGGGAGGAGGAGGGCTTCAAAATCCTCGACAAGTACGGGATCGAGTACTGCGACCGGTCGGTGTCACTGTGGGAGGCCGCCGGTCGTGCGGTCGCCAAGATTCAAGGAGCCACGGCCTAGCTATGTCCATCCTGATCAACCAGGACACAACCTTCATCATCCAGGGCATCACCGGGCGCGAGGCGGTCAACCTCACACGCGAGTGCCTGGATTACGGCTCGAAGATCGTCGGCGGCGTCACCCCCGGCCGCAAGGGCCGTGAGGTTCATGGCGTGCCGGTGTTTGACACCGTCGAGCAAGTCGTCGAGCACAATCACGGCGTCGTGCCCGACGGCTCAGTCGTCACCGTCCCGCCCGCGGGCACGCGCGACGCCGTCTTCGAGGCGCTGCATGCCGGCATCAAGACGATCGTGATCGTCACCGAGCGCATCCCACGCCGCGACGTCGCGATGATGGTCGAGTTGGCCGACGCCAAGGGCGCGCGGATCATCGGGCCCAATTGCCTGGGTGTGATCGTCCCGGGAGTCGCCAAGATGGGCGGCATCGGTGGCCCCGCCCGCAACGCCGCGGTGGCCTACCAGCCCGGCGCGGTCGGCGTGATGAGCCGCTCTGGCGGCATGACAACGGAGATCTCCTCCACTCTGACGGCCGCGGGATTGGGTGTCTCCACAGCCGTCTCGATCGGCGGCGACGCGATCATCGGATCCACCTACGCCGAGTTGATGCCTTACTTCGAGGCCGACGAGCAGACCCAGGCGATCGTCATCTACACCGAGCCCGGCGGGCGCATGGAGGCCCAGCTGGCGCAGTGGGTCAAGGAGCACAACTCGCGCCTGCCGATCATCGCCTTCATGGCCGGCAAGTTCATGGACGACGAGGAGATGCAGGGCATGTCCTTTGGGCACGCCGGCACGATCGTCGAGGGCAAGGAGGACAGCGCGACCGAGAAGATCGCCCGTCTGGAGGCGGCCGGCATCCCGGTCGTGCAGCGGATCGACGAGATTCCCGACCTGGTCAAGACCAAGATCGCGGAGAGGAGCCCAGCATGAGGGCCGATGGAACATTCATCGCGGTCGAGGTCGATGACGGGGTTGCCGGCGATCACGATCTGGCCAGCAAGCTGAGCGACGCCTGTCCCGTCGACATCTTCGCCGTGGGCGATCTGGTGTTGGAGCTCGTCGAGAAGAACCTCGACGAGTGCGTGCTCTGCCGCCTCTGCCTCGACGCATCCCCGCCCGGCACCGTCAAGGTCATAAAGCTCTACGACAACGACGCGGTCCTCGCCTGAAACGAAGTGCCCGGACGGGACGCATAGTTGCTCCCGGAGTGCCCGGACGGATGCGGTAGTTGCTCATCGGCCGCCAGGTGGACTATGGTAGGGCTGAGCCCATGAATGAAAACTTCTCATTGGTCGTGATGTGCTTTTTTCTGCTCGCCTCACTGGTGTTCCTGGCCCAGCAGATCACCGCATATCACTAGAGGGTCACCGATCGAAAGACGGTCACTGATCGAAGATCGGCCAGCGGCGCGAGACTGAGGTCTACTCGTCGTGTTTGTGCGCGCGGCGCGTGTTCTGGCGTTCCTGCTGTTTCTCGACGACGTTGGCAATCAGCTTGAGGAACTGCTCGGGGCCGGAGGCCTTCGCTTGCCCGTAGGTGAACGCCTCGATCCAATCGGGGACCTCGGCCTCGTGGGCCATCACGTTGAAGAACTCGCGGCGCATTTCCACCCGCACGCGGGCATCGTCGGGGGGCGCCTTGGTCACCTTGATCCCTGGCATCTCCAGGCGGAAATGCTGCACGTCCCCGCGACCGCGTAGCTCTACGGCCACCACGAGCTTCATCGGCTCGAGCGCCGGCACCTCCTCGAGGAACCTGCTCACCGCGAGCTCGATCAGGGTCTTTGCGTCCTCGGACATCAGATCTTGTGCCGCTGCAGCAGCTTGCGCCCGATCACCATGCGCTGGATCTCCGAGGTGCCCTCGCCGATCAACAGCAGCGGGGCGTCCCGGTAGAGGCGCTCGATCTCGTACTCCTTGGAATAGCCGTAGCCGCCGTGGATGCGAAAGGACTCCTCGACGCAGAAGCGCCCCGCCTCGGAGGCGAACAGCTTGGCCATGCCGGCCTCCAGGTCTGAGCGCTCGCCAGCGTCCTTCAGACGCGCGGCACGTAGTGTCAGCAGCCGCGCCGCATCGACCTGAGTGGCCATGTCGGCGAGCTTGAACTGGATCGCCTGGTGCTCGGCGATCGGCTTGCCGAACGTCTTGCGCTCCTGGGAGTAACGCAACGCCAACTCGAGCGCGCGCTGGGCGATGCCGACGCCGCGGGCGGCGACGTTCACGCGCCCCACCTCCAGCGCGTCCATCATCTGGGGAAAGCCCTTGTTCAGGCCGGCGTCCTCGCCGCCGAGGATGTTCTCCGCCGGACACTTGTATCCGTCGAACACCAGCTCGGTCGACTCGACGCCCTTGTAGCCCATCTTGCGCAACTGCGGTGGGACTGTGAGGCCGGCGTAGGGACCAGTGTTCTCACCGACACCGCCCTCCTTCTCAGCGATAAAGCACGTCATGCCCTTGTAGGCCTTCTCGGCGTTCGGGTCGGTCTTGACGAGCACAAACACGAGGTCCGAGCGCAGGCCGTTGGTGACCCACATCTTCTGGCCGTTGATCTCATAGGCGCCGTCGTCGGTCTTCTTCGCGGAGGTTTTGATCGCCTGCACGTCGGAGCCGAGCTCGGGCTCGGACAGCGAGAAGGCGGCGCGAATCTCGCCGGTGGCCATCCGCGGCAGGTAGTTCTGCTTCTGCTCCTCGATTGCCGAACTTCATCAGCAGATAGGAGCCGATGAAATGGGTGTTGATCACGCCCGAGATCGAGATCCAGCCACGTGAGAGCTCCTCGACGATCATCGCGTAGGTCGTCAGATCCAGGCCCATGCCACCGTACTCCTCAGGGATCGTCACCCCGAACAGCCCGAGCTCCTTCATCTGCTCGACGATCGGCTCCGGGAAAGAGTCCTCGTGGTCGTAGTGCTCGGCGTTCGGCAGGATCTGCTCGTCGGCGAACTGGCGCACCATCTCGGTGATGGCCTGCTGATCGTCAGGGTCGGTCGGCGTTGTGGCGGTGGCTACTGCCATGCGTGGCACTCCAAAGGTCGTTTTGGGCTGTCCAGGGGAGAATACCTGCATGAACTTCGTCCGCGAGGTACTTGACCAGCTACCCCCGTCAGGGCTCGCGCTCGTAGAGCTGGCGCGCGACGGTTCACGTCGTGAATGGACATTCGCCGAGGTGAGCGAGCGCAGCGCGCGTCTGGCGGGAACGCTGCGGGCTCACGGGATCGACAGGGGCGATGTGGTGATGACGCTGATCGGCAACCGTCCCGAGTGGGTCATCGCGATGTGCGCCTGCTTTCGCATCGGTGCGGTCGTGCTGCCGTGCACCGAGCAACTGCGCGCCAAAGACCTGCGGCTGCGCTTGGCCGTGGCAAAGCCCTCGCTGATCCTCGCCGACGAGCGCAACCGGGGCGAGCTGGAGGCGGCAGGGGTGGGCGGGGACGATTTCCCCGTGCTGTTCGTGCCCGACGAGGCCCTGTTCGCGGCTGAGCCAGCGCCAGCGATTGAGCAGGCGGAAGCGGAGCCTTGCTTGATCACGTTTACGAGCGGCACCTCGGGCGAGCCGAAGGCGGTGCTGCACGGACAGCGCTACCTGAATGGACAGCGCCTGCAGGCCGAGCACTGGTTGGGCGCGCGCCCGGGCGAGCTGGTGTGGTGCACGGCCGCCTCAGGCTGGAGCAAGAGCGCGCGCAATGTGTTCATTGCGCCCTGGCTCTCGGGCGCGAGCGCGCTGTTGCACGACGCGCGCTTCGACCCGGCCGAGCGCCTGGAGTTGCTCGCGCAAGAGCGCGTGAACGTTTTGTGCATGGCGCCGACCGAGTACCGCGTGATCGCCAAGCGCGCGACCCTCGGTCCGCTGGCGGACCTGCGCGGGATGGTGGCCGCGGGCGAGGCGCTCAATCCGGAGGTCTTACACGCGTGGCGCGAGGCGACGGGCCTGGAGATCCGGGATGGATACGGACAGACCGAGACCGGGCAGCTGACGGGGATGCCACGCGGCGAGCGGGCGCGACCGGGCTCGATGGGGCGAGCGCTGCCCGGAGTTGATCTGATGGTCGAGGAAAGCGAGCTGGTGGCCGATCCTGCCTCCGTGCCGACTTTCTTTCTCGGCTACCTCGGCGAGGGCGTAGAGCGCCGCGAGGATCGGACATGGCAGACCGAGGATCGCCGCGCAGAAGGCGCGTGGCGAACCGGCGACCGCGTGCGCGAAGACGACGACGGCTACCTCTGGTTCGAAGGCCGTACCGATGACGTGATCGTCTCGGCGGGCTACCGGATCGGCCCGTTCGAGGTCGAGTCCGCGCTCGTCGCCCACCCGGCTGTCGCAGAGGCCGCCGCGGTGGCGGCGCCGGACGAGGAGCGCGGGGCCGTCGTGCGTGCGGTGGTCGTGCTGCGCGACGGCCACGTCCCCTCCCCCGCCCTGGCCCGGGAGCTGCAGGAGCACGTCAAGCGCGAGACCGCTCCCTACAAGTACCCGCGGATCGTCGACTTCGCTGACGAGCTGCCCAAGACCGCGAGCGGGAAGGTCCGGCGCGCCGAGCTGCGAGGCTAGGCGGCGATCAGCTCCAGGTCGGCTCCTTGATCGATCTGCTCCTCGATCTCCTGCTGCACCGTCGCGGGTGGTCGCAGGATCAGGAAGGCCGCAAGGATGCCCAAGCTGACGCATATGGCGGCGACTACGTAGGCAAGGTGGTATCCGCCGGTTAGCGCGCTGGTCAGCGAATGCCCGCCGGCGCTCAGCGCTTTGGTGTGGTCGGTGGCGATCGTCCCCAGCGTTGCTAGACCGATCGCGCCGAACAGCTGGACGGAGACGTTGATGATCCCCGAGGCCAGGCCCGCATCGCGCGCCGGCGCATCGGCCATCCCGATCGTCAGCAGCGGCAGAAACGAGGCGCCCGCGCCCAATCCGAGCGCCAGGAACGCGAAGAACAGCCCGGGGAAATAGCTGGCGTGAATGCCCTGGACGGCGAGCAGCAGCAGGCCTACGACGATCCCGACCAGCCCAGCTGCCAGCGTCGGCACCGAGCCGAAGCGCTCCACGGCGCGCGCCGACACACCCATCGACATGATCGCGATGGCGATGGTCAGGGGCATAAACGCGAGCCCGGTATCGATCGCGTCGTAGCCGAGCACACGCTCGAGGTACAGCGCACCGAGGAAGAAGGCGGAGAACATGCCCGTGATCAGCAGGCCCCGGACGAGGCTGGAGCCCATCAACGTGCGCAGGCGCAGGATCCGCAGCGGCATGATCGGGTTGGCCACGCGACCCTCGAGTGCGAGGAAGGCGCCGAGCAGGACCAGCGCGGCGCCGCCCGCACCGAGCGTGCGCGCCGAGAGCAGGCCATATTCGCTCGACTTGACGATCGCGAACGCGCCAAACATGGTCGCGAGCGTGATCAGGGCGGACCCGAGCACGTCAACGCCGCCGGCCAGGCCGATGCCCTCGTTCTCCTCGATCAGTACCCAGCCGAGCAGCAGAGCGACCGCGCCGATCGGCACGTTGACGAAGAAGATCCAGTGCCAGCTCAGCGATTGCGTGAGCGCCCCGCCGGCGAGCAGACCGATCGAGCCACCTCCGGCGGAGACGAACGCGTACATGCCCATCGCCTTGGCCTGCTCAACGCGCTCGGGAAACTCGGTCACGATGATCGCCAAGATCACGCTCGAGGCGACTGCACCGCCAACCCCCTGGATCAGACGGGCGCCGATCAGCATCGCCTGGCTGTCCGCCACTCCGCACAGCATCGAGGACGCCACGAACAGGACGAGCCCGCTGAGAAAGACCTTCTTGCGGCCCACCAGGTCGCCGAACCTTCCAGCCAGCAGCAGGAAGCCGCCGAACGTGATCAGGTAGCCGTCTATCACCCACGTGAGGTTCGCCTGTGTGAAGTGCAGTTCACGCTGGATCGAGGGCAGCGCGACGTTCACGATCGTCGCGTCCAAGACCATCATCAACTGGCCGAGGCACAGCACCGCGAGCGCAATCCAACGGCGGCGCTCGCGCTTACGCTCTGTGTCCGTCCTGATAGTGGTCTGCTCGACTTGGTCTGTAAGGGAAATCTGGCTCATGTGACTCCTTCTGGGTGGCGAAGTAGCACACCATACCATGGATCATCCTTGCTACAGAGATGATCTACATAAAATTTATGATCGTTGCTAGAGTGACTGACAGATGGAGAATGGTGTAAAATCACACGCGATGGGTGCTGAGAGGGCATGTGCTCCGGGCTCGATGGTGCTGCTGACGCGGCTGGCCAAGCAGGTCTACCGGCGCAGCAGCGATGAGCTGCTGGGGATGCAGCTGCGTAATCTGGTCGCGCTCAGCTACGTGCGCGACCACGACGCCTGTCCTCAGCACGAGCTGGCCGAGGCCTTCTGTATGGACGCCAACAACGTCGTTTTGCTGCTCAACGAGCTCGAGCAGCTGGGCTACGCAACGCGTCTGCGCGACCCCGACGACCGCCGCCGCCACATGGTCCAGCTCACCCCCGCGGGCGCCGAGGCGCTCGGTCTCGCCGAGCGCGCCCAGGAAGCGATCGAGGACGACGTCCTGCAGGCGCTCGACGCGGACGAACGCGCAACCCTCTGGCAGCTCTTGACCCGCGCGCTCTACGGCGCTGAGCCGGCCGCGGACGACGCCTACAGCGCGACGACCGCGTCGATCTCGACCTGAGCGCCCTTTGGCAGCTGCGCCACACCGACCGTCACGCGCGCCGGGGAATCGTTCATGAAGAAGCTCGCGTACACCTCGTTGACCTCCGCGAAGGCCGCCAGGTCGGTCATGTAGATCGTGATTCGCACGGCGTGCTGCGAGCGTCGTTCCCGCTGCCTCGCAGACGGCCTGCAGGTTCTCCAGGCAACGGTGAGCCTGTTCGGCGGGGGTCTCCCCCACCAGCTCGCCGGTAGCCGGATCGAGCGGGATCTGGCCCGAGCAGAACAGCAACCCACCCGCGCGTACCGCGTGACTGTAAGGACCGATCGCCGGAGGGGCGCCGGGAGCCTGCACGATTTCACGCGAGTCGGTCATCGTCGCGAGCCTAGCGCGCGAGTTGCCACGGCGTCCAATGGCACATTCACTGACGCGTCAGATGGCGCGTCAGTCAACCACGGCCGGTAGATTCCGAGAAATGCAACTCTCCAGACTCACCGGCGTACTTTTCAGCGTGCTCCTGACCGTGTGCATCTGCGCGGGGACCGCGGCCGCGCAAGCCCAAGCCCAGATCGCGTTCGCGCCCTGCGAGGGGAGTAATGACTTTGCCTGCGGCCACCTCACCGTGCCGCTCGATCCGAGCGGAGGCACGCCGGGAACGATCACCCTCGCGATCCGCCGACACCGCGCCCCCGTCGGCGAAGCGAAGGACGCGATCGTAGCGCTCGCGGGCGGCCCCGGACAGGCGGCAATCCCGTTCGCCGAACAGTTCGCCCAATTGCTCGGCCCGATCGCGGACACACGCGATCTGATCGTGTTCGACCAGCGCGGAATCGGCCTCTCCCATCCGCTCTCCTGCCACCGCTTCGAAATCAATGCCAATACATCACCGGGTCCGGCAATCGCCGAATGCGCAGCGCAGATCGGACCGACGCGCACCTTCTACGCGACGGCCGACAGCGTCGCTGACATCGAGGCGATTCGCGTGGCCGGCGGCTACGAAAAGCTCGTTCTGTACGGCACCTCCTACGGCACGAAGGTCGCCGAGGAGTACGCGCAGGACTACCCGAGCCACGTCGAGGCGCTGATCCTCGACTCGGTCGTGCCCCCCAACGGCCCCGACCCGCTCGATCGAGCCACACTCGCTGCGATTCCCCGCATCCTCCGCCAGCTCTGCGCCGCACGAGCCTGCTCTCAGATCACCCCCAATCCCGTCGACGATCTCACGCGGCTCGTGCGGCGGCTGGCCCGTGGAGCACTGCACGGCCGCGTGATCGACGGCCGCGGCGTCGCCCATCCGGTGCAGATCACCTCCGACGATCTGCTCGCGATCCTGATCGAGGGCGATCTAGAACCGACCCTGCGCAGCGAAGTTCCCGCGGCAATCCGCGCGGCCGCCGATGGCGACACGGCTCCACTGGCGCAGCTACAAGCACGAGCGGGCAGCGGCGAAGAAAGCGAAGCGGAAAGCCCGAGCGAGAGCTTTGACAACCCGCTCTACTTCGCGACGAGCTGCGAAGACGAGGAGTTCCCATGGAATCGTGCGGCTAGCCCGCGGACGCGCCTGGCAGAAGCAAACGCCCAAATCCACGCGCTTGGAGAGAGCGCGATCGCACCGTTTGAGCCGGCAAACGTGCTCGACCTCAGCGACATGCAGGCATGCGCCTACTGGCCCTTCACCACCCCCGCACCAACGGCCGACGACGCTCCTTTCCCGAGCGTCCCAACGCTGATTCTGAGCGGCGCCGACGACCTGCGCACGCCAACGGCAAACGCGCGCGAAGTCGCGGCACAGATCCCCGGATCGCACCTGCTGGTGGTACCCGACACCGGACACTCGGTGCTCGGCTCCGATCCCACCCACTGCGCAAGCGATGCCCTTCAGGCTCTGTTCGCGGGTAAACCGATCAGGCCCTGCTCGACCGCGCCGCCGCCGCCGATCTTGCGCCCGACACCACTCCCCCCGGCGCGCCTATCGGACGTCGCGCCAGCGAAGGGCAATCGCGGACTACCGGGACGCACACTCGAGGCCGTTGTTCTCACGCTGGAGAACTTCGACCATCAATTGTCGCTACGGCTCGTCAAGGCGCTCGCGTCGGACGAACTGGGAAGCTCGTTCTCGCTGCGCGTCGGCGGTCTGCGTGCGGGGTGGGCGGGACTCGCCGATGAAGCCGTGAGCTTCCATGACTACTCCTACGTGCCGGGCGTGACGGTCTCCGGGAAGCTCACCCCACAGACGATCGAGCTGCACATCGGGGGGTCGATGGCCGCACACGGGAGCCTGTTGGCCGACCCGCAATCCTCCGGCCCGCACAAAACGTTGGGCGGCGCGCTGGGAGGGCGGCGAGTCGACCTGCAGGGGACAGGGCCGGAAGCGCTCGGTGCACAGGCTGCGCTGGCCGATCTCGGATGATCGGCCAGCGCCAGCGACCGCTAACGTCTGCGGGCATGCTCAAGCGCGCACCGACACTCCTGCTCGTGGTGGCGCTGGCGCAATGCGTATCAGCCATCCTCAGCGCTTCACCAGCCGGCGCGCTGACGTTTGTCCCCTGCGCGACCAGCGTCACCTTCTCGTGCACAACGGTCCCCGTGCCGCTCACCCGAACCGGCCTGGCGAGCGGCACGCTCTCATTGAGCATCGAGCGCAAGCAGGCGGGTCCCGTCCAGTCAAAGACAGCGGTCCTCGCGCTGGCCGGCGGGCCGGGCCAGGCCGCCCTGCCACTCGGCGAATTCATCACCAAGGCGCTCGCCCCGGCGCTCAGTACGCGCGACCTGCTCGTCTTCGACCAGCGCGGCACCGGCACGTCGGATCCGCTGAGTTGTGGCGCGCTGAGCAGCTTCAGCGGCAACGCGGAAAGCGAGGCCTTCGAACACTGCGCACTTGAAATCGGCCCGGCTCGCGGCGGATACACCACCCAGGAATCAGTGGAAGACATCGAGGCCATCCGTCAAGCCGCTAGCTATGAAAAGCTCGTCCTGTACGGCACTTCCTATGGCACAAAGGTCGCCGAGGAGTACGCCGAACGCTATCCCCAGCACGTGGAATCGCTGGTACTCGACTCGGTGGTGCTCCCGGGCGGGCCGGAACCATTCTCGATCCCGACCTTCCAGGCGATCAGCTCGGTGCTCGGCGAGCTGTGCGCCAACAATGCCTGCGCTGGGATCACGTCCAATCCAGTGGCGGACATCGCGAGCTTGGCGGCGCGTCTGAGCAAACACCCCCTGAGCGGCTCCGTGTATGACGGATCTGGCCATCGCCACAACGCCACGCTGAACGAGTCTGGCCTGTTCGGCATTCTCGAGGCCGGCGACCTAAACCCCACCCTGCGCGCGCTGTTGCCAGCCGCGGTGCGCTCGGCGCTGCGCAACTATCCCGATCCGCTGCTGCGCCTGCAGCTGCTCGCCGAGGGTTTGATCCCAAACGTGCCGGGCGGCCACCCCGTCGAAGAAAGCTCCGAGGAGATCGACGAAGCGCTGTTCGTGACGACGACGTGCGAGGAGGCGCCATTCTCCTGGCAGCGCTCCGCGGCGCCGGCGACACGACTAGCGGAAGCCCTCGGCGCCCTGCATGCGCTGCCGAGCACTGACTTCTACCCGTTCGACGCCGACACCGCGCTCAACAGCAGCCTGATCCCGGACTGCGCCGGCTGGCCAGACGCGTCCGCGGCGAACGTCGTGCCGGGCGTGCTGCCGAATGTGCCGACGCTGATCCTCTCTGGCGCTCAGGATTTGAGAACTCCGACGTCAAACGCGCGGAGCGTCGCGGCGCTGATTCCCGACGCGCAGCTGCTCGTCGTTCCGTTCACCGGCCACTCAGTCCTCGGCAGCGACTTCAGTGGCTGCGCGGAGGCCGCCGTGACGGCGTTTTTTGCCGGCGGGACGGGCGGGCACCCAATCCTCCCCTGCACGACCAGCACCGACATGTTCGCGCCCACACCGCTCACACCCACGAAGCTCAACTACGTGCACCCGGTCCCGGGACTGAGCGGCAGGCCAGGGCTGACGCTCACCGCCGTGCTCGACACGATCATCGACCTCAACCGCCAAGTGATCGGAGCCACGCTGCAGGCAGACTCGCAGCTTCCCAGCGGATCGAGCTTCGGCGGACTGCGCGGCGGCGACGCCAAGCTCAGCTCCTCGCAGATTGGAGTTGAATCACTTCACGCTCGTTCCGGGCGTCGAACTGAGCGGCACTTTCCCGGTGAGCAAAGGACAGCTACAGACGACGACCCTGCGAGCATCTCGGGCAGCACCGCCGCGGGCGGGACGGTGCGAGTAGGTTCGGGCAAGCTGGTCACGGGCACTCTGGGAGGCAAGCGCTTCAGCATCAATGTCGCCAAAGTCAAGCTCTCCCGCACCGGAGCGAACGAAGCCGAATGGTCCTCGACGCCGCTCGCCTTCCCGCTGGGAAAGCTCTCGCGGCTACGCTGAGCGAGTGCCCAACGCACTGGCGCTCCAGAGCTTCTCCGTACCTGCGCCAGCACGCGCAAAACCCGGTCGACTGGCTGCCCTGGGGCTCGGTCGCGCTGACGCGTGCGCGTGAGGAGGACAAGCCACTGCTGGTGTCGATCGGCTACTCCTCCTGCCACTGGTGCCACGTGATGGAGCGCGAGTCCTTCGAGGATCAGCGCACGGCCGCCCTGATGAACGAGCTGTTCGTGTGCGTGAAGGTCGATCGCGAGGAGCGCCCGGACGTCGACGCGCTGTACATGGAGGCCGTGCAGAGCATGACCGGCCACGGCGGCTGGCCGCTGAACGTGTTCCTCACGCCCGAGCAGCTGCCGTTCTACGGCGGCACCTACTTCCCGCCCGAGCCCCGCCACGGGATGCCGGCGTGGACGCAGGTGCTGCAGGCGATCGGCGAGTCGTGGTCGGAGCGTCGCGAGGAGATTCGCGCTGGCGGCGAGGGTTTACGCGAGCGACTGTCGGGTGGCGCGGGGCTGAAACCCTCCTCCGAGCCGATCGAGGCGAGCGCGCTCGAGGGGGCGGTGGCGAGGCTGCGGGAGTCCTTTGACCTCGTCAACGGCGGATTTGGAGGCCCGCCCTCCCACGCGCCGAAGTTCCCGCCGGCGTCGGTCATCGAGTTTCTTCTGTGCCAAGACGAGCAGGACATGGCCCTGCAGACCCTGCGCGCGATGGCCTCGGGCGGCATCCATGACCAGGTGGGCGGCGGCTTTGCGCGATACAGCGTCGATGCGACCTGGACGGTGCCGCATTTCGAGAAGATGCTCTACGACAACGCGCTGCTCGCCCGCGCCTACCTGCACGGGTGGCAGGCCTCCGGCGAGGAGCCCCGTCTGGAAGAGGTCTGCCGTGACACGCTCGACTGGGCGCTGCGCGAGATGCGCGGCCCCGAGGGCGGGTTCTACTCCGCGCTCGACGCAGACTCAGAGGGAGTCGAGGGAAGCTTCTACGTTTGGACGATCGCGGAGCTGAGCGACACGCTCGGCGAGGATGCGCAGGCAGCGATCGCGTGGTTCGGCGCGACCGAGCGAGGGAACTTCGAGGACCCACATCACCCGACAGCCCGGGGCTCAACGTACTGCAGGATCGCGGCCTCCGACCGAGGCCGCGACGCGCGAGCGTGTACGCGCGCGTCTGCTTCAGGCGCGCGAACGCCGCACCCGCCCCGGGCTGGACGACAAGCGCCTGACCTCCTGGAACGCGCTGATGATCACCGCGCTCGCCGAGGCCGGCGCGGCGCTCGAAGAGGCGCGCTACACGGACGCCGCCGTCGCCTGCGCGGAGTTCGTCCTGCGCGACCTGCGCGACGCCGACGGCCGGCTACTGCGCACTTACAACAACGGAGAGGCAAAACTCGACGGCTATCTCGAGGACCACGCCTTCCTGCTGGAGGCGCTGCTCGCGCTGTTCGAAGCGACCTGCGAGGAGCGCTGGTTCACTGAGGCAACGACGCTCGCGGACACGCTGATCGCGCGCTTCGCGGACCCCGAGAACGGCGGCTTCTACTCAACCGCCGTAGACGCCGAAGCGCTGATCGCCCGGCGCAAGGACCTGGAGGACTCGCCGATCCCCGCCGGCGGCTCCAGCGCCGCAATGGGCCTGCTGCGCCTGTCAGAGCTAACGGGCGAGGGCGAGTACGAGCGTCAGGGGCTCAGCGTGCTGGCCCTGCTTCGCGATATCGCCCCGCGCCACCCAACAGCGTTCGGACACCTACTGCAGGCTCTCCATTGGCACCTCTCTCCCGCGCGCCCAATCGCCTGCGCGATTCCGGCGGGCTAGCAGCCTTGGCATTTAGTCTCTTTCCACCTACAAAATCGACAAATATCGATCCAGCTCCCATTGGGTCACGTGCACGCGGTAGTCGTCCCACTCCTGGCGCTTGATCTCGACGTAGCGGTTGAACATGTGCTCGCCGAGCGTCCGCAGCACCAGCTCGGACTCTGCGGTGATCTCGATCGCCTCGCCGAGGCTCTCCGGCAACTGCTCGACGCCCAAGCGCTTGCGCTCCTCGCCTGAGAGGTGGTAGAGGTTCTTCTCCATCGGCTCGGGCAGCTCGTACCCCTTCTCGATCCCCTCCAGCCCCGCCTGCAGCAGCACGGCAAACGTCAGATACGGATTGCACGCCGGGTCTGGGCAACGCAGCTCCATGCGCGTCGCCTTCTCGCTCCCGGGGTGGTACAGCGGCACGCGCACCAGCGCCGAGCGGTTGCGGCGCGACCACGCGACATACACCGGCGCCTCGAAGCCCGGGACCAGCCGCTTATAGGAGTTGACCCACTGCGCAAAGATCGAGCAGATCTCGCGCGCGTGCTTCAGCTGGCCGGCGATGAACGCCTTGCCGATATCGGAGAGGAAGTACTGATCATCCGGGTCGTAGAAGGCGTTCTTCCCGCCGCTGAACAGCGACTGATGAGTGTGCATGCCTGAGCCGTTCTCGCCAAACAGCGGCTTCGGCATGAACGTTGCGTGCCAGCCGTACTTCATCGCGTACTCCTTCACCGTGATCCTGTACGTCATGCAGTCATCGGCCATCTTCATCGCGTCCGCATAGCGCATATCGATCTCGTGCTGGCTCGGCCCGACCTCGTGGTGGGTGTACTCCACATGAATTCCGAGCTGCTCCAGCGCGAGCACCGTCTCACGGCGCACGTCCGAGCCCGCGTCGAGCGTCGTCAGGTCGAAATAGCCGCCTTTGTCGAGCACCTCAGTCGAGCGGGAGTCTTTGAACAGGAAGTACTCGAGCTCGGGGCCGACGTTGAACGTGTCGAAACCCATCGCGTGCGCGCGCTCCAGCGCCCTACGCAGCACGTGCCGGGGATCCCCCTCATACGGCGTGCGCTCGGGGGTCACGACGTCGCAGAACATCCTCCCCACGCCCTGCTCCTCTGGGCGCCACGGCAGCACCGCAAACGTGCTCGGGTCTGGCATCGCGATCATGTCGGACTCCTCGATCGCGTTGAAGCCGGTGATCGAGCTGCCGTCGAAGCCCATCCCCGCCTCGAACGCGTCGTCGAGCTCAGCCGCATTGATCGAGAACGACTTCAGCTGCCCCAGGACATCGGTGAACCAGAAGCGGATGAAGCGGATCTCGTGCTCGGCTACGAGCGCCTTCACATCCTCCGCGGTCTGCGGTTGCTCCGGTATTGGCTGCGCGGCCATCGCGGCGGACCTTAGTCGATGGCCTCCCCGACCGCTATCGACTTTTGGCTAAACCGAGCTTTCGGCCCGTAGCCCTGCCCAGACTCAGTGGCCCGCTACAGCGGCCACGAACGAGGCGACCTCTTCCGCTTCCTTGCCCTGATACAGCTGGGTCGGCATGTTGCCATTGCCGCGCGCGCGGCCTTCGGCGATCGCGTTTTCTACCAGCGCCTTGCGCCCGGCCGTGGTCGGGATGTCGTCGCCGACCCGCACGTCGAGGTCCGGGCCGATCCGGCCGACCGACTTGACCGCGGCCAGCGTGTGGCAGACCGTACAAGTGTGGGAGAACAGTTCGCGACCCTTCACCTCTTCGGCGTTCAAGTGCAGCCCACCGACGGCCGAGCTCGCCTTGTGTTCGCCGTTATGCGCCAGTACCAGCGCCGGCACGACGAGCCCGAAGACGAACAGCAGCACGACGCCGAGCGTGACCGCGCGCTGACCGAGCTTCGAATCGGTGTGCAGCGACTCGCGCGCCGCACGCGGGCCACCGCGCATCGCGACGAAGAACACCGCGAGGCCGAGAACGACCCAGAACAGGATGAAGCCCAGAACCATGCGGCGGGAAGATATCGGGTGTCGCCGCCGGACGATCTCTCGAGCCTCTGGATCGACCCCTCGAGCGGCTGGAGGGATCGATCTCTCGGACATCGGGATGAGAGCTTTCTTAGCTTTACGAGCACGGAAGCTGAGGCGCTACCCTGACTGGTAGTCGTGAGCAATTTCCTGCGTCGCCTCCCCCTCTCTCGCCTACTGCTCCTCTGTGGGCTCGTAGTCGCACTGGGCATCTCCGCCACCGCTCTCGCGTCAGCGCTCGGCACCGGGCCGACGCCACCGCCGAAGCCACTCCCCGAAGCGATCCACGATGCGCTCACCGCGGGGGCGGTGGAAGGAGTCAGCGCGAACATCCAGCTGACCGACCACCTGCTCGAAGGCGCCAACCTCGCGAGCGGCGGCGAAAACGGCGGTGCGGGCGGCGGGCTCACCTCGAGCCCGCTGTTGACCGGCGCCTCCGGGCGCATGTGGATCTCCAGGGACGGCCGCGTACGCCTCGAACTGCAGGCCGAAAAAGGCGACACCCAAGTGCTCTACGACGGGCACACGGTATCGATCTACGACGCGTCCTCGAACACGCTCTATCGCTATACGCCCCCGGCCCCTGAGCAACAACCGGCCACATCCCCCGACCAGCACGAAGTCCCAACCGTGGCGAAGATCGAAGCGGCGATCTCTCACCTCCAGCACGTCAACGTGTCCGGTGCGACGCCGAGCGACATCGCCGGCCAGGCCGCCTACACGGTGCGCGTCACCCCCAAGGAAAGCGGCAGCCTGATCGGTGGCGGCGAGCTCTCCTGGGACGCCACCAACGGAGTTCCTCTGCGGGCGGCGATCTACTCCTCGACGAGCTCCTCCCCGGCGCTCGAACTGGCGGCCACGTCGATCACCTACGGACCAGTCGCGGCGTCGGTATTCGAATTCACGCCGCCGTCAAACGCCAAGATCGAAGAAATCGTGCTCCCCAAGAAGGACCCTTCGAAGTCCGCCGATTCCTCTGCGCCTGGCGGCGACCATTCCCACGTCACGACATACGGCCAGGGCATCACGTCGGTCGCGGTGCTCGAAAGCAAGACGAAGGCAGGTGCCAAGCAACCGGCGTCCACAGCCGAAGAAGGTCTGCAGAAGGTCAAGATCAACGGCATCGAAGCCTCCGAGCTACCCACCGAGCTGGGCACGCTGCTCAGCTTCGAGCGCTCCGGCGTGCGCTACCTGCTCGTCGGCGCCGTCTCCCCGGATGCCGTCGAAGCGGTGGCCAAGGGCCTCTAGCAGTGGCCGCAGCGCCGCCGCCCGTCAAGGCGCGGGGCCTCGTCAAGCGTTACAAGGAGGTCCTCGCGGTCGATCACATCGACCTGAACGTCCAGGCCGGCGACGTCTACGGGTTCCTCGGCCCGAACGGCGCGGGCAAGACGACGACGCTGCGGATGGCCCTGGGCCTGATCGTACCGAGCGAGGGCACCGTCGAGCTGTTCGGACGCGACCCGATGCGCGAGGGTGCACAGGCGCTCGAGGGCGTGGCCGGGTTCGTGGAGGCGCCGCGTTTCTACCCGTACCTGACCGCTCGCAAGAACCTCGAGCTGCTGGCCGCACTCGACGGAAACGGGGCGAAGGAGCGCATCGACGAGGTGCTGCAAATCGTCGAGCTGACGCCGCGCGCCGGTCATCGCGTGGGCGGCTTCTCGCACGGCATGCGCCAGCGGCTCGGGATCGCCGCGGCGCTGCTGCGCCGCCCGCGCCTGCTGATGCTGGATGAGCCGGCGACCGGCCTCGATCCCGCCGGGATGCGCGACATGCGCACGCTGATCCGTGGCCTGGCCGACGAAGGGATCACTGTGCTGCTCTCCAGCCATCAGTTGCCGGAGGTGCAGGAACTGTGCGATCGCGTGGCGATCGTCGACTCCGGGCGCGTGGTCTACGAGGGCGCACTCGCTGACCTGCGCCGCCACGGCGGTGCCGACTATCGACTGCGCACGACCGACGATGCGCGCGCACTTGCAATGGTGCGCGCGCAGCCGGGTATCGAGCATGTTATCGGGACCCCACCCACCGCGCAGGGCTTCGGCTTTCAAGCCGAGGAGCGGGATGTGGGCGCGCTGTCGCTGGCCCTGGCCCAGGCCGGCATCGGGATCCTGGCGCTCACGCCGGAGCTGGCAACGCTCGAGGATCTGTTCTTCCGGCTGACCGAGACATGAAGCCCTCAACGCTCACCGCCTACCGCTGGGAGCTGCGCAAGCTGATCTCACAGAAGCGCACCTATCTCGGCCTCGGGCTGGCCGTCATATTGCCGCTGATCTTCGTGCTCAGCCAGCATCTGCACAACCACCACGGCCATGAACAGGGCAACATCTTCTTCTCGCACATCACCGAATCGGGTTTGGCCACCCCGGTGCTGATGCTGCTTCTTCTGTCCGTCTTCATGTTGCCCGTGATCGCCGCCCTGGTCGCCGGGGACATCGTCGCGGCGGAGGACGGCAACGGCACGCTGAAGACGATCCTCACGCGCTCGGTCGATCGTGGCCAGGTGTTCGCCGCAAAGGTGCTCGCGGCGATGACCTACGCGACGATCGCCGTCTTCCTATCGGCAGCCGTGGCAACCATCGCCGGCATCGCGTCCTGGGGCTTTCACCACGTGGTCACCTTCTCGGGCAGCGTCGTATCAGCACCCGAAGGCCTGCTGCTGGTGTTCGCGGCCAACGCCGTTTACCTGATCCCGCTGCTGAGCGTAACCGCCTTCGGCGTGCTGCTATCCACCACGACCCGCAACAGCGCCGCGGCCGTCGTCGGCACGATTGGCTTTACGCTCCTGCTGTTCATCGTCGCGCAGATCCCCGGCCTGGGCGCCATCAAGCCCTACCTACTCACCGAACAGTACGAGAACTGGCACGGCCTGCTACGCACCCCGACCGACTGGACGCCGATCTGGCACTCGGCCTGGGTCTGCGCCCTGTACGCGGTCCCTTCGTTATTCGCGGCCTACCTCGTATTTCTACGCCGCGACGTAGCTGGGGGCTGACTTCAGAGCGCGGTTAGGGCTGACTTCAGACCTTCGCTGGAAGGTCGATCTCGCTGAGCTCGACATCGCCCATCAGGCGCCTCGCCTCGCGCGGGTCGATCAGACCTGCTCCCAGTCTGGTGGTGGACTCGGCGCCGCAAGCCACGCCAAAGCGCAGGCAATAGTCGGGGGGACGGCCTTCATAGCGGGCCGCGATGTAGCCGGCCAGGAAGGCATCACCGGAGCCACGCTTGGCAATCGACTCGCGCGGCTGCACGCTCACACGCCTCATACACGTCTGACCATCGACCAGTACCTGGGCGAAGCACCCGTCGGGGAGTGTCATGATCGCCTCACGTGGACCGAGCGCGGCGATCTCACGCACGGCCAGCGAGCGCTCCTCCTCACTCGCGAACTCGTGCCCGACAAGCTCCTCGGCCTCGATCACATTCGGTGAGACGACATCGGGCTCCGCGCGGACCGCTTGGCGCAAAGGCTCTCCGTCTGTATCGATCACGGTGCTGACCCCCGTCCGCTCCAGCTCACGAATCAGCACGGCGTAGATATCGGACTCAATGCCGCGCGGGAGCGAACCGGCGAATACAACGATCGCGGCGCCGCGAGCGAGATAGAGAAGCTTGTCGCGAAAAAGCTCAACCTCCTGCTCAGATACTGAGGGGCCGCGTTCGTTGATCTCCGTCTGCTCGCCGGTGGTCGGATCCAGGACCGAGGTATTCGTACGCGACTCCTCGCGGATACGCACGAAATCGTTCAGGATCGACTCCTCGGTGAGCTGCTCGACGATATGTGTCCCTGTGGCGCCGCCCGCAAATCCAGTGGCGATCACCGGCTGGCCGAGCGTCTTCAGCGTGCGGGCGATGTTCACGCCCTTCCCGCCAGCCATCGTGCGCTGCTCGACGGTGCGGTGTCGCCGTCCGAGCCGGAAGTTCGGCACCGAGAGCGACTTGTCGATCGCCGCATTTAGCGTGACCGTGATGATCATCTCTGCCTCTGTGCCCGCATTCGGGCGCTCCGAACGGCGGGTGATGCCGTGAAGCGCACACCCAGAGGCTAGCGAACCTGTCTGCTACGGGCGAGAGCACCTCGTAGGAACCTCCTCATGCGGCTACGCAGCGACCGTCAGGCCACGTGAGCTATCCCAACAACCACGCAGCCTCGCGTAAACGCTCGGCCTCAGCGCGGGCGGCATGGGCGGGATCCCCACCTGCTGTCAGGTGCGCGTTAGCGATGCTCCTCGAAGCCGTTATCAACCCGCCCGCACGGCCCGGGATAAACGCGGGAGCAAGATCCTCCACCCGGCCACCCTGTGCGCCGACCCCCGGGAGCAGGAATGTCGTGTGAGGCATCAGCTCACGAGCTCGCGCGAGATGACCTGGAACGGTGGCGCCGATGACCGCACCCACGTCGCTGCACCCGGACTCGCCCACACCAGGGCGGCCCAACTCCTCGACGATGCGCCCCAGACGTTCCCACACGCTGCCTCCCTCGGCCAGCTGGAGGTCCTCGACATCCGCGGCACCCGGGTTTGAGGTGCGCACGAGCACCAGCACGCCAGCGCCGGCAGCACGTGCCGCCCCTACAAACGGCTCGAGGGCATCGCGGCCCATCAACGGGTTGACCGTCACCATGTCCGCGGCAAGCCCCGCCACTTCTCCAAACGGTGTCTGCACCCCGCCGATCAGCGCCTGCGCATAGGCGGAGGCACTCACCGAGATATCACCCCGCTTACCGTCGGCGATCACAAACAGCCCATGCGAACGCGCGTGCTCGGCGACCTCCTCCAGAGCGCTCCAGCCAGGGGCGCCAAGCCGCTCGAAGCAGGCGAGCTGAAGCTTTGTCGCCACGCAGGCCTTCGCGGTCGCGTCGATCAACGCCTTACAGTGATCGACCACCGCGGTCGCGGCGCGCTCGGCGGCGGAGCTTCCCGGGAGATCTGCCCCGTGCCGGCTCACTCGCGGCCGGCCACAGCGCGCTCGGATCTGGATCGAGGCCGAGCACGATCTGCGACTGACGCGCTCCGATGCGCGCCGCAAGGGTGTCTCCAAATCTCAGCGGCAGTTCAACGACCCTTCACCGCGCTCTTCAGCCCGCTGCCCGCGGTGAAGCGGGGAACGCGCGAGGCAGCGATCTGGATGCGCTCGCCCGTGCGCGGGTTGACACCCTGACGCGCGCCGCGCTCACCCACATGGAACTTGCCAAACCCCGATACCGTCACCTCGCTGCCACGGCGCAACGCGTCCTCCACGGTTGCCAGCACCGCGTCCACCGCCCGCGCCGCATCCTGCTTGGTCAGATCGGCGCGATCGGCCACCTGTTCGACCAACTCGGACTTCGTCACTTCGCCCCTCCTCGCTCGTAAAACGTTGATCCGAAGCTAACACTGCACGCGGACAGTCGCATCCGCCACAGCATCCGCCACAATTACAAGATGACCGTCGACCGCGTCGCCTGGAGCCTAACCACGCTCGTGGCGCTGATCACCGCGCTGCTGTTGTTGCTTTCCGGCTACAACGGCTACGCCGGACTCGGTCTCGCTGTCGCAATCTCCGCCGCGATCAACCTTCGCTGAGCCAGGAGAGCAGTGCTCTCGCCGCTCGTCCGCGATGGCTGATCGCGTCCTTCTGCTCATCGGTCAGCTCCGCCATCGTCAGGTTTGACTGGACCTCAGGGGTGGATGGGCCCGGGGTGGGTGGGACCCAATCTTTGTCATCCGGCAAAAATGCGGGGTCATAGCCAAATCCACCCACTCCACGGGGTTCCGCCGCCAAGCGTCCCGTACAACTGGCCTCGAACACGCGCTCTACCCCTGCCGGCAAATCGACGTACACGAGCGCGCACACGTACTCGAGCGCGCTGCCCGCCGGCGCCTCACGCAGCAGCTTCGCCAGGTTCTCCTCATCCGTTGCGTCCTCACCTGCGTACCGCGCCGATCGCACCCCTGGTGCGCCGCCGAGCGCCGCGGCTTCGATCCCCGAATCGTCGGCAATGCTCACCTTCCCGGTCGCCTGCGCGGCGGCCCGCGCCTTACCGAGCGCGTTCTCCGCGAACGTCTCTCCCTCCTCCGGCGGCAACGTCACGTCCGCCGGCAACATCTCCACTTCGTGCCCAACGAGCAGACGCGCGAGCTCACGCCGCTTGTGCTCGTTGTGAGTGGCCAGCAGCAACCTCATGAAGCGGCGATCGCCTGCTCCTGTGCGGCTCGCAACCGCTCGATTCCCTTCCCCGCGAGCGCCAGCAGCTCATCCAGGTGCGCGCGCGAAAGCGGGGTACGCTCGGCCGTCGCCTGCACCTCGATCAAACCACCCTCACCAGTCATCACCACGTTGGCGTCAACCTCCGCGGTGGAGTCCTCGGAGTAGTCGAGATCCAGCAGTGCCTGTCCCTCGACCATTCCGCAGGAGACCGCCGCGACCGAGCCGCTCAGCGGAGAGTCCTCCAGCTTGCCATCGGCCTGCAGACGCACACAGGCCAGGGCCAGTGCGACGTATGCTCCCGTGATCGACGCGCAGCGTGTCCCGCCGTCGGCCTGCAGCACGTCGCAGTCCAGGTAGATCGTGCGTTCGCCCAGCGCCCCCAAGTCGATCACCCCGCGCAGCGAGCGTCCGATCAGGCGTTGGATCTCAACGGTGCGCCCATCCTGACGGCCCCGTGTCGCGTCACGTTGCTTGCGATCACCGGTGGATGCCGGGAGCATCCCGTACTCAGCTGTCAGCCAGCCTCTGCCCTTACCAGTCATCCAGCGGGGAACGCTCTCCTGTGCCGAGGCAGTGCAGATCACGCGTGTCTCCCCGGCCGAGATCAAAGCCGAGCCAGTCGCCGTGCGCATGAATCCGGGCTCGATCGCGACCGGCCGCAAGTCGCCCGGTCCGCGTCCGTAGCTGCGCTCGGCTTGGCTCATAGGACAACCTCTCTTCGTGTGTGTTGAGCGAGGCCGTTCACGCCGTCACCTCGACTGCCGCGAGCTCGACGCGCTCGACCGGGCCAAGCGGCATCTGCAGGAAGCGCGTCCCGGCCTGCTCGAAGGCCTCCGTGTCGCCGGTGCAGAGAAAGCGGTACTCGCCCTCGCCGGGCTGTGGGTTCTGCAAGTCGCGCGTGCTCAGCGCGTGCTCCACCTGACGCGCGAGCGCCGCTCCGGAGCTGACGAGCGTCACGCCCGGCCCGAGCATCCGCTGGAGCATCGGCTGGATCAGGGGATAGTGGGTGCAGCCAAGGATCACCGTGTCGACGTCCGCCCGCTTCAACGGCGCGCACACCTCGCGCACGGTCTCCACGGCCCGCTCGTCGAACTGCTCGCCGGCTTGGATGATCGAGGCCAGCGTCGGGCACGGGACGGCGTGGAGCGTCACGTGCGGGTCGATCGCCTCGACCGCCTCCTCGTAGGCGCGGCTGGCGACCGTCGTCGGGGTGGCCAGCAACCCGATCCGGCCGCTGCGCGTCGTCGCGACCGCGCGCAGGGCCTCCGGCCGCACGACACCGAGCACGTCCACACCGAGCGTCGTCTCCATCATCCGCCTGCGCAGCGCGGGCAGCGCGGCCGCGGTCGCGCTGTTGCAGGCGACCACCAGCAGCTTCGCGCCGCGCCCGGCCAGCTCCTCGGTCACCTCGGCGGAGAACCTGCTCAGCTCCTCCGGCGTGCGTTCGCCGTAAGGGAAGCGCGCCGTGTCGCCCAGGTACAGGAAGTCCTCGCGCGGGAGCCGCACGAGGAGCTCGTGCAGCACGGTCAGCCCGCCGACGCCGGAGTCGAACACGCCGATCGGGCGCGTGCGCGGATCGCTCCTGGATACCTCGGATGTGGTCGCAGGCCCGCTCAACACGCAAACCATCATTCCAGAGCGCTACGGTCGGAGGATCGTGCGCGCGCTCGTGCTCTCCAACATGCGGCCCGACGACGCGCACCCCGAGCGTGGACGCTTCGTCCGCGACCAAGTCGCCGCGCTGCGCGGCCTCGACGGCTTGGACATCGAGCTCTACGAGTTCCCGCCCGGTGCGCGCTCGCTCGCGCACGCGGCCCGCGATCTGCGCCGCCGCTACGGCGGACCATCAACGCTCAGCCGCCGGCCGGCGCGCGCTCCGTTCGACATCGTCCACGCCCATTTCGGCCTCACCGCCTGGCCCGCCTTGGCGGTCCCTACCCGCTTGCGGGCGTTGACCGTGCACGGTACTGACGTGATTCACCCCCGCACACGCCAGGCAACCCGCGCGGTTTCGCCGCTGATCGACCTGCTGGCGGCCGTCTCGAGCTCGCTGGCGCAAGAACTGCCGAGCGCTCGCGCGCGTGCCAGGGCGCAGGTGCTGCCCTGCGGCGTCGACCTCGAGCGCTTCCAACCGATCCCTCGCACGCAGGCCCGCAGCGAGTTGGGACTCGACCCCGAGGCGCCCTACCTGCTGTTCGCGGCCGACCCGGCTCGCGCTGAGAAGCGCCACGACCGGGCGCTCGCACTCGCGCGCGAGACCGGGGTCGAGCTGCTCACACTCGGCGCCGTTAGCCCCGAGCTGGTCCCACTGTGGGTCAACGCCGCCAATGCCGTGCTCGTGCCCTCTGAGCGGGAGGGCTTCGGGCTGGCGGTGCTCGAGGCCCTGGCTTGCGATGTGCCGGTGCTCGCTACTCCCGTCGGCATCCACCCAGATGCTCTGGCCGAGGTCTCCGGCGCGCTGTGCGCACCGTTTGACTTAGCCAACTGGCGCGCCGCACTCGAGCCCCATCTGAGCGCGGCCGATCCACGTGTTAGCGGCCGTGCATCGGCAGCGCCTTTCTCCTCACAACGGATGGCCGAGCGCGTGGCCGACGCCTGGCGTGCGGGGCTGGAGCGAAAGAGAGCCTCACGAACCCATCGCGCTAGGACATGAGAGCTGAAGAAATGGGTCTTACCTAGCGGGTAGCATGGAGCGACGGTGGAGCAAAGCACACCTCAGGCGGCCCCTCCAGCCACCCCTCTTCAAGCATCGGGCGAGCACCCGGCGGTGGATGCCCCGATGCCTGCCGGCCCCCCCGGTTTCAGCGAGCGCGGGCGGATGCGCCGCCGCGCGCGCTTTCTGCGCAAGGCACGCGAGCTCGCCTACCGCGACCTCGGCGGGTTGGTCTTCAACCTGCACCGCTTTGGCCAGCGCAACGATGCCCTGGTAATCGCCAAGCTCTCAACCCTCGGCCACATCGACGCCGAGCTGCGCACACTCGAAGGAGCTCTCGCCGAGCATCAGCCGGTGACAGTCCTGCGCGACGCGGGCATTGCCGCCTGTCCACGCTGCGCGGCGATTCACGGCAGCGAGGACCGTTTCTGCCCCAACTGCGGGCTCGCCATGGACCGTCACGCCGAGCGCCCCGTCGCCGGTCCACCTTCTTCGGATCTCGCGCCAAGCCAGCCCGTGCCCGTCGCGCCAGCCCCCACGGCGCCTACTCCCACCACCCCGGCAACTCCGCCGGCTTCTGCTCCAACCCAAGCAGTCGACCCGGCGTCCGCCTCCGCGTCAGCCCGGCCCGCACCCGTTCCCGCCAAACCCACAGCCCCTGCTGCCCCTCCAACAGCATCGACCTTCCGCCCAACAGCCGCCTCGTCAAGGCCCGAGCCGGAGTCCGAGCCGGACCAACCCACTGTGATCGTCCGTCCTCCTGGCCCGGGCGCGTGAGCGTCGCCACTCCCACTCCCCCAGCCACAACCGCAGACGCACTGCCCGCACGTGAGATGTGCCCGCTGTGCGGCGCGCCACTCGACCCCGAGCAGGAGTGGTGCCTGCGCTGCGGCGCCGCCGCGCGCACGCGCCTGGCGGCATCCCCCGCCTGGAAAGCGCCGGTCCTCGTGCTTGCGGTCCTCGCCGCACTGTCGCTCGGAGTGCTCGCCGCCGCGCTTGTAACGCTCGCCGGCGGTTCCAACACCTCCACGACGGCTTCTCCCGCGACAACGACCGTGACCACGGCGCCCGCCGCGGTCACCGCACCTACGACTGCCGTTCCTAGCAGCACGACCATCCCTCCCACAACCACCTCCGGCGCCACCGTCCCGGGTACGACCACCACTCCTGGCTCGAGCGCCCCCGGCAAAACCACCTCTGGCGCCACCAACGCACCCCTCCCCACAACCTCCACAGCTCCCGCCACGACCCCAAGCCACACCTCGAGTAGCACCACCCCGCCAACCTCCAACCCCCTCTTCGCGCCGCCCCCGAAAAAGTGAGCTCTGCTCAGGCCGGTCCGGTGCTCGAGACCGACATCGCGGTGGTGGGCGCAGGAGCAGCAGGGCTCTACGCCGCTCTCTGTGCGGCGCGCGATGGCGCCACGGTCGTGCTCATCTCCGCCACACCCCTGGCCCAGACGGCCTCTTACTGGGCACAGGGCGGCCTCGCCGCGGCGCTCGCTTCCGATGACAGCTTCGAGTTGCACCTTACCGATACAGAGCGTGCCGGGCGCACGCTCGTCAGACGCTCGGCGGCTGAAATCCTCGTGCGCGAGGCGCCTGTGTGCGTAGCGGACCTGCAGGTGCTGGGCGTCCGCTTCGATGGCGACCGCTCGGGCGCTCTGGCACTCGGTCTGGAGGGCGGTCATTCGGTCAGGCGGGTCGTGCACGCCGGAGGTTCTGCCACGGGCCGCCGCGTGGTGCGCCAGCTCTCGGCGCTCGTCGCCAGAGAGCCTTTGATCACAGTGCTCGAGGGCGCTCGGGCGCGAGCGCTGTGGACTGATGAGGACCCCACCCACCCCCGCGATAAAAACCCCACCCACCCCCGCTGCCGCGGCCTGATCTGCGACGACGGGCGAATCGTCGCCGCACGCGCGGTCGTGCTCGGCACAGGCGGCGCCGCGGCGCTGTGGGCGCGCACCACCAACCCACCCGGCTCCCAGGGGATCGGCCTGCTGCTCGCCCACGCCGCCGGCGCGTCGCTGGCGGACCTCGAGTTGCTGCAATTCCATCCCACCGCCGTGATCGGACTCGCCGGGCGGGAGGGATTTCTGATCACCGAGGCGATCCGTGGCGAGGGCGCGACCTTGCACGACGCGTCCGGCGAGCGCTTCGTCGACGAGCTCGCCCCGCGCGACGAGGTCTCCCGTGCGATCGCGCTACGCCTTCAGGAGACCGGCGAGCGCTCAGTCGGCCTCGACATGCGGACGATCGATCCCGCCCATTTCCCAAACGTGGTCGCTTCGCTGCGCGAGGCCGGGCTCGACCCCATGCGCGAATTGGTGCCAGTCGCCCCGGCGGCCCATTACATGATGGGCGGGATCGTCGCCGACCTGAATGCGCGCTGCACCCTGCCCGGACTGTACGCCGTCGGAGAGTCCTCCTGTACCGGCCTGCACGGCGCAAACCGGCTCGCCTCCAACTCGCTCAGCGAGTGCTTTGTCTTCGCCCGCCGCGCGATCCTCGACGCGCTCTCCGAGCCCGCGCCCATGTTCGCATCGCCGTCGCCGGGGGAGATCGAGGCGCTCCGAGGGCTCCCTTCGCTTCCTCTCGCCGACGCTCACACCCGCGACGCTCTGTGGCGAGACGCCGGCATCGTCCGCTCCGCTGAGGGCCTGCGCCGGTTGCTCGAGGATCCCCACCCGCTTGCCCGAATGCTCGCGCGCGGTGCACTCGAGCGCACGGAGAGCCGCGGCGCCCACCAGCGTCTGGACTATCCCGAGCGAGATCCCACGCTCGATCAGCGACATTTCGTCATCGCCGGCGACGACAACGGCTCCTGGCAGAGATGGATCTGACCTGAACCCCGATCGGGGGCGCTTTATAAAAACTTCATCCCCCCTTGCAAATCTCGATCCTTTCCGGCCGGAGACGTGTTCCTTTTCATGGAATGACTTAGGAGGACCGGAGTCTTAGGGAACGGTGGGTGTGCTCCAAAACCGGTTCGATCGAGAAAGAGGGTGAGGGGTCGCCATGTATCAATTCAGTCGGGCTATCTACCGGGAGTTGGCTCCCCATATCTTGGCTCCTAAGGCAGGGATAACCGCCAACGCCAATCACGAGCACGTCCTGCACTCTTGTGAGGCAGTCGTCGAACGCATGGCGGTTGACCGTCATTACTTCGCGCGGCCCGAGCGCACGCTGTTCTGCGATATCCGCTCCCGCTTCCCGATGAGCGAGCAGGGTTACGTCCACCAAGTCGTCGCCCGCTACATCGGTTTCGCACAACAGTTCTTGATCGAGAACCCGCTTGCGGGCTATGCCTCGATCTGCGGCGTAGCGCCGCAGTGTCGCGCGACTACACGCAAAGGCGCCGCCTGCCAGCGGGTCCCCCTGCCACACAATGGCTACTGCCCCTCGCATCAGCACCTGGCCGACACCGAGGATCGCGAGCTCGCGGCAGCCTGAGCCCGACCACGAGCCGGCAGCGGCCGGTAGCGGCCCTAGCGACTCGAAGTCGTATGCTCGGGGCGATGCCTGAGCGAACTGAGCGCATTGGCTTTCTCGGCCTCGGAATCATGGGCTCACGGATGGCCGCGCGTGTCGCGCGGGCCGGCTTCCCCCTGACCGTCTGGACGCATACGCCCGGCAAGGCCGCCGCTTGGGCATCCGAGCACGATGCGACCGCGGTCGACACGCCCGCCGATCTCGCGCGCGTGAGCGACATCGTCGTGAGCATGGTCGTCGATGGCGACCAGGTCGCCTCGGTGTTGCTGGGCGGAGCCGGTGTGATCGAGGCCGCGCGCGAGGGTCTGCTGTGCGTGGACATGTCGACGATCTCGCCCGTGGACAGCCGCCGGATCGCGGCGGCGCTGGAGGAGCGGGGCGTGCGGATGCTCGACGCGCCCGTGACCGGCTCCTCGCCGCGCGCGGAGGCGGGCACGCTGACGATCATGGCCGGCGGCGCCGCCGAGGACTTCGCCCGCGCGCGGCCGCTCCTCGAGGCGATGGGCGAGGTGATCGTGCACGTCGGCGAGCTCGGCCAGGGCGAGATGCTCAAGCTGATCAACAACTCGCTCGGCGCCGCCAACGCGGCCGCTTTGGCCGAGGCGCTGTTGCTCGCGCGGGCGACGGGCGTCGACCTCGACGCGTTCGTACAGGTCACCTCGGCGGGCTCGGGCGCGTCGGCCCAGTTGACGCTGAAGTCGACGCCGATGCGCGAGCACGACTTCACGACGCTGTTCAAGACCGAGCACATGCTCAAGGATGTGCGTCTCTGCCTCGAGGAAGCCCAGGCGGCGGGCATCCCCTTCCCCTCTGCCGCGCACGCGCGCGATCTGCTCACAGCCACGCTCGGCCGAGGTCATGGTGAGGATGACTACGCCGCCATTATCGAGGCTGTCGAGGGCCTCGCCGGAGCGCGGTTGTAGCGAGTTAGCCTAAAAAAACAGCTTATTTGCAGGGGATTTGGGATTTCCTGGAGGATTTCGGTATCTTTAAGGCAGCCCGCCACTCGATTGCATCGGATGGCACCCCGGGCTCGCAGGGTTTTATCGAGTCGTTTCCTTCATCCTTTTTCGTCCTTTCTTATGCCAATTGCTTTCAAAGAATGGGCTGTCACCGTTCGCGCTCTCGCGGAAGGTGAGCAGCTCATAACTCTCCGTAAGGGCGGCATCCGTGAACCCGGCAAGCCGTTCCGGCTCGCTCACGAGCGCTTCTTCCTGTACCCCACCTTTGATCACAAGCCGGGTGACCTCGTTCGCGAATCCCACCAGCCTGAGTTGCGCCGTGCGCTCGAGGAGGGCGTCTGGAGCGACGGCGAGCCGCCGCTGCACGCCTTCGCCTCAGGCGGTATCCAGCAGCCCGATCGGGTGCGCATTCGCGCCTGGGCCGAAGTCGCCGGTCACTTCACGATTGCCGACCCGCGCTGCGTCGATGCGCTCTCGCCGTTCTACGTGTGGACGACCGATTACGCCGAGAAGCGTCTTGGCTGGCGCCGCCATCAGCCGCTGCACGTCCTGCTCCTGCGCACTTACCGCATCCCGCGGCCGGTCACCGTGAAGGTCAAGGACGAGTACTCCGCCACCGGAGGATGGGTCGAGCTTCAGCGCGATCTTCCGTTCGAGGGCACCCCCGTGCTCTCAGACGCCGAGTTCGAGCGAGCCTCTGAAGAGATCGCCGAGATCACCCGCAGCGCCGGCCAGCCCGTCCTGGTCTAGTCGCGCCGGTCCTGACTGACTAGTCCCGCTGGAACGCGAGCGCTTCGCGCGCGGCCTGCGCTCCTGACTCGGGAACCATGACCTCGCGCGGGCCGATCATCGGCGAGTAGCCGCCGATCGAGTTGCGCAGCAGGCACGGGATGCCCTCCTCCAGCAGCAGGCCCGCGATGAACTCCGCCTCGGGTTGGTTCTCCGCGAGGGCCACCTTCACGAGCTCCCCCTCGGCATACTGCGGCTTGATCTTCCGCGCCTTCCGCTGACGCTCGCTGAGCGTTTGCTCAGCGCCACCGGCAATGTGCACGAGCGGCATCCCGCACGCCTGGCAGAAGCGCTCGCTCGGCGGATGCTGGAGAGCACACGCCGGACAGACCAGCGGCTGCTCGCCCTCCCCCACTGATGCCCTGGATGGCTCCTCGTTCGCCACCTACTCCACCTCCAGCGCTACCTCCCGCACATGACCGTCCTCGATCAGGTAGGAGCGCACCTCCGGCGCCTGCCCGTCGGCCAGGCCAACGATGACCCACTCGACCGCCGGCCAGTTCGCCGCGAAGCCGATGTCGGTCTGAGATGGATAGGGCTTGCTGCGTACGTGCGAGTGATAGATCGCGCCCAACTCGAGGTCCCGCTCGTCGATCACGTTGTAGAGCGCGAGCAGTTCGGCGGGATCGATCTCGAACTTCAGCGGGCTCGCGTGCACGTTGACCGCGCGGTGCACGTCGACCGCGCTCGTCACCCGCCCCTCCCCCGCACCTTCGACGTCGACCGCAACGACCCCGCAGACCTCGTTCTTCGGGTCCTCCAGAGCGTGCTCGATCACCTCGTTGAGAAGGTCGTGCGTGATCTTCATGTTGGTAGGAAGTTCGGGCGAACCACCGCGGGCTCGACTACCACCAGACGGTGGAGTCGAGGTTCTCGACCTCGTCGACCGGCAGCGTGTAGATCCCGCTCGACAGGTACTTCCAGCCATCGTCACACACGACGAACACGACATTCCCCTCGTCCAGCTCGCCAGCGATCCGTACGGCGATACTCGCGATCGCGCCGCTGGAGACGCCCGCGAACAGGCCCTCCTCGTCGAGCAGCTTGCGCGTCCACACGATCGCATCACGGTTGGTCACGAAGATCTTCCGGTCCAGCAGCGAGATGTCGATGATCGGCGGGATGAACCCGTCGTCCAAGGAGCGCAGCCCCTGCACCGGCTCGCCCTGCATCGGCTCGGCCGCGACGATCTTCACGGCGTCGCCGAAGGTCTCCTTGAGACGTCTGCCGTTGCCCATCAACGTGCCTCCGGTGCCCAACCCCGCGACGAACGCGCTCACCTCGTCGAGCTCCTCGAGGATCTCCAGCGCTGTGCCGTTGTAGTGGGCGTTTGGGTTGGCCTCATTGCCGTATTGGTAGGGCATGTAGACCGAGGAGTCATCCGCCGCCATCGCCAAGGCCTTCTCGACCGCGCCGTTTGAGCCGAGCGAGCCCTCGGAGTAGACGATCTCAGCGCCGTACATCTTCAGGAGCTGCGTGCGCTCGGGCGTCACGTTCTCTGGCATCACGACCTTCAGCTTGTAGCCCTTCAGCGAGCAGATCATCGCCAGCGAGATGCCGGTGTTGCCAGAGGTCGGTTCCAGGATCGTCTGACCGGGCGCGATCGCGCCCTTCTCCTCGGCGTCCTCGATCAGCGCCTTCGCCACCCGATCCTTGACCGAGCCTGTTGGGTTGCGCGACTCGAGCTTCGCCCAGATCCGTACGCCCGGCTTGGGCGAGAGGCGGGGCAACTCGACCAGCGGCGTATTGCCGATCGATTGGACGATGTCCCCGTATCGACCTCCGCACGGCTTGTTTCTCAGCGGCTGGACAGCCATTACTTCACGGAATATAGCGACCCCTGTCCGGCAATCGCGCATGCGCTCGGCAGAGCCTCGCGCAATCACTAGGATGACGGTGGGATATGGAGGGCGACTTCGACTTCGACTGGCTGGTGATCGGCTCCGGCTTCGGTGGCAGCGTCTCGGCGTTGCGCCTCTCCGAAAAAGGTCACTCCGTCGGTGTGCTCGAGTGTGGGCGGCGCTTTGCCGACGACGAGCTGCCGAGCTCGACAGCCGACCTGAAGCGCTACTTCTGGAATCCCCGACTCGGGATGAAGGGGATCTTCCGGCTGACGACGTTCCGGGATGTCTCCGTCGTCTCCGGCTGCGGAGTCGGCGGCGGCAGCCTCGGCTACGCGAACACGCTGTACGTGCCCCCGAAGCAGTTCTTCGAGGACCGCCAGTGGGCGGAGATGAACGACTGGGAGTCGGCACTCGCCCCTCATTACGCCGAGGCGCAGCGAATGCTCGGCGTCGTGCAGACCCCCACCGACGACCCCGCCGACCAGCTCCTGCGAGAGCTCGGCGAGGAGCTCGGCGTCGGAGACACCTACAAAAAAACGCCCGTCGGCGTCTACTTCGGTGAGCCGGGCGTAACCGTCCCCGACCCGTTCTTCGGCGGCGAAGGTCCCGACCGCACCGGCTGCAGAGAATGCGGTCGCTGCATGGTCGGCTGCCCGCACGGATCGAAGAACACGCTCGTCAAGAACTACCTCTACCTCGCCGAGAAGCGTGGCGCGCGCGTAATGGCAGAACGCACGGTCGTGGATGTCCGTCCGCTTGGCGACGGCTCCGGGAAAGACGGCTATGAGGTCGAAAGCGTCCGCTCCGGCGCCTGGCTGCGCAAGGAACGTCGAGTCCAGCGCTCGCGCGGCGTCGTCGTCTCGGCCGGGCCACTGGGCACGAACAAGCTGCTCCAGCGCTGTCGTTTGAATGGGTCCCTGGGCAGGATCTCCGCGCGCCTCGGCGAGCTGGTGCGGACGAACAGTGAGTCGATCCTGATGGTCACCGTACCCGAGGATTACCCCGACGACCTGATCAAACGCGTCGCGATCACCTCCTCGATCTACCCCGACCCGAACACCCACATCGAGACCGTCACCTACGGTGACGACGGCGACTCGATGCACCGCCTCTACACGCTGCTCGTCGGCGACGGCACGCGCGTGACGCGTCCCCTGAAGTGGCTCGTCCAGGTGCTCCTGCACCCGCGGCGCCTGGCCCAGGTGCTGTTCCCGAAACACTATTCGCGGCGCACGATCATCATTCTCGTGATGCAGACGCTCGACAACGCGATTGCGCTGCGCCCCCGCGAGGGCCCGTTGGGCTCGCTGTGGCTGAAGACCGAACAGGACCCCGAGAAGCCGATCCCGACGTTCATCCCGGTCGCCAATCAGGCTGCCGAATGGTTCGCCAAGCGCACCGGCGGGATCGCCCAGAGCTCGACCACCGAGGCTCTTTTCAACATCCCCACGACCGCCCACATCCTCGGCGGCGCGGTGATCGCACCCGACCCCTCCCGCGGCGTGATCGACGCCCAACAGCGCGTCTATGGCTATGAGAACCTGCTCGTCTGCGACGGCTCGGCGATCCCGGCGAACGTCGGCGTCAACCCATCCTTGACGATCACCGCGCTGGCCGAGCATGCGATGAGCCACATTGCGCCCGGGGGCGAACAGGCAGAGGTCGAAGAGCGCGCCTACGCCCTGTAGGGGTCGATCACCTTGTGATCGCAGCCCACGAGCTTCCAGGGCCGGTTCTGCGGCAGGTAGCGCATCACGAGCGTCTTCAGGCCGGGCCCGTTGCAGTAGACGGTGCCGTGGCCGTAGACGAGCGCGATGTGGTCATTGCCGGCGCCGGTCCAGATTGTGTTTTCGCCGTAGCTCGCGTAGATCCAGTCTTCGCCTGCACCGCCGTGCAGGTAGTCGCGCTGGCTCGTCGGCTGTTCGCCCGGGTGCGAATCGCCCCAGATCACGTCGCCATCGTTGCCCCCGTAGATCGTGTCGTTGCCGCCACCGCCGAGCAGGTAGTTGTGCACGCCTTCCTCCCCGCGCATCACGCCGCTTTCGTTGTTCGGGTGCCCCTCGTGGTGTTCTTGGGGCGGCCAGCCGGTGTGGTTGGCCTCGGCGAGCGCCGTCCCAGCGCAGGCGAGCACGGCGCAGCTCATGACCGCGAGCAGGCGAGTGAGCCTACGTGTTTGGCGTAACGATCTCATCTGCTGAATCTCTCATCGGCATCTCGCTTGCGGTCGGTATCGAGGCGGGCGCCGGATGGACGATCGGCGATCCAGCGAGCGAAGATGTGCGCTACAGGCCCCCGGCCATCGCCGGGAGAATCACCAATGTGTCGCTCTCGCCGACCGCCGTCTCGAGGCCGTCGAGCACGCGCACGTCCTCGTCGTTGAGGTAGACGTTCACGTAGCGGTTCAGCGCCCCGTCGGCCCCGAACAGCTGATCCTGGGTGGCCGGGTGGTTGGCGGCGAGGTCGCGCAGAACCTCGCCGATGTTCGCGCCGTCGGCCTGCACCTGCTTCTCGTTGCCGACGCTCGCGCGGAGCACCGGGGGGATCTTGATCGTCGCCATGGTCGGCAGGCTACCCGGCCGCGGCGCAGAACGCCTCGTAGTCCGGGAACACGCCGAGCTCCTCGTCGGAGATCTCCTCCGGCGGGCGCGAGCAGATCGGGCACTCGGGGTCGCGGTGGACCTTCACCTCGGTCAGTGTCGCGCCGAGCGCATCGTACAGGAGCAGCCTGCCGATCGCGGGCTCGCCGATGTCGAGGATCAGCTTGATCACCTCGGTCGCCTGCAACAGGCCCATCGTCCCTGGCAGCACGCCGAGCACGCCATTGGCGCCGCACGAAGGCGCGAGCTCGGCCGGGGGCGGCTCGCGGAACAGGCAGCGGTAGCAGGGACCATCGTACGGTTTGAACACCGAAAGCTGGCCGTCGAAGCCGAGGATCGAGGCGGACACGACGGGGATCTTCAACCGCACCGTCGCGTCGTTCAGCAGATACCTCGTCGGAAAATTGTCGACCCCGTCGACGATTACGTCGTAGCCCTCGATGATCTCGACGATGTTCGTCGCGTCGATCCTCACCGGGTACTTGACGACGTTCACATCGGGGTTCAGCGCCTTGATCGTCTCCTCGGCGGAGTCGACCTTCGGCACACCAACGCGGTCGGTTGTGTGGATTACCTGGCGCTGCAGGTTCGACAGGTCGACGACGTCGTCGTCGACGATCCCGAGCGTGCCGACGCCGGCCGCCGCGAGGTACAGCGCGGTCGGCGAACCGAGCCCGCCGGCACCGAGCAGCAGCACCTTCGCGTCGAGCAGCTTCTGCTGGCCCTCGGCGCCGATCTCGGGGATCAATGTATGGCGCGAGTAGCGCTCGCGCTGCTCTGGCGTCAGTGTGCGCGGGACCTGGACCTCGTAGCCGCGGTCCTTCCACAGCGTGATCCCACCCTTCATCGAGGACACGTTCGTGTAGCCGAGGTCCTGTTCGAGCGTGCGCGCCCCGTAGGCGGAGCGATTGCCGGAGGCGCAGTACAGGATCACGTGCGCGTCGCGGTCGGGCACGACGCCCTCGATCCGCGACTCCAAGTAGCCGCGCGGAATGTGCTTGGCGCCGGGGAGATGGCCGGCGGCGACCTCGTCGGTCTCGCGCACGTCGATGATCGCGGCGCCCTCGTCGATCAGCTCGTTGACCTCACTCGGGTCGACCTCGTCGATCTGGGACTTGACTTGGCGTAGAAGCTCGGCGCTGCTCTGCTGGCTCATCTCGAAACTCCTAAATCAGGGGCGGGATTCATGGAGACTTCATTAAGTATAGCGCCCTTGGGAGGGCCCCGGACTCAGGAGACAAGCAGATACGAGAAGCCGACGGCGCTGGGGCTCGAGACCCGCGACCCCTCGTACGTGGCCTTTGCACGCCATTGACCAACGGCAGGCGGCGTGAACGGAATGCTCGCCGCCCCTTCGCTGACGTAGGACGTTTCCTGGCGGTAGAACTGCCAGCCGAAGACGGGGTCGAAGCGTTCGATCTCGACCACCACCGGTCCCGAGCCGGCGGGCGAGACCTTGACGTCGATCCCCAGTCCTTCGCCTGGGGCAGCCTTCGAGGAGGAGAACGAGAGCGAGGTCGAGGTGATCGTGCGCGACTCGCGCACCAGCGTGAAGTTGCCGGAGCTGCCGTTGCGCACGGATACGACCGCGTAGTAGGTGCCGGGCTGCAATTGATGCGTCAGCGTTTGCGAGCCGCTACCTTCGCAGTCGCATTCGATCACGTTGCCGTTCTGATTGCGCAGCTGGAGCTTGAATTCGGCGGAGTCGGGGGCGGTCAGCTTCAGCGTCAGGTTGGAATGGCTCGTGACTTCCATGCGGTACAGGCGCAGCACGCGCACGCTGCGTCCACTGAGGTAGCCATGCGCGTGGGCGTAGTTGCCCAGCGCCAGCCCGGGCGCCGTTTCGGCGGGGCCGGCGGGGGCGACCTGCAGGTGGAAGCGCTGGATGCCCCGGAAGGAGTGGCGCGGGGTGATGTCGAGGCTGTAGCGCCCGCCCTGGCTGGGACCGGGAGTGAACAGCTTGTAGCCGCCGCAGTTGATCTGCAGCAGCGCGGAGCCGGAGCCCGATTCTTCTTCTTCGCTTCCGAAAGAGCTCGTGCCGGGCGCGTACAGCGCGCCGCTGACGCACGCGTGTTCAGTCTCGTTGGCGAGGCTGATCAGGTAACTGACGCCCGCGTGCAGCGTGAACGAGTAGGCCGCGTTGATGTTCTGGATGCGATCCACCCGCCCGTTGACCCCACCGGATGGCAGCGACGCGCCTGGCGGCCCGATCGCGGGCGTCGGCAGGAAGACTTCGAGCGAGAAGCTCGCGAGCTGCGAGCTCGCCAGTGCGGCCACGCGGATCAGATAGAGGCCGTTCTTCGAGGCCTTGAACGACAGCGAGGCCTTGCCGTGGCCTTCGGTCTGCTGGCAGCCGACCGAATCGAGCTGTGAGCGCACGGCGTGGTAGACGTCGACCGTGGCGTCGAGCTCGCCGCCCGCGGCCAGGTCGAGCGCGATCCGCTGGGCACTCGACGGGCGCAGGCTGTACCAGACCGAGCTGGCCGTCGACACGTCACAGGCGGATTCGCGCTCGCCCGGTTCGGTCGTGGCGCCGACCGTCGTGCCGTTGATCGATGCAGGCAGGCTGTGGATGACCTGCGCGTTGGCTCGTTCGTCGTTTGCCGGAGCGGGCACGAGCGTAGCCGCCTGCGTGGCCTGAGCAATCGATGGTAGGGGTGACGCGACGGTTGCGGCGGAGGCCGCGGAAACCATCGCCATCACGACCGCCGCAACGAGCCCAAGCGCAAGAGCCATTGCTCTAACGAGCCTTAGGTGGAGACGCATCGGCTTCTAAGTACGCTGTCTAGGTTGAGATTTCCTCCCTCCCCTACCCTGAGCCGGGATGAATCAGCGTCCTCGGATCGTCCTGCTCGCCGTCGCGACCGTGGTCGTGCTGGCGTTTGCGCTAGCCGTGCTCCTAGACCAGCCAGCCCCGCGATCCGCAGCGGGAACCTCAAGTACCGGCGCGGGCGCATCCGTCACTGAAAACGCCCGCTCCTCCTCAGGCTTCGACGGTGCCCTGCTGCCCCCCACCGAGGCGAGGAGCTTCACGCTCACCGATCAGCTTGGCCGGCGCGTCTCCCTGAGCCAATATCGCGGTCGAGTCACGATCCTGACCTTTCTCTCCTCGGCCTGTCACCCAACCTGTCCGCTGATCGCCCAGCAGATCCGTGGTGCGCTTGACGAACTCGGCGAGGCGGGCGGGCATACGGTCCCGGTTCTGATCGTGAGCGCCAACCCAGCCGCCGATACGCCGGCGGACGTGCGTCGCTTTCTCAGCGAAGCCTCGCTCAACGGGCGTGTCGAATACCTCACCGGTACCCGCACCGAGCTGCAACCGATCTGGCGCGCCTACGACATCGTCCCCGCCCAGCTGGGCAACGCCAACTCCCCTCACGCTGCTTCGGTCCTGCTGATCGACCGCACCGGCCAAAAGCGAGACCTCTTCCAGGTCGAACAACTCACCCCCGAAGCCTTGGCGCATGACATCCGGAAGCTGGATGGAGATCCCACCCACCCCTGATACCCTAGCTGGCAGGTAGGAAATGCTCAGATGATGTTCTCAACCAAGGCCGAGTACGGCGTGCGTGTGATGGTCGAGCTTGCTCGGCGCGCTGGCGAGGATCCGATCCCGCTGGCCGAGATCGCGGCCCATGACGGCCTTCCGCTGGCCTATCTCGAGCATCTCGTGGCGCGTTTGCGTAAGGCCGGTTTGGTGGATTCCCGACGTGGCTCGCGCGGTGGCTACATGCTGGCGAGACCCTCCAGTGAGATCACGATGGCCGAGGTCGTCGAGGCGCTCGAGGGGTCGATCGCGCCGATCGAGTGCATCTCGCAAAGCGCGGACGGCTCGATCGTCTGCTCACGCGAGTCCGATCTCGCCCACGTCTGCCCCACCAAGCTGCTGTGGACACGTGTGCGCTTCGCGATCGTGCGGACGCTGCAGGAAACAACGCTCGCCGACCTCGTCCTCGAACCAGCGCTCTTATATCCGACCCCCCTCTCGACAAACCCAGCAGTCCCGACCCGCGCCTCACGCAAATCCATTGACCGCGAACCACTCACGACCGGAGCTTGACCACAGAACATGGCCGACCTAGAGATCAAAGACCTGCACGTGCGCATTGAGGAGCGCGAGATCCTCAGAGGCGTCGACTTGGACATCAACCGGGGCGAGATCCACGCCCTGATGGGCCCTAACGGCTCGGGCAAGTCGACACTCGCCAACACGCTCCTCGGGCATCCCTCCTATGAGATCACCGAGGGGACGATCGTCTTCAAGGGTGAGGACATCACCGAGGCAGAGCCGCACGAGCGAGCCAACGCCGGCCTGTTCCTGGCCTTCCAGTACCCCGTCTCGATCCCGGGCGTGTCGGTGGCGAACTTCCTGCGCATGGCGATCAACGCAAAGCGCGAGGAACCAATCCAGGTCAAGGAGTTCCGCACCCAACTACAACACGCGATCGAGCTGCTCGACGTCGACAAAGCGTTCACCTCGCGTCACCTCAACGACGGCTTCTCCGGCGGCGAGAAGAAGCGCGCCGAGATCCTGCAGATGGCGATGCTCGCCCCCGACGTCGCGATCCTCGACGAGACCGACTCGGGTCTCGACATCGACGCGCTGCGGACCGTTGCCGAGGGCGTCCAGAAGCTGCACGAGGAGCAGGGCCTCGGCGCGCTGATCATCACCCACTACCAGCGCATCCTGCACTACATAAAGCCTCAATTCGTACACATCCTGATGGACGGTCGCATCGTCCTTCAGGGCGGCGTCGAGCTGGTCGAACGGCTCGAGCGCGAGGGCTATGACCAGATCCGCCAGGAGGTCGGCGCCCGTGCCTGAGGTGGTGACGAACGACGCGGGTGGGCGGGACTCGATCCAGGTCAAGCCGGGTCGCCACCGTGAGGCGAGCCTGTACCACGCGCTCGCGGGCGCGGGGGCTGGCAATGGACGCACGCTCGAGCAGCTGCGCGAGGCAGCGCTGAGGACATATGAGACCTCTGAGCTGCCCGTGTGGCGGCGCTCGGGGTTCTGGACCACGAGCCTGCGCGAGCTCGATCTCGACGCGCTGCAGACAGCGGGCGCCGGGGACTCGATCGAGGTCGCGCCTGGCGTAGTGCCCGATGTCGTCACGCGCACGCTCCCCGACCGGCCCCACGCCGGACGGATCGTGCAAAGCGCGGGGTCAGTCGTCCACGTCGATCTCGACCCCGCCCTCGCGGAGCGCGGCGTGATCCTCTGCTCGCTGGAGCAGGCCTTCCAAGATCACCGCGAGCTGGCCGGGCGCTGGTATTCCAAGCGCCTGACGATCGATCGGAACAAGCTAGAGGCGGCGAACGCCGCGTTCTGGACCGGCGGCGCGTTCCTGCACGTGCCGAAGGGCGTCGTCGTCGAGGACCCGTTCGAGATCGTCTACGCAATCGACGGCCCCGGCGTGGCGCAGTACGCGCGCACGCTTGTGATCGGCGGCGAGAGCAGCGAGTTCAAGCTGCACGAGTACGACCTCGCGGAGGATTTCGAGGGCCAGGCGCTGCACGCGGGGGCGTTCGAGCTGTACCTAGAGGGCGGCGCGCGCTGTCGCCTCGCCCAGGTTCAGGATTGGGGCAGCGGCGAGGTGTACGACGCTTCGACACGCTTCGTCGGCGTCGGACGTGACGCCTACTGCCACTGGCTCCCAGCGCTGCTCGGCGGACATCTGGTGCGTCAGCACCTGGAGCTGGCAGTCTCCGAGCCCGGCGGCGACATGGCCTTCCGCGGCCTGTTCTTCACCGAGGAGCACGAGCATCTCGACGTATTCGCGGTCGACCTGCACGAGACCGGACCCTCCGGGGGGGATGTGCACTGGCGCGGCGCCGCGACCGGCGAGAGCAGGGCGAGCTTCGAGGGACTGATCCAGATCGACCCGGGCGCCCAGCAGACACACACTTATCTGCAGATCCACTCGATGATGCTCTCGCCGAAGGCGCGCGTGGACGCGATCCCGTCGGTGCTCGTGTCGGCCGACGACGTCTCCGCCTCGCATGGCGGCACGGTCGGCGAGCTCGACGAGGCCGCGATCTTCTACATGCAGTCGCGCGGCCTGGATCGCCCGGCGGCCGTCCGCGTGATCGTCGAGGGCTTCTTCGAGCCGCTGATCGCGGAGCTGGCCGACGAGCCCCTGGAGGAGCTCGTGCGTGCGAAGATCGCCGACAAGCTGGCGGCGGCGCGCGATGACATCGAGGCGTATGCCACCAGTCGCTGAGAGCTCGCTGGCGGTAAAGGCCGACTTCCCGATCTTCTCCCGCCAATTCGACGGGCGCCCACTGATCTACCTCGACTCGGGCGCGACCTCGCAGAAGCCGCAGGTCGTAATCGACGCGCTCGCAGAGCATCTCCAAAGTCACAACGCAAACGTCCACCGCGGGGTCTATGCGCTCGCTCGAGAGGCCGACGCGGCGTACGACGGCGCGCGCAAACGTGTCGCCGCGTTCGTGGGCGCGCAGCCGGAGACGACGATCTTCTGCAAGAACGTCACGGAGGCGATCAACCTCGTCGCCTACTCCTGGGGCCGCGGCCAACTCCCCGGCCACGCGGGCGCAGAGGGTCGAGCCAACATCGGCCCCGGCGACGCGGTGCTGATCACGCAGATGGAGCACCACGCGAACATCGTCCCCTGGCAGGTCCTCTGCCGCGAGCGCGGCGCGGAGCTGCGCTACCTGGAGGTGGACGAGCGCGGTGAGCTGTCGCTGGAGCAGCTTGACCGGGAGCTGGCGCGGGGCGATGTCAAGCTCGTGGCGATGACGCACGTGTCGAACGTGCTCGGCACGATCCTCCCGGTTGCGGAGATCGTCGCGCGGACCCGGGCGGCGGGCGCGGTGTCGCTGGTGGATGGCGCCCAGGCGGTGCCCCACATGGCGGTCGACGTGGAGGCGATCGGCGCCGACTTCTACGCGTGGACCGGCCACAAGGCGCTCGGGCCGACGGGGATCGGCGTGCTGCACGGCCGGCGCGAGATCCTCGAGCAGATGGAGCCGTTCTTGACCGGTGGCGACATGATCGCCTCGGTCAACTTCCAGTCGGCCACCTGGAACGAGCTGCCGTACAAGTTCGAGGCCGGCACCCCCCCGATCGCCGAGGCCGTCGGGCTGGGCGCCGCTGTCGAGTACCTGGGTCAGCTCGGGATGGATCGTGTACGTGCGCACGAGCGCGCGTTGACCGTTTACATGCTCGAGCGTTTAGCGGACGTGCCCGGGCTGCGGGTCGTCGGCCCGCCGGAGGCACAGGCACGCGGCGGACTGGCGTCGTTCACGATCGAGGGCATGCACGCCCACGACATCGCCGAGCTCGCCGACCGTGGCGGAGTGTGTATCCGCGCCGGGCACCACTGCGCGCAGCCGCTGATGCGCTGCCTCGGCGTGAGCGCGACTGCCCGGGCATCGATCGGCGTTTACAACGAGCCGGGCGATATCGACGCCCTCGTGGATGCCCTACTCGCCGGGCGCGAGGTGTTCGGACTCTGATGGACGACCTCTACCGCGACTACATCCTCGACCACTACAAGCAGCCAAGGAACTTCGGCGAGCTGGATCCCCACGATCTCGAGGCGATGGAGCACAACCCGCTCTGCGGCGACGAGTTGGGGGTACACATCCGTGTGAAGGACAACCACATCGAGGATCTACGCTTCCACGGACACGGCTGCGCGATTTCCCAGGCATCGGCGTCGATCGCCTCCGAAGAGCTGATCGGCATGGAGCTGGAGCAGGTAGGCAAGCTGGGCGCCGACTGGATGATCGAGCTGCTCGGCATCCCGGTATCCGCGACGCGACGCAAGTGTGCTCTGCTCAACCTGAAGGTCGTACGGGGCGCCGTAACCGGCGATCACGCCTGGCCCGCCTGAGCACCACGATACAATTCCTACTTCAGAGCACAGGATTTCCAGAGCAACCGCAGCGAGGAGTCAGATGGCCACGACAGATAGCACCAGGATCACCAAGCCAAGCCCAATCGTCGAGGACGAGCAGGGTCAGCTGCGCGCCCGTCAGGGCATCTCACGCGAGGTGGTCTCAGAGCTCTCGAAGATCAAGGGTGAGCCCGACTGGATGGCCGAGAAACGCATCAAGTCACTGGAAATCTTTGAACGTAAGCCCGTTCCCACGTGGGGCCCGGACCTGGGTGGCCTGAACCTCGACGATCTCGTGCTCTACTCCCCCCCGACCGCCGGGCGCTTCAACAGCTGGGATGAAGTCCCGGCTGAAATGAAGCAGACCTATGAGGACCTAGGCATTCCCCAGGCCGAGCGCGAGCACCTTGCGGGCGTCGTCGGTGTGTGGCGTCAGGAGCCAGTTTATGAGGGCCTAAAGGAGGAGTATGCAAAGCAGGGCATCCTCTTCTGCTCGATGGACACCGCGATCACCGAGTACCCCGAGCTGGTGCAGAAATATTTCATGAACAAATGCGTGCCGCCGCAGGACAACAAGTTCTCCGCGCTGCACGGCGCCGTGTGGTCCGGTGGAGCGTTCTGCTACATCCCTAAGGGCGTCAAGTGCGACCTGCCGCTGCAGTCCTACTTCCGCATGGAGGGAGCCGGCGAGGGCACCTTTGAGCACACCCTGATCGTGGCCGATGAGGGCTCTGAGGTCAACTACATCGAGGGCTGCACCGCGCAGACCTACAGCGTCAACTCGATGCACTCCGCAGTCGTTGAGATCTTCGTCCACGAGGGCGCGAAGGCGCGCTACACGACCGTGCAGAACTGGTCCAAGGATGTCTACAACCTGAACACCAAGCGCGCCGTCGTGGACGCCAACGGCACCGTGGAGTGGGTCGGCGGCTCGATGGGCGCCAAGTACGTGATGCTCTACCCCGGCTCGTTTTTGATGGGAGAGGGCGCCCGTGCCGACCATCTCAACGTCGGTGTGGCCGGCAAAGGCGTGCACAAGGACACCGGCGCGAAGGTCGTGCACCTGGCGCCCAACACGACCTCCAACATCCTCGCCAAGTCGATCTCCAAGGACGGCGGGATCATGGGCTACCGCGGTCTGGTCAAGATGGGCCAGCACTCCGCCGGCTCCAAATCCCGCGTGCAGTGCGATGGGTTGATGATGGACGGCGAATCGAAATCCGATACCTGGCCCGACATTCAGATCCAGAACCCACACGTGACCGTGGCCCACGAGGCAACCGTCGGGCGGATCTCCGACGATCAGCTCTTCTACATGGGCTCGCGTGGCTTTACCGAGGACGAGGCCGCGGCGATGATCGTCAACGGCTTCATCGAGCCCGTCACCAAGGAGCTGCCGATGGAGTACGCGGTCGAGCTCAACCGGCTGATTCAGCTGGAGATGGTCGGCAGCATAGGCTGAGGAGCGCTCGTTTTGAGAGCGCCCGTCGACACAATCGTTGCTCCGCTGTTCCCCACGGGCCTGCCGTGGACAAACGTGGTGGGCCGGCAGGCAAGCATCATCCAGCGCGGAAAGCCGATGCTGGTGGAGTTCTGGGACTTCTGTCGTCCCAACTCGCTGCGCACGCTGCCTTACCTGAAGGCCTGGCACGAGCGCTACTCAGAGCTCGGGTTGCGCACGATCGGCGTGCACTCCCCCGGCTTTGCGCCCGCGCGCGATGAGGAGACTGTCAGGGAAGCCGTCACGCGCTTGGGCATCGAGTACCCAGTGCTGATCGACCGTGAGCTGGAGGTGTGGCGCGAGTACGACAACCAGGGCTGGCCGGCGCGCTATCTGTTCGATGGTCGAGCGCGCCTGTTCGAGTACCACTACGGCGAGGGCGCATACGCTGAAACCGAGCTGGCGATCCAGGAGCTGTTGGGAGTGGAGCGTGAGCCGCTGCGGCCAATACGCCCGGAGGACGCTCCCGACGCTCAGCTGCTCCCCCAGACCCAAGACCAGCAGGGCGCCTACTCGGGTCCCTACGAGGCAGGTGGCGTGTGGGCGGTGCTCGAAGGGAGCGGAAAGATGAAGATCAGCGTGACTGACACCAATGGCGACGTGGCGAAGCAGTCCGAGTCGAGCGTCGTGAGAGAGCTGACGGTCTCACACCCGGGCGCCTATCCGCTGGTCGAGCACGAGCGCCATACAACAGCCGCGCTCGCCCTGGAGCTCGGCCCGGGCATGAAGTGCCTGGCGACCTGCTTCACGCCGGGCTTGGCGTAGGGCGCTCGGCAGGCGCCAGCTCGGCGTGGGAGCGATCCAGCAGCAGGCGCTTCAGCAGCGGTGAAGTTGACGGGTCGTCCTCGACAAGCACACAGCTTCCCGGCCAGTAGGGGGTTTCACCGGCGCCGCGGCCGAGAAATACGAGGTCGTACGTCCAGCAGCCGCAGTTCATCAACCGCGCGCCGCCGCGCCCGAGCCACTCCGACTCGCTGTCACCCGGGAGCGGCCCGGCGCGATGCGTGTGACCGAAGATCACGTACGCGCCGCCCAGGCCGAGGCGCTCGGCCACCTCGCCCATCGCGCGCAACCCCGCACGGCGTAGCTCATCGGTTGAGATGTCGGTCCGCAACGGCCCCAGCCCGGCACGGTTGAGCGCCGCGACGGCGAGCGGGAACGCGCCCGCGAGCGCGAGCCCGCGCAGCTTGCGCACCCGCGAAGAGCCACCCCCGTCACCTGAGAGCGCTCGCCACGCGCGGATCGTGTCGACCTTCAGGGCGTGGCCCGTACGGGCTTCCCTGGCGACGGTGTCTCGCCACGCGAACACCGGCGCCCCCACCGCCTCGTAGTCCTCGACTCGGCTGAAGGACGCGGCCGGGAGCCCCAGCACGCGGCTCATCGCGGCGACGCTCAGGCGCTCGATCGTGGGCACCGTCAGATGGCAGTCGAGGTAATGGCCGTGGGTGGCATATACGTCGGGGCGCACCCACAGGCCCGGACAGGCGACGCTCATCCGCGCCGGCGCCGCCCACTCAGCGAGCATGGCGAGCATCGGCGAGGCCTGCTCCGGGAGCAGGCGCTGCTCGAGTCCGAGCGGCTCCGGCGCCTGCAGCGCGCGCTCGCCGAGCCACGACTCGATGAGCAGATGGTCGTGATTGCCCGTGCTCACCACGATCTCGCGGCCGGAGAGCACCTGCCCGAGATCTTCGAAGAACGGTCGCGCGGCGGCCATCGCGTAGCGCGGCGGGCGGTGGCGCAGCTCGAGTACGTCACCGAGCAGCACGAGGCGATCGACATCCTCCAGAGCCTCCAGCAACGCCGCACGCGGCCCGGGACGATTCAGCACATCCGAGCCCAGACCGCTGCCGAGGTGCAGGTCGGAGATGATTAGTGTGTTCAGGAGACCCCGCCGGCGACGGCGATGGCTTCACGTATCTGCTTGGGCAGCATGAAGCGAACATCCTCGTGGACCGCGTCGACTTCGGAGATGTCCCGTACTCCTCGCGCGCGGAAGAAGCCGACGAGCTCGCCGACCAGGTTCTCGGGCGCGCTGGCGCCCGAGGAGATGCCCACCACGCGCTTACCCTCGAGCCACTCCTCGCGTACCTCGCTGGCACTGTCGATCAGGTGAGCGTCGGTGCCGAAGTCACGCGCGACCTCCACCAGCCGCACCGAGTTCGAAGAATTGCGCGAGCCGATCACGAGCATCAAATCGCAGCTGCCCGCCAACTGCTTGACGGCCGTCTGGCGGTTGGTGGTCGCATAGCAGATGTCATCGGTGCGGGGCCCGACCAAGCTCGGGAAGCGCTCTTTCAGACGGGCGATGATCGCGCCCGTTTCATCGACTGACAGCGTGGTCTGAGTGACATACGCGATCCGCTCGGGGTCCTCGACCTCCAGCTCGTCCACGTCCTGCTCGCTCTGCACGAGCACGATCCGCTCCGGCGCCTCGCCCATCGTGCCTTCGACCTCCTCGTGGCCCTCGTGGCCGATCAGCACGATCGTGTAGCCGTCCTGGGCGAAGCGCGTGGCCTCGACGTGGACCTTCGTGACGAGCGGGCAGGTCGCGTCGATCGTCTGCAGCTCGCGCGCCCTTGCGTTGGCGTGCACGCTGGGAGCGACGCCGTGGGCCGAGAACACCGCGACCGCTCCGTTGGGGATCTCGCTCTCGCTCTCGACGAAGATCGCGCCGCGCTCGCGGAGCCCTTCGACGACGTGCTTGTTGTGCACGATCTCCTTGCGCACATACACGGGCGGACCATGAATCTCGAGCGCCCGTTCAACCGTCTGTACTGCACGATCCACCCCCGCGCAATACCCGCGCGGCGCGGCGAGCAGCACCTTCTCAACCGTATTGGACATTACGGCCATTGTAGAGAGCCTCCAGGTACGCTAAGCGCAATGACACAACGCCACCTGGACAGACTCACCCCGGTTGACGCCTCCTTTCTGCACCAGGAGGGCCCGACATCGCACATGCACGTGGGTGGACTGACGATCGTCGAAGGCCCACCGCCATCGATGGAGGAGTTCCTCGAGCAGATCCGCCGGCGGCTGCACCTGGTGCCGCGCTACCGCCACAAGCTCGCCCATACGGCGCTTGACAGCGGACGGCCAGTATGGGTCGACGACCCGAGCTTCAACGTCGAATATCACATCCGCCACGCCGCGCTGCCGACTCCAGGGGGCTGGGAGCAGCTGCAGAGCCTGACGGCTTGGATCTTCTCCCAGCAGCTCGACCGCTCGAAGCCGCTGTGGGAGATGTGGTTGATCGAGGGGCTGCAGGATGACCGCTTCGCGCTGATCTCAAAGACCCACCACGCACTGATCGACGGCATTGCCGGCATCGACCTTGCAACCGTGCTGTTCGACCTCTCGCCGAAGCCACCGCCGCTCAGACACTCAGGGCGCGCGTGGCAACCGCATAGCGAGCCCAGTGTCGCCGAGCTTCTAGCCGCCGGCCTGCGTGGCGCGGTGCGTGCGGGGATCGAGCTGGCGGAGGGCGCGCTCGACGCGCTATCGCATCCTGACCATGCCTTTGCCCGCGCACGCGAGGCCGCCGAGGGCATCGGCGAGATCGTATGGGCCGGCCTGAACCCCGCACCGGAGACGCCGTTGAACGTCGACATCGGCCCGCACCGGCGCTTCGTCGGCGTCGGCAGCTCGCTGCAGGACTTCAAGCTCGTCAAGAACGCCTTCGGCGGAACCGTCAACGATGTTGTCCTGGCGGTCGTCGCGGGCGCACTGCGCTCGTTTTTGATCTCCCGCGGAGTGCGTACCGAGGGCATGGAGCTGCGCGCGCTCGTACCCGTCTCAGTGCGAGCCGAGGACGAGCATCATCAGGGAGGCAACCGCATCGTCGTGATGCGCGGGCCTCTGCCCGTCTACATAGCCGACCCCATTCAACGCCTACGTTTCGTCTCGGAGGCGATGGACGGCCTGAAGGAGTCCAAGCAGGCGTTGGGCGCCGAGGTCATCGCCGGCGTGCAGAACTTTGCCCCGCCGACAATCCTTGCGCAGGCATCGCGCCTGAACTTCTCCACACGCCTATTCAACCTGCTCGTGACGAACGTGCCCGGTCCACAGTTCCCGTTGTACGTCCTCGGACGCGAGATGCTCGAGGCCTACCCGGTGGCCTTCCTCCCCCAGCATCATGCACTGGCAATCGCGATCATGTCCTACAACGGGCAAATGAACTTCGGTCTGCTCGGCGACTTCGACGCCCTACCCGACATCGACTCCGTCGGTGAGAGCATCGCCGAGGAACTGGCGAGCCTCGTCTCGCTCGCCCGCGAGGTTGTCGCGGCGCCGGCCTAGTCGCTGGTCTAACCTCGCCAGGGCCGAAACCGGCTCAGTAGCCGAGAGCGAACTTCGCGTCCTCGCTCATCTTCTCCGGCGACCACGGCGGCGTGAAGACCATTTCGGACTCGATCGTCCGCACGTCATCCAGTTCGCCGACGAACTCGTCGATCTGCTCGGTCACCTGCGGGCCGATCGGGCAGCCTGGCGTGGTCAGCGTGAACGTGACGCGCACGTTCCCGTCGTCAACCTCTACGCCATAGATCAAACCCAGCTCGACAAAATCCAAGCCGAGCTCGGGGTCGATCACATTGGACAGGGCATCCATCACATCGTCAACGGTGGGAGCAGACATGCAACGAGTCTATCGGTGGCGAAGCGCGACTCCGCTGGTTGTGCCGTTAGCTCTCACAACCCCAGCGTTAGTTCTCACAACCCAAGCGATCCCACATATATAGCTGGATGCACTCGGTGGCCAACTCGATCGCCCGCTCGCGCGAAAGGCGAGGGAGCACGGTGTCCAGGGCCTGATCCTCAGAGACGCCGGCCTGAAAAGCTTCCTCGCCACGGAAGCCCGCCGCGATCTTCAGCGCCTCTCGTCGATTCTCGCCCAGGCTCGCGAATACCCCCACGAGAAACTCTGTGTTGGGAATCGGCTGACCGACCTCGAGCGAGGCGTGCCAGGCGGCCAGCAGGTGCAGATCGTCCTCATCGAGATCGGCTATCGCCTTGGCGTAGTGGACCGAGAGCTCTTGATCGGGAATGTCGTCCACCCATGCGCGCACAACCTCGCCAACCAGCTGACGACGGGCCTCACGGCCGACCGACTCGGCGATCACGCGAATGGCATCCTGAGGCTCGATAAAGCAGAGCGGCATTACGCAGACTGTAGGTGGCGGTGTGGACGGTACTTTTCGCCATTCAACCCGTTCTCGGCGCTCCAGCGGAAGAAAGGCGTCGCCGTCGCCTGGCGTCAAAGCCCCAGCGCCGCTCGGGTGCGCTCGAGCGCACCTAGATCGCAGGTCTCGCTCCGGACCCCGAGCGTCGCCCGCGTCCCCGGGGTGGGTTGGCTCCAATTCCAAAGCGCCAAGTCGAGTGTCGCAACTGAGACCGAGATCGCCTCGGCGAGCGCTTGGGCGCGTCGCTCGAGGTTCAGCGGATCACCGATCGCAAACGCCCGCTTAGCCGCCAACGTGGTGAGATCGCCAGCAGGTGACTCGTTTGCGCTGATGAAATGCAGCGAGTCGGCTCGCATCTCGTACAGGCCGAGACATCCCACCGTGACGAGCAGGTCATAGCGCCCCATCCGAGGAAAGCCGGGGAGCGCGAGGCGCTCGAAGCACCGCTCGAAGCGCCGCTGTGGGCTCCACGCAAGATCGCCCTCGAATGCGTGCGCCTGGCTGCCGGCTCGCTCGGCCCACTGACGGTAGGCCAGCAGCGTGCTCATTCCGCGCGCGGGATCGTGGGATGTGCGAGGACCGAGCGGAATCTCATCGAGGTCGCCCAGCCGGCCCAGGTCGTAGGCACCACCATCGCGGCTGGCGGCCAGAGCTATGCGGATGCCGGCGAAGGGATCCTCGCCCTCCAGCGGCGATAGGTAGGCGATCAGGAAGCACATCCATGTCGCCTGCTCGATGTCCCCGTCAACCAGCGCGCGCACCTCGCCATACAGGTCGGTGGGCGCCTCTTGGAGCGCAAGCAGACGACCGTTGGCGAAGGCGATCTCCTCGGCTAACGCGAGGGCATCTCTGGATGCGCGCAGGCCGGGCAGCAGCGCCGAGCGATAGCCGTCGTCCCCCGCGCGACTCTCACGATGGACGCGTACCTCCTGGGCACTGGCGCGTAGACGCGGGTTGCGAGCACGGACGGGAGTGCCTTTGGAAGCGCCTTTTGTGGAGGCACGTCTTGGTTTCGTTCTCGACTGCGCGGTGCTCGACTGGTCCACCAGTGTCTTGCTACAAATCGGGCAGCGATCGACGAAGCGGTTGTGGCGGCAAAAGGTGGGCACTCAGAGCCCAGTCTAGGAAGCTGTGGCAACCGGTGCTTCGCCCGCGAGAGCGACTACCGGGGGGAGAAATCCCTTGGCTCGCGCCCGCGCGGCTCCCGCGCGGCGCTCCTTGGTCAAGGCGTGAAGATAGTCGTCGAAGTCAACCTGAATCGTATGTCGCTTAGAGGCGACGTAGCGCTTGCGCATACCAGTCTGGTCGGCCTCGATGTCGGCACGTAGGCCCGTCGCGGAGGGAAGCGCGTAGTCGCCCAACAGGTAGTCGCCGACCCACTCTCCCTGGACCTCGGCAAGCGGCATGATCGCCCCGATCGGTTGCAGCAGCCCGACGAAGAACAGGTTGGGAAGCTCGGGCGCAAAGACCCGACGGAAGAGCTCAATGTGGTTCTCCGGCGCCGCGATGAAGTCCTCGTCGAAGAACGGGAAGGTGATCTTGTAGCCCGTGCAGTAGACAACCACGTCGGCCTCCACGAAGCTGCCGTCGATGAAGCGCACCTGTGAGCCATCCAGAGAGGCGATATTGGGCTTCGGCGTGATCGTGCCGTGCTGGATACGGTCGAGGATGCGCCCGGAGATCGTCGGATGAGCCTCCCCGAACTTGTGGTTGGGCTTCGGCAGGCCATAACGCTCAGGGCGGCCCGTGTAGGCCTTGATCAGTTGGTGGGTGATGCGCTGGCGGATCTTGAACGGCACGCGCGGATCATTGGGAAACTGATCGACTGGCCTGCCAAAGACGTACTTCGGGATGATCCATGCACCTTGGCGCGCGGCGAGGTAGGTGCGTGAAGCCACATAGGAAGACTCCACGGCGATATCCACGGCGGAATTGCCGATGCCAAGCACCACCACACGCTTGCCGGCGAAGATCGAATTCTCAACATATGAGTGGGCGTGGAGCTGCACTCCCTCAAAGGCGTCCGCCCCGGCAAAGGCTGGTTCGGGCCAGCGCGGATTCCAGTGATGACCGTTGGCCACGAGCAGCGCGTCATAGAAGCGTCGCTCGCCGCCCGCCAGCGTGATCTCCCAGACGCCGTCCGACCGCCGAAACGCGTGCTCGACGGAGGTCTCGAAAGTGATCCGGTCACGGAAGCCGAAGTGCTCGACATAAGCGTCGAAGTAGGCCGCGATCTGCGTGTGGTGGGGAAAGTCGGGGTAGGACTCGGGCATCGGGAAATCCGAGTACGCCATCCGCTGGCGCGAGGTATCGATGAACAGGTCACGGTAGGCAGCCGACATGCCGTTGCGATTGCCGAATACCCAGTTGCCGCCAACCCGATCAGACTTCTCGAAGCAGTCGAATTCGATCCCTCGAGCATGCAGTGCCTTGGCGGCGGCGATTCCGGAGGAGCCGGCTCCGATGATGCAGGCTCTGAGCGTAGATTCGCGACCGCCGTCGCCACCCTGCATCTGCATCGGCTATTCGGCTTCGATCCCAGGCCCCACATGCTGAGGTGGACCCTCGGGACCTTCATCCGCGTCCGCATGCCCAGCTGAGCCTAAATCTTCCGGCAACTCCTTGGCGGAGGCGCCACCGCCGTTCAGCTGTCCCGCCAGATAGCGATCGACCATCCGCGCGCACTGGCGGCCCTCGTTGATCGCCCACACGATCAGCGACTGTCCGCGACGGGCATCGCCGGCCGCGAACACCCCCTCCACCGAGCTCGTGTACGGCTTAGACGCCTTCACGTTCCCGCGCGCGTCCTTTTCCACGCCGAGCTGATCGAGCAGACCCTGCTCGGGTCCGAGGAAGCCCATCGCGAGCAGCACGAGCTGTGCCGGGAGCTCTTTCTCGGTGCCAGGTACCAGCCCGAACGGTGGCGCGGGCTCGGCCCGGGCAATCCGCAAGCCCGCCACCGTCCCATCGCCGTCGTCGCTGAAGCGAACCGTCGTAACCGAGTAGTCCTGCTCGCCCAAATCGAGCTCCTTCGCCTCCTCCATCGCGTAGCTGAGCCGATACTTCAGTGGCCACTCCGGCCACGGGGTACGGGCATCCGAGCGCTTCGCCGGCGGCTCGGGTAACAGCTCGAGTTGGACGATCGAGCGCGCGCCCTCGCGCAGCGCGTTGCCGACACAGTCGGCGCCCGTGTCGCCACCGCCAATCACCACCACGTCCTTATCCTTCGCCGTGATCTCTTGCAACACAGCGGGCTGAGCGACACTGGGTTCGGGGCCGAGCTCGCTTGCGATGAAGCGGTTGCGCTGGTAGAGGTAGTCCATCGCAAAATGCACGCCATCCAGCTCGCGGCCCGGCACCGGCAGATCGCGCGGCACGCGCGAACCGGTCGCCAGTACGACCGCGTCGAAGCTCCCCCGCAGCTCCTCGACGGTGATGTCGCGACCGACGTCCACACCACAGCGCAGCTCGACGCCCTCGGCGATCAGCTGCTCGACGCGCCGCTGCACGACGGTCTTCTCGATCTTGAAGTCCGGCACCCCGAAGCGCACCAGCCCACCCGCGGCCTCGTCGCGCTCGAACAGCGTCACGCGGTGACCGGCCCGACGCAGTTGCTGGGCGGCGGCCATCCCCGCGGGCCCGGATCCGACGACGGCGACCTCCTGCCCGGTCTCGCGACGCGGCGGGCGTGGGGTGACCCAGCCCTCATCCCAGGCGCGGCCGATGATCGCGTGCTCGATCTGTTTGATCGTGACCGCGTCGCCCTCGCGAATCTCCAGCACGCACGCGGCCTCACACGGCGCCGGGCAGAGACGGCCGGTGAACTCGGGGAAGTTGTTCGTCGCGTGCAGCTCGACGATCGCGTCCTCGAAGTTGTCTTCGTAGACGAGGTCGTTCCAGTCGGGGATCAGATTGCCGAGCGGACAACCGTTGTGACAGAACGGCACGCCGCAGTCCATGCAGCGGGCACCCTGCTCGCGCAGCTCCTGCACTGGTCGGGTCAGCTGGAACTCCTGGTAGTCGTGCGCACGCTCGCGCGGGTCCCGCTGGGGTATCCCGTGGCGCTCGATCTGCAAGAAGCCGCCGAGCTTGCCCATCAGGCTGCCACCCCCTCGGCCTGATCGTCGGCCAGCTCGCGCAGCACGCGCTTGTAGTCGTGGGGCATCACCTTCACAAACGCGCCGCGCCCCAACAACTCGTCCCACCGATCGAGCACGCGAGCGGCAACGGGGGAATCGGTGCGCTCACGATGCTCCTCGATCAGCGCGCGCAGCTCGATCGTGTCGGCCTCGTCGAGCTGGTCGAAGCCGACCATGCCCATGTTGCAGCGCTCAGCGAAGGCGCCATCCTCGTCGAGCACATAGGCGACGCCACCGCTCATCCCGGCCGCGAAGTTGCGCCCGGTCGGCCCGAGCACCACTACGCGCCCGCCGGTCATGTACTCGCAGCCGTGGTCGCCCACGCCCTCCACGACGGTGCTCGCACCCGAGTTGCGCACCGCGAAACGCTCGCCCGCCAGGCCACGAAAAAATGCCCTGCCGGCGGTCGCGCCATACAGCACGGTGTTACCGACGATCACGTTCTGCTCGGCGATGAAATCCTCGCCCATACCGGTCCGCGGGCCGACGGAGAGCACTCCGCCAGATAGCCCCTTCCCGGCGTAGTCATTGGAGTCTCCACGCAACGTGAAGGTCACTCCCGGCGCCAGCCAACCGCCGAAGCTCTGCCCGGCAGAGCCTTCGAAGTCGACCACGATCGAGTCCTCCGGCAGGCCCTCCGCCCCATGTGCGCGTGCGATGTGACTCGAGAGGATGCCCCCGACGCAGCGATTGCGGTTGCGGATCTCGAGGGCGATTCGCACCTGTTCCTGGCCGCCTGACTGACCGTTCCCAGCGACATCGGAGCCGCCGCGCTCGAGCAGGGGGCGCGCCCGCTCGACCAGTTGCCAATCGAGCGCGTCCTCGAGCACCGCCGGAGGCGCTTCGACGCGGTGCAGAGACCCGCCGTCGGTGATCTCGACCGGCCGCAGCACGTGCGTCAGGTCGACGCCGCGTGCCTTCCAGTGGTCGATCGCCACGCGCGTGCCGAGCAGATCGACGCGGCCGATCGCCTCGTCCAGCGTCCTCAGCCCCAGCGAGGCGAGGATCTCGCGCACCTCCTCGGCGACGAAGAAGAAGAAGTTGACGACGTGCTCGGGCGTGCCCTTGAAGCGCTTGCGCAGCTCCGGGTCCTGCGTGGCGATCCCTACCGGGCAGGTGTTCAGGTGGCAGGCGCGCATCATTATGCAGCCGGTAGCGATCAGCGGCCCGGTCGAGAAGCCCATCTCATCGGCGCCGAGCATCGCCGCGATCACGACATCGCGGCCGGTCTTCAGCTGGCCGTCGGTCTGCACGACGATTCGCGAGCGTAAATCATTGAGCAAAAGCGTCTGCTGGGTCTCGGCCAGGCCGATCTCCCAGGGCACGCCCGCCGCCTGAATCGAGGACAGCGGCGAGGCACCGGTGCCGCCGTCGTGTCCCGCGATCAGCACGCGGTCGGCGTTCGCCTTCGAGACGCCCGCCGCCACCGTGCCGACGCCAACCTCGGAGACGAGCTTGACCGATACTTGCGCCTGCGGGTTGGCGCAGCGCAGGTCGTAGATCAGCTGCTTGAGATCCTCGATCGAGTAGATGTCGTGGTGCGGCGGGGGAGATATGAGGCCCACACCGGGAGTGGTGTGGCGGATCGAGCCGATGTACTTGTCGACCTTGTGCCCCGGCAGCTGGCCACCCTCGCCGGGCTTGGCGCCCTGGGCCATCTTGATCTGCAGCTCATCGGCGTTGACGAGGTAGTGGATCGTCACGCCGAAGCGCCCGGAGGCAACCTGCTTGATCGCCGAGCGCCGGCGGTCGCCGTTTGCGTCGGGCTCAAAGCGCGCCGGGTCCTCCCCGCCCTCGCCCGTGTTCGAGCGCCCGCCGAGGCGGTTCATCGCGATCGCGAGTGTCTCGTGGGCCTCGCGGGAGATCGAGCCGAGGCTCATCGCCCCGGTACAGAAGCGCCTGACGATCTCCTTCGCCGACTCGACCTGCTCGAGTGGGATCGCGCGCGGGCCCGATCCCTGCCCATCGCTCGCATCGGGCTGACCGTCATCCGGGAGAGACCCTTCGGACTCCCCGCCGATCCGCAGCAGCCCGCGCAATGTGGCTTTGCGCGCGGCATCCTCGTTGACCTTCAGCGCGTACTCGCGGTACTGCGCATACGCCGCACTCCCGCGCACCGTCTCCAGCGCCGCGGCATCGCCCTGCAGCGCCGCGCCCACGTCGCCGTTCCCAGCGCGCACGGCGTGCTGGACGAGCGCGATCGTCTCGGGATTCCAGATGTGGTGCTCGCCGTCGCGCCGCCATGCGTAAACCCCACCGACGGGCAGCAGGCCGCTCGTGTCGATGCTCTCGCCCGCGGTCGGCGTCGGCCAGGCGCGCGCGTGGCGCTCCAGCGCCTCGGCCGCCAACACCTCCAAGCCCACTCCCCCGATCCGCGAGGCCGTGCCCGTGAAGTGCCTGTCGATCAGCCCCGGCTCCAAGCCTACAGCCTCGAAGATCTGCGCGCCGCAGTAGGACTGGATCGTGGAGATGCCCATCTTCGAGATCGTCTTCAGCAGCCCTTTTCCGAGCGCCTTGATCGTGTTCTGGGCCGCTTCCTCGGGCGTCAGCGTTACCTCGCCACCATCCTGCGAAGCGCGCGTGATGCGCCCGTCGAAGACCAGCCTATCGAGCGTCTCGAGCATCAGATACGGGTTGATCGCGCTCGCGCCGTAGCCGAGCAGCGTGGCGAAGTGATGCACCTCGCGCGGCTCGCCCGACTCGAGGATGATCCCCGCGCGCAGGCGCGTGCCCTCGCGGACGAGATGATGATGGACGGCGGCCACCGCCAGCAGCGATGGGATCGGCACGCGACTCGGGCCCATCACGCGGTCGGACAGGACGATGACGTTGACGCCCTCGACGATCGCGTCGTGCGCTTCGGCGCAGACCCGCGCGAGCGCGTCCTCGATCCCCGCGGCCCCCTTCGCCACCGGCCAGGTGATGTCGATCGTGCGCGCCTTGAACTCCTCGTATGAGACGTGGCGCAGGGTCTCGAGCTCGCTGTTGAGCAAGATCGGCTGGTCGAGCACGAGCTTGTGCGCGTGCTCGGGCGTCTCGGCGAACAGGTTGCGCTCGGTGCCGAGGCTCGTCGCGAGGCTCATCACGACTTCCTCGCGGATCGGGTCGATCGGAGGGTTGGTGACCTGCGCGAACAGCTGCTTGAAGTAGGAGAACAGCGGCGGCGCCTGGTCTGATAGGACCGCCAGGGAAAGATCGTTGCCCATCGAGCCGATCGGCTCGGCCGCCTCGCGCGCCATCGGCGTGAGCAGCACGCGCAGATCCTCAAGCGTATAACCGAAGGCGCGCTGGCGCAGCGGCATCGGTTGTTCGGAGAGCGTCACCTGGTCGGACGGCGGCAGCTCGGAGAAGTGAACCGAGCGCTCCGCGTACCACTCGCCGTATGGCCTGCGCGTGGAAACCTCGCGCTTGACCTCGCCATCCTCGACGATCCGGCCCCGCTGCAGGTCCACGAGGAACAGCTTGCCCGGCTGCAACCGTCCCAGACGGCGAATCTGCTCGGCGGGGATGTCGAGCAGGCCGATCTCCGAGCCGAGCACGACGTGCCCGTCGGTCGTCTCGACCCAGCGCCCCGGCCGCAGCCCGTTGCGGTCGAGCGTCGCGCCGACGACGCGCCCGTCGGTGAACGCGACAGACGCCGGGCCGTCCCAGGGCTCCATCAGGCACGAGTGGAAGGCGTAGAAGCCCTGCAGCTCTGCCGGCAGGTCCTCGCGGTCGCGGTAGGCCTCGGGGATCATCATCATCACCGCGTGCGCCGGCGTCCTGCCGGCGAGCAGCAGCAGCTCGAGCACGTTGTCGAACGTCGCCGAATCGGAGTTGCCCTGGGTGACGACCGGCAGGATCTTCCGCAGATCCTCGCCGAACAGCTCGCTCTGCAGCTCGGACTCGCGCGCGCGCATCCAGTTGACGTTGCCCTTCACGGTGTTGATCTCGCCGTTGTGGCAGATCACCCGGTAGGGGTGCGCGAGCTCCCAGCTGGGGAACGTGTTCGTCGAGAAGCGCGAGTGCACGAGCGCCAGCGCGCTCTTGCAGCGCTCATCCTCGAGATCCGGATAGAACGCGGCCAGCTGGAAGCTGATCAGCATGCCCTTGTAATTGATCGTGCGCGAGGAGCTCGAACAGACATACAAGCCGGGATCCTCGGCGGTCAGCTCGCAGACGCGGCGGATCACATACAGCTTGCGCTCGAAGGAGTCCTGGTCTGAGCGCTCCGCCGCTCCGACGAACAGCTGACGCACGACCGGACGGCAGGCGCCGGCGACCTCGCCCGTGTGCTCGGGACAGACCGGCACCTCGCGCCAGCCGAGCACCCGCTGGCCCTCCGCCGCGACGGTCCGCTCCAGTAGCGCTTCCAAACGCGCGCGAGCGGCGTCCTCCTCGCGTGGCAGGAAGCACATCAGCACCCCGTACTCGCCCAGCGGCGGCAGCTCGAAGTCCACGACCGCGCGCAGCAGCTCGTCGGGCATCTGCATCAGGATCCCGGCCCCATCGCCCGTATGCGGGTCCGCGCCGGAGGCACCGCGATGCTCGAGGTTCTCCAGGGCGGTGATCGCTTTCGCGATGACCTCGTGTGTCGGGCGGTTGTCCAGGCGCGCGACCATGCCCACGCCACACGCGTCGTGCTCGAAGCTGGGGTCGTAGAGTCCGACGGCCTTTGGCGGCTGCTTGGTGTGCGAAGTCATGGAAGTGCTCCCTTGGGGCGGTGCATCCCGTGCGGGTGGGCACACCCCGGACGGGTATAGGCGGGCACCTGAGGCGGAGCCCGAAAGCGTAGCAGCGCAGAGGTCTCACGAGCGGGTTCTCAGGGGTCTTTCCTTTAGATTCCGAGGAAGCTCTGGCGTATGCTCCCGCTCAGCGACGCACCGAGCTTGCGAGTCCCCCACGAATGCTTCCGAAGGGCCCGTGAGCGAAGATGTGGCCGGTCATCGATGTTCGATGTGTGAAAACCGCTCGGGCAGGGCACCATCAACGAAGACAAGAGTTAGTCAAGGATCTCAGGAGTCACGATGACCGCGGCCACCACAGCGCCGGACATGGAGCTGACGCTCCCGGCGAGAGCCGCCAATATCGCGGTAGTGCGTCACGCCTTTGGAGCACTCGGCGAGGCGTTGGCGGTCGACGAGGAGACCCTCTCGAACATCCGCCTCGCGGTCACCGAGGCGTGCACGAACGTCGTTGTACACGCCTATCCCGACGGACGGGAGGGGGCGCTCGAGGTTCTTGCGACGCTGCGCGAGGAGCAGCTGGAGGTGGTGGTGCGCGACGAAGGTCCGGGAATAGAACCGCGACCGGGTAGTCCCGGGCTCGGCCTGGGACTACCGCTGATCGTCTCCTTGACAGAGTCCGTGCTGCTCGGCCGAGACGCTGAGGAGCGCACCGAGGTGCGTATGACCTTCCCCCTGTCTCCGGCAGGCCGATGACGAGTACGCCGCTCCAGGGCGAGAAGCCAGTGGAGAACTCAGTCTTCCTGCGCTTGGCAAACGGGCCTTTGGCCGCTCCCGTGCTGGGTCGCGTGGTTTCGATGGTGCTCGCCAGAGCCGACTGCCCGATGAATCGGTTGGATGACGCGATGATCCTCTGCGACGCGCTTTCCGCGCACGCGCCCGCGCACGCGAGCGACAGTCACGTTGCCTTCACCATGGACATCGACGAGCGGGGAATCGTGCTGCGCGTCGGCGAGCTCGCCGCGCAGGGCGCCACCAAGCTGCTCGCCGATGCGGCTGTTCCCGGCGTCGGCAACGTACTCGAGCGGTTATCCGACGAGCTGCGGATCGAGTCCTCTCCCACCGAGCGCTCGCGGGAGGAGCTCATCCTCACGTTGCGCTTCGGCTGAGGGGCCGCTCACTCAGACGGCGGGCGCTCCGCCAGACCCGCGCGCAGACGGATGAGCGCCTGGCGAATGAGTCGCGAGACCTGCATCTGAGAGACCCCAATCCGCTCGCCGATCTCCGCTTGGGTCAGATCCTCACCGAAGCGCAGCGTCAACACCAGACGCTCACGGGAGGAGACATGCGCGAGCAGCGGCGCCAAGGTTGCGCGCTCCTCGGCCCGCTTGAAACCGTCCTCCTCCTCACCCAGCGCGTCAGCCAAGCTTTCGCCAGAGACATCGACGCCGGCCCATCCGGGACGGGGCGCGTCCAGCGATCCAGCGTGATAGGCGCCCGCCGCCCGCAACGCCTCGAGTACCTGCTCCTCGGAGACGTTCAGCGCCTCGGCGAGCTCAGCCACCGTCGGCGCGCGGTGCTTGCCCAAAGACAGCTCCGCGACCGTTCGATCCACTCGCAAAGCCAGCTCCTGGAGATCCCGGGGCACCCGTACCGACCACGTACGATCGCGGAAATGGCGCTTGAGCTCACCGAGGATCGTCGGCACGGCGAAGCTCGAGAAAGCCACATCGCGGCCGGTGTCAAATCGGTCGATTGCCTTCAGCAGACCCAACGAAGCGACCTGCACGAGGTCCTCGAGCGGCTCTTCGCTGCGCTGGTAGCGACGCGCGAGCCGGCGGGCGAGCGGCAGGTAGCGCTCGGTCAGCTGCTCGCGCGCCGATGTATCGCCCGCGCGAGCGCGGGCAAACAGATCTCCATCCGAATGCCCTTCCCTGGAGTCCTCCGTCAAGGTCCTATGCTCCCACTCGCTCACGCAGAGTGTCAGCGTCGCCCCAAGAGCACAGTCCCGAACGTCCTGGGCAAGTCAGACACAACGCGCGATGTGGCTCTCTGCTGACGGTGAACGCACGTGTGCGCGCACGCCGCGTCAACTCCGCAACACGATCTTCCAGCTCTGGCTTATCGGCCGCGGTGTAACCAGCGGCGATCGGCTCCCCCGGCCGATGTAAGAACCAGTGGACGATCTCCACACGAGACCCACCATCAGACAATGCGGCGAGCGCATATACCAAGCGCTGGATCGCGTACTCGCGCTCGACCATCGCCCCCAGGTCATCCTCCGCGCCAACGCGGTCGCTCTTGTAATCCACAACCAGCACTCCCCCGTCCGGCTCACGCACGAAAAGGTCGATCACGCCGGTCACGAGTGGCTCGTCTTGCCCAAGCGAAAAGGTGAACGGATACTCCCTGCGCACACCGCGCGCCGCGGCCGCCAGACGCCCCGCAAGCTCGGCGTCGAGTGCCTTACTCAGCAGTGCCGCTATCTCCTCGCGCTCGCGTGGGGAGACGCGCACGCCCTCCTCGCGCGCGAGGATCGCCACATCCGCCTCTGACGGCACTCGGTCGCTTGCGAAGTCGAGCGTCTCCAACAGCCGATGGATGATCGTGCCGCGCATGCGCGCGTCCAGGCCATCCGGGACCTCACCGCTACGAGGCTCATCGGTGCTTGCCGAGCGCCTCTCCGCCAGCCCCAGCACGCGTTCCAGGTAATAGCGATAGCCGCACCGCTCCAGCTCGCTGAGCGCCGTGTAACTGAGTGTGTCGAGCGGCCTGAGTGCGTCGAGCGGCGCCGGAGCAGCAATCGCGTTTGCGCTGATCGGGGCCGAGGGCGCAACGTCGCTTCGCGCGCTCGGTGTCCAATCGAGACGCAGCACGACACCGACAGTCTCTGGGGCGTTCAGTCGACAGCCCACTTGCAGCCGCGTCCCATCGCTCGCACTCACCGGCAGATCCCGTACCGCTGGCTCCAGCGTCTGTACGCTGGCGGGCAGCTGCGCCACCAGCGCTGGGCCGAGCCAGGAGATCGCCGGCGCTCCCAGCTTCAGCTCCGGCCAGTGCTCCAAATCTACGGCCCCGCTCAGCAGCAGTCGCTCGCGCGCACGAGTCATCGCTACGTACAGGATCCGTTCCTCCTCCTCGGCCTGCGCCCGTCGGCGCTCTTCGCACAGCTCATCGAAGTCGAGCGTCAGCGTCGCCTCCAAACCATCGAGTCGTGCCAAGCGCAGCCCTATCCGATCTCCATCGACCAATAGGTCGGGCACAGCCAAATTCTGCGCCCGCCCAAGATCGGCGACACACACGACACCGAACTCCAGACCCTTCGCCGCATGGATGCTCATCAGCCGTACCGCATCGGACTCACCGTCCGCCACAGGCGCATCGGGCTCAGCGCCACTCATTCCGTCCTGCTGGTGGGCCACGTGGTCGAGGAAGCCGCGCAGATCGCGACCCTCGCTCGCCTCATACCAGCGAGCCACGCGCAGCAGCTTGTGCACGTTTGCCAGCCGTCGCTCGCCCCAACTCAACGACATCACATGCTCCGCATAGCCACTCTGCTCCAGCGCTCGCTCGAGCAGCTGGGAGATCGTCCGTCTCCTCGCCGCGCTGCGCTCGGCTTCAAAGCGCGCGCAGAATCTCCTCAGCAGGTCACGGTCGGCGGCGGACAGGCGCACGAGCGGTGAGAGGTCATCCGGAAGACTCTCCTCCATATGCCTGAGCGTCTCCCATACGCCGCGCTTGCTCGCTTTCGCGGCTGCACCCAGCAGCGCCAGCCCGTCGCTCGACACGCCGACCAGTGGCGAAGCCAGCGTCCCGTACAGCGCCAGCTCATCCAGCGGGTTGGCCAGCGCACGCAGATACGCCACGAGGTCGCCCACCTGCTGCCCGCCCCAGAAGCCACCCACCGTCGCCAGCGTGCTCAGGCCGCGATCCTTCAGCGCTCGCTCATATAACTCCAAGTCACCGACAGCACGTAGCAGCACCGCCACCTCCCCCGCCGCCACCGTCCCACCCTCGATGAGCTCGGCCACGCGCTGGGCCAGCAGCCTGGCCTCGGCCTGACGCCAGCGTGGGGCGGGAGGAAGCTCACCGGCGATCCGCTCGGCCAATTCCTCATCCTCGTCCCAGCCGCGCTTGTGGGTCAGCAGCAGCTCCACGATCGGCTCTCCCTCGCGCACAGTCGCTTCTTCGCGGCCCGCCCGCAGTGGCGTATACCCGTCCCCGAAACGCTCGGCGAACACCACGTTCACCGCGTCCAGCAGCGACCGTCGGCCGCGGAAGTTCCTCGTGAGCGACAGACCACCGCCATGCTCGACCAGCTCATCGCGGCGGGCGCGGAACAGGTTCACGTCGGCGTGCCTAAAGCCATAAATCGACTGCAGCTCGTCGCCCACCGTGAACAGGTTCCCGCGGTCCAGCGAGCGCAGGATCGCCAACTGGCGAGGGTTGGTGTCCTGGAACTCGTCCACCATCAGCAGCTCAAACCGCTCTGCCCAAGCGGCGCGCACACTCTCGTGCTCATCCAGCAGCTCCCGCGCCCCGAGCTCCAGATCATCGAAGTCCACCGCTCCGCGCCGCCGCTTGCACGCCTCATACTCGTGGCCAAACCGCTCCAACAACTCATCCAACAGCGCGCACGCCCGGAGGCCCGCCGCATCGATCTCGTCGTCGGGCTCTGCCGTCCGCACTGTCGCCGGAAGCTTCGGCAAGCGCATGCCCCTGCTGCGCAGCTCAGCGTACGTCGCCCCGACCATCGCGCGCACACGATCGGCGCCATACGCCGCCACCAAGTCGACCGCTTCGCTCCGTTCGTCCTTCAGAAACCCTCCGAGCGCGGTCGCCCATGCCTGCCCGCGCAGCCGTCCCGCCAAGCTCTCCTCGAGGATCGTGAACTCCGGATCGAGCCCCGCCGCCAACGGATGCACGCGCAGTAGACGCGCGCAGAACCCATGAAACGTGCTCACGAATGCCGCCTCGGTGTCACGCGCCGCCTCGCGCTCACCAAGATCCATGAACCGCCTGCGCACCCGCTCGCGCAACTCGCCTGCCGCGCGCTCGGTGAAGGTGATCGCCAGGATCCTTCCGGGAGCGACGTCGTCCTCGCGCACCGCCCTCACGAATCGCTCGACCAGCACCGAGGTCTTACCGCTCCCCGCTCCCGCGGCCAACAACAGCGGCTCTCCCCGGCGCGCGACGGCCTGCTCCTGCTCGTCCGTCAAGACGCTCATGGTCATGCCTCGCACCGGCAGATCGTCGGATACATGCACCCACCTCTGTACGCGCACGTCCTCGGTCTCGGCTCGAGTTCACCGCGCCCTGCCTGTACCGCCGCCTCGCGAGCCTGCGTCACCGCCTGCACCAGCAACTCTGCGACCTCCGCGTGCCCGCGCACCTCGCCCCTGACGCATTCGATCTCCACACCGCTCTCGCCGTCGAGCACACCCCGTGCGCGCAGGTCCGCACCGCTCAACGGCTGGTAAAAGCCACCGACAGCTTCCAGCCCCAGCAGCTCCTCTACGGCGCGCATGTACAGCGCCACCTGCATGTTCCCCTGCTCCACCCACTTCGCGACCGGCGGCACATTTCGTCCCTTGTAGTCATAAACAACCGCCTCCCTGCCTTCCGCGCCCACGTCGACGCGGTCGATCCGTCCGCGCAGCCTGAGCCCTTCACCAAGGTCGAGTGCCGGCAGACTCTCTTCCTCGGCGAATCCGAACCCCAACTCGAGATACGCAGGCTCCAGCGGGCTTTCGCGCTCGGCAGCGTGCTCTAAATAACGCTCCAAGTCCGCCTCCAATCGACGGCGTAGCCCCGGCCGGCGCTCCTCTGCCGCTGACAGTGGAAACTCTCTCGCTCGCCTCTCCAGAGCCTCCCGCAACAGCTTCCGCGCCAGCCCCAGCCGCGCCGGAGTCAGCTTCGCCGAGCCTGCCTGCTCACGCAGCCCCTCGAGCGTGTCCTTCAGGACCGCGTGCGCCAGCGCTCCACGCGCGAGCGGCTCGGGGTCCGGGTCGAGGTCCTCGGCGCGCAGCATCCTTTGTACGAACCACTTCACTGGGCAGCTCGCCCACACCTCCAATGAGGAGGCCGACCACGTGTGCTCCCGCAGCTCATCCCTCAGCTCCTCGTCGCGCAGCGGTTCCAACCGACGAGCGGCAATCCCCGAATCCACCCCAACGGTGGACATGGAATGCTCGGGCGCGGATGACCCGGCGAACAACCCAACTGTCCCGAGCGGCCTTCGCCTCTGGCGTTCTTGCAATCCGTCCTCGAACAGGTCGGCGACGTCGTCTACGAACAGCGACCTCGAGCTACTTGCGCCATCGTCGCTCGCCGCGTGCCAGCTCAGCACCAACAGCTCCTCCGGCCGCGACACTGCCGCATACAGCAGATACCGCTCCACCGCCAGCGCGTCCGCATGTCGGCTCCCCAGCCGCAATCCGGAGGTTTCCGCCAGCCGCCGGCGCTCCTCTTCAGCCAGCAGGGGCTCGGGTCGAGGACTCGCCGGGAAGACGCCTTCCTGCAGGCCGCACAAGAACAGCGCCCTCACACGCCGCGCACGTAGCGCCAGCGGGTCCACCACCGCCACCGTCCCCGGAGCCGCCCGCTCACCACTCACGATCTCCAATTTCCCCAACACGCTCGCCAGCTCGCCGGCATCGACTCCCAAGTCGGGTGCGGCATGCGCCAGTTTGCTCAGCTCTCCCAGTGCGCGCCGTCCCGCTGACAGCGCGCTTGCCTCGTCCAACTCGTCACTCTCCAGCATCGCCGCCATCCCCCGCCGTGGGGCGGCAAATAGCCACTCGAGCTCACGCATGGCGCGCTCGATCAGCGCCGCCCCCCCTCGCTCCGCCGCCTCACGCATGCGGTCGAGCGCCTCCAGAGGCCAATGCTCCTCCTCCCAGAGCGCCCGCGCTCGCGTCGCACTCTGCACCCCCTCGCGCCGAACCCGCGCCTCGAGCCGGTCGGCCAGCTCAGGCCGCTCCAGCAGGCCTGGAGCCCGCAGCCAGATCAATAGGTCTCGTGCCTCGCCGCCGTCTGTCACACAGCGCAACGCCCCCACCAGCGCCCCACCGATGGCTGTGTTTGCGAACGGCACCCGCCGCTCCAGCGCATACGGAATCCTCACTGCCCTGAATACCTCTCCGAGCAAATCAGCCACCACGCCAGGCGAGCGGTGAACCACCGCGATCTCCTGCGGCTTCATCCCCGCGTCCAGCAGCATCCGCACCTCGCCCGCCACCAGCTCCAGCTCGGCACGCTCGCCTCCACCCTCCAGCAGCCGCACCGCCCCACCAGCGGCAGCGCGCACCGGCCCGGGCTCGAACAGCGAGCGCTCCAGATGATGCAGCGCCGCGCGCGCCTGCGGGGCGTAATACTCGGCGCGCGCCCGCAGATGCCTGTGCTTCGCCACCAGTGGCGCCAGTGTCTCGAATGTGCCCGCGCGCCCCGCAAACGCCGTCCGCCCGGGCTCGTACGTCAGCGACACAGTCACCGGCGCATCCACTACGGCGCCGAGCGTCTCGATCACGTCGAGCTGCAAGGCGCCGAAATCGTCAAATCCGTACACCAGCACCGGCGTTGCACCCCACAGCAACGGCCCGCGCCGCAGCGCGTCCAGCGCCTGCACCGCGCGTCGCTCCTGGTCAGTGTGCCTGATTCGCTTCAGCACTCGCCGGTACTCGCTAAAGCATCGCGCCAGCTCCCGCGCACCCCCGACCGCGCCCGTCCCGTCCACTGCTATCCATGCTCGCAGCGCCGCCTCGAGACGCGCCGGGGTCACACGCTGAACCTCCAATTCCTCCACGATCCTCGCCAACGCACGTACGAACCCAGGAGTACTCCGTTCCTGGCTCGTGGCTGCGGGGGCTTCGTCTCCAGCCGCTACGGCGCTGGAGGCAATCGCCGCCAATATTTGCTCGCGAGCCACCCTCCCCAATACCGCCTCGCCGATCCCCGCGCGACGCACCACCTCTCCGATCAGCCCTGCAAAGCGCTCCACCCGTGCACCCAACACCAACCCCTCTTGCGCCAGCTCGCGCCGGTAGTGCTCCACGTCGGCATGCGTTGGCAGCACCAGCAGCGGCTGCACCCCGTGAGCGACATACCCGCCTACCGCACTCATCACCTCGTGGGCCTTGCCCGCGTTTGCGGGTCCAGTGATCAGCGTGATCGGCACTGCTGCTCATACTGGCGCACCCGTCCGACGCGCTCCCCGCCCGCCATGCCCAGACCGCGGCGCTACGCCGCGCTACGAGCCGACACGTCGTCCTCGCCGCTCTCCGCTCCAGCCTCCGGAGTCTCAGCATCAGGAGGCTTCGCGCCCTCCTTCGCCCACTCCTCGTTGAACTCCACACGCCATTTCCCCTCCTCGGTCTGGCTCATCGCCAGGTGCGCACGAAAGGAGCGACCGCTGCGACCTCTGAAGCCCGTAACCGCGCGCGAGGTGTAGCCGGTCTTGATCAGTTCGCGGGCGATCGGGATCGGCAGGGTCTTGCCCGCTTTGCTCTTCCAGATCACGAACCCGCAGCCCGGATCGTCGCGCGCCCAGCACGAGTAGCCCTTGCGGTTCTCCACGATCTCATGCCCGCAGATCGGGCATGGCCCGAGCTTCGCGCGAGGGATCCGCACGTCTTTGAGCGTCTCGTCGAGCTCTTTCACCGTCTCCTGCGCGAAGCCCGCAATGTCGCCCATGAAGGCCTTGCGCGAGTCCTCGCCCCGCTCGATCTTCCCCAGCCGCTGCTCCCAGCTCCCGGTCAGCCCGGGCGAGGTCAGCGCGTGCTCGTTCAGCAGCCTGATCACGTTCAGGCCCTTCTCGCTCGCCACCAGCGCGCGCCCGTCGCGCTCGACATACCCGACCGTGATCAGCCGCTCGATGATCGCCGCGCGGGTGGCCGGCGTGCCGATCCCTGAGTCCTTCATCGCCTCGCGCAACTCATCGTCATCGACCAGCTTGCCCGCCGTCTCCATTGCCCCCAGCAGCGACGCGTCTGAGTAACGCCGCGGTGGTTTCGTTTCCTTGCGCGCGCTCTCGATCTTGCGCGTCTGCACCTGCTCGTCGGCCAGCAACCGTGGGAGCTGCTGGTCGGTGTCCTCATCCTCCTCGCCGCGACCGTCACCGTCTACTTTCGCCTCTGCGGCCACCTCGTCGTAAACGCCCCGCCAGCCAGGCACCTGTAGGAGCTTGCCGCGAGTCCGGAAGATGTAGGAAGCCCCCTCAGATCCCCCGTCCTGCTCGCGCTCGCCCGCCGCCACGGTCGTCTCCACGCGCGTGTTCTCGAACACTGCCTCCGGATGGAACACCGCCAAAAAGCGCCTCACCGCCATGTCGTAGATGCGCCTGTCGTCTGAGCCCATTTTCTCGAGGTTGTGCGCTGAGCGCGTGGGAATGATCGCGTGGTGATCGGTGACCTTCGCGTCGTTGACCACACGTCCGAGCGGCAGCACGTCCAAGCCGAGCACGTACTCGGCGGCCTTGCCGTACTCCTTGTGCTCGCCGACGAGCTCAGCGATCGGCTTGATCTCATCGACCATGTCGGTCGTCAGGTAGCGCGAGTTGGTTCGCGGATATGTGAGCGCCTTGTGCTCCTCGTACAGCCGCTGCGCGGCTCCTAGCGTGCGCCGGGCCGAGAAGCCGTAACGGTTGTTCGCCTCCCGCTGCAAGGTCGTCAGGTCGTAGAGCATCGGCGCTTTCTCGCGCTGCTCTTTCTTCTCCAGCTTTGTGATCGTTGCAGGCCTGCCTTCGCAGGCATTGACAATTGCCCGGGCCTCGTCCTCGGTCCCGATCCGGGGACCTTTGGTCTTGCCCGGGCTGCCAGCCGGAGCCTGGAAGTGCCCGACATAGACACGCTCGCCGCCCGTCTCGCCATTGAGGGGATCGCCAACGAACGTCGCGTCCACCAGCCAGTACGGCTCGGGTACGAATGCTTTGATCTCCTCCTCCCGGCGGGCAATGATCGCAAGCGTCGGCGTCTGCACGCGCCCGAGCGAAACCGCCCCGTCGAATGAGCTGCGCAGCCGGATGGTGGCCGCGCGGGTCGCGTTCATGCCCACGATCCAGTCGGCCTCCGAGCGCGAGCGCGCCGCCTGCTCCAGCCGCTCGAACTCCTCGGCCGGACGCAGCGATGCGAGCGCGCTCTTCATCGCCGCGGTCGTCATCGAATTCAGCCACAGCCTTTTCACCGGCTTCTTGGCTTTGGCCTTCTCATAGAGATAGGCGAAGATCAGCTCACCCTCGCGACCGGCGTCGCAGGCGTTGACGATCTCCTCGACGTCCTCACGGCCGAGCTGTTTGGTGACCACCGTCATCTGCTTGCGCGAGCGCTCGTCACGCACCACCAGTTTGAACCGCTCAGGCACGATCGGCAGGTCAGCCATCCGCCAGCTCTTGTACTTCGCGTCATATTCGTCCGGTTCGGCGAGCTGCACGAGATGCCCGACCGCCCACGTAACCACGTGCTCGGGACCCTCCAGAAAGCCCTCCTGTTTCTTGAAGGGACCCTTCAGCACGCGCGCCAAATCCTGCCCCACGGAGGGCTTCTCGGCGATCAGGAGGGTCTTCGACATGGCGCCCAGCGTAGCGGCTGGGGGCGGCGGGGGATCGCGCAGGGCGCCCAACGCCGTTCACCCGCCGATCGGGGCTCGCACGTTCGTGCCCCAGAAGATCTGCGTGCCGAGCATCCCAATGAAATTGACGAGGACCAAGTTGAGCACCATCGACTTGGCCGTCGCCTGACCCACACCAACAGGCCCACCACTGGCGTTGTAGCCGTAGTAGCAGCCCACGAGCACAACCGCCGTAGCCATCGTCATCGCCTTAGTCATGCTGTACAAAAAGTCCACTGGATTCTGAAACTCCCAGAAGACCAGCAGGTAGCCGCCGGATGAGACCGAAGCGACCTGATGCACCACCGCGATGTACGAGCCGAGATAGGCCGCTCCAAGCGCGATGACATACATGAACGGCAGCACGATCCAGGCGGCGAGCAGACGCGTCGCGCAGAGGAACGTCAGCGAGTCGACGCCCATCACCTCGAGCGCGTCTATCTCCTCGCTGATCCGCATCGCGCCGAGCTCCGCCACGATGCCCGTACCGACCTTCGCGGCCATGATGTAGCCGAAGATCAGCGGCGCGGCCTCACGCAGGTTGCACCAGGCGGTAAACACACCCGCGAACGATGGCGCGCCTTGCGACTGCGTGAAGTACGCACCCTCGATCCCGCATGTCTGTCCGAAGATGAAGACGGCGATGACAATCACCTGCGTTGAGCCGACGATCAGGACGCCCGATTGGCGCAGCGTCTCACCAAAGAAGCGAAAGACGTGCAGCCCAAACACCTGGTGAATGACGTTGGTGAAGAAACGCCCGATCTCACCCGTCGCCGCCAACCATTCACGCGACATCGCCAACAATTCGCTCATATAGCTAGTGTACTAGTTCACCAGTACACTGTAAATCTGTGGTCGTGCCCGCTAACGTGAGGGCATGCTCAGAGCATCCGAGGAGATCGGCCTGCAGGGGTTCGATGTCACGATCGACCGCGATGCCGAGGTTCCGATCGGGGTACAGCTCGCCTGGGCGCTGCGCACGCGCATCCGTGACGGCAGGTTCGAGCCCAGCCAGCGGCTCCCGGGGCTGCGCGAGATGGCCGAGGCGATCGGCGTGAACGTCAACACGGTCCGCACCGTCTACCAGAACCTCGAGCACGAGGGTCTGATCGACAGCCAGCAGGGCAGCGGCACGTTTGTCGCCCCCACCCCCCACAGGCCGTCTGCCGTGGGCACGATCGCAGCCGACGCGGCGCGCGAGGCGCACGCGACTGGAGTCGACCCGCGCGAGGTCGCAGCCGCCCTCTACGTCGCATCCGAGCCCTCTGCCCGGCCAGCAGATGAGGCGGCGGAGCGCCGGCGCCTGCTGCGCACGCAAATCGCCGGGCTCGAGCGGACGCTCGGGGAACTCGAAGCCGCACACCCCGGTCTCGGGCCTGCACCCACCCAGACACCCGCCAGCGTTGGCCCGGCGCTGCTCAGCAGCGAGCAACTCGAGCAGGTGCTGAGCATGCTGGTGCGCCGCCTGGCCGCTGTCCAGATGGCGATCGACGCGCTCGGACGTGGAGAGGACCCGGGCGACGCGGGGGGAAAGAGCAAGCGCCAAGCAGCCACGGCCAGCAAGCGCGCTGGCCGATCTCCGATCGGTCAATCGCGAGCCAAGACGCGTCCCGCGCCCGCGGGGGCTTGAGCTCGATGGCCGATGTCTACTTCGTGGGGATGGCGTTCGGCTTCCCGCTGATGATCCTCGTCCTGTCGATGCTCGCCGGATACCTATCTCGCCGCAGCGACGCCGAGGTGCTCGACTGGAAACCCACCCGCTCTCCTGAGCGAGAAGCCGAGGCTCGCGCTCAACGACATCGACCAGATGCGCGCCTCCCTGAACGACCTTCGCCACCGACGCGGCGAAAGAGAACGCTCATTGAAGCAAGCAGCCAAATACCCGCGGATAACCAGCTGAATCACCCTGCGGTACACGGGCCCGTGCTCACCGGAGCATCGGGACCAACCGCATCCGCTACGGCCAGCGCGTGGGCGACCATTGCATTGGCAACCCCGTAGCCACCGCGGGGTCCACTGCCAGTGGTGCTCGCGAACACTGTGGTCAAGACGTTCCCAGCCCCATCGACCAAGGGTCCCCCGGAGTTGCCCGGACGCACGAGGCCACGCAGCGGGGTGAGCAGCCGCGAGACCGGCCCCTGGCCGTAGGCATTCTGAGTGATCACCGTCTGTGTGCGCCCGATTCGCCCCGGCTGCACGTTGAAGGGCCCATCCTCGGGGTAGCCGAGGATTGCTCCGGCAGTACCCGAAGCGGGTTCCTGGGCGAGGCCGAGTGCGGGTGCGGAGAGATCGGGGACACGCAACACGGCGATGTCGTTCCTCGGGTCGAACGCGATCGGCCGCACCGGTAGCCCGGGCGAGTGACCGCTCGGCTCGACGGTGGTGTCCTGCTCACCGGCGACGACGTGGGCGTTGGTTACGACGATACCCGGCTGGGCCACCCAGCCGGAGCCCTCGATTGCCAGACCACAGGCGGTCCCGAGCACGCGCACGACGCTGCGCGAGGCACTCCGCACGCCCGGCTCGTGAGCGATACGAGGCAGCGGCGCGGCGACATCCGGTGAAGGGCCGGCGAGTTGAGGCAAAGGATCCAACCGCGCGAGCGCATCCAGGATCGAGCCCGTCGGCGGCAGTAGTTGATTGAGCTCACGCAGGACCGCGGAGCGTTGGATGTCCGCGCGGAGCTCGTCCTGACCGGGCGTTTGCGCCGCCACGGCTGCGAGGATCCAGACGATGCCCAAGCCGAGCGCCGCACCGAGCGCCGCACCGAGCAAACCGTCGAGTAGACCCAAGCCTGGGAGGAAGAGGGCGCGGCGCAGCTTGAACCCGAGGCCCTCCAGCCCGCTCGCGAGGATCGCACCGGCGATCAGCGCGCCGACCAATCCGAAAGCGGGGGCGTAGGGCGAGGAGGATCCGCGTGGAAGCAGAAGAGGACCCAGACGAGTTCCGAGGAATGCACCTAGCGCGAAACCGCCGAAGGAGAGCACACCGACGATGAAGCCCCGGCGGAAACCGAAACCGGCCAGGATGGCCGCAAACGCAACGATGATCCAGTCGAGCTGTGTCACTGGCCATGTTCTATCGCTCCTTGACTGAGAAGTTTCTTGACTGAGACCCAGACTCTGCGAATGCGCCGTGCACGAGCGGTCCTCGCACTGGCGAGCGTGGCTTTTGTGATCGGCGCGATCGCTGGCGCAAACCACTCCCCCTCATACGCGCACGCGCTCGCCGCGCGATTCACCGCGGCGTGGGCGAAGAGCAACTACGCGGCGATGTACGCCGACATCGACACCTCCTCCCAGCATGCGCTAACGCCGAGCGAATTCGCGAGTGTGTACGAGAACGCGTTGAGGACCGCCACCATCATCGGGATGCATGTAACCGGCAAGCCCCGTGACATCGACGGCGACGTGGAGGTCCCGGTGCGCGTCCAGACGCGCCTGTTCGGAACACTCTCGAGCGACTTTACTTTGCCGCTGCGAGGCAGCGGCTCCGGCACACGGATCGCCTGGTCGCGCTCGCTTGCGTTCCCCGGCCTGCGTACCGGGGAGCGGTTGAGCCGCCACATGACACTGCCTCATCGTGCCACGTTGCTCGCCCGCGACGGATCGGTCCTAGCCGAAGGCCAGGCGCTTGAAGCCGGGCAGCGCGACTCACCCCTTGGCTCGGTCGCGAGCGCAGTGGTCGGCACCGTCGGTCCGATCCCAGCCGCCCACCTACAGACGCTGGAGGCCGAAGGCGTGCCCTCAGATGCGATCGTCGGGGTGAGCGGACTGGAGCTGGCCCTGGACTCGAGCCTGCGCGGCAGCCCCGGCGGCGAGCTGCTCGCCGTCAACGCGCAGACAGGAGAAGCAACACGTGTACTCGCCTCCGCAACGCCAAAAGCGGCGAGCGCCGTGCGCACCACCATCTCCCCATCGGTACAGCGTACCGCCGTCACCGCGCTCGGGGGACAGTTCGGCGGAATCGTCGCGCTGTCGCCCTCCACCGGGCAGATCCTGGCCGTCGCCGGGATCGGCCTCGACGACCTTCAGCCACCGGGATCGACGTTCAAGATGATCACGCTCAGCGGCGTCCTGCAGGCCAAGATCGCCGGCCCGCACAGTGTCTTCCCCTACGCAACCTACGCAACGCTTGACGGCGTGAAGCTGAGCAACGCAAATGGCGAGGAATGCGGCGGCTCGCTCGAACTCGCGTTTGCCGTCTCGTGCAACTCCGTGTTCGCGCCACTCGGGGTCAAGCTCGGCGCGACACGCCTGGTGGCGATGGCGGAACGCTATGGCTTCAACCACCCCTCCGGGGTGCCGGGCGCGGTCGAAAGCACGCTTCCCGGCGCCGCCCAGATCCAGGGTGAACTCGACATCGGCTCGACCGCGATCGGCCAGGGCCAGGTGCAGGCCAGCGCGCTCGAGATGGCCACTGTCGCCGCCACGATCGCCGACGGCGGCCGGCGCCCTCAGCCGACTTTCGATCCAACCACTCGATCCGCTATCACCGCGGGCACGCCGGTGAGCAGCGCGGCAGTGGCCCATACCGTCCGGCGCTTGATGATCGGTGTCGTGCGCTCCGGGACGGGGACCTCCGCCGCGATCCCCGGGGTCACCGTCGCTGGCAAGACTGGCACCGCCGAACTGAAGAGCGCGAGCAGCTGCTCCGCGAGCTCGGAATCAGGCTCGAAAGAAACCGGCACTGGAGAATCGAGCTCGGAAAGCTGCGGGTCCGAGCAGGACGAAGCGAGCAACACCGACGCCTGGTTCGCGGCATTCGCACCGGCGCTCCAACCGCGGATCGTCGTGGGGGTGCTGCTCGTGCAGGACGGCGCCGGCGGGACAACCGCCGCGCCCGTCGCCCGCCAAGTGCTCGAAGCCGGACTTCAAGCCGCCCATTGACGAGGCGCCGTCAGCTAGACGTGAGGCGCGGCGCCTACAGCTAGACGTCGAGCTCGGCCGACGCGGTCTGGGATGCGTCGTTTGGATCGACGATCTTCAGCTCGAGCGGACGGTTGTCGAGCGAGACGACCTGAATCTTGTAGAGCAGTACCGCGCCACCCGTAGCGCCCGAGCTGGCGACCGACTCCGGCAACGGAAGTTCTCCCTTGGCCGGCACCAAGCCGCCGCGGTAGGCGAATTCGTTGGTGGCATTCGGCACCAAAGGTGTATAGATGTTGTTTTGGGTGTCGGTGACCGTCACGCTCGTCGCCGCCGGCAGCGGGGCGGAAGTGTGGTTGTAGACCTGCAGGAACACCGCAAACCACTCCTGCCCTGGGGCGAGATGGCTCTCAGCCGGCGTGAGCCCCTTCAGATAGGTGGCATCTTCGATGTTGGCGGGATTGAGCTCGCGCGAAAGCTGAACCTCGTAGAGGAGCGGCCCGACGTTCAGGTAGGGCGCGTTCTTGCCCGACTCTCCGGCGTAGGTGCCAGTACTGACACGTGTATGCGAGTCGCCGCACCCACCAAGCGCAAGCAGCGCGAGCAGCGCGAGGATGGCGAGTGGGGACTTACGCAGGTGGCTGGACATGCGCGCGGCAGTTTATCCGGCGGCGACCGTAACGCGCGCGCCGCGGCCAACGTCCGACTCGATGATCGAACGCAGACGGTGCATCGCCCGGTTGTTCTTACGCTTCAACCAAGCGCGTGCGCCGAGCCCCTCCAGCAGCCGATCGGACAGCGTGACCGGCTCGGTCTCGAGCGTGAACCGCACGCGCGTGGTGCCGGCGGCGCCAGGCGCCAGCTCATAGACGCCAAGCGTACGAATGCGGTTGTTCTTGCCGGTGCGGCCAACCTCGACGATCCGATGCGGAGCGTCGACCTCGATGAACGTAACATCGCCCCAGCTGAAACGGTTGCCGGGCGCCTTTACACGAAAACGCGCACCCGCGCCGAGCCCAACGGAGTCGATCCGCGTGAGATGCCAATCAACGAGATAGTGATCGGTGAACTCGGGGTGGTTGGCGATGTCGCGCAAGTAATCGAAGACCCGCTCACGGGGAGCGCCAACGATGATCGACACTGTCAAGGGATCCACGGCGACCGCCAGTTTAGACGCCGCCCAACTCGGACGCCGGCTAGGTCTCCAGCTAGGCGGCGCGAGCCGTCAGACGTACTGCGTGGCCGTGCTCTGAATGGCGAACGATCTGGCTTGCTGCCGGGGCTTCACCGCGCAGGGGCCGGCAGAGCTCACAGACAATGCGATCAGCGCGGGCGGGCGGGCCTCCATACAAATGAACGTGCTCGCCTGTCAACGGAGTACGCCCACAATCAGCGCAGCGATGGCGATCAGCCTCGAGGGCACCAACACCGCGACGCAACAGGACGCGCTCTAGCTGCTCGACATGATGGGAGGAGGAGGTCATGGTCTGAAGGATTCGTCGTCGCGTGTCGAGCTCCTGCCGGTTTGCGACGGCCAGACGGTGGGTAAACACAGGCCGTAGACATCGTGGTCGCCGCGAGACGCATGTGGCGGACCGCGGCGCCAGGCTCGTGTGGGGAGTCCGGAAGTCAGCCCAATTTGGCTTTCCACTTTCTAGAATATGATTCGATAACCAGTATTGACAACCTTGTTATGATCGCCACGAGCGATCGGAAGTCTCTCCCACGAAAAGCCACGACAATCGCCGAGCAGAGAAGGGGAGCAGAGATGCAGACGCTTACATCGGGGACGATCACCGGGGCAGGCTCGTTTCGCTGCCAGAACTGCGATTACGTACAGACGCTCCTCGGCTCGGACACGCTTACGGACTGTCCAAGCTGCGGGGGCGAGGACTTTGCCCGCGCCTCTCTGTTCCGGGCAGGGCGACTGAACGCCGGCGAAGGCCGAGAACACGAGGACACGCTCGCCAGACGACCTGGAAACGAGGAGACGCTGACGGGCCATCAACCGCCGGAAGACTTCTCCCAGCCTGAGCGCGAAGCGCTGCTGGCCGAAGCGAGAGAGCGGGTCGAGCAGCCTGGCGAGTATCTCGTCTACGAGGAGAGTGGCGAGTGGCGCACCGTGGGACTCATCCGCGAGTGGACACGCATCGGACGCTCACTCGCGGCCGACGTGCGCTTCGACGATCCGACCGTCTCGCGCCGCCACGCGCTGATCGTGCGTCAGCCCGACGGCGTCCGTGTGCTCGACGATCGCAGCCTCAACGGCGTATTCGTGAATGGCGCGAGAATCGAGGGGAAGACGTTGAAAGACGGCGATGAGATTCTCGTCGGACGCTATCGGTTGAGCTTTCTCAACCTGACCTCTTGACGGCATCGCGCCCAGGAGAGCCCGCCGCGTAGTATCGCCTCCGCATGGCGAAAACCAAGACGATCGCCGTGCTCTCCCAGAAGGGGGGCACCGGTAAGACCACCACCGTACGCACGCTCGCTGACGTCCTGCGTCGGGCCGGTGTGAGGACGCTGGCCGTAGACCTCGACCCGCAGGGGAACCTGTCCGATTACTTCGACGTGGCGCCCGACGCCGAGCCGACGATCGCGGACGTGCTGGCGGGACGCGCCACGGCGGCCGAGGCGATCCACGAGGATTTGGTTCCCGCCAACCTGAGCCTCGCTGAGGCCGAGCTGATGCTTGGCGGAAAGATGGGCAGGGAGATGACCCTCAGGCGCGCGCTCGCCAAGGCGCCGGACGACTACGAGGTGATCCTGATCGACTGCCCGCCATCGCTCGGCCTGCTCACGGTCAACGCGCTCGTCGCCGCCGATCGCGCGCTCGTGACCGCCGAGGCCCAGTACTTCGCGCTGCAGGGAGTCGAGCAGGCGATGGAGGTGGTGGAGCTCGCGCGAGACAGCCTCAACCCGCAGCTGGAGTTACTGGGCGTGCTGCTGAACCTCGCCGACATGCGCACCGTGCACTCGCGTGAGGCGCTCGTGTCGCTGCAGGAGCGCTTCGGCAAGCAGGTGTTCGCCACGGTCGTGCGCTCCTCGATCGCCTACGCCGAGTCAGCCGAGCGCGCAAAGTCAATCCTCGAGCACCGTCCCGACCTCGGCGCCGACTACCTGGCGCTCGCCGACGAAGTGCTCGAGCGGTTGTCGGGGTTCGAGGGCGCACGCAAGCAACTCGCCGGACTGCGTTAACGGACTGCGCTAAAGCTCCCTCACGTACGCGCCCTGCGGCTCAAACGGCGTACGCAGCAACTCCGCCCAGCCCTCGATCTCGGGGCCCAACGCCTTGACCACAGCGCCTGTCTGCTCGTAGAAGCACCACACGAGCACCGTCGGGCCCGCGCCCGAGATCGTGGCGCCCAGCGCGCCCAGCTCGCGGGCGCGCATCGCCAGCTCATAGGAACGGGGAAAGAGACTTGCGCGGCGGGGCTCGTGTAGGCGGTCGCGCAGTCCACGTGCCACCAAGTCCCAGTCGCCTCTGCTCAGGCCGAGCGTCAGCAGCGCACCGTGGGCGACATTGAATACCGCCTCCTCGAGCGGGACCTCGGCCGGCAACGCCGCGCGAGCCGCGTGAGTGCGCACCGACTGATCCGGCACGACCGCCAGCGCTTCCAGACCAGTTGGAGGGTCGAAGCGCACCGCCTCTCCGTCAGTGCACACGACAAACCCTCCGCGCAACGCCGCCGCAACGTTGTCGGGATGACCCTCCAGCTCGGTCGCCTCCCGCAAGAGATCAGCATCCAGCTCAAACAGATGGTCGGCCGCCATCAGGCCCGCCACGATCGCCGCGGCGCTCGAGCCGAGGCCGCCCGCGAGCGGGATCTGTGAGCGGATGCGGAAGGTGAAGGCGTCCACGGGGTGCAGCCGCTCGAAAGCACGCACGCACAGGTTCTCGCGTCCATGCGTGACAGGCAGATCGGTCTCCACGGCAAACTTGCCGGTCTCCTCGACTTCGAGCTCCAGATGCAACGCCAGGGCAGCAGCCATGCAGTCAAAGCCCGGGCCGAGATTGGCCGACGATGCCGGTACCCGCACGACCCTTCGACGAATCACCGACGCACGCTCCATGTGCGTCGAAAGAAAACTGGACGCACGCTCCATGTGCGTCGAAAGAAAACTAGACGCACGCTCCATGTGCGTCTAGGGATCACCCAGCACCGCTTCCTCGATCGCGGCCGTCTCGGCGGCACACTGAATCACCATGCCGTCGTTGTTGGCGATCGCCGTCTCGGGGTCCTTCAGGCCCCTGCCGGTGAGCACACACACGACCTGTTCAGCACCATCGGCGCCGTACTTCAAGAGCCCCGCGACCGAGGCGGCGGAGGCGGGCTCGCAGAACATGCCTTCCCTGTAGGCCAAGAGCTTGTAGGCATCGAGGATCTCCCGGTCGCTGACGACTCGGATCGCTCCACGTGAGTCGGTCGCCGCGGCCATCGCGTCCTCCCAGCGCACAGGGTTGCCGATCCTGATCGCGCTGGCAACCGTTTCCGGATGCTCGATCGGGTGCCCCTCGACGAGCGGCGCGGCCCCCTCGGCCTGGAAGCCGAACATCTTCGGTGTGGCGCCCATCTCGCGAAAGCCGCGCCAGTAGGAGGTGATGTTGCCCGCGTTGCCAACCGGAATGTAGAGCGCTTCTATGCCGCCTTCAAGCGCCTCGTGGATCTCGAAGGCGGCCGTCTTCTGACCTTCGATGCGGAACTCGTTGACCGAATTGACGAGCGCGATCGGATGCGACGCCGTCAGCTCGCGCACCATCGTGAGCGCCTGGTCGAAGTTTCCGTCCAGCGAGATCACGCGTGCGCCGTGCACGAGTGTCTGAGCCATCTTGCCCTGCGCGATCTTGCCCTCGGGGACGATCACGGCGCACGTTATGCCGGCACGCGCGGCGTAGGCAGCCGCGCTGGCGGCGGTGTTGCCGGTCGAGGCGCAGATCACGGCCTTGGCGCCTTCGCGCACGGCCGCCGAGACGGCGCACGTCATGCCGCGGTCCTTGAACGAGCCGGTCGGGTTGGCGCCCTCCAGCTTCAGCCTCACGGTCGCGCCGACCATCTTCGAGAGTACCGGCGCACGCAGGAGGGGAGTCGAGCCCTCCTGCAGGCTGACGAGTTTGTCGCCGGCCTCGAACGGCAGCCGCTCGTGATAGCGCTCAATCAAGGGCACGTGGGTGCCCGAGAACGCCGCGCCTTCGACCAGCGGCAGCGGCACCGGCTCGTAATCTCTCATCCAAACTCCTCTTCGATAACGCGAATCGTCCGCGGAGTAGAGCGTATGAACTCCGAGACCTCGAGCAGCGCGACGGCCGCGCGCAGGCGCGACTCCGCCACCTGATGGGTGACCATCACGAGGCGCGCATGCTCGCCGAGGCCGCGCTGGAGCACCGACTTGATCGACACACCCTGCTCCCCCAGCACCTGTGTGACGGCCGCGAGCACGCCGGGACGATCGGCCACCTCGAGGTGCAGGTAGAAGGCGCTCGGGATGTCCTCGAGCAGGCGCAGCGCAAGCGGCGGCGCGGGCGGGCGGGCGCCACCGGTCATCACGCTCACCACATCGCCCAGCACCGCGCTCGCGGTCTGCAGGCCGCCGGCGCCCGGGCCGGACATCGTGATCTCGGTGATCGCCTCCGATTCGACGGTGACCGCGTTGAACGGCCCGGAGACCGAGGAGAGCGGGTGCCCGGCGTAGAGGAAGGCGGGATAGACGCGCACCGACAGCCCGCCGTCGCGGCGCTCGGCGGTTCCGATCAGCTTCAGCCCGAGGCCCAGCTCGCGGGCATACTCGAGGTCGTCTGACTGCAGCTGCTCGATCCCCTCGTAGGGGACGTCGTCGAGGCGCACGGGCGCGCCAAACGCAAGCCGCGCGAGGATCGCCATCTTCGCCGCCGCGTCGCGCCCCGAAACATCGTCGCTCGGGTCCGCCTCGGCGTAGCCGAGGCGCTGAGCCTCCGCGAGCGCCTGCGCATAGGTGCTGCCGCGGGCCATCTCCGAGAGGATGAAGTTGGTCGTGCCGTTGACGATCCCGTGGATGCGCTCGATCGGTGTCGCCGCCAGCGACTCCTCGAGCAGGCGCACGACCGGCACCGCGCCCGCGACCGCAGCCTCGAAGCGCAGGCGCACATCGTGCTCGCGGGCGACCGCGAACAGCTCCTCGCCGTGCTGAGAGAGCAGCTGCTTGTTCGCGCTGACGACGCTCTTACCGGCGCGCATCGCCGCGAGCAGGTGCTCGCGCGCGGGCTCGATCCCGCCCATCACCTCGACGATCAGGTCCGCCTTCGCGAGGATCTCCGCAAAATCCCCGCGCGAGCGCGTCAGCACGCCGGAGATCACCGGGGTACGGCCGTTGAAGCGCTCGATCTCGCCGGCCCTCTCGTCTAGCAGGGCGGCGAACGCCGAGCCGACGGTGCCGTGACCGAGCAAGCCGACTTTGAAGGGTTTAGTGGACATCGCGCGCCGTCAGATCCTCAAAGCTCTCGCGGCGCACGACCACGCGCGCGTCTCCGTCGCGGCAGAAGACAACCGGCGGGCGGGGTACCCCGTTGTAGTTGCTCGCCATCGCGAACCCATAGGCGCCAGTGGCCGGCGTGACGATCACGTCGCCCGAGCGCGGGTCGTCGAGCAGCGCGTCGCGGACGATCACGTCGCCCGACTCGCAGTGCTTGCCGGCGAGCACGCACGGCGTCGCACCGCCGAAGCGGTCTGCCACGTGCGCTTCGTAGACCGATCCGTAAAGCATCGGCCGCAGGTTGTCAGACATCCCACCGTCGACCGCCACCCAGGTGGAGACGTTGCGCTTGACGCTCTCCACGGTGTAGAGCGTTACCCCCGCGTTTGCAACTAGGGCGCGGCCGGGCTCGATCAACAGCCGCTTACCGGACCCGCCCATACCGTGCTCTCTTGCCGAGCCCACGAGTGCTCCCACATACTCCTCGATCGCCGGCGGGCTCGCCTGCTCCTCTGTGTAGGGGACCCCGAGGCCGCCTCCGAGGTCATAGATGGAGAACCCGCCGGGCGGGCGGGTCTCCGATCCGAGCCTCGCGACCTCCGCCACCTCGCGGCGGAAGGGCTCCAACTCGAGCAGCTGCGAGCCGATGTGGGCGTGTAGGCCCCGCAGCTCGAGCCCGTCGATGCTCCTGATCCGCTCAATCGCCGCCGGAGCATTTGCCATCGAGAAGCCGAACTTCGAATCGGCCTGGCCGGTGGAGATCTTCTCGTGCGTTTCGCCCCTCACATCAGGCGTGACCCGGATCAGCACGGACTGAGCCTCTCCCCCCTGGGCGCTCCCGGCGGTCAGTCGCTGCAGACGCTCGAGCTCGTCGAAGTTGTCCACCACGATCAATCCCACACGCACGTCCAGCGCCATCTGGAGCTCGGCCTCAGACTTGGCGTTGCCGTGCAGCACGACTCGCTCCGGTGCGAAGCCCGCATGCAGCGCGAGGTGCAGTTCGCCACCAGACGCCACGTCACACCACAGGCCCTCATGCGCGAACAACTCCAGGACGGCGGTGCAAGGGAACGCCTTCGCGGCGAACACCACGTGGAAATCCCCGTGACCCGCCTGGTCGCCGGCCTGCACAAACGCGCGCGCCCGGGCACGTAGATCCTCCTCAGCCACCACGTAAGCGGGGGTACCGAACTCCTTGGCCAGCTCGATCGTGTCGCAGCCGCCGAGCATCAGACGACCACGCTCGTTCAGCCGGCTGCCGAGCGGAAATACGTGCGAAAGACTCGTGCCGGTGGCCATCGCCGGTGATTATCGCCTGATGACTCAGAACGTGGTGCAGCGACCCGAGTCAGGCCGTCGCCGAGTGCGGCGTCCTCGCCTGGGCACGCAGGCCGCTCAAACCGCTCCCGCGCATCATCAACGTCAGCCATACCAATCCGATCAGCGACAACACGATGCTCTCGACCTGAGGTGCCGTCAAGCCCACGAGCACCTCCTTGTTGCGGCGGATGAACTCGACCAGGAAGCGCTCCAGACCACTCAGCACGAGATACAGCGCGAATACCACCCCCGGGCGCACACGATCGCGCAGCTGCCACAGCAGATAGGCAACTAAACACATGGTCACGGTCTCGTAGATCGGCGTCGGCTGCACCGTCACCCCCGGCGGGGTCGGGAGCGTGCCGTGGGGATAGCCCATCGCCCACGGCAGTTTTGATCTGATCCCGTAGTCGCCGTCGCCCGAGACCTGGCAGCCGATCCGCCCGATCGCATAGCCCAAAGCGAGGGCCGTAGCGCACATGTCGAACATCCTCGGTTCCAACTGATCGCGCCAGCGCATCCACAGCAGCACTCCGATCGCGCCGCCGATCGCGCCGCCGTACCACACGAGTCCCGACCCCGAGAAGACCGACCCGAGGAGGTTGTGCTTGACCGTGGAGTAGTTCTGGATCAGGAAGTACCCGCGAGCGCCGATCACGCCGCCGATCAGAGCCGCGAACACGATCTCATAAGCCCAATCGACCGGCTTCTCCAGCTCCTTCAGCCTCCGAGCCACCAGCCCGCCACAGGCTAGGAAGGCGAATGCGAACATCACCCCGAAGGTCTTGATCGAGATACCCAGGAGATGGATTTCGGGCTTCATCGTGGTTGCTTACGCCGGGGCATCGCTTGCCCGAACTTTAGGGCACGTCAATCCGCTTCTGCGACAATCCACGCCGATGGCACCGCAACGATCGAGCTTCGGCAAGGACACCGGCCTGCAGGCCCGCATGCTGCTGACCATGTTCTTGCTCGGCCTCGTCTACGTGGTGTTCATCGGCGTGCTGTTCGCGGCCGGCGCCGGGGCCGGGTTCATCGTGATCATCGCGCTGGTACTGCTGCTGATCCAGTTCTTCAGCTCGGACAGGATCGCGCTGGCCACGATGGGAGTGCGTGAGGTGACACCCGCACAGGAGCCCGAGCTGCACGGGATCATCGAGCGGCTGTGCGTGCAGGCCGACCTGCCCAAGCCGAAAGTCGGCGTGATCGAGACTTCGATGCCGAACGCCTGCGCGATGGGCAAATCGAAGAAGGCCACGACCGTGTGCGCCACGCGCGGCATCCTTGAGCTGCTCTCCCCAGCCGAGCTCGAAGGCGTGATGGCGCACGAGCTGACCCACGTGATCAACCGCGATGTGATGGTGATGACGCTGGCCAGCTTCTTCGCGACACTGGCCTCGATGATCGCCCAGTTCGCGCTGTTCTTCGGCGGCGGGTTTGGGGGCAGCTACGGGCGCAACCAAAACGAGGAGGAGGAGGTCATGCTCGTGCTGGCGGTCTCGGCGCTCGTCTACGCGGTCTCCTTCCTGCTGCTGCGCGCGCTGTCGCGCTACCGCGAGTTCGCAGCCGACCGCGGCTCGGCCGTGCTCACCGGGCGCCCCTCAGCGCTCGCCTCGGCGCTCTTGAAGATCAGCGGCACGATGGATCGCATCCCCAACCAAGATCTGCGTAAGGCGGAGGCGATGAGCGCCTTCTTCATCCTGCCGGCCAGGACCAAGAAGTCGTTGATGAACATCTTTGCCGACCACCCCCCGCTCGAGCAGCGCCTGGCGGCGCTCGAGCGCCTGGAGTCCCAGCTCCAGAGCAACAACTGACCGTGGGCCTGCGCGACATCCTCACGGGCCGCCACGAGGTCAAGGGCCCGGCGCCCGACCGCCTGTTCGCGATCTCCACCGCCTACATCGCATTGCAGTCTGAGCACGGGATCGACCCCACCGGCACCGCCGCGATCGTCTTCCAGGCGCTCGCCACAGCCGAGTTCGAAGCCACCTTGCGCGAAATGGAAGAAGTCGTCAAGGCCACCGGCGGCGAGAACGGCACGACCGTCTCCACCCAGGATGACTCCTTCGGCTATCGCTGGATGGTCCTGCGCAACCCCACTGGGACACCCAGCATCGAAGACCTCGCGGTCGGGATCAATGCGGTATCTGGCTCGATCGAGACCGCCGGGCACGGCGAGCGGCTCTTGTGCGCCGTGTTCGCCTTCACCGACGCACAAAAACGGCCGGTGTACTTCATCTACAACTACAAGCGCGGCTTCTGGTACCCGTTTGTGCCCGATTCGGATCCCGCCCACCCCGCGGGTACGAATACCCGCTCGACCGAGCGCGAGCTGCAGCTCAAGGCACAGATGGCCTCTGAGCTGCCGATCGAGCCCGAACTGGAGCGCTGGTTTCCACTCTGGGGAATACCTCTCTAGCCGTCCTCAAAAAAAGGAGGGAGACAAAAAGGAGAGGGAGAGGGTCCTCAGTCCGGAATCAGCCCATGCGCAGAGAACTCGCTCTGCGCTTCCTCGAGCGTTATGTCCGGCGGCGGGAGCGTTAAATCCGAGCTACGCAGATCGTCGTCCTTCAGCTCTGCGCCTTCGCTGCGAATGAGCTCGAGCAGCTTCTCGTAGCAGCCGTGGAAACGCTCGCTGTCACCGGCCTCAACGGCCGCCTGGCAAGCGTTATCGAGCTCATGCAGCCGCTCGAGCGCCCCGTCCTGCAGCTCGTACTGCCCCTCGGTGGAGACGCGCAGGATCATGCGTGGCCACCCTCGGCCAGCTCGGCATCCGCGGGCGCTGACTCCGCGGGCGGGGGCTCCTGGGTCTGCTCGGAGATCTGAGCGGCCGGCGGCGGAGTGCCCGAGCCAAGTTCCCCCTTCATCTTCGCCAGCTCTTCGTCGACCGCCGGCTGGCTGGAGAGCTGCTTCAGCTGACGGTCGATGTCGTCTTCGCCCGATCCCAGCGCGGTCACGTCGTCGAACGTCCCCGCCGCTTCGAGCTCTGAGACGGCGTCGGCGCGCGCTTTCATGTTTTCGGTCTTATCGACCGCGCGCTGCATCGCCATCCCCACGTCGGCCATCTGCTCGCCCACCCCGGTGGCCGCCTCGGAGATCTTCACCTGGGCCTCCGCCGCGGAGTACTGAGCCTTGATGACCTCCTTCTTCGTGCGAAACGCCTCGATCTTCGCGCGCAGTTTCTGCTCGGAGTCGGTCAGCTTCTGCTGCTGGTCTTCGAGTTCGGTGACCTGCGTGTCCAGTCCTTGCAGCTCGGTCTGGGCGACGTTCTTGCGCTCGAGCGCGGTCCTCGCCAGATCCTCCTGGCCGGCGGACACGGCCTGGCGGGCCTGGGTGTCGAGCTTGACCACGCTCTGCTTCAGCGTCGCTTCCTGCATCTGCAGACGCTTCTTGGCCGTCACCACGTCGGCGATGCCCTTCTTCACGTTCTGTAGCTGTTCGACCTGCTTCTGGTAGCTGTAGTCCAGCGTCTCGGCGGGGTCTTCAGCCCGGTCAAGCAGTTTCGAGACCTTCGCCTTCACGACGGTTGACATGCGCCCGGTCAGACCGGCCATCTGATCCTCCTATTGCTGTTCTTCGAACGAGGCGGCGGTGGAGCCAAGCTCAAGCGTAGCCGACCCGCGGAAATGTTCTCAGAGACCGAGCGGGTGGCGCACAACGAAGCCTTCGTTGCCCTGGCGCAGCGGGCGCCAGCGCGGACCCTGCTCGTTGGTCGGATCGTCGGCCGCGCTCGTGTCCAGACGCAGCCCGGCGACCGTCATATAGGCGTGACCGGGGTTGGCGAAGATCGTGACCCAACGTCCGGCGCCATGCGAGCCCCAGACTTCGAATTCGGATGAATCCTCCGGGGTCTGCAGCAGGTCGGCGCCGTGCAGCGCGAAGGACACGGTCCCCGAGCAGTCGTAGCCGGGCGAGCTGAACGAGGCGTGGCCGCCGCCGAAGATGTAGGGCAGCCCGATCAGTTCGTTGCCGGCCCAGACGATCTCCTGCACGGCCGCGGGCACCGACATCGGCGCCGCCGCGAGCCCGTCGACGTAGCGGGCGGTCGTGCCCGGCACGAGCAGCTGCGGCTTCGTATCGGCCGCGGTCCCGACGGGCATGCCGCCAGTGGTGCCATCGACCTGTCCCGTGAGCGTCGGGGGCACGTAGGGGACAACCTGGCCGGTCACGGTTTTCTCATACACCGGACCCGTGTAGGCGATGTTCGGGGTGGGCGCCGTGACGGGGTCCGTGTGCACCGGCTTCACCGGTTTGACGGGGACGGCGCCCCCGCTTGCTGCCGGCGTTGGCGCAACGGCAGCCACGCCACCGGTCTTATTGGCCAAGGCGGGCGTGGGGATCGCCACGGCAAGGGCCGTCAAGCTGGACAGAATCGCGCTGAGGGTACGCACCCGCAAAACAGTTCCTCTTTCGTCGGCCTGCGGGGTTAGCTGACGGGCTAGCGCTGAAAGAGCCTGCGCTTCTCACGGATGCACCGTGGGATTCGCCCCAACAACTCGGGTCCCCCGTTCCTTAACATCTGGTCAAGGATTCGGCGTTCGGGCGGCAGACTAGCAAAGTGCAATGACGCTTGCACGAGTTGCACCTCGTTTCGCAGGTTTATCCCGCAAATGCCGGCTTTGCGCTGGCCCGCCCAGTAGTGTCTCCGCAATGAACGTTCCCGTGCCCCGTTTGCTTGCGGCCGTGCTCGCCGGCGCAGTGCTCGCAGGCTGCGGTAAGTCCGCCACATTGCCCTCTGGCGGTGGGTCGGGAGGGCCGATCTCCCGGGTGATTCCCCAAGGCGCCGCGGGCCTCGCAACTAAGAACACCACCCGTCTAGGCGGCTCCGATCCAGCGACCGACGCGGCGGCGGTGGCCCGCGCGGTGTACCCCAGCCTGACGATCGACACACGGCCACAGGCAGTCGTATTGGTCGATGAACACGACTGGCCTTCGGCGCTTGCCGCGGCCGCGCTTGCGAGCACGCCGCTGAGTGCGCCACTGCTTTACAGCGATGATTCCACTCTGCCCGCGGCGAGCGCTCAAGCGCTCGCCGCGATGCACCCCACTGGGGCCGCCCAAATAGGCGGCGCACAGGTGATCCGGATCGGGACCGACTCCGCCGATCCGGCCGGCTACCACACGTACACGCTCGCGGCAACTGAACCCTCCGCGCTGGCCGTCGAAGTGGCGCGCCTGGAGAGTCGCGCTCGCGGCGTTGCGCCCCATCAGGTGATCGTGCTCGCTGACGACGCTCCCCCAGCGCTTGCGATGCCCGCCGCGGGTCTGTCCGCCGAGAGCGGCGCGCCGATCCTGCTCGTGAGCGCCACGGACGTCCCTGTGGCGACGAGCACCGAGCTGAGGAGCTTGCACCAACCGACGATCTACGCGGTCGGCCCGAGCGCCCTGAGCAGCCACGTGCTCGCGGAACTCGCTCACCTCGGAGCAGTCAAGCGGATCGGAGGCGGCCCAGGCGTTGAAAGCAGCCCTGCCGGCAACGCGATCGCTGTCGCGCGCTTCGCCGACGGCGCGTTCGGCTGGGGCATCCACGAACCCGGCCATGGCCTCGTGTTCGCAAACGCCTCGCGCCCACTCGACGGCCCCGCGGTCGCACTGCTCTCCGCCAGCGGCGACTTCGGCCCGCTGCTCCTGCTCGAAGATTCGAGCCCGGCCGCCCAGGCTTCGATTTCCCCCGCGCTGGTCGAATACCTCAAGAACATCAAACCCGCCTACTCGCCTCAGGTCCCGCCGGTCCGGGGCGTCTACAATCACGGCTGGCTGATCGGCGACGAACGGGCGATCTCGGCAGTCACCCAAGCGGAAATCGACACGCTGCTCGAGACCTCAGCCCGCGCGACCGCCACCGAAGAACCGTCCCTTCCGCTCGCCGAATGATCGACCATCACAACGTGAGAATGACCACATGAGCCAAGCCGAGGATCCCAAGCGAGTCGCCCGCATCAAGGGCGAGCACCAGGTGACTGTCGAGGACGTGCGCCAGCTGATGGGCGCCTCCACTCCTCATTTCGCGCTCCAACTGCGCAACCGCATCGCTGCCCTGATCGCGAACCTTACCCCCGAGCATCCGGCACGCGTAGAGGGCGAACGCGAGATCGTGCGCCTTCAGCGTCTGGGCTTTGAGGGCGAGACCAGGGGTGAGGGACGCCAGCTGGGCGAGCGCCCACTCCCCTCGCTCGATCTCGTCTGATCGTCGCTCGAGCTCGTCTGATCGGAAAAAATCCCGGCGATTGCGTAGTTGCCGCTCCTCGCCGCCGGAGGGCTTGCTTGACTGGTTGTGGATGTTCGATTCGCACCCAAGATCTACCGGTCAGGACCGTTGCGCGTTTGATACGTGCGACGGCAGCGGCTTCTTGATCGATGAGCAGACGAACACCGCCCAGGACTGCGCGTGCCGAGCTCAGCGCATCGCCAACGCTCGTGCCCGGCGGTTGCGCGACCGCGTGCCCCGGCGCTATATGGACCTCTCCTGGGAGCGCTATCCGCTCACGCAGATCGCCCAGGATCCCGTAAACGCCGACTCCGTGCGCAAGGTCAAGCGCTTCTGCACCGATATCCACCGCAACCTCGCCGCGGGCAACGGCCTATGGCTGATGGGTCACACGGGCACCGGCAAGACGACACTTGGCTACATGATCGCCGCCGCCGCGAGTCGCGAGCAACACTCGGTTCTGAGCTTCAACGCCGTCGCGCTCCTGAACCGCATCAGGGCGACATTCGACGCCGACAGTCGCGAAACGACCGACGAGGTGATCGAGACGCTCGCGAACGTCGAGCTGCTGCACATCGAGGATCTGCGCGTCGTGCGCCCAACCGAGTGGGTGCTGGAGCAGCTCTACCTGATCGTCAACGCCCGTTACGAGGGACAGCGCTCGATCGTGTTCACATCCGACATCGACTCCGACGCCGACGGGCCGCTCGCGCCCGAACCACGCGAACTGGAGGAGCACATCGGCAAGCGCACGTTCTCACGGCTGATGGAGATCTGCAGCGATCCAGTTGTGATCGCCGGCCACGACAACCGGCTCGACCGGGATGTCCAGCGCCCCTCGCTCGAGCCCAGCGTGCTCTCAGCCGCGTACGCCTGAGAACCGCCTGAGAAGCCTTCAGCGCCTAGCTGCAAATGCGCGCTCGCGCTTCCCGTCCAGATGACGGGCGCGCAGCAGCTTGAACACGAGCGTTCCCAACGCTGCATCGACCAGCAGCAACCCGACCTTCATGAGCGAGGTGAGCGGCGCGAGGAGGAGTACCAAAGGGGCGTCGAGGACAATCACCGCCAGCAGCGTCAAGATCAGGGTGTGAGAGCGGTATCCGCTCAGGTGCTCCCGCAGCGTCACCTCGACCGTGCCGATCAGCACCGCCACGATCCCTGCGGACAGTGGCGCGACGCCGTGTGAGATCCCCCTGTCCAGGCCAATCACGACGCCGATTGCCCCAACCAGGATCAGCAGCTCCGAGAGCGGAAGCGGGTGCCACGGCGCCTGAGGACGCTCGCCGGCGGACACTCGATCCCGATAGGCGCCGGCGCTGCGACCCGCCGCGCCCCGAGGGCGCACCCGCTTACCGTCGCGCCGCGTCTGGAGAGAAGTCTTTTGCTCCCGTTTCTCCTCCCTTCCGGCCGGCGGAGTCTGTCCCGTCGCAGTGCCTATCGGGTCCCCCCCGGCTGTCCTCGCGACTGATGGGCGCCGCTTGCGCGAGCGTCCGCCACGGCCCCTGTTGCGATTCGCCACGGCGTTAGGAGCCAGGCCGGGGTCCGCTGCGAGACATCTCCGTCGATGCTAGCGCCTATCCTGAATTTTATGTCCACACCAACTCCGCTCGACGATCCAGCAACACCCGCCGAGCCCGGCATCCCCGGCAGCGGGCTCGCCGGCCCGTTCCCAGTTGGGGAGTACACGGCCGCCCTGCGCCGGCAATTGCGCTCGTTCACCCGCGTGCAGCTCGTGGGCGAAGCTCGTCAACCTGCGCATCGCCCGCGCGCGCGCCTACTTCGAGCTGCGCGATTCCTCCGGTGCAATCCCATGCGCGGTGTGGCTGAAGGACTGGGACTCGATCCTCGCCCGCATCGGCAGCGGTGTAAACGAGGGCTCGATCGATGGCATGCAGGTAGTGGTGGCCGGCGGCTGTGACTTCTACCCCGGAAGCACCACCTCCTCTCCCAGCTTCTCCTTCTTCGTGATCGACCTGCGCGTGGCCGGAGACGGAGACTTGCTTGCCCGGATCGACCGTCTGCGCAAGGTCCTCGATGCCGAGGGGCTGCTCGAGCACCAAAAACGCTTGCACCTGCCGCTCCTCCCCCGCACGATCGGCGTGATCACGGGCGAGAGCGGCAAGGCACGCGATGACATCCTCGCCGCGCTGCACCGTCGGGGCTGGGCGGGACGGCTGGTATGGGGCTTCGCCCCCGTGCAAGATCGCCACGCCGCCCCCGCGATAGTCCGCGCACTGGGAGACCTCGCCACCGTGGGTGAGGTCGAGGTGGCGATCGTCGCCCGCGGCGGCGGCTCCCTGGCCGACCTGCTGTGCTTCTGTGACGAGACCCTGTGCCGCACAGTCGCGCTGCTCGGGGTGCCGGTGATCGCCTCGGTCGGCCATCACACCGACCGCACGCTGCTCGACGACGTCGCCGCCGTCAGCGCTTCCACGCCGACCCACGCCGCGGAGGCCGCCGTTGGCATCGACTGCCTGCGCGCCCGCTCCGACGCCGCCGCCGCCGCGAAGCGGCTACTGGATCACGGGCGACGTGCGGCCCTGCCCCAGCGGGGTCTGCCGGCCACCGCGGCACGCCTACGCGAACATGGGCGGCGAGCCGTGCTCTCGCGCGCCCGTCTGCTCGCGACGCTTTCTCGCGCGCCCGCTGGACATCTGGCCCGCCAGCGTGCGGGGCTGCACCAGCAGCTGCGCGAGATCCGTGCCGGCTCACGCCGGCGCCTTCAATCCGAACACGCCCTGACTGCGCGGGGTGTACTTGGACTGCAGCGCAAGAGTCAGTCAGTACTCCTGGACTGCCGCCGACGACATCCGCAAGAGCTCTCCCGGCTCGCGCTGACGCTGGCCGCCCACGACCCTCAGCGCACACTCGAGCGCGGTTACGTGCTCGTGCAATCCTCCTCTGGCGAGGCGCTCCCGACAGCCATCTCCGCACGCGCGGTGGATGATGTGCGACTGCGCTTTGCCGACGCCACTATCTCCGCAAGGATCCTCGAGTGACCGACACCAAGCTCACCGCCACGCTCCAGCCTGCCGCCGACCCCCAACCGCAAACCTACGAGACCGCCGCCGCACGCGTAGAGGAGATCATCCGCCGCCTGGACTCAGGCGATGCCAGCCTGAGTGAGACTGTTGCCCTGGTCCAGGAGGGCAAGACACTGATTGAGCTGTGCGCCGGTGAGCTCGAGGCGGTCGGCGCGGCACTCGAGGAGCTGCAACTCGACGAGCTTGTTACGCGCCTGGAAGGAGAGGCTTCCAAATGAGCACCTACGAGCTGCTCGCCGACCTGCCGGTGAAGATCGACAGCTACACGCTCGAGGGACTCCAGATGAACCTCTCCGCCGAGTTCGTGCGCAAGACGACGGTCATCCATCTGTATGGCAAGGGCGAGGAGGGCATCGGTGAGGACGTTACATACGCCGTAGAGGATCAAGAGGCCCTGCAGCGCTCCGGCACGGAGTTGCCGCTGGCCGGGAGCTATACGCTCCAATCCTTCGCCGAGCATCTACGGTCGCTCGATCTATTTCCACTTCCGACGCAGCGTCCGGAGTTTCGCCTGTATCGCAATTGGGCGTTCGACTCGGCGGCACTCGACCTGGCTTTGCGCCAGGCTCACAGCACGCTTCATGCAGCCCTTGGACGTAAGCCTCAGCCGGTCGTGTTCGTCGCGTCCCTGCGCCTCGGTGAGCCGCCATCGCTCGCCCCCCTCAAGCGACGCCTGGAGATCGCGCCAACCCTTCGCTTCAAGCTCGACCCGACACCATCTTGGGATGCGTCCCTGATCGCCGAGCTTGTGGCGCTTGACGCTGTGGACTCAGTCGATCTGAAGGGCCAATACGAGGGCACGATCGTCGACAACCCAGCCGATCCGGCCCTCTACAGGCGCGTGGTGGATGCCTTTCCGGATGCCTGGATCGAGGACCCCAAGCTGACCGAGGAGACTGAGCCGATCCTCGCGGCGCATCACGATCGCATCACCTGGGACGCGCCGATCCATGGCATCTCAGACATTCAGGCGCTGCCGTTCGCGCCGCGCACGCTCAATATCAAGCCCTCGCGCCTCGGGGGCCTGCAGTCGCTGCTCGACACCTACGACTACTGCGCCGCGCAGGGCATCTCCACCTACGGTGGCGGCCAGTCAGAGCTCGGTCCGGGACGCGGGCAGATCCAATATCTGGCCTCGCTGTTTCATCCGAGCACTCCCAACGACGTGGCACCCGCGGGCTTCAACCTGCCTGAGCCTCCCGCGGACCTGCCGTCCAGCCCACTCGCCCCGACGCCCTCGGCCTCGGGCTTCCGCTGGAACTGACGCAACTTCTATCCCGTTGCTCGGTTTGTTTAGGCACAGCGGCTAAGGTCGGTGGCCGCCGGTTCGAGGCAATCGGGTTTTCCGGCGCGAAGGGAGTTTCTTGGCGAACTGCGCCCCCCAGCGATCCATGTTTGCACTCGCGGCAGCCGCTTTCGCGCTGCTGTGCTGCGTCTTCGGCCAACCTTCGCGGGCAAACGCCGCCAACGCCGGCGGCAGCGCTGCTCCCTCCAGCGCGGCGAGCCCCGCACGGAAAGCCGCCCCGCGCAAGACGACCTCCAGGCAGGCATCCAGTCCGCACGTCCTCACCGTGCGCATCACGAGCGTCAGCTGCATGCCCACCCTCAGATGCAACAGCAACCCACATGAGGTCACCACCCACGGGATCCTGCAGCTGACGGGCAAAGGACTAGCCAAGGGCATGGTCGTGGCCTTCCCCCACACGCCCGGCGCCCGCATTGGCCCCACCTCGCCCCACTCGCATCTTCGCGCCAGCGCACAGGGCTTGGTATTGACCGTCCCCAGCAAGGCCCACTCGGGGCACATCATGGTGCTGCTCAGCCACGGACGCCACACGAGCTCTTATGGGCCGATCACCGTTGTGCGCTACGCGCTGCACCCGCCCGCACCGCCCAAGATCACTCCGGCTCCGACCGCCACCGCTGCCAGCGGAACGGCCTTCGAAGGCCAAGGTATGTGGATCTGGTACGTGAGCCAATCAGATGGTGGCAACGTCGCCTCGATCGTGGCGCAAGCGCATGCGGCGGGCGTCACCACCGTGTTCGTCAAGAGCTCCGACGGCTCGAGCAACTACTGGAGTCAGTTCAGCCCCCAGCTGGTGGCGGAACTGCACGCAAACGGCCTGAAAGTGTGCGCGTGGCAGTTCGTCTACGGGACGGACCCCGCGGGCGAGGCTGCCCTCGGCACCGAGGCGGTCGCCAATGGGGCGGACTGCCTCGTGATCGACGCCGAGGGCGAATACGAAGGCCGCTATGGCTCGGCCCAGACCTACATCGCCGAACTGCGCGCCAAGATCGGGGTCACCTATCCCCTTGGCCTGGCGTCATTCCCGTATGTCTACGACCACACCTCCTTCCCCTACTCCGTCTTCCTCGGGCCAAACGGGGCGCAGTTCAATGCGCCCCAGATGTACTGGAAAGACATCGGCAATTCGGTCGACACCGCCTATGCGAACACCTACATCTCAAACCGCGTCTACGGACGCCCGATCTATCCGCTCGGCCAGACCTACAGCCATCCTTCGGGCGCCGAACTCGTGCGCTTCCGCGAGGAGGCCGTCGACTACGGCGCGACCGGCCTGTCGTGGTGGGACTGGCAAGAAACCCCCGCCAGCGAGTGGACCGCACTGTCAGAACCGCTGGTGGCGCTGACCAGCGTCACCCCGAACCCCGGCTATACCGAACTGACGCAGGGCAACCGCGGCGACCCGGTGCTATGGATGCAGGAGCATCTCGCGAGCGCAATCCCAGCCCAGGCGACGACGGGCATCTTCGACGCGACCACCGCCGCCAACCTCGCACAGTTCCAGTCCGCGCACGGGATCGCCCCCACCGGCAAGACCGAAGCCGCCACATGGCAGGCGCTGCTGGCCCTCCCGCCGGTCACGGTCAATTGGACCGGCGGGGGACCTAGCGGCGGTTGAGACTCCGCCGGCTCAGACGCGCTGGATCAGCGTGCCGGTGCCCAGCCCGCCGCCGCAGCACATCGTCACGAGGCCGATTTCCTTGTCGGAGCGCTCGAGCTCGTGCAGCAGGGTGGTGATCAGGCGCGCGCCGGTGGAGCCGAGGGGGTGACCCAACGCCATCGCACCGCCATTGACGTTCACCCGGTCCATGTCGGGGTTCAGCTCACGCCGCCAGGCCGCCACCACGGGCGCAAAGGCCTCGTTGATCTCGATCAGGTCGATGTCCTCGATCTTCATGCCGTTGCGATCGAGGATTTTCCGCGTCGCCGGGATCGGCCCCTCGAGCATTTTCACCGGGTCACAGCCGACGGTCGTCTGGTCGACGATCCGCGCGCGGGGCCTCAGCCCGAGCGCCTTGGCCTTCTCGGCGCTCATCAGCAGCACGGCTGCGGCGCCATCGGAGATCTGCGAGGCGTTGCCCGCGGTGATCTTGCCGTCCGGCTTGAACGCCGGCTTGAGCTGGGAGAGCGTCTCCAGATCGGTGCCCGGGCGGATCCCCTGGTCGGCGACGAAGGTATCGCCGTTGACCTGGAAAGGCACGATCTCGCGCTCGAAGCGGCCCTCCTCTGTGGCCTGGTGGGCCAACCGGTGCGAGCGCACCGCCAGCTCGTCGAGCTCAGAGCGGGAGATCTCCCACTGATCGGCGATCATCTCCGCGCCCAGGCCCTGGCCGATGATGTTGTGCTTTGCCATCAGCTCCGGTGTGAAGGCGAAACCGAACTCTTCCTGCGTCTTCATCCCAGCCGCGAACGGGAAGTGGCCCATGTGCTCGACACCCGAGCCGATCATCGCGTCGTGCACGCCCGCCGCGATCAGCGCCGCGGAGAAGTTCACCGCCTGCTGGGCCGAGCCGCACTGGCGGTCGACCGTGGTGCCGGGCGTCTCGATCGGCAGCCCCTCCTGCAGCCAAGCGTTGCGAGCGATGTTGAAGCCCTGCTCGCCGAACTGCTGCACACAACCAGCGATTACGTCCTCGACCTCCGCCGCGTCGATGCCAGAGCGCTCGATGACCTCCGTGTAGACCTTGCCGAGCAGCGCATTCGGATGGGTGTCCTTGTAGTAGCCCTTCTCCTTGTGCCCGCGGCCGATCGGTGTGCGAACGGCCTCGACGATCACGACCTCGCGGCCCTCTGCTTGCCTCATGACTGAAGTCCTCCTAAGGTCTTGCGCGGCATGTTGATGGGGATATCCCTTACTCTACCGCGCCCACCCAGAACTAGATTGACCAGTCAGTCAATATGAAGAGAGACCGAGAAAGATGAACGAGCGTCTCGCAATCGTCGGCAGCGGCGCCATCGCCTGCGGCCTCGCCGCCACCGCGGCCCACCACGGCCGCGTGCTGCTGCTCGCCCGCTCGGAGAGCTCGGCCGACCGCGCGCGCGCGACAGTCGAGAAGACGCTCAGCCGGCTCAAAGCGGAGGTCGATCCGGAGCACGTGCAGATCGTCACCGACCCACAGGAGCTGGCGCAGGCGACGTTCGTCGTCGAGGCGGTAGTCGAGGATCATGACGTCAAGGCGGGGCTGCTCGGCGAGCTGAACGCACTGCTCGACGCCGACGCGATCCTCGCGAGCACCACCTCCTCGCTGTCAGTCGCTCGCCTCGCCGAGGCCAGCGGGTGTCCGGAGCGCTTCCTCGGGCTGCACGTGTTCAACCCAGTGACGAAGATGGCGCTCATCGAGTTGATCTTTCCCAGTGGGGCGAGCGAGGACACGCGGCAGCGGGCGCTCGCGCTGTGCGAGACCTTCGAGAAGACGCCCGTCGAGGTCCCCGACATCCCGGGCTTCGTCGTCAATCGCCTGCTGTTCCCGTATCTGTTCAGCGCGGTCCGCCTACTCGAAGAGACCGGCATGGACCCCGCCGATGTGGACACCTGCATGCGCCTCGGCGCCGGACATCCGCTGGGTCCGCTCGCGCTGCTCGACCTCGTCGGGCTCGACGTCTCGACGGCGATCGGCGAGACGATCGGCGAGACGATCCCCGCACGGATCGAAGAGCTGGTCGCGGAGGGCGCGCTCGGTCGTAAGAGCGGCCGGGGATTCCACTCCTACTAGGACTCTTCGCCAGAATTTATCTCGACTCAGACGACTTTTAGCTCGTCTTCATCCAGCTCGCGATACTGGTAGCTGCGACACAGTAAGTCGCACGCACACCCGCCTCCTCCCAGTGCGCACGTCCGGCCCGCTCCCCCCGCGGGCCGGGCGTGTGCTTGGGGCGGATTTTTCCTATGAGTCGGTGCTCTCGCGTGGCGGCACGGGCCGACGCTCGCGAATGCGCACCGCCTCGATCCGATTCTCGCGCACCGACTCCACCCGGATCGAGAAGCCATCCGCGTTGACCGTGTCACCGCGTTGAGGCAAACGTCCCAGCTCCGCGAACACGAAGCCCCCGACGGAGTTGTACGCGTCGCTGTCCACCGGCAGATCCAGGCCATAGTCGGCCAGATCGGTCACTGCCACGTGACCGCGCACGAACCAGTCGCCGCCCGCGAGCTGGCGAACCTCACCGGCAGCAGAGTCGGTTTCGTCGGTGATCTCGCCCACAACCTCCTCAATGATGTCCTCGACCGTCACGATCCCCACCACCCGGCCGTACTCGTCCACCACCACCGCGAGCGAGGTCCGCTGACGCTGCAGGTCGGCGAGCAGGTCATCCAGCGGCTTGGTCTCGGGCACGATCGGGGCGTCGTGCACCAGCGGCTCGAGCGTCGCATGCGGGCCCTCCTCCATCAGCGAGCGAGCAAGCGAGTTGGCGTGCACCAGACCGCGCACTCGATCGCGATTCTCCTCCTCGGTGACGACCAGCCGCGTGTGGCCTGAGGAGATGCACAGTTTCAACGCGCTCTCCACGTCCTGGGACACATCCACAGTGACCACCGCCGGAATCGGGGTCATTACCTGACGGGCCTCCTGCTCATGCAAGTGGAACACGCCAGTCAGCATCCCCGCCTCGCCCGGGTCGATATGTCCGCCGGCATGGGACTCGGCGATCAGGCGCTTGAGCTCATCGGGCGAACCGCCCTCCCGCTCGCGGGTCATGTCGACCCCAAGTAGTCGCAGAATGCGATTGGAGAGCGCCGTGAGCACGACGATCACCGGGTGGAACAGGACCCTGAAGGCCTGCAGCGGGCGTGCCACCCGCCGCGCCACGGCCTCGGCGCGGTCGATCGCGTAGAACTTAGGCACCATCTCGCCGGCGACCAGCTGCACGGAAGTCACGATCAGGTAGGCGAGAATCACCGAGATCGCCACGGACACGCCGTGGCTGATCGTGGCGCCGAACGCTTCCTTCAGGATCTCCGCGAGCGCTGGTGCTCCCAGGGCCCCAATCGCGATCGAGGTCATCGTGACCCCGATCTGGACGGCCGAGATGTAGTCGTTGATGCTCTCCAGCTGTTCCAACGCCAGCGCCGCGCCCCGCGCGCCCTCCTCTTGCATCACTTCCAGGCGCGCGCGTTTGGAGCGCACGAGCGCGTACTCGGCGATCACAAAGAACGCGTTCACCGCGACCAGCACGACCGCGAAGATGAGCTTCAAGCCGTTCACGCGAGCGTGTCGATGCGTGCTGCCATGCCGAAGTCGGCCTCGGTCAGGCCCCCCTGCGAGTGCGTGCTCAGCTCCAGACGCACCTTGTTCCAGCCGTGCACCGTGATGTCCGGATGATGGTTCGCGGCCTCGGCGGCCTCGGCCACCCGGTTGACAAACGCAATCGCCTGCGCGAAGTCCGCGAACGTCCACTCACGCACGATCGCTCGCCCGTCATGGCGCCATCCGCTGTCCGCGAGACGTTCTTCGACTTCCTGGTCAGTTAGCACTGTCATCCGCTAAGGGTAAGCCCTTCAGACGATGCCACCGCTGCCGACCCGCGGCGAGCCGTCGCTGGATCTCGTTGTCGGTGAGCAGTGGCAATACAGTCACGGGATGCGCATCGTGAGCCTCGTTCCTCACGCCACCGAGCTGCTGTTCGCGCTCGGTCTGGGCGATCAGGTTATCGCGGTGACTCACGAGTGCGACTATCCACCGGCAGCCCTTCAGCTTCCGCACATCACGCGGGACGCGCTGCCCACGGGACTGAGCGCCGCCGAGATCGACGCGGCGGTGCGCGAGCGCACCGAGCGAGGCGAGGCCATCTACGAGCTCGATGAGGGTGCCCTGAGCGCCCTTGAGCCCGATCTGATCGTCACACAGGCTCTATGTCCGGTTTGCGCTGTGTCCTTCCAGGATGTCGCCAAGCTCGCCGCCAAGCTGCCCTCAAAGCCCAAGGTCATCTCGCTTGACCCGCACACCTTTGGTGAGACGCTCGGTGACGTGCGGATCGTCGCCGAGGCAGCCGATCGCCGTGAGCGTGGCATCGAGCTGGTGGGAGAGATCGCCGCGCGCATCGACCGGGTCAAGCTCGCCGTGCGTTCGGCCGGACGTCCTCGCGTGGCGGCCCTGGAGTGGCTGGACCCGGTATTCGTGGCCGGCCATTGGACACCCCAGCTGATCGAGCTGGCCGGTGGGGAGGATGTGCTGGGCCTGCCTGGCGAACACTCGACCGCGATGCTCTGGGAGGCCGTGACGGCCGCCCAGCCGGAGATCGTGGTGGTGATGCCCTGCGGCTATGACGCGGCGCGGGCTCACCTAGAGGCACTGGAGCACGCCGAGGAACTGGCTGCCCTCGGCGCCCGGCGGGTGGTCGCCGTGAACGCCTCGGCCTACTTCTCCAGGCCCGGTCCACGCCTGATCGACGGCCTGGAGCTGCTTGCACACATCCTGCATCCGAAGCTGGTCCCAGACGTGCCAGGCGAGACGCTCACGGTGCATCTCTCAGATACCAGCGATGGTGGCGACGCCGTGGGTGCCGCGCGTATCGGTGTGCCTCACTGACCGGGTTCGAGGAGCTGGGTGGGAGTTGTAGGTTCAACTTCAGTCGACTTCGCGATCAAGATCGATCCAGCCAACGCCGCAATCCCGATCGCCGCACAGCCAACCAGCGCGAGCGCCTGCGAGCGATATCGGGCACCGAGCTGGATCACAAGCGCCGTTACCGCCCCGCCGATCAGGCCACCGATGTGCCCGCCCCAGGAGATGCCGGGGAGCGTAAAGCTGATAACGAGGTTGAGCAGGATCAGACCGCCCACGCCGCTCTGCATGATCGGGATCTGACGGGCACGCATCTCGACCGCGGCTGCCCCCATCAGACCGAATATGGCCCCCGAAGCGCCGACCGTGGGCGAATGCGGCGTGACGAGCAGCGCGCCGAAGGAGCCCGTCAGCAGCGACACGGCGTAGATGGTCCCGAATCTCAGACGTCCCAGCGCCGGCTCGAGCATCTGGCCGAGAACGTACAGGACATACATGTTGAAGCCGATGTGGATCAGGTTCTCGTGCATGAAACCGCTCGTGATGATCCGCCACCACTGGCCGTGTGCCACGCCAAGCGTGGGGATTCCACGGATGCTGCCGAACAGGGCACCTTCTTCGTAGATTTTGCCTGTCGGCTGCCCGCTCAAGGTGAAGCTGCCCTCGCTCAGGAACACCACCACGTTGATCACGATCAAGGCGAAGGTGACCTCGGGCCGGCGAATCGTGTTGCGCAGCGTCTTCACCTGGGTCCGCTGGCGTGAGCACTCCGGGCAGCGCATACCGACCGGGGTGGTGGTCATGCAATCTGGGCAGATTGGCCGCCCGCAGTTGGAGCACGAAACCCCCGTCTCGTGCGAGGGGTGGCGATAACAGGTGGCCATGTCCGAGCACGTAGCCTATCTCGGCTCCGCGTCGGTCTACGGAGATTCGTAAGGCGGGCTTCTACACCGAGGCGACTATCACCGGGCTGTGCGTCGGCTTGAGACTGCCGCCGGCCGGCTCTTCGGTGACCATCACTGTGCTGACGCCCCGCAGGTCACCTGGCACACCAACCGTGCCGTTGCCCTGGCTGGTGACTGAGAACAGCGCGTCGGTCGGCTCGGGGGGTTGGGAGCCTCGTTTCAGCCACACCTCATAGATGCGTCCTAGCGCCGGCGCGGGCATGCCCGTCACCTGCAGCTGGACATGCGAGTCCACTTTGCTCAGCGCCGCCGTGGCATCGTGACCGGCGGGTGCAAGGACCTGCGCCTGGATCACTCGCGTCTGCTGACCAGAGCCCGTGTTGATCGCCAGCGCGCCGATCAGCACTCCCACGGCCAGGGCGCCCGTTGCCGCCAGCGCCGGGAGCACACGCCAACGCCAATGGGACCTCGCGCGTACCGGGCGATCAGCCTCGTGACCAGCGGCCCGCAACAGTTCGGCCTCACCGCTCACGACCGCCATCAACCGCGCACGCATCTCAGCCGGCGCCTGCGCGCGGGGCACCGCGATCGCCAGCGAGTCGGTCACCCCTTGCAGCTGGGCCACCTCCTCGCGACACTCGGCACAGGTCGCCAGATGTGCACGGTAGGACTCCACCTCGCGCTCCTCGAGCGCACCGAGGACATATGCGCCAGCGTCGGCGCTGCGCTCACAGGGGTTCTCGATCGAGCTCACGAGAGAACCTGCGCGGGACCGAGTGTCAGACGCATCTTCTGCAGACCGAGACGCATACGGCCCTTGATCGTTCCGATTGGGGTGTCAAGCATTGTTGCTATCTCGCTATGGCTGAAGCCGCCATAGTAGGCGAGCTCGATCACATGGCTCTGCTCGGCGGGCAGACCGTCCAGAGCGACCCGGATCTCGCGCGCCTCGTCACGGCGACCGACCTCCTCGTCAGTGCGCTCGGGCGCCTCCAGGCGCTCCTCGATGCCTTCGTCGCTGACCCGGCCACGGTCGTGGACAGCACCCCGGCGCAGGGCATCGATCGCCCGGTTGTGGACGATCCCGAGCACCCATGTGCGCACACTGCCGCGGGCGCGGTCATAGCGCGCGCCGCTGCGCCAAGCCGAGAGGAATGCCTCCTGAACGACCTCTTCGGCGATCGCCCGCTTGCCACACATGCGAAAGGCCAGCGAGAACGCGACGTTCGTGTGACGCTCATACAGGATCGCAAACGCGGCGTCGTCGTTCTCGGCCACGAGCTGCATCAGATCCTCGTCGGCCAACCGTCGCAGGGAGGCCGAGGCGGACTCGGCGGAGCGGGACTCGACGGAGCGCTTGGATCGGATCATCTCGGATATAGATACGCAGCCGAGCGGCGTGGTGGATCAGCGGTCGCTCAGCGATCGCCGAGCAGCTTGCGCGTCTCGCGACCGAGGTCGCGGGCGGTGCGCTGCGCCGTCTCACGCACGCCACTGAGACCTCCGGGCGAACCATGCGCCCGCTGACGGGCGCGCAGGAGCACCAGCGCAACCCCTGCGCCACCACCCGCCACGAGCGCCGCCGCAGGCCGAACCCAGTTGCGCGGATCGCGCATCGCCGACAGCTCCCATGCCTCCAACTCGTCGGCGGCCATCTCGGTGATGCTCGTGAGCGTGCTCTCCAAGCGCCGAGCCAGGTCCTCAGGCGGCTCGACGGGTGCGAGCGCTTCGCGCAGCAGACCCTCGAAGTTTCCCAACGCCTCAGTCATCGGAGTCCTCCTCGCCGGGACCGTTCACGAGCCCCTCCAGCTGCTTGACAGCGCGATGGATGAGCACCTTCGTGGCCCCGTCGGAGCGACCCAGCGCACGGGCGATCTCGCGATTGTCCATTCCCAGCGCAAAGCGCATGATCAGCGCCTCGCGACGATCCTCCGGCAGCCGGCGCACCCCGCCAAGCACGCGGCTCAACTCCTCGCGCCCCTCCACCAACTCCTCGGTCGTGTGGGGCGCCGCCAGTGTGGTCGACTCGTCGATCGGCGTGGCCGGCTTGCGCGAGCGGTCGCGGTAGAGATTGGCCGCCAGGTTGTGCGCAATGCGAATCAGCCACGGGCGCAGCGGCCGTCCCCGCGATTCGCGCCCAGCCCGCTCGAAGTGACGGTAGGCCTGCAGGAACGTCTGCTCTGTCAAATCCTCCGCGTCGTGATGATTCCCCACGCGGTAGTACGCGTAGCTGTACACGTCGCGCAAGTGAGCACGGTAGAGATCGGAGAACTCCGCATCGAGCTGCGCCTTGGACTTCTGCTTGACCTGCTCGTCCACTCATCGCACCCTATCCTCGCGCTCGACTTGGGCCCACCCGCCCACTCAGGCGGCGCGCGATATCTCGCGCGCTGGAGCCTCATGGATGAGCTCAGGAGGACGAGCCTTGGCGCCGCCCAGCCAGTCCCACTGCAGGCTGACGCACGCCCAGATGCGCTCGGTCACGGCAGCGGCCAGCGCCGGTGAGCAGGGATCGACGGTCGGGAAGCGCAGCGGACGCCCCACGCGAAGGCGGACCTTGCGCGGACGTATGCGCCAACTCCTGCGGACCTCGTCGCTGCCGAAGACCGCAACGGGCACGACGGGCACGCCCGTTTCGAGCGCCAGACGCCCAACGCCGCGGCGCGGATCGCCGAGTGGACCACCTCGCATGCGCGTGCCCTCCGGGAAGACCACCACGCAGTCCCCTCGTTCGAGGATCGCACGGGCCGTCTGCATCGCGTCTCGGTCACTGGCGCCGCGGTCGACGGGGAAGGCGCCGAGGGCGTTGAGCACCCATGCCTGCCAGCGCTTCTCAAACAGCTCACGCTTGGCCATGTAATAGACAGGCCGCCGCACGAGCGTCCCGATCACGAACGGGTCGAGGAAGCTACGGTGGTTGGAGGCCAGCAGCAGTGGTCCGGTGCGGGGCAGATGCTCGCGGCCGATGCGCGCCAGACGGAAGTAGACGAGGAAGAACGGCACCAGAATCGCCCGTAGCGTCCAGTAAAGGATCGGGTTCACACCGCTCCTCAGAGCGTGCTCGCGAAAGGAGCTCAGGCTCGCCTGCCGCTCGCCCGCCTGGACTCGTTCGATCTGTAGCGGATCCATACCCTGGATACCCGCGCAGTGGGACCCCGTTACAGTTGACCGAAGATGGGGATCGATTATTCAAAGACGCTCCGCGGGGCGATCGCGGGCGCTCTGGCCGCCGGTGTGTGGGCAGCGCAGATGCCGCTCGACAAGCGTGTCTTCGAATCTGACTTCGACGACGTCGCGCTGCTCGGCAAGGCGGTCACGCGAGGAGATGCCTGGCCAGCTGCCGGCTGGGCGCTGCACCTGCAGAACGGAGCCCTTTTCGGTGCCGTCTACGCCAATCTCGCCCCACGCCTGCCGTTGCCCTCGTGGGCACGCGGCCCCGTGGCGGCAAGCGCAGAGAACGTCATCACCTGGCCGCTCACGGCCCTCACCGATCGTCTGCACCCAGCGCGTAAGAAGATGCCAGCCCTGTTCGCGAACCCGCGAGCCTTCGCCCAGTCCACCTGGCGCCACCTGCTGTTCGGCGTGCTCCTAGGCGAGATCGAGCGGCGCCTGAACGCGCAAGAGCCGGTTGGGGCGGCTCTGTTCCCCATGCCCATTGCTTCGACCAACGGTCATGGCACTCTCGAGCACGCGATTCCCGCGGGCTGAGCCACCACGAAGACCGACAAGCCGGAGAGGGGACTCGAACCCCTGACCCCCTGTTTACAAGACAGGCGCTCTACCAGCTGAGCTACCCCGGCACGATCTAAGCCGGAGAGTAGCGGGAGGAGAGGCTCGCTAGCCGCTAGCTCAGGCGGCCACCGCACGGGCCTCCAGGTGCGCGCCGACCTTGCGCTTGACTCGCTGCAGCGCGTTGTCCACCGTCTTGGTGTCGCACTCCAAACGCTCTCCCACCTGCTCATAGGAGTAGCCGTCCAAGTACAACCCCAACACGCGGCTCTCGAGCTCCGAGAGCGCGGTCGACAGGCATCCCACCAGCGAGCGCAGCTCCTCGGAGGAGATGACCTGGTTGACGGGGTCGTGCACGCTCGGGCCGGGGAGCACCTGGTCGAGCGTCGGAACATCGTCACCGGCACCCGCCGGCGTCGAGGAGAAGGAAACGTACTGATTCAGAGGCGTGTGCTTGTTGCGTGTGGCCGTCTTCACGGCAGTGATGATCTGACGGGTGATGCATAGCTCGGCGAAGTTACGAAAGCTCGACTCGCGATCGAAGCGATAGTCGCGGATCGCCTTGTACAGGCCGACCAGTCCCTCCTGGATCAGATCTTCGGAGTCACCGCCAGCCAGGAAGTACGAGGAAGCCTTCAACCGCACGAAGCCGTGGTAGCGCCTGACGAGACGCTCGTACGCATTGCGATCGCCCTGCTTAGCAAGAGCGATCAAGAACCCATCCTCAACCTTAACTTCAGAGTTACTGTTGCTGGTGATTCGTGCCACGAGCAGATCCTTTCTCGGGCTGCTTGCAGCCCGAATTTGCTCAGTGGCGCACTCCTCCCCTGGCGCCAAAGCTATGTAGTTCTAAGGCTTCATCAACCTTAGGTTCAGCGTTATGTCGGGGCGAGCCTCGCACAGTTATGGAGTCTTGTCAAGACCCGCGACGCCGGTTCTGCAAGATCTCGTACAGCAGCGCTGCGGCCGCAGCGCTCACCCCTAAGGACTCCACCGCTCCCAGCAGCGGCAGCGCGATCAGCTCGTCGCACGCGGCCGCCACTCGCGGGCGCAGGCCATCCCCCTCGCTGCCCAACACCAGGACCACCCCGGCGCCGCTGTAATCCGGCGCGTCGTAGGCCACGGTCGCCTCCCCGCTGGCGCCGTAGCACCAGCACCCCGCGCCACCGGCATCCGCCAGGAAGTCGGCGATGTTGCGCACCCGCGCCACCCGCAGATGCTCGACCGCGCCCGCCGAGGCCTTGCAGACCGCCGGCGTGACCTCGGCCGCGCGCCGTTCGGGAATCACCACGCCGGCCGCGCCTGCGCACTCGGCGGTACGGCAGATCGACCCCAGGTTCTGCGGATCCTGCACCTGATCGAGCGCCACCACCAAGGGACTCTCACCAGCGAGCAGTTCCTCGGCCGAGGCATATGGGTATCCGCCCGCCTCTGCGCAGATTCCCTGGTGCCCGGCTGAGCCGCACCGCGCCTGCACCTCCTCGGCGGAGGCGCTCCTGACGCGTACGCCCTCGAGCCAAGGCTCGCGCGCCACGCCAGCCGTCGCCCACACCTCCCCCACCGCATGCTTACGACGGCCACGCAGAGCCTCCTTCACGGGGTTGCGTCCGTAGAGGATCACAGCGGAAGCAGCTCGAACCCGCCCGCCACGTCGCGTACTTCCCATCCCATCCCGGCGATCTCATCGCGCAAGCGGTCGGCGGCTGCGAAGTCGCGCTCTGCTCGCGCCAGCTCGCGCGCCGTCGCCAACTCCTCCACGTCGGCGGGCGCCTGTTCGGGCGCAGCCAGCAGACTCTCCAACCCCAAGACGCCGAGCATTTCGCGCAGGTGCTGATCGCCTTTATTCGTGAACATCGAGTGCGTCGCCTCGCGAATCCATTCGTTCAGATGAGCAAGCGCTTCGGGCGTGTTGAAGTCGTTGGCCAGCGCTTGAAAGAAACGATCGCGCAGCTCATCGAGATCATCGGGCGAGCTGCCCGGTGAAAGTTTGCGTGCTGCCTCACGGATGCGGCTCACGTTGGCCTTGGCCTGCGCCAGCGCCGCCTCCGAGAACGCCAGCGGCTGGCGATAGTGGCCCGAGGCCAGGTACATGACGACGGCATCACGCCCGTGTTGCCCGATCACCTCGTGCAGCGGCGCGATGTTGCCGACCGACTTGGCCATCTTCTCGCCCGTTGACTGGATCATGCCGTTATGCATCCAGATCCGAGCGAGCTCCTCGCCGCGCGCCGCACGGGTCTGGGCGGCCTCGTTCTCATGGTGGGGAAACAGTAGGTCCGAGCCGCCCCCGTGGATATCGAAGCCGACACCGAGCGCATCCTCAGCCATCGCCGAGCACTCGATGTGCCAGCCCGGACGACCTGGCCCCCAGGGGGTCTCCCACCAGGTGTCCTCTCCCTCCTTGCGCCCCTTCCACAACGCGAAGTCCAGCGGATCCTCCTTGCGATCGGGGTGGGCGGGATCCAATCCACCCTCGCCTTGGTCCATATCGTCGATCCGCCGGTGCGACAGCGAGCCATAACCGGGGTCCGAGCGTACACGGAAGAAGACATCTCCCTCGACCGCATAGGCGTGGCCCGTGTCGATCAGCCTCTCGATGTATTCGACTATCGGCCCGATCGTCTCTGAGGCCAGCGGCTCGTGATCGGGACGGCCGAGCCCGAGCGCGTCGGTGTCGGCGAGGTAGAGATCAGTCATCTCCTTCGCCAGCGCTTCGCTCGGACAACCCTGCGCACGCGCGGCGTCGTAGATCTTGTCATTGACATCGGTGACGTTCACGACCAGCGTCGTCTCGTAGCCCTCATGTGCAAGGAAGCGCTTGAGCAGGCTGAACAACACAAACGGACGAGCATTGCCGATGTGGATGCGGCTGTACACGGTCGGGCCGCATGCGTAGATAGCCACCCTGCCGGGATCGCGCGGCTTCAGGGCCAATAGCTCCCCGGTGCGGGTGTCGTGTAGACCGATCTCGCGCATCGCCACCGCCTAGCTTTCGTCGAGGCTTACGACCGCGAGCGCAGCCAAGCCCTCACCGCGGCCGACGAACCCGATCCCCTCGCCCGTTGTGGCCTTCACGTTGACGCGTTTCTCCTCCAACCCGATTGCCTGTGCCAGCCGCTTTCGGATCTCCTCGCGGTGGGGGCCGAGCTTCGGGCGCTCCATCACGATCGTGCAATCGACGTTCACGATCGTTAGTCCTGCGGCGATCACGTTCGTGACGACGCTCGCGAGCAGATGCAGGGAGTCGGCATCGCGATAGCGCTCGTCGGTGTCGGGGAAGTGCTCGCCGATATCGCCCAAGCCGGCCGCGCCGAGCAGGGCGTCGATCACCGCGTGGGTCAGCACATCCGCGTCGGAATGCCCCTCCAAGCCGCGCTCGCTGGGAATCTCCACGCCACCAAGAACCAGCCGGCGCCCCTCCGCCAAGCGATGTGAGTCATATCCGATCCCAGAGAGGCTCATCCGACGCCGGGTGGGTGGGGGTCGATTCCCTCGAGACGGCGCTCACGACGCTCAAACACGCACAGCTCGTCCACACCGACGCGCTCCAGCAGCTCCAACGCGCGGTCGTAGTCCGCGCCGACATCCTCCGGCCGGTGGGCGTCACTGGAGAGCGCTACCGGAGCGCCGGCGTCGACGCACATCGCCAGGAACGCTTCGGCCGGATACAGCTCCCGCGCGGGCTTGCGCAGGCCCGCCGTCGACACCTCCACCGCGATCCCCGACTCCGCGATCCCCTCCAGCGCCAGCTCGTAGTAGCGGCGCAAATCGCCCTCTGGGCGCGGGCGCTCCGGGTGCGGAGGGTGAGCAGGACTCCATACCTTCACGAGATCGGGGTGGGCGAGTATGTCGAACAGGCCACTGCGGGCAGCCTCCCCAAGCGTTTGGAAGTAGCGGCGCCAGATCTCCTCGGGGCTGTGGCCGCGGTCCCACACGCTGTAGTCATCCATATCGATCGCCTTGTCGCGTAGGAAATGGACTGAGCCGACGACATAGTCGAAGTCGCGCGCCTGCAACAGGTTGGCCATGCGATCCTCGCCACCGGGCACGAAGTCAGCCTCGATCCCCAACCGCAGATCGGTCTGCTCCCGCACAAACCCGCAGTACTCGTCGAGATCATCGTTGGCGAACTCTCGCCAGAGCGGGTGCTGCCACACACTCAGCGCCTGCTCGAAGCGATACACGTGCTCGGAGACCCCCAGCTCAACGATCCCCCGCTCGCTTGCCGCCGTCCGGTAGCGCTCGACGTTAGCCGTGGTGAAGTACCGCTCGGGGGTCGTGCCCGGCTCGTCGGGTCGAAGATGCAGGTGATAGTCGGTGAGCATCGCCCCGCGATTCAACCAGTCCGCGCGAGAAGCAGCATCTCGGCCATGCGGAGATCCAGCGGCGTCGTGACCTTCAGGTTCTCGCTCGACGCCTTCACGACGCCGACTCGGCCCCCCGCACGTTCGATCAGCCAGGCATCGTCGGTGGCCAGCGCAAGCACCTCCTCGGGAACATCCAGTGCCCGCTCCAGAGCCCCGCGGCGGAACACCTGCGGCGTCTGCACGGCCCATAGCTGGCTTCGGTCCAGCGTCTCGCTCACCACTCCGTCCACTACTCGCTTGACCGTGTCGGTCATCGGCACCGCGGCGATCGCCCCGTCGATCGTCTCGTCCTCCTCGAGCGCCCTGATCGTCGCCTGCGCCAACGCGGCAGTCAGGAGCGGACGTGCCGCGTCGTGGACCAGCACCAGATCCTGATCGGACCCACTCCCGGCAGCCGCAAGCGCGAGGCGCACCGACTCCGAACGGACCGCACCGCCCTCTACCGCGATCGTCCCGCGATCCAGCTCGATGATTCCTGGTGGCGTCGGTGTGCCTGGCGGCAGCGCAATCACAATTCTCTGGATCCCACCCACCTCGCACAGCACATCCACGCTCCACTGCAGCAGTGGGCGTCCGGCCAGCTCGACGAGCGCCTTCGGTTCCTCGGCGCCGAGGCGCTCGCCGCTGCCGGCGGCGAGGATCAGAGCTATGGGCATATGGCTTGGGAAACCCTCGCGCACGCGGCAGACGTCTTGCGGCAGTCGCTGCCGCGTGCGTGAAGGTCTCGCTCCCGGCCGCTACTCAGCCGCGGCGCAGGCCATCTGGCTGGTGGCCGAGTTGGCGAGCAGCTCGTCGAGGTAGTTCTCGGCCTCTTCCTCGTCCTTGTCGAGCGCATACATCAGCTCTGACGCGAGAATCTTCTTGGAGCGCGTGAACATCTGCTTCTCACCGGTCGACAGGCCCTTCTCCGACTCGCGCAGAGAGAGGTTGCGGACGACCTCGGCCAACTCGTAGATGTCGCCTGTCTTGATCTTGTCGCGGTTGTGCTTGAAGCGCCGGTTCCAGTTCTTCGGCATCTCCGAGACCGTGTCGCGGAGCACATCCAAGACCTTCTGCACGGTTTCCTCGTCGATCACCCTACGCAGGCCGGCGATCGCGGCGTTCTCGGTGGGAACTCTCACGGTCATGTCGTTGTGCAGGATCTTGATCGTCAGATACTCGCGGGTTTCACCGAGCATCTCCATATCCTCCTTCTTCAGCACCTTGCCGGCGCCGTGATGGGGATAAACGACCTGGTCGCCGAGCTCGAACTCGATGTACTCGACCTCGCGAGTGACCTCGAGCTCCTCGATCAGCGTTACCTCTGCGGTTGCTTGTGGCGGAATGATGTCCTCCTTCGTTGCGGCCGACCGTCGGACGGCCCGTGTCTCACGTCTGGGTCAAGTCTTTGTCACGTCTGTGGTGTCACGTCTAAGTCAAGTCTGCAGGTAGCGATCCACGAGATTGATCTCCTGCAGCCTGCGCAGGCCCTCGCGGATGTCCTTCGCCCTGATCTCCCCCACGCCCTCGACCGCCTCCAGCTCAGCGTCGGTGGCGGCCAGCAGCTCGTCGAGGCCCCCGAACTCGCTCACGATCTGGGTGACCGCCAGCCGTGGCAGCCGCGGGATGCGACCCAATACCCGGTAGCCGCGCGGCGAGACCGGGTAGTCGAGCGTGTTCAGCTTGCGGTCATATCCGAGTAACTCGGCGAGCCGTCCAAAGTCGAGCAGATCCTGGTGCGCAAGCCGCCCAATCTCCTCGAGCGCCGTGGCAAACACCTCGTCGCTGTTACCAGATAGGTAGTCGCGCACGAGCGCCGCCTTCTCGGCGGCGGTCCCGACCATCGTCTCCTCCAGCTGCATCTCGATCAGCCGTCCCTCGCTGCCCAGCTCCACGATGTAGCGCTCGATCTCAACGGCCATACGCGTGACGAGCTCCGAGCGCTGCATCACGGTCAGCACGTCGTGCAGCATCGCGCCACCCTCGAACTCCAGCGCCGTCAGGCGCGTGGAGACCTGGTCGAGGCGAGTGCGGTACTTATCGAGTGTCGCCAGCGCCTGATTGGCCTTGGCCAGCACCACCGGGATGTCCTCGAGCACGTACTTCGTTCCGTCCACATAGACCGAAACCACCTCGCGGCGCTGTGAGACCGCGATTACGAGCGCATCGGTCTGCTTGGAGACGCGCTCGGCCGTGCGGTGACGGGTCCCCGTTTCATGGGAGAGGATCGTCGGGTCGGGCATCAGCTGCACGTTGGCCATCGCGATCTTCGTCGAGTTGGCGTTGAGGATGATCGCGCCGTCCATCTTTGCCACCTGGTAGAGGAAAGCCGGGGTGTAGTCGATATCGAGCTTGATCCCGCCCGAGTTCAGGAAGCTGAGCTCCTCTGGATCGCCGATCACAATCAGCCCACCGGTGCGCGCGTGCAGGATGCTCTCGATGCCCTCACGCAACGCCGTGCCAGGCGCGATCATCTCCAGCGCCTTCATCAATCCCGGCTCCGGCCTCGCTTCTGCATCGAAATCTTCGCCGGATCTTAAGGGCACAAGTGCCCATTTTAGGGCATTTAGCCTTTATTAGGCGGCTCCCCGCTTATCGGTATGGCCACCTACCCTCAATTGGGCGATGCTTACGCCACAGCCCGCGGCGAACGCCTCGCCTCGGTCGGCAGGGCGGCCGCGAGCGCATCGCGCAGGGTGCCCACCTCACGGGCGCCAGGGCCGCTGCCGGTGGGGGCGATCGTATCTTTGAGGCCGTGCTTTGCGGCCTCGGCCAAGCGCCGCTCGGGATGGCCTACCCAGCGCAGCTCCCCGGTCAGCCCAAGCTCGCCAAAGCACGCGCGTGGAGTGAGCGAGTGAGGTCCTTCGATCGCCACGCCACGACTCGCGCTGGCAACCGCCAGAGCGACCGCCAGATCAACGCCCGGCTCGTCCACGCGCATACCGCCGACGACGTTCACGAACACGTCCGAGGGTGGGTGGGGTCCGAATCCGCGGCCGTGGCGACCGAGGATCGCGAGCACCAGCGCGAGGCGGTTGCGGTCCATGCCCGAGACGACCCTGCGTGGCTGCTCGAGCTCTGAGGGCGCCACCAGCGCCTGCACCTCCACGAGCAGCGGCCGTGAGCCCTCCATCGCCGCCAGCACGACGCTCCCCGGCGCGCGCGTCGCCTCGGCGACAAACCGCGCGGAGGCGTCGAGCACCTCCACCAGGCCGCCCTGGCGCATCTCGAACAGACCGGCCTCGTTGGTCGAGCCGAAGCGGTTCTTCAGCGCTCTGAGCTCCCGGTAGGGGCGCTCACGCTCGCCCTCGAACTGCAGCACGCAGTCGACCAGGTGCTCCAGCACGCGGGGACCCGCCAGCGCGCCGTCCTTGGTCACGTGACCGACGAGGATCACAGCGATCTGGCGCGTCTTCGCCAGCTCCATGATGCGCCCCGCAACCTCGCGCACCTGGCCCACCGAGCCCGGTGCGCCGGTCAGCTCGGCGGCGTTCAAGGTCTGCACGGAGTCGATCACGCACACCTCCGGCGCCTCTCCGGCCAGCGTGTCGAGGACGGTCTCCAGGTCGGTCTCGGCGAGGATCGGGACTGCCAGTGCGCCAGGCGAGAGCCGCTCGGCGCGTAGCCTCACCTGCTCGGCGGACTCCTCGCCGCTCACATACAACGTGCGCCGTCCCGCACCAGCGAGATTACCGAGCACCATGTTCGTCAGCGTCGACTTACCGATCCCCGGCGATCCGCCCAAGAGCACGAGCGCGCCAGGCACGAGCCCCCCGCCCAATACGCGGTTGAGCTCGCCGATACCCGTGCTCATGCGCGCAACCGGGGCCGCGCCGACCTCGCTCAGCAGGCGGGGCACGACCTTCAGCCCAGTGCCGCCTCCACTGCCCGCGTGTCCGCCACGGCCGCGGCCCCCGGCCCTGCCACCGCTACGCCCGTCCGCGCCGCGCGCCGCCGGAATGCGCTCCTCGACGAGCGTGTTCCATGCATCGCAGCCGGGGCACTGCCCGAGCCATTGGGTCGTCTGGAAACCGCACTCCGAGCAGACCTGGATAGTTCCACGAGCCACCCTCTGAGCCTACGCATCACCGGGGACGGCTCTCTTCGGCGGGGTGATCAGCGCGAGTGCTACGTCTCGTCGGCCGGCTCGTCGACATCGGGGCTGTCCTCGCCGACGACGAGCTCCTCGGCGCCGGCGCCTTCGGCTCCAACACCGACCGGGGTCTTCTGCTTCTTCGGCTTGACGATCGTCAGACGCACCTCGCCCTCCTCGCCCTCCGGAGCCGGATTGACCACGACGGTGGCACCAGGAGTGAGCTGCTCGCGCAGCACGAAGTCCGCGAGCGGGTCCTCGATGTAGCGCTGGATCGCTCGCCGCAGCGGACGAGCGCCCATCGACGGATCCCAGCCCTTCTCTACCAGCAGATCCTTAGCGGGATCGGTCAGCTCCAGCTGCAGCTCGCGTTCAGCCATCGACTCGCGGATCCGCAGCAGCAGCAGCTCGACGATCTGCTTGATCTCCTCCTTCTGCAGCTTGTGGAACACGATCACGTCGTCGATGCGGTTGAGGAACTCGGGCCGGAAGACCTTCTTCAACTCGCCCATGATCCGGTTCTTCATGTCGTCGTAAGTGATCCCCGTCTCATCGTCGGAGACGGCGAACCCGAGCGGCGTGTTGCGCGCGATCTCCGCGGCCCCGATGTTCGAGGTCATGATCACGATCGCGTGGCGGAAGTCCACGGTGCGCCCCTGCGCGTCGGTCAGCCGGCCGTCCTCGAGGATCTGCAGCAGGATGTTGAACACGTCCGGGTGCGCCTTCTCGATCTCGTCGAGCAGCAGCACCGAGTAGGGCTTGCGCCGCACGGCCTCGGTCAGCTGACCGCCCTCGTCGTAGCCCACGTAGCCGGGGGGTGAGCCGACCAACCGCGAGACGGCGTGCTTCTCCATGTACTCGCTCATGTCGATCCGGATCATCGACTCGTCGTCGCCGAACAGGAACTCCGCGAGCGTGCGTGCCAGCTCGGTCTTGCCGACGCCGGACGGGCCGAGGAAGATAAACGAGCCCGTGGGGCGCTTGGGGTCCTTCAACCCCGCACGCGAGCGGCGGATCGCCTTGGAGATGACCTCCACGGCGGGGTGCTGGCCGATCACACGCTTGTGCAGTTCCTCCTCCATCCGCATCAGCTTCTGCGTCTCGGCCTCGGTCAGCTTGAACACGGGGATGCCTGTCCACATCGAGACGATGTCGGCGATCTCCTCCTCGCCGATCGACGGACGCTCGCCGGACTCACCGGATTCCCACTCTTTCTCGAACTCGTGTTTCTTGTTCGTCAGCTTGCGCTCCTTGTCGCGCAGCGCGGCCGCCTTCTCGAACTCCTGGGCCTCGATCGCCGCCTCCTTCTCGCGGCGCGTGGTCTCGACTTCGCCCTCCAGCTCGCGGTTGGCGGGCGGTGAGGTCATCGACTTGATCCGCATCCGCGAGGCCGCCTCGTCGATCAGGTCGATCGCCTTGTCGGGCAGGAAGCGGTCGGCGATGTAGCGGCTGGCCAGTTCGCCGGCGGCCTTCAGCGCCTCGTCGGTGATCTGCACCTTGTGGTGCTGCTCGTAGCGGTCGCGCAAGCCCTTGAGGATTTCCACGGTCTCCTCGATCGAGGGCTCCTCGACGCGGATCTGCTGGAAGCGGCGCTCCAGCGCCGAGTCGCGCTCGAGGTACTTGCGGTACTCATCGAGCGTCGTCGCGCCGATCGTCTGCAGCTCGCCGCGCGCCAGCGCCGGCTTGAGGATCGAGGCGGCGTCGATCGCGCCCTCCGCGGCCCCGGCGCCGACGAGGTTGTGCAGCTCGTCGATGAACAGGATGATGTCGCCGCGCTGGGTGATCTCCTTCATCACCTTCTTCAGCCGCTCCTCGAACTCGCCGCGATACTTCGAGCCGGCGACCAGCGCCGCGAGGTCGAGCGTGTAGATCTGCTTGTTCTTGAGCAGCTCCGGCACGTCAGAGTTGGTGATCCGCTGGGCGAGTCCCTCGACCACGGCGGTCTTGCCCACGCCGGGCTCGCCGATCAGCACGGGGTTGTTCTTCGTGCGCCGCGAGAGGATCTGCATGATCCGCTCGATCTCCGTCTCGCGGCCGACGACCGGGTCGAGCTTGCCCTCGGCGGCCAGCTTCGTCAGGTTTCGCCCGAACTGGTCGAGCAGCTTCGAGGACTTCTTGCCCTCGCCGGGGGAGCCGCTGGAGCCAGAGCCGCCGGAGCCGCCCGATTGCCCCTGGCGCCGGCCGCCGGGGCCGGAGAGCATACGGATCACCTCGTTGCGGATCTTCTCGGAATCAGCGTCGAAGTCGAGCAGGATGCGGGCCGCGACACCCTCGTTCTCGCGGACCAGGCCGAGCAGGATGTGCTCGGTGCCGATGTAGTTGTGCCCGAGACTCAGCGCCTCGCGCAAGGCGAGCTCCAGCACCTTCTTCGCGCGCGGCGTAAACGGGATCTGCCCGGAGGTGACCTCCTCGCCGGAGCCGACGATCCGCACGACCTGCGCGCGGACCCGCTCGACGGTGATGTCCAGGCTCTCCAGCACGCGCGCGGCCAGGCCCTCCTCCTCGCGCAACAGCCCCAAGAGGATGTGCTCGGTGCCGATGTAATTGTGCTTGAGCGTTCGCGCCTCCTCCTGCGCAAGAACGACCACCTGCCGGGCTCGTTCTGTAAATCGCTCGAACATGGTGTAGTTCCTTCCTCGAGGGTCGTGCCTCAAGCGCTATTTGATCCCGGTTATGCCTCTTGGGCAGTCTACCAACCGGTCACCCGGCCTCCGACAGGTCAGTCGCGCATGGCTGGGAACAGCACGACCTCACGGATCGAGTCACGCCCGGTCAGCAGCATCACGAGCCGGTCGATCCCGAGCCCGACCCCGCCGGCCGGCGGCATCCCCTGCTCCAACGCTTGCACGAAAAGCTCATCATAAGGCTGGGCCTCTTCGTCTCCAAGCATCCCGAGGCGCTCCTGGGCACGGAAGCGCTCGCGCTGGACGTCGGCGTCAATCAGCTCGCTGAACGCGTTGGCGATCTCCATGCCTCCGGCGAACGCCTCCCAGCGCTCGACCAGCCCCGGCTCGCTGCGGTGCTCGCGGGCCAGGGGCGACAGCTCAATCGGATAGTCCATGACAAACGTTGGCTGCTGCAGCTTGGGCTCGACGTACTTGGAGAGCAGGTCGTCGGCGAGCTGGGGCCAGGTGAACCCCTCGGTGGCCATCTCCAAGCCGCGCTCGCGGATGGCGCGCTCGAGCGCCGAGACGTCGCGCAGGGCCAGCACGTCGATCCCGGTCGCCTCCTCGATCGCGCCAGCGAAGCTCACCCTGCGCCACGGTGGCGAGAAGTCGATCTCACCGGCGTAATCAATCGCCCGCACGGCGACGGCGACCATCTCCTCCAGGCGCGCGGCCTCGTCGGTGTAGTCAGCGTAGGCCTCGTAGAACTCGATCACCGTGAACTCGGGGTTGTGCTTCGGCGAGAGGCCCTCGTTACGGAAGTTCTTACCCAGCTCGTAAACGCGCTCCAGGCCACCCACGAGCAGGCGCTTGAGATACAACTCGGTGGCGATCCGCAGATACAGGTCGCGGTCGAGCGCGTTGTGATGCGTGGTAAACGGCCGTGCCAGCGCGCCGCCGTAGAGCGGCTGCAGGACAGGCGTCTCGACCTCGACGAACCCCTGCCCGTCGAGATAGCCACGGATCGCCGAGATGATCTTGGCGCGGTCGATGAACAGCTTGCGGGCGTCCTCACTCGAGATCAGGTCGAGCTCGCGCCGGCGATAGCGGGTCTCGACGTCGCTCAGCCCGTGATGCTTATCGGGTGGCGGGCGCAGAGCCTTGGCAAGAATCTGAAAACCGTCGACACGCAGCGACAGCTCGCCGCGACGGCTGCGCAGCACCGCGCCGTCGACACCGACGAGGTCGCCGAGGTCGAGCGTGCTCAGCCGCGCGAAGGCCTGCTCGCCGAGCACGTCCACGCGCGCGTGCAGTTGCACCTTGCCCGTGCGATCGACGAGGTCGAGGAACGCGGCCTTGCCGGAGCCGCGCCGCGCCGCGATCCGGCCGGCGACGCGGTGGGCATCCTCGGTCTCCTCGCCGTCGGCCAGATGCTCATAGGCCTCGAGAATCCCCGAGATCGGCTCTGCATTCGGGAACGAGTAGGGGAACGCTCGCGGATCATCCTCGCGCAGGCGATGCCCCTTCGCGCGGCGCTCGGCAATCAGCTCCTCCAGGCCGTGACGGGAGCTGTCGGTCTCGGTCTCGTCGTCGCCGCTCATCGCGGCGAGCCTACTTGAGACCGACGTCGATCTTCGTGATCTTCAGCTTGCGCGCTGGACCGCGCGGAACCTTCACGGCAACGGTGTCGTTGCGCTTGTGCCCCAACAGCGCGCGTCCCACCGGTGACTCGTTGGAGAGCTTGTTCTCCTCAGGCTTGGCCTCCGCCGAGCCGACGATCGTGTACTTGACCGACTTGCCCGTCTTTTCGTCCTTCACATGCACGACCGAGCCGACCTGCACGATGTCGGTCGACAGATCCTTCGTCTCGATGACCGTCGCCATGCGCAGGCGCTCCTCCAGTTGCGCGATCCGGCTCTCGACCATCGCCTGCTCGTTCTTCGCGTCGTCGTACTCGGCGTTCTCGGCGATATCCCCGAACTCGCGTGCCTCCTTGATCCGTTCGGCCACCTCGCGGCGCTTGGCGGTGGACAGCAGCTCGAGCTCGTCGTTGAGCTTCTCCAAGCCTTCAGGGGTGAGGATTACGTCCTTCGGCATGTGACCCTCGATCGCGGGTTGGTGGTTAGGTCGGCGAGTAACAAAGCCCCGCTTGCAAGCGGGGGGTCTCGCCGCCCAGGGGCTTCAGCGAGCGCAGCAGTATAGCGAGCAAGTCTCGAGCCTCTGTGAGCGTCTCCGCCACCTGCAGCCCTTCTTGCAATCGCTTGCCCGCTTGTCGATCTAATTCTAGCCGTAAGACATACCACGGATAGAACTTGCGCAAGTAGCGCGTCGCACGTGCCTGCCCCAAGTGTTCGACAGCGCGATCGATCGTCCATCCCAGCTCCTGGAGCACCTCCTCCCTGCTCGGTCCCTGACGACGCGAGCCGACTAGCTGCTCGAACAGCCACGGATTACCAAGCGCGCCACGCGCGAGCATCACGGCCGCTGCACCTGTCTGTTGGAATGCCTCCCGGATGTGCTCGGCCTCGCTCAGCCCACCGGTGAGGATCACCGGCGCGTCGAGCGACTCGACCAAGCGCGCGGCCAGCTTGTAGTCGGGGACACCTTTGTGGTGGACGGCCGCCGAGCGGGGATGAAACCCAATCGCCGCCACCCCCGCCTCCGCCACCAGGCGATGGGCCAGCTCAAACCCACTCGTCTCGCCCAGGCGCCGGCCTGAGCGCAGCTTGACCGTCACCGGCAGCCCCCCTCCCTCGCGGACAGCACAGGCGACGGCAACGGCTCGATCAGGGTCGGCCAGCAGCGCGGCGCCGGCTCCCGTCTTCTGCACCTTCGGCACCGGACAGCCCATGTTGATGTCGATCACGTCGGCCCCAGCCGCGGCCACACGCGCCGCCGCCGAGCGCATCACCGCGGGATCCTCGCCGAACAGCTGGATCGAGATCGGCCCGCCCGTACCGATCGTGCGCTCGTCGGGGTGGATGCGCAGCATCTCGGTGCAGGTGCGCTCGTTGTTGTGATGGATCGCGTGCGAGGAGACCATCTCCGAGACGGCCATTCCCGCGCCGTAGCGCTTGGCCTGCAGGCGCACGAACCAGTTGCCGATCCCGGCCAGTGGGGCCAGCAGCACGCGGTTGGGCACCTCCAGGGGGCCGAGCATCCAGGGGTCTGTGAGCTGGCGTGACATCGCGTCCATTATGGGCATGAGCCGCCGCCGGATTACGAGTTGCGCTCGTGCAACAACCGCAGCCCGGTGAGGGTCAAGAGGTCGTCGACCTCCTCGATCTCCTCGGTGTAGGGCACCACGAGTCGCGCCAGCCCGCCAGTCGCCACGACCGCCGTGCGCTCGCCCAGCTCGTCATACAGACGACGCAGGATCGCGTCGACCGCACCCGCATAACCGAACACAACGCCCGAGCGAATCGCGTCGACCGTGTTCTTGCCGATCACGCTCTTCGGCGGCGCGAGGTCGATCTTTGGCAGCCGGGCGCCCCGCTCGGAGAGCGCCTCGAGTGAGATCTCGATGCCCGTCATCAGCGAGCCGCCGAGGTACTCGCCCTCGCGCGAGACCACGTCGAACGTCGTCGCCGTGCCGAAGTCCACGCACACCCCCGGACCCCCGAAGCGCTCGCGGATCGCCACTGCGTTGACGAGCCGGTCGGCACCGATCTCGCGCGGATTGTCGTAGCGAATCGCCATGCCCGTCTTCGTCCCCGGCCCGACTACGAGCATCTCGTGACCGAGATAGCGACTCGCCATCGCCGTCCATTCCGGCTCGAGTTGCGGCACGGTCGAGGAGACGATCGACGCCTGCAGGTCCTCGAACGCGCAGCCGCGCAGCTCCAGCAGGTTGCGCAACGCGGCCCCCAGCTGATCGGCGGTCGACTGACGCACGGTCGCAAAGCGCCAGTGCTCGAGCAGCTCCCCATCGCGGAAGGCTCCGAAGTGGGTCTGCGTGTTTCCGACATCGACGACGAGCAGCATCGACGACCATTATGCTCGGCCGCGGGATGGCGGCGAGGACTCCGAGGCTATACGTGCTTCCCGCCTCGCACCCGTGCGCCGCGGTCATGGTCGCACTCGAGCTGAAGAGGATCGCCTACGACCGCATCGACTTCCTGCCGCTGAGCCAGCTCTTGCTCGGCCCATTGCTCTACCGCGGCACCACGGTTCCCGCGCTGAGAATCGACGGCGAGCGCATCGTGGGATCGCGGCAAATCATGCGGCGCCTGGATGCGCTCGTGCCTGACCCCGCGCTGCTGCCGCCGCCCGGAGATCCTGCCTACGCAAGAGTGCTTGAGGCCGAGCGCTGGGGGGATGACGTCTTCCAGGACGTACCCAGGCGACTGCTCGTCGCGGCATTGGCGCGCAGCCCAAGCTCGATGATGAGGTACGCCGGGGACGCCAAGCTGCCGCTGCCGATCCCCGTGCTCCGACCGACACTGCCTCTGGCGACGCGGCTGATCGTCAAACAGAGACGGGCATACGATCAGGCGGTGAGCGCAGACCTAGCGGCGCTGCCACGCCAGCTCGAGCGGATCGACGGCTGGATCACCGACGGGCTGCTGGGCGGCGAGCAGCCCAACGCGGCCGACCTGCAGATCGGCAGCTCGATTCGCCTGCTCCAGACGATCGCCGACGTGCGGCCGCTGATCGAAGGCCCACCCGCCCGTCCGTCGGCGCAGCTGACGCGCTACTTCCCGCCGATCGCTGGTGAGATCCCAGCGGGCGTGCTGCCCGCTGAGTGGCTGCCTGCGCTCGCCGGCGTCTCAGGATCGCATCAGAACTGAGCGACTCATGGTCATTGCCTGGCCGTGCGCCGGGGTCAGCACGATCCTGACTGTCAGCGCGAGCCTGTGATGAGCCTTCAGCGTGTGCTTTGCCTTGGCGCTCAGCGTCAGCGCGAACGTGAGCTTGCCCGCATGCAGCGAGGAGCGCAGAAACTTGCCGGCCGGAGCAGCGGCGCCTTTGGTGAGCAGCTCGATCTGGAGCTGGCCTTCAGAACCGGTCGAGGACACGACCAGAGAGCCATGCACCACTCCGCCGTGCTGAGTGGATGCCAGCTCGAGCGACCCAAACAGCGGGCCGGAAGCAGACTCGGTCTTTGGCTGCCCAGCAGGCGGTGAGCTGGAGGTTGTGGCCGTGGGACTGCCACCGGTAGGAGTCGGCGTTGGTGAAGATTCTTTGTTCGCGGGAGGTTCTTTGGTCGGCTCTTTGGCCGGAGGAGATATCGTTTTGAAGCTGTGGTCCAGACCTTCGGCAGGGCCCTGGTTGTTTTTCGCGACAAGCCGGAAGTGGTATTCCGTGCCGGGGGTCAAGCCTTTGAGCGTGGCGGAGACACCCTGGTTGCTACCTCCGCTCGCTTGGAGAGTCGCTTTTTCCGTCTTCTGCCCGTAGTGCGTGTCGGTGCCGTATTCGAAAAAGTATTCGGTCGCTTCGCCTCCGGGGTTGACCGTGCCCTCGAGAGTGGCTTCGGTTTCCTCGAGCCCTTCGGCGGCGAGCATTGTAGCGGTCGGCGCAGTTGCCACATGAGTTGTGAACATCTTTTGCGTTGCGCCAGACACAGAGGTTTTCCCGACTCCGTAGGTCGCCACCAGCTGGAAGTTGTAGGTCATGCCTGGCTGCAGGCCGATCACCTGGGCCGACACGGAGTGGCTCGTGAAGTCGGCCGCGCTCAAAGTGGCTGTAGGGGTCGACTGTTTACCGGTCACGCCCGGACCTTCATATTCGAAGTGGTATTCGACGGTGTTGCCTTCGGGATCAATGCTGCCGTTGAGCATCGCTTCCGTCTGGGTTTCGCCGCTCGCGGAAGTCGTTGCGTCCGTGGGCGTGCCTGCGACTACGATTTCGTATTTGGTGTAGTTGGCGTCGCCGTATGGGGTGTTTTCATTATCGAAAAGCGTCGCGCTTTCGAAGTGGTAGGTGCCCGGTGTTGCGAACGTGCACTTTCCTTCCCAGTTGGTCATGGCGCTTGTAGGCACACCGGGACAGGCCGGCGCAGAGCCCATCCAGACAACGGCCGCCGCGGTGCTCGCGTCGTGGTCGGTGAACATGATTTCGTCGCCGGCGGCGATTTTGACCGTGAGCGCGGGTTGCGGTTTCAACACCGACCCTTCCGTGGTCCAGCACGGCCAGTCGGGGTCGACACAGTTTTGGTTCACTTCGAGCTTCACTTCCGAGGCGGTGGCCAGCGCCGGGACGGCAGTCGCCGCTCCTAGCAGAGCAACAAAGGCAAAAAGCAACAGCGTGCGCGGTCTCACGGTCTCAGCCGCCTTTCTCACGAGTGCAGGGTCACGGATCTGGTGACGCTTGTCGCTTCCCCGCCTGCCGGGGTGAGCGTGATCTTCACCTTCAGCGCTAGGCGATGGTGGCGTTTGAGCGCCCGCCTTGCCTTGGCGTTGAGCTTCACCGAGAAGGACCGTTGACCGGCGCCAACAGAAGCGCTCACGAATCGCCCGACCACCTGCGTTGCGTGCCCGGCCTTCGCCAGCGATGCGGTGGTCGCGAGGAGATCGACCTCTAGGCGATCTCCTCCACCGGCCTTTGATACCTCGAGGGAGCCCTTGACGGTGCCACCCCGTTGGCTCGAGCTGACCCTCGGAGCACCGGATAGCGGCGATCCCGTCGGGCTTTCGCCGGCTGGGGCGGGACCCGAGGTGGTGGTGCCCGGGGTCGAGCCGCCTTTCGAGCCGCCTTCGCCGGTGGTGCCGGTGGGGGGCGCGGTGGCCGAACCTTCGACCACCACTTCGTATTTGGTGTAGTTCGATCGACCCTCGTTGAAGAGGGTCGAGCTTTCGAAGTCGTAGGTGCCCGGCGTTGCGAATGTGCACTTTCCTTCCCAGCCCGTCTTCGCCACGTGCGGGGCAACGGGCACCGCCGGTTCGCACGTGGGCGCGGTGCCGCTCCAGGCGATGTTCGCGGCGGTCTTCTGTCGACGAAGGTGACCGAGCCACCGCTGGCGATCGTCGACCTTGAAGGCCGGTTGGCTGGATCCCGGGGTCGCCCAGCACGGCCAGTCCGGCTCGACGCAGTTTTCGTTCACTTCGAGCTTTGCTTCGGACGGGGCGGCAGCGAGCGCGGGCACGACCGCAACGGCAGCTCCGAGCACGGCGCTAAACGGTAGGTAACGCTTACGTAGCTTCACAATCTCAGCCCACCTCTCAGTCGGAGTGTTCCAGCCGTCCGCGTGCTCGCGCAAATCGAGCCGTGCACGCTCTAACCACCACAGGACTCCGGCCCGGCGCGATCCTTCCCGGCAGCACCTCCAGCGCCTGTGCGGCGCGTCTCGCGGCGCACCCCGCGCGGTTGAGGCGTGAACGTGATCGCCGTCGGCGCTACAGTCGCAGAGCAGGATCGACCATCTCGCTGGTCGACGTCCGCTACCCGAATGCGCACCCTCGACCCGCAGTCGCTGACGCAACACGTCGACCGTCTCTATCGCGCCGCGTGGGCGCTGTGCGGCTCGCGCGAGGACGCCGAGGATCTCGTGCAGGAGACGTTCGCGCGGGTGCTCGCACGACCACGCGTGCTGAGCGGAGATGACGAGCTGTACTACCTGATGCGTGTCCTGCGCAACACGTTCCTCACGAGCCGCCGCACCGCGAGCCGGAGACCGGTTACCGTGGCCACGCTCGAGGACGTCGTCGCGGCCGATCCCCGCCCGGTCGGTCAGCCCGAGCAAGCACTGGAGATGCAGGAGGTGTACGCGACGATCGCGACTCTGCCGGAGGACCGTCGTCTCGCGCTGGTGGCCGTGGACGTACTCGGTCTTTCCTACCGGGAAGCCGCTCGCGCGTTGCGCGTGCGCGAGGCGACGATCACGACCAGGCTGTTCCGGGCACGCAAGCAGGTCGCGCGCGAGCTGGCGGAGACGCCGGCCTCACTCAAGTCGACGCCAGCGGCGCCCGACTCACCCGGCCTCACGGACGCGCCCACGGCCCGCCACCCGCAACTCCAGGGGACGCGCAGGGAAGAGACGCGGGCTGGCGGAGTCTTACCGGGTAGAGGAACACCATGAACGAACCGCCCACCCAGATCGAGGACGAGCAGCGGCATGTGGCTGAGCTCGTGCGTTCCTTCGACGCGAAGGCGCCGGAGTCGCTGCACCGACGAGTCGATTCGCTGGTGGCCGCGCGCCGAGGACGCCGCTTCACGCGGCGCGGTTGGCGTCCCAGCCCGTTCTTCGCACCACTGAGACTCGCCGCCGTAGGCGTGATGGCCGCCGCGGTTGTGGCGATTGCGATCGCGGTGAGCCTCGGCGGCAGCTCTTCCGCACTGAGCCTACGCCAAGCCGCCGCACCAACCCTGCGTGCGGCGACGCTTCCCGCGCCGTCCGAGAGCAGTGCCCACCAGACCCAGGTCGCGGCCGCGGTCGACGGTGTGCCATTCCCCTACTGGGGAGAGCGCCTCGGCTGGAGCACCACGGGAGCGCGCGAGGATCGGGTCGACGGGCGCGCGGTCACGACGGTCTTCTACGCCAACGCCGACGGCCGGCGGATCGGTTACGCGATCCTCGCCGGGTCCCCCGCACCGCGGGTCAGCGGTGGCGTGACCGCTTGGCGTGACGGCGTGCCCTACCGGCTACTCACCGAGAACGGCGCTTCGGTCGTGACGTGGCAGCGCGATGGCCACCTGTGCGTGCTATCCGGCCACAGTGTCTCCAGCGCCACGCTGCTGCGGCTGGCCAGCTGGAGCGAGCGTGACGCGAGCGCCTCGTGAGATGCGGATGACGGGCAAGAGATTTGGCACGCTGCTCGCCCTCGTGGCGGCCGCCGCGGTGCTGATCCCCACGGTTGCGTTCGCCGGCGGCGGCGCGCGGGCCGCCAGCACGCATACGGTGACGCTCAAGAACATCGCCTTCCACCCCGGCGATCTCACGATCAACCGCGGCGACAGCGTGACCTGGCTGTGGCGCGACGGGGAAACCGAACACAACGTGACCGGCCACGTCTTCCACTCGCGCACCCAAGCGCACGGCTCCTACACGGTGCGGTTCACGCATGACGGAACCTTCGCCTACGACTGCACGCTCCATGTAGCCGAAGGCATGAAGGGCAAGATCATCGTCCACTGACAGCTGGCCAGCCGTCCGCTGGTCAGCTGCCGCTCAGCCTTCCGGCAGCTGGAGCGGCGGGCCAGCCCAACGCACACCCTCATCGAGTCCCAGCGCCGCGAGCGCATCGGCCAGACGATCGCCGCCGGGTGTGGCCAGCGCGAAGTCGAGCTCGAGCGCCGGGATCAACACAAAACGCCGGTGCAGCAGCTGCTCGTGCGGCAACAGCATGCGCTCGTGACGCAGTTCCAGCTCGCCGAGCAGGAGGATGTCGATGTCGATCGTGCGCCGACCGTGGCGCACCCCATCGTCTGCCCGGCCCAGCTCGCGCTCCAGGTGCTTGACCGTATCGAGCAGCTCAAGCGGCTCGAGCACCGTCTCGACGCGCAGGCACGCGTTGAGGAAGCTCGGCTGGTCGAGCACCTCCCCAACGGGGTCGGTGTCGTACACCGAGGAGGCCGCGAGCACGCGCACCCCGACTGCCGGCAGCGCATCCACCGCCCCCTGCAGGTGCAGCCGACGCTCGCCGAGGTTAGAGCCGAGGCCGAGCAGGCCGGTACGGGCAGGCATGCCCGGAACCGTATCTAGGCGCCCGCTTAGGCGCCCGCCGGATCGGCGAGCTCCTCGTGCAGCCCGATCCGGCCGTGCAGCCGGCGCAGCGGCCGTGGCGCCCACCAGGTGCGCTCACCGAGACGACCCATCAGCGCCGGCACGAGCAACGCCCGCACGACCGTCGCGTCGATCGCGACCGCCAACGCCGTACCCGCGCCGAACTGCTTGATAAAGAAGATATGCGAGGTGACAAACGCGCCTACCGCGACGCAAAACAACAGCGCGGCAGCAGTGATCAGGCGCCCGGTGCGCTCCAATCCCTGCGCAACGGCCTCGCGAGTAGAAACGCCCGTGTCGTGTATCTCTTTGATCCGGGCGAACAGAAACACGCCATAGTCGGTCGACAGCGCGAACGCGACCGTGAACAGCAGCACGAGGTTCGACTCCTCCAGCCCGCCGATCGGGCTGAAGCCCAGCAGCGAGGAGAGGTGTCCGTCCTGGAAGACCAGCACGAGCAGCCCGGCGCCGACGGCAACCGTCAGCACGTTCATCGTCAGCGCCATCAACGGCAGCACGACCGACCCGGTCATCAGGAACAGCGTGCCGAGCGTGACGAACACGAGGATCACCAGCGCCAGGGGTAGGTTTGAGGCGATCGCCGCCTTCTGGTCGATGAACCCAGCCGTCGTGCCACCGACGAGCAGGTTTGGAGCCCCACTCACGCCGGCAAGCGTGCGCAGCCGCTTGACCAATCGCTGATTGGCAAGCGAGGCGCCAGAGCCTCGGGGGAGCAATTCGATCTCCCAGGTGTCACGACCGAGATAGCGCGGCGGTGTGGTCTCGCTCGCCTGGCCCGCGGCCACTGCCTGCGCGCGGGCCGCGAGCCCGTCGACGCGCTTACCGGAGCTCGCGGAGGCGGGCACAACCATGCTGATCGTCTGCGAGCCGTCGCTCGAGAAATCCTTGCCGAGTGTTTCCGAGATCTGACGGCTCTGCGAAGAGGACGGCAGGACATGCGCATCGGCCGGTATCAGTTGCAGGTGAAGCGCCGGCGTCGCGATCGCGAGCAGCACCACGGAGGTGACGAGCGCGACCAGACCGGGCCGGCGCATCACGCCCTGACCGAGCCGGAACCAGACACCTCGATCACTTGCCCGCGCGGAGCGAGCGGCGCTCCGCTGCAACCATCCCGGGGCGAGCGAGTTTACGCGCGGCCCGAGCGCCACGAGCACCGCCGGCAGGACGATCAGCGCGACGGCCCCCGCCGACAGTGACACGACCATGCCGCCGATGCCCATCGAATACAGAAAGCGCAGCGGGAACACCAGCAGCGATGCCAGCGCCCCGGCGACGGTCAGAGAGGTGAAGAGCACGGTGCGACCGGCGGTCTGCAGCGTACGAGCAATCGCCGCACGACTCTCCAGGCCACCCGCCAACTCCTCGCGGTAACGCGAGAGCACGATCAGGCTGTAGTCGATGCCCAAGCCGAGCCCCATCCCAGTGACGAGGTTGACCGCAAAGATCGACAGGCCGGTGAGCTCGTTGATCAGGCGCAGGGCGAGGAACGTGAGCACGATCGCAAAGCCGCCCACGAGCAGCGGCAGCGCGGCCGCGATCAGACCGCGGAACACCCAGAACGAGAGCAGCAGCAGGATCGGAAATGCCAGGAGCTCAGCATTCTTGAGATCCGAGGAGGTGCGCTTGTTGATCTCGCTGAAGGCCACGTCGGGCCCGCCGAAGCGCACGCCCTGACCGGCCAGCTCCGGACGCAACCGCGCCACGGCGGCGGCCGAGCGTTCCTGTTCGGAGAAGGCGGCCAGCACCACCGTCTGGCGACCGTCGCGCGAGACGAGCTCACCCAGATGCGTCGCCGGATAGTCGAGCACACGCTGAAAGCCGGGCTGCGCGGCAAGCATGGAAGCCACCCGCAGCGCCTCGAGCTGGGCGGCGTGGTCGGTTCGCACATCGCCGGCGCTGGGCACAAGCGCCGCCACACCGAAATCGGCCCGCTGGCCGGTCGCCCGTTCGATCGCCGTATCGGCTCGCAGGTTCTCGGCATGTGGGTCCTGGAAGTCCTTGCTGGAGCTCTTCAGGATGGTCGTGACCGGCACGCCAAACGTCGCCGCGACCAAGAACAGCACGCCCGCGCCCAGCAGCACCCGGCGCGCGTTGCCGGCGCCGGCGGCCAGCGCGGATAGACGCGCAATCACTGACCTCCTCCCGTGACCACCACTGCCCAGCCGCCAAATTGTGGCCGACTCATTACGCCTGATTATAAGTGACTACTAACTAACTGTCAAGTGACATGCGCGCTAGGTCTACTCCTCAGCCTCGCGCCAGATCTCAACCGAGACCTCCTCCACGCTCAGCGGGATCGGCGGCTCCGGCTTGGTCGCCTTGACCCATACGCCCTCCAGCTCGTAGTCGCCGAGCAATCGATCCGCCACCACACTGCACAGTCGCTCGAGTGTCTTGTGTGAGCGCTGCTGGGCGACCAGCGCAACGAGCTGGCAAACCTCCGCATAGTCGATCGTGTCCTCGAGCGCATCGGTCGCGGTGGCATCTGTTTCACCGACGTCCAGTCGCAGGTCGAGCACGAGTCGTTGGCCCACCTCACGCTCAGCCTCGCTCACCCCATGGTGGGTGTACAGCGACAGTCCTGTGATCTCGATCGTGACCGACTCGGCCCCTGCCTCGACGTCTCCGTCGAGATCGCGATCCTCGTCTGGCTCGTCCTCGCCGTCCTGCTCGTCCTCGTCATCCCGATCGCTCGGGTCCCCGGCTAGCTCTTCCCGGTCGGCTCGATCGTCGTCTTCGGGATCGTCGTGCCGTCGCTCGCCGTCCATCGCCCGCTCAACGTAGCAGCCGCCACCGCGAGCGCCTCGCGCACCGGCGCCACATCGTGCACCCTGAATACGCTCGCGCCGCGCTCCAGCGCCAGCACGTTCGTGGCGATCGTTCCCGCCAGGCGGTGCTGTGCGTCCAGCGGCTCCGCTAAACCGGCTACGTCGGCGGCGATCCGGCCGAGAAAGCTCTTGCGCGAGGTGCCGATCACGATCGGGCGACCCAGCTCGGCCAGTTCGGCCAGCCGGTCGATCAGCTCGAGGTTGTGCGCCGCCGTCTTGCCGAACCCGATCCCTGGGTCGAGCATGATCCGCTCCTCGCTGACGCCCTCCCCCGTGACGAACCTCATGCGCTGCAGCAAGAACGCCTTCACCTCGGCGACCACATCGCCATAGCGTGGATCGCTCTGCATCGTTTTCGGCTCGCCGAGCATGTGCATCAGGCAGCATTCGCATTCGCTCTCGGCCACGAGACCGACCATTTGCGGATCAGCCCGCAGCGCGCTCACGTCGTTCACCAGGCTCGCCCCCGCCCCGAGCGCCGCCTCGGCGACCTTTGCCTTCGACGTATCGATCGAGATCTGCGCAATCGTGCCCGCCGCCACGAGCCCTTCGATCACCGGGATCACACGGCGCAACTCCTCCACCTCGGAGACCGGCTCAGCTCCGGGCCGGGTTGATTCGCCGCCGATGTCGAGGATGTTGGCCCCCTGTGTGACCAGATCGAGTCCGTGCTCGATGGCGGCGTCGGGGTCCAGGAACGCGCCGCCGTCGGAGAACGAGTCCGGCGTCACGTTCACGATCCCCATCACACGGAATCCGCCGGGCGCGGGGGCGTTGGAGCTCAAATGAGGTTCAGACGAGTTTGGGGCGCTCTTTGTCGGCGCCGCGTATCTCAGTGGTGCCGCCCGCCAGCCCGGGGCGAGGAGTCGCTCGCGGGGCAGGCTCGCGCTCCGCGCGGTCAGCCGTTGCGGGGGGCACTGGCAGCTCGGGCTTGCTCGGCTCGTCCGCGCCGAACACTTCCTCCTCGCTCTTCCCCGCCAGCAGCGCCAAAAACTCCTCCTTCTCGATCGTCTCGCGTTTGACGAGGATCTCGGAGATGTTCTTCAAATCGTGCGAGTGCTCGGTGAGGATGCTCGTGGCGCGTTTGTGCGCGGACTCGATGATCCTGCGCACCTCGTCGTCGATCTCGCGGGCGATCTCGTCGGAGTAGTCGGGCTCTGTTGAGAACTCGCGGCCGAGGAACGGCTGGCCGTGGTCGTGTCCGAACACGCGCGGGCCGAGCCGCTCTGACATGCCGAAGCGCATCACCATCTGCTTGGCCGTCTGCGTGACCTTCTCGATGTCGTTCGACGCTCCCGTGGTGATCTCGCCGAAGACGATTTCCTCGGCGGCGCGGCCGCCCAGGGTCATCGCCATCGTGTCGTTCAGCTCGGCGCGCGTCGTCAGGAAGCGATCCTCCTGGGGCATCGAGATCGTGTAGCCGAGCGCCTGGCCGCGCGAGATCACCGAGATCTTGTGCACGGGATCGGAGTGCTCGAGGAAGTGGCCCGCGATCGCGTGGCCCATCTCGTGGTAGGCGGTGATCAAGCGCTCCTTCTCGCTCATCACGCGCGTCTTCTTCTCGGGGCCGGCGATCACGCGCATGATCCCCTCCTCGAGCTCAACCTGGCCGATCTCACGCTTACCGGTGCGTGCCGAGAGCAGCGCCGCCTCGTTGATCAGGTTCGACAGGTCAGCGCCCGTAAAGCCAGGCGTCTGCCCCGCAAGCGCGTCGATGTCGATGATCTTCGCCAGCGGCTTGCCGCGTGTGTGCACCTCGAGAATCTTCGCTCGGCCCTTGCGATCGGGGCGATCGACGGCGATCTGGCGGTCGAAGCGGCCGGGGCGCAGCAGCGCCGGGTCGAGGATGTCAGGCCGGTTGGTGGCCGCGATCATGATGATGTTGTCCTTCGCCTCGAACCCGTCCATCTCGACCAGCAGCTGGTTCAGCGTCTGCTCGCGCTCGTCGTGACCCCCGCCAAGCCCAGCGCCACGGTGGCGACCGACGGCGTCGATCTCGTCCATGAAGATGATGCACGGGCTGTTCTGCTTGGCCTGCTCGAACAGATCCCTCACCCGCGAGGCGCCGACGCCGACGAACATCTCGACGAAGTCAGACCCGGAAATCGAGAAGAACGGCACGCCCGCCTCGCCCGCCACAGCGCGGGCCAGCAGCGTCTTGCCGGTGCCCGGCGGCCCATACAACAGAACGCCCGTCGGAATCCTCGCGCCGAGCGCCTGGAACTTCTTCGGGTTCTCGAGGAATTCCTTGATCTCGTGGAGCTCCTCGACGGCCTCGTCGACCCCGGCGACGTCTCTGAAGGTGATCTTCGGCGAGTCGGCCGACATGCGCTTGGCGCGTGACTTACCGAACGACATGACTTTGTTCCCGCCCCCCTGGACCTGGTTCATCAGGAACAGCCAGAAGCCCAGGAACAGCACGAACGGCAGGATGAACGTGAGCAAGCTGAGCAGCTCGCTGCTCTTTTCGGATTCAACGTTGAACTTCACGCTGTCCTTTTCGAGCAGCGCGATCAGCTGCGGGGCGGCCTGCTCGATGTAGCCGCCTTCCCAGGTTTCTTTGTTCTTCAGCTTGACTTCGAGAACTTTGCCCTTGTTCTTCAGCTCGACGGACTTGACTTCACCCTTCGGGATTTCTTCGGAGACCAGCGTCTGATAGCTGTGCGAGCGTCCGTTGCTGGAACCGGTGCTGGCCAGTTTCGTGAAGAAGAACGCAAGCACCACCACCAACAGGATCGGAAAGGCGGCGCTCTTGAAGAAACGGTTCATAACGTTCGCTCGAAGGGTCCTGTCAAGATGTTCTGGCGCGGACTTTGATCATGGCCGCCAGTCGTCCAGCGTACCACGGAGAGCCGATTTTCCGGCTACTTCTCCAACGCGGCGACGAACGGAAGGTTGCGGTAGCGCTCCCCGTAGTCGAGCCCGTAGCCGACCACGAAGCGGTCCTCGATCTCAAAGCCGACGTACCTGCTCGGCAGCTCGACCTTGCGCCGCGCGGGCTTCACCAGCAGCGCGCAGACCTCGAGCGTGCGCGGGTTGCGCGAGCCCAGGTTGCGCAGCAGATACTGCAGCGTGAGACCGGAGTCGACGATGTCCTCGACGATCAACACGTCGCGCCCCTCGATCGCCGCATCGAGATCCTTGAGGATCCGCACGACCCCCGAGGAGTCGGTCGTTGAGCCGTAGGAGGCAACCGCCATGAAGTCGATCTCAACCGGGATGTCGATGAAGCGCATCAGGTCGGAGAGAAAGAACACGGCGCCCTTCAGCACTCCCACCAGCAGCAACGGCCGGCCGGCGTAGTCGCGCGATATCTGCTCTCCCAACTCACGCACACGGCGCTGCAGGTCCTCGGCACTGACGAGCACCTCGCCGACTCCGCGATCGGCTTGCTCGGGCGCGACGCGGACGGGGGTTGCCACGCGATGCAGTGTAGGGCCTCGCAGGTCCATGCCCTCGGTCATCGCGGTGGAAGCTTGACCATCTTCAGCAGGCCGCCCTCGACCACCGCGCTGACGTTGCCACCCACATGCAGATCCAGCCTGCCCTCGCCACGCCTACCCAGCTCGAGGATCTCCTCCACACGGTCGCCCGCCTGGGGCACGTATGTGCCGGCGGCATCCTCCGCGAGGCTCACCACCACCAGGCGCGCCAACGCCCTCTCCATTTCCCCCAGACGCGCAACAGCGATGCTCTGCCGATCTTCCAGCTCCTCCGCCACGAGGCCGTCGAGTAATTCGGTCTCCTCGCGCAGCAGCGCCGCGGTCCTCAGCACGTTCGCCTCAGCCGCCGGGTGCACCGCGCGTAACATGGACATCAGTCCGTGCCGCACGCGTACACGCGCGTACGCGTCACTGTCGTTGCTCGCGTCCTCACGCCACTGAAGGCCGCGAGCTTCACAGTAGGCGCCCGTCTCTGCACGCGTCACCCCCAGCAGCGGGCGGACCAGACGCCCCTCGACAGCACGCATCCCCAGCAGCGCGCGGCGCCCCGGCGAGGCCGCAAGCCGGTACAGAATCGTCTCGACCTGGTCGCTTGCCGTATGTCCGGCCGCGACGATCGCGTCGTCCCGCTCGGCCAGCTCAATCGCCGCCTCGTAGCGCACGTCCCTCGCCCACGCCTGCAGGTTGCCGGCCTCACCCTCCTGCCGGTGCGCCCGCACGATCTCGAGCTCCACCGCCAGCTCCTCACACAGCGCCACGCAGTGGCGCTCGTCCGCGTCGGACTCGCTCCCGCGCAACCCGTAGTTCACGTGCAGCGCCCTCACGCTGCCCTCCCCCCGGAGCGCGACCGCCACATCGAGCAGGCAGACAGAGTCGCGGCCGCCCGAGAGCATTGCCACGACCGGGTGGGCGGGCAGATCATTCGGGTGGGTGGGCAGCAATAGGCCGCCCGCTCGCACCAGCTCGCGGACCTGCTCGACGATCACCGCACCCCTACTCCTTCCGCGAAGCGTTGAACAACTCGGTCGGCTCGTTGAAGCCCTTCAGCACAACCTCGCCGATCAGCTCGAACTCGAGGCCGTCCTGTCTGCTCGCGGCGTCCACGACCGGGCGCGTCACCAGCACCTCGCCGCCAGAGGCCCGTGCGACCACGCGCGCCGCGCGGTTGACCTCGCGGCCGTAGTAGTCGCCGTCGCGATATAGCGCCGCCCCGCTGTGGATCCCGATCCGCGGCGGCGGCGAGCCCGGCGTGAGCTCCCTGGCCAGCCCGACCGCCCAACTCGTCAGCGCGCCCGCGTCGACCCCGACGACCATCACCTCATCACCGAGCGTCTTGATCACGCGGGCGTCGATCGGCAGCGTCTGCTCAACCGTCTCCACGAACCGCTCGACCGCGCTCACCGCCTTGGCCTCACCCTGCTCCTCGGTCAGGCGCGTATACCCCGCGAGGTCGGCGAACGCGATCGCCACCCGCATCCGACCCTCCTCCACCGTCTCCTCGTCGTCGAGGTCCGCCTCGATATGCCCGATCACATCTTGCTCGACGAAGTACCCCAGCATCCGTCCATGCAAGTAGTTGATGAACGGCACCGCGAACGGCAGCATCTCGCGCGTCATCCCCTCCATCGCCTGCGCCACCTCGACGCCGGGCACCCCTTCGCGCATCAGCGGCTCATGCAGATACAAGTGGAACAGCCGCACCTCCGCGTCGGCGACCTGCGCCATCGCCTGCCCGTACACCCGTACGATCTGCAGCAGCGCCGGTAGCGGCAGGCCCGCCGCGAGGATCTCCGCGCCGTAGCGCAGCACCTGTAGGTCCTCCTCGGTGATCTCCTCGCTCGACAGCGCGTTCTGGCCCATCGCGCCGATCAACCGCTCGACCAACACAGGGTCCAGGTCGATCTCGCGCGCTGCCTGCTTGAGCGTGTAGCGCGCCTCGGAGCTCGGCAGCAGTTCGTCGATGTACCCAAACGCGAGCTTCCCGCTCTGGCTCGCCTCCCTGATCCGCTGGACCGAGTGCCCGCGCTCACGCAGGCGCGCCACGATCCGCACGTGGGAGGCCGCCGCGGGCGTCCACGCCCCGTCGTACTGAGGCACCAACCCCTCTTTCACCCAGCGCCTGACCGTCGCCTGCGTCACTCCCGCGCGCGCCGCCACCTGCTTCAGCGTCAGCTCGTTCGCGGGGGAACCGTTGGCGGAGTCGTCGTCGGAGCGCTTGGGAGGCTGGACCATCGCGCGGGAGTCTAAAGTCGCGGCCGATGTCGCAACCCGAGCCTAAGCTCACTGACGCGCCGAGGTATCCGCAAGCGATCCACCTGCGGCCGACCGCCACGCTGGCCGAGCGCGTGCTCCTGCCCGGCGACCCCGGGCGCGCGCTCGCGCTCGCGCAGACACTGCTCGTCAAGCCGCTGATGTTCAACCACCATCGTGGCCTGTGGGGCTATACCGGCCCCACACGCATGGACGGCGAGCTACTGACGATCCAATCCACCGGCATGGGCGGCCCCTCGGCGGCGATCATCCTCACCGAGTTGATCGCCCTCGGCGCGCGCCGCGCGATCCGCATCGGCACCTGCGGCGCGCTAGCCCCCGATCTCGCGCTCGGCGAGATGGTGATCGCACGCGAGTCGATCTGCCTCGATGGCACTTCGCGGGCACTCGTGACGGGGGATCGCCTCCTCGCTGATCCTGGCCTCACCGAGGCGCTGATCGGGGCCGCGCCCAAGGCCCGTATCGGCCGGGTCGTGAGTGTCGATCTTTTCTACGATCCCCACCCTCTCGCGGGCGCGCCAGGCGCGATCGCGGTCGAGATGGAGGCGGCCACTTTGTTCGCGGTAGGCGCTGCCGCGTCGACACCCGTCGGGTGTGTCTTGGTCGTCTCCGACACGTTCGACGCCGCCAACACACGCACGCACATCGACGACGACTCCCTACTCCAAGCCGCTGAAGCAATGGGGGCGGTCGCCGTCGCCGCCCTCCCCGCCTGACTCAGGCTTTTTTGGGTTTAGCCTTAGCCGCCGCTTTGGCTTTCGCCACCGCTTTGGCTTTCGCGGGCGCTTTGGTCGTGCGCCGCGCCGCCGGTTTCGGCGCCCGGGCCGGTTTCGGCTTGGACGCCGCCACCGCCTCCGGGACACGCTTTGACCCCTGGCCGAGCTTCTGCGTGAGTGCTCCCAGCTGATCCTCGATCGCCGACAAACGGGTCTCCACGCCACGTCCGGAAAGCGCGCGGTCGAGGCGGTGCACACCGTCCTCGATGCCCTCCAACCGCTGCGAGACCGAGCGCAGCCGCCGCGTCAACCGTTCGATATCGGCTGCCGAAGGGATGTTGAACGCGCCCATCGCAACCTCCTGCGCCTGCGCTGCCTTCTCGCGCGCGTCGAACGCGCGGCCGACGACCCCGGTCAGCAGAGGGTTCTCCAGTAAGCCAGTCAGCGCCTTGCCAAGCTTGTCCTCGGTGCCATCCGCTAGGCGCTCGCGCAGACCCTTCACGGCTTTGCTCGCGTCGGACATTGCGAAGAAGGATACGGTGCAGCGATGCCCGAGCGATTGTTCCTCTTTATCCAGCTCGAGTTCCCGTGGCGGCTGGGGCCGGCGGACGGGCGCTACCTGCTGCGCAGGCGCGGTGGACAGACTCCCGCCCAGCTCTCCGAGGCTCAGTGGGAGCGAGACCGGGGAGCCCGAGCGCGTGATCGTGCTCGGCACGCTCGGGGCCGGTCGCCGGGCAGAGCTGGGGCTGCGCCGGTCGGGGAGGCGCCGGCAGCGTCCGCGACCTACGACGCCCGATCCCGCGCCGGTAGACACGATGCGCGCGACGATCATCGATCCCGTGTCTCTGTCCGCCGAGCGCCAGGCCCAAGCGTGGCTGGCCGACCTCGACGCCGAGCGCGAGATCCACGCAGCCGTCGCGATACTCAACCGCGTCCTGTTCGCCCACCGCATCGCCGCGGCGGATCCCCACATCCACGAGGTCTCCCCCGCCCAGGCACTCGTGATTCGCGCCGGCTGGGGCGACGGCGAGCAGGTCGCCGAAGGGTTCTGGCTGCACGCGCAGGAGCTTCCCTGGACACCCTCCGCGCGCGGCCGGCGCCGGCCGATTGGAGATCGCACAGCCGCACTGCGACCCCAGGAGCGTCTCGCGGAGCTGCTGGCCGCACGTGGCCACGAGCTGTTGTGCGAGGAGCTCACTCTGCGCGCGCGGCTGGACCTCGACGCGGAGCGCCTGTCCCATGCCACCTTCGAGCTGGACGGAGCCCTTGCCGCGGCGCTCGACGAGCTGGGCGACGAGCATCGCCCGGACCTTGCCCCGCGTGTCGCCGAGCTTGCCGCGCTGCGCGCTGGTGTCACGCCCGCGCAGCCCGACGAAAAGGTCGTGCGCTACGCACTCGAGCGGCTGGAAGCCGCGCTGCGCGCGCGCACGGCGGCGGGACTCACGACGACGACATAAAATCCAGGACGATGGATCCCACCACAACCGCGATTGGCACCTGGAGTGGCGGGCGCTTCATGCACTTCGGCGAGCCCCTGGATGACGCACGCCTGGAGACGCTGCTGCGCCCGGGCACAGGTATCGACACGGTGATGAGCGCCGACGCCTACGGGGCGGGGGAGGCCGACCGCGTGCTGGGCAAGGCACTGGCGGGCGTAGATCGCGAGAGCTACTGCCTGATCGGCGCGATCGGGCACGATTTCTACGAGGGCGAGCGCGAGGGGGCGAAGGGCTATCCCCGCTTCACCGATCCACGGCTGCGCACGGCGGGCGAGTACGCGGACTACATCAGGATGGCGACCGAGCGCAGCCTGCAGCGCCTCGGGGCCGAGCGGTTCGACCTGCTGCTGTTGCACAACCCCGACCGCACCGGCTACTGCAGTGACGCCGTGTGGGCGGGCATGGACGCGGTCCGCGCCGCGGGCTTGACGCGCAAGCTGGGCGTCGCGCCGGGACCCGCAAATGGATTCACGCTCGACCTGATCGATTGTCTGGAGCGCTTTGGCTCGCTGATCGACTGGGCGATGGTGATCCTCAGCCCGATGGAGCCGTGGCCGGGCGAGCTGGTGCTAGCTGCCGCTGAGGCAAACGACGTGAGCCTGATCACAAGGGTCGTCGACTACGGCGGTGTGTTCCACGACGACGTGAGGCCGGGACACTCCTTCGCGGAGTACGACCACCGCAAGTTTCGCCCGGATGGATGGGTGCAGGCGGGGAACGAGAAGCTCGCGCGGATGCGCCCTTATGCGGAGAAGCACGGTCTGAGCATGCTGCAGCTGGCCTGCCAGTGGAACCTGGCGCACCCAGCGGTGCGCTGCGTCGCCCCGACGCTGATCCAAGAGAGCGGGGCGGGTGAGAGATCAATGCCCCGTCCGATCGAGGACAAGCGCGCGGAGCTCGCCGCGCTTCCCCCGGAGCCGTTGCTGAGCTCGGCCGAGGTAGCCGAGTTGCGCGAGATCGGCGACAACACGGGCAGCATGGCCTTGAAGGGCGCGAACCCCAATCACGAGGGTGCCGCGCGGCCGGACCGCTGGGGGATGAGCGGCGAGCTTGCCGCGCTCGCCGCCCGCTGGGAGATCGCGCCCGAGCGCGACCTCACCCAGCTCGCGCAGGCCCCCGCCGCGTAGCGTCCTGGCTACTTCCCCTCGAAGTGCGGAGCGCGTTTGCCGAGGAAGGCGGTGATGCCCTCCTTGGCGTCCGCCGAGGCGAACACGGCGGCGAAGGCTCGCTTCTCCGCCTCGATCCCCTCGTCGAGGTCGCCGGCGGCGGAGACGCGCTTGATCTGCTCGAGCGCGACGGGCGCCTGCGCGGCCAGCTTGCGCGCCCAAGCGAGCGCCGTGTCGAGCAGCTCGTGGTCTTCGACCACACGGTTGGCGAGGCCCATCTCAAACGCCTCGTCAGCGAGGATCGGGTCGCCGATCAGGTTCATCTCGAGCGCCTTGTTGGAGCCGACCAGGCGCGGCAGGCGCTGCGTGCCGCCGAAGCCCGGGATGATCCCGAGCTTGATCTCGGGCTGGCCGAACAACGCCGAGCGGGCGGCGATGCGCACGTCGCAGGACATCGCAAGCTCGCAGCCACCGCCGAAGGCGAGACCGTTGACCGCGGCGATCGTCGCGATCCCCTCGGAGCCAAGCTCGCGGAAGAGGGCATGAGCTGCGTGGATCAGCTGCTCACCGCCCGCCTCGTCCATCGAGGTGAACGCCTTGATATCCGCTCCGGCCGAGTAGAGGAACGGGTTCGAGGAGGCAATCACGAGCGCGTGGACACCTGAGGACTTCGCCTTCGCCCAGACCTTGCCGAGGTCCTCGATCACCTGGGGAGAGATCGAGTTCATCTGACCGTTGGCCAGCCACGCGATCGCGACGCCGTCGGCGCGCGTCTCGAGCTTGATCACCTCGGCCGGCTGCTCGGCGTCGGGCTGCGGGTAGGCGTAGAAGCCCTGCCCGCTCTGCTGCCCGAGGCGACCCTGAGCGACGAGGCGGCGCAGAATCGTCGGCGGCGTGAAGCGCTCGCCGTGGCGCTCGGCGGCGCTCTCCAAGCGCTCGAGGATATTGTCGAGACCTTCCACATCGGCCTTCATAAACGGCGGCAGCAGACCCCGCCGGGGGTCGAGGCCGGCGCCGGCCATCATCCCGAAGTCGATGTCGCGATGGGTGGCGACGCCCTCCTCGAGCACGAGGCAGGCCTCGACGAATGTCTTCAGCGTGAGCAGCTCCACCAGCTCCGCCACATCGGGCTCGCCCTCGCCCTCGATGTTGGGCTCGCCCGCGGGGTTGTAGAAGCCATCGCCGCCGGTCTTCGCGCCGAGCTTGCGCTCTGAGACCAGGCGCTGCATCCCCTTGGGGACATAGAAGCGTTCGTCGCCGTATGACTCGGCCAGGTGTTCGGCGACGTGCAGGACGGTGTCGAGGCCGAGCAGATTGACGAGGAAGTACGGGCCGATCGGCACCACGCCAGCAGCCCCCACACCCGCGTCAATCTGCTTGATCGACAGTCCCTTGGCCTCCTGCTCGCGCCAGACCTCGGAGATGCCGGCGTTGAGGATGCGGTTGACGACGAAGCCGGGGACCTCGGCGCAGGTGATCGGCTGCTTGCGGATCGCCTGGGCAAAGGTGACGGCGGCGCCGATGGTCTCGGCCGAAGTCTCCTCGCCCTCGACGATCTCGATCAGCGGCATGATCGAGGCGGGGTAGAAATAGTGGAAGCCGACGACCTTGTCCGCTCGCAGCGTCGCTTCGCCGATCTCGGTGATCGACAGCGAGGAGGTGTTCGACGCGAGGATCGCGTGGCCGGGCGTGGCGGCGTCGAGCTCGGCGAATACGGCCTGCTTGATCTCCATCCGCTCAGGCACGGCCTCGACCACGAAGTCGACGTCGCCGAAGTCCGCATAAGAGGTGCTGCCGTGGATACGCCCGAGGATCTCCTCGATCTGCGCCTGCCCCTGCTCGGCCGTGAGCTTGCCCTTCTCAACGAGCTTCCCGACCTGACCGGTGCTGACGCCCCGGGCCTCGTCCAGCCCGGCCTGCACAAGCGCGTCGTCGATGTCCTTCAGCACCACTGGAATCCCTGCGGCCGCGATCGTTTGGGCGATCTGGCCACCCATCGTCCCGGCGCCCACGACGGCGGCCTTGAATACGAACATCTATCGCTCTCCTCTGATTTGATTGGGATCCCACCGAGCCCGGGTCCCACCAGCCCGCGCAGCCTAGCGTGCCCGCTATCTGGACGGAGGCTCGCTCTATGCTGACGCAGGCGCGTCCACGGCGGTGACCGCGGCGATATCCGAGGCGACCGCGCCAGCTCCCGTGGAGGCGTTGCCGCCGATCCAGTCCTGCAGGAACGACTCGCTGGCAGTCAGGTCGAGGGGACGAGCGAACAGGAAGCCCTGGCCGCTGTCACAGTGCTCCTCCTTCAGGAGCGAGAGCTCTCGCGATTGCTCGATGCCCTCGGCGAGCGTCTCGATCGAGAGCGACTTACCGAGCTGGACGAGCGTGCGGATCAGGGTCTCCCCTTCAGGGTCTTGGCTGACGCGAGAGATGAACGAGCGGTCGATCTTCAATGCGTCGACGGGGAACCGCTGGAGATAGGCAAGCGAGGAGTAGCCAGTGCCGAAGTCATCGATCGCGATCCTCACGCCGAGCTCCTTGATAGCGACGAGCCGCCGCGCTGTCTCATCCGCGTTGCTCATCAAAGTCGTCTCGGTGATCTCGATCGTCAGCGCACCCGGCTCGAGCCCACTCTGTGCCAGCGCATCGCGCACCTCGGTCACGAACTCGTCTGTGTCGAGCTGACGAGCGGCAACGTTGACGGCCATGCCGATCGGATAGCCATTGCGCCGCCATGCCGCGCCCTGCAGGCAGGCCTGGCGCAACACCCATGCGCCGACTTCGCAGATCAGGCCGGTCTCTTCGAGTAGCGGGATGAAGTCGTCCGGCTGGACGACGCCACGCACCGGGCTGCGCCAGCGAATCAGCGCCTCCATGCCAGTGGGAGTCATCTCTTGCAAGTTGAACGTGGGCTGGTAGACGAGGAAGAACTCGTCGTTCTCGAAGGCGACCCGCAGGTCCATCTCGAGTTCCATCCGACTCTGAACCGCGTCCTGCATCCCTGACTCGAATACGACGTAACGGTTCTTACCATCCCACTTGGCGCGATACATCGCGATGTCCGCATCGCGCAAAAGCTCTTCGGCCGAGACCCGGTCACCGGCCGCGATGCCAACGCTCGCCGTCACGGTCAAACGATTCTTCTCAGCCCCTTTCAGTTCGAATGGCTGCTTGAGCGCTTCGAGCAAGCGTTCGGCGATCATCTCGGGGCCCGAGTCCAACGACATCCCTTCGGCGACGATCACGAACTCGTCACCGCCGAGGCGCCCGAGCGCGTCGATGTCGCGCACCACGCCGTCCAGGCGTGCGGCGACCGCCCGCAGCAGCTCGTCGCCGAGACCGTGGCCGAGCGTGTCGTTGATCGACTTGAAGTTATCGAGGTCGACGAATAGGGCAGCCACGGGAGTCTGGCTACGACGCGAGCGCACCAACATCTGCTCGACGCGATCGAGAATCAGCGTGCGGTTGGGCAGCCCGGTCAGGGCATCGTGGGTTGCGAGGAACGCGAGCTCCTCCTGACGGCGAGTGAGCTCCTCGTGAGAGCGCTGACGCTCTGACTCGAAGGACTGACACATCCGCACGAGCGTGACGTCGAGGCTGCGCTGCAACATTGCCAGCGCCCAGACGAGCACCTGCGGCGGGAGCTCGAGCTGCTCGGCGGTCTCGCGCACGACCTCCTCGGCGGCGTCGCGCCAACGCAGACAGCGCTTGGTGACCTCGTTGAGCGGCGCCGCGCGCTGGGCGGCCAGATGGCCAAAGATCCGCCAGGACTCCTGACCGACCTCACGCGCCACGGCGGCCCCGTCGCCGGCCATCCAGCGGGCGACGGCGATCGTCGAGACCTTCCCCACCCGCACGAAGCTCTCTTCGACTACCGCGTCGAGCACCTGCCCCGAGTCCGCGGAGCGACGAAGGATCCCCGCGACCACGTCGTCGGTGCGCGCGTTCAGTGCCTCACCAAGCCGGCGTAGCTGGTCGGGATCGACCGTGGCGGGCACGGGCAGGGCGGGCGCCGATCCATACATCGCGCTCATTCCATCGACCGGCAGCTCGCCTGGACCCATGGTCGAGCAAATCGGCAGAACGTAAGAGTTCCTTTAGCTTCGCTTGCGGATGTAAACGAGGACGGCTACACAGCGACCGCTGCGGGCTCCTCCACGCGACGGGGCAGCAGCGTTTCGCGGGCGATGACCAGACGCTGAATCTGCGAGGTCCCCTCGTAGAGCTGCATGATCTTCGCGTCGCGGAACAGCTTCTCGACGGGGTAGTCCTTGATGAAGCCGTACCCGCCATAAACCTGCACGGCGTCGGTGGCAATTTTCATCGCCGCGTCGGCGGCGAAGCGCTTGGCGTGAGAGGAGATCAGCGAGTTGCGTTCGCCGTTGTCGAGCATCACGGCCGACTTCCAGGTCATCAGCCGCGCGGCCTCGATTTCGGTGGCCATGTCGGCGATCATGAACTGGATCGCCTGGTGCATCGCGATCGGCACGCCGAACTGCACGCGTTCCTTGGAGTAGTCGGTCGCGAACTCGAACGCCGCGCGGGCGATGCCCGTGGCCATCGCCGCGACACCTGGACGGGTGCGGTCGAGCGTCATCATCGCGAGCTTGAAGCCGGCGTTTTCCTCGCCGAGCAGGTTCTCCGCGGGGACCTCGACATCATTAAAGGAGATCGTCGCGGTGTTCGACGCACGCTGGCCGAGCTTGTCCTCCTTCTTGTCGACGACCACGCCCCAGTCGCGCTCGACCACGAACGCGGAGATCCCGCGGTGTCCGGCATCTTTGTCGGTCTTGGCGTAGACGGTGTAGTAGTCGGCGTAGCCGCCGTTGGTGATGAAGCACTTCGAGCCGTTGATCACGTACTTGTCGCCCTGCTTGACGGCCGATGTGCGCATCCCGGAGACGTCTGAGCCGGCGTCGGGCTCGGTCAGGCAGAAGGAGGCGAGCTTGGGCTCCTCGGTGAGCATCCCGAGGTACTTCTTCTTGATCTCCTCGGAGCCGCCCAGCATGATCGGCGCGGTCGCCAGGCCGTTGCAGCCGAGCGAGGTCTGGATGCCGGAGCACCCCCACGAGAGCTCCTCCTCGATCAGGCAGCCATCGAGATAGCCGGCGCCGGCGCCCCCGTACTCCTCGGGGATGTGTGAGTTCATCAGGCCCACGTCCCAGGCCTTCTCGATGATGTCCTGCGGCCAGGTGCCGTCCTTGTCGTACTCCCAGGCGACGGGGCGAATCTCCTTCTCGGCGAAATCGTGCGCCATCTCGCGCAAGTTCTTCTGCTCGTCTGTGAGCGTGAAATCGACCATGTCTCGAGTGATCTCCTAAAGAGCGGGCGCGGGAGCAGGCCACCGCGCGGGAATAGATTGACTAGTCAGTCAACGTGAAGCGTAGCGAAGGGACTGTCCCCGCTCAACTACGCCACAATCACGCGATGGAGAGCATCTTCCCAATCGTGGTGTTCGGAGCAGTGGGAGTGTCATTGGTGATGTCGGTGGTGTTCCTGCTCAGTCGCGGGAGCGGGAGCGTGTACGACGAGATCGGGCAAGGCGGGATGACACGCGACAGCGAGGCCCCGATGATGGGCTCATCACCGATGAGTAGCGCCGTGGACCGCGCCGAGCAAGAGCGGGAGGTCCGCCAGATGCTCAGCGCGAGAAGCGCGCGCATGGTGCAGAGGGGACAGCCAGCGCTGGACATCGACGCAGAGGTCGCCAAGCTGCTGGCGCCAGCGGCGGCAGGACACGATCCGGGACTCGAAGACGAGGTGCGCCAGCTCGTGACAGCGAAGAACGAACGACGCGCGCGCAATGGGTTGGAGCCGTTGGACGTGGCGGCCGAGGTGGAGCGCACCCTGGCCGAGCTGCACCCCTGAGCACGCCGACTGCGGAGTCGGATATAAACGCGCCATGGCCGACCCGCGCCGATACGAGCTGGACGAGCTGACGAACCGCCCGGGGACCTATTTCAACCCGCAGACGGAGGTCCTGCTGATCGTCGACGACTCGCCGGATGTAGATCACGAGATCTTCGACGACGTGGAGCCGGGCGAGGGCGCCGATTGGGTGTTGATCTCAGACGAGGCGCCGGTAGACGAGCATCGACGGGATGAGTTGATCGAGAGCTTCCAGGTGACCTACCACCCAGCTGGCGAGCTGGTGGTCGCGGGCGAGGAAGTGGACGACGATGAGGAGAACGACGAACTCGAGCCGGACGAGGAGATCGACGAGCTGGAGTAACGCACGGCGACGGGGCGCAACTACCCTGTGCCGAGTTGTGTTTCGGGGCTGCAATGAGCCCTGCAGCGACGAGCAAGATCATGCATAGCATGCGCGCCGTGCGCGTCTCCCATTCGCGGGCGCTCGCCCTGGGCGTGCTCGTCTCGATCATCTCGCTCCTGGGCGGGGCCGCCTCCGCCCAAGCCGCCGGCAAGCCGGCTAGCGGGCCGAGCGTCTCGGCAGCGCTCGCGAGCCTGCAGCGCAGCGGCGCGATCACGCCGGCCATCTATCAACAGGACTACGCGGCCTACGTCGCCGCGGTCAACTCGCTGAAGAAGCTCTCCGGCACGCGACGCTCGGAACTCGGCGCCGTCGTTGCGAACGTGCGGGCGATCGCCGCCGCCGGCGGGTTCATCCCCTCGCGACTGCCGGCGTTGTTCCTGACCTTGGAACGCAACCGCACGTGGTGGACGACCGGCTCGCTGCTCGCCTCGCGGGTGCGCATCAGCTTCCCCGGCTCCAAGCTCATCTGGGAGTACTACTCAGGCCAGGGGATCGAGATCCAGTGGCTGGGAACCTTCGGCGAGGGCAACGGGTTCTACTCGGGGAACCAAAACGCCAACTTGAAGCAACTCGTCGGCGAACTCATCCCGCTCGCGACCAAGCGCGCCGGCGGGATCGCGTGGGAGTACATGTTCCAGTTCGACGGCGGTAAGCCGCCCTGGACGAGCGGCCTCTCGCAGGGCACCGCGCTGCAGGTGCTCTCGCGCGATTGGTCGCGTTTCAAAGAACCGGCCGTCCTGACCGCCGCCCAGGAAGCGCTCGGCATCTTCAAGACCGCGCCGCCGAACGGGGTGCGCGTCGCAAGCTCGCTGGGGGCGCACTACCTGGAGTACACCTACGCGCCGACCGACCGCATCCTCAACGGAGAAATCCAGGCGCTCGTGGGGCTGTACGACTACACGTCGATCACCAAGGACCCCGCCGGGCTTGCCCTGTTCGAAGCGGGCGACGCCGAAGAGCGCGTGCGCACGCCGCTGTACGACACCGGCGCCTGGTCGATGTACGACCAGTTCGGCGAATCCGACCTCAGCTATCACGAACTGCTCACGGAATTTCTGCAGCATCTGTGCGAACGCACGCGCAAAGGCGAGCCGCTAACGACGGCCACCCCTGCACCCGCACCCACCCCGACCCCTACACCGACAACGCCCACGACGACGCCTCCGGCGGCCGGCAGCACCGGCGGCACACCCGAAGCAGCCGGAGCAAGCGCCGCTCGCTACACGGCGCGGACATCTGCCGCAACCACTACGTCATCCGCGATCGCGGCGGACGCGATCTACTGCACCACGGCCGAACACTTCACCGCCTATGAGCACACGCCGCCAGTGATCTCCCTGATCACGACCACACTGCCGACGAGTTCCCGGGCCGGCGTGCAGCTGTCGCTGTCGAAGGTCTCGGCCGTCCGCCTGACCGTCCGCCTCGGGGGCAAGGTCGTGTTCAGCAATAGCGCCACCGTAGAACGGGGCAGGCCGAAGCTGCTGTGGCCCACCCCGGCGAGGGGCGGCTCCTACGCGGTCACATTGTCAGCGACCGATCTGGCCGGCAACTTCGCCACCGCGGCTGGGACGATCACGGTGGCCAAGGGCGCGAAGGCGCACTGAGTAGCCGGCTTTACGGCGAAGCCATCCACCGGTATCGTGTGATTTGCGGGTGAGGGCCTCTGGCCCTTAGCCCGTATTTTTGTTGGGAATGAGATGCCTGGAGGGAACTAACCGGGCCTTACAACGGGACCCCACCCGCCCCAGGCACGCCTAGACTGCTTGCATGACACGACTTAGCAACGCATGGCGCGCGCTGACGCCCGAGCAGCGCTTGGCGGCCGGCGCCTCGGCGGCGCTGTTCGTGACGATGTTCCTGCCGTGGTATCAGCAGAACGCGGTCGTAAACGCTCCACGGACAGCACCGTTGCAGAGTCGTAATTTGAACGCCTTCCAGGTCTTCTCGTTCGTCGAGGCCGCCGTCTTACTCGTAGCCGTGGCCGTGCTCTATCTGCTGTTCGCGCGTGGCGAGCGACGCTCCTTCCAGCTCCCGGGCGGCGACGGCTCCGTGGTGTTCGCAGCGGGGGTCTGGACAGCGCTGCTGCTCGTGTTGCGACTGTTCGACAAGCCCGGTATCACCAGTCATGGGATCGCCGCGAACGTCGGTATTCAGTGGGGGATCTTCTTCGCGCTGGCCGCCGCCGGCCTGCTCGCGGTTTCCGGCTCGCGAATGCGTGCTGGCGCCCAACCAGACCCTCCGCTTGTGCGCTCTCCACGCCAGCCAGAGGCCGCTGGCCGAGCTCCCGATCGGCCGCGAGCCTGAGCCTCCCTTCGCACACTCTGCCCGCCGCACACCGCCACCGCAGACCACGCCACGTCCCCGTGCCGCGCGCCGCGCCAGCACCGCGGAGGACGCGACCGAGCAACTGTCCTTCGAGGACCACGCCCCAGACCCCGAGCCAAACCTCGTATCCGGTCCGGCGCCCGAGCCCGAGCAACGGTAGACGCCTATCATTGCGCGGACGATGTCCGCCCCCTTGTCCTCGGCGTTGTCCTCGGCGCCCGCCTCCGTCGCAGATGTCGCCGAGGGCCTGCGCGCGGTTGGGTACCTGCCCGGAGAGTCGACCGCGCTGGTGGCGTTCCTCGCCGCCAAGCTCGGCAAGCCCGTGCTCGTCGAGGGCCCGGCTGGCGTCGGGAAGACCGAGCTGGCGAAGTCACTCGCGCTCTACCTCGGCCGTGAGCTCGTGCGGCTGCAGTGCTACGAGGGTCTGGACGAGGCGAAGGCGCTGTACGAGTGGAACTACCGCAAGCAGCTGCTGCGGATCCAGGCCGAGGCGTCGGACACAGGCTGGGAGGCGGTCCAGGAGGACATCTTCGGGGAGGAGTTCCTGCTCGCCCGTCCGCTGATGAGCGCAATCGCCTCCGAGCAGCCGGTGGTGCTGCTGATCGACGAGATCGACAAGACCGACCAAGAGTTCGAGGCGATGCTGCTGGAGGTGCTCTCCGACTTCCAGATCTCGATCCCCGAGCTCGGCCGCGTGGAGGCGCGCACGCACCCGGTGGTGCTGCTGACCTCCAACAACTCACGCGAGCTGACCGAGGCGCTGAAGCGCCGCTGCCTATACCTGTGGCTCGACTACCCCGAGCTCGAGCACGAGCTCGAGATCGTACGGCTGCACGCCCCCGAGCTGTCGGAGACGGTGGCGCGCAAGTTGGTCGAGGTGATCGGGATGGTGCGGGAGCTCGACCTGAAGAAGCCGCCCTCGATCGCCGAGTCGATCGACTGGGCACGCGCTCTTCTGCTGCTCGGCGCCGACGACATCGACGAGCGGACGTTCATGGACACGATGTCGGTAATCGTCAAGCACCGAACCGACATGGATATCGTGGCCGAGCGCGTCGGGCTGAAGCTTCGCTCACCGGCCGCCGATGCCGCCGCCTGAGGGCCTGCCGGCCCGCATCCTCGAGCTCGGCGAGGAGCTGCGCCGCGAAGGCGTCGCGGTCGGCACCTCGGAGCTGTTGGATGCGTTCGCCGTGCTGCGCGAGGTCCCCTGGACCGAGCAGGGAGACTTCAGGGAGGCGCTCGCCGCGACGTTGGCAAAGAGCCAAGAGGATCGGCGCGTATTCGAGCTGGTATTCGAGCGCTTCTTCTTCCGCGCCGTCGAGGTCGCGGCCCTGCGCGAGGGCGTGCGCGAGGGAGACTCCTCTCAGCTCACATCCGGGACGATCGACCTCGACGAGCTTCTCCCCGGAAGATCTGCAAGCCCTGCGTGCACAGATCGCGGCCGCGCTGAGGGACGGGTCAGAGGGAGCGATGCGCGACCTCGCGCGGATGGCGATCGCCGCCTTCGGGCGCCGCGAGGAGGGCTCGGGCGTGATCGGTGTCGATGTCCAGCGCATCCGCCGGGCGCTCGGCCTGCGCACCGAGCCCCAGCCCGACCTACCCCCCGAGGATCCTCGCCGCGACGGGCTGCCGCGCGATGCGCTGCGCCGCTTCGAGGCTCTCTTGCGGCGGGAGCTCGAGCGCGGCCAGATCGAGCGCACCGGCAGCCTGCCCCCGTCCCGTCCCCTGGGCGAGCTCGACCGAGCGCTGCCGTCGGGGCCCCTGGCCGACCTGGCGGCCGTGCACCGCGTCGTGATCCAGCTACGCCGCCGCCTGGCCACGCAGGGGATGCAGGCCCGCGGCCACCGCCGCCACGCACAGGTGGACGTGCGACGCACGATGCGCGCCTCGCTGCAGACCGGCGGCGTGCCGGTGGTGCTCAAGTATCGCCCGCGCCGGCCGAAACGCCCCGAGATCTATGTGCTGTGCGACGTCTCCACCAGCGTGACCTCAGCGTCGGTGTTCTTCCTCTCCGTACTCCACGCGCTGCACGACTCGTTTCGCAAGATGCGCTCGTTCGTATTCATCGAGCGCGTCTCGGAGGTGACCGACATCTTCGCGCACGAGCGCAACTTCAAAGCGGTCAGCGAGCGAATCTCCACCGATGCGGGCGTGGCCGACATCTCTGGTTACACCGACTACGGGCGCGTTTGGTCGGAGATGCTGGAGCTGGTCGGCGAAGACCTGCACCCGCGCGCCACCGTGATCGTCCTCGGCGATGCGCGCACGAACGGCCGCGATCCTCGCGCCGACCTATTCGCCCAACTCGCCGCCCGCGCCGGGCGCACGTTCTGGCTGAACCCCGAGCCACGTTTGTACTGGAACTACGGCGACTCCGTGATCGCCGCCTACGAGGAGTTCTGCACCGCCTTCGAGTGCTGGACGACCGCCCAGTTGGAGGACTTCGTCCGCGCGCTCACGCGGCCGGTCAACAGCGCGCTGTAGCTCTCGCAATGAGGATACGCGTCCCCGCGCGGTAGCATCACCATGAGCAAACAGGGGTGCTGGCGGGCAAGCCGGCTGAGATGGCGCACGGACGATTCCCGGTGCTGACCCTTTGAACCTGTGGGGTAATGCCCGCGGAGGGAGCGAAGTGCCAACCGAACTGCAGCCGCGCCCGCAACGAACACCTCGGGTGAGCAGTGGCGTGAACGACGGCATCAGCCTCAGCGACGTAAGTCATGCCTACCGCGACCGCAACGGCGCGCCCCTGCAGGCGCTCAGCGGCGTCTCACTGCACGCCGATCACGGAGAACTGCTCGCGGTGGTCGGCCCGAGCGGCTGCGGGAAGAGCACCCTGCTGGAGCTGATCTGCGGCCTGCAGGCCGCGGACGCAGGCACGATCGAATGCGCGCCCGCCGCGCTGATGCCCCAGCACGACCTCTTGCTGCCGTGGCTCAGTGCCGTCGACAACGCCGCCCTCGCGCTGCGCATCGCCCACCGACCGCGTACCGAGGCCCGCGCCGAGGCGGCGGAGATGTTCGCGGAGCTCGGATTGGAAGGCTTCGAGCAAGCCCACCCACACGAGCTCTCAGGAGGTATGCGCCAACGCGTGGCCTTCCTGCGGACGCTGCTGTCGGGCAAGCCCGTCCTCTGCCTCGATGAGCCGTTCGGCGCGCTCGACGCGATCACGCGCGCGGAGATGCAGGGGTGGCTGGGCCGGGCCCTGCGGCGCGAACCGCGCACCGTGATACTCGTTACCCACGACGTCGAGGAGGCAGTCGTGCTCGCCGACCGTGTCGCGGTTCTCTCCTCCCGCCCCGGACACGTGCGGGCAGAGCTCGAGGTGGATCTCCCCCGTCCGCGCTCACGCACCGACGCCGCGGTGATCGGCCTGCGCGAGCAGGCGCTTAGAGCCCTTGGGCTGGGTGAGGAGCTGTGAGACGCCGTGTCCTTGGTGTCCTTCCTGCGCTATTGCTCGTAGCGGGACTGCTCGGTGTATGGGAGCTGTACGTTGATCTAGGAGGGGTGGATCCGGCTGTGCTCCCGGCCCCCCACGCCGTGGCAACGTCATTCTGGAACTATGCGGGCCTGATCGGGGACAATTTCATCGTCACCGCTAAGGAGGTAGTGCTGGGACTGGGATTAGCGCTGCTGAGCGGCTTCGCGGTGGCAGTGGCGATCCACCTGTCTCCGCTGTTTCGCCGCGCGGTGTATCCGCTGGCGGTCGGCTCTCAGGCGGTCCCGATTCCGGTGATCGGCGTTCTGCTGGTCTTCTGGTGGGGCTTTGGCATCTTCCCCAAGCTCGTTGTGATCACCCTCATCTGTTTTTTCCCGGTGGTGGTCACGACCGTCGACGGGCTTGCCGCCGTCGATCCCGACCAGCTCAAGCTGCTGCGCACCCTCGACGCCTCACGCTGGCAGGCATTTCGCTTTGCGGAGCTACCCGCGGCGTTGCCCGCGGCGATCAGCGGCGCGCGAATCGCACTTGCGGTTGGCGTGATCGGCGCCTTTATCGCCGAGGTCACCACCGCCACCACGGGACCGTATCCCGGCCTCGGCCGCCAGATCACGACCGATATCGGCTTTCAGACTCCGCGGGCATACGCCGGCACCGCGGTGCTGTTCCTTTTCGCGATCACCTGCTTCTACACCCTCGCCCTCGTGGAGCGCCGGCTGGCGCCGTGGGCAAACCAATCAAGAGGAGACTTCCGTTGAAGATCAGACTCGCTGTGCCTGTCATCGCCTGCGCGCTCGTTCTGTCGGCCTGCGGCGCCAAGCAGGACACGATCTCGGCCGCCAAGACAAAGTCCTTCACGGTGATGCTCGACTGGTTCCCCAACGCCGACCACGCGCCGCTCTACTCCGCGCTCGCCGCGGGCGACTTCCGCGCCGCGGGGCTCGAGGTAAAGCCGGTGGTCCCCTCCGAAGCAGCCGAACCGCTGAAGCTGCTGGCGGCCGGCAAGGTCGATATGGCGATCTCCTACGAGCCCGAGCTGCTGCTCGCCCGCGACGAAGGCTTGAAACTGGTCTCGATCGCGGCGCTCGTGCAGCGGCCGCTGACGTCGATCATCGCGCTGCCCTCGGCGCACATCTCGAGCGTCGCCAACCTCGCCGGCAAGACCGTCGGCACAGCGGGAATCCCCTATCAGGCGGCCGAGCTGAAATCGGCTCTACAGGCCGCGGGGGTGAATCCGTCATCTGTGCATGAAGTGAACGTCGGCTTCAACCTCGTCCCCGCGATGCTCTCCGGCAAGGTGGCCGCGACGATTGGCGGCTACTGGAACTACGAGGCGCTCCAGCTCCAGCTACTGCACAAGCACCCTGTCACGATCCCGATCGACCAGGCCGGCGTGCCCACCTACGATGAGCTCGTGCTGGTCGTGCGTGAAGAAGAGGCACGCTTCCACGGCCAGGACCTGCGTGCGTTCCTCCAGGCGCTCACTCGCGGCGAGCGCGCGGTGCGCGCCGATCCGGCCGCCGCGGCGTCGCTCGTGATGAAGGCCAACCCCTCGCTCGAACCCAAATTGCAGCTCGCCTCGATCGAACGCACGCTGCCCGCGGCGCTGCCGGCCGGCGGTCACCCCTACGGCTATCAAGACCCCACGGCGTGGTCCGCTTTCGGCAGCTGGATGCTCGCGCACGGGCTTCTCCACCACAGCCCGAACACAGCCCTGCCACCGTTCACCAACGAGTTTCTGCCCGGGGAAGGGTTGGGAAAAAGCGAAGAATAAGTCCCCTGGGCGATACCTCAGCGCACCTACAGACCCTGCATGTGCACAGCGGCCAAGCCGGCCCACTCTCCGTAAGGAGCGAAGAACGCTCGTACCTCGTGCTCTTGCGCGCGGGCTCTCTCGTCGCCGCCGCTGAGCTGGCGTCCAACGAGCTTCAGTAGGCCGAGGTCGCCGGCGGGCAGCTGGTCGTAGCGGCCCTGACCGCGCAGCGCCATCATCTCAACGGTCCACGCGCCGATGCCGTGGATCGTGCGCAGGCGCCTCCAGCCACGCTCGTGCTCGGGCCCGTGCAGATCCACTCGCCCCTGTGCCACCTCGCGCGCGGCCATTCTCAACGCAATCGCGCGCGCCGCCGCGAGATCGCACGACTCGATCATTGCCGGCGCCGTCGCGCTCAGCTTCGCGGCCGTCGGCAGGTCGCGCAAGCCGCTAGCCCATGCCTCCTCGTCTCCGCCGGCCCAGCGCCGTCCGAGTCGCGTGACCAGCCGGCTCTGGATCGCGGCCGCGCGCTCGTAGTCGATCAGCTGCTCGCACACCGCCCAAACAAGCGCCTCGAAAGGCTCCGGCCGGCGACCCACCCGCAGCCACGGGCGCGAGCGCACCGAGCACCCGATCAGTGGGTCGTTTGCAAAGCGGCGGTGAAAGGCTCCCAGGTCGTCGTCTACCCCAAGCGCAAACCGCATCCGTTCGATGCCGTACCTCGCGGTCGCGCGCGTGCGGGCGCGCGCGCCGAACAGAACCCTGTCATCGGCCGTCTGCGCCACGCGCACCGCCACCGGCTCGTCCTCGTGATGCAGCAATCGTTCCAACACCCCGCCACGGCGGCGCATCAAGCCATCCATGCCGTTGCGCCGGGGGAGACGAAAAGAGCCCGCCCGCCCCGCCGAGGTCACCTCGACGCGCAACTCGACGCGACCGGCCGGCCCGGCCTGCTCGCGCAGGGGCAGAGTCGCCTCAGCGATCTCCGGCGCCGCCGAGCAGGTGCACGTCCACGAGTAGTGAGCGACTGCCCACGATCTGCAGCAACTCGCCGGCTCGACTGACGGAGCGGGTATCCCTCCCACCTCGACCCAGACGCCGCTTGGCGCGGCGGCCCCTCGCGAGCGCGGCGACAGGCCGCTGGCGACGGCGATGCACGAGACCGACGACCGCTGCGCCCGCCACAAACCCCCCGGCCGCTACCGCGGCAGCCTGCACGGCGGGCACGACTACGCGTCCTGATCGGAGATCAGACGGAAGCGCCCGCTCGTCGGATGTCGCACGCACCACTGTTGGCTCATCTGCGAGCACCGGCAGGGCATCGACTTCCTCGGTGTCACCCATCACGTGAAGTGTAGGGAGCGGCCCAGACTGCTAATCGAGGACGGCCCTTGGCGGGTTACCTATGTCTGCATAGACGTGGGCGCGCTGGCTGCAGCCAGGACTCGCTCGTAGACCCGGTAGCGCTTGACGATCTGACCGCCCATCGCTTCCATGCCGCGGTTCATCGCGGTGTTCGTCTCGAGGATCCAACCCATCTCCCCGCCCTTCTGTGGGCGTACTTCGGCGGCGTCGAAGTGCAGCTGGTAGAGGCGCGCGGCGACCCCCGTGTGCTGGTACTCCGGCTTGACCCCCAGGAAGCCGACGCGCACCCGATCGGTGATGCGGCCCTTGTTGAAGAAGTGCCACCAGCCGAGCGGTAGCAGGCGGCCTTTCATCTTTTCGAGCACCTGGTTTATATCCGGGAAGGTCATCGCCATGCCCACCACCTCGCCGGTGTCTTCTTTCTCGGCGATAAAGCACCAGTGTTTGTCGAACACCAGCTGTATCTCCTGGGCGTAGGCGTCGAGATCCTTCTTCGAGTACGGCACGAAGTCCCAGTTCTTCGACCAGGCGGCGTTGTAGACCTCGGCGAAGGCGTCCATGTCTTTGCGCAACTGCCGCCGGCGCATCGGGCGCACGCGAATCCCATGCTCGGATTGCACCTTCTCCGCCAGCTCCCAGATCACGGGCATCACCTTCTCGCGGTCTGAGACCTCGAGTTTCCACATCAGCAGGTCCATCGCCTTGGCCATCTCCGCCTGCTCCAGGCGCTGTTGGTAGTAGGGCGGGTTCCAGGGCTGGACGATCATCGGACGCAGATCGAAGCCCTCGATCAACACGCCGCTCTCGTCGTTCATCGCGAAGCTCGCCGGCCCGACCATCCGCTCCTTGCCGCGCTCCGTGAGCCATCCCTCGGCTGCGCTGAGCAGCGCTTGGAGCACCTCCAGATCGTCCTCGAACTCGAGAAAGCCGAACCAACCCCAGTTCTTTTTCCGGTAGTCGTTGAAGGCATGGTTGATCTGCGCGCTGATGCGGCCGACCACCTGACCGTCGCGCCAGGCGAGGAAGTACTCGGCTTCACCGTGGGTGAAGAACGCGTTCATTTTGCGGTTCAGGAACAGCCTGCGCTCGAGCTTCAGCGGGGGCACCCACAGCGGGTGGCTAGCATGCAAGCGGAACGGCAGGCCGATGAACTTCCTCAGGTCTCCCCCACCGGAGACAGGTGTGACCTCGACGCCCACCGCCCGCACCCTACATGCACACTCCGACCGACGCCTCCGCAACGCCGACCACCGGCCCGTCGAACGAGCTGGCAGCCACGGCCCCCCCGACTGACGTCTTCGCCAAGGTCCACGGCCACGAGCGCGAGCAGGTGCTGCGCGCCGCACGCGAGGCCGACGTGCTGCCCTACTTCCACGTCCTGACCTCGGCGGCGATGCCCGTCGTCGAGATGGAGGGCGCCGAGCGCATCATGCTCGGCTCCAACAACTATCTCGGACTCACCGGCGATGAGCGGGTGATGCACGGGGCCGAGGACGCCCTGCACCGCTACGGCACCGGCCTGACAGGCTCGCGCTTTCTGAACGGCACGATCCCGCTGCACTTGGAGCTCGAGCGGGAGATCGCGGAGTGGATGAACACCGAGGACGCGCTCGTCTTCACCACCGGTCATCAAGCCAACCTCAGCGTGCTGGGCACGATCCTCGGACCTACCGACACGGTGATCGTCGACGCAGGCGACCACGCTTCGATCCTCGACGGCTGCCTGCTCTCGCGCGCGAAGCTGCGGCCGTTCCGCCACAACCGCCTCGACAAACTGGAGAAGATGCTCGACCGCGCCCAGACCGACGGCGGCGGCGTGCTGGTCGTGGTCGACGGCGTCTTCTCGATGGAGGGCGACATCGCACCCCTGCGTGAGATCTGCGACCTGTGCGAGCGCTACGGCGCGCGCCTGATGGTCGACGAGGCTCACGGCGCCGGCGTGCTCGGCATGCGCGGCGCGGGCACTGCCGAGCTGCTCGGCGTGGAGGATCGCGTGGATCTGCGCGTGGGCACGTTCTCCAAGTCGCTCGCCTCCTGCGGCGGCTTCGTCGCGGGACCGGCCGATGTCATCGAGTATCTGCGCATCTACTCGCGGGCGTTCCTGTTCACCGCCTCTGCCGTTCCGGCCGCGCTCGGCGCCGCGCTCGAGGCGCTGCGCGTGACCCGCTCGGCGGACGGTCCCCCCCTGCTCGCGCGAGTGCTCGACAACGCCTGGCGCCTGCGCGACGGCCTCGCGGAGCTCGACTTCGCCGTGGTCTCCCCGCAACCGCTGCCCATGTGCGCAAGCGTCACTGTCGCGCCCGGCGTGCGCCCTGACGCCACGGGCGCCCCCACGATCGTCACCCCGATCGTGCCCGTGCTCGTTGGCGACGACTGGAAGGCCGCGCTGCTGTGGCGGGCGCTGTATGACGGCGGAGTGTTCGTCAACACCGCTCTGCACCCCGCGGTGCCCCCGGGGGGCGCGCTGCTGCGCACCAGCGTGATGGCGACCCACGACGAGGCCACGATCGACCGAGCCCTCGCCGTCTTCGCCAGGGTCAAGCGCGAGTTCGAGGCCGAGCACGGCCCGCTGCCAGCTCCAAACTGAGGCTATTGCGCTTGTCCATTTCTTCACAAGTCATTACGGCAAGAAAAAAGGTCGCTTCTAGCGTACGAACCGCGGTCGCGCTGTTGACCGCGAACCCCGTCCTGACGTAGCTTCCAAGAGCGCTCTGCATGACCGTCTGAAGTTCACCCCCAAGCAGCCGTAGGGGGTCCCAAGTGCCGGTGTCAACCGCGACTCGTCGCGGATTGACTTCAGTCGGCCGTGTCTAGCGCATCTCGTCAAAATTCAAGCAAGGATGTTGCTCGCCGCGTCTGCAGCGGCGACAACGGGGAGAGTGCTCACATGAACGCGACAGCGACGATTTCCCCTGCCGACCGGGCGGGCGGGCCTCAATATATGCGTGCCTTGGAACGTGCCAACAAGGTTCGCCTCGCCCGCGCCTCGCTCAAGCGCCGGGTCGCGCTGGGAGAGATCTGTGTCGCCGCCGTGATCCTCGACTGCCCATGGGAGGCGGACAGCATGGCGGTAGCCGACCTGCTGATGAGCCAGCGCCGCTGGGGACAGACCCGCTGCCGCAAATTCCTCGCTCAAATCGCGATGTCCGAGAAGAAGACCGTCGGATCGATGACCGACCGTCAACGCCGCACGCTCGCGGCGATGCTTACCGCTGTTCCGCAAAGCGGAGATCAAGCCACGGAACTCGACCCCCGTCCATACCAGGTGCCGCCGCACCACGCTCCGCGCGAACACCGCGCGATGGCCCTCAGTCGGTAAGTGATCCGGGGCCGCGCACCGTGCGCGGCCCCTACGACCGATTAAAACCCACCCACCCCAGGGGTCACGCTTTCGCGTGACCCCTGTCCCTAGGGACAGCCGGAAGAGAGCTTGACGTGCCACCACCCGGCGAGCATCCCGATCAGACCGAGCCGGGGACGCACCTCCCACACCCCGCATCCCCCTTGGCCGAGATCTCGCACCGGCAGGCGCATGAACTTGTAGCGACCAGGTTCGAGCTTCATCCCCTCCAGCAGCTCGCGCGAGCGGCGCTCATGCTCTATACGCTCCCGCGCAAGCCGGCGCAGGTCATGGCTACTGCCGGCCAGTCGGTCGCGCATCCGCTCCAACTCCTCCAGTGTGAGCAGGCATGGGCCACTCATGGCCTCGCCACCGATAGTCGGAATGTCTGCCGGGGAGAGGTTTGGGAAAGCGTTGGCGACGATCGCCGAGCACTCGCGCTCGAGCTTTCCGATCTGCGCTCTCAAGGCGGTGCGAGCGTCATGCTCACCGACCGCGATCTGGCGAGGGCTCGCGACTGAGACAGCCTCGCTCGCTGGTCGGTCACGATCTATGACAAGCCCAGACTGGGTCACGCCCATCTCCTCTTCCTCGCGCCGGAATCGCCGAGTTTATCAGCGTCTCTCACGGTGCTTCCACCGCCGTGCGACAACTCCACAGCGCCTCTTCCACGTATAGCGAAGGCACACCGGCTACCTGGATCGCGAACAGCGTCAAATGACGCGTGTCCGCGCCGGCCTCATGGCCCGGGGCCAGCTCGCCGAACAGAGGAGCCAGCGCCGCCGAGGCATCCGCCACCACCAACCTGCCGGCTGGTAGGAGCGGGGCCCCGGGGGATCTTCCCAAGGGCTCGCCCTCACCGCTCGCGCGGATGCCGAGTGGGCCGTCTACGGCCTCGGAATCGAGTGCCCAGACTGGCACGCTGGTATCCACCAGCGCGATCAGCAGGATGTCCTCGAGTAGACCGCCGGAGAGGAAGCCGCCACGCAACATCCGCTCGAGCGCCACCGCCTCGATCGGTGTGCGCACCACGTCGGGGTCGAGGCCGATGTGGCGGAAGAAGACCCGGTAGGCGGCCGGTACCGGCTCCCTACGAATGGCCACCGCTCTTGCCCCCCGGAATCGGTTAGACAGTTCGCGCAAGCGATCTTCGATCCCGGGCGTGGAGCCGGTGATAACCGAGCCCGGTCGACCCACTCGCGCCTGCGCGAGCACCAACCGCAGCTCGGGGATCTCCTGCTCGACATCGCGCGCACGCCAGCCAAACTCCAACTCGGAAGGCGGGTCGGAGCTCACGGTGCCCGTGGCTTCCAACCGCGCTCGCGGGTGGCAAGCGTCAACTCACTGACTCTCGCGCGCAACGTCGCCGGCGCGGGTCCTTCCAGCAGCGGCTTGCTCTGCACCACACCTCCCGGATAGGCGAAGGTCACCTGCGAGCAACTCACCACCTTGTATAGCGCCGACAGCACCCCATCGCGATCGAAGCCGATCGGGATGCTCAGGTTCCGCGCTCGTATCAGCGCCCGCAACTTACCCCGTTCCCCCTTCAGCGCCACCCCCGCGAAACGCACCTTCGGGAAGGAGGGCGCGAGCGCCTGCAGGTCACTCAGAATCCGCGGGCACGAGCCCGCGTCGATGAACAGTGCCAGCACCACTGGTCCCTGTTCGTAGAGTTCGCAGATATTCAGGATCCCCGTTCCTCTCACCGAGCACGCGGGGCGCTTCCCCTCTTCGCCCTCGTCGGCGTGGGTGGCGATATTGGCATCGCCGTTCAGCTCGCCCAGCGCAAGTGGCACGGCGAACGGCGCGACGCGGTGGCCGGGTTCGAGGCCACCGACGCCGTTTGTCCTCGTCAACGTCGCGTTGATCACGAACAGCACCACGATCAGCACCCCCAGGATGCCCACGTAGCGCCCGTAGCGCGAGCTATTACGAGTCATGGCCGCTGAGCAGCTTTGCCGGCTGGTCTCGCTCCGCGATCAGCAGCGCCGCGGGTAGGGCCACCAGCACCCCCACGAGCGAGACGCTCAGGTCGATCAGCGTCACCAGGCCGAAGTCGCGGAGCATGCGGATGTCCGACAGCACCAGCACACCGAAGCCCGCAATCGCCGTCACCCCCGATGCCGTCACCGCGGCGCCCGTACGCTGGTACGTGCGGCGCAACGCTTCGATCGGGCTCTCTCCCAGCAGCCGTTGCTGGCGGTAGCGCTCAGACAGCAGCACGCTGAACTCGGTGGAGATCGCGATCACCAGCGCGCCCAAGCCGACCGACATCGGGTTCAGCGGCACCCTCACCGCGAACAGGATCAGCGCGGACCAGCCCGTCGCGAGCGTGATCGGCACAAGCGGCACAAGCGCTCGGCGACGGTCGCCGCGGAAAGCGATCAAGAGCACCAGAGCGACCGCCGCAAGCCCGATCAGCAATGTCTCCAGACGCCGCCAGGGGGACGCCACCTGGGCACCCGATTGAGCCGCCAGAACCGGCAGGCCCACCAACTGCGCGGTGACTCCCGGTGGCGGGTGCAGGGTCGAGCGCATCGTTTCAATTACCCGCTGCTGTTCTGCCAACGGCATCAAGCGGATGCCGAACGCCAGTGTCGCCGCGCGGCGATCGGGGGTGATCACGTCCTGCGAGAAGTACGGCGGAATCTCATCGAGCAGGCCCTTCACGTCGGCCTGCTTGAGCTTCGGTGTGCTCGCGCCGCCAGCGCCGGTGGTTGTCGTGGAGCCAGCAAACAGATCCGGCAGCGAGAAGGCCGGGCACAGTCGCGCCTGCCCACAGCCCCGCGTGGAGCTGTACCCGAAGCGCTTCAACACGGTGCTCTCATACGAGCTCATCCATTCGATCGTCGACCGCTTCGCCAGGTTCTGACCACTGACCATCAAATCGAGCTGCCCGCCCACGCCCGTGGCGCGCTCGAGCGCGTTCAGGCTCCGCAACGATTCGAGGTTCTGCGGGACCAGCTTTTCGATGTTCGTCTGCACCTGCGTCTGTGTATCCAGCCCCCAGCCGAGCGCCGCCAGAGCCAGTCCCACGCCGAGTAGGCGTCCCGGCCGGCGTGGAGCCTCGATCAACGCGACCCTGGCCACGAAGCGATTTACAGGATTGTCCAGCAGCAGCTCACGCGCCCCTCGCCAGGCAGCGCCCAGGCTCGTATCGAGCATCCAACGCCTCCCGGACGTGCGCCGATCGGCCAGCACGAGAACGGCAGACCCCGCCGTAAGCGCGCACAGGAACGCAACCACGACGCCCACCACCAGCAACAGCCCGAAGCCACGCACCATCGGCACCGGCGAGAGCAGCAGCACGAGCATCGCCCCGACGCTCGCGATCCCGGCGGTGGCGATCGTCGGCGCACCGACCGTCACCGCCCGTGTAACGGCCACCCGAGCGTCATCCACACCTTCGGCAAACACCTCCTCCACACGCGACTGGAACTGGATCGCGTAGTCCACCGCCAACCCCACCAACACCGGCAGGACGGCGATCGAGGCCACCGTCAGCGAAGCCCCCACGACCGACAGCGCGCCGAACGTCAGCGCGGCGGCGAGCAGCGCCACACCCAGCGGCAGCAGCCGCGGGCGCCCCCGGAAGATCAGGCTGAGGGTGAGCGCCATCACCAGCATCACCGCCACCAGCAACAGCTCGATCGAGTGCGTGATCGCTCCCGTCAGATCCGCGACGATCACCGGCTGGCCCGTCAGGAGATAGGACTCCCCGTGAGCCAGCCGCCACTGCTTCATCGCTATCGCCTGACGGATCAACGCGATCGTGCGCGTCCGCTCTCCTTCGCTCAGGCCGGCCTTCAAGCGCACCGATATCAAGGCCGTTTCGCGGCTCGGGAACAGGTACGCGAAACGTTGCTTCGGCGTGCCCGCCGGCTTGGTCGGGTCGAACACCAGCGTCGAGACAAAGCTCGGATCATCGAGGCTCGGGCGCGCGGTGAGACCGTACTGGAGCGCGAGCGTCGCAAGACCCTCCTTGAAGCGCGCGAGCGTGATCGAGCTCGCCTGCTTGCCGAGCTTCCGCGCTTCTTCGGCGCTTTCTCCGTGCGCGAGCGCCGCCTTGCTCACAACCCGTTCGGCTTGCTTGGCCTCGGCTTCGGCCTGCTTAGTCTCTGCGGTGAGCTGTTCGTTGCCCACTTCGGCGGCCTCGTTGATGAACGTGCCGGGACCAAACACCACCTTCACCGTTCGCGCCTTGGCGAGCTGACCGCACGGACCACTCGCGCCGCCCACTCCCGCGAGGCCCTGCGAAGGGATATTGCCCGATAGGCACCCCTCCAGACCCACCAGCCGGTCAACGTCCGAGCTGAGCACGAGCTGCTGCAGGTCGCCTTTCACCAGCACCTCGATCGGCTCTTCGCCGAAGTTCTCGTAAAACTTCTGGGTCGCCCTGTACTCGGGGCTGGAACTCGATACGAACGTATTCGTCGCCGCCGTGGGGCTCAACCGCAACGCGTAGGCCGCGCCCCCCAGCCCGAGCACGGTCGCGAGCACCACCACCAGCACCGGCCGGCGACCGATCAAAGATCGGCCAGCACCGCCCGACAGGGCGGCTAACGGCCGAGCGGAGCTGACTCCATACCGAGAGGACCCTGCGCTTCGCCCGAGAGGAACTGGCGGACGAACGGGTTCTCGCTTGCGAACAGCTCAGCCGCCGGCCCCGACTCGACGATCCGGCCCTTCCACAGGACCATGATGTGCTCGGCCACACGCCGCGCGCTCATGATGTCGTGAGTGATCACCACATAGGTCCCACCGTTCTCCGCGTGGACTTCCTTGATCAGCTCGCACAGCAGTGCAGTGCGCACAGGATCGAGACCCGAGTCCGGCTCGTCGAACAGCACGATTTCCGGATTGAGCACCAGCGACCGCGCGAACCCGGCACGCTTGCGCATCCCACCGGAGAGCTCGTTGGGCATCTTCGTACCCTCGCCCCCCAAGACCGACCTCGCGCATCCGGCGGTCGACGATCTCGGCGATCTCCTCTTCGCTCTTCTCAGTGTGCTGGCGCAGCGGGAAGGCGACGTTGTCGTACAGGTTCATCGACCCGAACAGCGCGCCGTCCTGAAACAGCACGCCGAATTTCTTGCGCAGCTCGAACAGCTCGGCGTCGGCCAGGCTGGGGATCGATTGCCCGTGCACGATCACGTCGCCCTCGTCGGGATATAGCAAGCCGACGATGTGCTTGATGCAGACCGACTTGCCGGTGCCCGAGGGGCCGATGATCATCGAGACCTGTCCCTCCGGGACCTCCATGTTCAGGCCGCGCAGCACGTGGTTGCGCCCGAAGGACTTGTGCACATCGATGAACTCGATCGCGGCCGGAACTTTCGAGGCATGTGTCGTACCCAGGTGGTAGCGGTACTCCTCCGGATCGCCCTCGGGCGGTGGCTCGAACACGACCCCCGCGTTCGCCGTATCGGCAACGGGCTCCTCGTTCACGACGTCCTCAGCCGGTAGATCCTCGGCCATCGTTCACCCGCCGATTGGGGCTCGCACGTTCGTGCCCCAGAAGATCTGCGTGCCGACCATCCCGATCAGGTTCACCAACACCAGATTGAGCACCATCGACTTGGCCGTCGCCTGACCCACACCAACAGGCCCACCACTGGCGTTGTAGCCGTAGTAGCAGCCCACGAGCACAACCGCCGTAGCCATCGTCATCGCCTTAGTCATGCTGTACAAAAAGTCCACCGGATTCTGGTACTGCCAAAAGACCAGCAGGTACCCACCAGAGGAGACCGAAGCGACCTGATGCACCACCGCGATATACGAGGCAAGAAAAGCCGACCCCAGCGCAACGATGTAAATGAACGGCAGCACGATCCAGGCGGCGAGCAGACGCGTCGCGCAGAGGAACGTCAGCGAATCGACGCCCATCACCTCCAAAGCGTCTATCTCCTCGCTGATCCGCATAGCGCCGAGCTCCGCCACGATGCCCGTACCGACCTTCGCGGCCATGATGTAGCCAAAAATCAGCGGCGCCGCCTCACGCAGGTTGCACCACGCGGTAAACACGCCCGCGAACGACGGCGCGCCCTGGGACTGCGTGAAATATGCACCCTCGATCCCGCACGTCAACCCGAAGATGAACACCGTGCTCACGATCACGAGCGTCGACGAGACGATCAGAATGCCCGACTGGCGCAGCGCCTCGCCGAAGAAGCGGAAGACGTGCAACCCATACACCTGACGCATGACGTTGGTGAAGAAGCGACCGATCTCACCCGTCGCCGCCAACCATTCACGCGGCATCGCCAACAATTCGTTCATTTGATGATCAGGAGCTCGGGATGAGTGGCGAGCAGCGTCTGTTCGAACACGTAGTTGAACGCGAAGATCGCCAGGAATGCGATCACGACCGCCTGGTTGACCGCGCGCCCGACACCCTCAGCGCCGCCGGATGCGGACATGCCCTTGTAGCAACACACGATCGCGATGATCGCCCCAAACAAAGTCGTCTTCAGCACCGACCCCCACAGGTCGGTGGTCGTCACGTTGGCGAGCAGCGTCGTCCAGAACGGGCCGAGGGGTTGGCCCTTGGTGACGGCGGTGATGATGCCGCCGAAGATCCCGAACAGCAGCCCATAGATGTTGAACAAGCCGGTCACGATCATTAGCGCCAGGAAGCGCGGGACGACGAGGTTCTTGACGGGGTCGACGCCGAGGACCTGCAGCGCGTCCAGCTCCTCGCGAATCTTGCGCGCGCCCAAGTCCGCGGTGATCGCGGTGCCCGCGACGCCCGCGAGCACGACGGCGGTCGTGAGCGGAGCGATAA